>DATLKF010000024.1:0-109714 GCA_035538515.1 Gemmatimonadales bacterium
CGCCGTCGGTCGCGCCCGCGCCCGTGCGGGACAGCGCGGCGGCGGCGGCGGCCACCCCCACCCCGGCGGCCGCGGCCGCCCGCGACAGCGCGCTCGCCCAGCGCATCGCGCGGGTCGAGCTGCAGCTGGCCGAGCGGGACGCGGAGATCGAGGACCTGAACACGCGGCTCGACGACGCCCGGCAGGAAGTAGTGCGCGCCATGTCGAAGCTGCAGACGCTCGCGAGTCGGGCCGAAGCGGCGTCTGCGATGGCCGAGGCGGAAATCGCCGTGCAGGCGCTCCACGCGGCCTCTGGAGCCACGCCCGCTGCGGACGCGACCCAAGCCGCGGTGTTGTTGCAGCAGAGCGGAGCCGAATTCGCGAAGCAGAACTACGGCGGGGCCCTCTACCTCGCGAACCAGGCAAAGAGCGTCGCCGCCCTGGGGCGGAGCCGGCTCGGCGGCATGGACCGGCCGGGGGGGCCACTGCGTCAGGGAGAGACAGCGTTCGCGGTGCCGCTGCGGCTGCGGGCGGTGGCGCGGGGCCGGCTCCGGGAAGGGCCGGGCGCGGGACATCGCGTGCTGTTCACGATCGCTCCGGGTGCGGCCCTAACCGGGTATTCGACGGTCAATCAGTGGGTGCGCGTCGGCGACGAGGCAGGGCACACCGGCTGGGTTCTCGTCACCGTCGTCGGCCGACGCGAGGCGAGCGAGCCTTAGCTCATACCATAGAGGTTCTTGTCGTTCTCGGGCGCCGCGTGAGATCCGCGGCTGAAGCCGCGACTCGGCGCCTGCCGCTCAAGCGGTGCCTACCCCCGTTTACGGGCAGGTGGCGAGCCGCGAGTTCACTCGCGCACTTCGATGGGCTGAGGTTGTGGGCGAACAAACTCCTCATCAGTCACACCTAACCCGACGCCCGCTGGACTCTGTCTCTTCCCTCGCGCTTCGCCTGATAGAGGGCGGCGTCGGCGACCGCGAGCAGTGCTTCGGGGGTGTCGGCATCGTCGGGGAACTCGGCGAGCCCGATGCTCAGCGTCAGCTTGCCACCCACGAGCGAGTCCGCCGCTAACCGCTCGCGGATGCGGTGCGCCGTTTGCGCCGCGCCTTGCGGTTCGGTTTCAGGCATCAGCACGACGAACTCCTCGCCGCCGTAGCGCGCCGCGCAGTCCACGTCGCGCGTCGCCTGTCCGAGGATGGCGGCCACCCGCGTCAGCGCTTCGTCGCCCGCGAGATGGCCGTAGGCGTCGTTATAGGCCTTGAAGTGATCCACGTCGGCGATCAGTAGGGCGCAGCGATGCTTCAGCCGATGGGAGCGACGCACCTCGTTGGCCAGCGCGTCCATGAGGTAGCGCCGGTTGTACAGCCCGGTGAGGTGGTCGGTGGTGGAGAGGCGCTCGAGCTCGCGCCGTCCTTCGCGCAGGCGCGCCACCATGTCGTTGAACACCTCGGTGACGTAGCCGAGCTCGCCGCCGCTTACCACGGGCAGGTCCACGTCGAGATCGCCGCCCGCCACCTTCGCGGCGCCCCGCGTCAGCCGGTCGAGCGGTCGGGTGATCAGCAGCCCGAGGAAGTACGCGAGCAGGCCGACGCCGGCGAGCAGCGCCAAGACGATCAGCGCGGTGACGTTGCGGAGCCGGGTCACCTGGAGGTAGGCCTCTGCGGCCGGCACCGCGGCGAGCACTACCCAGTCGAGTCGGGGCACACGCTTCGCGACGCCCACGATCGCCTGACCGTCCAGCCCGCGATACTCGACCGTCGCGCCCTCGTGCTGGAGCAGGCGACGGACAGTTGCCGAGTCCAGGGTGGGACGCGAGCCGGTGATAGGAGCGCCGGTCGTCGTGATGAGAGAGACCTGGCTCGACTCCCACGTGCCGAACCGCCGCAGCAGGCGCTGCACGGCGGCGATGTCGACCTTAGCCGTCAGGGCGCCGAGAAACCGCTCGCCCGTCTGATACGCGGGAACCGCGAACACGACGACGCTCTTCCCGAGCGCCGCGTCCCGATAGGGTTCGCCCACCACGGCGTTGTCGGTCCGGATCGCCTTCGCCCAGTTCTGCGGCAGGGGAGGAGGCGTCGGAGTGGAGGCGGTGGTGGCCACTGCATCGCCGCCCGGATTCACCACCAACAGCTCTTGATAGTCGGCGAAGCGATCGCGCACCGAGCGGAGGTAGTCGGTGAGCCGGGCCCGCGCCCGGGCGTCGGCGGCGCGCTCAACGCGGTCGAGGTTCTCCGTCACCTCGTACGAGCTCGCGAACACCCGCAGCTCATACAGTCGCTCTTTGACCCACAGGTCCAGCTCTCGCGCGGTCTGCGCGCTCTCACTCTGCAGCTCGCCTGTGATCTTGTCCGTGAGCGAGCGTTGGTTCTGCAGGTACGAGATCCAGGCGGTAGTGAAGGAGGGGATCAGTGTGGCGAGCAGCGCGAAGACCAGCAGCTTGCTGCGAATGGTGTCGAGCCGCAGGGCTCGCAGCAGCTGTGAGACGCGTTGCTCCCAGGGCGTCACACGCGCGTCCTAGTGCCGTTCCAACACATCGCGTTCGTATCCTGTGGTGCTCGATGGAGACTCGGCCCGAGACGGTCGAACGGCACTAGAAATTCGGCTCATCGGCGGTCGGACCGTATACGGCGGGGACGGCGGCGCCCGTGAGGCGCAGGTACACGGTGAGCTGACCCCGGTGGTGGGCGAGGTGATTCAGCACGGTGCGACGGTAGACGGTGTACTTCGGGTTGGTGGTGATCGCCCGGCCGGCCACCATGAACGTCCACGGCTTCTGAAAATCCGCATCGGATGCCTTGGCAAGGGCGGCGCGCGCGTTAGCGGCATTGCGATCGAACAGCTCCAGGATGCGCCCCGTGGTCGGGAGGGCTTCGAATTTGGGCGGCGGTCCCCCCGGCGGCATGATGTCGAGCTCGTCGAGCGTCAACGTGTTCACCACCCAGCCGGGCAGCTCAGCCACGAGCGTCGCGAGGCGGCCGAGCGTCATGGACTTGGGATGCGGCTTCCACGACGTCTTACCTTCCGGCACGCGCGCCAGCACTTGACGCGTGGCGGCCATCTCTTCGTCGAACTCGGGCATCAACAACTGGGCGAGCGGCATCCGCACCTCCGTTCGCAGGGAGATTGCCGAAGCTAGCTACCTAGCGCCGCTCCCGCCAACGCCGGATGGCCCGTTCGTGCTTCGGGTAGTGGCCGTAGGTATCGGCCCGTAGTCGCCGCCGAAAGCGAGTGTCGCCGGCCAACTCGGTATCGGGGGCGGTCTCGATGAGCACAATCAGGCGGCGGTGGACCTCGTCCCGCTGCCGCAATACCTCGGCGAGCGACAAGTGCTTCCGCTCCGCCGTCTTCATCGCATTGAAGGCATCGATGCCGCCGTATGTGACGGAGTATCGCGGAGGCCTTCGGCCGGCGAGAATTGTCGGGAGATGGGTGAGGGCCTCTTCTTCCCACCAGGTTACGTGCGCGATGATGTCCCTGATCGACCACGCACCCGTGACACCCGGCTCGAGCAGCTGCGTGTCCGACACGCCGGCATAGCTCTCGAGCAACGCCTGCCACGCCTGATCGAGCCGCTCTAATAGCTGACGCTTATTCACTCGAGCAAGATCGCACGAGCGCGCGGCCCCGGCTATCCAGGTTTTGACGCGGCATCGGGCGCGGTGTAGCGTACCTGCCATCTCCTGATCCGGAGCGAGTGCGGTGAGCGTCAGCGGCGAGCGCAAGGCGACCTGGTACCGATGGCAGGATATTCCGCGTGAGCAATTGCACGAGCGCCTGTCGCGTCGGCTGATCACCGGCGACCAGGTGATGCTCGCGCACGTGTATCTCAAGAAGGGCTGTGTGGTCCCGAAGCACGCACACGAGAACGAGCAGTTCACCTACATCCTGGAGGGCGCGCTGCGGTTTTTGATCGGCGCCGATGGTGCGGAGGAGGTCGTGGTGCGCGCGGGGGAGGTGTTGCACCTGCCGGGCCACCTGCCGCACGAGGCGCACGCCCTCGAGGACACGCTCGACGTGGACGTGTTCGACCCGCCGCGGGAAGACTGGCTGAAAAAGACGGACGACTACTTGCGCCGCGCTCCGAGTCGCGGCTGAAGCCGCGGCTCGGCCTGTCGGTGAACTGACGCCGCTTCAGCGGTAGGGCCGAGCAGCGAGCTCACTCGCGACTACCGCGCATGCCCGATCGCGCGCAGAAACTCTCGATCCCATGCCGCCGAGATGCCTTCGCGGGGCGAGTAGGGGCCAGGCTCGTAGGCGCGCGAGGCGATCCCCGCCTGCGAGCGCTCGCTGATGTTCCAGTCCTGCCGGTTGGTCTCGTCCCAGAAGCGCACGGCGTCGTCGGGGTCGAACCCGGGCTGCCCGAACGCATCGGGGTGGAACAGCCACTCGCAGGTGATCGCCGTGCGGCGCGGCCCCGTCGGCCACAGGATGTGGAACATCGCGTAGTCGGGGTGCAACGATAGGAGCAGGTTGGGGAAGATCGTATAGAAGTACGCCCGCTGGTGATCTTCCGCGGGCAGGTCGCCCACCGCCGGCCCGCACGCCCGGCCCGACATCGTGAGACTGCCGCCCGGCTGCGTGATCACCATGTACCCGCCCAGGAACGGCCCGTCGAACAGGTCGTTCTCCCCGCTGGTGTACGGCGTGAGCTTGGCGAGCCCGGGGTGAATCACGGGGCAGTGCAGGCATTCGGAATAGTTCTGAAAGATGAGCTTCCAGTTGGCCTGGACATCGTAATTGATGCGCCGGGCGGAGCGCAGGCGTGGAAGGTTGAAGCGGTTGAATCGCCCGGTGAGCGGGGCGAAGGATTGCTCGAACGGCTCGGGCTCGCGCGCCAAGGTGACGAAGACAAAGCCTTCCCACTCGGCCACCGCCACCGCGTGGAGCGGGTAGTCCCGCTTGTCGAACCCGACCACCTCGTTCATGTGGGGCGCGCCGATCAGAGTGCCGTCGAGCGTGTAGGTCCACGCGTGATAGGGACACTGGATCGTCTCGGAGAGGTGGCCGCGCTCGGCGTCGCACAGCCGCGTGCCGCGGTGACGACACACATTGTAGAACGCGCGAATCTGGCGGTCCTGCCCTCGCACCACGATGACGCTCTCGCCCGCCACCACACGCAGCACGTAGTCGCCCGGGTTCGCGAGCTCGGCGGCCCGACCAACACACATCCAGCGACGCCCGAAGATGCGCTCCTGCTCCTCGCCGTAGATCTCCGGCGAGGTGTAGTAACGTCCGGGCAACGTGCGCTGGCCCTGCTGGTAGGTCTGGGTGGCCTTCACGAACGTCGTCATAGCGTCTAAGGGTAGCAGGGTCGAGGGAAATCGCAATCGCGCCACCCCGTTCTTCAGGACGTGCTCGGGCCGAGGAGGGACTTCCGTCCCTCACTCACGTCCGAACGCCACTCCCCGGCGCTCGGGGCCGAGGCTCGCGACGACAGCGCCGACGGCGAACACCGTCGCGGCCGAGAGTGCCATGGACTGGGCGTAGCTCGTGTGCGCGGCGAACAGGGCCTGCACGTGCGGGATTCTGCTCGCGATTGCAACCCCGCATTGATATGCGAACCCCGGCAGAAAACCGCGCACACCGTCCGGCGAGAGCTCGTTAATGTGCGCGGGGATCACGCCCCAGGCACCCTGCACAAAGAATTGCATAACGAAGGCGCCGAGCCAGAGCAGGGATATGGCGGGCGCGAACGCCCACAAAGGCGTCGTGAGCACGGCCCCCGCGAGCGCCAGCCCGATCGTCCGGCGGCGTCCCAGCCGGTCGGAATAGAGGCCGCAAAGCACGCCGCCGGTGAGCGCTCCGACTTGAGAGAACGCCGTCAGGGCGGCTCGCAACTGAGGGCCCAGCTTCCAATCTCGCTCGAGGAACGTGGGGTACATGTCCTGGGTGCCGTGCGACACCATGTTCATCATCGCCATCAGGGCAGTGAGATAAAGGAAGAGCTTCCAGTTCGTCGCTATTGCCCGTCCCAGGCCGCTCCAGTTCTCGTGCCGCGTGTCGCGCCATACCGCGGACTCGTGGACGCGCGCCCGCACGAACAACGCGAGCAGGGCTGGCAGCCCTCCGATGAAGAACAAGGGCCGCCAACCCCAGTGGGGGAACACGAGCAGGTAGCACAGCGCCGCGAGCAAGTAGCCCGCCGCATAGCCCTGTTGTAGCAGCCCGGACATAACGCCCCGCAGGCGCAGGGGCACCTTTTCCATGACGAGCGACGCCCCCACCCCCCATTCCGCTCCCATCCCGATGCCGAATAACGCCCGTAGCACGAGAAACGTCCCGTAGTTGGGGGCGAGCCCCGACAGCACCTCGATAATGGAATAGAAGACGAGGTCCACCATCAGCGGGAGCTTGCGCCCGTAGCGGTCCGCGAGCAGCCCGAAGATGAATGCGCCCACCGGACGGAACAGGAGGGTGAGCGTGAGCGACAGGGCGATGGCGGCGTCCGACTTGCCGAACTCCTTCGCGATCGCCGTGAGCGTCATGACGACCAGGAAAAAGTCGAACGCGTCGAGCGTCCAGCCGAGAAAGCCCGCGGCCACGGCCGCGCGCTGATCGCTAGGGACGGGGCCAGTGGGGGCAGTGGGGTCAGTGCTGTTTGTGGTCATTGGTGCCCGGGTCACGGGACCTCTAGATTACACCCCCTCGATCGATCCCACGACCCGGAGGTTGGCCTTGCGCCTGGCCGTAGCCCCGCTCGTCTGCATCCTTATCTGCCCGCCGCCCGCTCGCGCCCAGAGCGCCGCTCCCCGTCCCGCCGTCGCGGTCCTGAATCTCCGGTTCGACGGAGAGCACGCCAACGTGCTGCAGCCCGGTGACACCGCGATCGTCGCCGCGGCAACGAGCAAGCTGCTCGCCACGTTGGCCGCGTCGGACCGCGTGGCGCTCGTCGATTCCGGCGCAGTCGCCGCGGCCGTAGCGGCCGCGGAAACGCGTGGCAACCCCTGCGACAACGCCTGCGCCGTGGCCGTCGCCCGCGGACTCGGCGCCCGCTGGGTCGCGAAAGGGACGATCAGCAACCTGTCGAACCTGGTGTGGCTGCTCACGGCGGAGCTGTTCGACGCGACGACGGGGAAGCCCGTGCTCGCGGACAGCTACGAGATCAAGGGGGACGCGCGAGTGATGGCGCCGGCGGGCGCCCACGTGTTTGCGCAGCGTGTGGAACGGACGATCGGAGGTGCGCGATGATCCGCCGCGCGGCCTTGCTGCTCTCGGCCGGCCTCGTCGCGGCGCGCGGCCTCGGCGCTCAGGTAGACTCGGCAGCCCGGCCCACGGTGCTCGTACGCGCCGCTCGCCTTCTCGCGGTTCGAACCGGCGCGGTGCTCACGAACCAGGCGATCCTGATCGAAGGCGACCGCATCAAGGAGGTCGGGCCGGCGGACGCGGTCGCCGGTCACGCCGGTCGCGACGCGCGCGTGATCGACCTGCGGAATGGTTTCGTGCTGCCTGGATTGATCGACTGTCACACCCACATCACCTCCGATCCGGGCGATTACTACAAGCAACTGTTCCGCATGAGCCCGATCGACGAGGCGGTGCGGGCCCACATCTTCGCGAAGCGCACGCTCGAGGCGGGGTTCACGACGGTGCGCAACGTGGGTGCCGAAGAGTTCATCGACGTGGCGCTGCGCAACGCGATCAACGAGCGGGTGGTCGCGGGGCCGCGCATGCTGGTCTCGACCATGCCGCTGTCGGCCACCGGCGGGCATGGCGATGTCAACGGCATGTCGCCGTACCTGCATTTCGAGGGCTTCTCCGGGATCGCGAACGGTGTGGACCAGATCCGCGAGAAGATCCGCTTCGAGGTGAAGTACGGCGCCGACCTGATCAAGGTGCTGGCGAGCGCGGGGGTCCTGTCGGAAGAGGAATCCGTGGGCGCGCCGCAATACTCGCAGGAAGAGCTCAATGCGCTGGTCGAGGAAGCGACGATGTGGGGGCGCAAGGTGGCGGCCCATGCGCACGGCGCCGAAGCCATCAAGCGCGCGGTGAAGGCCGGCGTCGCCTCGATCGAGCACGGCAGCCTGATCGACGACGAGGGCATCCGCCTCATGAAAGAACACGGCACCTACCTCGTGGCCGACATCTACAACGACGACTACATCATCGCCGAGTACACGCGGCTCGGATACCCGCAGAAGATCATCGAGAAGGAGCGACTGGTCGGCCGCCTGCAGCGGGAGAACTTCAAGAAGGCGGTGCAGGCGGGTGTGAAGATCGCCTTCGGCACTGACGCCGGCGTGTACCCGCACGGGTGGAACGCCAAGCAGTTCGCGCACATGGTGCGCTGGGGCACGACGCCGCTGCAGGCGATTCAGGCTGCCACCGTCAACGCCGCCGACCTGCTCGGCTGGGCCGATCGCGTGGGCGCACTCGAGCCCGGCAAGTACGCCGACGTGATCGCGGTGCAGGGTGATCCGCTGCAGGACGTGACCGTGCTCGAGCATGTCGCGTTCGTGATGAAGGGCGGCCAGGTGGTGAAGGACAGTCTCACCGGAGGCGCGAAATCGGCGCGCTGAGTCGATTCTTGGACTTGGGAGGTCATATGCGATCCGCCGTCGGGTACACGTTCGCGGCCATCGTTGGAGCGCTGGCGCTCGTCTCTGCTCCCGCACGCGCCCAGGAGACCGCGTCCGACACGCTGCTCACCGTGAATCATTACCTCGACTGGGAGCAGGTGACCGATCCTCAGGTTTCTCCCGACGGCGCTCAGGTGGTCTACACCCGCCGCTGGGTCAACAAGCTGGAGGACAAATGGGAATCGGCGCTCTGGATCATGAACGCCGACGGGTCGCACCAGCGCTTCCTGGTCAAGGGGTCGGACGCCCGCTGGTCACTCGACGGCACCCGCATCCTGTACCTCGCTGACGGTGACCCCAAGGGTACACAAGTATTCGTGCGCTGGATGGACGCCGAAGGCGCGTCGTCGCAGGTCACCCGCGTGACGGAGACGCCGTCCAATGCGCGCTGGGCGCCGAACGGCAAGGCGATCTCCTTCTTAATGCTGCAGCCCGACTCCACCGCCTGGAGCATTTCCCTTCCCAAGCCGCCCGAGGGTGCCACGTGGACGCCCGCCCCGCGCATGGTGGACGACCTGCATTATCGCCAGGATCGGGTAGGCTTCATGAAGCAGGGCTTCACCCATCTATTCATCGTGCCGGCGGACGGCAGCACCGCGCGCGCCCTCACGAGCGGTCGTTGGAACGTGGGGGCGCGGTTCGATGGGCTGGCGAACGGCGCTGGATACGATTGGACACCCGACGGCCGCAGCATCGTGTTCGACGGGCTGCGCGACTCGACTTGGGACCAGCAGTATCAAGTCTCGCGTCTGTACGCCGTTGACGTGGCCAGTGGCGCCATTCGTCAGCTGGTTTCGCGGCCCGGCTTCTGGGCCAACCCGGCGGTGTCGCCCGATGGGCGCACCGTCGCGTTCACGGGCTCCGATTCGTCCGACCACACGCACCGCACCTCGGACTTGTGGGTCATGGCGATCGACGGCTCCGGGATGCGCGACGTCTCACGCAGCTTCGATCGCGATCCCTCCGAGCTGCGGTGGGCGCCGGACGGCAAGGGCGTGTACCTCACCGCGGGCGATCGCGGCTCCGTCAATGTCCGCTACGCCGACCTGGCGGGCACGGTGCGCGGTGTGACGCAGGGCCGGCAGGTGGTGTCGCTTGTGTCGCTCGCGCGCACTCTCGTCGGCGTGGGGATCGAGAGTGATCCCGACCACCCGCCGGACGTGGTCCGACTCGACCTGCGGCGGCCGGGCGCCACAGGCGCGGTCACGCGCCTCACGGCGGTGAACGACGACGTGCTGGCGAACAAGCGGCTCGCCACGGTGGAGGAGATTTGGTACGGGTCGAGCGGGGGCACCCGCGTGCAAGGGTGGATCGTGAAGCCACCGACGTTCGACGCCGGGCGGAAGTACCCCCTCATCCTCGAGATCCACGGCGGGCCGTTTGCGATGTACAACGTAGGCTTCAGCTACATGTTCCAGAACTTCGCGGCGAACGGCTACGTGGTGCTGTACACCAACCCGCGGGGCTCCACCGGTTACGGCGACGCGTTCTCCAGCGCCATCGACCACAATTATCCCGGCCCCGATTACGACGATCTGATGGCGGGCGTGGACGCGGTGATCAGCCATGGCTACGTGGACACGACCCGCATGTACGTCTCGGGGTGCTCCGGGGGCGGCGTGCTCTCCAGCTGGGTGATCGGCCACACCAACCGCTTCGCCGCCGCCGCGGTGCGCTGTCCGGTGATCGACTGGATCAGCATGGCGGGGCAGACCGACATTCCACTGTTCACGTTCAGCTTTTTCCATCAGGCGTTCTGGGACAAGCCGGACGAGTGGCTGGCGCACTCGTCGCTGATGTACGCGGGCCATGTCACGACGCCGACGCTGTTGATGACCGGCGAGCTCGACCGCCGCACGCCCATCCCCCAGACGGAAGAGTACTACGCCGCGCTCAAGATGCGGCACGTGCCGACCGTGATGCTGCGCTTCAACGGCGAGTACCACGGGACCGGATCGAAGCCGTCCAACTTCATGCGGACCCAGCTGTACATGATGAGCTGGTTCCAGAAGTACAGGCACGCCGGCAGCGAGCCGGCGACGGGGGCGGGGAACCGCTAGCCTAGCGCTCCGCGCGAAGCAGCCTGCCGAGCCAGCCTTCCTCTCGCTGGTGCTCGTCGCGCGTGAGCTGTACCCAGGCGGCGAGGATGGCGGCGCGCTCCACGGAGCCCACTACCCGGCCGGGATCGTCACGGCTGGCGACGGGCAACACCTCGACTTCGTGCTCGAGTAACTTGCGCATCGCCGTCTCGAGCAGCTCGTCGGGGTAGCTGACGATGGCGGGGGGGACGGTCGCGGGCGCTGCGATCACGGGCGGCTCCATCACGTCCTCCACGCGCAGCACCTGCAGTGGGTTGACCCCGTACTCGCGCGTCAGGTGGCGGCCGCGGCGGGCGAGCTTCTCGGTCAAAATCGAGCGTCGCATCAAGAGCACCGTGATCCCGGCGGATGCCACCGAGGCGATGAGCAGCGCCGGGAGCGCGGCCAGGTCTCCGGTGAGCTCCACGGCGAACACCATCGCCGTGATCGGGATCTGCATCGTCCCTCCCATGAGGGCCGCCATCCCCAGCATCGCCCAGAGGCCGACGTCGGGGGCGTGCGCGAGACTGGCGGCGAGCGCGCCGAGCGCGCTTCCCATGAGCAGCAGCGGGGCCACGAGACCGCCCGACGTGCCCGACCCGAGGCCGATCGACCAGATCAGCGCCTTCACCACCAGCAGCGACACCAGCGCGGTGCCCAGCAGTCGGCCGTCCAACAGCTCGTGGATCACGTCGTAGCCGACTCCGAGCGCCCGCGGCGCGACCAGACCGCCCAATCCTACGAACACACCGCCGATCGCGGGCCACCACATCCAATGGACCGGGAGCCGTGCGAACAGGTCCTCACAGCCGTACAGCAGAGCGGTGATGGCGGTGGCCACGAGTCCAGCCGCGACACCCAGTCCCAGGGCTGCGAGAGCGGTCCACGAGGATGTCGCATGCGGGACGATGGGGAACAGCGGGCCCGCGCCGAACAGCGGGACGCGGAGCACGCCGGCCACCGCCGCCGCCGAGGCCACCGGGATGAAGCTGCGGGGCCGCCACTCGAACAGCAGCAGCTCGAGCGCCAGAAGCACGGCGGCGACGGGCGTCGCGAAGATGGCGGTCATGCCCCCAGCGGCACCCGCGACCAGCAGCGTCTTCCGCTCGGCCGGTGACAAATGAAACACCTGGCCTACGAGGGAGCCGAACGCGCCGCCCGTGACGATGATCGGCCCTTCGGCGCCGTATGGGCCCCCAGTCCCGATCGCGAGCGCCGAGGACAGGGGCTTCAGGATCGCCACCTTGAGATCCATCCGGCTCCGACCGATCAGGATGGCCTCGAGCGCTTCGGGAATGCCGTGCCCTCGGATCTTCTCGGAGCCATACCGGGCCATCAGGCCCACGATGAGGCCTCCGAGCACGGGGATGAGGACCCGCCACGGGCCGAGGGGGCTGCCCGCCGGCGACACCAGCGTCGTGCTCAGCCGATGGAAATAGGCGAGGTTGGTGAACAGCCCTATCAGGCGCACCAGGCCCAGTGCCACCCCGGCGCTGATCACCCCGATGACCGCGGCCGTCAGGCTCAGTGTGATGAGTCGCGAATCCGCGACGAAGTCGCTGAGCCGATGGTGGTGAGGGGGCGGGGGCGGGGGCGGGGGCGGAGGCGGAGGCGCGGGACGGCTGGGCATGACGCTTCGGAATGTAATCGTGTGCCATCCGGCTACGGCACCGTTCTGACTTGGTTCACCCTGCGACAACCCCCGCCGGTCCGGACCCGTTACCAAGGGACGGGCGTACCACTCTTCACTGCATACGCACGCCACTCGACGAACAAGGAGATGCCCTATGCCGCGCCCGCTTGGAGGCCGCTCCCGACTCGCGATTCTGGGACCGGCCGCCGCCTGCACCGCCTTTCTCGTAACTGCTTGCGACAACACATCCAGCGGTCCTCGCTCCGTCCTGCCGGTCCAGTTCTCACATGAGGTCAGCCTCCCCGATTTGCACAACCAGCTCGTCACCGGCACCGCGCGCGTCGCGGTGAGTGTGATTCCCGGAACACTGACGGCTCGCCGGGTGGAGATTGAGGGGCCGGACCAGGTCAACAAGCCAGAGCGCGTGCGCAGCCGGGTCACCGCGATCACCCCGGGGACCGATATGGCGACCCTGACGCTCGAGCTCGGGGGGCTCAAGATTGCCGTGAACGGCTCCACCAAGCTGCACCCCGACGACGGCGACGGTGATGGCATGCACGAGCCCATGCCGGCGATGAGCGACGACGGGGGGACGAGCATGACGCTCGCCGACTTCGTCGCCCGCGTCCAAGCCGACCTCGCCGCGGGTAAGAGTCCCGCGGTGCGGGCGACTCGCCAGCCGGCTGCTAAGCCGCAGGCGCCCGATGACGGCAGCTTTCTCGCCGCGACATTGCAGCTCGACGAAGGCAACAATCATCCGCTCGTTCAGCTGAACATCACCGCGGCCAATCTGACCACCAACGCGACCCCGCCACCCGACGCGATCCTGAAGGTGTTGGGCGTGAGCCTGGAGATCCGTACGAGCGACGGCACGACCAAGCTCGAGTCCGACAACGAGACCGCCGAGGGCGCCGAAGAGTTCCACGGTGTCGTCAAATCGGTGGATCAGACGGCCCAGACGGTGACGCTCATGGACGGGACGATCATCCACATCGTGGCCGGGACGGAGTTCGAGGCCCGCGAAGGTGATGAGGACGATCACCTCACCACGCTCGCCGACGTGCAGGCGGCGCTCACCGCTGGCAAGACGGTCGAGGCCGAGGGACGTGGCTTGGTTACGAGCACGAGTCCGTTGACGCTTGACGCCATTCGGATCGAGTTCGAGGTGGAGGGCGAGGAGCTGCCGCCCGCCGTCCATATGGAGGAGTTCAGCGGGGAAGTCGCGAGCGTGGACGTCGCGGGCGGCACGTTCACTCTCGCTGGCGGTACGGGCGTCGTGACCGTGACGAGCGAGACGCACATCTCGGCGGACGGCGCGTACCACACGCTACAGGGGGTCTCCGACGCGCTCACCGCCAAGAAGACGGTGCGAGCGGAAGGCGTGGGGAGCATCACGGCGGCGGGTCCACCGCCCGCCATCAAGGCGCTGTTCGTGAAGTTCGAGACACCCATGACCCCGACGCCGTAGCACCGGGCGAAGTGGTCGTCATGTAGGGGCGCAGCACGCTGCGCCCCTACGTTTTTGTCACGTCCCTCGCGATCAGCTTCGCTGCCAGCCGGGCGTCGCGATTGATATTGTACAGACCGCCGGTCGCGTCGTAGTTGTGTCCTACGAAGTACAGAGCGGGTTGATCGACGCTCACCACGCGGTCGCGGCGGCGCCCGAATCCCTTGGGATCGACCCGGATCAAGGAGCCGAGTGGTCCGACCGCCGCCCCAAAGCCGGTCGCGAGCATGATCTCATCGAAGCGGCCCGTGGTCCCGTCGGTGAAGCGTGCGCCTTCGGCAGTCAGCTCAGCGACCCCGGGACGGACCTCGATCAAACCCTGAGCGATGGCGTCCACGAGGTGAAACCCGATCACGGGGATGGCGTCGAGCGGGCTGTACGCCGGACGGGGCAGGACGGGCTTGCCGCGCCGCAGCTCCGTGATGAGCCGCACCAGCGTGACGACGACCTCTTGCACGCGCCGCGGCAGCTTGCGCACCCAGTAGGCCACATACTGAATCGGCACTCCCGCGATGGTCAGCGGTACGACGTTCGCGCCCGAGCGGACGGCGACCGTCACCCTGCCACCGGCGCGCGCGATTTCACTCGCTATCTCGGCCCCCGAGTTCCCGACCCCGACTACCAGCACCCGCCGCCCCGCGTAGCCATCGGGCCGGCGGTACGTGACGCTGTGCTCGATGGTCCCGATGAACCGCTCCTGTTCCGGGAGTCGGGGGATTCTCGGGTTGGCGACGATCCCGGTGGCCACCACGACCACCCGCGCCGTGAGACTGCCGCGCTGAGCGGTCAGCAGCCAGTGGCCGTCGCTTCGCGCTATGCGGTCGACGGCACATCCAGTGTCGACCGGCAGCTCGAACCTCCGGGCGTAGTGGCGCAGGTAGTTCCAGAACTCATCGCGGGGCACGAACAATGGAGCGGACCGGGGGAACGGCATGCCGGGGAGACTCGACATGTGCTTTCCCGTGTGCAACGTCAGGCTGTCGTACAGGTTGGCCCAGGTGTACCCGACGGTGTCGCCGCGCTCGAGCACTCGGTGGCCGATGCCGAGCGCTCGCAGCTGTTGCGACGTCGCGAGCCCGGCGGGGCCGGCGCCCACGACCGCGACGTCGACGTCGTCAGGCACGGACGGCTTCGGGGCGCGAGACGAGCAGGTCGCGGGCGTCCTGGCGGATGCCTTCCGCCACCCGGTCGGCGAGCCCCATGATCGTGAGGTACGGGTTGATCTCGAGCGCGTCAGGGAACAGGCTGGCGTCCGCCACGCGCAGCCAGGGGACGTCGTGCACCCGCCCCCACGCGTCGGTGACGGAGTCGGCGGCGCTGCGTCCCATGCCACAGCCGCCCATGAGGTGCGCCGCCGAGACGGAGATGGTGACGGGCAAAAAATGCCGTGCGTCGATGCGCCGCTCGAGCTGCGCGGCCTCGGCCGCCTCGATGAGCGGCGGATCGGCCGGCGCGTGCACGCGGCGGGCGCCGGCGGCGAAGAAGATGCGGGCGGCGGCGCGAGTGCCGCGCACCAGACCGTCGATCGTACTCCGCGTCAGATGGTAATGCACCACGGGCCGCCCCGCTCGGTCGACACGTATGCGATTGCCCGGCACGGCACGATCACAGGCGAGGTTGAGGATCATCTGGAGGCGAGGGAAGGCGCGCATGATCGCGCTATGCGCCGCCCCGAACCCCGTAAGGCTCTTGGCCGTGACGAAGGGAAAGTACATGCACGTTTCGAGCACGAAGCCTTCCTCCGCCGCCCGGTCCACGAAATAGCTCTTGGGGTGACCCACGTCGTTGGTGATGGGGTGCGGATGCTCGGCGACGAGGACGAGAGCTGGGTGACAGGTGAAGCCCTCGCCCAGGCGCGGCAGTCGCGCCGGGAGCGTCGAGCGCAGCAACAGCGCGGTGCTGCCGATCGCTCCACCGGCGCTCACGATCAGGCGCGCCTGGACGCGGTACTCGCCGGGGGCCCATTCCGAGGGTGCGCCCTTCGCGCCGGCGGGCCGCTCGGCCACCCGGACGTGCAGCGTGCGGTTGGGCGCGATCGCGCGCACCTCCGCCCGGGTCACCACCTCCACACCCGCGCGCTCGGCCCGGGGCAGCTGCACGCGGTTCGTGCCCTGCTTCGCCTGGTTGGGGCAGCCGAGATTGCAGAGGCTCGAGCCGCGGCAGCCCTTCACGTTGACGGGGAACTGCTCGACGCGGTAGCCGGCCTTGCGTCCGCCCTCGACGAACAGCCGGTTGTTGTCGTTGATGAGCGCCGCCTCGAGCAGGTGCACGTTGTTCTCGCCGGCGTACTTGGCGGAGCGGTGCGTGACGTCCGCGTGCGTGAGACCGGGGACATCCCAGCGCGCGATCACACGCTCGGGTGCCGTGAGCGAGGTGCCCGTGTAGACGACGGTCGAGCCGCCATAGGCCGCGGCGAACGCGAGCGTCAGCGTGCCCTCCTGGTTCAGGAACCCGCCGCCGTCCTGATACAGCGCCTCCGCCATTTCGAGCTCGCGCCCGGTGAAATCGGTGTCGGCGAACCGCGGCCCCTGCTCGAGCACGAGCACCGAGATGCCGTCGCGTACCAGCGGCGCGAGCTCCTGCGCGACGGTTCCGCCGCCGGCCCCCGAGCCCACGATGACGATGTCGTAGTCGCGCTGCTCGGTCTTCACCGGCTCTCCCACCCCCGTGCGTCGGCCCGATATCCGATGGCGGCGGCGGCGGCCGCACGTCCGTAATAGCCCATCAGCGCAAGCGTGCGCACGCCCCACACGCCGCGGCGCAGGAGCAGCACGGGAGCCGCCTGCAGGCGTTCGAGCACTCGTGTGCGGCGCGCGATGTCGAGCTTGGACAGTCGCCGGCCGTAGCGGAGCAGGGGGAGCCATTCGAGAAGTTGCAACAGAGCCGCGAGCTGCCGCCGCAGGTGAGGCGGGCGCGCAGCCACCGCGCGGGCCACGATCGCTTCCAGCTCGTCCCACTCACCGACCGCGAGCCGTGCGGCCTCCGGGACGACCGTCGTGGCGATGGCGTGGAATACGCGTTGCGCGCGCCGCGGCAGGCGCGCCGGAACACTCATGCGGAAAACCTAGGTCTCGCGCCCCGTGCGAGCAACACGTGGCGGAGAGCTAGGTCGAGGCCGGCCGACCTCGACTACATCCAGGGCTCGTCAGCGGATGGCCCGTAAATCGAGGGAACCTTGCCGTCTGCCATTCGGAGATACACCGACATCTGGCCGCGGTGGTGCACGCTGTCCATCAGCATGAACCAGAGCACGTCCAGCTTGCGGACGTCGCCCATCTGCTTTGGTGCGACGAAGAACTTCACCGTCTTGTTCAGTTCGGCGTCCGGGGTCTGCTTGATGCGCTCGACGAACTTCCGGTGGCTCGTCTCATAGGTCGCGATGACCTCTTGGAGCGAGCCCGGCGGTTGCGGGATCTTCGCGAGATCCATGGCGCCGTCGAGCGCCTGCTCGGCGCCTTTCTGTTCGAACACAAACATCCAGGCGAGGTCCTTCGCCGCCTTGCATTTGACATGCGGCTTCAGGTCGGCTTTGGTGGTCGGAAACGCCTTGAGGACCTTCATCGTTGTCGCGAACTCACGCTCCAGCGTGTTTAAGAACTGCTCTTTCTCGGTCATGGCTCGGGCTCCTGTCAATGCGTTTGGACGACTTGCGCGAGCTTCTCGAAGCACCCGGTCCAGCCGTGCTCGTGGGCCTGCCTCGATGCTTCGTTGGGCAGCAGCTCGTGGGTGAGCACGAGCTCGGTCTTCGCGCCGCGGCCGCGGAACTCGACGGTGACGAGCATCTCGGGTGCATCGGGCTCGTGCTCCCACTGCCACGTGTACACGAGCTTCTTCGGGGGCTCCACCACTCGATAGACGCCGCTGAGGCGATGTAGCGCCCCGTCGGGCGCCCGCATGTGGATGCGGTACCTGCCGCCGGCTCGCAGGTCGACCTCGGCGAGCGGGGTGGTCATGTCGCCCGGCGCCTTCCAACGTTTCATCTCCGCCGGCGTCGTCCACGCCCGGAAGACGCGCTCGGGCGGCGCGGCGAACGTGCGTTGGAGCCGGAGGGTGATGGGAGTAGGGGCGGTGGTGGAGCCGCGCTGCCGCTCTCGAGTGGCCATGCGGGTGTCTCCTCCTGATCCGGCTGTGCAAGGTAGGCTGCCAGGGCGTCGAACTGCGTCTCCCAGAATCGGCGGTACCGCTCGATCCAGCGGGCCGCATTCTTCATCGGTCGCGCGACCAGTCGGCAGCGCCGGACGCGACCATGCTTGGCATGTGTCACGAGACCGGCGCGCTCGAGCACCGCCAGGTGCTTGTGGACGCCGGGAAGCGAGATGGCGAAGGGGCGCGCGAGCTCGCTGACCGACGCGTCGCGTGCGGCCAGCCGTGCGAGCATCGCGCGGCGCGTGGGATCGGCGAGCGCCCGGAAGGTGGCGTCGAGCGCGGAGCTTCTATACTTAACCATGTGGTTAAGCGTACGAGACCGCGCTGACCGTGTCAAGCCACCCGGCACGACCCGCGTTATCTTCCAGGCGACCGCGCTCCGAGGGCCGTATCGACCGTCTTTCCGCTCACCGCCTCGATGCCTGGCTCCGCGACCGCCCGCCGGGCGCGCTGCTCGTGGCTGGCTTGGTCCTGGTGGCGGGCGTCGGTTACCTCGATTTCGCCACGGGTCCCGACCTCGCGCCGCTGGCCTTCTACCTCGTGCCGCTCGCGCTCGTAGCCTGGTACGGCGGTCGCGGCCCCGGCGCCATCGTCGCCTGTGCGTGCGGCGTGGCGTGGCTGCTCTCGGACGCGCTCACCCACGGGGACTACGCCCACTGGTCGCTGCCCTACTGGAACGGCGCCCTGCGGCTCGGGGCCCTGCTCTTCGTGTCCGAGGTCGTGGCCCGGCTGCACGCGGCGCGAGTGCGGGAGCAGCAGATGGCGCGGATCGACGCGCGTACCGGCGTCGCTAACCTGCGCACGTTTTACGAGCGCGCCGCGGCGGAAATCTCCCGCGCCCAGCGCTATCCGCATCCGTTCTCCGTGGCGTGCGTGGACCTCGACGAGTTCCAGTTCGTGAACCGCCAACTGGGGCACGCGGCCGGCGACGCGGTGCTGCGCTCGGTGGCCCGCGCCCTGACCGGCGTGCTGCGCGTGACCGATGTGGTCGCCACCATGGGTGGGGACCAGTTCGTGGTGCTGCTGCCGGAGGCGGGCGCGGCGCCGGCGCGGCTCGCGGTGGAGAAGCTGCGGCAGGCGCTCGGCGACATCGCGCCGGCGCACGGGTGGCGCCTCACGGCCGGCATCGGCGTCGCCACATTCCTTGTGCCGCCTGAATCGGTGGACACGCTGCTCGCCACCGCCGACCGGCTCATGTACCAGGCCAAGCAAAGCGGCAGAGACGCGGTGGCGCACGAAACCCAGAACGACGGACCGGGCCGGCGCTGACCTTACAGGGGCAGGGAGGGGAGCGACTCATGCCGCGGCAAAACATCTCGAGCGGGGCGCCCTGGGAGCCGGTGGTGGGCTACTCTCGTGCCGTCCGCGTCGGCGCGGTCGTGCACGTCGCGGGCACCACCGCCACCGGACCGGACGGCGGCATCGTGGGAATCGGCGATGCCTACGCCCAGGCCGTCCAGGCGCTGCGGAATATCGAGCGGGCGCTCGCCCAGGCCGGTGCATCGCTCGCCGATGTGGTTCGGACGCGCATGTTCGTGACCAACATCGACGACTGGGAGCGCGTCGGCCGCGCGCACGGCGAGGTGTTCCGCGATATCCGGCCGGCCAGCACGCTCGTAGCCGTGAGCCGGCTGGTGGCTCCCGAGCTGCTCGTCGAGATCGAGGCCGAAGCGATAGTCGAACGCGCCTTGTAGATTGAACGTGGAGGTGTGACCCTTGGCGCTCACGGAGACGAGTAAGCGCGCGACGGTCGCGTGCCCCTTCTGTGCGACGGTGAATCGGGTGGACCTCGCGCGGATCGCGGACCGTCCCAGATGCGGGAACTGTAAGCGCCCGATCCTGCTCGATCGCCCGATCGCCGTGACCGATGACACGTTCGATCGGGTGGTGGCCGGTACGGACGTGCCGGTCGTGGTCGACTGCTACGCCGATTGGTGCGGCCCCTGCAAGATCATGGCCCCCGTGCTCGACGACTTCGCGCGCGAGCGACAGGGCGACGTGCTGGTCACGAAACTCGATACGGACCGCAACCAGGCGACCGCACGCCGGCTCGACATCCGCGCGATCCCCACCCTCCTGGCGTTCCGAAACGGTCGAGAAGTGGGCCGGCAAGCGGGCGTCTTGCCGCGCCAGCAGCTGGATGCCTTCGTCGGATTTTCCACCAGCCGGCCGTGACCGTCTCGGGCCTACCCGCGCCGTACGAGCCTCGCGACGAACCGGAGATCGCGCCTGCCGGCGTCTCGCCGCACTCACGGGCTGTCGCCTTGGGGCTAGCCGTGGTCGGCGGCGTATTCGGCCTGCATCGCTTTTACACGGGGCGCGTGCACAGCGGAATCTGTATGTGCGCTTCGCTCGGGGGCCTGGGGATCTGGTACCTCTACGATGTCGTCGTGATCGCGGTGGGCGAATTCCGGGACAGCGATGGGCGGCCTCTGACGCGCTGGGAAGTGGCCGACCCCACCGCGCTCGCCGCAGCGGAGCGGGGGCGTGGGAAAGGCACCGCAGGGACGGCGGCCCGCCGTATGGAGGACATCGAGGACCGGATGCTCTCGCTCGAAACCCAGGTCAGTGAGCTCGCGGAACGGCTCGACTTCGCAGAGCGGGTGCTCGCGCAGGCTCGGGAGCGGGGAACGTTGCCGAAGAGCTGAGAGTCGTCAGTCATCGGTTATCAGTCGTCAGTTTGGCTGACGACTGACCACTGACGACTGACGAGCAGGCCACCAACAATCATTCGAGGGTTCATGCGGATCGGGGTCCCGAAGGAGACCGCGCTCAACGAGCGTCGTGTGGCGCTCACGCCGGAGATCGCCGGCCGGCTGGTGAAGTCCGGACTGGCGGTCCTCGTGCAGCGCGGCGCGGGTGAGGCCGCCTCGTTCGGCGACGCGGCGTACGGCGCGGCTGGGGCGACCGTCGTCGCGGCGGCCGCGGCCTTATTCGGGCAGAGCGACGTCGTCCTCAAGGTGCAGCTGCCTTCGAGCGAGGAGGTGCGCCTGTACCGCGAGGGGACGGCGTTGGTGGCCCTTTTCCAGCCCTCGGCCGAGCGGGAAATCGTCGCGCAGCTCGCCCGGCGCAAGGTGACGGCGTTCAGCCTCGCCTTGCTTCCCCGCATCACCCGCGCGCAGGCGATGGACGTGCTGTCGTCGCAGGCGACGGTGGCGGGATACAAGGCCGTGCTCCTCGCCGCCGCCCGCACCGGCCGGGTGTTCCCGATGCTCGTCACCGCGGCCGGCACGCTCACCCCGGCCCGCGTCCTGGTGCTGGGCGCCGGCGTGGCGGGGCTGCAGGCGATCGCGACGGCGCGCCGCTTGGGCGCGATCGTCTCCGCGTTCGACGTGCGACCCGCCGTGAAGGAGCAGGTGGAAAGCTTGGGCGCGCGGTTCCTCGAACTGCAAATCGGCGAGCAGGCCGAGGGCGCGGGCGGCTACGCCAAGCAGCTGTCGGACGAAACCCACCGACGCGAGCTCGAGTTCATCGCGCAGCACGTGAAGGACGCCGACATCGTGATCACCACGGCGGCGATCCCCGGCAAGCGCGCGCCGATCCTGATCACGGCGGAGGCGGCCGGCGCCATGAGGCCCGGCTCCGTGATCGTCGACATGGCCATCGAGACCGGCGGCAACTGTGAGCTCACCCAGGCCGGGACCGAGGTCATCCACAACGGTGTGATCATCCTCGGCCCACTCAACCTGCCGAGCACGGTTGCGGTGCACGCGAGCCAGATGTATGCGAGAAACGTCGCAAGTTTCATGTCACAAATCGTACGGGACGGCAAGCTCGTGGTCGATTTTGGCGACGAGATCGTTCGGGACACCTGCGTCACCCACGCCGGGGAGGTACGGAAGTCATGATCGACTACTGGTCCATGCTGTTCGTCTTCGTCTTGGCGACGTTCGTCGGGCTAGGGGTGATTCGCCGCGTCTCGCGCCTGCTCTACACGCCGCTCATGTCGCTCACCAACGCGATCTCGGCCATCGCCGTCGTCGGATCGCTCGTGGTCACGGGGGCCGATTATCCGGGGACGATCCGCATCCTGGGTGGCATTGCCCTGTTCGCGTCCATGACGAACATCGTCAGTGGGTTTCTGATCACGGACCGCATGCTGAAGATGTTCAAGAAGCAATGATCCAGGGGATCGCGCAGCTCGCCGCCATCGTGGCGACGGCGCTGTTTATCTTCGCGCTCCACTGGATGAACGCCCCGGAAACGGCGCGCCGCGGCGTCGTGGCCGGCGTGGTCGGCATGCTGGTGGCGGTACTCGCCACGTGGATCCAGCCCGAGATCGTCCACCACGGCTGGATCGTGGTGGCGATCGTCGCCGGGTTCATCGTCGGCGTCCCGCTGTCGCGCGTGCCGCTTACCGCGGTGCCGCAGCGGACCGCGTTGTCGCACGCGTTCGGCGGCCTGGCGGCCGGCCTGGTGGGCACCGCGGAATATTTCCTGGGACTGCAGGAGCACCCTGCGGAGCTGACCGCGTTCCGGATGAGCGCCATGGTCGCCGAGGTGATCCTCGGCTTCCTGACGTTCACGGGCAGCCTCATGGCCACCGGCAAGCTGCAGGAGGTGAAGTGGATCCCCCAGCGGCCGGTCACCTATCCCGGGCAAAACGTCCTCAACATCGGCGTCCTGGTCGCCGCCGTCGTGTTGGGCGTGCTCGTGGCGATGCATCCGGCCGAAGCGTGGTCGGCACGGGCCTTTCTCGCGATCGCCGGCCTCGCGCTGTTGTTCGGCGTGCTGCTCATCATTCCGATCGGTGGCGCCGACATGCCGACGGTCATCTCCATCCTGAACTCCTACGCGGGGCTCTCGGCGGTGGCGATGGGCTTCGTGCTCGGCAACCGGCTGCTCGTCACGGCGGGTGCGCTCGATGGGTCGAGCGGCTTGATCCTCTCGATCATCATGTGCCGGGCGATGAATCGCTCGTTCACCAACGTGCTGTTCGGCGCGTTCGGTACGGTGAAAGCGGTGCAGGCGGGGGGGGAGCAGAAGGCGTGGAAGCAGGAGACCATCGAGGGCGCAGCGCAGCTGCTCGAGCAGGCGAGCCTCGTGGTGATCATTCCCGGCTACGGCATGGCCGTGGCCCAGGCGCAGCACAAGGTCCGTGAGCTGTACGACCAGCTGACCAAGCGCGGGATCACGGTCAAGTTCGCCATTCACCCCGTCGCTGGCCGCATGCCGGGTCACATGAACGTATTGCTCGCCGAGGCGAATATTCCGTACACGGCGCTGGCCGAGATGGAGGAGATCAATCCTGACATGCCGCAGTGCGACGTGGCGCTCGTGATCGGCGCCAACGACGTCGTAAACCCAGCGGCTCGGTACGCGAAGAACAGCCCGATCTATGGCATGCCGATCATCGACGCCGACAAGGCGCGGACGGTGCTCGCCATCAAGCGGAGCAAGAATCCCGGCTTCGCCGGGATCGACAACGAGCTGTACGTGCAGGACAACACTTGGATGCTGTTCGGCGACGCCAAGGCGGTCGTGGGCGACCTAGTGAAGCAGCTCGCGGGCGGCAGCGGCTTGCACTAGGGCTCCGCTGTAAGCCCGGCCCATTCGCTCCATCGAGAACGCCTCCACAGCGCGTTGCCGCGCGGCCGTGCCGTGCGGCGCCGCCCGCTCGGGATGCGCGAGTACGTCGCGGACCGCGCGTGCGAACGCCGCCTGATCGTCTGGGGGCGTCAGGATCCCACCCTCTCCCACGACCTCGGGGAGCGCACCGGCCGCGACCGTGACGACTGGCCGGCCGCACGCCATTGCTTCAGCCACGGTCAGCCCGAACGTCTCGACCTCGCAAGCATGGACGAAGCAGGTCGCGGCGTTGTACGCCCCGGCGAGCTCCTTGGCGTCCAAGACGTCGAGCAGGCGGACTGCCATGCCCAGCCGCACGGCCCGCGCGCGGATTGCATCCGCGAGCGAGCCGCTCCCGCGGATCATGAGGAGAGGGCCGTCGGGCCCGAGGCGAGCGAGCGCGTCGAGCATCCATTCGTATCGCTTCTCCCACTCGAGCGCACCCACCGCGAGCAGAAACGGCCGGTCCCCCAGCCCGTGCTGGGCGCGAAAGGCGCGCCCCGCCTCGGGATCGGGCCGGAAGATATCGACGTCCACCCCCTCGTAGATCGCGCAATGCGGGGGCCGTCCCATGAACGGAGCGGCCCGCAGGACGGCGCGCTCGCCCGAGTGGGTGCGGAAGATCGTGAGTCGGACCCGGCGATACGCCAGACGCATGATGGGATCGCGGGGCGGCAGCGCCCGGTTGACGTTGTACGAGTACACCAACGTGAAGCGTCCCCTGAGCGAGGCCAGGGCCCCCAGGCGGACGTCGCGCGGCATCTCCGCCACCAGCACGTCGCTGCGGAGCGTCTCCAACGCCCGGCCCAGGATCCGCGCTTCGGCGAAGCCGGTGTCGTGGATGGGCAGCTCCTCCACCGGGAGCCCGGTGGTCGCGAATCCCGCTGTCACAGGGGGAACGGTCGAGAGCAGGTGCACGGCGTGCCCGTTCGCCGCCAGGCCGAGTGCGATGTGCGACAGACTGACGCCGGACCCACGCCACTCGCGCGCCGACGTCATCAAGGCGACGCGGAGCGGTCGCGCTGGCGGCATCCTACTCCTGAATGATCGTGATCTTGAAGCCGTCGGGGTCGGACAGGGCGAACGCCCAATCGCCCCACGGCGTCTCGGACGGCTCGCGGTCGAGCGGCCACCCGGCCGCTTTCACCCGGGCGGCGAGCGCGGTGATGTCCTGGATCGTAGCCGCCCAGAGGCGGAAGCCCTCTCCCTTCGCGCGGTCCCGGCCCTTCGCGAAATCGTCCTGACTGAGCATGATGTCGCAAGCCCCGGCCTTCATCTGGATGCCGCGGACTTTCGCTCCCTCGGCCCAGCGCTCACCCACCGTGAAGCCCATGACGTCGCGATACCAGGCGATGCTCTTCTCCAGGTCGTTGACGGTGAACGACCCCGCGATGGAGCGCAGCCGCAGCGACTCGGGCTGTTGCCGTTGGGGGCGGGGGACGCGAGGCGTCGGTGATTTCCGCGTGGAACGCCCAGCCGGTTTCTTGGTGGCCATCGTCCGTTTTTCCTCTCAGTGTCGGACAGCGTGCGTCCCAAGCGTAGCGTCCCCGGCGCCCTTCCGCCAGATTTCCGCATCCCACTTCAGCGGAGTCGACACGATGCCGACGAGTCAGGCGAGCGCGGTATGGGAAGGCAAGCTCAAGGACGGCCAGGGGAGCTTCAAGGCGGCGAGCGGCGCGTTCAGCGGACCGTTCTCGTTCGCAACCCGCTTCGAAGGCAAGAAGGGCACTAACCCCGAGGAGCTCATCGCGGCCGCCCACGCGGCCTGCTTCAGCATGGCCCTCTCCGCCGGGCTCGAGAAGGCCGGCAAGCCCGCGACGCGAGTCGAAACCAGCGCCGCCTGCACGCTCGAGACCGTTGCTGGCGCGCCCACCATCACCAAGATGGAGCTCAAAGTACGCGGCAAAGTGCCGGGCGTGGATCAAGCGGCGTTTCAAAAGGCCGCCGAAGAGGCGAAGCGCGGCTGCCCGGTGTCGAAAGCGCTCGCCGGCATCCCTCAGATCACCCTCGACGCGAGACTGGAATAAGCCGGTCGCGATGTGGATCGTGTACATGCTGCGCTGCCGCGACGGCTCGCTGTACACCGGCATCACCAATGACCTGCCGCGGCGGTTGACGCGACATGGGGCGGGAACCGCGAGCGCTTACACCCGCGCCCGCCGTCCGGTACGACTCGTCTACCAGGAGCGGCAGCCGGACCGTCCGGCCGCGTTGCGGCGCGAAGCCGCGCTGCGACGGCTGTCGCGGGCCGACAAGCTGGCGCTGCTGCGACGTCGCGCCAGATGATGCCCGATCGGCGCGACGGCGTTGCGCTGGTCGCGGCCCTCCTGATCGCGGCGTTATGCGTGTGGGCCGGCGTGTGGCAGCTCGACCGACTGCACCAGCGTCGGGCGCGCAACGACCTCGTGCTTGCGCGGCGGGCACGGCCGCCCCTCGACGTCCGCGGGGGTCCGCTGTTGACCGCGGATTCGGCGCGCGACCGTCGGCTGCGGGCCAGAGGCCGGTACGATTATGCGCACGAGCGCTTTTGGCGCCCGAGGAGCTACGAGGGAGTGCCGGGCGTCGCCCTGGTCACCCCGCTCCGGCTCGCTGACAGCGCCGCGGTCTTGGTCGATCGGGGGTGGGTGCCCTCTCCGGACGCCTATCACGTGGATCAGGACGCCTACCGGGAAGCGGACAGCGCCGACGTGGTGGGCCTGGGCATGAAGGCACCACGGGGGCGGGGCGACGTCGACCCCGCCGCGCTCGCTGACTCGCTGCCCTACCCCCTGCTGCCCTTCGTGCTCCAGGAGTTGCCCACGACTCGTCCCCCCCCGTCAGGGATGATCCGCTGGCCGATACCGGAGATCTCCGACGGTCCCCACCTCTCCTATGCCATCCAGTGGTTCAGTTTCGCGGCGATCATCGTGGTGGGATCGCTGGTTTTGGTGCGGAAACGGGCTTCCGGACGCCCAAAACCCCCTCACCTGGCCGTTTCGGGGTACCATTAACGCCCGATTTTAGCGATATTTAGGTCCGTTTTCCCGCGGTGTGCTGTGCCGCCGCATCGCACTCTGCGGGCTTTTGTTGTCCCGCACCCCGAACAGGAGCCAAACCGGATGCCTGCAGCCCTGCCCCTCAAGGAGCCCGTGAAGGTTGGTCAACTGCTCCGGCGCCGCTTGCGGGAGTTGAAGCGCACGCCGCGCGAGCTGGCGGAGGCGGTCAACGTGTCGGAAGACTACATGGCGGATCTGGTCGCGGGACGGCGGCGCCCCCCGGCGCCGGGACGGAGCGATCTGTACGCTCCGATGACCAAGTTTCTGCGGCTGCACCGCAACGACCTGCCGACCTGCGCGCGCGCCGAGCGGGCGACGGACGGGGCGTCGGGCCGGCGCCCGCACCCTGACGTGAGTCGCCAGGTGCTCGAGCTGTGCGTTCCCGAGCGGCAGCGGGCGCTGCAGCGGCGGCTGGGGCGGTCCGAGGGCGCCGAGCTCGAGCATGTGATCGTGAGCCGCCTGCTCCAGGTGGCGCAGGGCTTCGTGAACCGCAAGCTGGAAGACGAAGTCGGGCTGCGGATGGCCGCGACGCGAGACGGCTGCACCTATCTCGAGGCCCGGATGCGGCTGCTCGAGTTTCTCGACGCGGATGCGACGTCGCTCACGCCGCGGGACTGCGAGGAATTTCTGCGGCCGCGGATCACGAGCTGGGACATCGATCTCGAGACCCGCGCCATGCGGATCGTCCTCAAGTAAGACAAACGGCGCCGCCCGATGGGCGGCGCCGATCGCTTTGGTCCCTGCCGTAGTGCCGGTTAGAGCTTCACGACATTCTGCGCCGCGGGACCCTTCTGGCCCTGCACGACGTCGAACTCGACCCGCTCGCCTTCCGCGAGCGACTTGAATCCCTGCGCCTGGATCGCGGTGTGGTGCACGAAGCAATCCTTCTCACCGTTCTCGGGCGTAATGAACCCGAACCCCTTCGCGTCGTTGAACCACTTCACGATTCCGGTAATGCGTGCCATCTGCTGTGACTCCTGACTTAATGGTGTTCGCGACGTCGTGCGGACTTCACCTTGCGGCGTGCCGCTGCCTTGTCTTTCCGTCGCCGTAGAGCGCCGGGGCTCTCGTAAAAGCGCTTCCGCTTCATGTCCTGAAACAGTCCGGCCTTGGTGATCTGACGCCGAAACTTTTTCAGCACGTACTCCAGGCGGTCGCCATCGCTCACGGTCACTTCCATGATCGCTCCGTGTGAAAGCCCCCCCAAGCCCCAGAAACGAAACGACCCGGGCGGTAGCCCAGGTCCTATCGACAGTCTCTGGTTCGTTATCGCTCGCGGAAGATCATCGCTTGGTGGCCCGGATTTGTCAAGTATCAGATCAGAGAAGTACGTCAAGCAAAGGCGTCACGAAGAGACGTCGACATTGTTTCGCGACGTCGTTGACTTAGCTAGGCGACTCGACTAGGTTACGGCCACGAGTTTCGAGAACCGCGAGCTGGCATCCTTCCGAAGGACGGTCCCGCTCAGGAGCGGGCCTCACATCTGCAGGCTCATCCGTAGGTTCGAAACAACGATAAACCGTCGCGAATAGGCGTCACGAAAAGACGTCACGGGACGGCGTCACGGACCACCGTATTACGGTTCTCCGTGACGGTCTTCCGTGACGTCTTTCTCGTGACGTCGTTCCGCGACGTAGTGAGGAGTAGTATGTCGTTTCATTCCCTGGGGCTCGCCCCGGAGTTGTTACGTGCCGTAGCCGACGAAGGCTACGAGCATCCCACCCCCATTCAGCAGGAAGCGATTCCGCTCGCGCTCGCGGGGCGCGATCTCATCGGATCGGCGCAGACCGGCACCGGCAAGACCGCCGCCTTCATGCTGCCGATCCTGCAGCGCCTATCGCGCAACGACGCCACGGACGTGCTGCGGGCGCTCATCCTGGTCCCCACACGCGAGCTCGCCGAGCAAGTGCTGCAGAGCGCCCGTGCGTACGGGCGGCACCTCGAGGTCAGCGCGGTCGCGATCTACGGCGGTGTCGGCATCGAGCCGCAGACTCGCGCGCTGGCGCGCGGCGTGGACATCGTGGTCGCCACGCCCGGTCGCCTGCTCGACCATATGGAGCGGGGCCACCTCGACTTCTCGCGGCTCGAAATACTCGTCTTGGACGAGGCCGATCGCATGCTCGACATGGGCTTCGCGCCCGACGTGCGGCGCATCCTGCGGGCGCTCCCCGAGGAGCGTCAGACGATGTTGTTCTCCGCGACCGTGTCGCCGGACGTGGACGCGCTGGCGCGGCAAGCGCTCGCGGGCCACGCCTCGGTCGAGATCGGGCGGCGCGCCACGCCGGCCGACGGGATCGAGCACGTGGTCGTCGCCGTGGACAAGCTCCAGAAGCGCGGCGTCCTCGCCCGGATCCTCCAGGCCAAGCCCGCGGGCCAGACACTGGTGTTCACCCGCACCAAGTACGGCGCCGACAAGCTGGTGACGTTCCTCCGCCGCGAGGGCATTCCGGCCCACGCCATCCACGGCGACAAGGCGCAGAGCCACCGCACCCGCACGCTCGAGGCGTTTCGTAATGGCGCGGCAGACGTACTCGTCGCCACCGATATCGCCGCGCGGGGCATCGATGTGGACGGCATCCGCATGGTGGTGAACTTCGACGTGCCGCACGACGCGGAGGTCTACGTCCACCGCGTCGGCCGCACGGCGCGCGCGGGGGCCAAAGGCCTGGCGCTCACGCTGCTTTCCCCCGACGAGTGGCTGTTGATGGGCGACATCGAGAAGCTGGTGGGTCAAGTCTTCCCGCGGGAAGTGATTCCCGGTTTCGAGCCGTCGGTGAAGCCCCTGCAGCCGAAGCCGCTGCAGGCCGAACAGCCGCGACCAACGCGATCAGTCAGGATGCGGGCTGGAGGACGCCGGCGCTAGACGCAGTTGCTTGACGCTTTCAGCGTCTCCTTTCGATCGGTACGTAATCCCGCTTATCGACGCCCGTGTACACCTGCAACGGCCGGGCGAGCTTCTGCTCCTTGTCGAGGAGCATCTCCTGCCACTGCGCGAGCCACCCGGGCGTTCGCCCGATCGCAAACAACACGGGAAACATGTCGAGCGGGAACTTCATCGCCTCGTAGATGATCCCCGAGTAGAAATCCACGTTCGGGTAGAGCTTGCGCTTGACGAAGTAGTCCTCCTGGAGCGCGATGCGCTCCAGCTCTTCCGCGATGTCGATGAGGGGGTTCTTGCCCGTGACCTCGAAGACCTCGTCGGCGAGTCGCTTGATGATCTTGGCGCGCGGGTCGAAGTTCTTGTAGACGCGGTGGCCGAAGCCGAACAGCCGGAACTCACCGCGCTTCACGCGCTCGAGATAGGCCGGGATGTTGCTCTTCGTGCCGACCTCGCGCAACATCCGGAGCACTTCTTCGTTGGCGCCGCCGTGGAGCGGCCCGTACAGGGCCGCGGCCGCCGCGGCCATCGCGGAATAGGGATCGACGTGCGACGAGCCCACGCCCCGGATGGTACTGGTGGAGCAGTTCTGCTCGTGGTCGGCGTGCAGGATGAAGAGCACGTCCAAGGCCCGCTCGAGGGTCTTGTTCGGCACGTACTTCACCTCTGTCGCCTTGAACATCATGTTCAGGAAATTGCCCGTGTACGACAGGTCGTTATCTGGATACGCGTAGGGCATGCCGACCGAGTGACGGTGCGCGAACGCCGCGAGCGTCGGGGTCTTGGCGATGAGCCGATAGATCTGGTTGCGGCGCGACGTCTCGTCCGAGATGTGCTTGGCCTCGGGGTAGAAAGTCGAGAGCGCGGCCACGGTGCTCACGAACATCCCCATCGGATGCGCGTCGTGGTGAAACCCGTCGATGAATTTCTTGATGCTCTCGTGGACGATCGTGTGGTGCGTGACGCCGTACACCCAGGTCTCGAGCTCGGCGGCCGACGGCAGCTCGCCGTTGAGTAGCAGGTAGGCGGTCTCGAGGAAGGTGCTCCGCTCCGCCAGCTGCTCGATCGGGTACCCGCGATAGCGCAGGATGCCGTTATCGCCGTCGATGAAGGTGATGGCGCTGCGACACGCCGCCGTGTTCAAGTACCCCGGATCGTACGTCGCGAGACCCGCCTGGTCGTCGGCGACCTTGATCTGCCGCAGGTCGACGGCGCGAATCGCGCCGTCCTGGATAGGGATCTCGTACTGCTTGCCGGTCCGGTTATCGGTGACGGAAAGGGTGCTCTTCGGCACGCTGGCGGGTCCTGGGAATTGGCTCGCGAAAGATAACAAGAGGCCGACGGTAGAAGACGGTAGAGGTCGGTAGACGTCGGCGAAGTCGGTAAACGCTGGGCGACCCGTTACCGACTGTTACCGACCCGTACCGACCTCTACCGTCCTTACGTATCTTCTCAGACCATGACTCCCGCCGCCCCGTCCAAGCCCGCCGCGCTCTACCCGACGCGTGGGGCGGCTGGCGCCCTGCTGGGCCAGCAGCTCGCGGCCCGGGGCTATCTCGGGTGCCTGCTGCTCGGCATTACGCCCGAGGGCGTGGAGATCGCGGCCAACGCCGCCAAGGCGACGGGCGCCCCGTTCGATGTCCTCGTGGCGGCGTTCATCAAGCTGGGCTCCAACCTCGCCCCGATCGGCGCGATCGCCGAGTCCGCCCCCTCGGAGATGGACCCCGATTTCCAGCCGGGCGGCTCACTGCTCGACAAGCTCGCGAGCGCCATCGACGAGTCGCGAGCGCGGGTGAGCCAGGACCTGATCCTGTACCGCACCCAGCGCCCGGTGAAGCCGCTCAAGGGCCGGATCGCGGTGATCATCGATGGCCAGGTGGTCTACCCGTGGAAGGTGCTGGCGGCGGCCAAGGTCGCCGTGCAGCAGGGGGCCAAACAAGCGGTGATCGCGACGCCGGTGGCGACCCAGGTGGCAGCCGATCGGATTACGGCGCGGGGCTACGAGTTCCTGTGTCCCACGATCGTGATGGAGCCCCAAGGGCACCCATCACCGTACGGTGACATGGCCGGGGATACGCCGGAGCGGCTGCGCAGCATTATGATCGCGCACCAAGCGGCGTGAAGAGGGAGAAGCGTTGCCGGGAACGCCCTACTCCAGTTCGACCATCCCCCGCTCCAACCACCGATGCTCACCCGCCAGCGTCTCTTGCGCCACCCGGTACGCCTTCGTGTCCGCATTGCGCCACAGCTCCGCGAACTTGACCTTGATGCGCGCCCGGGCCTGGCGACAGAACAGATCCGCGACCTCGACGGCGCGCCGGCCGGCGGCGGGATCGGCGCGGAGCAGCCACTGCGCGCGCGCGCACGTGGCGGCCATGGCGAACAGCTCGGCGCCCACATCCACCAGGCGGAACAGCACCGCCTGGCGGTACTCGAGCTTGGGCCCGAACCGCATCATGGCATGGAACACACTGCGCGCGAGGCGCCGCGCCGTGCGGTCCACGTAGCGCAAGTGGCGCGCTAGGGCTCCGAAGCGGCCGTATTTCGGCCAGAAGCTCCAGCCTAGCCACCGCGACGGGTACCACCAACCGTAGAACAGTCCGGCCCGCACCAATCCTCGCAGGCGAGCGCTCAGGGTCTTGCCTGGCATGACCACGTCGCCCGCGACCTGCAGGTGTTTGTCGACCGCTTCGCGGGCGATGAACAGGTGCATGATTTCGCTCGAGCCCTCGAAGATCAAATTGATCCGGAAGTCGCGCATGATGCGCTCGACCGGCACCGGCTTCTCGCCGCGCGCGCGCAGCGAGTCGGCGGTCTCATAGCCGCGCCCGCCGCGGATCTGCACCGTGTCGTCGATGATGCGCCAGCCGGCCTCGGAGTTGTAGAGCTTCGCGATCGCCGCCTCGAGCCGGATGTCGTACCCGCCCCGGTCGGCCATCGCGCCGCACAGCTCCGCCACGGCTTCCATGGCGAAGGTGTTCGCGGCCATGGTCCCGATTTTCTGGGCGACCGCGTCGTGCTTCCCGATCGGCCGCCCCCACTGCACGCGCTCGCTCGCCCACTGCCGCGAGATCTCGAGACAGCGCTTGCCCGCGGCGACCGACGAGATCGGCAGCGTCAGCCGCCCGGTGTTCAGGGTCGTGAGCGCGAGCTTCAAGCCCTTGCCCTCGCCCCACAGCACGTTCTCCTTGGGGACGCGAACGTTTCGGAACGAAATCACGCCGTTGTAGATCGCCTTGAGGCCCATGAAATGGCAGCGGTGCTCGACCTTCACACCCGGCCACGCCATCTCCACGATGAACGCGGTGATCTGCCGCTTCTCGCGCCCGCCCACGACCTTGGACGGCGTGCGGGCCATGACGACCATCAGCTCCGCCTTCGTCCCGTTCGTGCACCACAGCTTTTCACCGTTCAGGATCCAGGCCTCCCCGTCATCGCTCGGGACGGCGGTGGTCTCCATCGCGGCAGGGTCGGATCCCACGCCCGGCTCCGTCAGCGCGAACGCCGAGACGGCGCCCTTTGCGAGACGGGGGAAATACCGCTTCTTTTGCGTGTCCGAGCCGAACATCTTGAGCGGCTGGGGCACACCGATCGACTGATGGGCCGAGAGAAGGGCCGTGACCGAGCCATCGATCGATGACACGAGCTCGATCGCCTTCATGTACGAGAGCTGGGACAGGCCCAGCCCGCCGTACTCGCGTGGAATCTTGATGCCGAACGCGCCCAGGTCGCGGAGCCCCTGGATCACGTCGTCCGGGATCTCCCCCTCGCGGTCGATCTTGTCCGAGTCCACCCGTTCGCGCAGGAACCGCTCCAGCCGCTCAAGAAACGGGCGCGCGCGCGCCACCTCTTCGGGATCTTGCTCGGGGTAGGGGTGGATGAGGTCGAGGCGGAACGTGCCGAGGAACAGGTCGCGCACGAAGCTCGGCGCGGCCCACTCCTGCTCGCGAGCCGCTTCGGCGACTTCGCGGGCTTCGGCTGCGGTGACTTTGCGCTCGGGGGGGGCGGTCGTAGCCATGGCTCCAATCTAGCTGGTATGCCTTGACATCGGGACCGTCGCGGGGAAATTCGCCTCGCTCCGCTAGAGAGGAGAACGCTGATGCGCCTCGCTTCCGTGCTACTCATCACACTCGCGCTTCCCGCGACCCTCCGGGCGCAGGGGTCCCGGGCGCCGGCGCCGCCGCCGGGGGCGCCAGTCCTCATCAAGGCGGGCCGGTTGATCGACGGCCGCGCCGACGGGGCGCTGTTGGGAGCGGCCATTCTCATCGACGGCGAGCGCATTAAGGCCGTCGGCCCGCTGGCGCAAGTGCAGGCGCAAGCGAAGAACGCTCGCGTGATCGACCTGTCACAGATGACGGTGCTCCCCGGGTTCATCGACGCGCATACCCATCTCTTACTGCAAGGCGACCCCACGGCGCAGTCGTACAACGAGCAGCTGCTGTACGAGTCGACGGCGTATCGCGCGATCCTCGCCGCCCGCAACGCGCGCATCGCGCTCGAGCACGGATTCACCACGATCCGAGACCTGGAAACCGAGGGCGCGATGTACGCCGACGTGGACGTCAAGCGGGCGGTGGACCGTGGTGAGATCGCTGGGCCGCGCATCTTCGCCTCCACCCGCGCCATGGCGCCCACCGGCATGTACCCGATCGTGTCCGACAATTGGGAGCTCGAGTTGCCGCACGGGGTGCAGCCGGTGGACGGCGTGGAGGGGGCGCGCCTCGCGGTGCGCCAGCAGGTGGCGCACGGCGCCGACTGGATCAAGTACTACTCGGACCGTCGCTACTACTTCACGCCGGACTCGGTGCTGCATAGCTGGGTGAACTTCACGGACGACGAGGCGCGCGCGATCGTCGAGGAAGCGCACCGCCTTGGGCGCTCGGTGGCCGCCCACGCGATCGGAGCGGACGGGATCGCGGCGGCGCTCCGCGCCGGCGTCAACACCATCGAGCACGGTGACGGCATGACGGACTCCCTGCTCGACGTCATGGCCTCGCGGGGGGTGTACTGGGTGCCCACGGTGACGGTGGCGCAGTACGTCGCTGGACCGCGCGGCGGCCCTTGGGTCCCGATGGTGGAGCATCAGCGTCGCGCGTTCGGCCGGGCGCTCAAGAAGGGCGTCCGGATCGCGTTAGGAACCGACGTAGGCGGGTTTCCCTGGACCGAGATCAACGAGGCGAAGGAGTTCGCGTACTACGTGCAGTACGGCATGACCGCGATGCAGGCGATCAAGGCGGGTACCTCGGTGGCCGCCGACCTCCTCGCGCAGCGGGACCTGGGCGTCGTGGCGCCTGGCGCCTACGCCGACCTGGTGGCGGTAGCGGGGGACCCCACGAAAGACATCGCGGAACTGGAGCGGGTGCGGTTCGTTATGAAGGGCGGTGTCACTTATGTTTCGCCATAGTGTGGCGCGCGCTCGGAACTAGCTTCGCGTTGTTGATCGGCGCCGCCGGTTGGGCCGCCGGACAGTTCGCGCCGGCTGGCACCGGCGGCGTCGCGGCGTTGGCAGGAGCCCTGCAGCAGCTCGGCGCGAACAAGCGCATCCTGATGATCGGGGCCCACCCCGACGACGAGTACTCCGACCTCGTCGCCCTGTTCGCGCGGGGCATGGGCGCGCAGGTGGCCTATCTGTCGCTCAGCCGGGGCGAAGGGGGGCAGAACCTGATCGGCCCCGAGCTCGGCCCAGAGCTCGGGATCATCCGCTCCGAGGAGCTGCTCGCGGCCCGGCGTATCGACGGCGCTCGTCAGTTCTTCGCCCGCGCGTACGATTTCGGCTACTCGAAGACGATCGACGAAGCGCTGCGCTTCTGGCCGCGCGATTCGCTGCTGCACGATGTGATCGACGTAATACGCCGTTTCCGCCCGCAGATCATCGTCGCCGTATTCTCCGGCACGCCGCGCGACGGTCACGGCCAGCATCAGGTGTCGGGCGTCCTCGCGCGTCAGGCCTTCGAGATGCTGCGCGACTCGAGCTGGGGACCCGTCAAGCTGTACCGCTCGCTGTACTTCGACACGGCATCCGCCACGCTGCGGCTCGATGCCGGCCGGCTCGATCCGGTGGAAGGCCGCTCCTATCATCAGATCGCGATGGAGGGCCGCAGCCGGCACCGCTCGCAGGACCAGGGACAGCTGGAGCGGCCAGGACCGAGCATCGCGCGGCTGGCGTTCATCGAATGGCGCGATCGCGGGCGCGGCGCGCGCGACGGAGATGAGGGGGGCGTCTTCGCGGGCGTCGACACACTGATTCCGGGCAAGACGCGCTACGCGTCCCTGATCGATTCGGCGCGCGCGCTGCTCAACCCTCCTCGGCCCGATGCGATCGTTCCCGTGCTCGTCGGGGCGCTCCGTGAGCTGGGCGACGCCGATTCAGCGCAGCGAGCGACGCTGTCGGAGACGCTCGCCGCGTCGGCCGGCGTCGCGATCGACGGTGTCGCCGACGACGACATCGTGATTCCGGGCGAGCGGCTCCAGGTCGAAGCCACGGTCTGGAATGCCGGGGGTACGACCGTCACGCTGGACGAGATCGGCGTGACCGCGCCGGCGGGCTGGAAGGTCGAGCGCCTGGATCCCACCGCCTCACCCGTGACCCCCGGGACCGTCGCGACTCGCCGCTTCGCGGTCACCGTTGGTCCCGACGCCCCGCGCTCGCAGCCGTATTTCCTGCGCCGGCCCCTCGCCGGCGCGTTGTACGATTGGAGCGGCACTCCTCCCTCATGGCGCGGCTTGCCGTTCGAGCCGCCACCGCTCGAGATAACGGCGCGGCTCACGATCGCCGGGCAAGCGGTGACGCTGTCGCGTGAGGTTGTGTACCGCTATCGCGACGAGGCGATCGGCGAGGTGCGGCGCCCGCTGTTCGTGACCCAGCCGTTCGACGTGACGGTGACCCCGGAGTTGGTCGTGTGGCCGCTGGAGGGCGAAGGGGCGGGTCCCCGCCACTTCACCGTAACGGTGACCAATCGTACGCGTGGCCCCGCTGCTGCGCAGGTGGTGCTCACGCCGCCGCCCGGGTGGGCCCCGGTCTCCCCCGAGTCGCTCTCGTTCCAACGCGAGGACGAATCAAAGAGCCTGAGCGTCGCCGTGACGCTCCCGAAGGGAGCCAGGCCCGGGGTGTATCACCTCGGCGCCGCCGCGCTCTCCGGTGGCGGCCGCAGCGCCGGCGCGCTTGCGATCATCGACTACCCGCACATCCGGCCGCGGGCGGTCGCCCACGCCTCCTCGAGCGAGATCCGCGCGGCGCGCATCGGGTTGCCCACGTTGGCCCGCGTCGGCTACGTGCGGGGCGCGTCCGATCGCGTGCCCGAGGCCCTCCAGGCGGTCGGCGTGCCCCTCGAGCTACTCGGCCCCGATACGCTCGCTCGCGGCGATCTCATGAGGTACGACGCCATCGTGATCGGCAGCCGGGCGTATGAGACCGAGCCGGCGCTGGTGGCGAACAACGGGCGCCTGCTCGACTACGTGCGGGCGGGCGGCCTCGTGATCGTCCAATATCAGCAATACCCGTTCGTGAGCGGTGGCTTCGCCCCCTACCGGCTCTCGATCGCCCGCCCGCACGATCGCGTGACCGACGAGACCGCTCCCGTGACGGCGCTCGACGCCGCGAGTCCAGTCCTCCACGTCCCAAACGAAATCGGGCCCGACGACTGGCGAGGGTGGGTGCAGGAGCGCGGGCTCTACTTCGCCCACCAATGGGACTCGGCGTACACGCCGCTGCTCGAGATGCACGATCCTGGCGATCCGGCCCTCCAGGGAGGCTTGCTCGTCGCCGCCGTGGGGAAGGGGACGTACGTCTACACGGGATTGAGCTTCTTCCGACAGCTGCCCGCGGGTGTCTCAGGCGCCTATCGGCTGTTTGCGAACCTGCTGGCGCTGGGGAAGAAATGAAACGCGGAAGTGCGGAATGCGGAACAGCAAGGCAGCCCTCGCGGAGCAGATTGCCTTTCACGGCTGTTCCGCGTTCCGACTTTCGCGTTCCGCGTTTGTCTTGAGCGCGCTCAGCACCAACCCGACCGCCACGACTGTCACCGCTCCGATCACGTTATGCCACAGCCACGAGACCGCCGGCGCCCCGAAGTTCACGGCACCCACGGTGACCATCCCCGCGATCAGACCGAGGAAGGCGCCGGTCGCTCGCGCCCGCGGGATCATGGCCAGGAGAAAAACGCCGAGGATGGAGCCATAGAAAAACGAGCCGAAGCGGTTCACCACGACGATCAGGGAACCCAGCGTCGCGGCGAACGTGGCCACTCCGCAGGCAAAGAGGCCCCAGCATCCGGTAGCGACCTTCGACATCAGGAGGTAGTGCGCGGCAGGTGCCTCGGGCCGGACCCAGCGCCGGTAGAAGTCGATCACGGTGACGGTGGCCAGCGAATTCAGCTCGCCCGCGCTGGCGGACATCGCGGCGGCCAGCACCGCGGCGACGAAGATTCCGGCGAGGCCCACGGGCAAGAAGTGCAACACGTAATACGGGATCACGAAGTTCACGTCCCGCGCGGTCGTTCCCGTCACGCGGCGCGCCAACCCCAGCGCCTCTTCTCGCAGCGTGCCCACGTCCGCCTGGCGGGCCTTGAACGCTTCCAACGAGGCGACCGATGCGTTGCCGTCCCCCCGTTCGCGCGCGACCGCTACCGCGTGCGCCGCGGTCTCGCGGGCTTGGAGCGCCATGCGGTACCGCGCGTCGAGGTCTCCGTACATCGCGGGCTGGGTCGCACGAACGGCTTGCTCTTCCACGGGGTTGAACAGCAAGGGTGGTTCTTGAAATACAAAGAAGACGGACACCAGGACGCCGGTGAGGAGCACCAGTGCCTGGAGCGGAATCTTCCAGTAAGCGCTGATCAAGAGCGAGCTCCGCGCCTGGCCTACGGATTTGGCGGTGATGTACCGCTGCACCTGGCTCTGGTCCGTCCCGAAATACGACAGCATGAGGAACGTGCCGCCGATCAGGCCGGACCAGAAGGTGAAATCGTTGGTCACGTCGAACGAGAAATCGAAGGCGCGGAGTCGGCCCGCTGCGCCCGCCAGGGCCAGCGCGTGGCCGGGGGCGACCGGGAGCTGCATCAGCAGGGTCACCACCACCGCGATCAGGGCGAAGACGATGAGCCCCATTTGCTTGACGTCCACCCACGTGACCGCCTGCACCCCGCCGATCATCGTGTAGGTCACGGTGGGAATGCCAATCAGGGCCACCGACCACACCAAATTCCAACCGAAGATCGCGGAAAACACCACGGCTGGCGCGGCGATGATGGTGCCGCACGACATCCCGCGCGCTACCAGAAAGAGGAGGCTGGTCAGGGATCGGGTACGCGCGTCGAACCGCCGCTCCAGGTACTCGTACGCCGTGAACACCTTCGCGCCGTGGAGGAACGGGACCAGCGTCACGCCCAGGAGGACCATGGCCAGCGGGAGGCCGAAGTAGAACTGCACGAAGCGCATGCCGTCGGTCGCCCCCTGCCCGGTCGTACCGATGAGCGTGATGGCGGAGAGCTGCGTGGCCATGACCGAGAGGCCCACTGCCCACCACGGGAGACTCCGGTTGGCCAGGAAGTAGCCCTCGATCTCCCGCGTGCCCTTGGCTCGACGCACGCCGTCCACGAGCACGTACACCAGGTAGACGGCGATGATGACCCAGTCTAGCGCGCGCACGCCGGGGACGTCATCGGGTGTAGTGGGTCTGGAGTAGCCACAGCAACAGCAGCGTCGCCACCTGCACCGCCAGCACGCGAATCAGCGTTCGGCGAAACAGGCCGGAGGCGGCGGCGGGTGATGGGGTGTCGGACATAGCGGGTGGCAAGAAGATTAGAGGAGGATAAGCGAGGTGACCAGGCTATGACACGCGAGCTCCAGCGATGAAGCGGATGTCGGTCCTCATGGCGGTTGCCTTCGTGGACATGATCGGCCTCATGATGGTCATCCCTTTGCTTCCGCTGTACGCCCAGCGGATGCAGGCGAGCCCCTCCGTGATCGGGGTGCTCGCGGCGTCGTTTCCGATCGCGCAGCTCGCTTCCTCCCCCGTGTGGGGGCGTGTGTCCGACCGCTACGGGCGCCGGCCAGCGCTCCTGGTCGGGCTCACTGCTTCAGCGATCGCCTACGTCATCTTCGGATTCGCCGCCTCGCTGTGGCAGCTGTTCGTGTCGCGGTTCGTCCAGGGACTGGGAGGAGGAACCACGGGCGTCGCGCAAGCGTACGTGGCCGACACGATGGCGCCGCATGAGCGCGCCAAGGCGCTGGGGTGGTTGTCGGCGGCGACCAGCGCGGGGGTGATCGTCGGGCCGGCCGTCGGCTCGTTCGCCGCCCGCTGGGGAGAGACCGCTCCCGGTCTCGTGGCGGCGGCGCTGTGCGTGGTCAACGTGGTGTTCGCGTGGCGGTGGCTTCCCGAGTCGCGCCTGATCGACCGCGGGAGCACGACAGCCAGCGGGAGATTTGTCCCCCCCCGCCAGCCGCGTCCGGTCTTGCACGCCCTCTGGGACGTCATCTGGCATCCCGGTCGGCCGGTGGCGTACGTGATCTGGATCTACGTAATCGCGATGCTCGCCTACAATTCGACGCCGCCCATCTTTTCTTTGTATCTCGCGTGGCGGTTCGGCATCACCACGCAGAACATCGGGTGGTTCTTCGTGATGTTCGGCGCCGTGGGCGTCGTAATGCGTGCGTTCGTCGTCGGACCGATCAACGACCGGCTGGGCGAGGTCCGCACCATGTGGCTCGGCGCGGTGCTATACGGTGTCGGCTACGGGCTGCTCCCGCTGGCGCGCTCGGTGCCCGTGTTCCTGGCATTCCAGGTCCTGCTGCCGCTCGGCACGGCGCTCTTCTTTCCGGCGAACTCCGCCCTGGTCAGCCACCGGGCCGAACGGCACGAGTATGGGCTCATGCTCGGCGTGCAGCAGGCCTTACGAGGCGTCGCCAGCGTGATCGCGCCCATCTGGGCGGGGATTGCCTATCAGCACCTCGGTCCTGCGGTTCCCTTCTTCGCGTGCTCGGTGATCATCGCGCTCGCCCTGGTACTCGCGATGCGCGTACGGGTCGAAGGAGCGGTGACGGCTACGGCGTAGCAGGCGTTGCGTGTATTTTGGGTGGCATGATTCGCGCGCTACTCTGGCTGGTCCCAGGGCTGGCACTCGCGCCGGCCCCGACGTCCCGACCCCGCCTCGTCGTCGTCATCGTCGTCGATCAGCTCCGGCCCGACTACTTGGATCGCTACCGGCCGCAGCTCCAGGGCGGTTTTCCGATGCTCTTGAAACAAGGCGCGTCGTTCACCGAGGCGTACCAGGACCATGCGGTCACCGAGACGGCGCCTGGGCATGCCAGCATTTTGTCCGGACGGTGGCCCGCGCACACGGGGATCATCAGCAACGTCTCGGGGGTGGTGGACTCGACCACGCCGCTCATTGGGTTCCCGGGCCCCGGCGCGTCGCCCGCCCGCTTCCAGGGCACGACGTTTTTCGATTGGCTCAAGGCCGCACAGCCGGAAGCACGCGCTCTTTCGGTGTCGCGCAAGGATCGGGGAGCGATTCTCCCCATCGGCCGAGCGCGGCAATCGGTCTACTGGTACGAGTCGGGGTATTTCACGACCAGCCGTTACTACGCCGACTCGCTGCCCCTGTGGGTGCGGGCGTTCAACGCGCGCCGGGCGCCGTTTCGCGCGGCCGGTGCGATCTGGAACTTGCTCCTTCCCGCGCGGGATTATCCCGAGCCCGACAGCGTCCCGTACGAGAACGGCGGAGCGAACTTCACGTTCCCGCATCGGCTGCCAACCGATAGCTCGCAGGCGGCCGTCGCGCTCGCCGGCGTCCCCAGCATGGACTCACTGACGCTCGCTTTCGCGCTGGAGGGTGTGCGGGCGTTGCAGCTCGGCGGTCGTGGGGCGACCGACCTGTTGTCCGTGAGCCTCTCGACCACCGATGCCGTGGGCCATGCCTTTGGACCCGATTCGCGGGAGATCCACGATCAGGTGGTGCGGCTCGATCGCTATCTCGGGTGGTTCCTGCAGCAGCTGTTCGTCCGCTATGGTAAGGACAACGTCCTGGTAGCGCTCACCTCCGATCACGGCGTCACGCCGTTCCCCGAGCGTTCGCGTGCTCTCGGCCACAGCCGCGCGGTACGGGTGATTCCCGACAGCGTGATCGCCAATGTGAATGCGGCGCTGGACCAGCGCGTCCGCGGCGCGGACTGGGTGCAGTTCGAGACCGGCATGGTCCTGCTTCCCGCGCGGGCCCAGCTCGCGGCGGAGGGCGTCAACGTGGACAGCGTGATAACGGACGTCGCGGCGCGGTTGCGGGTGCTGCCCGGCGTCGCCCGCGTGGACCGGCCCCGCGACCTTGCCGCCGCAGATGCGACCGAGCCGGTGGTGCGGCGTTGGGTGCATCAGGTGCCGCCGGGCGGCGACGTGGAGCTGGTCGTGACGCTCACGCCGTATTCGATTTGGGGCGTCCCGAACCTCCCCATCGCAATGCACGGTCAACCCACGGACCTGGACGCCCACGTGCCCCTCATCCTTTGGGGGGAGGGGGTCCGCCACGGCGTGTACGACCGCCGCGTGAGCACGGTGGACATCGCGCCGACGCTCGCCCGATTGCTTGAGCTGACGCCTGCCGAGCGGTTGGACGGACGCCCGTTGACGGAAGCGCTCGAAGCAGAGCGCTGAGGTCCCGACATGGCGCAACCCAAGCTCACGGCCGAGCAGGTCCGGCGGATCGAGGAGATCGGGGAGTTCCAGCGGGCTGCCGATCATCTGAAGCGGCTCGTCTCGGAGCTTGACTCGAATCGTGCCGGACACACGCGCACGATTCAACAGCTGAGCGAAAGAATCGGGAGGGAGGCGTCCGAGATGCGGCAGCGGGCGCTCACCTCGAACATCGGGACCATCGCCGACGTGGCGGGGTCGATGTCGGTCATGGCCGGGCGCGGCGGTGGGATCCAGATGAAGATCCGTGCACTCGCCGACGCCGTGAACAGCCTGCACATGCAGCTCGACGCCGCGCTGAAGCACGCCAAGACGCCGGTTCCCCCAGAGCAAAAGAAACCCAGCTGACGGTGCCCGCGATTCACTGCAGCGGCCTCGTGAAGCGGTACGCCGATGTCGTGGCGGTCGCCGGGCTCGACCTCGGCGTGAGCCAGGGTGAGTGCTTCGGCTTGCTGGGGCCGAACGGCGCTGGGAAGACGACCACGATCGAAATCCTCGAGGGACTCACCGCGCCCGACGCTGGCGACGTGGAGGTGCTGGGGATGCGTTGGACCGCCGGCCCCGCCCAAGCGCGGCTCCTGCGAGAGCGCCTGGGCGTCCAGCTGCAGGAGACCCAGCTCGCCGACAAGCTCACCGTGGAGGAGACGGTGCGCCTATTCCGGAGCTTCTACCGCGCCTCGCACTCCGTCGACGAGGTGCTGGCGCTCGTCGAGCTCGAGGAGAAGCGCACGGCCTGGGTCGGGAAGCTGTCGGGCGGCCAGAAACAGCGCCTGTCGGTAGCCTGCGCCCTCGTCTCACGGCCGGAGCTGTTGTTCCTCGACGAGCCCACGACGGGGCTCGACCCGCAATCCCGCCGTCAGCTGTGGGACGTCATCGGGCGGTTCCGCGCCGCCGGGGGCACGGTGCTGCTCACGACCCATTACATGGAAGAAGCGGAGCGGTTGTGCGACCGCGTCGCGATCATGGACCACGGCCGGATCATCGCCCTCGGGACGCCCCGCTCCTTGATCGCTTCGCTCGGGGCTGAGCACGTGGTGGAGTTCGCGCTGACGGACGGCGCCACGCGAGCGCCCGGCGCCGACGAGCTGGCGGCCCTCCCAGGGGTGCGAGCTGTGCGCCCGGGCGTCGACCGCACCGCGCTCACCGTCGCCGAGGTGCATCGCGCCGTGCCAGCGCTGCTCGCGCTGTTGGAGCGGCGCGGCGCAGAGCTGTCGCTGCTCGCCACGCATCACGCCACGCTGGAGGACGTCTTCGTGGCGCTCACCGGGCGACAATTGCGCGATGCGTGACCATCCGCTGGTGCAGCTGACGCTGGCGCGCATGCGGGAGTTCTATCGTGAGCCCGAGGCGATCTTCTGGGTGTTCGGATTCCCAATCGTGCTCGCGTTCGCGCTGGGGATCGCGTTCCGGAATCGGGGTCCGGGCGAGCTGCGTGTCGCGGTGCTCCGGCGTTCGGGAGACAGCGCCGTGGTCGCAGCGCTGGCCGGCGCTCCCGGTCTCTCCGCCGTGGCGCTCGATTCGAGCGCGGCGCGGCTGCAGCTCCGCTCCGGCCGGGTCGCCCTCTTGGTCGTGCCGGGTGAACCGCTGGTGTACCGCTACGACTCCACCCGGACCGAGACCCGGCTCGCTCGCCTCGAGGTCGATGAGGCGATCCAGCGGGCCCGCGGCCGCGCCGACGCGGCGCGCGTGACGGACGAGCGCGTCAGCGAACCGGGCGCGCGCTATATCGATTTCCTTATCCCGGGCCTGCTCGGCATGAACCTGATGGGAAGCGGGCTGTGGGGGGTGGGCTTCTCGGTCGTGCAGGCACGCACCAAGAAGCTGCTCAAGCGTTACATGGCGACGCCGATGCGGCGCAGCCACTACCTCCTGTCGTTCATCCTTTCGCGGCTGGTGTTCCTGTTCGTCGAGGTGGGAGCGCTGGTGGGGTTCGGTTGGTGGATCTTCGACGTCGGCGTGCGCGGCTCGCTGAGCGCCGTCGCGGGCATCACGGTGCTGGGGGCCCTCTCGTTTGCAGGACTGGGCATGCTGGTGGCGAGCCGTGCCCGCACGATCGAGGCGGTCTCCGGGCTCATGAACCTGGTGATGCTGCCGATGTGGATCTTGTCGGGTACCTTCTTTTCCTACGCCCGCTTTCCTGACGCCATGCAGCCGTTCGTGCGTGCCCTGCCACTCACCGCGCTGAATGACGCGCTACGCGCCGTGATGATCGATGGTAGCAGGCTGACTCAGCTCGGGACGCCGCTCGCCATCGTCGCGGCGTGGGGACTCGTGAGCTTCGTGGTCGCGCTGCAGATCTTCCGCTGGCGCTGAGCTCCTGCTGTCACACTCGTCACGCGCCCCACAGCAGGTGCCGCAGCCGGTACGCCAGGCCGCGGGAGCGACGCAGGGCGTCGCGGAATGCGGTCGCGGTCGCATACCGCTTGCTCGGATCGCTGTTGAGCGCGGTGCGTAGCACGTCTTCGAGCTCGCGTGACACATCGCGGCGCGCCGCATGGAGCGGTGGGACGTCGTCCATCGTCTGACGCGCGAGGATGGCTTCGGGCGTGCGTCCCTCGAAGGGTGGGCGCCCGAGCAGGGCGAAATACGCCGTGGCCGCGAGCGAATAGAGATCGGCCCGCTGGTCGACGCGCTCTCCGAGCAGCTGTTCCGGCGCCGCGAACTGCGGCGTGCCGCTGCGCGACGTGGCGCCCCCAAAACGGCTGTCGCCCCGCAGCGCGAGCGCCAGCCCGAAGTCGGTGATGCGCAGCCGGCCGTCCGGCTCGATCAGCAGGTTCTCGGGCTTCAGATCGCGATGGACCAGCCCGAGCCCGTGCGCGTGCTCGAGCGCCGCGAGCGTCTGATCGAGCACGCGCACGGTCTGGTCGACCGAGAGCGGGCCCTGCTTCTGCACCAGCTGCGCCAGGTTCGTGCCGGGAACGAGCTCCATCGTGTACCACTGCAGCCCCGCCCGGCTCATGATGTCGTAGATGCTCACGATACTGGGGTGGCGCACGCGAGCGGCGAGCTGCGCCTCGCGCCGGAACCGCTCCATGACGCTGGGATCGGCCGTGAGCGACGGATGCAGCACCTTGATCGCCACCTCGCGCTCGAGGCCTAGGTCGCGCGCTCGGTACACCCGGCCAAAGCCACCCGTGCCGATTTCGTCGAGCAGCTCGTAGTCGTCTCCGAGGGCCCGCCGCAAGCGCCGCTCGAACCCCACCTCCGCCACCTGCGGCGTGGCCGGGGGCGGTTGGAACACCCCCGCGTCCATCACGAAATCCTCGAGCATTTCGGTCGCTGTGAAGTAGCGATCGCCCGGTGCGCTCTGGAGCGCCCGCATCAGCACGCGCTCGAGGACGACGGGGACGGCCGGGCGCAGCTCGCGCGGCGGACTGAGGCGGCCGGGATCGGGAGCCGGCTCCTGACCGGTCAGCACGAAGTACACGAGCGCCGCCACGGCGTACACGTCGCTCGCGGGCTCGCCGGGCTCGCCCGCCCGCACTTCGGGAGCGACGAACCCCCCGCCCGTGCCGCGCTCGTCCGCCGGCACGTTGGGCAAGCACCAGTTGCAGTATCGCAGGTCGGTGACCACCGCGCGTCCCGACGCCTCCAACATGAGCGTCGTCGGCACGATGCGACGCAAAATCACGCCGCGTGCGTGCGCATGCTCCGCCGCGCCGAGCAGGTCGCGCACGAGCGCGAGGGCGGTGGGAAGCGGGCGGGGGCCGCGTCGCAGCGCGTCGGCGAGGCTCTCCCCATCGACCCAGTTCGCGGTGCGGTACGCGACGCCCTCCAGCACGTCGGCGGAATACACATGACGGATCGCAGGATGATCGAGCGCCGCCAGCGTCTCCGTTTCCCGCAGGAACCAGGCGCGACCCGGGGCGTCGGCCATCAGATGCACGTGCAGCGCGACGTGCCGCTTGAGCAGGCGGTCCCACGCCTGGTACACCGCGCGCTCTGGCGTCGCGGCCACGAGCTCCAAGGTGAAGTCGGCTGAGAGTGCCTGCACCACACCTTCCAGGCGCCCGGCGGGAATGGTCGATCCGAGTGTGCCCACGGCCCCATAAGGTAGCACGAACGCAAACGGTGATTCTGGTGACGCCGGCGAAACAAAGGGCACCTTGAGAGTGTCTCAATTGGGCCCACAGGAGGAGGAGCCCATGCTGCGCCCGTATTGCTTGACTGTGGCGTTGCTCGTCGCCGCCTGCGGCCCCGGGATGTACACACGGGCCGAGGTCGTTTACGCGGAGCCCCCCCAGTACGAGTACGTCGTGCCGGTGGATCGGGTGGTGATCGTGACGCGCGAGGTGCTGGTCGAGCGAGGCTACACCGTGTATCGCGTTGAAACCCACGGTCCGAACCGCATCGTCTGGGCACGCCGTGATGGCGAGGACGAAGATGAGGACGAGGTCGTTCGTGTGTTCGTGAACCGCGAGGGAGAGCGCGTCATGGTGCGCGGCCTGAACGAGCGTCACGACCGCGGCAAGCACAAGGGCTGGGAGCGCCGGGGACGCGCCGAGGGGGTCGTGGCCCGGATCGACGAACGCCTCCGGTCCGAGCACTAGCCGCAGGGTCCGTCCGCCGGTAGGTTTGGGCCCCATTCGCCGCCAGCGAAAGGGCGCCATGGCGTACGAACCCCTGCCCGACCGCCGCACGCGCGGTGAGCGTCGCGAGCTCGACGACCGGCGCTCCGGCGTCGACCGCCGGTCGGCCACCGATCGCCGCACTTCCCAGACACCGGTGGACGTCGAGCGCCGTCGCGGCGGGGACCGGCGCACGGGCGTCGAACGCCGCCGCCGGGTCCGACGCTCGCTCGTCCCTCGCCGCCGCGTCGCCGATCGGCGTGTCAAGGGAGTCGCGCCGCTCGCCTAGTATCCCGTCCGTGCCGTATCTCCGGCTGATCGACGCCGCCACACACCGTGTCACCGAGATTCGGGACCCCTTGGCGCGGCTGGGCCGGAGTCCCGACTGCACCGTCGTGTTGGGGAGCGATGTGGCAGGCGTGGTGTCCGCTGTCCACGCGGAGCTGCGCCACGACGCCGGCGAGTGGCGCGTGGCCGATCTCGCGAGTCGCAACGGGACGTTTTTGAACGGGCGCCGTCTCGACGCCGCGACCGTGCTGCACGTGGGGGACGTGATCTCGCTCGGGGAAACCGGCCCCCGGCTCACTGTGGCCGCCGTGTCAGAGGTGCTGGCGACGACGATTCCGGAGCGCCCCGCGATCCCGGAGCCGCCGGAGGCGCGCGCCTACGGCGTCACGCTCCTCGACGCGGCGACCGGACACCTCTACGAAGCGCGCGGCGTGCGCATCCGCCTCGGGCGCGGGCGCGAGTGCGAAGTGCGGCCGGCGGGGCGGTCGGACACGATCGTCTCGCGAGTGCACGCCGAGCTCTCCGTCGGCCCCTCCGGCGCCCTTGCCGTGCGCGATGCCGGCTCCCGGAACGGAACGTTCCTGAACGACGAGCGCGTGACCACGCCGGTGCCCATCCGGCTGGGGGACCGCATCACCCTGGGCCGCGGTGGCCCGGTGTTGATCGTGGAGGGGCTCGGGACGGCGCCGCAGCTTCCCGTGGCACGGCCACCGGCCGTGCTCGGCCGGCGGACCGCCGAGAGTCTCATCAGCCGCGCCATCGCCCAGGCGCGGCGCGAGCGGCGCCGCACCGGGCTCTTGGTGCTGCTCGTTCTCGCCGCGGGCGTGTACGGGGTCTACCGGCGTCTCTCGACGCGGGTCGAGGAGACGGAGCGGGCACAGCGGACGGCGGAGGACTCGGCGCGCGCCGTGACGGAGCGATTGCGTGCGGAGCTCGGCGCCGCGCGCGCTGCCGCCGCCCCGGCCGCCCGGCTCGACAGCCTACGCGCCCAGCTCGAGTCGGCGCAGGCGCGGACAGCGGAGCTCCGCGCGGCGTTGGACCGTGCCCAGGCCGCCGTCTCGACCCAGATCGCCGCCGGCGAGGCGCGCCGGCTTGCGTCACAGGCGGAGGTGCAGCGGCTGCGCGACGAACTCGCCGCCGCGGAGCGCCGCGCTCCCTCGGCCGCCACCCTCGACAGCCTGCGCGGCGCGGTCGGCCTCGCGGAGCGCCAGACCGACAGCCTCGAAGCGAAGCTGCGGGCCATCCGCGGGACCGACTTTGCCGCCATCGCTCAGCAAAATCAGGCCGCGGTGGGCCTCGTGACGGTCAGTTTCGGCAAGGAGTACTTCAGCGGCACCGGCTTCGTGATCGCCCCGGACGGCTACATGCTCACTAACTGGCACGTCGTGGCCGACTCGACGCACCCCCGTGCCGACACCATCTGGGTCACCATGGCCGACCAGTCCCAGGCACACTTCGGCGACGTCATCGCCACGTCGCAAGAGAGGGATATCGCCGTCCTCAAGATCCGCGGGTACCAGGGGCCCTACGTCCGCTCCGTCGACTGGGGTGGGACGAAAGCCCGGCAGGGAGAGCCCGCCGCCTTGATCGGCTTTCCCGCCGGCGCGGGCTTTGCGCGCCTGCGCTCGGCCGTCGTCCGGACGTCGATGACGGCGGGCATCATCTCCCGCGCCACGGAGGATGTGATTCAGTTCGACGGCATGACTATCGGGGGCTCGTCGGGCAGTCCGTTGTTCAACGCCAACGGGGAGGTCATCGCCATCCACCGGGCGGCGCTGCCGCAGGCCCCGGGATTCGCGCTCTCGGTGCCCAGCAGGCACGCGGTCGCGATCATGCCCCTGGCCTTACGGCAAAGGCTGGGCCTGCCCTGACGATGGCGTCGCGGCGCGACTCGCGACCTCGCGGATCACCCGCTCCAGGGCGGCCAGGTCGTACGGCTTGGTGACGGTCGGCACCGCCGACTCGCGGAGGAGCGCAGCCGTCTCGGAAGCGGTGTCGCCCGTCGAGAAGACGAGGCGCGGGACGAGGTCTGGTTGGTCGCGCCGGAGCCGTTCCAGAAATTCCCGCCCGCCCATTCCGGGCATGCGCACGTCTGAGATGATCACGTCGAAGCTGCGCTGCCGCAGCACGCGCAGCGCGTCGGCGCCGTCCGACACCCCTTCGGCATGGATGCCGTGGCGGCCGAGGAACCGGATCAGCGCGTCGCGCAGCGCGATTTCATCGTCCACCACAAGCACGGTGAGGTCTCGGGCGACCGGAGCGGGCCGGGGCGCGAGGGGGGGAGGAGCGTCCGGCGTGGGCCGCGCGTCCGTCCGCTGGTCGCGCTGCAACACGACGCCGAAGCGCGCGCCCTTCCCGGGCTCCGACTCCACCCAGATGCGCCCGCCGTGCTCCTGCGCGATCCCATAGCAGATCGAGAGGCCCAGGCCCGTCCCGACGCCCTCCGGCTTAGTGGTGAAGAACGGATCGAAAATCTTGTCCCGGATTTCGGGCGCGATCCCGGGGCCCGAGTCGGCGATCTCGAAGCGGACCTCGCCCTCATCGGCATGCGTGCGGATGTCGATGGTGCGCGGTGCGTCCACGGTGACGAGGGCTTGCTCCGCGTTGATCAACAGGTTGAGCAGCATCTGCTGCAGCTCGGACGCGTCCGCCCAGATCTTCGGCTCGGCAGGGTCGAGATCGAGCGTCACCCTGATGTTCAACGTCGAGAGATGGTAGGAGCGGAGGGCGAACGTGCGGCGCACCAGATCGTTCAAGTCGGCGAGGGCCCGTTGCTTCCCGCCAGCGCGCGCGAACGCCAGGAGGTTGGACGTGATGCGCCCGATGCGCGTCGCCTCATCGTACACCATCTGCAGCATCTCGCGCTGCTCCGCCTTGAGATCGTCGAGCAGCAAGGTTTGCGCGAACCCGGAGATGATCGCCGCCGGATTGTTGATCTCGTGGGCGACGCCACTCACCAGTTGCCCCATGGCGGCGAGCTTCTCCGCCTGCTGGAACTGGGACTCCGTCCGCTTCTGCTCCGTGATGTCGCGCGCCAGGACCAGGACCCGGGTGATGCGGCTTCCCTCGCGGATCGGTGCGCACACGACGGCGGTGAGCCCGCGCATGCCGTCGTCGCGCGTAAACGGGACCTCGAACTGCTGCGCCTGCCCTCGAAAGGCCGCGGCCAGCCGGTCGCGAGCCGCGGGTGGGGCATCGGGCCCGAGGAAATGAAACACGTTCCGTCGTTCGGGCGGCCCCCCCAACCCTCCCATGGCCCGTGCCGGCTCGTTCCACTCGAGAATGCGACTGTCACGGTCGACCACCACGATCGCCTCGGGCACCGCGTCCATCACCAATCGGAGGTTGCGCTCCGCGGCGGCCGTGGCGGCGAGTGAGTCCATCAAAGACCGCGTCTGGCTCGCGACCTCGTTCTCGAGGAGGCTTGCGTAGCGCCGGTCGGCCTGCAGCGAGTAGGTGAACCGCACGCCCACGATCACCACGGCCAGCGCGATGAGCAGTCCACCCGCGGCGTCCTGGTACGGGGAGAAGGCTTCGTGAATGGCGACCGCCGCGATCGCCGCCAAGCCGATCGCCACCGCCGCCGCCCGTCCGGGGATGCCACGGTCCGCCGCATCCGCCGGGGCACCCGTCGGCGCGAGCGCCGCCGCCGACGCGAGCAGCAGCAGCCCGGCGTCCCACCCCAGGTCGAGCAGGCCGCCCGGGCGATAGCTGCCCTGTAGCGCGACCGTCGCGTACGCAATGTTGGTGACGCACAGCACCCCGAGGGCGGGGATGGCGAGACCGGCCGCGAGCGGCACGCGAGCCGAGTGGAGCAGCTCGATCAGGATCAGCCACAGCACGCTGATTCCTCCGACGGACCACAGCAAGCTCGTAAGCACAGGGCCCACACCTGCGCCGCTCCGGAACAGCTCCACCAGCAGGAACTCGTACACCACCGCGCCGGCGGTGAGGGTCACGAGCACCGTGTCGAGCAGCAGCTCGACGTCGAACCGCCGTCGTGGTTGGGCGCCGCGCAGCTGCGCCACCGCCGCGAGAAAACAGGCGTACAGCCCGAGATAGCCCACGTCCGCCAGCGATGGGTAGGGTGGGGCGATTCGTCTTACGAAGTGGTAGTAGGTCCAGGTGAGATGACCCAACAGGAACAACACACACCCCGCCCCGATCCACAACCACACGCGCCGGCGGTCCGGCTCCGCATCGCGGCGGGCGACACTGACGCAACACGCCACCGCGAACGCCGCCGCCCAGGTCCAGGAGACGTCGGCGAGAAGCACCCGCTTCGCATCCTCCGCGGGGACGAGGGCATACCCCAGCAGGATCGCGAGGAACGACCCGGCAGCCGCTGCCACCAGTGCGCGGGGTTGCTGGAACGCGGGACGGGGAGGGGACGGGGGAGGCACGAGCGACCTTGCGCTAACCTAACGGGACGCGCCGCTGGCCGCGAGGCCGCGTTATGTTTCGCGGCGGTATGGCTCGCTTAGGATGGAGATCCGCGCCTCGCGCCTCGCTCGCGCAACTCGACGAGCAGGCGCGAGGTGACATGCGCGCCCTGCTCGCCCGGGGGCGGCACGTGGCCCACGTCCACCTGGGCCGTCCCGACGACGTCAGCGACCTAGTATCCCTGTAGCATCCGGTGCCGCGTCGGCGGGACGCGGGCGCGGGGATGCACGCTCTCCCAGATCTCGCGGTTCAGCTCCCGCTCGTCCGCCGCGTCCGCCCTGGCCAGCTCGGCGGCGCTGATCCGGGAGCGGTACGCCGTCGGCGTCGTCTCGTCGAGCGACCAGGTGTTCGGGAGGTGGGTGAAGGGCGTCGTGTCGAGGCGCGACGTAAACGCGTTCCAGAGCGCCGTTGCACCCGCGTCGTATTGGCTGAGCGGCCCGAGGCCCAGGATCTGCTCGATGGTAAGGAGCACGGAGGCCGTCGTGTAGAACGTGCTGTCCACGACGCCGCGGCGCGCGTACGGCGAGACCACGAGCAAGGGGGAGCGGTGCGCGTCCACGTGATCGGGGCCGTTCTGCGCGTCGTCTTCGAGCACGAACACCGCGAGGGACGGCCAGGCGGGTGACTGCGAGAGACGCTCGATGATCTGCCCCAGCGCGAGATCGTTGTCGGCCACCATCGCGCGCGGCGTGGGCTGGCCCGGCCGGCGCCCCAGCGTGTGGTCGCGCGGCAGCCAGACGATCACGAGGTCGGGGAACCGCCCCTGCCGGTCCCAGCTCGCAATGGAGTCCGCGAACAGCCGTGCCCGGACCGTGTCCAGAATGGCCAGCACGAAGCCCGGATAGTTGCTGGCGGTGATGTCCTTGAGCCCGGGGATGTTGGTGCGCCCGGTCCGCGCCCGGGTCGAGTCGCCCTCGGGCGACTCGGTCATCTCTCCGAAGTTCACCACCCAGAGGCCGCGTTGCAGCGCGGCGTCCCAGAGGTAAGCGCCCCGCGGATTGGCGAGATCCTCGCCACTCGTCAGGTCCCACTCGCGGCGATCGGAGTAGATCTGCGGCCACGTCTTCTCGTTGTAGTCGCTGGCGAACGCCCGATCGGTCCACTCGTGGCCGTCCGCGGAGACTTCACCGTTCACGTAGAAGTTGTCGAACAACAGCCAGCGGCGGGCAATCGCATGCGCGTTGGGACTCACCGAGTCGTTGAACAGCGCGAGTGCGGGATCGCCATTGCCGCGCGCGTCGTCCCCCAGCACCTGATCGTAGGTACGATTCTCCCGAATGATGTACACGACGTGCCGCAACTGCGTCGGCCGGTCGGACGGTCGGACGGACGGACGCACGCGGGGATTCGAGAACGGGCTCAAAGCGTACACCTGGCTGGTATACCGGCGGAGCGCCGCCGAGTCGGGTACGGGAATAATGGACAGCGAGCCCCTGATCACGTTGCCGATATAGGTGCCATCGGGGTTCGCGCCCGAGCCGTTGCCCTTGCCGTTGGCCACGAAGAGCGTGCGGCCGTCGGCCGATACGGCGACGGCGCTGGGGTACCAGCCGACCGGAACGAGCCCGGCGACCCGCATCTCCCGCCCGATCCGGACCACCGCCACCGCGTTGTTTCCCGCCATGGCGACGTACAGCGTGCGGCCGTCGGGCGCGAGAGCGACCGCGTTGGGATCGCTGCCCACGGACGCGCGCGACCCCAGCGCGACGGTCAGCTGCTCTTTGACTTGTGCCGTCACGAGATCGACGCGCGCCACGCCGTTCGCTCCCGCTAGTGCCACGAACAACTCGCTGCCTTGCAGCGCGAGCGCGGACGGATGCGGCCCCACGAACAGCGACGTGCGCACGGTGGGCCGGTCGGCGAGATCGATGACCGATACGGTCGAGTCGCCCCAGTTGCTCACGTACAGGCTGGCGGTGTCGGCGACGGCGGTGTAGGGCCGGTGGCCCACCGCCACCGCACCCCGACGCGCCAGCGTCGCCGCGTCGAGGAAGTAGACGGAATCGCTCAGGTTGCCGACCACCGCGACGAGCCCGCGTCGCGGCAGCAGCGCGAGGCCCGCGGCGAACAGCTTCGCTCCGGAGTCGGCGAGGGCCGTGCTGTCGACGGTCCACGTCGCGCCGCCCTGCCAGGCGAATCGGTACACACGATTCGTCGGCCCGCCGCTCGCCCAAACGGTGTCGCGCCAGTCCCGGCCGCTCGCCGCGAGGCCGAGCCAGGCGGCGGGCAGCGCCGCGCGCCATACGACCTGCCCCCCGACCGGGTCGACTCGCATCAGACTGTTCTTGCCGTAGCCGTCGTTCGAAACCATCACGGAGCCGTCCGACAACGTCACCAGATTGAGCGGCAGGGTGCCGACGGCCACGGTCCGACCCGCCGGCCGGATGCGCCACCCCGAGGGGAGCAGGGTAGACCCATCTCGCTGGCGCCCCGGAACGAGCCGGGTCGCGACGACCGTCGCGCCCGCGATGAGGGGCAGCGCGAGGAGAGCGCGTTTGAGCAAGTGCGACGCGCTGCAGCGGGCGCGGTTACGCCGCGCGCCGCACGGCGCGCGACTTCCGCTTCCGCTGGGGCCGGGACACGATGGCCAGGTACGCCTGCGCCGCCTGCAACGCGCGCCGCTTACCACCGTGGCTCACGTCGCCGAAGAACTTCCGGTGGCGTGGCGCGTACGTGCCGTCCGGCCGCCTCGAGAACCCGGCGCGCACGAACCAGCCGTGGGTGCGCGTGGAGGGTTGATCGATGCGGCTGATGCCGTGCCGGCGGACTCGCCGGGACCGTGTCTTCTTCATGAGAGGCTCCGCTCGTCAAGAGGTATTCGCGTTTGTGGACCGCCTAACGGATCGGGCTTAAGGTGCGGGCGAAGTGCCGGAGAGCGCAAGGCGGCGGAATGGAACGGGGGACTTCACGTGCACGTTAGGCGCCTGGGCCGCTTGCAGAGAACACGCGACGGGTGAGGGTCACACGATCGCTCGGTTGAACCTCGAGTGCCGCAAAAATGGCGCAATGGCGCCTGCCACACTAGCCTTAGGCGCTCATGACCGGCCTGATCTTTCATCTCATCCCACACACGCATTGGGACCGCGAGTGGTACCTGCCGCGCGCCGCGTTCCAGGCCCGGCTGGTCGCTGTCGTGGACGATCTAATCGAGCGGCTACACGGCGACCCCGCGTATCGCAGCTTCCTCCTGGACGGCCAGACGGTGCTGGCCGAGGACTACCTGCGCGTGCGCCCGGAGCGGGAGGCCGACGTGCGTGCACTCGTGAAGACCGGTCGCCTGCAGGTCGGCCCGTGGTACGTGCTCGCCGACGAGCAGATACCCTCCGGCGAAGCCCTGGTGCGGAACCTCCTACTCGGCACCGCCGACGCGGAGCGTCTGGGAGGACGGCTGGACGTGTTGTACTCGCCCGACGCATTCGGACACCCGGCCGCGTGGCCGACTCTGGCGCGCGAGTTCGGAATCCGCTCCGGCGTGGTGTGGCGCGGGCTGGGCGGTGAGGCCGGGCAGGAGCGGGACCTGTACCGCTGGCGCGGGCCCGACGGCAAAGAAGTGCTGCTGTGGCATCTGCCTCCAGCAGGGTACGAGATCGGCGCGGCGCTCCCGGCCGACGCCGAGCGGCTGTTCGCGGCGTGGGCGCCGGTGCGCCGGGCGCTGCTGCAGCGGGCGACGAGCAAACACATCCCTGTGTTCATCGGCGCCGATCACCACGCGGCACACCCCGACGTGAGCCGGCTGCGCGACGCCCTCGCCGCGCTCGACCCGCAGAGCGCCTTCCGCGTCTCGCGACTCGACGAGTTCTTCCAGGCCGCGGCGGACGGTGCCAAGCCGGCCCCGCTCACCGGCGAGCTGCGGTGGTCCTACCGCTACGCGTGGACGCTGCAGGGTGTGCACGCCACGCGGACGCCGCTCAAGCGGCGCTATAGCGCGGCGGAGCTGGCGCTCGAGCGCCTGGCCGAGCCGCTCGCCGCGCTCGCGCGGCGCGGGGGCGGGCGCGACCGGCGGCCGCTGCTCGAGCTCGCGTGGCGCACCCTGGTGCGCTGTCAGTTCCACGATGCCATCGGGGGCTGCGCCAGCGACGACGTGGCACGCGCCGTCGAGGCGCGCCTTACGAGCGTCGAGGCGCTCGCCCGCGAAGTCGCGCGCGGCGCGCTGCACGACCTCGTCCACCATGATCCCGATGCCGCGCGGGAGCCGCGAGGCGAGGGCGCGCCTCCCTCGCCCGCCCTCATCCTCTGGAATCCGGCGGCCCGTCCACGGCGTGGCGTGGTGATCGCCGACGTCACGCTGTTCCGCCGCGAGCTGCTCGTCGGGCCGCGCGGAGAGCGCGTGCCGCGGCGCGGAGAGGGATACCAGCCCTTTGCCCTCGCGACGCGCGAGGGTCGCACGATCCCAGTCCAGGAGCTCGATCGGCGGGTGGGGACCGAGCGGCTCGACGCCGCGCACCACTATCCTCGCCAGGACGAAGTCGAGCAGGTCCGGATCGCGTTCCGGGCACCTCCTGTCCCCGGCCTCGGGTTGCTCCAGGCCGGTCTCACTCCAGCCGCCGGCAAACCGGGGGCGGGCGGCGCTGGCGCGACCGTCAAGGGCCGCTCCCTGGTCAACCACTGGCTCGAGGTCGCCCTCGAGCCCACGGGGGGCGGGGGGGGCGCCCTGACACTGCGCGACCGGCGCAGCGGCGAGCGGTTTGCCGATCTGCTGCGACTCGAAGATGGCGGCGACGCGGGGGACACCTACACGTATTGCCCAGCGGCGGGGGATCAAACGATCCGGGCGAGCGGTCCGATCACGATCCGGCGCGTCGCGGCCGGGCCGCTCGTGGCGGCCTTCGAAGCCGGCTTCGGCGTCGGCCGGAGCGTCGCGATCCGACTCGTGGTGACGCTGTACGCCGACAGTCCGATCGTCCGCTGCCTGTTCGAGATCGACAATCGTGCCCCGTGGCACCGGCTGCGCGCGCGCCTGCCGACTGGGCTGACGGGCATTCCCGCCGTCGCCGGAACGGCGTTCGGCACCGTGGCGCGACCCCCGGTCGCCGTGGACCCCGCGGAGTACCCGCTCGAGACGCCGGTCCGAACGGCGCCGGCGCACCGGTTCGTGGCCGCGGCATCCGGTGCGCGCGGCCTCGCGCTGCTCGCGCCCGGCTTTTTCGAGTACGAGTGGACGAGCCGCGGAGACCTGGTGGTGACGTTGCTGCGCGCCGTGGGCGAGCTGTCGCGCGGCGACCTCCCCACCCGGCCAGGCCATGCGGGCTGGCCCACACCCACCCCGCTCGCGCAGTGCCTCGGGGTCAGCAGGGTGGAGCTGGCGGTGGTGCCCGTGTCACAGGCCGAGGTCGAGCGGGGCGACGTGCTCCCGGGCTGGTGGGAGGACGCATTCCTGCCGGTGTCCGGTGTCTGGCTGCGGGATGCGGGGAATCTCACGGTCGCCGCCGTGGACGTCGGGCTCGAGGGATCGGGGCTGGTGCTGTCGGCCGTCAAGCCGGCGCAGCAGGGCTCGCCGTTGGTGCTCCGATGCTACAACGCGACCGGCCGCAAGACGGCCGGGGCGTGGCGACTGGGTGAAAGCGTGAAGAGCGCCCATCGCGTGCGCGCCGACGAGCGCGAGTCGCTCGCGCTGGTGCTCGAGGGACGGGGCAAGACGGTGCGCTTCGTCGCCGAGCCGTACGAGATCGTCACCATCCTCGTGACGTGACCGCGCACGAGCATCGTATCGCTGTCTCGCGCTCGGCGCGCTACTTCACGCTGGGCGGCGGGCAGCCCCGCCAAGTCTGGTTCGTGTGCCACGGCTACGGCCAGCTTGCGGCCCGCTTCTTGGAGAAGGTCCGCGTGCTGGACGACGGCAGCCGCTACGTCGTCGCTTTAGAGGGACTCTCTCGCTTCTATTTGAGCGAAAGTCCTACCGAGCGCCGGGTCGGGGCGAGCTGGATGACCCGAGAAGACCGGTTAGCTGAGATTGAGGACTACGTGCGGTATCTCGACGCCGTCTACGCCGACGTCTTCGGGACGCTCGATCGCGCGCACGTGACGGTGCACGCACTTGGTTTCTCCCAGGGCAGCGCGACCGTCAGCCGGTGGGTGGCCTTGGGGACGGCCCGGATCGATCGGCTCATCTTGTGGGGCGGGGACTTCCCGCCCGACCTCGACCTCACCCTCGAGCCGGCGGCGGAGCGGCTACGCGCCACCCGGCCAACGCTCGTGTACGGCCGCGCCGACGAGTTCATCACGCCGAAGATTGCGAGTGGGATCGTGGCCCGGCTGCGGCAGCATGCGATCCCCTGCGAGGAGATCGTGTTCGAGGGGGGACACGCGCTCGACGACGCCGTCCTGCGCCGGCTCGCGAGCGGGTGATCGAGAGACTCGATGGCGCAAGTCGCGGGTGCTGGGGTGGGACGCTGGGCGCCTACACGCGAGGGCGCACCGGAACATGCAACGCGGCACTTCCTGGGCAGAGATTCCCTAGGGCCCCGCCCTCCGGACGGCCCGTCCCGGGTAGACGCCGTCCACTGATCGCCCATTGCGCACGACCGGTGTCCCGCCCACCAACACATGCACGATGCCCTCCGAGAACTGTGCCGGTCGCTCGTAAGTCGCCCGATCGATGACGCGGCTCGCATCGAAGATCGTAAGGTCGGCGTCCGCGCCTACCTGCACCCGACCCTTCGCGTGCATGCCCGGTACGACCCGCTCGAGGCGTTGGGCGGGCAGCAGCGTCATCTTGCGCACGCCGTCGATGAGGCTGAGCACGCTCGAGTCGCGCACGTAGCGGCCCAACACGCGGGCGTGCGTGCCGGCGAGCCGCGGGTGTCCGTGCGGTGAAATCCCGTCGCTCGCCACCATCACCAGAGAGTCGGCAAGCGCGAGTCGCACGATGGAATCCGGGATCATGAAGAACACCACAGTGGCACCCACGCGGCGGAGCTGCTGGAATCGCGTGCGTGTCAGGCGCTCGCCAGTCGGCGGATACAGGATGTCGTGATAGCCGATGCCCAGACGCTGCTGCCAGCCGGGGTCGAACACGGCGGACTGGATGCCCGTGGATGCGGCGGTGTAGGGGTACGCTTCCGTGGTGACGTCGAGACCGCGGGCGCGGGCGCCACGGACCAAGTCGAGCAGCAGGGGCGTATCGCGCAGCCCCATGCTCGTGATATGGACCACATGCAGCGAGGCGCCCGTCGTGGCCACGTCGGCGATCACTTCCTGCAGCCCGGCGACGCTTCCCTCGCGCAGGTGCACGAAGCAGGGGACGCCGTGCAGCGCCGCGATCCTGAACAGCCCCCAGATCTCCTGCCGACTCGCCCCCGGCGTGTACTGGACGCCGAGACCGATGCCGAGGGCCCCGTCGCCGAGCCCCAGCTCCACGAGGGAATCGAGACTTGGCAGCTCGGCGTCCGGCAGCGCGCGGTGGGTCCAGCTGCGACTGGTGTCGCTCAAGACGGTGGCGCCCGCAAGCGACTGATCGTGTCGCATCCAGGCGCGCCGTGCACCGGGATGGCCGACCGTGACGCCGTAATTGATGAGCGCGTGGCCCGCGCGCTCGTCGTACCACCGCGCCACCGGGTAGGTCCCCACTTCGAGCTCGAGCGCCGTGGTAACGCCGTCGTGCGCGTAGTACCGGTAGCTCTCGGAGTCCTGACCGTGTGCGTGGAGGTCGATGAAGCCCGGGGCGACCACGAGTCCCCGAACGTCAAGCGTCTCGCGCGCCGCGAGCGCCTCAATCGTGACCGCGGCGATCCGGCCGCCGCTGATGCCAACGTTGCGATCCGCGTCGAGCCCGGTCTCCGGATCGAGCACGCGGCCGCCCGCGAGGACGAGATCGTAGGGCTCCCGCTGGGTCTCCGTCTGTCGTAGCCCGGGCCCGAGCAGGCCGAGCGTGGCGGTGATCGTGTAGAATGCCGCGAACCGACTCGATGTCATGCGTCGCTCCCGGACCTACGGGAAACGCCAATTGTACTGGGCTGCAGCGCGTCTTGCAGCGCATCGCCCAGCAGCGTGCACGCCACGACCACGACGACGAGCGCCACCCCCGGCGCCACCGCCACCCACGGCGCGTTGACGAGCGTATCGCGTCCTGACGCAATCATGTTGCCCCACGACGGCGTGGGCGGCTGGACCCCGAGCCCCAGGAATGACATGCCCGCCTCGAGCATGATCGCGTTCGCGAGGCCGAGCGCGGCCGAGACGATCACCGGCGTGAGGGCGTTCGGGAGGATGTGTCGCGTGAGCACGCGGCGGCGCCGCAGTCCGAGCGCCACCGCGCCCTCCACGAACGGACGCGCGGCGAGCGAGCGCACCTCTCCGTGCACGAGACGCGCGACCGACATCCACCCCGTGAGGCCCAGCAGCAGAATCACCCATCCCGCATTGGGCCGGGTGAAAGCCGCGAGCAGCAGCAGCAGGACTACGCGGGGCAAGGCGAGGGCGAAGTCGGTCAGTCTCAGGAGCAGCGTGCCGGCGGCGCCCGGCCAGTAGCCCGCGGCGCCGCCGATCACGATGCCGAGGGCGGCGGACAGCAGCACCGCGAGCGCGCCGACGGCGAGCGAGACCCGCGCCCCGTAGACGAGCCGCGTCCAGACGTCGCGCCCGAAGCGGTCAGTGCCGAGGGGATGAAACCCGCCGGCCATGTCGCTGGCGAGGGGCGGCAAGAACCGAGTCGCGACGATGTCGTGCTGCGCTGTCGGTGCGCCGCTCGAGACGAGCGGCGCCGCGACCGCGGCGCACGTCACGAGCGTGAGCAGTGCCATGCCTACCGCCGCTCTGCGGTCCTGCAGCAACCGCCTCACGGCTCCCCCCCCCGCGCGTGACGGATCCGCGGATCGATCCAGGTGACGCAGATGTCGGAGAGCAGGTTTCCCATCACGACGAGCACTGCGATCACACTGGTGGCGGCCAGGACGACCGGGTAATCGCGCGCCTGAACCGCTTCCACGAGCCGTCGTCCCATTCCCGGCCACGCGAACACCGCTTCGACGAACACCGCCCCCGAAAACAGCGCCGGCAATGAGAGGCCAAGCAGAGTGATCACCGGTATCATCGCGTTGCGGGTGACATGGCGACGCATCACCTGCCAGGGCGAGAGCCCCTTCGCTTCCGCCGTTCGCACGAACGGCTGGGCGTGCACATCGCGGAGCGCCCCGCGCACGTAGCGCGACGCGCCGCCCACACCGATCAGCGTGAGCGTGGTGAGTGGCAGCGCGAGGTGGCGCAGGCGATCGCCCCAGCGGCTCCATCCCGTCAGCGCGTCGGCGTCGAGGTCGGCGGCGCCGAACGCGGGGAGCCAGTGAGCGACGTATGTGAACGCCATCACGAGCATCAGCCCCAGCCAGTAGCCAGGCAACGCGAACAGCGTGACGCTGGCGATCGAGAGCGCGGTGTCGACGCGCGGGCCAGCCCCGGCCTGCCACATCCCCACCGCGAGCCCGAGCGAGTAGCTCAGCATCAGCGACAAGCCGACCAGCTCGAGTGTCGCAGGGACGGCTTCGCCCAGGAGGACGCGCACCGGACGGCCGGTGGCGATGCTGCGACCCCAGTCGCCCCGCGCGAAGCGGCCAAGCCAGGCGGTGTACTGCGTCGCGGCGGGGCGATCGAGGCCGAGGGCATGACGCTGCGCCTCGAGCTGCGCCGGCGTCGCGGTGGGCCCGAGCAGGCGCTCCACCGGGTCCCCGGGGGCGAGTCGCAACAGCAGGAACGTCAGCGTCACCACCCCCGCGACGACGGCGGCTCCCGCCGTGGCCCGGCGAACAAGCTGTGCGAGCATGCGCCGAATCTCGCGCGACCAGTGAGGCCCCGCTAGAATCCGGGCGTGCTGCGACGGTCGATGGCGGGCGTCCTGGGAGCTGCGCTGATCACCGCGTGCGGGTCGGGGGCCGCGCACCGCGGTCGGACCGTGGTGTTCGCCTCCGGCGCGGACCTCCAGAGCGTGAATCCACTCATCACGGCTCATCCCCTCGCGAAACAGGTCGAGCGGTACGTGCTGCTCACCACGCTGGTGCGGTACGACTCGACGCTCGTCGCCCGGCCGTATCTGGCGCGCACGTGGACGTGGTCGGAGGACCGGAAATCGCTGGTGTTCCGCCTCCAGTCGGGTGTGCGCTGGCACGACGGCTTCCCCACCACGGCGCGGGACGTCGCTTGGACCCTCTCCGCGGCGCGCGACCCGGCCGCCGGGTACCCTCGCCTCAACGACTTTGCCGACGTGGCGTTCGTGAACGACCCGAACGATTCCACGATCGTAATCCGGTTCAACCGCCCGCAGAGCGCCATACCGGACGTGCTGACCGATCTCGCGATCCTCCCGGCTCGCCTGCTCGACTCCGTCCCGCGCGCCGAGCTGCGCCGCGCCGCGTGGAACCAGCACCCGGTAGGGAACGGACCGTTCCGCTTCGTCACCCACGAGCCGAACCGCCGCTGGGTGTTCGCCGCCAACCCAGAATTCCCACAGGCGCTCGGCGGGCCGCCCGCGCTGGAGCGCTTCATTATCGTGGTGGTCGACGAGCCCACCACCAAGCTCGCGGCCCTCACGGCCGGCGAAGTGGACTTCGCCGGCATCCAACCGGCGCACGCGGCGTTCGTGCGCAAGAACCCAGCGCTCGCGGTGCTCGACTATCCACTCATCTTTCCCTACGGCATCGTGTTCAACACGCGCGTGCCGCCGTTCAACGACCCACGCGTTCGGCTCGCGGTGGCGCTCGCGATCGACCGACGGGAAATCGTCGACGGCTACGTGTACGGCTTTGGGTCGGTGGCGGACGGGCCGGTGCCGCCCGGGATCCCCGGATACGTGCCGCTGCGCACTCTTCCCGCCGATCCTGATTCGGCACGCCGGTTGCTGGGTGGCCGCCGCATCGCCTTCGAGCTGCTCACCGTGGGGAGCGGCGAGGCGGCGCTCGAGCAGATGATCCAGGCCCGGCTCGCCGCCGTGGGCTTCGACGTTGCCATCCGGCAGCTCGAGCTCACGGCGTTTCTCGCCCGCGTGAGCGCCGCCCGGCACGACTTCACCGCGGCCGTAGTCGGCACGCCGGGCGACATGGGCCTCGGCTACCTGACCACGCTCGCCGAGCTCGCCGGGTTGCGGGGCGCAACCGATCCCGCGCAGGCGCAGCGCCTGTTTCGAGATTCGCTCCCGGTGGCGTTTTTGTATCACAGCCGCGGCGTGCAGGGGATGAACCGCCGCGTGAGCGGCGTGCGGATGGATCTGCGCGGCGAGCTGCCCACGGTGACGAGCTGGCGGACGGCGCCGTGACGCGGCGCGATCTCGAGTCGGCATTCCACGCGGCGGCACCGGTGCGGCTCGACTTCGCGGGCGGCTGGACCGACGTGCCCCCCTTTTCGGCGCGAGAGGGTGGGGTCGTCGTAAACGCGGCGATCGACCTCATGGCCCGTGCCGAGCTGCAGCTCGGCGGCTCGCTCATCCGGCTGGTGGCCGAGGATCTCGGGCAGGTGGTAGAGTGCGCCAATTCGGGTGGGCTGGTGCCGGATGGGCGGCTCGACCTCCTGAAAGCGGGGCTGCGGATGCTTCCGGTCCAAGCGCACTGTACCCTCACCACGCGCAGCGATGCGCCTCCCGGCTCGGGACTCGGCAGCTCGGGGGCGATGGATGTCGCGCTCGTCGCCGTGCTCGCGTCGGCGCGGGGCGAGCGACCGACCGGGCGCGACGTTGCCGAGCAGGCATGGTACCTCGAGACCGTGGAGGCGAAGATTCCCGGCGGCAGACAGGATCAGTTCGCCGCGGCGCTGGGCGGATTCCACCGGCTCTCGTTTCACGATCCCGACGTCGGCATCGAGCCGATCACGCTCGATCCGGCGTTCGCGGAGGCCCTCGAGCGGCGCGTCGTAGTGTGCTACACCGGTACGTCCCGCGTCTCGGGCGCCACGATCGCGCGCGTGATGGCGGCGTATGAGCGCGGCGACCCGGTGGTCACGAGCGCGCTGCGCGCCATGAAAGACGTGGCTCTAGAGATGGGGGAAGCCCTGCGCGCCGCCGATCTGTCACGGGTTGCGCTGCTGCTCTCCGCCAACTGGACACAGCAACAGCGGCTCGATGCGGGGATGTGTACGCCCGAGATGGCCGGGCTCGAGCGCGCGCTGCGCGGCGTCGGGGCGCTCGGTGGCAAGGCGGCGGGAGCGGGCGCCGGTGGCTCGATGTTCTTCGTCGCCGGCGACGATCCGGCAGCACTGGTCGCCGCGGCGCGCGGCGCGGGCGCGACCGTGCTGCCGGTCCGATGGGCGCGCGAAGGAGTGCGGACGTGGTAACGGCGGAAGAGCTGGCGGCGCGGCGGGCCGCGATCGCCGGCGCGACCGATCTCAAGGCGCTGCTCGCGCGCCTCACCGAGCGCGCGACGCCGCTGCTGGAGCGGCTGCCGGACGTGCCGGCGGCGAAGGCGCTCCTCTCGAGCGACGGCGGCGTGTGTCCCGACGATGGCGCCGAGCTGACCTTCGACCCGTGGAGCCCGACAGCGCACCGCTGCCCGCGGTGCGGCCGCACGTTCACCGGCGAGCGTCACGATCGGCACTGGGCGCGCTACCAGCACCTCTGGCTCGCCGAGCGCGCGGCGCACCTCGCTACCCTCGGGGCGCTCGACGACGATGCCGCGGCTGCGGCTCGCGCCGCCGAGCTGCTGCGGGCGTACGCAGGACGCTACTGGCAGTATCCCAACCGCGACAACGTGCTCGGGCCGAGCCGGTTGTTCTTTTCCACCTACCTGGAGTCCATTTGGATTACGAACCTGCTCGCGGCTGCCGTGCTGCTGCGCAGCGCCGGGCGACTGGACGACGCCACGGCCAAGGGCGTGAGCCAGGTCGCGGACGAGGCGGCTAACCTCATCGGCGACTTCGACGAGGGATTCTCGAACCGCCAGACTTGGAACGACGCGGCATTGACGGCCATCGCGGTATGGTTCGAGGACGAGGACCTCGCCAAGGGCGCGATCGAGGGCTCCACCGGTCTCCTCGAGCATCTGCTACGCGGCTTCGGCCGTGACGGCATGTGGTACGAAGGCGAGAACTACCACCTGTTCGCCCTGCGGGGATTGCTCATCGGAGCGGCTTGGGCCCGTCAGGCGGGCGTGGACATGTTCGCCGAGCCGCAGCTGGCCGCGCGCCTCTCCGCCGCGTTGCTCGTGCCCGCGTACTCGGCTCTCCCTGATTTCACCTTCCCGGCCCGCAAGGACTCCCGATTCGGCGTCTCGCTCGCGCAGCCGATCTTTCTCGAGCTGTGGGAGATCGGCTTGGCGAAGCTCGTGGAGCAGGCAAATGAGGGCGGCCCTGCGTTACTCGCGAGCTGGCTCGCGGCGCTCTACCGCGCGAGCGCGGCGCAAGACCAGCTGTTCGAATCGTATCTCCACGACGCACCGATGGAGCCGCGCTCCGCTCCCCGCTTTCCGTCACGCCAGGTCCTCTCCTGGTGGGCGTTGTTGTTCATGTCCCCCGAGCTTTCCGCCGATCCCGCTCCCTGGAGTCCTGGAAGCCGGCTGCTGGAGTCGCAGGGCCTCGCCATCCTGAGATCACCGGAGCGCTACACGAGCCTCGAGTGCGGGCCCTACGGGGGGGGACACGGGCACCCCGACCGCCTGCATCTCACGTTGCACGCATACGGTGTGCACTGGCTCGCGGACCCAGGGACGGGGAGCTACGTCGCGCGCGACTTGTCCTGGTATCGCTCGACATTGGCGCACAATGCTCCGCGGCTCGATCGGACGTCCCAGCCGCGGGGCGATGCGAGCTGCGAGGCGTTCGACGCGCCCGGCGAGTGGGCCTGGTCGCGAGGCCGCTACGGCGAGGTCACGCGCAGCGTGGTCTCCGGTCCGGCGTATGTACTCGATGTCGTCGAGCTCGCGGGTCGCGGCGATCACGTGCTCGAGCTGCCGTGGCATTTTCGCGGGGCGGCGGAAGACGGACGCGGGCGCTGGAGCGCGACCGAGCTCGCGGACGAGTTCGTTTCGCGGGTTGAGCGACTCACCCCGGACGAACCAGGGGCGGTGCCCGTGGTGCTGGAGTTGGCCGACGGCCCACACACCCTGAGGGTGTCCCTCTCATTCGACGGGGAGTTGCTGCGGGCCGAAGGACCGGGACGGCCCGGAGGCGCGCCACGGGAGACATTCTACATCGTGCGCGCGACCGGCCGCGCCGCACGCTACGTGACCGTCCTCGAGCCGGTGAGCGAAACGGCAACGGTGCGAGGAGTCCGTGTACAGGGAGGCGTGATCGAGGTCCAGACAGTCGATGGAATCCACCGCCACGCCGCCACGCCGGGCGGCTGGGAGATCACAATGGGGACGGGCGGGGCCCGCGTTCGGCTCGCCGGTGGGCGCGCCCCCGAGCCCCCGTTCGAGCCGCTGCTCGAGCTCGACAAGCCCGCCCCGGCGACGGGCGCGGCTCTACGCGTCAGCGCCCCGCCGCCGCTCGACGGCTCGCTGGAGGGCTTCGACACCAGCGAGCCCATGCGGTTGGAGCTCGAAGACCAGTACCGCCGGAGTGAGGAGCCGTACCCGGGCCCCGACGAGTTCAGTGCGGTCGCCCACGCCGCCTGGAGCGACGACGCGGTGTATCTCGCGGTCGACGTGACCAAACCCGAGCTGTGTTTCCGGTCGGGGAGCGCGCCGCCGCTGCGCCTCGACAATGAGCCTGACGACATCCATTCGGACGGCCTGCAGGTGTACCTGGGCGACCCGGAGGGGGGCGGGGTGGCAGGATACCTCGTGGTGCCCGACGGCACGCAGAAGGGATCTGTCCGCGTCACAGGCGCGGGGGAATCTCCCGGCTTGCCGGGCGACGTGCGCGGCGGCTGGCGCCGCACGGTGCGAGGGTATTGCGTGACCATTGGGATCGCGTGGCCCGAGTGGCAACGCGCCCATGTCGGCGGTCAGTTAAGGTTCGATCTGCTCGTCAATGAGATGGTGCCGGGGCGCGAGCGCCGCAGCGGACAGCTGGTCTGGTCGGGGGGCAATGGGTGGGTGTGGCTTCGCGGCGACCGGCAGGACGCGGAGCGGCTCGGGGTATTGGAGCTCGTGGGATGATCGTCGTCGTCCTCCACGAGCCCCAAGAGCTCGTCAACATCGCCCACGTGGTACGTGCGGTCAAGAACTTCGGGTTCAGGGACCTGCGCTTGGTGAGCCCGCGGGAATACGACGCGTATCGCGTGGAGGGGATCGCGCACCAGGCGCAAGACGTGCTGGCGCGCGTGGCCGTGTTCGACCGCCTCGACGGCGCTCTGGCGGACTGCGTCCACGTCGTGGGATTCACGGCGCGGGGCCGCAGCGCCAAGCGCAACCTGCAGCGCCCCCGCGAGGCCGCCGCCGAAGTGCTCGAGCGGGCCGAAGCCGGGCCGGTCGCGCTGCTGTTCGGACGTGAGGACAAAGGCTTGCCCAATGAGGCACTCGACTTGTGCCACCGCGTGGTGACGATTCCCACCAATCCGGCGTACGCCTCGCTCAACCTGGCGCACGCCGTGGTGCTCATGCTCTATGAGCTGGCGCTGGCGCGCGGCGATGAGCGCCGGCCGTTCAAGGCACCGCGCCGTAAAGGGGCCGTGCCGGCGCGGGTCGAGCAGTTGGAGCGCCTGTTCGCGGACGTCGAGGCGGGACTGCGGGCGATCGAGTTCTTCAAGACGCGCCAGTCCGAGGGCGTGATGCGCACGCTGCGGGAAGTGATTCACCGCACGCCGCTCGATGAGCGCGAGGCGAAGCTGCTCCGGGCCATGGCGATCGAGGTGGCGAAATACGGTGAGCGACTGGCGCGTTCCCGGGTACACGTCGACCGGTAGCAAGCGACCCGACGCCCTGTTCGGCGCCCTTACGCCGGACGAGGCCGCGAGCCCGCCCACGCGCCTGACGCGCGCCGCGGGCTGTCGCGTGTGGGATGCGGCCGGACGCGAGTATGTGGACTATGTGATGGCGCTCGGCGCTGTCGCGCTCGGCTACGGTCACACGGCCGTGAATCACGCCGCCGCGCAGGCGATGGCCGCGGGCGTGGCCGGCCCGTTGCCACCGATGCTCGAAGAGGAGCTCGCGGAGGCGCTCGCCCATCGCATCCCCTGGCTCGAGCAGGTGCGGTTTCTCAAGACCGGCGCCGAAGCGGTGGCCGCTGCCGTGCGGCTCGCACGGGTCGTCACCGGGCGCGAGCGCGTCCTGGGGTGCGGCTATCACGGGTGGCTCGACTGGTGCCAGGGCGGGGAAGGGGTGCCCGGGGCGACGCGGGCGCTCTACGCCGAAATCCCGTTCAACGACGTGGACGGCACGCGGCGCTTGATACGCGAGGTGGGGGATCGCCTGGCGGTGGTGGTGATCGAGCCCTTGATCGTGGTCGAGCCGACGCGCGAGTGGCTCGAGGCGGTGCGCGCCGAGACGACGCGGGTGGGCGCGGTGCTGGTGTTCGACGAGATCAAGACCGCGTTCCGGCTGGCGATCGGCGGGGCCGCCGAGCACTACGGCGTCCGGCCCGACCTCGCGGTGCTCGGAAAGGCGATCGCCAACGGCTTCCCGCTGGCGGTGGTCGGGGGTCACGCCGAGCTGATGGCAGCGGTGACGCGCACGTGGATCTCCTCGACGCTCGCGACCGAGAGTGTGGCGCTCGCCGCGGCTCGCGCGACACTGGACGTGTTCGTCCGCGAGAACGTGTGCGGGCACCTTCACCGTGTCGGCACACGGTTGTTGCACGGCCTGCATCGCTTGCATCGCGAGCATGGCCAGCTGGTGACCGGCGTCGGCGGGATCGCCGAGATGTGCTTTCTGCACTTCGCGAGCGAGCGGGTGTCGCAGGCGGTCGCCCGGGCCTGCGCCGCTCGGGGACTGCTCTTCAAGCGGACGGCGTACAACTTCGTGTCGCTGGCCCACGACGAGCAGACGGTGGACCGCACGCTCGAAGTACTGGACGAGGCTCTGACGAAGGAGCTGCCCGACGCCTAGAATGGAAGTGATGCCCACCTTGGCCGGCCTGTGACCCTCCAGCGCAAACTGCTGCTCGGCTTCTCGCTGATGGTGCTTCCCGCACTGCTCGTCGGGCTACAGGCGATCCGCACGAACGCGCTCGAGCGCGCCACGCTCGAGGACCTGGGCCGGCGTCTGGCCCGCTCGCGCACGTACGCCGAGGTGGAGGACGCCATGTTCAATCAGACCCAGGTGGTGTGGCGGTACCTGGCTGGCGATCCCGCGGCCAAACCGGAGTTCCCGCTCACGCAGCAGGTCGTGGCCTATTGGCTCGATCGTTGGGCGGAGGGGCTGCCGCCCGACGAGATCCGGCTGGCGAGCGGCGTCAAGAACATCGAAGCGGATATCCAGGCGGTCGCCGGTCGCGTGTTCAAGCTGTACGACGCCGGGCAACGCCAAGCTGCGTACACCACCGCACGCCAGGAGTTGGTGGAGCGTCTGCAACCGGCGCTGGCGGAAGTGAACCGCGAGATCTACCGCCAGGCCCGCGAGTTCAGCGTGCAGCGCGCCTTTTCGCAGGTCGCGGCGATCGTCGAGACGGAACGGCGCGTGCTGTGGGCGATCATCGGTCTGGCGTTGCTCGCGGGCCTCGTGGCGTCGTGGCTCATCTCGCGCAGCTTGGCCCGGCCGCTCAACGAGCTGCGGCGTGCCATGGCCGCCGTCGGCGCGGGCGACCTCGAGCGACCTATCGAGCCGAGTAGTCGCGACGAGATCGGCGATCTCGCGCGCGCCTTCGCCCAGATGACGGAGAAGGTGCGCCAGTCCCGCGCGCAGCTGGTCCAGTCGGAGCGGCTGGCCTCGATCGGGCAGATGGCGGCGGCCGTGGCCCACGGGCTCCGCAATCCGTTGGCGAGCCTGCGGGCGGCCGCGCAGCTCGCCCACCATCGTATCGACCTCCCCGCCGCGCGCGAGCCGCTGAGCGCCATCGTCGAGCAGGTGGATCGTCTCGACCAGCGGATCGCTCACCTGCTGACGTTCTCACGACCCGGGTCATTGCATCCGCGTCATGAGAGCGTGCAGGCGCTCGTCGACGGCGCCCTCTCCGGGTTCGGGGAGCTGCTGCGACGGCGCCGCGTCGAGCTGGTGGTGAGCGTGGCGCCGGCGATTCCCGAAATCGTCGTCGACCCGATGCGGCTCGAGCAGGCACTGACCGAAATCGTCTCCAACGCCCTCGACGCCATGCCGCAGGGCGGTCGGCTCGAGATCGCTGCCCGCGCCGACGGTGGGGAGCCCGGGAAGGACGGGGCGGGCGTCGCCGTCGAAATCTCCGATTCGGGCGGCGGGATTCCCGCCGAAGTCCTGCCCAACGTGTGTGAGCCGTTCTTCACCACACGGCCCGAAGGCACGGGGCTCGGCCTCGCCATCGCGAAGCGCTTCGTCGAGGAGACCGGCGGCCGGCTCGCGATTCGGAGCACGCTCGGACGCGGCACCACCCTTCGGATTTGGCTGCCGGCAGCCACATGAGCGGTGCCACGGTGCTGATCGTAGACGACGAGCAGACGCTGGCGCGATCGGCCAAGGCGTTCCTCGTCGACCACGGCTACGAGACCGAGGTCGCCGGCTCGGGGGAGCACGCCCTGCAGCTCCTCGGGAGCCTGCAGCCCGACGTCGTGTTCGCCGACGTGCGCCTGCCGGGCATGAACGGGCTCGATCTCCTCAAGCGCATTCGCGAGTTCGATCCGGTGATCCCGGTAATCGTCGTGACGGCGTACGGCTCGATCGAAGGCGCGGTGGAGGCCATGAAGCTCGGCGCCTTCGACTACGTCAAGAAGCCGGTGGACCTGGAGGAGCTGAAGCTCCTCGCCGATCGCGCGCGGGAGCACCGTCTGCTGCAACAGGAGCTGTCTTACTACCGGCGGCGCGCCGCCCGCGACGTCGGATTCGAGGAGATGGTGGGCGAGTCGGCCGCCATCCGCGGGGTGCTCGAGCGCGCCCGTCAGATCGCCGTGCTGAGTGAGACGCCACCCGTGTTGCTCACCGGCGAGACGGGCACCGGGAAGGGGTTGTTGGCGCGCGCCATCCACGCCTCCGGGCCGCGCGCGGCTAAACCGTTCATCGAAGTGAATTGCACGGCCTTACCGGCGACGCTCATGGAGGCCGAGTTGTTCGGCTACGAGCGCGGCGCGTTCACCGATGCCAAGGAATCGAAGCCCGGCCTGGTCGAGGCGGGGGAGGGCGGGTTCCTCTTTCTCGACGAGATCGGCGACGTCGATCTCGCGGTACAAGGCAAGCTGCTGCGCGCCATCGAGGAGCGCGCCGTGCGCCGGGTCGGGAGCGTGCGCGAGCGCAAAATCGACGTGCGCATCATCGCTGCGACCAACCGTGACCTCGACCGTGAGGTGCGCCAGGAGCGGTTCCGCAAAGACCTCTACTTCCGCCTGGCCGTCATCGTGCTCGAGGTGCCGCCCCTGCGGCAACGAGGAGAAGACGTCCTGCTCCTCGCCGAGCACTATCTCCGAGCATTCAATGCCCGGTACGGCAAGGCGGTGCGTGAGATCAGCGCCCCGGCCCGCGCGATGATGCTCCACTACCCCTGGCCCGGGAACGTGCGCGAGCTGAGCCACGTCATGGAACGGGCCGTCTTGTGGAGCCGTGGTCCAGTGCTCGACGTCGAACATCTGTCGCTCACGAGTCCCGACCACAACGCGTCACCCACGCCCGCCGATGAGGCGCGCGACTCGGAAGCGGACAAGGCGCCGCTACCACCGCAGGGCGTCGATCTCGCGCAGTGGGAAAAGGCGATGATCGAGCGGGCGTTGCGCGAGGCGGGTGGTAATCAGACTAAGGCGGCGCAGCGGCTCGGGATCTCGCGCGACACGCTGCGCTACCGCTTGAAGAAATTCGGCCTGGGTGGGTGAGGACACCCAAAGTGGGGTGAAATGGCGCACGGCTGCGGTGCAGCGTCGCCGCGCGGGTATGCGTCGAAATCGGCTGTGACAAAAGGGGTTGCGACCTTTTGGCTGCGTCTCTCTCGCGGTGGCACGCTGCCTGCGACGGTTGCTCGACGTTGTGCGTGGTCGACCACCACCGCTGCTCCCATGGAGGATGCCACATGTCGTGGACGAAGCCTGAGTTCGAGGTCGTCGAGCTGGGGATGGAAGTCGGCGCGTACGCCGGCAACGCCTGAACCGCTCAGGCGCGACTAATGGAGGGGCCGGGTGACGAACCCGGCCCTTTTGTTCGATGCGCGTGATCATCCTCGGCTCGGCGGCGGGGGGCGGAGTGCCCCAATGGAACTGCGGCTGCCCCAACTGCACGGCGGCCCGACAAGAAGGGCACGGCCGCACGCAATCCTCGGTCGCGATCAGCGCCGACGGCGAGCGGTGGGTCCTCCTGAATGCCTCCCCCGACCTGCGCACGCAGCTTGCCGCTCATCAAGCCCTCTGGCCCCCGTCATCGCGAGGCACGCCCATCGCCGCCGTGGTCCTGACGGACGGCGAAATCGATCACACGCTCGGCCTACTGCTGCTGCGCGAGAGCGCGACTCCGTTCCTGGTGTACGCGCCGAACGGCGTGACCGGGCTCCTGCGTGACCAATGGCCGATCTACAGCGTGCTTTCGGCCTACGCCGGGATCGAGTCGCGGACATTGGATGAGACTCAGCCGATGGCCGTGGTCGACCGGGTGGGGTCGCCGCTTGGCATCTGCTGCTCGGCGACGGCAGTCGCCCGTCACCCACCGCGCTACGGCAACTCGGCTCGGCCGGCGACGTTCGCCGTCGGCCTCCGGCTGACCGACGAGCGCACCCGTGGCGTCCTCGCCTACATTCCGACCGCGGGCGCGATCGACGATGGGGTGCGGCGCCTCGTTACCGGCGCCGACCTGCTGCTGTTCGACGGCACCTTCTGGTCGGACGATGAGCTGCGCGCGGCCGGAGTCGCCGCGCCGACCGCGCGCGAGATGGGTCACCTGCCCGTGGGCGGCAGCGGCGGCAGTCTGGCGCTCCTGCCGCAGCTCGGCGCCAAACGAACGGTGCTGGTCCACGTCAACAACACGAACCCGCTGCTCTGTCGTAGCTCCGCTGAACGTGCACTGGTCGAGAAAGCGGGGGTGGTGGTGGGCGAGGATGCCATGGAGTTCGAGCTGTGACGGTAGCCACGTCGCGGCTTGTTCCGGAGCAGACGCCGTGGTCGCGAGATGAATTTGTCCGCCGACTCCGTGAGGTGCTCGAGCGGCGCTATCACCATCTCCATCCATTCAATCAGCGAATGCATCGGGGGGAGCTGTCACGCCAGGAGCTGCAGCTCTGGGTGGCGAACCGCTTCTATTACCAGATCTCCATCCCGGTGAAGGATGCGCTCATCCTGTCGAGCTGTCCGGAGCGTGAAGTGCGTCAACAATGGATTCAGCGGATCATCGACCACGACGGGCGGCCGGGAGAAGAGGGCGGGATCGAGGCGTGGCTCCGGTTAGGCGAGGCGACGGGCGTCGCGCGTGAAGACTTGGTCGCGCAGCGGTATCTGCTCCCGGGGGTGCGGTTTGCGGTGGACGGCTACGTCAACTTTTGTCGCTTCAAGCCATGGCTCGAAGCGGTCGCGTCTTCCCTCACGGAGCTGTTCGCTCCGCTCATTGTGAAGGAGCGGCTCGCGGCGATGCTCAGTCACTATACGTGGGTGGACCCGGAGGGCCTACACTATTTCAAGAATCGCCTGACGCAGGCACCGCGTGACGCTGAATACGCGCTGAGACTGGTCACCGAGCGGTGCGATACTCGGGAGGCGCAGCAGCATGCCCTGGCCGCACTGCATTTCAAGTGCGACGTGCTCTGGTGCCTGTTGGATGCCGTGGAGCGGGGGCCGCTCCCGTGACGCCGGTGACGTCCTCTGCCGCGCCCCGGCTGCATCCCAAGGCACGGCTGCAGCGCGACGAGGTCCGCGGCCGCGAGGTGTTGCTCTACCCCGAGGGGCTCGTCGCCCTCAACGCCACGGGCGCCGAGATCCTGGCGCTGTGCGATGGGGAGCGGACGCTCGCCGAGATCGTGGCCACGCTGGAGCGGCGGTATGGCGCGACGGGGCTGGAGCGCGAGATCGCCGCTTTCCTCGACGGCCTCGCGGCCAAGGGACTGGTGCTGCATGGACCCTAAACCGCTGTGGCTGCTCGCCGAGCTGACGTATCGATGCCCGCTGCAGTGCCCCTATTGCTCCAACCCGCTCGACTTCGCGGGCGCACGTTTCAAGCACGAGCTGTCGACCCAGGAATGGTGCCGCGTGTTTCGCGAGGCGCGCGCCCTTGGCGTCCTGCAGCTCGGGTTGTCGGGCGGAGAGCCTACACTGCGCCCTGATCTGGAAGAGCTGGTGCGCACCGCCTACGGACTGGGTCTGTACACGTCGCTGATCACGTCCGCCTACCGTCTCACGAAGGAGCGCCTGGCGGCGCTCAAGCGCGCGGGCCTCGATCACGTCCAGATCAGCATTCAGGGTGCCGACGCCGGGCTGTCGGACGAGGTCGCTGGGACCGCCTCGTATCGTGACAAAATCGCGGCCTACCACTACACCCGGGAGCTCGGCTTTCCGCTCACGGTCAACGTGGTGCTCCACCGCCGTAACCTCCATCAGGTGGCGGAGCTTATCCGCCTCGCGGAGTCACTCGGCGCCGAGCGCATCGAGCTCGCCAATACCCAGTTCTACGGCTGGGCGTTGCATAACCGCGACGCGCTGATGCCCACCAGGGCGCAGCTCGACGACGCGTGGCGGGTGGTAGAGAGCGAGCGGGCCCGCCTCGGGACTCGGCTCGAGATCGTGTGGGTGTTGCCCGATTACTACGAGGCATTTCCCAAGCCGTGTATGGGCGGCTGGGCGCGAGCCTATATGACGGTCACGCCCGGCGGCGAGGTCTGGCCGTGCCACGCGGCGGGGCGCATCTCCACGCTGCGCTTCGAGAATGTCCGCGACCGGCCGCTCGACTGGATCTGGGACCACTCGGAAGCGTTCACGCGGTTCCGCGGGGATGCCTGGATGCCCGAGCCATGCCGCTCGTGCCCGCGGAAATCCCAGGACTTTGGCGGCTGCCGGTGCCAGGCGTTCCTGGTGGCGGGCGATGCTGCGGTCACCGACCCGGTGTGCTCGCTGTCTCCGCATCGGCCGTTGATCGACGCCGCCGTGCAGCGAGCTGCCGTCGCCGCGACGCCGCCCGTCGCCTGGACGTATCGCGCCGCGCCGGCGTCACGCGCCTTCGCCGCGAAGGAATGACGGGCGCCGCGATCGACGCCCACTCGATCGAAAACTTCGCCGGGGTGATGAACTTCGTCGTGTTCCCGATGCTGTTTCTTTCGGGCGCGCTGTATCCCGTGCGCCACCTTGGCCCAGCGCTGAGCCTCATCGCATACCTGAACCCGCTGGCATACGGCGTAGACCTGTTGAAGCATGCGCTGCTCGCGCCGTGGGCGGGCGTCGGGTACGGCGGCGAGCTCCCGGTCGCGCTCGACGGCGCCGTTCTCGTGCTGTTCGCCGCGGTGGGCTTGGCCGTGGCCGCGCCGTTGCTCGCGCGCGAAGGGGGTGTGACGCGAGCGGCGTTTCGGGGGCGCGCTTAGTGCTGTTCCAACCTGCCTCTAACCCGGTCAAGTTGGAACGGCATTAGGCGACGACCAGACGGGTGATGATCGCCGTGATCACGAGCACCAGCAGTACCGCGACGATGCTCGTGAGCAGGGTATACGCGGCGGTCCGGTCGCGCGGCGCCTTCATGACGGGCGCGAGACCGGTCGCGAATAGCCGGATACTGTAGAGTCCGGCCAGCATCCCCAGGGGCTCGATCCGCGGGAACAGTGCCAACACGCCGGCGACCCAATACGCGGTGCTGCCGTAGGCGGCGACCTTCAGGGCTTGCACGCGGTTACGTTGTCCCCCGATCGAGCCCCCGATCACGTCGATCGCCGCCGCGAATGCGGAGGCGCCGAGCAGATTCAGGATGTACTCCAGTACGCCTGCCTGGACCGCTGTACCGAGGCTGATCGGAACGGTGCCGAACGTGAGTAAGCTGCCGCGCTCCCCGAACACGATGCCGCCGATGGTCGCGGCGAGTGGCCCGATCGCCGCCATGGGGACGAGATACCGCCAGTAAATCGGCCCCGGGCTCGTGAACTCGCCAGCGATGGTGGCCCACTCCTGGGCGGGTGTGACGAGCAGGCGCTGGGCACGCGCCAACCACCCCGGCAGTTTGCGCGGAGGCCGCGGCTTCGGCGCCGGAGGCTTCGCGGCCGGGCGCGGAGGAGCGCCGGCCTTCGGGGGTGTTGGGCCGCGTGATGGCGGTGTCGGCCCGCGTGGTGGTGGTGTGGGCCCGCGGGGCGGCGGCGTCGGTCCTCGGGGGGGGGGCGTCGGTCCGCGCGGCGGCGTGGGCCCGCGGGGAGGCGGCGCGCCTCCGCCCCCTGGGGGCCGTGGCGGTGTGGGCGGGGGGGGCGGGGGGCGGGGGGGCACGCGCATGGTCGCACAAAATAGGAAATGCCGCTCAGGCCGCCAGTGCGGAATGCAAGGCGCGTCGTGAACCGCTTGTGGCTTGGCGTCTTGGCGTCTGGCGACCCAGATTGATGCATGCTGATCGACGTGCACGCTCACTTCTACCATGCGCGGACGCCACGCGCGGACTGGCGCGAGTGCAACGCTAGCCGGCTGGCGGCGGGGCGGACGATCGGCATCACGATCCACGTGGCCTCAGTGCTGGGGAGCTGGGGACGGACGTCGCCGATCTACTTCCCGTCCCCTCGGGACCTGGAGGACGGGAATGACGCGCTGCTCGCGCTGCAGCGGGAGTACCCCCGGTCCATTCGCGGCTACGTTACCGTCAACCCGAACTACACGGACCATGCACGCACCGAGATCGCCCGCTGCCTCGACACCGGGATGGTGGGGATCAAGCTCGCGGCAAGCCGGCGCGCCACCGATCCGCTGCTCGACCCGATCTGCGCGCTGGCGCGCGAGCGGGGCGTCCCGGTGTTACAGCACGTGTGGCAGCACCGGCGACGCGACTGGCCGGGCCAGGAGGCGTCGGACGGGGCCGAGCTCGCCACCCTCGCCGCGCGGCACCCGAAGGTGCAATTCATTCTCGCCCACATCGGTGGCGGCGGCGACTGGCAACACTCGCTCGCCGTGCTGCGCGCGGTGCCCAACGTCTCTGTCGATCTCTCGGGGAGCGGCGTCGATGGTGGCATGCTCGAGGCGTGCCTCGACGCGGTCGGCGTGGAGCGGTTGCTGTGGGGAACCGATCTGACGATGGACACCGGCTGGGCCAAGCTGCGCTATCTCGAGCGTTTGCTTTCGCCGGCCGACCTGGAGCTCGTGATGTGGAAGAACGCGGCGCGCGTCTTTCCGCGCGGCGCGTTCCACGCCGACTGATGCGCATCGACGTCAACACGTTCCTCGGGGCGTACCCCTACCGACGCGTCCCGGGTACCTCAAGGGACGCCCTGCTTGACGCGATGGCACGCACAGGCGTCGACGCGGCGTGGGTAAGTCACTTGCCCAGTCTGTTCTGGCGCCAGCCGATGGAAGGGAACGCCTGGCTGCACGAAACCGTGGCACGCGAGCCCCGGCTTAAGGCGGTTCCCGCGCTGCATCCCGGCCTGCGGGGCTGGGATGTCGCGCTGCGCGAGGCGGCCGATCGGGGTGCGCCGGCCGTGCGCTGCGACCCCACCTACTATGGGCTCGACCCCGCCGGTCCCGAGATGCGGGCGCTGGCGGCGGCGTGCGGGGCTGCGCGGCGGCCGCTCATGATGGCGGTACGGCTCGAGGACGCCCGCCAGCGTCACCCCAACGACCACGCGCCCGAGCTCCCCGCCGCCGCCGTGCGAGCGCTGATTCGCAGTGACGCGGGCGTGCGCCTTGTGATCACACACGCCGATCGGGGCTTCATCGAAGAGGTGCATTTCGGGTCCACGCCCGAAGAGGCGGGCCGCGTGTGGTGGGACGTGAGCTGGATCTGGGGGCCGCCCGAGGATCATCTGGCGACCCTCCTCGATACGATCGGGGTGGATCGTTTTCTGTTCGGCACGGGCCAGCCGCTGCGGATTCCGGAGGCAGGCGTCGCGAAGCTCGATCTGCTCGACCTCGGGACGGAACGGCGCGCGGCGATCGAGTCGGGCAACATCACGCGGGGTCTGCTCGCGTGAGGGGCGGAGGAGGCGGCGGGCCGGCCGAGCTGCGCTCGCGACTCGAGTGGGGCCTCATCCCCGCCGTCCCGTCCCCATTCCGCGGCCGGGAGCTGGCGCAGGACGCCCTCGAGGCGTACGCGCGCTGGATGGCGGAGCACCAGGTGGCCGGCGTCGCGGTCTGGGCGCACACGGGACGCGGTCCCCATCTGTCGGCCGACGAGCGGCGGCGAATCCTCGCCGCGTGGCGCGCCGCCCTCCCCATGAGCGCGATCGTGGCTGGCGTGTCGAGTGTGGAGTTGGCGGCGGAAGCGAAGGCGGGCGGCGCGGACGCCGTGCTCGCGTTCCCACGGGGCGTGGATCCGGTCGGCTATCACGAAGCGCTCGGCCGCAAGCTGCCCGTGATCGCGTTCTATCTGTACGCCGGCGCGGGCGGGGTGGCGTATGACAACCAGACGCTGCACGGGCTGCTCGCGCTCCCCAGCGTGATCGGAATCAAGGTGGCCACGCTCGATTCCGTCCTGACGTTCCAGCGCATCGCGGGGCTGATGCGCGACTACCCCGAGAAGTTGCTGATCACGGGCGAGGATCGGTTCCTCGGGTACTCCCTCACGATGGGCGCGCGGGCCGCGCTCGTCGGCCTGGGCGCGGCGCTCACGAACCTCCAGATCACGCTTCTGGAATCGTTCCGCGCCAACAACTTCTCGCGCTTCGTGCGTCTGTCCGGCGTGTGCGACTCGTTCGCGGCCACGACGTTCGTCCCGCCGATCGAAGGCTACGTTCGCCGGATGCTGTGGGCACTGGCCGCCGACGGCGTGATCCCGGATGACGCGTGCGACGACCCCTGGGGTCCGAGCTTGCCGCCCGACGAGCGGGAGGTCGTGCGGCGCGCCGTGCGCGAGGCACGGCGCACGCGCGTCAGCCTGTCGTGAGGCGTCTCGCGCGGCGGTCGTTCCTCGAGCGCTGCGCCGCCGGCGGCGCAACGCTCGCCGCGTCTTCCTTTCTCAAGGGCTGGAGGCCGATGAGCACGCAACCGCACGTCGTAGTGGTCGGAGCCGGGGCGTTCGGCGGCTGGACCGCGTTGCATCTGTTGCGCCGCGGCGCCCGGGTCACGCTGCTCGATGCCTGGGGACCCGGCAACGCGCGGGCCAGCTCGGGCGGCGAGACGCGCGTCATCCGCGCGACGTACGGCCCCCGCGCGGTTTACACGCGCATGGCCGCGCGGGCACTCGAGCTCTGGAAGGAGCACGAGCGCCGCTGGGGGCGGAAGCTGTACCACGGGATCGGCGTCCTCTGGCTGGCGGAAGGCGACGACCAATACGAGCGGGCGGCGCTGCCGCTGCTCAAAGAGGCGGGCGTCGCCTTCGAGCAGCTCTCCGGACCCGAGACGGCGAAGCGCTACCCCCAGATCAATTGCGAGCGGGTGCGCTGGGCTATCTTCGAGAAAGAAGGCGGCTATCTCACGGCACGCCGTGCCTGCGCCGCCGTGCTCGAGGGGTTCCTCGCCGAAGGCGGCACGTACCGCCAGCTCGCCGCCGTCCCGCCGCCGGGTCCCCTCGCCGGCGAGCTCCGGACTCTCGGACTCTCCGGCGGCACGACCATCAGCGCGGACCGCTTTGTGTTCGCGTTGGGCCCGTGGCTGGGCACCGCATTTCCGGACGTCGTCGGCGACAAGATCCGCGCCACGCGTCAGGAAGTCTTCTTTTTCGGCACGCCCCCCGGCGACGCGCGGTTCGGCGAAGACGCCTTGCCCGTCTGGGCGGACCACGGCACGCACTTCATGTACGGCATTCCCGGTAACGAGTGGCGTGGCTTCAAGGTCGCCGACGACACCCGTGGCCCGCCGGTCGACCCGACGCGGGGTGAGCGCGTGCCGTCGCCGGAGGCGCTGCAGGCCGCGCGGGACTATCTCGCGTTCCGGTTTCCGGGCTTGCGGGGCGCCCCGCTGCTCGAGGCCCGGGTGTGCCAGTACGAGAACTCGCCCGATGAGCACTTCATCATCGATCGGCACCCGGCGGCCGCGAACGTCTGGCTCGTGGGGGGTGGGTCCGGGCACGGGTTCAAGCACGGGCCCGCGGTCGGTGAGCTAGTCGCGCGGCTCACGCTCACCGACGGCACTCCCCCGCCGGACCCGCAGTTCCGGCTCTCCCGCTTTGCCAAGTAGGGCCCCTGGGGGGAGGGGGCAAAGGGGGGGCGCGCTGGAGCGGGACTTCGAGCGATTCGGACGGCAGCTGCCCCGGGATTTTGCGTCGCACGTGCTCGAGACATACCGCATCGACCTCACGGCCCGCTATATCGGCCAGACGCTGCCGCACCCCATTGGCAAGGGCTCGGGTCAGTTGTCGCTCAATGCGGGTCAGCTCGAGGACGATGCCGGCGCGGGTCTCGCGTACACCGTTCTCAAGACGGTGATCGCCGAGGACGAAACCGGCGCGCAAGCGATGGCGGCCTGGGCGATCCACGAGACCAGGATGCGGGTCGAGCGGCGGCCGGCGCAGGATGGCCGCGGCGGCTGGACCGTGACGTGGAAAGGGCGTGGGTGGGATCGGTCACTCGCCGACTACTTGGCCCTGGTCCGCGCGGGGCGGGACCTGACGCGGGGCGGCCGCCTGCTGGTGGTACCGTCCGTCAAGTACCACCTGCCGCGGCTGACCGAGCCGTTTCGCGACAGCGAGTATCGGTACACGACCGCACAGCTCGCGGCGGCGTGGCGCGACCCGCCACTCCTCGTCGAGAAGGATTTCTCGCCCACACTCGCCGGGGACGCGCTGGCCGACGATCGCGCCCAGATTCTCCGCTGGCTACGGGAGGTGCCGCACCGCATCCGCGCCGCCGCGCCAATGCCGGTGCGATTGGCGCTGAAGCTCATGAATGCCCGGTTCGACGACGCGTTTCAGCTCGAGATGATGGCGGCCGCCGCTGGCGCCGATACCCTGCTGTGCTTCAACCGCTTGTTCGACCAGACACGCGGCGTCGCGTATGGTGGGTGGGACCTGAGCGACCGGAACCTGAGCGTCTTGGACGCCTTTGCCGTCCGACAGTCCGACGGTCCGACCGTCCGTCTGGTAGGCACGGGCAACATCTGCTCGGGCGACATGATCCTCGCGTACGCCCGCCACGGCTGCGAGAGCGTGCAGCTCCACACCTTCTTTCAGCTCCCGCTCTCGGAGTATCCCGCCACCCAGGGGTCGCGGGTCGCGCGCGCGCTGCACGCGCTGGTGTTTCATCCCGTGCACGGGCTCGTGGCGGGGATGCTGCGGCTCGAGGCGCAGGGTGATCTGGAGCGGCGAGACGGCGTGCTGCACTTTCTCGACGTCGGCGGGGGGACGGGGGGGGCGGGGGGGAGGAGGGGGGCGCATGCGCATCGCTCGGGTTGAGCTGTACGAGCTCGAGCTGCCGTTCGCGGAGCCGTTCATCATCTCTGGCGGGCGCATCGATGCGCGACGCTCCATCGTCGTGGTATTGCACGATGACGAAGAGCATGTGGGGTACGGCGAGGCGGCGCCCGACGAGCTGCCGTTCTACTCGGAGGAGACGCTCGACAGCGCTCGGGCCTTGATCGCTCGCGTCTTCGTGCCGCGGATCCTCGGGCGCACGTTCGACGGCGTCGAAGCCGTGGACGCCACGCTGCGCGAGCATGTCCGCGGTAACCCGTTCGCCCGCTCGGGGATCGAGACCGCGGCCTGGGATCTCGAGGCGCATCGTCGCGGTACCGGGCTGGCGCAGCTCGTGGCGCAACGGCTGGGCGTCGCGCCGCGGGCGAGTTTTCCCTGCGGCGTTGCGCTGGGGATCCCGCCGGATCGGCGGCCGGAAACGTTGACGCAGCGCGTGTACGAAGCGCTGGAGCACGGCTACCGCCGCGTCAAGATCAAAGTCGCGCCGCAGTGGGACGAGGTAGCGGTGCGCGCCGCCCGCGCCGGGATGGCGGGTGCGGATGTGCCGCTCACGGTGGACGCGAACGGCGCGTACGCATGGCCCGAGGACGAGCCTGCGCTCCGCGCACTCGACGCGGCGGGGCTCTTGTACATCGAGCAGCCGCTCGCCCCCGACGAGCTGGTGGGTCATGCCCGGCTGGCGCGGACGCTCACGACCCCCGTGTGCCTCGACGAGACGCTGCGCGACGCCGTGGCGGCGCGCCAGGTGGCGGCGCTCGACGGTCCGATGGTGTGGAACATCAAGGTGCACCGCGTGGGCGGGCTGAGCGAGGCGTGCCGCATCCACGAGATCGCCGCGCAGTGCGGCGCCCGCCTCTGGACGGGAACAATGCCGGAATCCGGGATTGGCTCTCAAGCCGGAGTCGCGTTCGCGGCGCTGCCGGGATGCGTGTATCCGTCCGACCTGGAGCCGAGTGCGCGCTGGTTCGGTCGCGGCGTAGACGTGATCAAGCTGACGATGAGCAAGGATGGTCTCATGGCGGTGCCCGGTGTCTCAGTCGCTCGGTTACTCGATCCGGCGCGCTTCCGCGCCGCGACGCGAACCCTTAACGCGGAGTAGCGTGGCGTCCCGACTGCGTTGTGCCCTACTGACGCTCGTCGCGCTCACGGCCTTACCGCCGTCGTGCGCCCTCGCCCAGCAGTACGACCCCGCGCTGTTTTCCGCGCTGCGCTGGCGGCTGATCGGACCGTTTCGCGGGGGCCGGACTGTCGGCGCCACCGGCGTTGCGGGCGGAGGAGCGCCGGACGTGTTGTACATCGGGGTCAACAACGGCGGCGTGTGGAAGAGCGACGACTACGGGCGTACCTGGACCCCGATCTTCGACGACCAGCCGACGAACTCGATCGGCGCGATCGCCGTCGCGCCCTCCGATCCGCAGACCCTCTACGTGGGGAGCGGCGAGGGATTGCAGCGGCCCGATCTGTCGGTGGGAGACGGCATCTACAAGTCCACGGATGGGGGGCGCACCTGGCGGCACCTCGGGCTGCGCGACGGCCAGCAGATCCCGGCGATCCTCGTCGATCCGCACGACCCGAATCGCGTGTTCGTCGCCGTGCTCGGCCATCCCTACGGCGCGAACCGCGAGCGCGGCGTGTTCCGCTCGAGCGACGGGGGCGAGACCTGGCAGCAGGTGCTCTTCACGGACGAGAACACGGGAGCAGTGGACCTCGCGTTCGATCCGACAAACCCGCAGATCGTGTTCGCCGTGCTGTGGGCGGCGCGGCAGGCGCCGTGGGAGATCGGGAGCTCATGGACGCTGTCCGCCAGCAACGGGCTGTACAAGTCCAGCGATGGCGGCACCACCTGGCGCCACGTTACCGCGGGTCTTCCGGGCGCCGCCGACGGCCTCGGCCGGATCGGCCTCGCCGTCTCCCTGAGCACACCACAGCGGCTGTACGCGGTGCTGGGAGCCGCAAAGGGCGGCGGGCTGTACCGATCGGACGACGGCGGGGAGCAATGGCGGCTCGTCAACACCGACGAGCGCCTGTGGGGGCGAGACGGCGACTTCAACGAGGTCAAGGTCGATCCCAGCAATCCCGATGTCGTGTATGTCGCCAATGTGGTGACCTGGAAGTCGGTGGATGGCGGTCGCACGTTCACGGCGTTCCGTGGCGCGCCCGGTGGCGACGACTACCACCGGCTCTGGATCGATCCACGGGACCCGAAGATCATCCTGCTCGCGGGCGATCAGGGCGCGGTCGTCACCGTCAACGGCGGCGCGACCTGGAGCTCGTGGTACAACCAACCCACGGCGCAGTTCTATCACGTCGCCACCGACCGGCGGTTCCCCTACTGGGTTTACGGCGGCCAGCAGGAGAGTGGCTCAGTCGGGATCGTGAGCCGTGGCAACGATGGCCAGATCACCTTGCGCGAGTGGCATCCCATAGGCGCGGAAGAGTACGGCTACGTGGCGCCCGATCCGCTCCATCCGAACCTCATTTACGGCGGCAAGCTCACCCGGTTCGACTGGACCACCGGTGAGGTGCAGACGGTCTCGCCCGAGCCGGTGCGCACCGGCGCATACCGCTGGGTCCGCACCATGCCGCTCGTGTTTTCACCTATCGACCCGCGCGTGCTGTACTTCGGGGGAAACGTGTTGTTCCGGACCGTTGACGGTGGTGCGACTTGGCAGACGATCAGCCCCGATCTGACGCGCGCATCGTACGAGGTGCCGCCGAACCTCGGCGCGTTCACCTCGCTCGACCCCGAACAGGGAAAGCACCGCGGCGTGATCTACACGATCGCACCCTCGTTCCGCAAAGCGGGCCTATTGTGGGTCGGGAGTGACGATGGCTTGATCCATCTGACCCACGACGGCGGCCGCACCTGGGCGGACGTCACGCCCCCGGCGCTGACGCCATGGAGCAAGGTATCGCTCATCGAAGCTTCGCACGTCGACACGCTCGTGGCGTACGCAGCGGTGAATCGTTTCCGCCTCGATGACCTGCGCCCGCACGTGTACCGGACGAGAGATGCCGGCCGGACGTGGACGGAGATCGTCGAGGGGATACCGTCTAACGAAGTGGTCAACGCCGTGCGGGAGGACCCGGCTCGCCGCGGCTTGCTGCACGCCGGCACCGAGCGCGGCGTGTACGTCTCGTTCGACGACGGCGATCATTGGCAGTCGCTGCGACTCAACCTGCCGGCCACCGCAGTGCGCGATCTGGTCGTGCACGACAGCGATCTGGTGGTCGGCACGCACGGGCGCTCGTTCTGGGTGCTCGACGACATGACGCCGCTGCGTCACGTGGCGGAGGCGGCTGCCGCCGTCGCGGCGGGCGTCGCGTACCTGTACCCGCCGGCGGGCGCCGTGCGGGTGCGGTGGAACGAGAACACCGACACGCCGCTGCCCATCGACGAGCCCGCCGCCCCGAATCCTCCGGACGGCGCGGTGCTCGACTACCACCTAGCGCGTTCCGCGACGATGCCGGTCGTACTCGAGATCCTCGATCAGCAGGGGCATTCCGTTCGGCGGTTCTCGAGCGGCGACGCCCCGGAGCCTGTGGACTCCGGCCTGAATATCCCGACCTGGTGGATCGGCCCGCCGCCACACCTGGGCGTGGAGGCAGGAATGCATCGCTTCGTCTGGGACCTGCACGGCCCGCCGCCCCCGGCGCCGCGTCACGAGTATCCCATCGCCGCGATCCTGCACGATACGCCGCGGGAGCCGCGTGGGCCGTGGGTGCTTCCGGGGCGGTACGTCGCGCGGCTGACGGTGGACGGCCGCCCGTACACGCAGCCGCTCACCGTTCGCATGGATCCTCGCGTGCGGGTCACGGCGGCCGCGCTGGGCCGGCAGTTCGCGTTGGCGTCGCGTCTGGCCAGCGCGCTGCGGCGCGATTCCACCGCACTCGACGCCGTGCAGGCGCTCGAGCGGGAGCTCAAGGGCGCTCGCGAGCGGGCCGGCCCGCCGCTCGTCGCCACGCTCGATTCGCTGGAGCGCGACCTGGCGGCGGTGGAAAACGGTCCGGGGCCGCGGCCAGGCGTGCGGCCGCCGCCGAGCCTGACGCGGTTGTACGGCGAGCTGGCCGATGCGTACGGCGTGGTCGAAGGGGCGGACGCGGCGCCCACGCAGGCGACCGAGGTGCTCGTGCCCCGATTGGAACGCGATCTCGCGGTGCTCGAGGCGCGCGTCCGCGCGCTCGCCGGGCGCTTCCGTTCGGCGAGCAGTCGCTTACAATAGAACCACAATGATCCCGATCGATCATCAACCCGCCGGTTACTGGGCGACCAACCTCTACACCACGCCGCGCAAGCGCCCCAAGTCGGACGCGCCGCTCAAGGACCTGCCACAACGGGCCGCGCAACGGTTCAGACGGGCGCGCGAAGGCATCCGCGCTCTGCGGCACGTCACCGAGCAGGTGGTCTTCATGGGCACGACTTGGAAGTGGGTGTGGATGTACGAAGTGGGCGGCCGCAAGCTCGGCTACCTGCATCCCATGGAGACCGGCGTCTCGGGCACCTTCATCGTCAACGAGGCGGAGGAACGCGAGATCGCGGTCACGGACGGCTTGCCGCGCGCATCGCGCCAGGCGATCCGCGATGGGCGCATCGCGGGCGGCGTGCGGTGGTGCTGGATGGAATTCCCCGATCTTGAGACCGTGGACGCGTTCGTCGCCGTCGTTCGACTGAAGCATCAGTTGCTCGCCCGCCCGGAGTGACCGCGGGGCCGGTCGGGGCTTGTGCGTCATTTGTCGCTCGCGCTAATTTCCGGCGCCCGCGAAGCCGTTCCACAACACAAACCGATACATTCGCCATCGAGCGCTCTGGATGACGAAGGAGAGTGACGCGGTCGAGGCCCGAGGGGGGAAGTGCGTCGCGGGCGTCGCGATCGCGCTGCTGATCGCCATCCCCGCAGCGGCGCAAACCGGCCAAACGTCGCCTATCACCCCTGCGCGCGTCATCACCGACACTGCGCGGCTCCAGGGACCCCGCCAGCCGATCTTTTTTCGCCACGACGTGCACGCGGGGCAGGATCGGATTCCCTGCCTGTATTGTCATAGCACCGTGACGATCTCGAGCGAGCCGGGGATTCCGGCGTTGCAGACCTGCTTCGGCTGCCACCAGATGATCGGCGGCTCCACGCCTTCCCATCAGGCCGAGATCAAGAAGGTGCGGGAGGCGTGGATCAACAAGCGCCCACCGGTGTGGACGCGCGTGCATGCCCTGCCGGGCTTCGTCCACTTTCCGCATCAGCGGCACATCAAAGCCCTGGGCACCGAGAGCTGCAGCACCTGTCACGGCGACGTGCGGGGCATGGCGCAAGTGTATCAAGTCTCCACGCTCAAGATGGGCTGGTGCGTCAACTGCCACGCGGAGCACAAGGTGTCGAAAGACTGTACCGTGTGTCACTACTGAGGCCTGACGCCATGGACCGCAGACGGTTCCTCACAGTCCTGGGCGCGACGGGCGGCGCCGCCGCCGCGGCGTCGGCGTGCGATATTCACGCGGAGCCCACCGAGCATCTCGTCCCCTACGTCGTGCCGCCCGAGAACCAGGTTCCCGGGATCGCCACCTATTACGCCACCACCTGCCGCGAGTGCGCCGCCGGCTGCGGGCTGCACGCCAAGGTGCGTGAAGGCCGCGTCATCAAGCTCGAGGGAAACCCCGACTCGCCCGTCAATCAGGGACGGCTGTGCTCCCGCGGTCAGGCGGCGCTGCAGGGGCTGTACAACCCCGATCGCGTGACCGACCCGATGGCGCGAGGGCCGAACGGCGTCTGGCAGACGCTGTCGTGGGACGACGCGATCGCGCGGCTCAAGACCAAGGTGCGCGAGGCGCGCGGCAAGGGCATCGCTTGCGTCACCGGGCTCGAGAATGGGTCGTTCGGTGAGCTGGTCGACGACTGGATGAAGGAGGTCGGCGGCCGGCACGTGACGTACGAGCCATTTGCGTTCGAGGCGCTGCGTGAAGGCAACCGCATCGCATTCGGCACGGCGGCGATTCCCTGGTACGACTTCGCGAGCGCGCGCTACATCGCGTCCTTTGGCGCCGACTTCATGGAGACGTGGCTCTCGCCCGTGGGCTACCAGAACGGGTTCACCCGGGCGCACGCCTTCGAATCGGGGCGCGACGGGTCCATGGCCAAGTTCGTCTTCGTCGGCCCCCGCCTGGGGCTCACCGCCATGAGCGCGGACGAGTGGATCGCCGCCCGACCGGGAACGGAAGGGGTCCTGGCGCTCGCAATGGCGCACGAGATTCTGAGGAACCGGCTTGCGCCGGCCCCGGCGGACGCGGTGCGCCTCCGCGAATTGCTCGCATCCTACACGGCGGAGCAGGCCGCCAGAGTGGTCGGCATCGACGCCGCGGAGATCACCCGGCTCGCCCGGGAATTCGCGGAGTCGAAGGGCGGACTCGCCGTTGCGGGCGGCATCGCCGCCCAGTATCCCATCGGGGCCCAGATCGTGGCGGCCGTGAACATCCTCAACTATGTCGCGGGGCAGGTGGGGAAGACGGTCAAGTTCGGCCCCAATCACGAGCTCGAGGCCGCCGGCTCGTTCAAGCTGCTGACCGATCTTGTCGCGGAGATGAAAGGAGGGAAGGTCGGGTTGCTGCTCGTGCACGGCGCGAATCCCGCGCATTCGCTGCCAGCCGCCTTTTCCGAAGCGCTCGGGCACGTCGGTTACAAAGTCAGCTTCTCCGCCTATCTGGACGAGACGGCCGCCGCTTCGGATCTGGTGTTGCCCGACCTGCATCCGTTAGAGCAGTGGAACGACTCACGCCCCCACACGGGCGTGTATGCGGTCCAGCAGCCGGTCATGCAGCCGGTGTTTCCGAACACCCGTCACGCCGCTGATGTCATACTCCTGGCGGCTGGGAAGTCGGGGACATTCAAGGACTACGTGCAAACCCGTTGGCGTACGCTTCACGAGCGGTACGGTGGGGGACGGGGCTTCGACGATTTCTGGAACGACGCGCTGCAGCATGGCGGAGTGTACGTCGATGTGCCCGGGCATGCGGTGCGGCTCGCACCCGATGCGAGCAAGCTCCCGGAGCTTGGCGCAGCCGTCGCTCTGGTGCCTGGCTGGCCCGCCGCTAAGCAGGGGCTCATTGTCTTCCCGTCAATCGGTTTGCACGACGGCCGAGGCGCCAACAAGCCATGGCTGCAGGAGCTTCCCGACCCGGTCTCGAAGATCACGTGGCATGGGTGGGTGGAGGTGCATCCGCAGACGGCCGCCACGTGGCAGGTGGCGAACGGCGACGTCGTGCTCCTCAAGTCCGACTACGGAGCCGTGCGCGCGCCGGTGTGGATCACGCCGGGCATCCGCCCCGACGTGCTGGCGATCCCCACCGGACAGGGACACAAGGCATATGGCCGGTACGCAAAAGACCGCTCGTTCAACGCCTTCGAGCTTCTAAGCCCGGAGCCGGCTGACTTCGGCGGGCGCGCGTTCTCCGTCGGTGTGACGGCCACCAAAACCGGTGATCATCGCCGCCTGGCCACGACGGAGGGCGACGCGCGCGAGCAGGGCCGTGGGGTGATCGAGGTGCTGCCCCTCGCCAAGGCCCGCGAGCTCAAGCGCGGGACACACCCCTTCGCCGAGCGGGAGACGCCGGCGTACGCCGACCAAGCGCTGCGCGCGTGGGCGGAGGCACAGCATGAGAAGGCGTCGCTCGGGAACTACGCTGGCGAGCATCCACGCTGGGCGATGGCCATCGACTTGGCGAAGTGCACCGGCTGCTCAGCTTGCGTGACGGCGTGTTACGCCGAGAACAACCTCGCGACGGTGGGCGAGGAGCTGGTCACCCGACGGCGCCAGATGAGCTGGATGCGGATCGAGCGCTACTACACTGGCGGCGAAGGCGATCGGCGCGTCGGCGCCGTGGTGACGCCGATGCTGTGCCAGCAGTGCGGCAATGCGCCGTGCGAGCCGGTGTGCCCGGTGTACGCCGCCTACCACACGCCGGACGGTCTGAACGGCCAGGTCTACAACCGCTGCGTGGGCACGCGCTACTGCGCGAACAACTGTCCGTACAAGGTCCGCTACTTCAACTGGTACAACTACGCCGAGCCGGGCGGCGAATGGGAGAGCTGGCCCGAACCGCTCAATATGCTCTTGAATCCGGACGTCACCGTGCGGGAGAAGGGCGTGATGGAGAAGTGCACGTTCTGCGTGCAGCGGATTCGCGGCGCGCAGAACCGGGCGCGGCTCGAGGATCGCAGCGTGCAGGACGGCGACATCACTCCCTCGTGCGCGCAGGCGTGCCCCTCGGAGGCGATCGTGTTCGGCGACCTGCACGACAAGACGTCGCGGGTGGCGGCACTCGCGCAGGATCCCCGCGGCTATCACGTGCTCGCGGGGTTGAACACCCAGTCCGGCATCACGTACCTCGCACGGGTCGTGCACGCCGGCGCGCGTGAGGCCTGAGACCATGGCGGACACGGCGGCTTCGCGCGTCACCTACGACCTCGTCACCCGGGCGATCGCGCGCACGCTGGGAAACCCGGGCAAAGGCTACTTCGCCCTGCTCGCCACCGCGGTCGCGCTGCTCGGCGTGGGCATCGTCTGCCTGCTGTTCCTGCTGCGCTACGGGCTGGGGCTCGCGGGCTATTCCCATCCTGTCTACTGGGCCGTCTACATCACCTGCTTCGTGTTCTGGGTGGGCATCGCGCACTCGGGCACGCTCATCTCGGCGATCCTCTTTCTCTTCCGCTCCGGGTGGCGGACGGCGGTATACCGCACCGCCGAAGCGATGACCGTGTTCGCCGTGATGACCGCGGGGCTGTTCCCGCTGATTCACATCGGGCGCCAGTGGTACTTCTATTGGCTGCTCCCGTATCCGAACGAGCGCGGTCTCTGGCCCAACTTCAAGTCGCCGCTCATCTGGGACGAGTTCGCGATCGGCACGTACTTCACCGTCTCCACGGTGTTCCTGATCATGGGGCTGATCCCCGACATCGCGGCGGTGCGCGACGTCGCCACCGGGTGGCGCAAGAAGCTGTACGCGATCACCGCGCTCGGCTGGCGCGGGACCAATGAGCAGTGGCGCCATTTCACGCGCGGGTATCTGTATCTCGCCGCGCTCGCCACGCCGCTCGTGCTGTCGGTGCACAGCGTGGTGTCGTGGGACTTCGCGATGGCCATCGTGCCGGGCTGGCACGCCACGCTCTTCGCCCCCTACTTCGTCGCCGGCGCCATCTACTCGGGCGTCGCCATGGTCATCACGCTCCTCGTACCGATCCGGAAGCTGTTCCATCTGGAAGAGCTCATCACCGTCCATCACTTCGAAAACCTGGCCAAGCTGTGCTTGCTGACGGGGTTGATCGTCAGCTTGTCGTATTGCACGGAGAACTTCACGGCCTGGTTCGGCGGCAATGCCCACGAGCGCGCCGCGTTCTGGTACCGGGCCTTCGGGCCGTTCTGGTGGGCGAGCTGGACGATGAACATTTGCAATGGGCTGCTGCCCTGGCTGCTGTGGCGCAAGAACATCCGGACCAACATCCTGGCCCTGTTCGTGATCTCCATCTTCGTGAACATCGGCATGTGGTTCGAGCGCTTCGTGATCATCGTCGTCTCGCTGGCCGGCGAGCCGTTCGAACGGTTCGCCAACGCGACCTACAACCCGACCTGGGCCGACTGGGGCATCATGGCGGGTAGCTTCGGCTGGTTCTTCATGTGGTTCCTGTTATTCGTGAAGAACTTCCCGGCCGTGTCGATCTCCGAGGTGAAGGAAGTCCTGCCAGCGCCGCGGCGCCAGAAGGTGGCGGCGTCGTGAAGCTCGTGAACCCGCTCACCGCCATCTTCCACCCGCCGCCCACGCCAGGGGTGCTCGCGGTGTTCGGCCATTTGGATGCCGCGGTCGAGGCGATCGGGCGGCTGCGCAAAGAGGGGCACACCGACTTCACGGTCTATTCGCCGGTTCCGCGACACGAGATCGAGGACGCGCTCGACCAGCCGGTCAGTCCGGTCCGCATGTTCACGCTGATCGGCGGGATCGCCGGGTGCGCCATCGGCGCGTGGCTCACCCTGTACATGTCGTACGACTGGCCGATCGTGCTCGGCGGCAAACCGATCGGCTCGATCCCGCCCTATGTCGTCATCATGTTCGAGATGACGATCCTGTTCGGCGCGCTCGCGACGATTCTCGGCATCGCCTTCAACGCGCTGTTCGCCGCGCGCCGTCTGGGCACGGTGGCCTACGATCCGCGCTTCACGAACGACAAGTTCGGTATCTTCGTCCCGTGCGAGCCGGCGCGGGCCGGTCCGGTGGAAACGCTGCTGCGCGGTGCCGGGGCGGAGGAGCTGCGGCGTGCGTAGGTCCCTCGCCGTCCTGGCGGCGCTCGCCGCCCTGGCCTGTAACCCGGATGACGTGGTGCACCGGATCGGCTGGTTCGCCACGATGCGCCATCAGCGCAGCATCAAGCCGTATGCGCAGCTCCTCCCGCCGGTCCCCGGCACGGTGCCGGTGACCGGCGCGGAGCCGCTCATGAGCCTGCAAACGGCCGACCGGCTCGTCAATCCGCGCACCCGCACCTCCGAGTCGATCAACCAAGGCCGCCTCATGTATGAGACGTATTGTCTCGTGTGCCACGGCCAAACGGGACACGGCGACGGGCCGATCTCCTCGGCGGCGGGCGGACCCTTCTTCGGGGTCCGCTCCCTCGTCAACGATACCATCGCCAGGCGCAGCGATGGGTACATCTACGCCGTGATTGTGAGCGGCCAGGTGATGGGCCGGGGACTGATGCCGGTCTACGGTGACAAAGTGCGCGGCAACGACCGCTGGGACGTCGTGAACTACGTGCGCACCCTGCAGGCGGAGGCGAAAGCGACTGGGGGGAGGCGATGAGCGCCGCGGTCGCCGGCCTGCGTGCGGAGCTGGTCCAGAAGGCCCGGGCCTTCCCGGCCGGAACGTTCAGCCTGCTAGGTGCCCTGCTCGCCGTGATCGGTGGCGCAGTGTTCTTCTTGGCGCTCGCCGGGTCCGATCGGGCGCGCGCGTGGGAGGCGTGGCACGTCAACTTCATGGATTGGACCGGACTGGCGCAGGGAATGGTCGTGTTCGCGGCCACCCAGAAGATCGCCAAAGGGCACTGGTCAGGGCTGTTGATTCGGCTCGCCGAAGCGGCCGTCGCGTTTCTGGTGGTCTCGCTGGTCTTGTACGTGGGCCTGTTCGTCGGGCGCGCCTACATCTTCACGTGGTGGCGCGTGGCCCGGCCCGATCTCGGCGTCTGGCTCAGGTCCGGGTTCTTCTTCCCGCGCAACTTCGCAGTCTATGCGTTGCTGACGTGGCTTTCCTGGCGGTTCGTGGCGCGTGACCTTGCCCCCGACGTTCGCGAGCTTGCCGAGGGCCGGCCGGCGGACCGGCTCGAAGGGCGGGATGGCATCAACCACGCGGCCGCCGTCCTGATCGTCGCGTATGCATTCGGGTACAGCCTCCTCGCGTTCGACCTCATGATGTCGCTCGCGACGAAATGGGTGAGCAACCTGTTCGGCGCGTTCTACTTCATGGGCTGTTTCCTCGCCGCCCTCATGGCGGTCGCGGTGCTCGCTATCGCTGTCCGCCGGCGCATGGGGCTCGGGGCGCTCATCTCGCCCAAGCAGTTGCACGATCTCGGCAAGCTGTGCTTCGGGTTCACGGTGTTCTGGGCCTACCTCATGTGGGCGCAGTTCCTCGTGATCTGGTATGGCAACCTTCCCGAGGAGACCTACTTCCTCTTTTACCGGTTGATCGGCCCCTGGAAGCCGGTCGGGGTGGCGGTGTTCGTGCTGGTCTTCCTGGTGCCGTTCATCGGCCTGCTCGGCGTCAAGCCCAAGAAACAGCCCGCGACGTTCATGACGATCGCCCTGCTGAGCCTGATCGGCATCTGGCTGGAGCGGTATCTCGAGATCCTGCCGTCGATCAACAGCGGAGCGGGACCCGCGATCGGCGTCCCGGAGGTCGGCGTGACGGTGCTGTTCGCGGGGCTGTTCCTTCTGTCTATCGGCTGGTTCGGGGCCCGCTACCCGATGCTCTCCCCGCGGCTCGCCGCCGATACGCTGGAGCGGGAGCGGCATTAAGGCCGCGCATAGACATCATTCCCTGACACATCCGCGTGCAACCTCGACGGCGTCTCTAGGGTTAGTAAGCAAGCACAGTTCAGCAGTCGCCGTCTTACGCGTGAAAACTGGAGGCAGCATGCGGCTCAATTTGATCCCCAGGACATTGGGGGCGATTGGCGTCGTCTTCGCGGCGGCGTGCGGCAGTTCGACCTCGCCATACGGAGGGGGAGGGGGAGGCGGAGGAGGGGGCGGCGGTGGCGGCGGGGGTGGAGGCGCGACACCAAGCGTCACAATTTCTGGATACGCATTTCACCCGACACCGGATACGGTCGCGGTCAATACCACGGTGACCTGGGCCAATCAGGACGCCGTCGCGCACACCGCTACGTCAGACGCGAGTTCCAGTGAAATGTGGGACACGGGACTACTCAACACGAATACGGCGTCTCACAAATTCATCACTCGTGGAACGTTCACGTACCATTGCAGTCAACACCCCACAATGCACGGCACCATGGTCGTACAGTGAGGGCGCGGTTAGCTGAGAATGACTCCCGGAGCTTCATCGCTCCGGGAGTTCTTGTTTTCTGCGGTGAGAAGGAGCTACGGTCGCAGCGGTTGTAACAGGCGGCGCAGGGCAGCCAGGGAATCCGGAGACAGCGGTCCACGAACCTCCAGCAAAAGAGCCGGGGCCCGAAGGAAGGTTGGTGCGGGCGCCGCGGCGGGCGCCATCGCTCGCTTGGGTCCCAGCGCCGCCAGCGAGTCGGCGCGTGCCCGACCCGCGGTAGTGACTTCCGACAGCGGGGCGGGTGCCGCTCGCCCAGTGACCACCTCGATCATGGTGTTGCGATCGAGCACCTGCTCGATGCGCACGACGCCCGAATAGCCGAGGGCGTGGCCCGGGTAGATCGCCTCGATCGGCAGGCCCGGGACGACCAGCGGATCGGTGCCGAGCAGGCGACGCGCGCTGTCGATGCTGATCGCGGACTCCTCCGCTGCGCTCGAACCTGCGATCTTCGCCGCGAGCCGCACTTCCTCCCGCCGCCCTGCCGCTGCAAGGGAATCCGCCTGTACAGCGACCTCCTGGTCGGGCCGGTCTTGCATGCGGCCGTTCTTGGCGCGTAGCTGAGGAGCGGCGGCGGGTGCCGCAGGTTGGGTGGGGGCAGGGGCAGGGGACGTCGGGGCCGGGCGAGGTGCGGTGGCACGCCGTTCACGCCGCTCTACCAAGTCCCGCGCGGCGGGAGTCGGTGCGGGAACGCGCGGCATTGTTGAGTCGGTGGCGACAGCCACGACGGGTCTTCCGCGTGAGGTGAGTCCCTCTCCGAGATACGTTCCGATCCCGAGCGCCAGTGCCACCGTCGCCGCCCACGTGAGCGGCAACGGCACCTTCCACCACAGGCGCGCGGGCGGCTTCACGTCGCCAGCGCGAAACGGCGGAGCCGCACGGTCGGGTGACGCCGCCATCGCGAGCAGCTCGTCCGCGCGGGCGATCAGCGCGCGCGCTTCCTCCAGGCGCCCGCGGCAGGCGGGACACTGGGCGAGGTGCGCCGCGACGCCCTGAGTCTCCGCGGCTGACAGCTCGCCGTCGATATAGGCGTGAAGCAGGCCTTCATCCACGTGCGACATGCTTACCTGACTTTCCCGCCTCAAAGGCCTCCACCAGCCGCCGGCGCGCCCGCGACAGCGTGGTGCCGATGGCCCCGCGCGCCAGGCCCGTTTGCGCGGCGATCTCGTCGTATGATAATCCCGCGTCCCACAGCAATAGCACTTCCCGATCGCGTGGCGACAACGCTTCGAGCGCGGCGCGAACCCGGGTCCGGTCGCTCTCCGCCTCGAGGGCGTGGTCCGACGCGGGTGTGCTCTCTTGCGGCTCGGCCGTCAGCAGCGTGAGATGCCGCCGCTCCCGTACCGCGCGTCGCGCCTCGTCTCGCGCCATGTTCGCCGCCACGATGAACAGCCACCCCCGCGCGTTCTCCGGTTTGTGCACCACGGCCCTCGCGAATGCTTCCTGGGCGAGGTCCTCCGCGCGCTCCGCGTCCCATACCTTGCGGTACAGGAACCGCACGAGCGCGCGGTAGGTGGTGCGGTAGACGTCCGCGAGATCCTGGGGCACGGTGATCAACGCGGAACGCGGAAGGGGGAACGCGGAACAGCGCGAACTGGCGCCACGAACGTTCCGGCACTGCTCCGCATTCCGCGTTCCGACTTCCGCGTTCGTCTCATCCCCGAAACTCTCTCACGATCCGCTCCAGCTCGCCATCGGTCCACGTGGTCTTGCCGTTGGTCTCGATCTCGATGCTGACGCGCCGCCCGGCCACGAGGACCGCGGGCGTGAGCGTGGCAGGTTGCACCAGCTCGGGGAGCGCGCGGAGCAATGCGAAATAGGCGTCGCTGAACGCCGCGACTTTCACCACGTGGAGCGAGTCGGCGTGCGCGAGGTCGGTCCAGATGCTGTCGCGCCATACGAACAGTCGCCCCCCCACTCGTTGCGTGCGCGCGCTCGTAGTTGTGCCATTGACCTCCATTTCACTCACCCGGCCCAACGCCGAGAGGGCCTTCTCGGCTCGAGAGCGCTGCACCGCTCCCGCCCCTGCCTGATCTTGCGGCGCCGGCGCCAGGAAGGGACGATCGAACCGCATCCGCTGCTCGACGACTTGGGTCGGTTCTTGTACGAGATACGAAGTGTACTCCGTGAGAATGCCGTAGCGCCGCGCGAGTCGCTTCAGCTCGCTCACGGTCTCTGGATTCGACCCATGCAGTCGGATGTCGCGAGACAGTGCGCCCGCCTTGCGGGCAGCCCAGAGCTGCTGGACGTAATCGTTGCCTGATCCTTCACCAAACCGCGCCACGGTCGTGAACCGCTCCTCATGACCGTTGCGCCGTCCGGTCACCGTCACCGAGCGCTCTCCGCTCACGGCTCCCCGAACGCGTCCGAGCACCACCAGCTCGTCACCTGCGAAGAGATCCGCAAGGTTACTCGGTTGCAGGTCATACAGCTCGACGCCGTCGGCTCGGAGCGTGAGATCGGTGAGAACGGGCGACGAAACCTTGGCCGCGAGCGCACCCACCGCCTGCTCGATGTCGTCAGCGGGCCGGATGTACTCGGTGACGCCGCGCGCCCGTTCCGTCAGCCGGTCGAGCAGGTACGTGTTCACGTCGTAGCCGATGCCGAATGCAAACACGCGGAACGACCCCCGGCCGCGCTCAGCCTGCTCGCTGATCCGCTCGGGGTCGGTCTCGTCCACCGTCGGGAGGCCGTCGGTCAGAAACACCACGACGCCGAGCGCGCCTTCCCGCGGGGACTGGGCGAACGCCTCGGTGAGCGCGCCCGCGATGTTGGTGCCGCCGTTCGCCTCGAGGTGGCGCACCCACTCCTGGGCGGCGCCTACGTTCTGGGCCGTGGCGGGCGTCCACTCGGCCGCGTAGCGGCGCACGCTGCTGCCGAACGCGATTACGCGGAACCGGTCGCTCGCGCGCAACGTGCCGAGCAGCTGCGCCAGCGCGGCCTGCGCCTGATCGAGCTTTTCACCCGACATGGAGCCCGACACATCCAGTACGGCGACCAGGTCGCGCGGGAGTGACGGTGCCGCGGTGCTCGAGCCGGGGGCCAGCAGGAGCATGAAGAACCCCTCCTCGCCCACCGGCTGGCTCGGAACGAGCGACAGGCCCACCAGGCCCTGCACAAGCGGCACGAACAGCTCGAGGTCTCCCCCTCGGGATGTGCTGTCTGCGAGCGAGAGGTCCAGGTGGTCGCCCGTGCGGCTCGGGGTGAGCCGGTGCGTGGGGGAGTACGGGTCTCCGAACCGGCTCGCGCTGTCGATCGCGATTCGGAAGCTGCGCGGGCCGCCCCCCGCGCCCGGGCCGGAGCCGGCCACGTAGCGGAAACGCCAGGCGTCGCCCACCCGATCGAGCAGCTGCGTGTAGCGGAGCGTGATCTTGCGGGTCTGGCCGGGCGCGATCGGGAACACGCGCGCCCGCAGCAGGCCGTGGCCCGCGAGCTCGATCAGCGCCGGATCGCGCTTCCGGCGCACGATCTCTTCATAGATCCCCCGCGCCTGCGCCGCGTCCATCGGCTCGCCCTTGAGCTCGCGATCGCCCTGCCACAGGGAGAAGTCGCTGAACACCGCTTCACCGGGCAACGGATAGAGATAGCTGGCCTCGTCCAGCATGGGGCCGTTATTCCGGAACCATTCTTCCACCGTGACGCGCGCCGCACGCCCGGTGACCGTTACTTGCACGGCGCTGCGGACTTTTTCGACCGCGCCGCGGGGGCGAGGGAACTCGATCCACCCCTGTGCCGCCGCCGAGGCGAGCGGCAGAACGACAGCCGAGAGAGCTGCGAGCATGCGACGGGACAGCATGGCAATGGCTTCCTGTGAGAGACTGATGAGAGACGCTCCGGGGAGGTCGGCTTGCACACCAGGCGCCGTGGGGCCATTTTGGAGCGCCGCAGCGCCCGCGGTGTGCGGAAACCGCGCCCTACTGGATGGGGACTTTGCCGCGTTATACCTACCGCCGCCTCGCCAAGCTCCCGAGCACCGCCGAGGACTTGCGTCGCCATACCGTGCTGAACCTGCCCGGCATGCTGGACGGCCTCAGCCTGGAGCACACGGTCATGGAGCCCGGCGCCGCCGTGCCCATCTCCGTGGAGGACGACACCGCCCTGCTGATCTTCACGCTCTCAGGACGCGGCGTGATGCTGCTCGACGGCGATCGTATCGAGGTGTCGGCTAACGACCTCGTGCACATCCCCGCCGGCGTGCCGTACGGCATGAACACACTCGGCGGCACGGATTGGGTGTACCTGGCATTGCAAGCACCGGTGAGATAAAGCGTCCGAGACTGCCGTTACGGATAACGGATAACTGGAGAAGTGTCAGTTGAAAGTAGTCACCCAGGTGTCGGTTGATTGTAGTCACTACTTTGGGTCGAAAACGCTGCTCCAGGGGAGTCGACCCGTGAACAAAAAGCGTCGGTCGAGGCACGTCGCCGGACGATGGTCGCTGCCGTTCGACAGGGGGCGTCGCAGCGAGCGGTGGCGCGCCGGTTCGGCGTGAGTCTGCGCACCGTACAGCACTGGGTGGCGCGTGCGGCCGACCAGCGTCTCGATCGAGTGGACTGGTCGGATCGCCGCACTCGCTCCCACCGCCCGCCTCACCGCACGAGTCCGCTCGTCGAGGACCGGGTGCTCGCCCTGCGCCGTGCCCTCGCGCAGGACATCCTGGGCGAGTGCGGTGCCACGCGGATTCGGGACGCGCTCCAGGCGGAAGGCGGGGGTGCGCCGTCCGTGCGCACCATCGGTCGCATCCTCGTCCGCCACGGGGCTGTCGATCACCGCCACCGGCAGCGCCGGCCGCCTCCGCCGCCCGGCTGGCACCTGCCACCTGTCCGGGAGCGGGCCGTCGAGCTCGAGCTGTTCGACTTCGTAGAGCTGCTCAAGCTGGCCGATGGCCCCCTGGTCGACCTGTTCACCGGCGTGGCCTTGCACAGCGGGGCGCCCGTGGCCTGGCCCCTCCCTCAGGGAACGACCGCGGCCGTCCTGGATTGTCTGACCACGCACTGGCGCACCCAGGGGCGGCCCGGCTACGCCCAGTTCGACAACGACAACCGCTTCCAAGGGGCGCATCACCATCGCGACATCTTCGGTCGCGTGGTCCGCTTGTGCTTGCAGCTCGCAATCACCCCCGTCTTCGTTCCGCCGCGCGAATTCGGCTTCCAGAACCCGATCGAACACTTCAACGGCCTCTGGCACCGCAAGGTCTGGCAGCGCTACCGCTTCGCCGGGCTCGCAGCCTTGCGCGGTATCACCGCCCAGTACGTGGCGGCGCGCCGCCAGCGCCTCGCCGCTCGGCTCGCCACCGCCCCCGCGCGGCGCCCCTGGCCGGTCGATTGGGCCTGGCACCCCGAGCACCTCCCGTCCGGGACTGTGATCTACATCCGCCGGACGAGCGAGCACGGGACGCTCACCTTCTTGGGCCGGACGTGGCGCGTCGACCCGCACTGGTGTCATCGACTCGTCCGGGCCGAGGTCGATCTCCGCCAGCAGGAGATCCGCTGCTTCGCACTCCGCCGTACGGCGCCGACCGAGCAGCCCCTCCTGCAAGTGCTGCCCTATCACTACCCGCGCCGGGACCTCGTCCCGTGACCACAATCGACTGTCACATGTCAAACAGCGAACTCCCGAGTGACCACATTCAACTGTCACCTGGCCGATAACTGATAACGGACGACGGATTACCCCACCGCACACTGATTCGGTCCGAACTCCAGGATCTCCGCGTCACTCTCCGAGACGCTCACGAGGCCCAGGTTGGCGAGCTTGATCGTGCGGTAGCTGTCGGGCGAGGCGGTGGCGTTCGAGGCCACCCACGCGCGGAACGCGGGCAGGTCGCGGATTGCCGCGGCCTCGTTGGTCGCGGCGATCACGTCGAGACGGGCCGCCACGCTGCGGTCGGCGCGGCGCTCGCGCTCGCTCGCATAATGCGCCGGGAGCACGAGCAGATCGCCCGGCCACTCGCGGCGCACCCGCTCGAGACTGTGCCACAGGTGCGCGGTCCACGTGTCGCGCTGCCCGCCGAGATCGGGCCGGCCCACCGATTGGACGAACAGGAAATCGCCGGTCAGCGCCAGCGCTGCCGCGGCGACGAGTGAGACGCTGCCCAGCGTGTGGCCGGGGACGTGTACCGCCTCGAGCGTCGCGCGCCCCAGCGCGATCGTGGTGCCCTCGGTGAGCGGCTCGAACGCGAACCGACCCGCGCTACCGTCGAAGGGAGAGCGCGCGTCGTCGGGGTGCACGAGGTGGGGGACATGCCAGCGGTCGGCGGCGGCGCGCGCGCCGCTCAGGTAGTCGGCGTGCATATGCGTCTCGATCACCGCGGCCGGGGTGGCGTCCACCTTCTCCAGCACCGCCTCGTACGGCTCGAGGTGACGGCCCGGGTCGACGACGACTGCGTCGCCATCGCTGACCAGTACGTACGAGAGCGCGCCCTTGCCCACCCGATCCAGCTGAATCACGTGCTCGAATGCGGGCGGGGGCGACAGCCGCCGGGGCAAGTACACCGTCTCCCACGCCGCCATCCCACCCGTCATGGAATACGCGTCGAACCCGCGCTCGCGCAGGAACGCGGTGGCCTGTTGGCTGGAGTTGCCGTGTCCGCAGATCACGGCGACGGGCACCCGGGCGTCGAGGCGCAACGGCTCGAGGGTCGCAAGCCGGTACATCTCCGACGCGGGGACGGCGCGGAAGTCGAGGGTGGCGCCCAAGGTGACGCGTCCCTTGGCGACGTGCTCGCGCGAGCGCACGTCGAGCAGCTGCACGCGCTCGCCCGCATCGAGACGGCGTGCCAGGTCGGGCGCGGGGATATGCGGAACTGCGCGGCGCGGCATCGGCATCAGTGTCGTCGCGGTGGTGTGAAAACGCAACGCCCAGTATGCATTCCGAGGACTCCCGTTTTTGGGACGTCCCGATATATTGTGAACGCGTTCACAAGCGCGTCTCCCTCCCCCCCGTCATCGCACTGGAGGAGTTTGCAATGCGGTTCACCTTGCTGACCACGCTCGTCGCGTTCGGCGTCGTCGCCTGCGGCAGCGAGCAGAAGTCCACGGCATCTCAGGCGCAAGCCGCTACGCCGGCAGCCGCCGCCCCTGCCACCGGCGCTCCGAGTGCCGCGCCGGCCGCCGCTCCCGCCGGCGCTATCGTCGAGGTCAAGATGACTGGCAACGGCACGAGTCAGGCGGCGTTCGCGCCGAGCAAGCTGGCGATCAAGACCGGCACCACGGTGCGGTTCATCAACGTCTCCGGCGGCCCCCACAACGTCGCCTTCTATGGCGATTCGATCCCGAAGGGCGCGGCCGATGCGCTGAAGAAGGGGATGCCGAACCCGATGGGCGATCTGACCGGACCCTTCTTGACGCAGCCGAACGAGAAGTACGATGTCTCCTTCGCGGGCGCGCCTGCCGGGACGTACAAGGGCTATTGCATGCCGCACGTCGCGCTGGGCATGCACATCACGATCACGGTGCAGTAGGCGGCCTGGGCGGCGCGATTACGGTTCTCGCCTCGCCATGATTCCGCGCCCCTTTTTCGGTTTGCTCGCGCTGCTCGCCGCGGGTGACGGGCGCGTTCCGCCGTCGGCTTCGGACGCGCGCATCTTTTTCGATCCGCGCGCCAATGCACTGGTCATCGATCTCGCGCCGGTGGACCTCCCGGCGCGGACGGCGCACCACGCGATCGCGCAGCCGCCGGTCGCGACCCTCGCGATTCCAGAAGCGGGATCGATTTACGGATTCCGAGTGGAGGTCGTCGACTCGACCGGCGCCGTCCTCCCCGACGAGCTGATCCATCACTTCAACCTCATCGACCCGGATCACCGGGAGTTGTTTCTCCCCGTCTCGCGGCGCCTCTTGGCCGCGGGGCACGAGACCGGCGCGATCCGGCTGCCATGGCTCCTGTTCGGGCTGCCGCTCGATCGTGGCCAACGGGTGGTGGCGAGCGCGATGGTCGAGAACCTCACGGCGATGTCGTATCACCAGGCCCGGGTGCGGCTGGTGATGAACTTCACCCCACGCGGAAGGCCGTGGCCGCTGTTCCAGGCGTCACCCTGGCAGATGGATGTCGCCTTCCCGGTCGGAGACAAGTCGTTCCCGCTGCCCGCGGGACGGTCGACCCGCTCGTACGAGGGGAGCCCGGCAGTCGCGGGGAAGATCGTTGGCCTGGGCGGGCACATGCACGATTATGGGCGCCTCATCGAATTCGCCGATGTGACGACCGGAGCGGTCATTTACTCCACCGCGCCGAAGGCGGACAGCGCCGGTCGCATCGAGTCGGTCCCGGTCTCCTTGCTGTACGGGTGGACGCGTCTCGGGGTACGTATCGTGCCCGAGCATCGGTATCGCGTGACCGTGTTGTATGACAACCCCACCGGGCAGCCCATCCCGGACGGCGGGATGGGGGTGATCGGGGGACTGTTCGTGCCCGATCGGGGCGTCCATTGGCCCGCCGCCGACCCTGGCGACTCGCTCTACCAGCAGGACTACCGTCACTACATGCGACTCAGCGGCGGCCACGACATGATGGAGATGACCATGCCGATGAAGGCGGGCGCGCACGGCCACATGGCGCACGCCCGCCATTAGCACAGCCGCCGAGGCGGTACTGTTCGACTTCGGGGGCACACTGGATGCCGACGGCGTGCATTGGAGTGTTCGCTTCCACGCCGCGTATCGCGCGGCGGGTGGCATGCTCGACTTCGCGGCGTTCGATCCCATCTTCAAGATCTCCGACGCGGCGGTGGCCGGCCTTCCCGACATTCGGCGACTCGGCTTTCGCGACGCCATCGACGCGTTGGCTCGCCTGCTCGTGAGCCGGTTGCCCGACGGCGTGGACGCCGCCGCCATCGCGGAGCGGGTCCATCGGGAGGCGGTGGCGGTCGTGACCCGCAACCGGCCGGTGCTCGAGCGGCTGGGTCGGCGGTTTCGGCTCGGCGTCGTGTCGAACTTCACCGGCAACTTGCAGCCTTGTTTGGAAGAGCTCGACCTGGCGAGATTGTTCGTCGCGGCGAGCGACTCGACGCTCGTCGGGTGGAGCAAGCCCGACCCGCGTATTTTCGCGCATACGCTTGCGATCCTCGGCGTGCCGGCACCGGCGGCGTGGATGGTGGGCGACAACTTCGAGGCCGACATCCGCGGTGCGGCCGACGTCGGGCTGCGCACCTGCTGGATTGCACCTGCGGATCGGCCGGTGCCTCCTGGGCCCATCCCCAGCGCGCGCATCCACCGGCTGCCGGACATCGAAGCGGTGCTCGCCTGACGTGCACGGCCTGATCCTGGCGGGCGGAGAGGGATCACGGCTCGCGGCTGGTGGCGTGGCGGTGCCCAAGCCCCTCGTCGAGGTGGCCGGCCGCCCGCAGATCGTGGGATTACTCGAGACGTTCACCCAGCTCGGCTGCGGCAGCCTGACATGTGCGGTGCGGGCGGACGTTCCCGCGGTCCGGCGCGCGCTTGACGGGAGGCGGTTCGGACCGCCCCTTACGGTGGTGGAGGTGCGCACCCCCTCGTCGCTTCACACGCTGGTCGAGGGACTCCGCGCGGTGCCGCCGGGTCCGGTGTTCTGCAGCATGGTGGACACGGTCATGCGGCCCGCGGATTGGCGGGAGGTGTACCGGGCGACCGAACGGCACCTCCAGGAGGGCGCCGACATGGTGCTCGTTGTGACGCCGTTCGTGGACGATGAGTCTCCGGTGTACGTCAGCCGGGGCTCGGGGGGGTCGGGTGACGTCCAGGGCGTGAGTGACGAGCCGCTCGAGCCTCCGTGCGTAACGGGCGGGGTCTACGGGTTGAGCGTCGCGACCCGCCGCGCCGCCGCCGAGCTGGTTTCGGGCGGCGGGCACAAGATGCGTGGCTTCCTCAAGGCGATGGTGGCGGCCGGCCGCCGGGTCGCCGCGGTGGAAGTGCCACGCATCATCGACATCGATCGGCCATCGGATCTCGACACTGCGAACGCGTGGCTTGCTGCGCGCGAAAGGTAAGCCTTGGCCCAACTGGTCGCGATTTACCGAAGTCCGTCCTATTCGCCGCAGCAGCACCGGGTGAACGACACGGCGATCCTCGACGCCACCGTCGGGCGTCTCGAGGCGGCGGGCTGGCGCGCCATCAAGACCAGCGAGCGCGAAGTCGAGCAGGGCCGACTTCCGGCGGCCGAGCTGTACCTCAACATGTGTCAGGGCTCGCTGGCGGCCGAGCAGTTGATGCCGCTCGAATCCGACGGCATCGTCGTGGTGAATCGTCCCTCGAGCGCCCTCAATTGTCATCGCTACCGCCTGGTCAGGCGGCTGGGAAGGAGCACCTTGGCGTTCCCGCGCACGATCATCCACGCCAGCTCCGCGCCGCTTCCGCCCGCCGACCACCTCCGGGCATTGAGCCCCGATCACCAGAAGGTCTGGATCAAACGCGGCGACGTGCACGCCGAGCGGGCGGAGGACGTCGTCGCGACGTCGCTCGACGAAGTGGCCGCGGCTATCGGGGCGTTCACGGCGCGCGGGATCCCGTGGGTGGCGCTCCAAGAGCACGTGGCCGGCCCCGTCGTGAAGTTCTACGGCGTCACCGACGGTCGCTTCTTCAACTGGTACGGATCGGAGGCCGGGTACGCGGGCGAGCGGCCGCAGGTGGACGAAAACGGGCTGAAGGCGCTCGCCTTCGAGGCGGCGGCGATCCTCGGGCTCGAGGTGTTCGGCGGTGACGTGGCATTTCCCGAGCCCGACCGTCCCGTGCTGATCGATATCAACGACTGGCCGAGCTTCGCCCCGTTCCGCGACGACGCAGCGCGGGCCATCGCGGCTTACATCACCCATCGTTTCGCCCATCGGAAACACTCGTGACGCATACCCTGCGCAGAATCGAGCTCCCAGGCCCCAAGTCCAAGGCGCTGTTCGATGCCGAAGCGATGTATCTCGCGCCCGGCACCCAGAGCGTGGCCCTGTTCAGCCAGCTGGCGATCGACCACGGGGAGGGCGCCGTGCTCATCGACGTGGACGGCAACCGCTACATCGACCTCCTGGCCGGCGTCGGCGTGGCGAGCATCGGCTACGCCCACCCTAAATACGTCGCCGCCATGCAGCGCCAAATCGCCCGCGTGCACGTGGGCAGCTTCACCACCGAGCACCGCGCCGCGCTCGTGAAGCTGTTGGCCGAGATCACCCCGGGGGATCTGAACCGCACGCAGTTCTACTCGAGCGGCGCCGAAGCCATCGAAGCGGCGTTGCGCCTCGCCAAATCGCGTACCGGGCACACCGAGGTGATCGGCTTCTGGGGCGGATTCCACGGCAAGACCGGTGGGGTGCTGCCGCTGCTCGGCTCGAGCTTCAAGCACGCGCTGGGCCCGCTCATGCCGGGCGCCTACATTTCGCCCTATGCGTCCTGCGCGCGCTGCGCCTTCGACAAGACGTTCCCGTCGTGCGAGTGGCACTGTGTGGAGTTTCTCCGCAAGAAGATCGAGCTCGAGACGACGAAGGACGTCGCCGCGATCATCGTCGAGCCGATCCAGGGAACGGCCGGCAACGTGGTGCCCCCACCCGGTTACCTGAAGTTGCTGCGGGACCTGGCCGACCAGCTCGGCGCGGTGCTGATTTGCGACGAGATGATTACGGGCTTCGGGCGCACGGGAAAGATGTTCGCGATCGAGCACGAGGGCGTCCTGCCCGACATTCTCACGGTGGGCAAGGGGTTCGGCGGGGGCTTCCCGATGAGCGGCGTCATCGCGCGGGAGCAGATCGCCTTCTCGCAGCCGTGGGCCAATCCCAGCGGCTCCTCGTCGTCCTACGGCGGCAACCCGCTGGCTGCCGCGGCCGCGCGCGCCAGCATCGAAGTCATCCTGGAGGATGGCCTGGTGGAGCACGCGCGCCGGCTGGGCGCTAAAATGTTGGCGGAAATGAAGCGCTGGGAATCGGAGCTGGCGATCGTTTCCGACGTTCGTGGGCGCGGATTGCTGCTCGGCATGGACCTGGTCGTGCCCGGGACCCGGCGGCTCCTGGACAAGAAGACGACCCGCTGGATCTTCGACACGCTGCTCGCCCGCGGCGTCCTGGCCATGATCTACAATCCCGAGGTCCGTATCAATCCGCCCCTCGTGATCGAGGAGGACCAGGCGATGGGCGCCCTCGCCACTCTCAAGGACGTGCTCGGTGAAGCCGCAGACCGACTTATCGCATAAGGGCCAGGCCGTCGAGGAGTGGGTGGACCTCCACTTCTTCCGGCCGGTGGGCATTCGGATCGCGCGCGGGCTGCTGCCGACCGGGATCTCGGCGGACCAGGTCACCCTGTGGTCGCTCGTCATCGGGCTCGTGGCCGGTCACCTGTTCGCCTATCGCGACCCCTGGACCAACGTTATCGGGTTCGGGTTGTTCATCGTCTCCGATATCTTCGATTCGGCGGATGGCCAGCTGGCGCGGCTGCGTGGCACCTCCACGCGACTGGGCCGCGCGTTGGACGGGGCGAGCGACAGCCTGCGGTTCATCAATCTGTACTTTCACCTGATCTATCGGCTGATTCACGGGGGCTTCTGGTGGCCGGGGGCGTTTTTGCTCGCCGCGGCGGCCGGCCTGGCGCACACGTATCAGAGCGCGGCCGTGGACTTCATCCGGAACGCGTTTCTCCAGATCGGCCTCGGTAACAAAGGGGAGTTGGATCTGCCGGAGGATCTGGCGGCGCCCGGCCCGGGAACCCTGCTGGAGCGCTTCGGGGCTCGCGTTTACCGCGACTACGTGCTGCGGCAAGCCCAGCTGTTTCCGCGCTCGGTGAAGCTGATCCGACTGCTGCGGCATGCCGGCGTGACCGAGCGGTTCCGCGCCGAATACCGCGCTCGCCAGGAAGGCGTGCTGCCGCTGTGCGCCTGGCTCGGACAGAACATCCGCTTTGTGCTGCTCGTCGGTGCCGCGGTCGCCGCCCACGTCTCCGCGTACCTGTGGATCGAGGCGGTATGGATGAGCCTGCTGCTCGTGGTGCTGTTGTGGATCCACGAGTGGAATGCCACCGCGCTGAGCGAGCACCTCGACAGCGAGCGCGATGTCTACGCCCGCATCACTTGAGCCCCAGCGGTACCGCGGTGCCGTCATCGGGGCGGGCGGCATCGCGCGACAGTCGCATTTGCCCGCGTTACGCGGCACGCCGCGGCTTCGCTCCCGCGTCGACATCGTCGCGCTGGTGGACAGCGCGCCGGGGGTCGCTCCCGTAGACGGAATCCCGTTGCTCGCGGGCAGGGAGCAATTGCAGGAGCTCGCGCCCCTCGACTTCATCGACATCTGCACGCCGACCGCGTCCCATCTGGAGCTGACGCTCTGGGGGCTCGAGCAGGGGTACCACGTCGTCTGCGAGAAGCCGGTGGCCCTCACGCGCGCGGAGGCGCAACGGATCGCCGCCGCCGCGCGAACGAGCGGCCGGATCGTCATGCCCTGCCACCAGTACCGGTACAATCCGGTGTGGATGAAGGTGAAGGAATGGCTGGCCGCCGGGGCCATCGGCCGCTGGCATCTCGCCGAGCTCGCGGTGTATCGGCTGGCCGCGGATCCCGGCCGCGTGGGCGAGGGAACACCGGACGGTGCGCCATGGCGCGGCACCAGCGCGGTGGGCCGGGGTGGTGTGCTGCTCGATCACGGCACCCACCTCGTGTACCAGCTGCTCGACATTGCGGGTCTGCCGACCGCAGTGAGCGCATGGACCGGCCGGCTGCGCCACACCGCATACGACGTCGAGGACACCGCCGCCGTCCGGTTCGAGTACCCGGACCGGCTCGTCACGATGTTCTTCACGTGGGCCGCTCGGGCGCGCGAGAACCGCATCCGATTCATCGGCGACGTCGGTTCGATCGAATGGGCCGGCGGGGAGCTGCGCCTCGAGCGGAGAGGGGGCCAGACCGAGCGGCTCGACTGCTCGGCGGAGCTCGAGAAGACCGCCTACCAGCGTTGGTTCGCCGGTCTGTTCGAGACGTTCGTGGCGGCGCTCGACCGCGGTGACCCGGCGCCCGTGACGCGACCCTTCCTCGAGGATATCGCACGCGTGGCGAGCGTGGTCGAGCACGCGTACGCCGCAGCCCGCAGCGGATCGACGGTCGCGATCCCGAGCGGCGCGTGAGCCGCAAGCTGCAGCTGCTGCTGTTCGCGGTTGGCTCGGCGGTGTTCGCCTACCTCGTGGCGCGCATCGGCGTGGGCCAGCTGCTGCGCGATGCCGTGCACACCGGCTGGCTGTTCGTGCCCATCGTCCTGCTGTACGGCGTGGTCTACCTGTGCAACGCGTGGGCCTGGTGGCTCACGATGGCCGACGAGCCGAGCCACCCCGGGTTCTGGCGCAGCTATGCGATCTTGGCGGCGGGATTCTCGCTCAACTTCATGACGCCGATGGTGAATGTGGGCGGCGAGCCGTTCAAGATCGCGGCCATCGCCCCCTGGCTGGGCGTGCGCCGGGCGGCCGGGTCCGTGGTGATGTATCAGATGCTCCACACGCTGGGGATGCTGCTGAGCTTCCTCGTGGCGGTCGTTCTGGGCGCGGTGCTGCTACCGCCCAATCCGGCGATGCTCGCGAGCCTCGCGGTGGCGTTCGTGGCGCTGGCAGGCCTGACGCTGCTGCTCTTGACCGGTCACCGCCACGGCGGGCTCGAGCGTCTTCTCGACCTCATGCACCGCCTCCCGCTGCTGGACCGGCTGGCGCGCCGCCTCGAGCCGAAGCGGGCGACGCTGACGCAGATGGACGAGCAGATCACCGATTTCTACCACCGGCGACCACGTCGCTTCGCCCAGGCCCTAGCCCTCGAGTTTCTCAGCCGGTCGATCTTCATGTTCGAATACATGCTGATCGCGTTCGGCGTGGGGGTGAGTATGACCTTCGCCCAGGCCTACGTGATCGGCGGCCTCACGTCGCTCGTGCAAAACGTGCTCTTCGTCGTGCCGTTCGAGGTCGGGACCAAGGAAGGCTCCCTGTACGTCATGTTTCGGCTCCTGGGGCTCGATCCCGCGCTGGGCGTCTACACCGCCATCGTGAGCCGCCTTCGAGACCTGGTCTGGATCGGTGGCGGACTCGCGCTGGTGTGGTTCTCCGGGCGGCGTGTTCCCGAAGGTGCCGCCGCCCCGTGACGATCGTCACACACTTCCTCGCGACGACGCTCGGTGTGCAGGCGATGGGTCTCGAGGGCAGGGACCGACTACTCGCCTACGCGTTCGGCATGGGCGTGGATGTCGATCATGCGGTCAAGGCCCCGTTCTACCTCAGGGCGGTCGGCCTGCGCGACAAGCGAGGGTACTACTGGCGCTCGTCTCTCCAGGAACCAGTGGCACTCCTATGGATCATCCCCCTGTGTGTGTTTCTCGGCACGGTCGTGCCGATCGTGTTCTTCGCCATTCACGTGGCCATGGATTACAGCGTGCGCTTCGAAAAGATGCCGTGGTATCCCTACTCCCGACTCGTCACCCGTGGGTGGCTGACCGGAATCCCCGATCGCGTGAAAGAGGGCATCGCGTTCGTGGCGCTGCTGGTCGCGAACGTCGCCGTCTACTGGTCGCAACACCATGTATGACTTCGCGCCGCAGATCGGCCGGACGCTCGACCGGGCGATCGAGCCCGTCCTCCGACTCCTTCACCGGACGCTGCACCTCACGCCGGCCCAGGTGACGTGGGCGGCCTTCGTCGTGAGCGCGGCGGCCGGCGTGGCCGTTGCGCTGGGCCGGCTCGGCTGGGGTCTCGCGCTGATGGCGTTCGGCCAGGTGCTCGACGGGATCGACGGCGGCATCGCGCGCATGTACGGTCTCGCCTCCGAGGCCGGTCGGCGACTCGACACCCGCGTCGACCGCCTGTCGGAGGCTGCGATCTTCGCGGGGTTCGGATGGTCCGGCCTGGTCTCCTGGAAGCTCGTGCTGCTCGCGCTCGTCGCCACCTTATTGATGACGAGCATCGCCGATCGCTCGAAGCTCGACCCGGGCGTCAAGCGTTTCCCCCTGTATTTCGGGCTGTGGCTGCCGTATCCCGTCATTTTCACCGTGATCTTTCTCGTCAACCTCGCCGCGTACGCGATCGGGCTCCTGGTCATCGACTGCCAGTTTCAGCGACGCATGGATGCCTTGGGGGGCGATCTCGACACGGTGGCCTCGCGCGCCGCGACGCTGGACGTCTAGGGGAGCTCTGCACAAGGGGAACGTGGTGCTGGGGTGGGACGCTGGGCGCCTACCCGCGAGGGCGCACCGAAACATGCAACCAGGCACTGTGCAGGTCTGGCCAGCCTTCGGCTTAGGAGTTCCGCCTTTGGCGTGCCCTCGCGTGTAAAGCGCCGAGCGTCCCACCCCAGCGCCACGCGACTTGGGCAGAGATTCCCTAGGTGTGATTGACAAGGAGGTTGTTCACTGAGGCACGCAGAGCCAAACTGGGGTTGCGAGACCAACCAGCAACTCCAC
>DATLKF010000025.1:0-30640 GCA_035538515.1 Gemmatimonadales bacterium
TGTTGATGACAAAGACGTTGTTCACTGACGTAGGCGAGCCAGTGGGGGACGATACCCGAGCGCGGTATGCGGCCGCTCGAGGTTGTAATAGCGCAAATAGGGTCGCAATGCACGCGTCCGGTGCCAGGAGCGGGGGTAGGGGCGAACATAGGCCCATTCGCGCAGCAGCGTCTGAATGAACCGCTCCACCTTCCCATTGGTACGCGGCGTATAGGGCTGCGTCGTCAGGTGACGCAGCCCAGCACCCCGCAGCGCAGTCCGCCAGGCGTGAGAGCGGTAGATACTGCCGTTATCGGTCATCACACTTTCGATCCGGATCCCGCGCGCAGCGTACCACGCCCGGGCGCGCTCCAAGAAGGCCACCGCCGTCGGGGCCAGCTCATTGGCGAGCACCTCGCTGTAGGCGACTCGCGTCGCATCGTCGATCGCTGCGAACAGGACCTCCCAGCCGATTCCCTTCATCCGCCGTGAAGCATCGCCATGGATCCGGTGCCCGACCCGGCCAATCCGCCCCAGCTTCTTCGAATCGAGATGCAGGAGCTCGCCCGGTCGCTCCCGTTGATACCGCACCACCGGCGGCGGGGGGTGGAGCCGGGGCAAGCGTGCGAGGCCCTGGCGGCGTTGCTCCGTGACGACCGTCGAGATCGGCAGCCCCAACAAGAAGGCGATCCTCAGCGAGCTGCACCGCTGCCGGCGCATGCGGCCGATCCGCCGCCGCTGCGCACGGGGCAAGCGCCGCGGCATCCGCCGGGGCCGGCTGGAGCGATCTGCCAACACCCGGTCGCCGGCTTCCCACCGCCGCACCCACTCGGCCAGGCGCCGTCGACTGAGCCCAACGCCCTGCGCCACCCGGGCGAGCGCCTCCCCGCCGACCACTCGGCGCACCGCCTGCACTCGCCCCAACGGCGTGATCTTCGCATTCTTATGCATGTTCACTGAGGCCTCCGTGGAGTTGCTGGTTGGTCTCGCAACCCCAGTTTGGCTCTGCGTGCCTCAGTGAACAACCTCCTTGTCAATCACACCTAGGGCGCCGTACCCCCTGCACCCACGCGATTTCCGCAGACCTTCCCTACGGCCGCGCCGCCAGGAATCGCGCCGCCTCCGCTAATCCTGGAACGTCAGGGTCGGCGGCGTGCCAGATCCGTTGCAGCTCGCCGTACGCCTGTGCGGCCGTCCTGCCGTCGCCCGCCGCAGCCGCCGCGCGCGCGAGCCCGAGCAGCGAAAGCGCCCGTTTGGGGGCGAGCCGCAATGACCGCGCGAACTCGACCTGCGCTTCGCGCGGACGGTTGGCGCGTAGCAACAGCTCACCCAACAGCTCGTGCGACGGCTTGACCACGCCAGGCGGCCCGAACTCGAGCGGCATCGAGTCCTCGAGCGCCGCCGCCTCGCGCATGAGCGCGACCGCGCCGTCGGTCGCCCCCGCGGCCTGCCGGGCGGCCGCACGAAGCTCCCGGTCGAGGATCTCCGGGACCGGGTCTACGTATGAGCCGAGAGGGGGACGCCGGCGATTCAAGTCGGCGAGGTCCCCGAGGGCACGCTCGGCAGCGGCGGGGTCGCCCCGCCGCAGGGCACTGAAGCCCGTGACGAAGGCGTCTTCCGCCTGGGCACGTGAATTGGCGTGGGACAGGTCGAGCGGCCACCGCAGCGACGGACTGTCCCATCGCTCCGTGTTGATCACGTAGTCGGCTCGCATCTGCGCCAGGACGGCGAGACCGCGCCCCGTCGCCCAATCCGTGTTCTGGCGCATCAGCTCGAGGTGCCGCAGCGCGTCCCGGAACCGGCCCTGCTGGAGATAGCCGTAGCCCAGCCACTGGGTGTAGTGGCCGGGAGTCCAGGTGGCGCGGTCGCGCCCCGCGGCAAGCTCGTTTTGCGACACGACCTCATCCCACATCCCCAGGGCGAGGAAGATGTGAGTGGTCATGTGCTGGGCGTGCCCGGCGTCGGGCGCGATCTTCGAGTACGCGCGGGCCGCCGCCAGTCCGAGCGGCGCGTGGATCGGGTCGTCGTAACAATGGATCAAGATGTGCGCCGCCCCCGGGTGGTTGGGGTTGGCGCGGAACACCTGCTGTACGATGGCCGCGGCGCGCAGGTAGGTCGGCACGTCGCGAACCCCCTGGCTCAAGCCCAGCAGCGACAGCGCGTAGAACACCTGGGCCTCGCGGTCGGCCGGAAGGCTCGCGGCCAACCGCTTCATCACCGCCGAGTAGGCGGTGTCACGCCATGCCTTCGAGCCGCGGCCGTAGAGGACTTCCACCGCGTCGAGGTAGCCCCGCTCCCTGGCCGTGGGCGCCTTGGCGCGCCGGGCCTTGCGCGTGGGAGCGAGCCGCTGCAGCACGGCCCGGCCGGCGTCCACATCCTGCTCGTTCCAAATCGGGTGTGTGTACGTCATCGCTTCGCCCCAATAGGCGAGCGCGAACCCGGGATCGATCCGCTGCGCCTCGCGAAACGCCTCGGCCGCGTCCCGATACTCGAAACTGTGCAACAGCAGCACGCCCTTGAGGAACAGCGGCTGAGCCGCGGCCGCTCCCGAGGTCGGGAAGTCGATCGTCCCGAGGCGCGGCGCCTGAGCGGGCGGCACGCTCCCCAGGGCGAGCACGGCCAGTGCCGGCCACACGGCCCTCATCGGCTGTCACTCCCAGCCCGCGAACCCAGTATCGCGGCGGCGACCTCCGGATAGATGCCGATCGCGTGGCTCCGGAAGTAGAGGGCGACCTGTCTGGTAGCGGTATTGATCTGGATCGCGTTCGATTTCCGGTTGGGCATGTGACAGTCGATGCAGTCGGGGATCAATCGATCGCCGATCCGGGCGGCCATCGGATGCTGTGCGGTGTCGTGACATCCGAGGCACTTCGGAACAAACGCTGCCACGTCCCGTTGGGTCTGATGGACGTCGTGGCACGTCGAGCAGGACATCTCGGGGCTCGAGCGAAAGCACTTGCTGCGCTCCAACAGTCCGACCTGGTTGCCGTGGACGTCCGGCGCCGGCTGGCCGCTGTCCGCGGGCGGATCCAGATAAAGGGCGAGATCGTCCCCCGGCCGGTAGGTGAACGGCGGCCGCCGGAGCTCTCTGGGACCCGAATGGCACAAGGCGCAACCATCCACCTTCCTCGCGCGTGGAGCCTGCGCCGGGTTGAAGATGAAGCGACCGACCGTGTCGCCCGGCTCGGCCACGTGGTGCTGCACGTGACGCCGCCCGTCACCGTGACACTTCTCACACCGAATGCCCAACCGGTAATTGCGCGCATATCGCACCGCGCGCGGGTCTCGCTCGTAGCCGAAGAACGTGCTGTGACACTCCAGGCATCGCGGGACGATGATTCGCCCGAAATCGATCATCCCGTCCTGATATCCTGGGCTGTTGATCCACATGCCGGGGCCCGTCAGGTACGAGACGGGCAGCTCGAACAGCAGGCCGTTACGCCAGTAAAGATAGGACTGCCCCCGCCGCCCCGATCCGACGACGAACTCCATCGGCTCCGTCCTGGACACGTTCTGAAGGGAATCGATGCCGGTTTGATAAGAGACGCCGTTCCGCTGCTCCATCTTGAAGTAGGTACCCGGTGACCGGGTGCGGAGAACGTTGTGCCCCGCAGTGAAACGCCCCTTGACGGACTGGGCCGTCGCCGCGGCGGAGGTGTGCAAGTGGGCTGTCTCTCTATAGGAGGCGGCGATCGCCTGATGGCAGGTTTCACACTGCGGCGCGTCGGACACGGGCCCACCAATCCAAGCCAGCGCGGACGCGAGCACTACCAGCCAAAGATCCGTCATGATGCCGTAAGCTGGCGGCGCGGGATGACCGCGGCAACGGCCTCGACGTAGCTTAGAAACGGCCTGAAACAGAAGGAGCACGATGACCCAGACACGCATCTCCCGTCGCGCCCTCCTCGCCGGGGCGGCCGGCGCGCTTGGAGCCCACGTGCTCGGCGAGCGAGAGGCGCTGGGGGGAGAAGGGCTCACGCAAACGCCGGATCCCACGAAGCGACCGGGCGCGCCCCCGACCGCGCTCGGCCAGCGCTCGCCGTTCGAGCACGCGCGGCGCATTCCCATCGGGAGCGGTCAGGGTGTCTCGCTCACGCCCTTACAAGACTTGTGCGGAATCGTGACGCCCGCGGACCTGCACTTCGAGCGCCACCACGCCGGGGTCCCGACGATCGACCCGCGCCATTACAAGCTGCTCATCCACGGGATGGTCGAGCGGCCCACCGTGTTCGACCTCGAGGCCCTCAGGCGGTTCCCCACCGTCTCGCGGTTGTACTTCCTCGAGTGCTCGGGGAACGGCGGCGCGAGCTACCGCGGCGTGCGGCCGGATCTCTCGCCCCAGCTCATCGACGGGCTCACCAGCACGAGCGAGTGGACCGGCGTGCCACTCGCGACCCTGTTCCGTGAGGTCGGCGTGAAGCCCGGCGTCAAGTGGTTCCTGGCCGAGGGAGAGGACGCCGCGGTGATGGCCCGGAGCATTCCGATCGAGAAAGCCTGGGACGACGCCCTCATTGCCTGGGGGCAGAATGGCGAAGCGCTGCGACCGGAGCAGGGATACCCTGCTCGACTGGTGGTGCCGGGCTGGGAGGGGAATGCCAACGTCAAGTGGATCCGCCGCATCGAGATCGCGGACCGGCCGTTCATGACGCGCGAGGAGACGTCGAAGTACACCGACCCGCTTGCGGACTGCACGGCCCGCCTGTTCAGCTTCACGATGGACGCGAAGTCGATCATTACGTTCCCCGCGTACCCCGTCACCCTCCCCGACCGTGGGTGGTGGGAGATCAGCGGGCTCGCCTGGAGCGGCCGCGGCCGGATCACGACGGTCGAGGTGAGCACCGACGCCGGCCGACGGTGGGCGCCCGCCGAGCTGCAGCAGCCCGTGCTCCCGAAGTGCCATACCCGGTTTCGTTTCCTGTGGAACTGGGATGGCGAACCGACCATGCTTGTGAGTCGTGCGGTGGACGAGACGGGCTACGTGCAACCCACGCTCGAGGCGCTGCGCAGGGCGCGTGGCCTGGGCACGACGTACCATTTCAATCACATCCGCGCGTGGCGCGTACAGAGGGACGGCACGGTGGTTTTCGGGCTGGAGGGGTGAGCATGCGCGCGACGGCTGCCGTCCTCTCATTGACTCTCATCGGGAGTGGCTGCGGACACACGGAGCAGGGAGCCGCGCGGGAGGGTGCGCCCGCACGATTCGGCTTCGGGAGGCTGGCCGCAGCCGAAGAAATCGCAGCGTGGGACATCGACGTGGCTCCCGACGGCGCCGGACTGCCCCCCGGAAGCGGCACGGCGGCGCGGGGTGCCCCGATCTACGCCCGCAAGTGCGCATCGTGCCATGGGCCGACGGGCACGGAGGGTCCCCTCGATCGACTCGTGGGCCGGGAGCCGCGGCAGGGTTTCCCGTTCGGGCGCGACCCGGACCTGGTCCGGACGATCGGCAACTACTGGCCCTACGCCACCACTCTCTACGACTACATCAACCGCGCCATGCCGCTCGACTCACCCGGCTCGCTCGCTCCAGACGAGGTGTACAGCCTGGTCGCGTTTCTCTTGTGGCGGAACGAGTTCGTCCCGGATACTGCCCGCATCGACGCCCACACCCTGCCCCGCGTGGTCATGCCGGCGCACGACCGCTTCGTCGTCGACAACCGTCGTGGGGGCCCGGAAGTCCGCTAGTAGAGGCCGCGACTCGGCCCTTCCGCTGAAGCGGAGCGGCCCCGCCCGTTTACGGGCAGATGCCGAGCCGCGAGTTCACTCGCGCACGAGGAGCCGATAGGCTCGGCACCGGTACCGGATTTCATTACCTTAGGCGCCATGATACGACGTGTCTTCGCGGCGGCTCTCCTAACCCTGTGCGGCGCCGCGCAATCCGACCCGCTCGCCGCGCGGAGCAAGGGTCGCCCCGACGCTCCGATCACGATCTACGAGATGTCCGATTTCCAATGTCCCTATTGCCGCCAGTTCACGCTCGAAACCATGCCGCTGCTCGAGCGGGATTACATCGCCCCGGGCAAAGCGCGGGTGGTGTACATCAACTTTCCCCTTTCGAGCGTGCATCACAACGCCGCCGTGGCGGCCGAGGTCGCGATGTGCGCGGCCCAGCAGCGGCGCTTCTGGCCCATGCATGACCTGTTGTTTCGGCATCAAGCGGACTGGGCGAATCTCCAGGATCCGCGGGCGTACTTGCTGGCATTGGGCGACTCCGCCGGGGCGGAGGCCTCCCGCCTCTCGCGCTGCGTGGCCTCTGGCGCCACCGCCGACGACGTACGGGCCGACGCGGAGCGCGCCCGCCGCGCTGGGGCGGCCAGCACCCCTACCTTCTATATCGAGGGCGGCCTGCTCGAAGGCGCCGCCCCCTTCAGCGTCTTCCGGGCGGTGCTGGACTCGATCTACCGGAGCAAGACACGCTGATGGCGCGCCCTTCCTTCATATATCGGCTCGGCATCCGGCTGGCGCAGCGGGCCCTGCCGCTGGTGGCGCGTTTCGACAAGAAGCTGGCGCGCGGCCTGGACGCCCGGCGCGGCGTCACGCAACGGCTCGCGGCGTGGGCACGGTCGCTGCGTGATCCGCGCCGCCCGCTCGTGTGGGTACATGCGCCATCGGTCGGGGAGGGGCTGCAGGCGAAGCCGGTGCTCGAAGCCCTGCGGGCCGAGGCGCCCCATTGGCAGCTCGCCTACACGTTCTTTTCGCCGTCCGCCGAGCGCCTGGCGCGGACACTGCCGGTGGACGTGGCCGATTACCTGCCGCTCGACCGACCGGGCGAGGTGCGAGCGGCGCTCGAGGCACTGCAGCCCACGGCGCTCGTGTTCTCGAAGCTCGACGTGTGGCCGGAGCTGACGCTGGCGGCGGCGGCGCGGGGGGTGAAGTTGGGCCTCATCTCGGCGACGGTGGCGCCCCACAGCTCGCGGCTCCGCTGGCCCGCCCGCGGTTGGGCCGAGCCGGCGTATCGCGCGCTCGATCGCATCGGCACGATCAGCGAGGAGGACGGTCGTCGCCTAGAGGAGCTGGGGGCGCGTCGCGCCGTGATCGAAATGACCGGGGACACGCGCTACGACAGTGTGGCCGAGCGGGCGGAGCGCTTCGATCGAACCCGCGATCCGTTCGCCCGGCTCGCGATCGCGCCGGCGGGGACCTTCACGATCGTCGCCGGCTCCACCTGGCCCGCCGACGAAGCGGTGGTACTCCCGGCGTTCGCGGATTTCCTCGCCCAGGTCCCAACCGCACGCTTGATCCTCGCGCCCCACGAGCCCAACCCCGACCACCTGGCCGGCATCATGCAGCGGGCCGCCGCGGCGGGGCTGCCCCGCCCCGTACGGCTCTCACAGATCGAGCATCAGTCCCACGCGCCCGTGATCGTCGTAGACCGGGTCGGCATCCTGGCAGACCTGTATGCCCTCGCGGCGATCGCGTTCGTGGGCGGCGGCTACCACCGCGCCGGGTTGCACTCGGTGCTCGAGCCGGCGGTGTTCGGCGTGCCGGTGGCGGTGGGTCCGCATTGGCACATGAGCCGCGACGCCGCACTGCTGATCGAGCGCGGAGGGGCCGTGGCGCTCGCCGCCGACGGCCGGCACCCGTTGCACTCGCAGTGGCTCGTCTGGCATCATGACCGGGCAGCTCGAGTACGCGCTGGTGCAGCGGGGAAAGCACTGGTACGAGAGGGGCGGGGCGCCGCTGAGCGGACGACGAGACTGGTAAGGAGGCTTGTGGAAAACGGTGGAGGCTAGTCCTATCTTCCGACTACCACCCCCTCGAACGTCACCGAGCGCGGTACCACGAGCCCCAGCGTCAGTCCGGTCACCGCAGGTCGCTCCAGCGGCTCCGCACTTTGACGCGCAGGTTGCTGATCCGCGTGCCCGTGGCCACCTGGCCCGCCAGGACATCCTCGAGGTCCGGCTGTGCGACGGACACGAGTCCCGCGATCATGTACACCGAATGCTTAGTCACCCGGAATGCCGTTCCCGAATCGGGCTGCTGAGCCCGGCTGGCAAGCGAGACCGGCACGCCCAGATGCGTCGCATCGAGCGTGAAGCCGCAGCCAGTCGACGCGAGGGCTAGCGCGACCGACGCGCACGGGACGAGGGACCGGATCACGCAGCTCCTGGAAAACGGACGGGGCGCGCCGCGGATCGGCGCGCCCCAAAGGTAGCCCCCGGCGTTGCGATTGTGAACCAGGGTCACAAGCCCATCGGCAGCCGCAATCCCACGTCGGCCCCGACGCCAAGTACGCCATGCGTGCCGTTGTCGAACTTCTCCGAATCGTAGGCGACGTGGATCCCTATGAGCCCGAAGCTCAAGTTGCCGCCGATAACCCAGCCGAAGTTCGTCTGGTGGTCCTTCACGCCCGTCGGAACATTGGAGAACTTGTGGTACCGGATGCCGGGCGAGAAGAAGGGCTCGATGCTGATCCCAGGCGTCGGCAGGGGCACGCTGAGCCCGACGGCGCCCATCACGTTGGTCTGGCCCGGGAACGTCTGAGTTCCGGATGTCACTGCGGCGCTGTGCGCCGCGCCGAGCTGCAGGTTGACCGACACGGGGATGAGGCTGCCGCCGATGAGGCGGAACGCCGCCGTGCCCCCGTACGAAGTCGCTCGGGCGTTCTGGCCACCAGGCTTCCATGAGGCGACGCCCGCGGTCAGGGTAATCGTCCCGATCCCGAGCGAGGCACGGCCACCGAAGGCGTTGCCCTTACCTGCGCTATCGTTAGGCGCGCCGTAGTCGCCATAGAACGTCACGCCGGTGCCCAACTTGGGGCTGTTCCACGCGGGCATGCCGAGCCATTGAGCCGCTGCCGGCGTCACCATGAGTACCGTCATTCCTAGCAATACCACTGCGCGCATAGAGACTCCTTTAGTGTACCCAGACCGCGCCAATCGACACTCCTTCCACGTCGCCCAGGCCGCCGCTGAGCCGCACGTCGAACACGTGGCTCAGCCGGAAATCAGCACCCAGGCCAAGCGTGAATTTCACGTGATTAGTCACGTTGCTGCCCGCGATCAGAAGCATCGTCGGCTGGGCGTACGGAATGATGCTCACCGTCGAGCCCTGGGGGTCGAGACGGCGGCCGAGCGACAGCCCGACGGGAAACAGCAGCGCCGAGTTGCCGCTCACGAAGTTCCCGCCCGCGCCGACGACGAGCGCACCATCGAGCGGGAAATCGATCGTGTGCGTGATCACGCGCTCCCGTGCCTCCGCGCCGACCAGGAGGACCGTGCTGGCCGGACCGGAAGGGTTGAGAAACCCTGCCTTGAACCCGATGTCGAACCTGCCGGTCGCGTACCGATACGCACCCTCTATCGCCGTCCCGCCACCGTCCGGGAAGCTGAGCAACGCGCCGATCTCAGACCGCTGAAACGCGCGGTAGGGCGCATTGAACGTCGTTGTTCCCGTCGCCTGCGCGGCGGCCACGCCGCCCAGCGTCAGCAGCTGTGCCGCGATCACCAGAGTCAGCTTGGTCCGCATGCCACTGCTCCTCGTCGGGTCCGTTGAGGGGGGGGATTCGTGACACAGGTACCCAACGGCGGCGCCATCGTTCCGTCGAAGTCCACAACGACAGCGGCCCGCCCCTGTCGAGCGGAGCGGGCCGGCTGACGTACCGGGGCGCGTCGCTCAGAACCGCAGACCCCCCGTGAGAATGAAAGTCTTCCCGCCCCCGACCTCCCCGCGCGCCTCGGCGAACGGAACGAGCGTCGAGCGCTTCAGCTTGAACGTCACCCCGCCGAGCAGGTTCAGCCCGGCCTTGGTAGCGGACGTGCTGACGCCCCCAGCTGTGGAGGAGTAGTGGGCGATGTTCAGCCCGCTGCCCGCGTACGGTCGCAGCGTGCTCCGCGACGGAACGGTGAAGCGGTACGCCACGTCCCCGTTGATCTCCCAATACGAGGCACTCGTCACTGGGGCGGTCTTGCTCGGAAAGAATATGTCGAACGACGCGATGCCGTCGAGCGGCGTCCTAGGAAACAGGGAACCCAACGGGACCACGCCTCGGCCCCCGATCCCCAGGTCCACATCGCTACTCCAGTTCAGCTCCAGCCCGAACGACGGACGTTCCGCCGAACGAGCGGCGGGTCGGGGAGCGGCGCGCCGCTGCGCGTGCGCGGCGACGGGGAGTGCCGCGAGCATCATCACGAGGACTGCACTGCCGATCCACTTCCGCATACGGGTGCCTCCCCACGGGAAGAGGTGACGGGCGCTTCGTCGAGCGACGCCGCACATCGCTAAAAGCGCTGCGCAGATCTGTCAAGCTGCGTCGACCCGATCGGCCACGATGCGCACCGCGTCGCCCACGACCTGGAGAAACCCGCCCGACACCTGGAAGTGGCTCGACGCGCTTCCCTGCCGCACCGTCAACGCGCCCGTTCCGAGCAACGTCAGGAACGGCGCGTGTCGCGGCAGGATGCCCACCTGGCCGTCATACGCCGGCGCGACGACCGCGTCGGCGGCCCCATCGAATACCCCGCGCTCGGGGGAAACGACCGTGACGTGCATCACTCAGCTCGTGGCCAGGCGCTTCGCCTGCTCCAGCGCCTCATCGATCCCGCCGACCATGTAGAAGGCCTGCTCGGGCAGGTGATCGAATTCGCCCGTGACCACGCGCTCGAACGAAGCGATCGTGTCTTCCAGCTTGACGTACTTACCCTCGAGGCCGGTGAACTGCGTCGCCACGAAGAACGGCTGCGACAGAAAACGCTGCACTCGGCGCGCCCGTGCCACGAGCTGCTTGTCCTCCTCCGAGAGCTCGTCCATGCCGAGGATCGCGATGATGTCCTGCAGGTCCTTGTAGCGTTGCAGGATTCGCTGCACCTCGACGGCGACCTTGTAATGCCGCTCGCCGAGGTACTGCGCGTCGAGCAGCCGCGACGACGACGCCAAAGGATCCATGGCAGGATAGATGCCGAGCTCGAAGATCTGGCGCGACAGCACGACCGTGGCGTCCAGGTGCGAGAATGCGGTCGCGGGCGCCGGGTCGGTGAGATCGTCGGCGGGCACGTAGATCGCCTGCACCGATGTGATCGACCCCTTCTTGGTCGAGGTGATCCGCTCCTGCAGCTCGCCCATCTCGGTGGCGAGCGTTGGCTGATAGCCCACCGCCGACGGCATGCGTCCGAGTAGCGCCGACACCTCCGACCCGGCCTGCGTGAACCGGAAGATGTTGTCGATGAACACGAGGACGTCCTGCCCCTCGACATCGCGGAAGTACTCAGCCACGGTGAGGCCGGACAGACCGACCCGCAGCCGCGCACCGGGCGGCTCGTTCATCTGGCCGTAGATCAGCGAGGAGGACTTGAGCACGCCGCTCTCTTTCATTTCCAGGTAGAGGTCGTTCCCCTCGCGCGTGCGCTCGCCCACCCCGCAAAATACCGACCGGCCCCCGTGACCCATCGCCACGTTGTGGATCAGCTCCATGATGATCACCGTCTTGCCCACCCCTGCGCCCCCGAACAGACCGATCTTCCCACCCTTCACGAAGGGAGCGATCAGGTCGATCACCTTGATCCCGGTTTCGAACACCTCCGTCTTGGGCTCCAGGTCCACGAACTTCGGCGTCTCGCGGTGGATGGGCCAGCGTTCGGCGTCGGCGGGGATCGGCTCGCCTTCGTCCACCGGCTCGCCCAGCACGTTGAGGATCCGGCCCAGCGCCGCCTCGCCGACAGGCACGGTAATCGGCTGGCCCGTGTCCACTGCCTCGACGCCGCGCATCACCCCGTCGGTCGAGGTCATCGCCACGGCGCGTACCTGGTTGCGCCCGATATGCTGCTGCACTTCGGCCGTCAGGTGGATCGGCGGTGAGCCGTTCCCAGGCTGGTCGATGACGAGCGCGTTATACAGCTCCGGCAGGTGCTCGGGCTCGAATTCCACGTCGAGCACGGGGCCGATCACTTGCACGACCTTGCCCACGTTCTGCTTGGTTTCGCCCGCCGGCGGCTTCGGTTCGTTCTTGGTTCGGGTCGCCATGGGAGTTCTCAGTCATCAAGTTCTCAGTCATCAGTTCTCAGTCGTCAGTTACTGATGACTGACGACTGACGACTTCTTTAGCCTTTCAACGCTTCCGCCCCACCCACGATCTCCGCTAGCTCCTGCGTGATCTGCGCCTGGCGTGCGCGGTTGTAGGTGCGCCGCAGCACATCGAGGATCTCTCCCGCATTATCGGTCGCGTTCTTCATCGCGGTGCGCTGCGCGCCGAGGAACGCCGCGGCCGTCTCCACGAGGGCCCGGAACACCTGGTTCCGGACGTACAGCGGCAGCAGCTGCTCGAGAATCGCGTCCGCAGAGGGCTTGAGAATATAGAACGCGACGGGTGGTCGGACAGTCGGATGGTCGGATTGTCCCCGCCCCGCCCCATCCGACAATCCGACTATCCGACCATCCGACCGTGGCGGGGTAATGGGGAGGATGCGGAGCGTGGTGGGTGGGGTGCTGACCGCGCTCTTGAACTGCGCGAACACCACTTCGACCCCGTCCACCGCGCCCGACTCGAACTGCGCCATGAGGGGGCCCATGATCTCGGCGGCGTGCTCGGGGCGGGGCTTGTCGCCGATGTCGGTGCGCTGCGACGCGACCGACCGCTTGGCGAACTTGAAGTAGGTGATGCCCTTCTTGCCGATCAGGTGCAGGTCGACCACGGCGCCCTCGGCTTCGAGCTGGTCGATGCGGCGCCGCGCCTCGCGGATGAGATTCGCGTTGAACGCCCCGCACAGCCCGCGATTGGCGGTTATCAAGATCAGCGCGACCCGGCTACTGACCCCGGGCGCAAGCCCGGGGGCGTGTGGTTGGCGCAGCAGCGGAAAACGCTCCGCTAGCTCGGGCGCGTACAGATCGGCGATCACCCCGGCGAGCGCGTTGGCGTAGGGGCGCGCGGCCACTACCCGCTCCTGGGCGCGCTTCAGCTTCGACGTCGCCACGAGCTCCATCGTCTTGGTGATCTTGCGCGTGCTCTGAATCGATTTGATCCGCCGGCGCAACTCGCGAGGCTTCGCCATCAGTGTGCCGCGACCTGCTTGTACCCCTCGATCGCAGCCCGCAACCGGGCGGAGAGATCTTCGCCGAGCACCTTGCGAGTGCGGATGTCTTCGCCGATGTCGCGATACTCCGCCGCCATGTAGTCGCGGAACCCTTGCTCCCACGCCCGGATCGACTCGACCGGCACATCGTCCAGGAGCCCGCCCGTGACCGCGAAGATGATCATCACTTGCTGCTCGACCGGCATCGGCTGGTACTGCGCCTGCTTCAGGACTTCCACCACTCGCTCGCCCCGCGCCAGCTGCTTTTGCGTCGCCTGGTCGAGCTCGGAGCCGAACTGCGCGAACGCCTCGAGCTCACGGTACTGCGCGAGGTCGAGCCGCAGCCGGCCGGCCACCTGCTTCATCGCCTTGATCTGGGCGCTGCCGCCGACGCGCGACACCGAGATGCCTGGGTTGATGGCCGGCCGGACGTTCGAGTAGAACATGTCGGTCTCGAGAAAGATCTGGCCATCGGTGATCGAAATGACGTTGGTCGGGATGTACGCCGAAATGTCGCCTGCTTGGGTCTCGATGATGGGGAGCGCCGTGAGCGAGCCGCCGCCCATCTCGTTGGACAGCTTCGCCGCCCGCTCGAGTAGCCGGCTGTGGAGATAGAAGACGTCGCCGGGGAACGCCTCGCGGCCGGGCGGCCGACGCAGCACGAGCGACAGCTGGCGGTACGCCGCGGCCTGCTTCGACAGGTCGTCGTAAATGCACAGCGTCGCCTTCTTCTCATCGTACATGAAGTACTCGGCCATCGCGCAGCCGGCGAATGGCGCGATGTACTGCATCGGGGCGGGCTCCGAGGCGGATGCCACCACGACGATGGCGTACTCCATCGCGCCGTGCTCCTTTAATCGCTCTACCACCGCGGCGACCGTCGAGTTCTTCTGGCCGATCGCCACGTAGACGCAGATCACGCCTTCGCCCTTTTGGTTGATGATCGTGTCCACGGCGATCGCCGTCTTGCCGGTGCCGCGGTCGCCGATGATGAGCTCTCGCTGGCCACGGCCGATGGGGATCATGGAATCGATCGCCTTGATTCCCGTCTGCAGGGGCTCTTTCACAGGCTGCCGCTTGATGATGCCCGGCGCCACGATGTCAACCTTGCGGGTGTTAGTACTCGGGATGGGACCCAAGCCGTCGATCGGCCGCCCCAGGGCGTCGACCACCCGCCCCACCAGCGCCGGCCCGACCGGCACTTCGAGCACGCGGCCCGTGCGACGCACCTCGTCTCCCTCCCGCAGCACGAGGTAATCCCCGAAGATCACCGCGCCGATGTTGTCCTCTTCGAGGTTCAACGCCTGCCCAATCACCTTGTCGCCGGTCTCCGAGGAGGTGAACTCGAGCATCTCGCCCGCCAGGGCGGCCGTCAGCCCGTAGATGCGCGCGATGCCGTCCTTCACCTCCAGCACGGTGCCGACCTCGCGCACGTCGATGTCGGCGAGGTCCGCCGCCTGGATTTCCTTCAGGAGGATGTCTTTGAGCTCGCCGGGCCTGAGGATGGAGTCGGTGGCCATGGGGAATCCGGTGGAAGGTTGTGAAAAATATCACAAAATGCGGAATGCGGAATGGGGAACGTGACGAAGCGCTCATATTCTCGACCTCGTCCTTCCTTTAATGAATCGCGCCAGCACCCCTCGCGGCCCCACGGTTGCCAGCTCCTGCGCCGTCATTCCGGCCACCCGCCGCGCCGCTCCCGCGAGGTGGCTGGGCGACGCGTAGCCGAGGATCCGCACGACCGCCCGCACCGTGTAGCCGGGGTTACCGAGCAGGTCGGCGGCGCAGGCCGTGCGCGCCAGATCAATCACCCGCTTCAAGTTAGGCGCCCCCCCGGCGGCGAACTCGCGGGACAGGTGCTCCCGGGTGACGCGGAGGGCTGCAGCGACGTGGCCGGTCTGCGTCGGCAAGCTCACACGACGCAGTACCTCTTCCCACGCAGCGAGCTGCAGTCGGTCGGTGAGGCGCAGCAACCGTGGCGCGTCCGCCAGCGCCTCGCGGCGTGCCACCCGGGCCGTGCGCGCCGCGACCCACTCCCCCGCCACCGCGTTGTCCACGCCTTCCACCAGCACCCCCGCGAATCCCGCGACGCGGCAGGCCTCGAGTAGCACTCCGTCGTCGGCCCGGACCGGTGATAGCACGAACATAGGGATGGTGGGGAACCGCGTCGGCAAAGCGAGCGCCGGCCCGGGCGCGGCTTTGACGTCGAGCACCACGGCGTCCACCAGCCGCTGGTACAGCAATCGTTCCACGGCCGCGACGCTGCGGCACAGCCGCACGCTCCCCGCGTCGCGCGGGAATCCCCGCTTCACCGCGCGCCGGGCCTCGGCGCGGGGGTGGAACACGGGGACGACGGTCATTCCGGCTCCGCGGTCTCCGCCCCCTCCTTCACGTGCGCGAGCGCACGCACCATCGCGCTCGCCTGCTCGAGCACCGCGCGCGCGTTGTCGTACGACACGGTCCGGCGGGCCTCCTCGGGCGGGTACCACGCGCAGTCGGTGATCCCCTCGTCCGCCTGCGGGACGGGATCACCGCGCTTCGACTCGAACAGAAAGAAGTGGCAGTACTTGTGGATCGTCTTGCCGCGAAACCGAAAATACCAGTCGATCACACGGATTGGCCCGTGCAGCACCAGGTCGTCGAGCCCCGTCTCCTCGGTCACCTCGCGCCGGGCCGCGACGGCGGGGGGCTCCCCTACCTCGAGGTGGCCCTTGGGGAAGCCCCAATTGCGGTAGGAATCGCGAATCAGTAGGAAGCACGGGGCGCCGTCCGGCCCGCGGCGGAAGACAACGCCGCCGGCGCTAGTCTCCCGCTGAGCCCGACGTTGTTTGCGGGTCATATCACAATGCGGAGTGCGGAATGCGGAATCGCAATGGAAGGCCGATCGCTGGCGCCGGCTCTGGGCCTCCAGACGAGCGCGATCCATTCCACATTCCACATTCCACATTCCACACTCCGCATTGACTTAGAACACGCTAAACGAAAAGTATTTTCTCGGGTTCGCCTGAATGTCGGACATGAGTTGCCGCAGCTGGATCATCGTGAGGGTGGTCTCGCGATACAGCGTCGAGTCCGACACCAACAGCCCGAGGGTGCCGCTGCGGTTCTGGATCCGCGACAACACCGTGTCGGCCGCGACCAGCACCCGGACCAGGCTCGCCTGATTCTTGTGCGCGGCGTCGAGCAGGTCTTTGAAGTCCTGTGACGCAGTTTTCAAGTTGGCGCTCGTAGCTGCCGAGTTGTTGAGAATCGTGGCGAGCTGGCCCTGGTTGGTGGCCGAATCGACCCGTCCCAGGGTGGTCTCGAGGTTCGTAGCCGCCTTGGCGATCACATCCGAGCCCTGGCGCAAGTTCGAGCCCACGGCGCCGAGCACGTCGGCCTGCTCGCTCGTGACCCGGGCCAGGCGGTCCGCCACCTGCCCGAAGTCCTTGATCGAGCGCCGCAGCTCGAGGACCGCCTCGGAGTCGAACGCCGTCTGAATCCGGCTCGACACGGTGGCGATGTCGGTCGCGATGCGACTCGCCTGCGCGGTGAGCTGGCCGATGTCGGGGAGCGTGGCCCCCGGCCATTTGCCCCCGCCCGCGGCCTGCGCTTCGGCGATCGCCCGGGTGATGTTGGGATCGTTGGGCAGCTGCTCGATCGGGACGAGGGAGGCCGCCCACTCGCCGAACAGCGACGCCGACGCTGCGATGACCGCCGGCTTGGGCGGGGGTTGGACCCCGGCGTAAATCTTCAAGTCCGCCTCCACCCAATTCCCAGGCGCGAGCCGAATTCCTTCCACCCGACCCACGCGCACCCCCCGCAGCACGACGGGATCGCCCACGCCCAAGCCTCCCACCGTGCGGAACCGCGCGGTGTACACCGCCTCCGTGCGGCCGATGTGGACGCCGGACAGCCACAAGGCGCCGCCCACCACGACCACGAACGCGGCGATGACGACCATGCCGACCGCGAACTCGTTCTCGCGCTTCACCCGGGCCGTCCCTCGATGAACTGCCTCACTACGGGATCCTCGGTCTCCTGGATCTCCGCCACGGTGCCCACCTGCCGAATCTTGCCCTCGTACAACATGGCGATGCGGTCGCCGACGGTGTAGGCGGACCGCATGTCGTGCGTCACGACGATCCCCGTCACGCCGAGGTGCTCGCGCGTCCGCACCATGAGCTGGTCGATCACGGCGGCGGTCACGGGATCGAGGCCGGTGGTGGGCTCGTCGTAGAGGATGTAGCGGGGACGTAAGGCGATGGCACGCGCGATCCCGACCCGTTTCCGCATGCCTCCGGACAGCTCGGCGGGGTAGCGGTCGTCCGCGCCGGTCAGGTCGACGACCGCGAGCGCCTCCCGCACTCGGGCGGCGAGATCGTCGTCCGACAGACCCCGGCGCCTGAGCCCCAGCGCCACGTTGTCGGACACGGTCATCGAATCGAACAGCGCGGCGAACTGGAACACGAATCCGATCTCCCGTCGCAGCGCGGTGAGGCCCTCCCGATCGAGCGTCGAGACCGCGCGGCCGTCAACGATGACGTCCCCGGCATCGGGCTGCAACAGTCCAACGACGTGCTTCAGGGCGACGCTCTTGCCGGTGCCGGAATAGCCGATGATGACCACCGTCTCCCGATCCTCCACCGTCAGCGAGAGCCCGGCGAGCACCGGCTTCGCGTCGAAGCCCTTGTGGAGATCCTCGAACCGGATCACCGCAGCAGCACCAATGCCCAGAACGCATCGAGCACCAGCAGCAGCACGGCTGAATACACGACTGCACGGGTCGTGCTCAGGCCCACCCCCTCCGCACCGCCGCGGGTGCCGAGCCCCACGACGCATCCCACGAGCGTGATGGTGAAGCCGAAGGTGGCGCTCTTGAACAAGCCGAACCACGTGTCCTTGAAGCGATAGAACACCTTCAAGCCCTTCACGAACTCCTGGGTCGACAGGTCGAGCAGCACCAGGCTGGCGAGCCAGCCCGTGACGATCCCGGTCAGGATGGCGAGCGCGACGATGGCCGGAAACATCGCCGTGCCGGCGATCACGCGCGGCAGTACCAGAAAGCTGTGCGGGTCGTAGGCGAGCGTTTCGAGGGCGTCCACTTGCTCGGTGACCTTCATGGTGCCGAGCTCGGCCGCCATGCTGGCGCCGACGCGACCTGCCAGCGCCAGCCCGGCCAGCACGGGTCCCAGCTCCAGCATCATCGTCTTGCCGACGAGCGTGCCGACGAAATAGAGCGGGACGGTGTTTCGGAAGGTGTAAGACGCCTGGAGGGCCAGCACCACGCCCGTGAACGCGGCGATGAACAGCGCCACCGGCAGAGAGTCCACGCCCACGCGGCGCAGCTGAACGATTGTGAGCCGCCCCCACACGCCCACGTCGGGGACGGCGCGCGCCAGGTCCCCCAGAAACTGGCCGAAGCGGCCGACGGCCTTGATGGCGTCGACGGTCCTTCGACCGACTCGTTCGATCACGGGGCTAAAGTAACGTCACCCGTTGCACGTTGCACGTTCCACGACCGGCCCAAACGACGAAGGCCGGCGATTGCGCGCCGGCCCTCATGCAACATGTAACGTGTAACGTATTACGCTGCGAAGCTCGCCAACGCCTTCCCCACATCCCCATCGCGGAGCCGCTTGAGCGCCCGGTCCCGCAGCTGGCGGACGCGCTCGCGGGTGACGCCGAGCATGCCGCCGATCTCCTCGAGCGTGTGCTCGCGGCCGCCGTCGAGGCCAAAGTACAGACGCAGCACCTTGGCATCGCGCCGCTGCAGCGTGTTCAAGGCCTGCTCGATTTCGTCCGACAGGAACCGGTCCATCGCCTGGTCTTCCGTGTCGGGGAGGTCCTCGGCGATGAAGCGCTCGATCAAGGAGCGGTCGCCGTCGGGATCGAGCGGCGCGTCGAGCCGCACGTCGCCGGTGTTCAGCGCGGCGAGCGACTGGACCACCTCGAGCGACAGCTTGGTGGCGTCCGAGATCTCCTCCGGCGTGGGCTCGCGCCGCAGGGTCTGGCGCAGCAACTCGGCGGTGCGGACGATGCGAGAGAGGTCCGCGGTACGGTTGAGCGGCACTCGCACGGTGCGACCCTGGCGCGCCAGTGCCGCGAGGATGGCCTGACGGATCCACCAGACGGCGTACGAGATGAACTTCACGCCCTGGTCCGGGTCGAACTTGCGGGCGGCCGTGAGCAACCCGACGTTCCCCTCGCCGATCAGGTCGGTGAGGGGGAGCCCGCGGTTCTGGTACTTCTTGGCGACCGAGATCACGAAGCGCAAGTTGCGCTTCACGAGCTCCTGCATGGACTCCTGGTCGCCGGCGCGCACCTTGCGGGCGAGGGCGATCTCCTCCTTCTGAGTGAGGAGGGGCGTCTTCGACACCTCATGGAGGTACTGGTCGAGGATGTCGCGCTCGTGCTCGTGGGTCCCGAGGCCAGCGAGGAGGCCCCGGCGCCGCCCGCGCTTCTTGGCGGGCTTCGCCTTCGCCTCCGTCATCACGGCGGTGGCGGCCGCAACCGGTCGAGCCGGGGTACGCGGCTTCGCCCGGGCGGGCGAGGTGGACTTCTTCCGTCGGGTCTGGTTGGCCATGTGTTGGGCTCGGGACTCACCTGTGGTACCGGTCACTGGCTCAAAAGTTCACGTTTGGGCGGGAAATCGCTTGACACCGCCATAACGCCCCGGTAAGATGCCGTGTTCCCGCCGGAACGTGTTTTGCGGGGCCCAATATAAGGGGGGCGTAGCTCAGTTGGGAGAGCGCGTGAATGGCATTCACGAGGTCAGGGGTTCGATCCCCCTCGCCTCCATAGAAGACTAGACGCCGAGGCGCCTAGACGCCTAGTCCGGAAAGCCATCGAACGGTTAGATTGGGCAGCGAAAAGCGTTGCATACGACTCTAGGCGTCTGGGCGTCTCGGCGTCTAGTGTTTCGCGGGAATAGCTCAGTTGGTAGAGCACAACCTTGCCAAGGTTGGGGTCGCGGGTTCGAGTCCCGTTTCCCGCTCTCCAACGGTCGGACGGTCGGACTGTCTGACTGTTATAGGCCTAACGGTCAGGCTGTCCGACCATCCGACAGTCCGACCAACGCGACGCGGGGTGGAGCAGTCTGGTAGCTCGCCGGGCTCATAACCCGGAGGTCGTGGGTTCAAATCCCACCCCCGCTACTGAAACGCGGAACGGGGAATGCGGAACGGGTGCCGCACATTTCCCGTTCCGCGTTCCCACTTCCGCGTTCCGCGTTCTGATCGGGGCGGTTAGCTCAGTTGGTTAGAGCGCCACGTTGACATCGTGGAGGTCACTAGTTCGAGTCTAGTACCGCCCATACTGCTAGACGCCGAGACGCCTAGACGCCTAGGGAGCCGCGGTTTTGAGAATCAGCTAGGCGTCTGAGCGTCTAGGCGTCTCGGCGTCTAGTAGTACGCGCCCATAGCTCAACTGGATAGAGCGCTTGGCTACGGACCAAGAGGCTGGGGGTTCGAGTCCTCCTGGGCGCATGAGGGATTCATGGTTGCGCGTTTGCGAGGTCTGACACCGCCGCGGCGAGCGTCCGAACTTTGGGCGGATCGCCGGCCGTCGCCCCGTCTCCCCCCAACTGCGCGGCTAGCTGTGTGAGCGCGTTCCGCCGTCCCTCCCCGGACAGCTTCTGCGCCTGCGCGAGCGCCTGCCGCACCGCCGCCACGCGCTCCCGCCTCAGTCCATTGGACCGCTCCAGCTGGTCCACGTACGCCCCCGCGAGAGCGAAGCTCGGCGGCCAGACGATCTTCGGCTGGTCCTGCGTGTTGAAGTAGTCCAAGCGCACGGTCTTCGCGGCGTCGATCTCGTTCTGCGACAGGAACCCGCTCGGCAGGAGCTCCAGCACGTCGAGGCCGAGGGCGATCTCCGAGCTGTAGATCCGCCCGTTGTACCAGTACGCCGACCACGATCCGGCGCCGACGAGCGCGCTCGAGTCGATCGGGCCGCGATCGAAGAACGCGATCTCCTTGGGATGCGCCGCGTCGGTCCAATCGAACACGGAGATCCCACCCTGGTACCAGGCCTGCACCATGACGTCCCTGCCGGGGATCGGGATGAGCGACCCGTTGTGCGCGACGCAGTTCTCGAGCTCGGTCTGCGCCGCCGGCATCTTGTAGTAGCTCCGGAACGTCATGCGCCGGTCGTCCAACGTAAAGATCGCGTCCGCGCCCCACTCGTGCCGGTCCGTGGCGCGGCACTTGGGTCCACCGCCTCCCCCCCATTCGTCCGTGAAGAGCAGCTTGGTGCCGTCGTTGTTGAACGTGGCGGAGTGCCAGTAGGAAAAGTTCGAATCCGAGACCGCACCGATGCGCCTGGGGTGCGCCGGATCGCGGATATCGAGCAGCATGCCGTAGCCGGCACAGGCTCCACCAGCGAGGCCGATCGCTGGATACACGGTGATGTCATGACATTGCTCTGGTCCCGGCCGCACCCCGTTCGCGCCGGGTTTGGGCACCCCGACCATGACGTCGACGATGCCCTGGATCGCGCCCCGCAGCGCGGCGCTATCGGCGTCGTTCGGGCCGCCGCTCCCGTGGCGCGCCCTGGCAACGCTATCCAGCATGCGCCCCACGAACCCCGGCCCGAGCACGTACTCCATCCCACGAATCGTGACGGTAAAGCCACCCTTGGCTCGCGCTTCGGCCGCTGCCTTCGCCGCCTTGGCGACGTCCTGGGGTGCCTCGGCGTGCGTCGGCGGCGCGGTGAGCGAATCGAAGATGCGGGGCGAGCTGACGATCGCGGCCTGCTGCGGGGCGGCGAGCGGCACCTTGATGACCTCGATGCGGAAGCGGGCGCTGGCGGGATTGGAGTCCGGGGGGGCCGCCACACAGCCCGGCAGCTCGCTGGGCGACCGCACCGGTGCAGAGCCCGAGACATAGATGTAGACGTTCGAGCTATCGTTGGGATCGATCACCACGGTGTGGGTGTGGGAGCCGCGGCAGGTCTGCACGTTGCCGATATACTTGGGACTCTTGATGTCGGAGATGTCGAAGATCCGGATGCCGCGCAGCCGGTCGGCGCTCACCGAGTCGTGCACGCCCTGCGTCCCACAGTCGAGCCGGCCGCCCATCCCCTCACCCGACACGAACAGCAGGTTCTTGTAGACCGAGACGTCGCTCTGGGACGCCGGACAGAGATAGCCCTCGGTCAGCTGCGGCGCCTGTTGGTTCGAGATGTCCCACACTTGAAAGCCGTTGTAATTGCCCTGGATGACGTAGTTGCGGGTGAAGGCCAGGTCCGAGTTGGTGACGCCCGCGAACTGCTCGGGCTCGGGTGTGTTCGACACCAGTCGCAGGTTCCACGCCGCTTGGGCGGCGCGGGTCACCGGGAACGCGCGGTACGTGCTACTATCGACCCGCACGGTTCCGGGGCGCAGCCCCACCCGCGGGTCGGGATTGGGAGGCAGGGTCGATAGGTTCGCGCGGGCGGACGAGGCGCACCCGGCTACGGACAATGTTGCGAGGGTACCAGCGAGAGCGGCGAAGCGGTGACGGACGGTAGTTGTAGGCAGCATAGCTCATCCCCGATCAGGGTTCACGCACGGCTGAACAATGACGGCAGACAGAGTTTGCGACTAGGGGAGGCCCGCCGACAAGAGGTCGGCGAGCATCCGTTGCATACGCTCGATTTCCGTGGTCTGATCGGCGAACACGTTGGCGGCGAACCGATACACCGGCTCCTCTTCTCCCGCCCCGCGTGACGCGAACAGCTGATTCACCATCGTTATGGCGCCCTGGTGATGCCGGATCATATACTGCAGGAACAGCGCGTCGAAGTCCCGCCCCCGCGCCTGGTCGACCTGCGCGAGCTCGCCGGCCGTGAGCATCCCGGGCATCAACGCCGTGTGAGCCATCCCCGGCATCATCATGTGCGACGCATCCGACTCGGGAACGGGTTCATGACGATCGCTGAGCCAGCGCCGCATGAGTGTGATTTCGTCCCGCTGGCCCACGACGATCCGCTCGCATAGAGCGCGCATCGCGGGACTCGCTCCGTGCGTGGGCGCCCAGCCGGCCATCAGGACGGCCTGCGCGTGATGCTGGATCATGCCCGTCATGAAATGCACATCGGCCGCGGTGTAGGTCGCACCGGCGCCGGGATGGGGGGCCGACTCCGAGGCTCCTTGGGCCATGAGCTGTTGGGAGGGATCAGCCCACGCCGCGCCGAAGAAGGCCGCACATGCGAGGGCGGCTCGCAGATTCAGGATGCGACGTCTCGTCAGGTGACGCTCCGGCTCGGTGTGCCCAGGAGGATAGCCCGGTTGCGGCGCTCGCACAAACGCGCTGCCAAACGGGCGTTCATTAATCTCTTGTCTCCGACCTCTCCGGTATCTCTTGCCTCCGATCTTCTCCGTCTATCGGTTTCTTTCAATCTTTGAGTTCTGCGCTTTTGAAATCCGCGGCACTTCTCCTGGAACGCCGTACCAAGGCCCGCCGCCGGTCCGCCGCGGAGACCGGGCTAAGTGTCAGCGATATAAGCTCATACGTCGCGAACGACGTCCTCGCACGCAGTGTGCGTTATTCATTGCCCGAGGCTCGTGTGGGCTGGATAACAACCGCACCTGCCGTGAGGCGGGTCACAGTTGGAGGCCAAGGTGGCGACACCGATGCGTGGCCCACATGACGGTACTTTCGGTGCCGGAAGGCATCTTTTAGTACTAGTACGTTCCCCGAGAGGGATTGAATCGTGATGCAGAACACGAAGACAGACACCGCGGGCTTCACGTTCGTCGAGCTGCTGATCGTCGTCGTGACGATGGGGCTCATCGCGGCTGCCGTGGCGCCGTCGTTCGCTCGCGGCTACGCGGGGGCGGCGCGTCGCTCGGCGAATCGCGAGGTGACGGCGACGCTGTTCCGCACCCGCGCCATCGCGATTCAGCGAAGCCGCGCCGCGCGCGTCGTCCGCACCGGGAACGCCCTGCAGGTGTGGGTGGCGGACACGTCGGGAACGCTCGTCATGGTTGGTGGCAGCAGGGACTTCGGCACGCTGTACGGGGTCACCGTCGCCGCCACGCCCGGCGACACGCTGCAGTTCGATCCTCGGGGATTCGCGATCACCGGCTCCCAGACGCCTAGGATCACGCTCACGAACGGGTCTTCGGTAGACACCGTGTGCGTGCTCGGGCTGGGGCGCATAGCCAGTCGAGGTTGCTAATAATGAACATGTCACAGCGCGGTTTCACTCTCGTCGAGCTGCTCGTCGCCGTCGTCCTGTTCAGCGTCGGAATGCTGGCGCTCGTGGGCGGCTCGGCGGTGATGATGACGCAGCTCGGGGACTCTCAGTCGAAGACGCTCGCCGCGGACGTGGCGGAGTCGCGCTTCGAAAAGATCCGCGCCACCGCTTGCGCCAGCCGGTCGAGCGGCTCGGCCGTGACGCGGGGCGTCAGCGAGTCCTGGACCCGTACTCCACTGGCTCGCGCGGACGATGTGACCGTGACCGTCCAGCTCACGAGCCGCCACCGCTCGCAGACGCAGAACTTCCAGACCTTCCTGCCGTGCTGAGGATCACGCGGGGCGGACGCGCCGGCTTGACGCTGGTCGAGCTCATGATCGTCGTCGTGCTGCTGGGCATCGTGGGCGCGGGGATCGTGAGCGTGATGCTGCGCCAGCAGAAGTTCGTCCGGGGCACGACCGATCTCATCGCCACGCGACAGCAGATCCGCGAAATCGCCGCGGTGCTGCCCGCCGACCTGCGCGGCATCTCGAGCGTGGGCGGCGACATCTACACGATGAGCGATTCCGCGATCGAGTTCCGCTCCACGTTCGGCGGCTCGGTCGTGTGTGTGACCAACGTGGCCGCGACCTGGGTGAGCACGCCGCCGATCACGCTCGTCCGGGGCTCCACGTTCACGAGCTGGTCCGGGGTGCCTCAGACAAACGATTCCGTTTTGATCTACGACAACGGGGCGACCACCAAGGCAGCCGACGACAGCTGGCAGCGCTATGCGCTCGCCGCGGTCGCGGTGCAGAACGGCAGCGCCACGTATTGCCCCACGACCTCGGGCCTGGTACAGGCGGCCGATATCACGCCGCTGAACAAGATGTACCAATTTCTGCTCACGCCCGCCCCTTTAAGCGCCACGATCTCCGTCGGCGCGGCGATCCGCTTTTTCCGCCGCGTTCACTACCGGCTGTATCAGGCGGCCGACGGCAACTGGTACTTGGGCTACTTCATGTGCCGGAACGGGCAGTCACCGGTGTGCAACGCGGTGCAGCCGATCGGGGGGCCCTTCAACGCGTACGCTTCGCCCGCGGCCGGCACGAGCGGCGTGCAATTCAGCTACTTCGATTCCACGGGCACTGCTCTTGACCCGACCGTGGCCGCGAACCGCGCCGCTGTGGCGCGCATCCGTTTGGTGGTGCGGGGAACGGGGCAGAGTCTGGGCAGTCTGAGCGGGATGGGGTTCCAGACGTTCAAAGATTCGTTGATGGTGGACGTGGGGTTACGCAACCGTCTGTGATAGCGAGGACGCATGGTCAGGATCCTGAAGTCTGAAAAAGGAATGGCGCTCGCCATGGCGCTGGGCGCGCTGGTGATCATCGGCGTGCTCGTCGCGGGCGCTGTGTGGGCCGGCACGCAAGACTACCGCATCGCGGCCAACACCGTCCGGCAGACCGGTGCCGAGGCGACTGCAGAGCTCGGGATGAACCGGCTCCTCGCGACGTGGCAGACGAGCTGGAACAACGGGAAGCCGATTGGCGACACGCTGCGGCGCACGTACACGATGTCGTATGGCGGAACCGCGGTGGTCACCGCCACGCGGCTGCCCAACAACTTCTGGTGGGTTGCGTCCGAAGGGCAGACCGCAGGAGCGGCGGCCTCGTCCGCGCGGCGCCGCTACGGCACGTTGTGGCGGCTCAACGTACCGGACATGACCCTCCTGGGTGCGATCACGACCCAAGGAACGATCAAAGTCACCGGGAACGTCACCGTGAACGGGAACGACTCGACGCCGCCCGGCTGGCCCGCCTGCGGGTCACCCACGAACGTCGCGGGGGCGGCGATCTCGCCGACCACCACCGCCAGCGTCAACGGCAGCGCCACGGTCAACGGCAATCCGCCGGTTCTCACCACGTCCGCCGCGGGCGACTCGAACACGTACTTCAACTACGGTGTCACCAACTACCAGACGCTCGCGGCCGCTGCGACGCTGACGATCCCGGGCGGGACCACGCTCACCGGCATCGGGCCAGTAGTGTCGTCCGGGCAATGCAGCACGACGCCGCAGACCAATTGGGGGGACCCGAACCGGGCGCTCGCACCGCTCCCGCCCGGGCCGTGCGAGAGCTATTTCCCGATCATCCACGTGACCGGCGACTTGCACGTCAGCACCGGCAGCGGGCAGGGGATTCTCTTGGTCGACGGGAGTTTGGTGGCGTCGGGCACCTTCACATTCACCGGCGTAGTGATTGCGCGCGGTTCGCTCCAGTCCACCGGGAACGGCAACAAGTTCATCGGCTCCGTGATGGCGGCGGGCGTAAACGTGAGCGACAACTCGCTGATCGCGGGTAGCTCAGGGATCCATTATTCCTGCGCCGCTGTCACCCAGGTGCTGTCATCGACGGCCTACCCCAAGCAGGCAATGCAACGGGGTTGGGTCGACCTGTATTGAGCCGCGACCTCTCGTCGAACTTCACGGGCGTTCGTGACACCTGACCCCGGGCTCGCGCCCGGGGTCAGTTCTAACTAACCCCGGGCAAGCCCGGGGACCGGTGTAGGACAGCCCGCAGCCGACACAATGCGGTAACCCGATGCTTCCGAATCGATTGCGACCACAACCAATCGCGGTCAGAGGACGCCACGTGTCGCAACCGCAACCCCCAATGCCGCAAAAACACCCTAAACACGGAAAGGACCGATTCCTACCGTTACCCAGACCTATAGCGGGGAGCGTTGCATCGACGCAACGGTGAGGGGGGTCACGGTGTCCAGTGTCGCCGGGCGAGACGTTTCAAATGATGCGCCGACGCAGCGCATCAAGGAGAGTTCGATGGGCGTGCCCTTGCGGTTGCTGCTGGTGGAAGACTCCGAAGACGATGCGCTGCTCCTGGTCCGCGAGCTGACTCGCGCCGGCCTTAATCCGGCCGTGGAGCGCGTGGACAGCCGCGCGGCCATGGTGGCCGCCCTCGATCGTCAGGCGTGGGACCTCATCATCGGCGACTATAGCATGCCGCACTTCGGCGGGAGGGACGCACTCGCCCTCGTGCGCGAGCGTGGGCTCGATGTGCCCTTTGTCATCGTGTCGGGCACGATCGGGGAAGAGCGGGCCGTGGCCGCGATGAAAGCAGGCGCGAGCGACTACGTGCCGAAGGATAATCTGAAGCGCCTTGTGCCGGTGATCGAGCGCGAGCTGCGGGAAGCCGCGGGCCGCCGAGCGCTGCGCGTGGCCGAAGCGAGCTACAGCACCCTCGTCGAGCACGCCCCGGTAGGCATCTACCGTTCCACCCCCGCTGGCCGATTCCTGTCCGCGAACATCGCGCTGGCCCGCCTCCTGGGCCATGACTCCGTGGCGGAGGTGCTGGGCCTCGACCTGGCCAGCGATGTGTATGCCGATCCTGCCGAGCGACGGCGGCTGCTCGAGCAGGACACGTACACCGACCGCGAGTACGATGAGGTCGAGACCACCTGGAAGCGGAAGGACGGCGGCCGGCTAACCGTTCAACTGAGCGTGCGCGCGGTCCGGCGCGGCGACGGCACGGTGGAGTACTACGAGACGTTCGTGCGCGACCTCACCCAACAGCGTGGTCTCGAGGCGCAGCTGCTGCACGCCCAGAAGATGGAGGCGGTCGGAAGGCTGGCCGGCGGGGTGGCACACGACTTCAACAACCTGCTGACCGTCATCCTGAGCTACAGCGATCTGCTGCTCGAGGACCTTTCCTCCGAAGCCTCGGAACGAGAGGACATCGAGGAGATCCGCAAGGCCGCCGTGGCCGCGAGCTCGTTGACGCGACAGCTGCTCGCTTTCAGTCGCCAGCAGGTCCTCCAGCCCCGGATCCTGGACATCAATGCCGTCGTCACCGCCACCCAGAAGCTGCTTACCCGACTGCTCGGCGAAGATGTGCGCCTGACCACCACGCTGGCGCCGGACCTGGGCACCGTGAAAGTCGATCCAGGGCAGCTCGAGCAGATCATCATGAATCTGGCCGTGAACGCCCGTGACGCGATGCCGCGCGGCGGCCAACTGACGATCGAGACGGCGAACGTCGAAATGGACGAAGCCTACGTGCGCGGGCATCCCGTAGCGCAAGCTGGTCGCTACGCCATGCTGGCGGTCTCGGATACCGGGATCGGCATGGATGCCCAGACGCAGGCACGCATCTTCGAGCCGTTCTTCACCACCAAGGAGCCGGGAAAAGGCACCGGGCTCGGCCTCGCCACGGTGTATGGGATCGTCAAACAGTCGGGCGGCTTCATCTGGGTGTACTCCGAGCCGGGTCACGGCACGAGCTTCAAGATCTACCTGCCGCGCGTGGACGAGGCGGTCACCCCAACCGACGCAGCGGCAGCCGTGGTCGGCGGCACGGAGACCGTGCTGGTGGTGGAAGACGTGGCGGCGGTGCGCGCCGTGGCGTGCGAGATGCTCAAGCGGCACGGCTATACCGTGCTGGAAGCCGCGGACGCGGAGACCGCGCTGCGACTCGCCGGCCGGCACGAGGGTGAAATCCACCTGGTGCTGACGGACGTCGTGATGCCGGGCAGGAGTGGCCGCGAGCTCGCGGACCAATTGATGCGCTTGCGGCCGCGCATGAAGGTCCTCTACATGTCGGGCTACACTGACGACGCTGTCGTGCGGCACGGCGTGTTGCAGGAGGGGATCGCCTTCCTGCAGAAGCCGTTTACGCCCGAGAGCTTGGCCCGTAAGCTGAGAGCGGTCCTGGACCAACCTCGAGAGTCACCGGCGTGACACGGGAGGCAGCAAGAATGACGGCGGATGCGTTGCTGCTCGCCGTGGGCATCGTCGGCGGCGCCTCGCCGGTGCTCGCCCAGCAGCCGGACACGGCCGCGCAACGTCGCGATTCAGCGACATCGGTGGCGGCGCTCAAGAAGCTGAGCGTCGAGGAGCTGATGAACGTCGCAGTGACGTCCGTCTCCCGGCATCCGGAGAAGCTGTCGCAGGTTCCGTCGGCGATCCAGGTCATCACCCAGGAGGACATCCGTCGCTCCGCCGCCTCGAGCCTTCCCGAGGTTCTGCGCCTCGCCACCAACCTGCAGGTCGCGCAGGTCGATACCCGGCAATGGGCGATCAGCGCGCGTGGGTTCAACGGCACCGCCGACAACAAGCTCCTCGTGCTCATCGACGGGCGCACGGTGTACACGCCGTTGTTCTCGGGCGTGTTCTGGGACGTGCAGGACGTGCCGCTCTCGGAGGTCGACCGCATCGAGGTCATCAGCGGTCCCGGGGCGACCTTGTGGGGCACGAACGCCGTCAACGGCGTGATCAACATCATCACGAAGGACGCCAAGGACACTCAGGGCGCCCTGCTGTCGGGCGGCGGTGGTACGGAGCTACGCGGCTTGGGAGCCGGGAGCTACGGCGGCGCGCTCGGCTCCGCCGCTCGGTTCCGCGTGTACGCGAAGGGCTTCACCCGGCAGCCGACGCTGCTGCCCAATGGCCAGGGCCGCGGCGACGACTGGCACGCGGGGCAGGGTGGGTTTCGGATGGATTGGGACGCCTCGAAGGCCAGTCACCTCACCCTGCAGGGGGATGTCTACGACGGCCGAATCAGCCAGCCGGGTACCAGCGACATTGCCGTGACCGGCGGGAATGTGATGGCACGATGGGGCCACACGATCTCCGCGAACTCGAGCGTCACTGCGCAGCTGTACTACGACCGGACTCACCGGGACATCCCGGGTCTCTTCGGTGAGGATCTCCACACGTACGACATCGACCTGCAACACCATTTCCCGCTCGGGAGCCGGCAGGACGTCGTCTGGGGACTTGGGTACCGTCTGATCAACGACTTCGTGGCCAACAGCGCGTTTCTCGCCTTCCTCCCGCCTCACGTCACGCGGGAATGGTTCAGCGGGTTCGTTCAGGACGAGATTACCGTCGTCCCCGAGCGACTGCACGTCGCCCTCGGGACGAAAGTCGAGCACAATGACTACACCGGTGTCGAGATCCAGCCTAGCGGCCGGGTGAACTGGGCGGTCGGTCCGTCGGGCACACTGTGGACGGCGGTTTCTCGCGCGGTCAGGGCGCCCTCACGCATCGATCGGGAGTTCTTTGTCCCCGGTCAGCCGCCGTATGCCCTTGCCGGGGGGCCGAACTTCCATTCCGAAGAAGAGCTGGCCTACGAATTGGGATACCGCCATCAGACGGCGGCGTTCGCCTTGTCTGTCGCGACCTTCTATAACCGCTACCACGGTCTCCGGAGCCTAGAGCGGGCCAGCCCACCGCCTGACACCACGACCGTGATCGGCAATGGACAGGACGGCGAGTCATATGGCGCCGAGGTAACCGGCGACTATCGGGTCACGAATCGCTGGCGCCTGCGCGCCGGCTACACCGAGCTGCGCGTCCACATCTGGGCCAACCCGGGAAGCACCGATACGACGCACGGCAGCGGTGAGTCGCATGATCCCGCGCGGCAGTTCACGATCGCTTCTACGGCGGACTTGTCCGGCAACCTTAGCCTCGACGGCGCGTTGCGCTACGTCGGGAGGATCGACAA
>DATLKF010000026.1:0-56695 GCA_035538515.1 Gemmatimonadales bacterium
GTCACGTCGGGGGGCGGCAGCATCACCCCGTCGTCGGTCACGTCCCCCACCGGCATCGCGACGGCGACGCGCGTGCTCGGCACGACGGCAGGGCCGCAGGGGGCGACGGCCACCGTCACCGGGCTCGCCGGCTCCCCCGTCAGCTTCAGCGCGACCGCCACCCATGGTAACGCGACCACGATCGCGCTGAACGCCGGGAACACTCAGACCGACACGATCGGCGCCACCCTCGCCACTCCTTACGCCGTCCTCGTCAGCGATCGGGCCGCCAATCCGGTTGGGGGCGTCACGGTGGCTTGGGCCGTGACGGGCGGGGCGGGCGGGGGCGCCATCACCGTCTCGTCGGTCACCGCCGCTTCCGGCATTGCGACGGCGACCCGCACCCTCGGCACCGCGGCCGGGCCACAAGGCGCCACCGCCACCGTCACCGGGCTCAGCGGCTCACCAGTCAGCTTCACCGCGACTGCCACGCATGGCGCCGCGACGACCATCGCCAAGAATGGGGGAGACGGACAGAGCGGCTCGGTGAACTCCACCCTCCCCGTCGCCTACACCGTCTTGGTCACGGATCGAGCCGCGAATCCGGTCGGCGGGGTCGTCGTGACCTGGGCGGTGACCGGAGGTGGGTCCATCACTCCCACTCCGGCGTCGGGGGCGACTGGGGCCAACGGTATCGGGTCGGCGACGCGCGTGTTGGGCCCGGCGGCGGGGACCCAGGGTGCCACGGCGACGGTGGCGGGGCTCACCGGCTCCCCGGTGAGCTTCACCGCCACCGCCACCGCGGGCGGGGCCACGAAGCTCGTGATCACCACGCAATCTGCGGCGAGTGGCGCGAGCGGCGTTGCGTTGAGCACCCAGCCGGTAGTACAGCTACAGGACGCGAACGGCAACGCGGTGGCCCAGACGGGGATCGTCGTCACCGCCACGGTGGCCACGGGGCCGGCGGGCGCGACGCTCGCCAACGCCTCCGCGACCACGGGGACGACCGGAGCGGCCACCTTCTCGGGCCTGGCCATCAGCGGTACGGCCGGCAGCTATCGACTGCAGATGGCTTCGGGTACGCTGGCGCCCGACACCACCAACGCGATCACCCTCAACCCCGGCCCCGCGGCGAAGCTGGCGCTCACGACGCAGCCGTCGGCGAGCGTGCAGAACGCGATCGCCTTCCCGCAGCAGCCAGTGGTGCAGCTGCAGGACGCAAGCGGGAACAACGTCGCGCAAGCCGGCGTGAGTGTGACGCCGGCGATCGCCACGGGAGGCGGGACCCTCTCGCCGCCCAGCGCGGTCCTGACCAACGGTTCAGGCGCGGCGGTGTTCAGCGGGCTCACGATCACGGGCACGACCGGCGCGCGGACCCTGACGTTCACATCGGGGACGCTGACCGGCGTCACGTCCAACACCGTGACCGTGACGGCGGGGACGGCCACCCAGATCGCCGTCAGCGCCGGCAACAACCAGACGGCCACGGCGGGCACGGCGGTCGCGACCCCGCCCGCCGTAATCGTGCGCGACGTGAGCGGCAACCCCGTCGCCGGGACGGCGGTCACGTTCGCAGTCCCGGGGACGACGAACGGCACCATTACCGGCGCGAACCAGACGACTCTGGCCAGCGGCATCGCGCAGCTCACAAGCTGGACGCTCGGGACGCAAGCCAAGCCAGACACAGTGACGGCGACGGCTCCGGGGTTGACCGGCAGCCCCATCACGTTCGTAGACACCGCCAAGGTCGGCACCGCGACCTCTATGGTGAAGTTCTCGGGGGACAATCTCACCGGGCAGGTAGGCACCACGCTCGCCACGCCGCATGACGTGCTGATCACCGACGCCAACGGCAACCCGGTCGGCGGGGTGACGGTCACATGGGCGGCGGCCAGCGGCGGTGGCTCGGTGAGTCCCGGGACGTCGGTGACTAACTCGAGTGGACATGCGCAGACCACGCGCACCCTCGGCCCGACGCCGGGCACGCAAACGACCACCGCCAGCACGTCGGGCTTGCCCGCGGTGACGTTCACGATCACCGCTCAGGTCGGCGGCGCCGATCACATGACGCTGAACGGCGGCAACGCGCAGACCGATACGGCAGGGCAGACCCTCCCCACTCCGATCTCGGTCGTGGCGCGCGACGTGCTCAATAACCCCGTTCCGAACGTAACCGTCAGCTGGTCGGTGCTGGGCGGCGGCGGGTCGGTGAGTCCTGGGACATCGGTCACGAACAGCAGCGGGATCGCGTCCACCAGTTGGACGCTGGGAACTCGCCGGCCTCCGACCGACAGCGTGCAGACGGCGCAAGCCACCAGCGTGGGCTCGCCGGTCCAGTTCATTGCGTATGCGGTCCCCGGCGCCGTGAGCGCCTCGACCAGCTCGGTCGTGGCCGCGCCGGGCACCATCACCGTCTCGGGCGGGAGCAGCGCCAGCACCATCACCGTGACCGCGCTCGATCAGTTCGGAAATCCGGTCAAGGGCAAGACCGTCACTCTGGCGGCGACACCCGCGACGGGGATCACGCTGACGCAACCCGCCGCCCCCACCGACGCCAACGGGGTCGCCAGCGGCACCCTCAGTTCGACGACGGCCGGGACCAAGACGGTCTCCGCCACCGTGGGAGGCGTCGCGATCACCCAGCAGCCGACGGTCACGGTGTCCGCGGCGGCCACGACGACGACGATCACTGGCGACACGCCGGATCCGTCCGTGACCGGTCAGCCGGTGGCGGTGACCTTCACGGTCATATCGGCCAACGGCACCCCCACCGGGAACGTCACGGTGAGCGATGGGACGGTGAGCTGCGTCGGCACCGTGGCGGCGGGAAGCTGCACTCTGACACCCACGACGGTGGGTGCCAAGACGCTCATCGCCACCTACGCCGGCGATGGGAACTTCACCGGTAGCACATCCGCGGGGATGGCCCACACGGTGAATGTGGCCGCCACAACGACGACGATCGCGAGCGACACACCCGATCCCTCTACGGTGGGCCAGGCGGTGGCCGTCGCGTTCACCGTGGCCACCAGTGCGCCGGGGAGTGGGACCCCGACCGGCCCGGTCACGGTGAGTGATGGGAAGCAGAGTTGCAGCGCGACGGTGGCGGCGGGCAGCTGCAGCATCGCGTTCAGTACCGCCGGCGCGCGGACCCTGACCGCCGCCTATGCGGGGGACGCGAATTTCGCGGCCAGCACGTCGGCTGGGGCGGCCCACACGGTGAATGCGGCGAGCACCACGACAACGATCACGGGTCACACGCCCAATCCGTCGGCGGTGGGCCAGGGGATCGCGGTGACGTACACGGTGACGTCGAACGGAGGCACGCCGACGGGGAACGTGACGGTGAGCGATGGGACGGCGACGTGCACCGGGACGGTGGCCGCGGGGACCTGTACCCTCACGCCGACGACGGCAGGCGCCAAGACGCTCACCGCGACCTACGCGGGGGACGGCAGCTTTGTGGGCAGCACGTCGGCCGGCGTCGCGCACACAGTAAACGCCGCCGCGACGACGACGACGCTCACGGGCCACACCCCCACTCCATCGGTGGTGGGTCAGGGGATCGCAGCGACGTACACGGTGACGTCGACCGGCGGCACGCCCACCGGGAACGTGACGGTGAGCGACGGGACGGCGACGTGCACCGGGACGGTGGTGGCGGGGACCTGCACGCTGACCCCGACCACGGCCGGGGCGAAGACGCTCACCGCGACGTACGCGGGCAACGCGAACTTCGCGGGGAGCACGTCGGCCGGCGTGGCGCACACGGTCAACGCCGCGGGCACGACGACGACGATCAGCGCGCAGACCCCCAACCCATCGGCCGTCGGTCAGGCGGTGAGCTTCACCTTCGCGGTGGCCGTGACCAGTCCGGGGAGCGGGACGCCGACGGGGACAGTGACGGTGAGCGACGGTACGCTGAGCTGTAATGCGACGGTGGCGGTGGGGAGCTGCAGCATCACGTTCACCACGGCCGGGGGCCATACGGTGACCGCCGCGTACGCCGGGGACGGGAACTTCGCGGCGAGCACGTCGGTCGGCGTGACCCAGACGGTGAACGCCGGGGCGACGACGACGACGATCACCGGGCACACGCCCAGCCCCTCGGCGGTCGGGCAGGCGATCGCGGTGACCTACACGGTGACCTCGAGCGGTGGGACGCCCACCGGGAACGTGACGGTGAGCGACGGGACGGCGACGTGCACGGGGACGGTGGTGGCGGGCACCTGCAACCTGACCCCGACGACCGCGGGGGCGAAGACGCTCACCGCCACCTACGCGGGCAACGCGAACTTCGCGGGCAGCACCTCGGCGGGAGTGGCGCACACGGTGAATGCGGCGGCCACGACGACGACGATCAGCGCGCAGACCCCCAACCCATCGGCCGTCGGTCAGGCGGTGAGCTTCAGCTTCGCGGTCGCCGTGACCAGTCCGGGGAGCGGGACGCCGACGGGGACAGTGACGGTGAGCGACGGTACGCTGAGCTGTAATGCGACGGTGGCAGTGGGGAGCTGCAGCATCACGTTCACCACGGCCGGGGGCCACACGGTGACCGCCGCGTACGCCGGAGACGGGAACTTCGCGGCGAGCACATCCGCCGGTGTGGCCCACACGGTGAACGCCGCCGCGACGACGACGACGCTCACTGGGCACACCCCGAGTCCCTCGGCCGTGGGCCAAGTGGTGGCGGTGACCTACACGGTCACCTCGACCGGCGGGACGCCGACGGGCAACGTGACGGTGAGCGACGGGGCGGCGACGTGCACCGGGACGGTGGTGGCAGGCACGTGCAACCTGACCCCGACCATTGCCGGGGCGAAGACGCTCACGGCGACCTACGCCGGTGATGCCAACTTCGCCGGGAGCACGTCCGCCGGCGTGGCGCACACGGTGAACGCCGCCGCGACGACCACGACGATCACCGGGCACACGCCCAATCCCTCGGCCGTGGGCCAAGTGGTGGCGGTGACCTACACGGTGACCGCGACCGGCGGGACGCCGACGGGGAACGTGACCGTGAGCGACGGGACCGCGACGTGCACCGGGACCGTGGCGGCCGGGACGTGCAACCTGACCCCGACCACGGCGGGGGCGAAGACGCTCACCGCCACCTACGCCGGGGACGCCAACTTCGCGGGCAGCACGTCGGCCGGCGTGGCCCAGACGGTGAATGCGGCGGCGACGACCACGACGATCACCGGGCATACGCCCAATCCCTCGGCGGTGGGCCAAGTGGTGGCGGTGACCTACACGGTGACCTCGACCGGCGGAACGCCCACCGGGAACGTCACCGTGAGCGACGGGACCGCAACGTGTACGGGGACTGTGGCGGCAGGCACCTGCAACCTGACCCCGACGACCGCGGGGGCGAAGACGCTCACGGCCACGTATGCGGGAGACGCCAACTTTGCCACCAGTGCATCAGCGGGTGCGGCGCAGACGGTAAACGCGGCCAGTACCACCACGACGCTGGCGAGCGGGACGAACCCCTCGATCGTAGGCCAAGCCGTGACCTTCACCTACACCGTGACGGCCAATGCACCGGGGAGTGGTACACCCACGGGCACGGTCACCGTGAGCGATGCCACCCAGAGCTGCAGCGCGGCAGTCGCGGCGGGGAGCTGCAGTATCGCGTTTGCCACCGCCGGAGCGCACAGTGTGACTGCGGCCTACCCAGGGGACGGCAACTACACGACGAGCACGTCCGGCGCTGTCGCCCAGACCGTGACGACGGCGACTACGACGACGACGATCACAGGCCACACGCCCGATCCGTCTGTGGTGAACCAGCCGGTCGTGGTCACGTTCGCCGTTGCGCCGGTCGCGCCCGGTGCCGGAACGCCCACCGGGAACGTCACGGTGACCGACGGGACCGGCGACACCTGCACCGGCACCGTGGCGGCGGGCACGTGCACGCTGACCCCACTCACGGCGGGGGCCAAGAGCCTCGTCGCGACGTACGCCGGGGACGCGAACTACCTCACGAGCACCTCCGCGCCCGCGACGCACACGGTGAATGTGGCGGGCCCAGCCAGCGCGAGCCGCTCCACGGTGACGGCGGCGCCCAGCCCCATCACTGCAAGCACCGGCACGAGCGTTTCGACGATCACGGTCACCGTGCTCGATGCCTTCGGAAACGCCGTGCAGAATGCGACAGTGACGCTCTCGTCGACCGGGTCGAACAACACACTCACCCCTTCCGGCACGACGAATGCAGCCGGACAGATGACCGGGACCCTCAGTTCCACAACCGCGGAAACGAAGACCATCACGGCGACTGTGGGGACGACGACAATCACGCAGACGGCCACTGTGGTCGTAGATCCGGCTGCGGCGTCGCAGCTGGCCTTCACGGTCCAGCCGAGCAGGGTTCTGATAGGCGGTGCAATCACACCGGCCGTGGTGGTGACCGCGCTGGACGCCTTTGGGAACACCGCTACGAGTTTCACCGGCAACGTGACGATGGCGATCGCGCATGACGCCTCTGCTCTCCCGCCGGCGACGCTCGGTGGCACGCTCACGGTTGCGGCGGTATCCGGAAAGGCTACTTTCGGCACCCTGACCATCAATCAGTCAGGACTCGGGTACACGCTGGGTGCGAGCGCTACATTGTTGACCGGAGCGACGAGCGCTCCATTCGATGTCGTAACCGTCCTATGACATCCGCCGAGCCGCTGCCGCAACCCTCGTCTCCCGAGCGCGATCCCCTCGACGCAGCCGCGCGAGAGGATTTGCGCGACCTGTTCTCCGTCGAATCGCTCCATCGTCGAGGAGCGGGTGGGGACTCCATCCTCTACATGGCGCGGGACCTGGAGTACGAGCAGCTCGTCGCCGTAAAGGTGATGGGCCGCAGTCTCGGGGACGAGGACAGTGCCGCTGCCGAGGAGGCATTTCACAAGGCCGCCGCCGCCGCCGCGGCGCTCGACCATCCCCACATCGTGCAGCTGTACAGCGCGGGCGCCACCGACTGTCTGTTCTGGTGGTCGATGCGCTACGTTGAGGGCCGGTCGCTGGCCGAGAAGCTCCGGTCGAGCGGCCCGATGGACTGGTCGGTCTGTCTTCGCGTCATCGACGAAGTCGCGGCCGCCCTCGAGTCGGCGCACCGGCTGGGGGTGGTGCACGGGGGCTTGACCCCCACCAACGTGCTGATCGACGCCGCCGGCCACGCCCAGGTCACCGACTTCTGGGTCCCGTGGGTCGTGCGGCACTGGCAGACCAGTGCACGGACGCGCCCGGGGCCGGAGACCGACCAGGCCGGCCTCGCCGCCCTGGTGGAAGTGTGTCTCGGCAAGGCGGGGGCCGAGCTGCCAGCGCACATCGCGCGCGCCGTCGCACGCGCCACGAGCCCCTCGCCGGCCGACCGCTTCCCCAGCGTGCTCGGCTTTCGGGGCGCGCTCGACCGCTCGTCGCCGCGACCGCCGGGGGCGAAGCCCGTCCCCCTGCAACTGCTCGGGTACGAAGCGCCGACGCACGGCTCGCATTGGCGGTGGATTCCCGTCGCCCTGGTGACGCTCCTGGCACTCGGCGCGGTGGCCGCGCCCTGGGTAATGAGCTCGGGCTCGTCGGGCGGCCCGGCGGAGCGCCCAGCCGCACGCCCGCCGCTCGCGACGCCTCGAGCGGAGTCGCTCCCGGCGCTGCCCGCCCCCGAGTTGCCGCCAGAGGCGGCCCGAGATTCGCTCGCGGCGCTGCCCCGCGCGACTCCCTCGGCGCCGGCGCCCGCTCCCGTTATTCCCGCGCGGCCTCGGGTGACAACGCCCGTCCATCGCTCCGCGGCTCCTCGAGCGCCTCGGGCGGTCGAGCCTGGACGGCTGTTCATCAACGCGACGCCATGGGGACAGGTGTACCTGGACGACCAGCTGTTGGGCAACACGCCCCAGGTGGGCGTGTCCGTACCGCCCGGCGCGCATCGGCTGCGCGTGGTGCGCGACGGCTTCACGCCGTACGAGGCCGAGATCAACCTCGCGCCCGGTCAGCAACTGCGAATCACCGACATCGTGCTGCACGAGATGAAGCCGTGACGCGCCGACTGTGGCTGCTCCTGCTGTGCGCGCTGGCGCCGGTGGCGGCGCGGGCGCAAACCGCTGCCGTCCCGTTCAGCGACGCGCTGCGCGCCTATAAGGATCTCGACTTCGAGCTCGCCGCAGGTCTATTGCGGCTCGACCTCGCGCGGCTCGACGCGACCAACGGGCCGGTCGCCGACCAAACCCAAGGGTTGCTCTATCTGGGTGCAGCCGACTTGTTCCGCGGGCGGCGGGATTCCGCGGTGGCGGTATTCCGGCGGCTAGTGATGCTCGAACCGCGGTTCCGGCCGGATCGCATGCTGTTTCCGCCCGAGGTGACGAGTGTGTTCGACAGCGTCCGCGTGCGCACCAAGGTGGTGGCGATCCAGGTGCCGGCGGACACTCAGGTCGCGGCCGGCGGGGGCGCGTGGGGCGTGTGGTTGTTCGCCAGCTCGTTCCAGAGCGTCGAGGTGACCCTGCGCTACGAGGACGGCGCGCCATTCCGTTTCATCTACTCCGGACCGATCGGCGACAGCCTGCGAGTGCAGTGGAACGGACTCGACGCCGCCGATCAGCTCCCCCCCGTCAACCGCGTGCTGTTGCGGGTCGCGTCGCGCGCGCCGACCGGGGATTTGACGGGCATCTTGCAGCTGCCCCTCGACCTGAAGGTCGTCCGTTCCGACACGCTTCCGTGGCCCGTGCCTCCCGCCAAGTCGCAGCTCTTGCCCGAGCGCGCCGGCAGTGGGCCGGCGACGCGCGCCGTGTTCGGGGGGCTCGTGCTGGCCGGCACGGTGGCCGCCCTCCCGTCGCTCGTCGGCGCGAATCAAGGATCGAGCGGGCCGCGGCTGGCAGTGGCGGGAGCGGTCGGGGTCGCCGGAGTGCTGGGCTACATCCTGCACCGACCGGGGCGGCCCCTCGCCGACAACGTCCGCGCCAACAAGGCGCGGCGTGACGCGTGGCAAAAGAGCGTCGAGCGAGCCATCGCGGACAACGTCCGGCGCCGGAGCGACATCCGGTTGCGCGTGCACGCGGGCGAGGTCACTTCCATGCAGCCGCGAGGCCTATGAGAATCGCGCGCGCGCTCCTGGTCATCGCGTGCGTCGCCGGTCCGCTGCGGGCACAGGCGTTGCACCCCGCCGCGGCGGTATCGGTGGTCACGCCCCGAGTGCATAGCACGACCGGCGAGTTCAGCGGGACCGCGTTTCTCGGCGAGGGGTCGGTCACGCTCGGGCGGCTCTCGCTCGACGTGAGCTACCTGCAGGGCAAGCTCGACCCGGCGCCGACGCCCGCAGGGAACACCTCGCGCGACCTGATCGAAGGCGCGGTGCTGCTGGGCCTGCACCCCACCGGCTGGCTCACGCTCGCGGGCGGCCCGCACGCGCGGGCGTATGCCCTGGGAGGCGGGGTCACACAACGCTGGTTGTTCTGGGAGCTGCGCGCGCGCGCCGCGACGGCGTTCGTGGGCTCCGCGGCGCGGGGCTACGTGGAGCTGTGGCGCGCCCTCTCGGCCGACGCCAACGTCCCTGAGCGGTTCGACCACGCACAGGGCGCGGAGGCGGGGATGATCGTGCGACTCGCTCGGGCTCCCGTCGAGGCCCGTCTGGGATACCGGATCGATCATGCGGTGCTGGGCGGCGGGGCGCGCCTCGAGACCGTGGACGGCATGGTGATCGGGGTGGGACTGCGCTGGCGTTAGGGAAACCAGTTAGAGCAGTCCCCCTCTCCGCAGTTTTCCCAGCTGATCGTAATGGGCCTCGTGCATCGCCAGCACTTCCGCGGGTGACACGGTGGCCACGCCCGACTTGCCGACCTCGACGCCTGCCGCGTAATTGGCGATCTGCGCTCCCTCGCGTACCGACGCGCCCGCCGCGAGCGCCGTGCCCGCCCACGCCGTCACGGTGTCACCGGCTCCCGACACGTCGAACACCTCGCGGGCCATCGTCGGGATGCGGGTGATCTGCTCGTCCTTGGTGACGAGCACCATCCCCTCCGCGCCAAGCGTGAGCAGCAGGTTGTCCACGCCGAGCTTGGCGAGCGACGTGGGGAGGGCGTCGGGGTGCGCGAGGTCGAGCGTCGCGCCCATCGCCTGCTCGAGCTCCCGGCGATTGGGCTTGAACAGCGTGGCCCCCCGGTAGGCGAAGAAGTTCTTGAACTTGGGGTCCACCACCACCGGAATGCCGCGCTTCTTGGCGAGCGCCATCGCCCGCTCGATCACCGGCGGTGTGAGCGTGCCCTTGTTGTAATCCTCAATCAGAATCGCGTCGGCTTCACGCATCGCCCCGTCGAGCTGGCCCAGGAGTTGGTTCTCGGCGCGGGGTTCGATCGGGTCCTCCACCTCTTCGTCGATTCGCACCACCTGCTGGCCACGCGCGGTGACCCGGGTCTTGGACGTGGTGGGTCGAGCGGGCGCGACCACCATGTGGCGGTCGGGAAGGCGCTTCTGCGCCAGCTCGCCCCGCAGCGAGTCGCCCCGGGCGTCGTCCCCGATCACCGCTACCAGCCGGCATTCCGCGCCGATCGCCGCGACGTTCGCCGCCACGTTCGCCGCGCCACCGAGGGCATAGCGCCGGGTGTGCACGGTGACCACCGGCACCGGCGCCTCCGGGGAGATCCGCTCGGCATCGCCCGCCAGATAGATGTCGAGCATCGCATCGCCCACGACCACCACCCGGCGCGCCGCCATGTTCGCGAAGAGCGCTTCGAGATGGTCGCGCGTGAGGCGCGGCTCCGGCTGGAACGGGCTCACCGGACGCTCGCCACGTGCTGGAATCGGTACGTAAGGCCGACGCTGCCCAGGAAGCGGGTCCGCGTGTCGCCTGTGACGTGCTGAAAGTTCGTGAGGCGGTGCACCCCCGCGTTGAACGCGACGTCCACGCGTCCCGCAACGGCGTAGCTCCCAGACAGCGCGAGCCGCACGGTGTGCTCCACCACACCCTGGAAGATCGTCGGCGTCGTGGGATACGCCGACACCGGCGGATGCGGCAGCCGCGGGTCGCCTTCGCCCTGGCGCAGGTATGTCAGCTCCGGGGTGAGCAGCAGCCCGGCGCGCGGCAGCAGGCCCATCGTCACCGTCAGCTGATCGTAGTCGTCGAAATTGCGCCCGGTGCCGAGGAAGTGGTACAGCGGAACCTGCAGGTTGTCTTCGTTCCGGTACGTGAGATTGGTGACGCGGGTGTACCAGACCCGCCACGCAGCGGACCCGCTCCCCAGGGCGCCGGCCGCGCCGGCGGTCACGGCGTAGCTCGGCGGCTTCTTGTCGGTGGGATTGGCGCGGTCCACCTGGATGTCATCCAGCAGCAGCTGGCCGTAGACGCTCACGTCGCCCCGGTGCTGGACGTCGAGCCCCACGAACGAATTCACGTTGCCGCCGTTGTTAAACTGCTCGAGGAGCCCCAGGTTCAGCGCGTTGAGATACCAGGGCTCGAACGAGCGGCTCGGCCCCGAAAGAACGGAGCCTTCCCACAGCGCGATCCCCCAACGGCCGGGCGTGAGCAGGACCCGGTGCTGCGTCATGAAGCGGTGCACCACGCCGCTCGAGTCGCGGCGGTCGTCGAGCTGCGTCGCCATCGCCTGGAGCTGGATCGTGGCGGTGCCGACTGAGAAGGCGAAGTGGTCCAGTCCGTACGGGTTGGCGGAGAGGAGCAGGCCCTCGATACCGGGGGGACCCCAGTTCCGGTCCAGCCGGCCGAAGAACACTTCGCCCAGTTTCCATTGCGCGCTGAGATACGCTTCGGCCGTTCGGCCCGCGATGACCCGGTCCTTTTTCCCGAACCAATCGGGGTCGTACTTGAGACGGGTGTCGAGCCGGGGATGCGTCACCGCGATCACGTGGGGCGTGACCAGCTCGAGCTCGAGGTCCGCGTTGGCGGTGCCGTGGCCCGAGCCGGACTGGCGCGGACCTGTGGAGTCGATCGCCGAGAGCGCATCCCGCCGGGCGTAATTGGCCGCGGCGACCCCGATGCCCCCAGCGACGCGCACGTGGGGTCCGCGTGGCTCGCCGCCCCGATCCCTCCCGCCGAGCGCCGCCTGCAACCGGTGCACCGTGGCTGTCGTGGCTGCGTTCAGCCGCAGCGTGTCCACCGCTTCGAGCGCGCGAAGCAGCTCGGCCCGACGCAGCGGGCGCGTGAGCGGCGACGGATCGGCGATCACCCCGGTCGTGATGAGATGCTCGACGTACGGCATCGTCCAGTCGTCGAGCGGAACGTAGGACGAGGCCTCCTGGGCGGCGAGTGTGGGCCCGCCCGTCAATGCCGGGATGGCCAGCAGCACTGTCACGCCGAGCAGGGCGGCACGCATGGAGCGCGCAATTTGGGTCCAGGCCCCCACGGTGGCAACCGCACATCAACCTTTCACTCCCCCTATCCGCATTGCGGAGAGGGGGCAGGGGGGTGAGGTTTCCCGCCCCATGTCTCCCGTGCTCGTGCTGATTGTGGCAGTGCTCGCCACCACATACGCGGGCCCGATCGTCCGGTTTGCCGCTGCGCCGGCACTCGCGATCGCGTTTTGGAGGCTGACCCTGGCGCTTCCTGTGACGGGGGTGTTTGCAGTGGTGACGCGCAATGGGAGTCGGAGGTGGGAAGTGGTACCTTCCGCTGCACCGGAGAGTCCCACTCCCCACTCTCCACTCCCATTCAGTCCCACTTCCCACTCCCTACTTCCATTGATCATCGGCGCGGGCCTCCTCCTCGCGATGCACTTCTGGAGCTGGATCGCGTCGCTGCGGTACACCACCGTCGCCAGCTCCGTACTGCTCGTGTCGCTCAAGCCGGTGTTCGCCTGGGGCATCGCGGCGGTCTGGCTGCGCGAGCACCCGACGCGCATCGAGGCGTGGGGGATCGCTCTCGCCGTGATCGGAGCGAGCCTCATCGGACTCGGGGACGCGCGGCTCGCGCTCGGCGCCCTGGGGGGCGACGCGCTCGCCCTGCTCGGCGCCGTCACCGGCGCGGGCTACTACGTGATCGGCCGGCGGGTGCGCCAGGTGGTCGGGATCTGGCGTTATGTGACCGGCGTGTACGCCGTGGCTGCCATAGCGCTCGCGCTCGTCGCGCTTGGTCGGGGAGCTCCGTTGGCGGGGTTTGCACGACGCGACTGGGCGGTGTTCGCGGCGCTGGCGGCGGGGCCGATGCTCATCGGGCACACCGGCATGAACTACGCGCTGCGCCAGTTTCGCGCGACCACGGTGAACGTCGCGGCCCTGGGCGAGCCGGTGGGGGCGAGCATCCTCGCATGGCTCATTCCGGCGATTCACGAGGTGCCGCATCCGTCAGCCATCCTTGGCGGGGCGCTGGTGCTACTGGGGATCGCACTGTCGTTGGGAGCGGGAAAACGAACGCGGAACGCGGGAACGAGAAATGTGGAACGCGGAACAGACATGGAAGGTCGCTGAGCGAATGACGGTCGCACTGCTGTTCCGCGTTCCGCCTTCCGACTTCCGCGTTGGGGTTAGCCATGCGCGTTGAGCAGGTGCGAGGTGACGTCGTCGAAGCGGTGCACGACGTGCACGTCGCCGTCGTGGAGGCGACCGGCCGCCTGGTCGCACGGGCTGGGGACCCGGAGCTCGTCACGTTCTGGCGCTCCGCCGCGAAGCCGTTCCAGGCGCTGCCGCTGGTCGAGGACGGCGCGGTGGAGCGATTCGGCCTGACGAGTGAAGAGCTGGCGCTCGCATGCGCTTCGCACTCGAGCGAGCCGGCGCAAGTGAGCCGGGTGCGGGAATTCCTCGCCAAGATCGGCTGCTCGGAGCGCGATCTGCTGTGTGGCCCGCACACGCCCTTGTCGGACCGTGTCGCGCGCGACTACCAGACACGCGGAGTGCGGCTCACCCCGGTGTTTTCCAATTGCTCCGGAAAGCATACCGGCATGCTCGCGCTAGCGCGACATCACGGCTGGCCCACGGAGTCCTATACGCGGCTGGATCACCCGGTGCAACAGCGCTGTTTTGTCGAGGTGAGCCGCTGGACGGATGTTCCTGCCGGGCAGATGCGGACCGCAGTGGATGGGTGCGGGGTGGTGTGCTTCGCGGTCCCGCTGCGGAGCATGGCGAGGGCGTATGGGAGGCTCGCCAACGCGGAAGTCGGAACGTGGAACGCGGAACGCGGAACAGAAAAGGAGGCTCGCTCGGTGAATGACGGTCGCGCTGCTGTTCCGCCTTCCGACTTCCGCGTTCCGCGTTCGAATCGTTCCCCGTTCCGCGTGGTAGAAGCGATGCTCAAACACCCCGACCTCATCGCCGGCGACGGCCGCCCCTGCACCGAGATCATGCGCGCCCACCCGGGTCGGGTGATCGCCAAGGTCGGCGCCGAGGGGGTGTATTGCGCACTGCTCGTCCAGGAGGGGCTCGGGATCGCCCTCAAGGTGGCCGATGGGCACGCGCTCGCGTCGGCGCTCGCGATGGCGGCGGTGCTCGAGTCGCTCGGCCTCCGCCCGCGGCCGGCATCGCTCGGCGCTCGACCCAACGTGAATACCCGCGGCGAGACGGTAGGTGAGCTGCGCGTAAATGGGCAACTGGAGCAATGAAAGGATGGGGGATTGCGGCTTGGGGACGAGTAGTATGAGTGAGCGCGGAGTCCCGGTGCTCGATGGCCAGACCGCCGCGCTCGTGCGCGTGGCGGCCGCGGTGGCGACGGGGCGGCGCCCGGAGCTCGAGGCGCGACTCCGCGCAGCGCGCGACGCGGGCGTTCCGGCCCTGTGGATCGAGGAGCTGTTGCTGCAGAGCATGCTCGTGGTGGGGTATCCGCTGGCGCTGGTGGCGTTCGGGGCGTGGCGCGGGGTGAACGGGTCGGCCCCCGCTCCGACGCCGGAACGCGGGGCGGAGGAGTTGGCGCACGCGGACTGGCAGTCATGGGCGGCGCGCGGCGAGGCGGTGTGTCGGGCGGTGTACGGGCGCGCCTTTCACAAGCTGGTGGTGAACCTGCGGGTCCTGCACCCCGCCCTCGAAGACCTGGTGCTGGTGGACGCCTACGGCAAGGTGATCGGGCGGCCGGGGCTCGACTTGAAGCGCCGGGAGCTGTGCACAGTGGCGGCGACCGCGATGCTCGGTACCGGGGAGCAATTGCATTCGCACCTGCGGGGAGCGCTCAACACCGGGGCGAGGGGACTGGAGGTGGAGGAGGTGTTGAAGCTCGTGGACGCGGATCTCGATCCGGAGATGCGGCGGACAGCGTGGGAACAGTGGGAGGATGTGAAGAGGAGGAAGTTGTGAACGCGGAAGTCGGAACCCGGAACAGACTGGGAAAGTCGTGCCGCGCGACCTGAGGGAGCGGACGCAGGCCTTCGCAGTTGCGATCGCTCGACGCGTCCAAGAATTGCCACGCGGCCGCGTCGCTGATGTCGTCGGGCATCAGTTGCTCCGGGCTGGCACATCCATCGCTGCGAACTACCGATCGGCTCGCCGTACGCGCTCGCGCCGTGAGTTCCTCGCCAAGATGGGCATCGTGGAGGAGGAAACGGTGGCCATTACGGTTGCTTCCATCCGTACGGCGCGCGGAGGCGGACGACCTGTTCCGCGTTCCGCGTTCCGCGTTCCGCGTTGATGTTCATAGATCGTGCCGTAGTCCATGTGGTCGGCGGTTCCGGTGGCGCTGGAGCCTCCTCATTCCGCCGCGAAAAGTTCGTCCCCAAGGGCGGCCCTGACGGCGGCGACGGGGGGGTGGGGGGCAGCGTGTATGTTCGCGCCGACCCGAACCTCGCCACCCTGCTCGACTATCGTTACCGCACTCATTGGAAGGCCGAGCGGGGGCAGCATGGCAAGGGCAAGAACATGACGGGCAAATCGGGCGCCGATCTCTTTCTGCCCGTGCCTCCGGGGACCGAGGTGCACGATGGGGCGACTGGCGAGCTGTTGGGCGAGGTGCTGAGCGCGGGTGACACGGTGCTCGTCGCCGCCGGCGGACGAGGCGGTCGCGGCAACGCGCGCTTCGCCACGCCCACGCATCGCAGCCCGCGGGAATGGGAGCCGGGCGAGCCCGGCCGCGAGCGGCAGCTCGAGCTGGTCCTCAAGCTGATCGCCGACGTGGGGCTGCTGGGCCAGCCGAACGCCGGCAAGAGCACCCTGCTCTCCGTCATCTCGGCCGCGCGCCCCAAGATCGCCGACTATCCGTTCACCACACTCGAACCCCACCTCGGCGTGGTCGCCTTGTCGGACCACCGCAGCTTCGTCGTCGCCGATGTCCCGGGCATCATCGAAGGGGCGCACGCCGGCAAGGGACTGGGTCTGAAGTTCCTCCAGCACGTGGAGCGCACTCGGCTGATCGCGGTGCTCGTGCCGGTCGACAGTCCGGATGCGCAGGCGACGTACGACCTGCTGCTGCGCGAGGCCGGGTCGTACTCGCCCGAGCTCGCGGCCAAGCCGCATGTCGTGCTGTTGACCAAGCTCGACTTGCTGCTCACTCCTCGCTCCGCGCTTCCCACCATTCGGACTTGCGCGGGCGAGCCGGTGGTCCCCGTGTCGGCGGTGACGGGGGACGGCGTGCCGGAGCTCTTGGAAACGCTGTGGCAAGCGCTGCGGGCCGGAGTCGCGACGAGTCCCGTTCCAACTCGTTCCTCGCGTGCTTCTGAAACGTCTGATTAGGGGGTTCGGTTGGAACGGGACGAGCTAGCGGCCTACCTGGCGCTGGCGCAGATCCCAGGGATCGGGGTGGCGCGGCTGCGCACGCTACTCTCGGCGTTCCAGAGCGCCGCGGCGGCGCTGCACGCACCGCACGGCGCCATCGCCGCGCTCCCGGGCTTCAGCCGCGCCGCCGCTACCGCGATCCGCGCCGCCACGGCGCGCGCCGGGCTCGAAGTGCTCGAGCAGCTAGACCGGCACGCTGCCACTGTGCTCCTCCCGGATGACCCGACTTTCCCACCGCTCCTTGCCGAAATTCCCGACCCGCCGGCGCTGCTGTATGCGTGCGGCAATGTGTCGCTGCTCGCCGGTCCGGCGGTGGGAATCGTGGGCAGTCGGGACCACTCGGCCTATGGGGCGGAGGCAGCGCGGCTGTTGGCGGCCGGGCTGGCGCGGGCGGGGGTGGTGGTGGTCAGTGGGATGGCGCGCGGCATCGACGCCGTCGCGCATGCCGCGGCCCTCGATGCTGGGGGCCAGTCGGTCGGCATCCTCGCCAACGGGTTCGGCGTGATCTATCCCGCCGTGAATCGCGAGCTGTACGAGCGCATGGCCACGACCGGCTGCCTCGTCAGCGAGCTCCCTCCTGGCGAGCGGCCGCATGCCGGCGCATTCCCCCGGCGCAATCGCCTCATCTCCGGGCTCGCGGGCGTAACCGTTGTGGTCGAGGCGGCGCTCAGCTCGGGGGCATTGATCACCGCCGACTGCGCGCTCGACCAGGGCCGCACCGTGCTCGCCGTTCCCGGTCCCATCACGAGCCCGACCTCGCAGGGGTGCAACAAGCTCATCCAGCAGGGCGCGAAGCCGGCGCTCACGCCAGGCGACGTGCTCGAGGAGCTGGGGTTGCCGCGGGCGGTGGCGGACCGGCCGGCCGAGGCGAGCCCGCGTCCCCGGACAGCGCCGACCGACTTGACCGCACTGCAGCAAACGTTGTGGGAGACGCTCCGCGCCGAGCCGCGGCATGTGGACGCCCTGGTAGCGACCGCGGGCGCCGAAACCGCCGCCGTGCTCACGGCGCTCACGGAGCTCGAGATGCGCGGCGTCGTGAGGCAGCAGCCGGGGATGGTGTTTGGACTTACATAAACGCGGAACGCGGAAGTCGGAGCGCGGAACAGAGACGCGACCGTCCGAGCTGACATGGCTGTTCCGAGTTCCCACTTCCGCGTTCCGCGTTAAGTTCCCTCCCCATGCGCCACGTTTATCTCCACGTCCCCTTCTGCGTCCGCCGCTGCTCTTACTGCGACTTCTCGATCGCGGTACGAAAGCGCATCCCGGCACAGGAGTACCTGGACGCGGTGCTGCGCGAGCTGGTGCTGCCGCGCGGCCCTGACCGCGGGCGCAAGCCCGGGGAGCACAGTGGAGCGGGACTGAAGACGCTTTACCTCGGCGGCGGCACTCCCTCGCTGTTGCCCCCTGACGCGATCTTCACCTTGCTCACGTCTCTCCGTGACGCCTTTCTCGCGACGTCTTCCCTCGACGACGTTGAGGTCACGTTAGAAGCGAATCCCGAAGACGTCACGCCAGAGCACGCCACTGCTTGGCGCCGAGCGGGCATCAACCGCGTCTCGCTCGGCGCGCAGTCGTTCGATGACCGGGTGCTCGCCTGGATGCATCGCTCCCACGACGCGGCCACAATCCGCGATGCGGTGCGGAGCCTCCGGGCCGGGGGAATCGACAACATCTCGCTCGACCTCATCTTCGCGTTGCCCGTCGAGCTGCGGCGCGATTGGGGCCGTGACCTGGACCGCGCCATCGCCCTCGAGCCGTCGCACCTGTCCCTGTACGGGTTGACGGTAGAGACACGCACCCCGCTGGCCCGCTGGATCTCGCGCGGTGCGACGTCACCACCGGATGACGAGCGCTACGCCGAAGAGTACCTGCTCGCGCACGCGCGTCTCGCGGCGAGCGGCTATCGGTTCTACGAAGTCTCGAACGCCACGCGCGGCGACCGGCAATCGCGCCACAACTCCGCCTACTGGTCCGGCGCCCCCTATCTGGGTCTCGGTCCGGCCGGCCACTCGTTCGACGGCCGGGTCCGTCGCTGGAACACCCCGTCGTGGGAGGGCTATCGTCGGGCGCTGGCCGCGGGTCGCTCGGCTGTGGAATCAGAGGAACTACTCACAGATGAGCAACGCGAGCTCGAGCGCCTGTATCTCGCGCTGCGAACCGACGTAGGGTTGTCCCTTACCGCCCGCTACCGCCCTCTACCGCCCTCTACCGCCCTCTGGGTGCAACGCGGCTGGGTCGAGGTCAGCGGTCAGCGTCTCGTCTGCACTCCGGAGGGCTGGCTCCGGCTGGACTCCCTGGTACGCGACTTGACCGACCGGGTGGCAACGAGCTAAATTGTTAGCCACTAATAGGTTGGCTGCCATGGCCGTCTCTCTAACTGAGCGCGAACGCCAGGTCCTCGAAGCGGTAATCGAGACTTACGTGGCCTCCGCCGAACCGGCGGGGAGCCGAACCATTGCGCGCAAGTTCGGCACGCTCTCGGCTGCCACCATTCGCAACACGATGAGCGACCTCGAGGCGAAGGGATACCTGTACCACCCGCACACCTCGGCGGGCCGCATCCCCACCGATCTTGCGTACCGCGTGTACGTCAATTCGCTGATGCGTCCCTCGACCGTTTCGGCGCGGGAGTCGCACCAGATCCGGGAAGAGCTGGCGGAGCCGAGCGCCGTGGATCAGATCCTCGAGCGGGCCGCGCAGGTACTCGGCGTGCTCACCAAGGAGCTGGGGGTGGCGGTCGGTCCGTCGTTCGAGGACGCGGTGCTCGAGCGCATAGAGCTGCTGCAAGCTGGGTCGGAGCGGCTGCTGCTCGTGCTCACGCTCAAGAGCGGTGTGGTGCGCAGCATCTTCGTGGAGGTGCCGTCGCACATGGCGCCGGATGCGGTGGGTAATGTCGCGCTGGTGCTGAACGATCGGCTCGCGGGGCTCACGCTGCGCGAGATCCGCGCCACTCTTCCCGAGCGCCTGCGCGACGCGGCGCCCGACGCCGGGGCGAGGGAGCTGCTCAACATCTTCATTCAAGAAGCGGAGGATCTGTTCGAAATCCCCGTGCCGGCGGGGAGCGCCGGCAGCGTGCTGCTGGGCAGCGCCCAGCTGCTCGCGGGCCAGCCCGAATTCTCCACCAAGGAGCGCTTCCAGGGATTGCTGGAGGTCACCGAGCGGCGCGATGTGCTGCGCGAGGCCCTCGCCAGCCGCCGCAGCCAAGGCCTCACCATCACCATCGGCAGCGAGCACCAGGATCCCACGCTGGCGCCGTTCACGCTCGTGACCGCCTCGTACCGCCTCGGCCCGTTCGCCGGCGTCATCGGGGTGATGGGCCCGACCCGCATGCCGTACGACAAGATCGTGGCGCTCGTGGAGCACACGAGCCGCCTCGTCGGTGAGCTGCTCGAGTGACCCAAGATTACTACGCCCTCCTGGGGGTTCCGCGCGACGCGGACGACGGCGCGATCAAGAAGGCCTACCGTCGGCTCGCGATGCAGCACCATCCGGACCGCGTCGGACCGAACGAGAAGAAGGCCGCCGAGGAGCGCTTCAAGGAGATCACCGAGGCTTACGAGGTGCTGCGCGATCCCGAGAAGCGCGCTATCTACGACCGCTATGGCGCGGCCGGGCTGCGCCGGGGAGCAGGTGCCGATGCAGGGTTTGCGCACTTCGACCTGTCTGAAGCGCTCAACATTTTCATGCGCGACTTCGGGGGGCTGGGCGGATTCGACGCCATCTTCGGCGGTGGCGAGCGCACCCGCCGCGAGATACACCGCGGTCAGGACCTGAAGGTGACGCTGCAGCTCAGCCTCGCTGAGGTCGCGACCGGCACCACGAAGCGGGTCAAGGTGCGCACCCTCGATCGCTGCGGCACCTGCGGCGGCACGGGCGCGGCCCCCGGCACGAAGGTATTGACCTGCAGCACCTGCGGTGGCACGGGCGAGGTGCGCCGCGCTGCACGCTCGATGTTCGGACAGTTCGTCTCGGTATCGCCCTGTCCCACCTGTGCCGGCGATGGGACGGTCGTCCAGCACCCCTGTCCCAAGTGTCAGGGAGATGGCCGGGTGCGCGCCGAGCGGGAGATCGAGATCAACGTGCCGGCGGGCGTGGCCGACCACCACTATCTCACGATGCGCGGGCACGGCGTCCCGGGCCCGCGCAATGGGCCTCCTGGCGACCTGATCGCGGTGCTCGACATCGCCGAAGATTCGCGGTTCGAGCGGCACGAAGAGGACCTGCTGTACGATCTGGCCGTCTCGTTCAGCCAGGCGGCGCTCGGCGCCGAAGTCCAGGTCCCCACGCCCTATGGCGATGCCACCATCAAGATTCAGCCCGGCACCCAGACCGGGGCGGTGTATCGGCTGCGGGGCAAGGGGCTGCCCCGGGTGGGCGAAGGCGGCCGCGGCGACCTGCACGTCCGGGTGCACGTCTGGACGCCCGTCAAGCTGACGGCCGAGCAGCGAGTGCTACTCGAGCAGCTCGGCAAGATCGAGGGCACGCCGCCCGTGGAGGAGCATACCGGCAAGAAGTTCTGGGAGCAGCTGCGTCAGGCGTTCGGACGGTGACCTGAGCGTGGCCGGCTGCGTCTTCTGTAAGATCGCCGCCGGCGAGATTCCGGCGACTGTGGTGAAGCGTGGTGACGGGCTGTTGGCCTTCAAGGATGCGAACCCGCAGGCGCCGACGCACCTGCTCGTGATCCCGGCGCATCACATCTCGTCCCTCAACGACGCGAAGGATCCCGGCTTGCTGGGCAAGTTGCTGGGCTTCGCGCGCGAGGTGGCCCGGGACGCGGGCGTTGCGGATCGCGGTTATCGCGTGGTCGTGAACACGAACCCCGACGGCGGGCAGACGGTATTCCATCTGCACCTCCACGTCCTGGGAGGACGGCCGATGACGTGGCCGCCGGGATGAGAAACTTGCGGCGCTCCGGGAGCCCGGGTAGGTTGTTGCCACCATCACGGTTACGAGAGGCTATGCCGGAAGTCGTCATTCACGATGACGAGAGCTTTGAGCGTGCCCAGAGGCGCTTCAAGAAGCGGAAAGTGAGCCTGGCGCGCCCCAAGGTCCGGCACTGGGGCCATCCATAACGTGCCGAGCTTGCCCGAGCGGCTGCGCGCCGCGATGAACGAGGCCCGGAAACACCGCGATCAGCCGCGCACGCTGCTTCTCTCCACCATCCTCGCAGACCTCAAGAACCGCGAATTCGAGCTTCAGCACGCCGCCACCGACGACGAGACGGTGGAGGTCCTGCGCCGCGGCATTAAACGGCGTCGCGAGGCTGCCGAGCAATACGCGGGGGCGGGCCGTGCCGATCGGGCCGAGGCGGAGCTGAGCGAGGTGAGGGCGCTCGAGGCGTTCCTGCCTGCGGCGGTCGATCCGGAAGAGATCCGTCGGGCGGTGCGGGAGGCGATCGCCGCGGGCGCCAAAGATGTCGGCAAGGTCATGGGACAGGTCATGCCCAAGTTCAAGGGGCGGGCGGACGGCAAGGTCGTGACCCAGATCGTCCGCGAGGAACTGGCGGCGGTATGAGCGTCAGGGAAGGTGGTGTGGCACCGACCGTATTGCAGACCCTGGAGTTCCCGGCCGCGCTGGAGCGGGTGGCGGCGCACGCCGTCGGTCCGCTGGGTGCCGCCCGGGTGCGGCAGCGCACACCCGCCGCCGACCCCGCCGTCGTGAGCACGGCGCTGGCGCAGGTGGCGGAGCTCGCCTCGCTGTTACTGCGCGACGACGCGATCCGCGCCGAGCCAGTGCCAGACATCGCTGCGGCCCTGGAGCTACTGGGCGTGCCGGGGAGCGCACTCGAGGGACCGGCGCTGGCGGAGCTGGGCCGGGCGCTCGCAGCGGCGCGCGTGGTGGCCGGCGATCTGGCCCGCCTCGCGGCGGAGGCGCCGCGTACCGCGGCGTTGCGGGTCGATCCCGTCCCCCCTCTCCGCGCGCTGGAACGGCGGCTCACGGAGTCGATCGGCCCGGATGGGCAAATACGCGACGGCGCCTCGCACGGGCTGGCACGGGCCCGCCGCGCGGTGCGTGAGGCGCGCGACCGCCTCATCCAAAAGTTGGAAGCGGTGCTCGGCGCCCTCGATCCGACGGAGCGCGCCCCGGATGCCACGGTCACGATGCGCGAGGGGCGCTACGTCATCCCGGTGCGCAGCACCGCCCGCGCGCGGGTCGGTGGGATCGTCCACGACGAGTCGGCGACGCGGTCGACGGTGTTCGTGGAGCCGCCCGAGGTGATCGAGCTCGGGAACGCGCTGCGGGCTGCCCAAGCCGAGGAACAGCGCGAAGTGCTGCGTGTGCTGCGCGAGCTGACGGATGCGCTCCGCCCCCACCGCGAGGCGATCGCCGCCGGGCAGGAGATGTGCGTCGCGTTCGACGACCTGTGCGCCCGCGCTCGCTATAGCGTCGAGGTGAATGGGTTCGCACCCGCGATCGGTGAACCGCTGGAGATTCGCGGCGGTCGCCATCCCCTCCTCATTCCCCCTCTCCGCACCGGGGAGAGGGGGTCAGGGGGTGAGGACCGGACGGGTGAGCCTGTGATTCCCTTCGATCTCGTGCTCGCCCCCGACGAGTACACCGTCCTCGTCTCCGGCCCGAACACCGGTGGCAAGACGGTGCTCATCAAGGCGGTCGGGTTGCTCTGCCTCATGGCGCAGAGCGGCATCATTCCCCCGATCGGGCCGCAGTCGAGCCTCCCGGTGTTCAGCGCCGTGTTCGCAGACATCGGGGACCGGCAGTCCATCGCCGCGAGCCTGTCCACGTTCTCGGCCCACCTCGCCGAGCTGCGGGACATCCTCGAGCACTCGGGTACCGGCTCGCTGGTGCTGCTCGACGAGATCGGCAGCGGCACCGACCCCGCCGAGGGCGGCGCGCTCGCCGCCGCGGTGCTGAAGACTCTCACACGGCGACGCGCTATCACGCTCGCGACGACGCACCTCGGCGCGCTGAAACAGCTCGCGACGCAGACGGTGGGGATCGTGAACGCGTCGCTGCAGTTCGACGCCGAGACGCTCACCCCCACGTATCGCCTGCTGAAAGGCGTGCCGGGCAGATCCTACGGACTCGCCATCGCACGACGGTTGAGGCTCGCGAGCGAGGTGTTGGACGTGGCCGAACGGGCGATGCCCGATGCCCAGCGTGCGCTCGACGCGTTGCTCGCCACGGTGGAGGCGCGTGCGCGCGAGCTCGAGGCGCGAGACCGGGAGCTCGCCGCACTAGAGGAGAGAGTGCGCGCCGACGCGCAGCGGCTCGACGCGCGCGCGGCCGAGCTGGCGGGGCGCGAGGCCGAAGTGCAAGCCCGCGCCAAGAACCTCGAACGTGGCGCCCGGGAGCAGGCGCGGGCATACCTGCTCGAAGCACGCCGTAAAGTCGAAGAAGCGCTCGGTCGCGCGCGAGCTGCGGTGGACGAGGCCACCGCGAAACAGGCCCGCCGGCTCGTCGAGCAAGCCATCGAGGAAACGGACGAGGGAGCGGGGAGCAGGGAGCAGGGAGCAGGGTGGATGTCGCTCGAGGAGTTGAAGCGCGCCCGCCAGACGCCCTCCTCCAGCGACCTCCACCGTCCTCCACCGACCTCCACCGTCCCGGCATCGGACGTCACCGCTGCCGCGGAGGTGTCTCTGCGCGGCCTCCGTGTCGACGAAGCCGAGCCGCTCCTTGTCCGAGCCCTGGACGACGCTATCCTCGCCGACCTCCCCATACTGCGCGTCATCCACGGCAAGGGCACCGGCGCGCTGCGCGAGCTCGTGCACGAAGTCCTCTCCCGCGACCCCCGCGTGCGGCGGTTCGGGTTCGCCCCCGTTACGCAGGGCGGCCACGGCGTGACGATCGTCGAGTTCAAGGCGTGAGTCTCATCCCCGACGACGTGATCGAGCAGGTCCGCGAAGCCGCGGATATCGTCGGGATCATCGGCGAGCACGTCGAGCTCAAGCGCACCGGCTCCGACTTTCGCGCCCCCTGTCCGTTCCACGGCGGCACCCACCGCAATTTCGCCGTCATCCCCCGCAAGGGGATGTTCTACTGCTTCGTGTGCCATGAGGGGGGCGATGTCTTCACCTTCTTCATGAAGAAGGTCGGTATGGACTATCCCACCGCCGTGCGGGAGGTGGCCCGCCGCGCGGGGATCACCATCCCCGAGCGGGGTCCCAGCGGTCCCGATCCCCGGGAGCCGTTGTACGGGGCCGTGGCGGCGGCGGCCGACTGGTTCGCGCGCCAGCTGCGTGAGGGCCCCGAAGCCCATATCGCGCGCGACTACCTGGGCTCCCGCCACCTGGACCTGGAAGCGGTCCTGCCCACGGGACTCGGCTACGCCCCCCGGACCAAGGCGTTCCTCGATGCAATGAAAGGATTGGGGCTCGTAGAGGAGGTGTTGCTCCAAGCGGGCTTGTTGGCTAAACGGGAGGATGGCAGCGTGGTGCCCCGGTTCCGCGGGCGACTGCTCTTCCCGATCCATGACCTGCGCGGGCGCGTGGTCGCCTTCGGCGGCCGCATCCTCGGCGAGGGCGAGCCCAAGTATCTCAACTCTCCGGACACACCGATCTTTCACAAGGGGAAGCTGCTCTACAACCTGCACGTCGCAAAGCACGCGATGCGCAAAGCAGAGCGCGCGATCCTCGTCGAGGGCTACTTCGACGTACTGCGGGTGGCGCTCGCCGGCATCGAAGAAGTGGTGGCGCCGCTCGGGACGGGGCTCACGCCGGAGCAGGCCCAGCTCGTGAAGCGCCACGCCTCGCAGGTGATCCTCCTGTACGACTCGGACGAGGCGGGGCTGCGGGCCACGTTCCGCGCGGGCGACGAGCTGCTGCGAGCGGGGTTGCGGGTGAGCGTCGCCACCCTTCCCCCCGGCGAGGATCCAGACACTCTGGTGCAGGCCCGCGGTGCCGCGGGGCTCGAGCCGTTCCTGAAGGACGCGGTGGACGTGCTCGAGCGCAAGATTCAGATCCTCGATCGCAAGGGGCTCTTCGGCAGCCTGCCCGGACGTCGCCGCGCGCTCGACCGGCTCCTTCCAACCATTCGGGCAGCCACCGATCCGATGACGAGGGAGCTCTACATCTCGCGGGTGGCCGAGGCGGCTGGCGTGCGAAAGGACGTCCTGGAGCGCGAGGCCGGCGTGCGAGACACCTCCCCCGTCCTCCACCGTCCTCCCCCAACCTCGCCCGTCCTCCCCGCGAGCGCCGAGAAGGCCCTGCTGCTCCTCATGCTCGAAGGCGAGCCTTGGAAGAGGCGGGTGACCGACGCGGTCGATCCTGAGGAGTTCGAGTTCGCGCCTTATCGCGCCGTGTTCGAGAGCGTCGCCGACGATGCCGTGCTCGCCCTCGACGACACCTCCGCGCGGGCGTACGAGCATCTCAAGGCGGAAGGACTGGGCGGCCGCGATCCCGACGAGATGTACGAACGGGCCGTCGGCTGGATGGAAGCGCGGCGTCTCGAGCGCCAGCTCGAGCAGCTGGACGAGCGGCTGCCGTTCGAGAGCCCGGACGGTCAGGCGTCGCTGATCGCCGAGAAACGCCGCGTGTTCGACGAGCTCCGCAAACGCTATCCCCGGTACAAGATCGCTGCGAGGAGGAGAGGTGCACCCGGAACTTGAAGCGGTGTTGGCATTGCAAGAGAAAGACCAGGCGGTCATGGACGCGGACGAGCGGATCGCCGCGTTGGCGCCGGAGCTGCAGCGGCTCGACGAGGCGCAGGCGGCGGCAGAGCGGGTACTGACGGCGGCGCAGGCCGCGATCCAGGCGGCGATCGACCGGCGCGACGAGCTGGAAGGAAAGATTGCCAACTACCGCACCATGCAGGAGCAGCGGCGCCAACGGCTCGAGTGGGTGCGTGGCGCCAAGGAAGCCTCGACCCTGATGGCGGAGCTGGATCTCGCGCGCTCGGTGCTGGCCAAGGAGGAGGCCGAGTTCATGCGCTCGGGCGACGCGGTCGGCGAGGCCGAGCGGAAGGCGGCGGAGGCCGAGAAGGCGCTCGCGCAGGTGCGCGCGGACCAGGCGGCGCAGCGCGAGGCGCTCGCCGGCAAGCGGGAGCAGATCGTTGCCGAGCGCGAGGTCGCCGTGGCGGAGCGAGAGCGCGCGGCGGCCGGCGTCAGCCGCGCCCTGCTGGCGCGCTACGATCGGATCCGCCGCGGCAAGGCCCCACTGGCGCTGTATGCCCTGCACGGTGACGCGTGCGGGCACTGCTTCACGGCGGTGCCCACGCAGCGCCGGGCCCTGATCCTGCGCGGCGCCTCCATCGAAGCGTGCGAGGCCTGCGGCGTGCTGCTGTACGCCAAGGAATGATTCCCGCCCGCTGGACCGTCGCGGCGCCCGCCGACCCACATCTCACCGCCGCCCTCGTCTCCGATCTCCACATTCCCGAGCCGCTCGCGGCCCTCTTGGTGCAGCGGGGCCTCGCCGCCCCCGAGCGAGCCAAGGCCTTTCTCCGGCCCGGTCTGGAGCGGCTCTCCGATCCGCTCGCCTGGGCCGACATGCCGCGGGCCGTCGAGCTCATGGTCGCTGCGATCCGGAGCGGCACCACGATCCTGGTGCACGGCGACTACGACGTGGACGGGCAATGCGGCGCCGCGCTCCTCACGCGCGTGCTCTCCAGCGTGGGCGCCAAAGTCCGGGCGTTCGTGCCCCATCGCGTTCGCGATGGATACGATTTCGGGGAGGCGGGGCTCGCCGAGGCCCGCCGCATCGGCGCGGGACTCATCATCACGTGTGATTGCGGGATCACGGCCGTCGACGCGGTAGGAGCGGCGCGGGCCGCTGGCATGGATGTCATCGTCACGGACCATCACCTGCCGGGCGACGAGATGCCCCCGGCGTCGGCGGTGCTCGACCCGCGGCGCGTCGATTGCGCCTCGGCCGACAAGGAGCTGTGTGGCACCGGAGTCGCCTTCAAGCTGGCGCAGGCGCTCGTGCCCGCACTCGGCCTGTCGCCGTATGTCCCGCTCCATTTCCTCGATCTGGTGGCGCTCGCGACGGTAGCGGATGTGGTGCCGCTCACCGGCGAGAACCGCATCCTGGTGCGGCACGGGCTCAAGATGCTCGCCGACTCGCGCTGGACGGGCCTGCGGGCGCTGGTGGACGCGGCCGGCCTGACGGGACGGCCCCTCAAGGCGGGACACGTCGGCTTCATCCTCGCGCCCCGCCTCAATGCGGCGGGCCGCATCGGCGACGCGAACGACGGGCTGCGGCTGCTGTTGTCCGACGACCCGCACGTGGCGGCCGACATCGCGCGCGAGCTCGAGACGTTGAACGCCCGCCGCCAGGCGCTCGATCAGCGGATCCTCGACGAGGCGGTGGAGCTCGCCGAGCGCGGGCTCGGGCCCGATGACCGCGCGCTGGTGCTCGCCGCCGACGCCTGGCACCCCGGCGTGATCGGCATCGTGGCCTCGCGGCTCGTGGAGCGGTACGGACGACCGACCTTTCTCGTGGGCTGGGACGGCGAGCTGGGACGGGGCTCGGGACGGAGCATCGCGGGCTTCGACCTGCACGCGGCGCTGCATCGGGTGGGCCACCACCTCGAGAAGTACGGTGGTCACACCATGGCCGCGGGGTTGACCATCCGGCGTGACCGCTACGAGGCGTTCCGCGCTGCGTTTCTCGGCGTGGCGGGTGATCTTCTGGGCCCCCACGACCTGGTGCCCGCCCAGCGCGTCGACTTGGAGCTGCCGCTCGGCCTCGTGAGCGAGGAGTTGGAGCGGCTGATGCGCTATCTGGAGCCATGCGGACCAGGGAACCCGGCGCCAGTATTCGGCGTGCGGCACGCACGCGCGGTGGGTGCGCGCCGCGTGGGGACGAACCATCTGCGGTTCACGCTGGACGACGAGTCAGGCGCGCTCCCTGCGATCGCGTTTCAGTGGGCCGACGTCATTCCCGACCACTGGCTCGGCGAGCGCCTCGATGTGGCGTTCCGTCTCGAGCGCGACGAGTGGCAGGGAAGGACGACGCTGCAGGCGCGGGTGGCGAGCATGGCGCCAAGCCAATGAACGGGGAAGCGTCGGGGATGATCCGCATCATCGCTGGCGAATTCAAGGGTCGTCGGCTGAAGACGCCGACTGGCGACACGGTGCGGCCCACCGCCGATCGGGTGCGCGAGGCGTGGTTCTCGATCCTGCAGCGCTCGCTGCGCGCGGCCCGCGTGCTCGACCTGTTCGCGGGGTCCGGGGCGCTCGGCCTCGAGGCGCTGTCGCGCGGCGCCACCACCGCCGACTTCGTGGAGGTCCACCGCATGGCGCTCGCGGCCCTCAAGGCGAACGTCAAGACGCTGCAGCTGGACGAGCGCGCCACCATCCATCGGATCGATGCGCTGACCTACGCGGAGGGGCTGCATCCCGGCCAGTACGACGTCGCCTTCGCCGATCCGCCCTACGCCAGCGACCGGGCGGCGCGCCTGGTGGCGCTGTTCCGCGTGAACCCATTCGCGCGCATCTTTTCCATCGAGCATTCGGTCGACCGGCCCATTCCCGGCGACGACACGCGGCATTACGGAGACACCGCCGTGACGTTCATCTACGCCCCGTGACCACCGTCGCCGTCTACCCCGGCTCGTTCGATCCCATCACCCGTGGGCACGAGGACCTGATCCGCCGCGCGCGCCGCTTCGCCGATCGGCTCATCGTGGCCGTGGCGGTGAACGTGGCCAAGCAGCCGCTGTTCACACTGGACGAGCGGGTGGCCCTGATCCGGAAGGCGGTGGACGATCCCGCGGTGGACGTCCGCTCGTTCGACGGCCTGCTCGCCGAGTTCGCGCGGGGCGCGGGCGCCACGATCATCGTCCGGGGCCTGCGCGCAGTGAGCGACTTCGAGTACGAGTTCCAGATGGCGCTCATGAACCGGAACCTGGCGCCCGGGGTGGAGACGGTGTTCCTGGTCCCGGCCTTCGACCTCACCTACCTGAGCTCGAGTCTGGTGCGCGAAGTCGCGCGCTTCGGCGGCGATGTGTCGCCGCTCGTCCACCCCGTGGTGCAGCAGGCGCTCAAGAAAAAGTTCGGCAAGTGAAGTTCCGCGACTCGGTGTACGAGCGGGCACGCCGCGCGCGTCGCCGCCTCGTGCTGCCCGAGGGCGCCGATCCGCGCGTGCGCGCGGCGGCGGCGAAGATCGAAGCCCTGGGGATCGCAAGCGTCCAGCTGCTGGAGGGTCCCACTCCCCACTCCCCGCTCCCCGAAATGATCCGTCTGCTCCGCGACCGCCATCCCAATCGGTTTCCGAACGACGCGACGGCCGCGGCGGCGCTCGAGCATCCCCTCACCCGCGGCGCCGCCCTCGTGGCGCTCGGCCGGGCCGACGTCATGGTGGGCGGGGCCACGTACCCGAGCGGCGACACGATCCGCGCCGCCCTCTGGACGGTCGGCACCGCCGAGGGAATCACCACCGTGAGCGGGGCGTTCTACCTCGTGCGGGACGACGCCGTCCTCACCTTCACCGACTGTGCCGTGGTGCCCGAGCCGACGCCGGAACAGCTCGCCGACTCGGGGATAGCCGCGGCCCGCGATCGCCGCCGTATCGTGGGCGACGAGCCGGTGGTTGCGTTCCTCTCGTACAGCACGAAGGGCAGCGCGTCAGGTCCGCGGGTGACACGCGTCCGCCAGGCGGTCGAGCTGCTCGGCGCGCATCGGCCGCTGCCCGACTTCGCCTTCGACGGCGAGCTGCAGACCGATGCGGCGCTCGTCGCCGACGTCGCGGCCCGCAAGGCCGCGGGCTCGCGCGCCGGCGGACGCGCCAACGTCCTCGTGTTTCCCGATCTTGACAGTGGCAACATCGGGTACAAACTGGTGCAGCGCCTCGGCGGGTGGGAAGCAATCGGCCCGATCCTCCAGGGGCTGGCGCGACCCGTAGCCGACCTGTCGCGGGGCGCCACGGCCGATGATATTGTGGACACGGCGGCGGTGGCCGTCCTTCAAGCCCAGGAGCATTCATGAGTTTCAGCATCAAGAAGGACAAGCGCGGGGTGGTGGTCGTCGGCGTGGACGGACAGCTGATCGTCGGCAACCGTCAGGAGCTGAAACAGAAGGTGCTCGATGCGCTCGAAGCCGGGGGCAAGAAGTTCGTGATCGACTTCAGCAAGACCGGCTACATCGACTCATCCGGCCTCGGTGTGCTGGTGTCGCTCTCCAAGAAGATCCGCGAGCAAGGCGGCGACCTCCGGCTGTGCGGCTTGAACGAGGACCTGCAGACGCTATTCGAGCTCACCAAGCTGGACACGCTCTTCGCCATCGCGCGGACGCCCGAGGAGGCGCTCGCCGCGTTTTAGCCCGTGACTGAGCGGCTGCGCCTCGACCTCCGCCGGCGCGCGACGAGAGGCGGCACCGAAACCGAGCTGTTGCTCGACGTGCCGAGCGACCTCGAGTATGTCGGCCCGGCGGTCGAGCTCATCGCCGAAGAGCTCCCGGGCGGGCCGTTGTCGGCTCGCCGCATCCGCTTCAACTTCCGCACCGCCTTCGCCGAAGCGCTGGCCAACGCCATCGCATACGGCAACCGCCACGATCCCACCCGCGTGGTGCGAGTCCTGGTCCAGGTGACGCGCGACGCGGTTCGGCTGCACGTGACCGACGAGGGACGTGGCTTCGATCCCGCTCGGGTGCCCGACCCAACGCGTCCCGACCGGTTGGAGCGGGAGGACGGCCGCGGGCTGTTCGTGCTGCGCAGCCTCGTCGATCACGTCGCCTTCAACGAGGCGGGGAACTCGGTGTGCCTGACGCTCCGGGCGGGGTGACTCGGGTCGAGCGGCTGCTGCCGCTCTTGGCCCGGCTGGCGGGCGCGCACCTCCGGGTGTGGCGGGTGGAGCCGGGTGGTGTGCGCTTGACCGCCGGTACGGAGACCTCCGCCTGGACGCCGCCGCTCGACGGGGGTGACGCCGGCCGGCGGCTCGACACCCCGGACGGGCCGGCCTGGTTCGAGCCGGTACGCGACGCCGCAGGGACCTGGCTCGAGGTGCGGGAGGAGGGACGCCAGGGCCGCACGGCGCCCCCGAACGAGCTCGCCGAGATCATCGGCTCCCTGCTCGCCGCCGAGCGCGATGCGGCGCAGGTGGCGGCGGAGCTGTCCGAGCGGTACGAGGAAATCGATTTGATCTATACCATCAGCGAGATCCTCGGTCACACTATCAGGCTCGACGAAGCGGCCGAGCGGATCCTGCGCGAGGTGTCGACCGTGGTCGGCGCCCGGCGCGCGACCCTGTTGGTGCACGACCCGGAGCAGCAATTGCTGCGGCTCGTGGCCGCGCGCGGCATGAGCCCCGCGGAGGTCGAGCCGGTCGAGGTGGACGACCCGTGCTCGGTGGCCGCACGCGTATTCCGCGATATGCGAATCGTGAGCTACGACCCCACCGACCTCAAGGCGGCCAACCCCGGTTGCCCCGAAGGACGCGGCTATCGCGGCAAGGCGTTCTTGTCGGTTCCGGTCCTGTACGCCGCGCCAGGACAACGCGGCCGGCCGATCGGCGTGATCAACCTGACCGACCGCATCGGCGAGGACGCGTTCACCGCCGGGGATCGCAAGCTCGTCGCCGCGATCGCGAACCAGATCGGCGCGGCGATCGAGAACGCACGCCTGGTTGCGAGAGACCTGGGGCAGCAACGGGTGCGCCGCGAGCTGGAGCTGGCGCGTGATCTGCAGCACAAGCTGCTGCCGTCCCCGCTCGTGCTGGCCGCCCGCGCCGACGTGGCCGCGCGCTGCGGCCAGGCGGAGTCGGTGGGAGGGGATTTCTACAACCTGCTGAACCTGCGCGCCGACCGGATCGGCGTGATGATCGGCGACGTGACCAGCCACGGGTTCGGCGCCGCCCTCATCATGGCGCTCGTGATGGCCGCCTCGGGCATCCACGCCGAGTCGGCGGAAACGCCCACCGAGGTGCTGCGCCGCATCGAGGAGTCCCTTACCGACGAACTCACGGGCACGGAGATGTTTCTCACCGTGTTCTACGGGGTGGTCGATCCCAAGGCCGGCCGCGTCACCTACGCCAACGCCGGCCATCCCCACGCGTTCCTCGTGTCGTCGCGTACGGGAAAGGCCGTTCGGCTCGAGGCCACGCGCCCACCGCTCGGACTTGCCACAGCCCCAGGCGAGGACGCGGTCCTCAAGTGGACCAAGCGGGAAGCGATCGTCTGCCTGTTCACCGATGGCGTCGCCGAAGCGCTCGGGCAGAGCGGCGAGCGATTCGGTGAGGAGCGCGTGCTGGGCCACGTGGCCCGGCTGAAGGACCGGCCGGCGCGCGAGATTCTCGAGTCAGTCCACGCCGACCTCGCCGGCTTCACCGGTGGCGCCTCGCCCACCGACGATCGCACCGTCGTCATCCTCAAGGTGTGAGGCCGGTCAAGCGGCTCGGCCAGCACTTCCTCACCGATCCGCACATCCTGCAACGCATCGTCGACGCGCTCGACCCCGCGCCGGACGACGTGGTGCTCGAGATCGGGGCGGGGAGGGGGAGCCTGACCGAGCAACTGCTCGCCCGCGGGCTGCGGGTGATCGCGATAGAGAAGGATCGCCGGCTGGCTGCTGAACTCGGGACGCGGAAGGCGGAACGCGGAACAGAACGGCTGACCGTCGTGTCTGGGGACGCGCTGCACTTGGGCTGGCACAGCCTGCTCGACGCCCACCTGGCTGTTCCGCCTTCACACTTCCGCGTTCCGCGTTTCAAGATCGTCGGCAACATCCCCTACGCGATCACCTCTCCCCTCATCGACAAGGCCCTCACGCCACCGCTTCCGGCGCGCATCGTGTTCCTCGTCCAGGCGGAGGTCGCCGAGCGCGTCGCCGCCGGCCCGGGCTCGAAGACGTACGGCGCGCTGTCGGTCGGGGTGCAGGCGGTGTGCCGGGTGGAGCGGCTCTTTTCCGTGCGGGCCGGCGCGTTCACGCCCCCACCGCGCGTCACGAGCGCGCTGCTGCGGCTCACGCCCCTGACCCAGCCGCTGGTGGCGCTCAAAGACCTCAAGTCATTCCGCGCATATGTGACTGCGTGCTTCGGGCGCCGCCGCAAGCAGCTGGGGAACGTGCTCATGGCGGTCACGGACAAGACGCGCGCGGAGGTGGCGGCCGCGCTGACGACGCTCGGACTCGATCCCGCGGCGCGCCCCGAGACGCTCGCGCCCGCGCAGTTCGTCCGGCTATTTTCAGCCCTATGACCGTTCGGGTCCTGTGCGCGATGTTGGCCGCCCTGGCGTCCGCGCACGGCGCCAGTGCGCAGGATCCCGACGCCCGCGAGCTGTTGCGGTTGGAGGACGCATGGGCGGTGGCGCTGGTCCACCGCGATTCCACCGTCTTTCAGCGTCTGCTCGCCGACGGGTTCATCTACACGGAAGACGATCGGACGGTGGGACGCGACGCCGTGATCCACGACGTCGTCGCGGGGCCGGACACCGTGGAGGCCGCGCACAACGAGGACATGCGCGTCCATCGCTTCGGCGCCACCGCGGTCGTGACCGGCTGGCTGGTCGTGCGCGGCCACGGTGCCAGTGGACCATTCGATCGCCGCTACCGGTTCACAGACACCTGGATGCAGCGAGGCGGGCGAGGGATGCGGTGGCAGATCATCGCTGCCCAGGACTACCTCGTGCCGGGTGAGCACCGCTAGGGAGTCCGCTCTTGCGCCGGACCGCATGATTGTGAAATAGTTCACAATATGCGGAAGATTTCCGAGAGCACCGTGCGGCGGCTCTCGCTTTACCTGCGGTTCCTCGAGCAGTTCGCCGCCCAGGGGCAGGCCACGATCTCGTCAGCCGAGTTGGCGCGCCGCGGGGGCACCACCTCGGCCCAGGTCCGCAAGGACCTGTCCTTCTTCGGCTCCTTCGGCAAACGTGGCCTCGGCTATTCGGTCCCCGAGCTCGCCGCTAAGATCCGCGATATTCTGGGGCTGCGTCGCACCTACCGCGTCGTGCTCGTCGGCGCAGGCCGCATCGGCAGCGCCCTCGTCCAGTACCCCGGCTTCCGCCAGCGGGGCTTCCAGGTGAGTGCCATCTACGACAAAGATGCGAAGAAGATCGGGTCGGGCTGGAACGGCCTCGTGGTGCGGGACGTCCGGCAGATGGAGTCCGACCTAGCGCGCGAGCCGACCGACATCGCGATCGTCGTCACGCCGGCGGAGGCGGCGCAGGACGTCGCCGACCGCCTGGTGCGCGCCGGCGTGAAGGCCATCCTCAATTTCGCTCCCCTGCAGCTCGTCGTCCCGCCCGACGTGATGGTGCGATCCGTGAACATGGCGCTGGAGCTGGAGACGCTGAGCTTTAGTTTGGCGAACCGGTAGGGAAGCGAACGCGGAACGCTGGAAGTCGGAACGCGGAACAGCACGACTAAGCTCGTGCCGCGAGCGACCCTCCACTGTTGTTCCGCGTTCCCCGTTAGATTCCCAACATGGCCCGCGTTCACGTCACCTCGGAAATCGGCCCGCTGCGGGCCGTCCTCGTGCATACCCCGGGCCGGGAGCTCGTCGCGGTCACGCCCGGGAACCGCGAGGACTATCTGTACGACGACATCATCGACCTCGAGCTCGCGCAGCAGGAGCACGCCCGCTTCGTGGCCGTGCTGGAGCGGTTCGCGCAGGTGTACGAGGTCCGCACCCTGCTCACCGAGCTGGTCGCCCGGCCCGACGTGCGCGAATTCCTGGTGACCCGCGCGCTCGAAGTGGTGCCGTCCGATTCGTTGGCCAAGCAGCTCACCGCGCTCGCGCCCGAAGCGCTGGTCGGCGTCATGGTCGAGGGAGCACTCGAGGAGGCCGGGCCGATCGCACGGGCGTTGAACGAGACCGGGTACGCCCTCCCGCCCCTCCCCAACCTGTTCTTCACCCGCGACGTGGGGATCGTGATTGGCGAGCACTCGATCATCGGATCGATGCGCTACGGCGTGCGCTGGACCGAGGAGCTGCTCATCAAGGCGCTGTTTCGCTACCACCCCTGCCTCGAGAACGCGGGCATCCTGTACGACGGCTCGGAGGAGAAGCGCAACAACTACACGCTCGAAGGCGGCGACGTACACCCCGTCCGGCCCGACCTGCTGTTGCTCGGCTTCAGCGAGCGCTCCAGCCCCGCGGCGCTCGATCACCTGTGCGATCTGGTGTTCGAGCATTGCGGCGTGACCGACGTGATCGTCATGGTGCTCCCGAACGAGCGCACCGCGATTCACCTCGACATGATCTTCACCCAGCTCGACCGCGAGCTCTGCTGCGTGTACCCGCCGCATTTCGTGGGCCCCGAGCGGCTCGCCGTGCTGCACCGCCGCAAGCGCTCCAAGGGCCTGAAGGAGATCCCGAACTTCTTCGCGGCGATGCAGGCCGTCGACCAGCCGATGGAGCCGGTGTTCTGCGGCGGGTCCGATCGCTCGTTGCAGGAGCGCGAGCAGTGGTCGTCGGCCTGCAATTTCGTGGCGGTCCGCCCCGGGCTGACGGTCACATACGCGCGCAACGAGGCCACGCTGCGCGAGCTGGAGCACGCGGGCTTCACCGTCATCCCCGCGGCGCGCCTGCTCGCGGGTGACGCGACGCTGGTTGACGACACCCGAGCGGTGATCACCATGGACGGGAGCGAGCTGGTGCGGGGGGGTGGAGGGCCGAGATGCATGACGCTGCCGTTGAGGCGGGACGACCTCTGAAAACGCGGAACGCGGAACGCGGCACGTGGAACGGCAGGGGAAGGTCGCTTGCGCCACGACCGTCGTCCTTCTGTTCCGCACTCCGCGTTCCGCGTTCCAACTTCCGGTGAGCCACACCACTTTCCGCGTCGGTCGCCTCACCTGCCACGCCCTCGAAGGCGGCCGCCAGCGCCTCGACGGCGGCGCCATGTTTGGCGTGGTCCCGAAGCCGCTGTGGCAGAAACGCATCCCCCCCGATGAGCGGAACCGCATCACACTGGCGCTCCGCTGCCTGTTGGTGGAGCACGACGCCGGCCTCGTGCTCATCGACACGGGCCTTGGCAACAAGGAAGACGCCAAGTTCAAGGACATCTACGGCGTCGCCAACGCGGGCGCGGAGGGACGGACCCAGCTCGAGGACGCGCTGGCGGAGCTCGGCCACGCTCCAGAGGACGTACGGTGGGTGATCAATACCCATCTGCACTTCGACCACGCCGGCGGGAATACCTTTCGGGAGATTGTGGATGATGGTGGAGGTTCTGGAGGTGCGGGAGGTAACGGCGGAGCAGTGCGGATCAGCTTTACGCGCGCGACATACCTAGTACAGAAAGGGGAGCTCGAGTTCGCGCGCCACACCAACGAGCGCACCGCCGCGAGTTACCTGGCGCCCAACTTCGAGCCCGTCCCGTTCACCCTGCTCGACGGCCCCGCCGAGCCCCTCCCCGGGATCCGTTGCGTGCCGACGCCCGGGCATGTTCCCTATCACCAGTCGGTGCTGGTGGAAAGCGGCGGAGAGCGAGCCTGCTTCCTCGCCGACCTCGTGCCGACCAGCGCCCACCTGCCGCTTCCCTGGATCATGGGCTACGACCTGGAGCCGCTCGTCACACTCGAGTCACGCCGGACGTTGTATGCGCGGGCGGAAGCCGAGGGGTGGCTCCTGGTGTTCGAGCACGATGCAGAGATCGTGGCGGGCCGGCTGGGGCGGGATGGCAGGGCGTTCGGCCTTGTGGACCCTCTCAGGGCGGACTAGAATTACCCCGACAATACGGCAAGCGGGCGCCACGTCGCGCCTCACCCGCTGCCTCTCTGGAGCCTGGGAGAGTGCACAAGGGTTCCGAGGGAGTCGTCAGTCTTCAGTCTTCAGTTTTCAGTGACTTCGCTGACGACTGCCTACTGATGACTGATGACTCGGCTGCGGATTCCCCAAGGGCCAACGGAATCCGCTTTTTCTTTCTCTGGAGGAGACCACCACCTGGCGATCGAAAGCACGAACAACAAAGCCCCTCGCATTCGCGTGAACCGGCAGATCCGCATCAGTCCGCTCCGGGTGATCGCGCCGGACGGCGCCCAGCTCGGTGTAATGACGGTGGAGGAAGCGCTGGCCGCGGCGCAGGATCGGGGGCTCGACCTGGTCGAGGTCGCGCCGCTCGCGCGACCCCCGGTCGTGAAGATCATGGACTATGGGAAGTTCAAGTTCGAGCAGGCGAAGGCGGCGCGGGCGGCGAAAAAGAAGCAACACGTCATCCATCTGAAAGAAGTGAAGTACCGCCCCGGGATCGATGACCACGATTTCGCGTTCAAGACTCGCCACGCGCGTGAGTTCTTGCAGGACGGCAACAAGGTCAAGGTGACCATGATGTACCGAGGCCGGCAGATGGCGCACATCGATCTGGGACGGGAAGTGCTCGACCGGGTCGCCAACGAGCTGAAGGACGTAGCCAAGATCGAGCAGGATCCCAAGCTCGAGGGGCGCAATATGTCGATGGTGTTGGCACCGAAATAAGCCGTCAGTCGTCAGTCATCAGTTATCAGACTGATGACTGAGGACTGAAAACTGAGGACTCAGATGCCGAAACAGAAATCCAAACGTGCGCTCCGCAAGCGGGTGCGGCTCACTGGAACCGGCCGCCTGCGGCGCCATCGTGCCTACAAGAGCCACATCCTCACCAAGAAGCATCCCAAGCGGAAGCGTCACCTGCGCAAAGCCGCCCTGGTGTCCCACGCCGACGAACGACGCCTCAAGCGGCTGCTGATGGCGTAAGGAGCTACTCCCATGCCCCGCGTCAAGAGCAACGTCGCGCGCCTGAAGCGCAAGAACAAAGTCATGAAGCTCGCCAAGGGCTACTTCGGCGGACGCTCCAAGCTGTGGAAGGCCGCCAAGGAGTCCGTCGAGCGGGCGCAGAAATACGCCTACCGCGACCGGCGGCGGCGCAAGGCCGACTTCCGCCGGCTGTGGATCACCCGCATCAACGCCGCCGCGCGGCTCCACGAACTGTCCTACAGTCGCTTCATGAACGGCCTGCGGCGCGCCGGGGTCGAGATCAACCGCAAGGTGCTCGCCGATATCGCGGTTCGTGACCCGATGGCGTTCGAGCAGCTCACGGAGGTCGCCAAGCAGGCGCTCTGACCATGGCCGACCTCCTGGCAGCCCTGGCCGAGCTGCGGGAGCGTCTCGAAGAGATTCCGCAGGCGGACGAGGGTCGGCTCGCCGAGCTCAAGACCGAGATCCTGGGCCGCAAGGCGGGCGCTCTCACTCGCGTCCTGGCCCGCCTCCCCAAGCTCGACGCTGCCTCCCGCAAGACCGTCGGGGCCGCGGCGAACGCGCTCAAGCGCGACTTCGAGACCGCCTTCGAGGCCCGCGAGGCGGCGCTCAAACGCGCCGCCGTGACCGTCACGGGCCTCGACCTTACCATGCCGGGCCGCCCCGCCTGGCGCGGCGGCCTGCATCTCGTCACCCAGGTGATCGACGAGATCTGTGACATCTTCCGCGAGCTGGGGTTCACGCGTGCGGTGGGCCCCGAAGTGGAAACCGAGCGCTACAACTTCTTCGCCCTCAACTTCCCGAAGGACCACCCGGCGCTCGACGCACAGGATTCGTTCTACCTGGACGGGGGGGGCGACCTGCTGCTGCGGACCCACACGTCGCCGGTGCAGATCCGCACCCTCGAGCGCTACCCGCCGCCGATCCGGGTCGTCATCCCCGGCCAGGTGTACCGGCGCGACCCATTCGATGCGTCGCATTCGCCCGTGTTCCAGCAGATCGAAGGGCTGGCGGTGGATGCCGGCATCACCTTCGTCGACTTCAAGGCGACGCTCGCCGCGTTTGCGCGCCGCTTCTTCACCGCGGACACGCGCGTGCGCTTCCGGCCGTCGTTCTTTCCGTTTACCGAGCCGTCCGCCGAGATGGACGTGCAATGCCAGATCTGCAGGGGCGCGGGCTGCGCCACCTGCAAGCAGACCGGCTGGATGGAGATCCTGGGCTCCGGTATGGTGCACCCCGCGGTGCTCGAGAACTGCGGGGTCGACAGCGAGCGCTACACCGGCTTCGCGTGGGGCATGGGCCCCGAGCGGATCGCCATGACGCGCCACGGCATCCCCGACATCCGGCTGCTGTTCGAGAGCGACGTGCGGTTCCTGTCGCAGTTTGCGGGCGGCGTTGGAGGTACCCGATGATCGTGTCGCGGCGCTGGCTCGAGGCGCTCTTGGGCCGGCCCCTCGACGCGCGTGAGGTCGCCGACCAGCTGACGCTGCACGCCGCCGCGGTCGACGCCGTCGTCCCGCTGCATCAGGAATTGCGCGACGTGCTCGTCGCCCGCGTACTGGAGGTGAAGAAGCACCCAGACGCCGATCGCCTCTCGCTCTGCCTCGTGGACGCGGGGGCCGGAGGCGGCCCGGTCGAGGTCGTGTGCGGCGCGCCCAACGTGCAGGCGGGAAAGACCTACCCCTACGCGCCGATAGGCGCGGTGCTCCCCGGTGGGCTGAAGCTCGAGCGTAAGAAGATCCGCGGTGTCGAGTCCAACGGGATGCTGTGCTCTGCCAAGGAGCTCGGACTCGGCGCCGATCACTCCGGCATCCTCGAGCTCGAGACCAGCGCCTCACCGGGTACCCGCTTTATCGATGCCGCGGGCTTGTCCGATCACCAGGTCGTGATCGACGTGCCGGCGAATCGCCCCGATCTGCTGTGTCACAAGGGCGTCGCCCGCGAGCTGGCGGCGGTCATGGGTGGTGTGCTGAAGCTGCCCGATATACCGGTCGAACGGTCGGACAGTCGGACCGTTGCGCGCAATTACAGTCCGACCGTCCGACAGTCCGACAGGGGCGTGGTGGGCGGGGTGGAGGTGCGGCTCGAGGATCCCGAAGGCGCGCCTCGCTACATGATCGCTGTGATCCGCGGCGTGCACGTCGGGCCCAGTCCCGCCTGGCTCGTCGAACGCCTCGGCGCCGTGGACCAACGCTCGATCAACAACGTGGTCGACGCCACCAACTACATCCTGTTCGAGCTCAATCAGCCGCTGCACGCCTTCGACCTGGCTAAGCTCGCCGGGCCGGCGGTGGTGGTGCGGCGCGCGCAGTCGGGTGAGCGGATCGTCACGCTCGACGCCGTGACCCGCACGCTCACCGCCGACATGACCGCGATCTGTGACGCCCGGCGCCCCACGATCATCGCGGGGGTCATGGGGAGCGCCGACTCGGAGGTGAGCACTGCGACCAGAGACGTGGTGCTCGAGTGTGCCTACTTTCAGCCGACCCGCATCCGCCGCACCCGACGCGCGCTTGAGCTGTCGAGCGAGTCGAGCTACCGCTTCGAGCGGGGGATCGACATGCTCGGCATGCCGGACGCCTTGCGACGAGCGGTGGAGCTGATCGTCGCGGTGGCCGGCGGTGAGATGCGCGAGCCGGCGCTCGATCTCTGGCCCGAGCCTCGCCAGGAGCTCACGATCTTCCTCCGACCCGACCGCGTGTCCCACCTCCTCGGCGTGCCGGTGGAGCGCACTGACGTCGAGCGACTGCTCTCGAGCGTCGGGTTCTTCGTGGCGCCCAAGGAGGCTCGCCTGGCGGTGCAAGTGCCGGGCTGGCGGCCCGACGTGACGCGCGAGGTGGACCTGATCGAAGAAGTAGCGCGCCTCCGTGGGTACGACGCATTCCCGGACGAGATGCGCGCCTACCGGCCGGGCACGGTCCCGGACGCCCCCGAGGAGCAGGCCCGCGCGCGGGTGCGCGAAGCGTTGGTCCGCGCGGGCCTGCTCGAGGCGCGAACCCTGCCGCTCGGGCCCGCCGACGGCACCCACGCCGTGGCGATCCGCAATCCTCTCTCCGCGGAGGAGGCCCACCTGCGCCGGCGGTTGCTCCCGGGGCTGGTCCGGCGGGTCGAGCACAACTGGGCCAATCGCAACCGCGATATCCGGCTGTTCGAGGTCGGGACGGTATTCCAGTCGAGGGGGGGGCCGGGAGCGGGGGAAGGCGCTCCCGAAGAATGGACCTCCGTCGCTGGAGTCCTCACCGGCGCCCGGCGGCCGCCGCACTGGACGGAGGGTGCGAAAGTACCTGATATGGACATATGGGACTTGAAGTACCACTTTGAGTTAGCCGTGAACGCCGCCTCCCCCGCCTGTGACGTGCGACCTGTGACGGGCGGGGCGGCTGGTTGGGAGGCGGTGCAGCGGGGTGGCGAGGGCGGGGTGGTGGGCTGGGCGGGTCCGCTCGACGCCGACCGGGCGGTGTGGGCGGCACCGCTGTTTGGATTCGAGGTGCGGCTTGCAGTGGCCGAGCGCCCGGTGGTGGCCTATCGAACGCTTCCCGCGCACCCACCGGTCGAGCGCGATCTCGCGCTCATCCTGCCGCCCGGGCTTCCCGCCGCTCGGGTCGGCGAGGTGTTGCAGCGAGCCGTGGGGCCGCTACTCGAGCGGCTCGAGGTGTTCGACGAGTACCGTGGGCCGGGCGTCCCGGCGGAGCATCGCAGCGTGGCGTGGCACTGCAGCTTTCGTGATCCCGCACGCACGCTGCGCGAGCGCGATGTCGACCCGTTGCTGGAGCGTGGGCTAGCGGTTCTGGAGGATGAGCTTGGCGTACGACGGAGAGAGGGTTGATGCGCCGGTGGTGGACCAGCTCGAGACGATCCTCCGCCACGTGGCGGACGAGCTGGCACTGTGGCGTGCCCGCGCGAGCAAAGCGGAAGCTGACCTGAAGGAGATCGGCGGCCGCGGCGGAGGAGGGGGGGGAGGGGGCGCCAGCGGCGTCGCGAAGCTCGATCCCGAAACGCGGGCACGCGTCGCCGACCTGGAGCAGGAGAACAAGGCGTTGCGGTTGCGGGTGGAGGCGGCGCGGGGTCGAGTACACGATCTGCTGTCGCGCCTGTCGTTCCTGGAAGAGCAGGCGCGCGAAGCCGGCGTCAATGGCGGGGCGCGTTCGGGCGGTGCCAGCGGGGCTGGTGGGAGCTCCGCCGGCGGGACGGCTGCGGGAGCGGCTGGCACATGAGCACGAAGAAGCACGCGGTCAAGGTGATGATCGGCGGCGAGGAGTACACCGTGCGGTCCGACCTGCCGCCCGAGTACACGCGGGAAGTCGCGTCGTACGTGGATCAGGCGCTCAAGAAAGTCCTGTCGCAGGGTCCGATTGTGGAGACGCACAAGGCCGCGATCCTCGCGGCGCTCGATATCACGAACGAGCTGTTCCAGGCGAAGAAGGGCGAGCGAGAGGTCGCGGCGCGGTTGGCCGCGTTGGCGGACGATCTGACGAAGCTGTTGCCGCCCGCCAAACGCAGGGCCGTGATCGGTCACCAGTCGTCGGTCATCAGCTGAATTGTTCCGCTCCGCCTCCCGCGGAGCGTTGCTGGAGACAGATCGTATGGGCTACTGGCTGGCCAGTCTCTCAGGCCTAGCGGCCGCTGTTGCCGCCGGGCTGGTGTTTTACCTGGTGGGGCGCCGCGTGGAGCGGCGGTTGGCGGAGCTGGCGGCACGCGCGGCCGCCGCGGAGAGCGAGCGACGGCTGGGCGAAGCGCGTCAGCGGCTCGTGCTGGAGGTCAAAGAAGAGCTGTTGCGCGCGCGCGAGGCCTTCGAGGAAGAGGCGTCGCGCCGCCGCGCCGACAGCGAGCGGCGCGAGCGGGCGGTGGAGCAACGGGTGGCGGCCGTGGACGAGCGCGAGCGCGCGCTTGCGGGCCGGGGGCGGGCGCTCGACGAGCGCGAACGAGGGATCGCGGCGGTGGAGCAGGAGGCCCGAGCCCAGCTCGAGCGGGTCGCGGGGCTCACCGCCCAGGAAGCCAAGCAAGAGTTGCTGCAGCGGCTCGAGGACGCAGCCCGCGCCGAAGCCGCGGCCCTGGCGCGGGATCTGAAGGAGCAAGCGCGCAAGAGCGCCGACCGGGAAGCGAAGAAGATCCTCGCCCTCGCGATCCAGCGCCTCGCCGCCGAGTCCACCGCTGAGACCACCGTGTCCGCCGTCGCCCTCCCCTCCGACGAGATGAAGGGCCGCATCATCGGGCGCGAAGGCCGCAACATCCGGGCGTTCGAGGCCGCGACCGGCGTCGACGTCATCATCGACGACACGCCCGATACCGTGGTCGTGTCGTGCTTCGAGCCGGTACGCCGCGAGGTGGGTCGCCTCGCGCTCGAGCGGCTGATTGCCGACGGCCGCATCCATCCCGGACGCATCGAGGAGGTGGTGGACAAGGCCCGCGCCGAAGTGGAGGCGTCGATCGTCGAGGCGGGGGAGCAGGCCGTCTACGAGACCGGGATCAAGGGCATGCACCCGGAGCTCGTGAAGCTCGTGGGCCGGATGCGCTACCGTACCTCGTATGGCCAGAACATCCTCGAGCATTCGAAGGAAGTCGCCTGGCTCGCCGGCATCATCGCGGCGGAGCTCAAGCTCGACGTGCAGCTCGCCAAGCGCGGCGCCCTGTTGCACGATATCGGCAAGGTGCTCACGCATGAGCACGACGGCACCCACGTGCAGCTGGGCGTGGAGGTGGCGACCAAGTACGGCGAGCACGGGATCGTCGTCAACTGCATCGCCGCGCACCACGACGACGTGGACCACGAGTCGCCCATCAGCGTGATCGTCCAGGCCGCCGACGCGGTCTCGGGGTCGCGGCCCGGCGCCCGGCGCGAAGCGTTCGAGACCTACGTCAAGCGGCTCACGGAGCTCGAGCAGCTCGCCGCCGAGTTTTCGGGCGTCGAGAAGGTGTTCGCGATCCAGGCCGGCCGGGAAGTGCGCGTCGTCGTCACCCCGAGCACGATCGACGACGCCAAAGCGAGCGAGCTGTCGGAGCGCATCGCCCGCAAGATCGAGCGTGATCTGCAGTATCCAGGCCAGATCAAGGTGGTGGTCATCCGGGAGACCCGCGCGGTGGACTTTGCCCGCTAGGGTGATCGACGGCGTCGCCATCGGCGACGCGATGCGCGCGGAGCTGCAGGGCGAGATCCGCGCGCTCAAAGCGCGGGGCGTCACCCCCGGCCTCGCCGCCGTGCTCGTGGGTAGCGATCCCGCGTCCGCCACCTATGTGCGGATGAAGGGCAAAGCGTGCGACGACGCGGGGCTGTACCACGAGACCATCCGACTCCCGGCCGACACGACGGAAGCCGAGCTGCTGGCGTTGACCGAGCGCCTGAACGTGGATCACAAGATCCACGGCATCCTGGTGCAGCTCCCACTCCCCAAACAGATCAATCCCCAGCGCGTGCTACACCGCGTGACGCCGGAGAAGGACGTGGACGGATTCCACCCGGAGAACGTGGGCAAGGTCGCGATCGGCGACCCCTCGGGGTTCCGGCCCGCGACCCCCTATGGCGTCCAGCAGCTGCTGCTGCGCAGCGAGGTGGACACCGCGGGCCGGCACGCCGTGATCGTGGGCCGCTCGACGATCGTCGGGCGACCGATGGCCGCGTTGTTGCTCGGCAACGGATCCGGCGGCAACGCCACCGTGACCGTGTGTCACTCCCGCACGCGCGACATCAAGAGCATCACCCGGCTCGCCGACATCCTCATCGTCGCCATCGGGAAGCCCGAGTTCGTCACCGGCGACATGATCCGACCGGGAGCGATCGTCATCGACGTGGGTGTGAACCGCGTCGACGACCCCACCCTGAAGAAGGGCTACCGGCTGGTAGGCGACGTGAACTTCGCGGAAGCGAAGCAGGTAGCCGGCGCCATCACCCCGGTGCCCGGCGGCGTCGGCCCCATGACCATCACCATGCTGCTGTACAACACCGTGCAGGCGGCGCGCCAGTGGGCCCCAGCCTAGATCTCTTCGCGGCCCTCTCGCCCGAAGGGGCGTGGACCGTCGGCCAGTTGACCCGGCGCGCCCGGGCCGTGGTAGAGGCAGGCTTTGCCCCGCTGTGGGTGCGCGGTGAAGTCTCCGGGTTCAAGGCCTGGCAGAGCGGCCACTGGTACTTCGCGTTGCGCGACCGCACCGCCCAGATCCGCTGCGTCATGTTCCAGAAGGACAACCGCCGGCTGCCCGCGCCTCCCGACGACGGCATGCAGGTGTTCGTGTTCGGCCGCCCCACCGTGTGGGAGGAAAAGGGCGAGTTCCGGCTCACGGTGGTGGACTTGCTCTCGACCGCCGCGGGCGGGCTGTGGCAGCTCGCCTTCGAGAAGGCGAAGGCGGCGCTCGCGAAAGATGGGCTGCTCGATCCCGCGAGGCGGCGATCGCTGCCGGCGTACCCGCGCCGCATCGCGGTCGTGACCAGCCCCGATGGCGCGGCGCTGCGGGACATCATCGCGGTGACGACGCGCCGGTGGCCGCTCACCGAGCTGCTCGTGATCCCCACGCGCGTGCAGGGGGAGGGCGCGGAGGGCGAGATCTGCGCGGCACTCGGCCTGGCATGCCGCCTCGAGGGCCTCGACGTCGTCATCATCGGACGGGGCGGGGGCTCCCGCGAGGACCTCTGGACCTTCAACCATGAGCGCGTGGCGCGGGCCGTGGCCGCGCTCCCGGTGCCCGTGATTTCGGCGGTCGGCCATGAGACCGACGTCACCTTGTGCGACCTCGTGGCCGATGTGCGAGCCGCCACCCCGTCCGCCGCGGCGGAGGCCGCCACGCCCGACCGCGCCGACGTGCTGGTGGCGCTCGATCATCTGGGAGCCCGGCTCGCGCGGGGACTCGCGACACGCTCGGGACGCGTGACCGAGTCGTTCAACCGGATGCTCGATCGCCTGACGGGGACGCTCGAGCGTCGGCTCGAGCGGCATCGCCATGAGCTGGCGGGCCTCGCGGGCCGCCTCGACGCCCTCTCCCCCCTCAAGGTCCTCGAGCGCGGCTATGCCCTGGCGCGCGACGAGCAGGGCCGGGTGCTCAAGCGGGTGGTGCAGTTCCCGCAGGGACTGTCCTTCCGGCTGCGGGTCACCGACGGCGAAGTCGCGGCGCGCGTTGACGGGAGGGCGGAAGGAGGGGGCCCGAAGTCCTGATGGCGCGCGCGCCCGAGCCTCCCCCGTTGAGCTTCACCCGCCAGCTCGAGCGGCTGGAGGAAATCGTCCGCCTGCTCGAAGGGGGGGGACAGAATCTGGATCTCGACGACGCGCTCAAGCTGTTCGAGGAAGGCGTGGAACGGCTGCGGGCAGCGCGCGACCGGCTCACCGCCGCCGAGGCGCAGGTGAAGCAGGTGCTCGCCGACCAGACCGGTCGCCTGAAGCTCGATGACTTCGACGGCTAGCCACTCTGCCCTCGAGGCCTACCTCACGGACGCGCGCGCCCGCGTGGACGGGGTGCTCGCGGCGTGGGGCGGATTAGCCGACGGTTGGTGGCCCGCCCCGCTGCCCGCCGCGATTCGCTACAGCCTGCTCTCCACCGGCAAGCGACTCCGCCCCACCCTGGTGTTCGCCTGCGCGGAGGCGGTCGGCGAGGGGGGGGCGATCGGGGGACGTGCCCGCGAGGGAGTGCCTGAGGTCGCGGCCGCGGTCGAGGTGGTGCACGCGTATTCCCTGGTGCACGACGACCTGCCGTGCATGGACAACGACGACCGCCGCCGCGGCCGCCCCACGACGCACCGCGCCTTCGACGTGCGCACCGCCACCGTCGCCGGCTATCACATGGTGGCGCTGGGCGCGCGCGTACTGGACGCGGGGATGGCGGCGCTGCGCCTCGAGCCCGCGCGTCGGCGGGCGGTGGCGCTCGAGCTGTTTCAAGCCGCGGGCGCCAGCGGGATGATCGGAGGCCAGGCGCTCGATCTCGAGGCCGAGGGGCGGCACATCGCCAAGCCCGAGCTCGAGGACATCCATCGCCGCAAGACCGGAGCATTGATTGCGAGTGCGTGCGTGATCGGCGGCCTGGCAGCGGGCGCGCCCGCGGCGCTGTGCGAGGCGCTGCGCGGCTACGGCGCCGACGTCGGTCTCGCGTTCCAGATCTACGACGACATTCTCGATGCGACGGCTCCCTCGGAGCAGGGCAAGACCACCTTCGTCACGCTGCTCGGCGTCGACGCCGCCCGAGCCGAGGCGGAGCGACTGGCGGCCCGGGCGGTGGACCGGTTGCGGCAGGCGGGGCTGGCGTCGCCTACCTTAGTGGCGCTAGCACAGTACATTGTCACAAGGCCAAACTGACATGAGCGCGACCGAACGCGGAAGGTGGAACGCGGAACGCGGAACTGATGTCCGTCCCTCTGTTCCGCGTTCCGACTTCCGCGTTCCGACTTGGCGGGGGCACCGTGTCCTTACTTGAGACGATCACCGGTCCCGAAGACGTCCGGCGTCTGGATCGCGCCCAGCTCCAGCCGCTCGCGGACGAGGTGCGACGCCGGCTGATCGAGGTGGTGTCCCAGACCGGCGGGCATATCGGCGCCGGCCTGGGGGTGGTCGAGCTCACTGTCGCGTTGAGCTATTGCTTCGATTCGCCGCGCGACAAGATCGTGTGGGACGTGGGGCACCAGGGGTACCCCTGGAAGATGCTCACCGGCCGGAGCGAGCGGCTCCCCACCCTCCGCCAGGCGGGCGGCCTCTCGGGCTTCCTCCGCCGCAGCGAGAGCTCGCACGACCAGTTCGGCGCCGGGCACGCCGGGACCGGGCTGTCGGCGGCGTTCGGCATCGCCATGGCGCGCGACTTAAAGGGCGAGCAGTTCAAGGTCGTCGCCGTGGTGGGCGACGGCGCGCTCACCTGCGGGCTCCCCTACGAGGCGATGAACAACGCGGGGACCTCCGGGCGCGACATCATCATGGTGCTCAACGACAACGGGATGTCGATCGCCCCGAACGTGGGCGCCATCAACAAGTACCTGGGCTCCATCATCGCGAGCCCGATGACGGTACGGATGCGGGAGCGTGTCAAGGGATTGATCGAATCGGTCTCCCATATCATCGGGGGCCAGAAGCTCGTCGACTTCGCGAAGACGATGGAGGAGAGCATCAAGAACTTCTGGTCGCCGGGGATGCTGTTCGAGGAGCTCGGGTTCCGGTATTTCGGCCCGATCGACGGGCACAACATCGCGCAGATGGTGCAGGCGTTCGAGATCGTGAAGACGCTGAAAGGACCGCGCGTGGTGCACGTGATCACCGAGAAGGGGAAAGGATTCCCCCTCCCGCTCCCCGATTCGGAGAAATACCATGCCCGCGCGCCCTACGACCCGGTCACGGGCGAGCTCAGGCCCGTCAAGGAGGGCCCGCCGCAGTGGACCAAGGTGTTCGGCGAGGCCCTCAGCCAGCTCGGGGCCGAGTACCCGAACCTTGTTGCCATCACGGCGGCGATGCCGTCGGGCACGGGCACGAACCTGTTCCAGAAGAAATGGCCGGAGCGCTTCTTCGATGTGGGGATCGCGGAGGCGCACGCCACCACCTTCGCCGCCGGACTCGCGACCCAGGGCATTCGCCCCGTGGTCGCGATCTACTCCACGTTCCTGCAGCGCGCCTACGACAGCATCATCCACGACGTGGCGATCCAGGAGCTTCCCGTCATTTTCTGTCTCGACCGCGCCGGCATGGTCGGCGAAGATGGGCAGACCCACATGGGCCTGTACGACATCGCCTACCTGCTGGCTGTGCCGCACATGACGGTCACCGCGCCGAAGGACGGCGCGGAGCTGATCGGGCTGCTGCGCTGCGCCCTCGAGCACACCGCCGGGCCGTTCTCCATCCGCTACCCGCGTGACAAGGCGCCGGGCGCGGCTCCGCCCGCCGCCGAAGTGGCCCCGATCCGGTACGGGACGTGGGAGTTGCTCCGCAAAGGACGGGAATGCGCCTTGCTCGCGGTCGGCGCCATGTGCCAGCCGGCGCTCGCCGCCGCGGAGCAGCTGACCGCCCAGGGCCGCGATGTGACGGTGGTGAACTGCCGGTTCGTGAAGCCGGTGGATCGAGACATGCTCGACGCGCTGCTGCGCGACCACCGCCTGCTCGTCACCGTCGAAGACGCGGTGGTGACGAACGGGTTCGGCGCTTCCCTCGCGGGGCTCGTACAAACCATCGCGCCGGAGACCCGCGTCGTGCCGCTCGGCGTTCCCGATGCGACTTACGAGCACGCGCCCCGCGCGCAACAGCTCGCGCAGGTCGGCCTCACCGGGGCGGGGATCGCCGCACGGGTGCGCGCCCTCGCCGCGGAGGCGTCCCTCACCCATTCATGAACATCGGGGTCGTCGGCAACCCGAGCTACAGCGATCTCAAGAGCATCCTCTTGCACCTGGCGCAGGTCGCGCCGCGGCTCGGGATCAGGCTGTTCACCGAGCAGGAAATCGGATCGCTCTGGCCCGCCCCCGTCCCTGCGCCGCTGCACGGCGCGCCGCAGCTCGATTGTCTCATCACCCTCGGCGGCGACGGCACGCTGCTGCGCGGGGCGCGTACGCTGAACGGCGCCGGCACTCCCATCCTGGGCGTCAACCTGGGGCGGGTCGGCTTCCTCACCACCGCCAACTCGCAGACGCTCGATTGGGCGCTCGATGCGCTCGTCCGCCGGGCCTACGCCACCGAGTCGCGCCTCGCGCTCGCCCCGCTCATCGAGGACAAGCAGGGCCTGCGCCGGGCGGAGCCCGTCGTCTTGAACGACGCGGTTGTGCACAAGGGCGGCGTTGCGCGCGTCATTCGGCTGCGCGTGTCGGTCGACGGTGACGAAGTCGGGCAGTACTCCTCCGACGGCATCGTCGTGGCCACGCCCACCGGCTCCACCGCGTACGCCCTTTCGGCGGGCGGCCCGATCGTCGTCCCCGGCGTCGACGCCATCGTCGTCGCCGCCATCTGTCCGCACACCCTCGCCGTGAGGCCCCTCGTGGTCCCGTCCAACGCCGCCGTGACGGTCGAGCCGATCCCGCCCTGGACCGAGGATGTGCTGGTCTCCTTCGACGGGCAAGTCGGCACCACCATGAGGGCGGGTGAGCGCCTCATCGTGAAGCGCGCCGCTCAACCCGTGCTGCTGATCCGCCTCGGGCCTGAAGGCTTCTTTGCGCGTATGCGCAAGAAGCTGCAATGGGGGGACCTCTCGGACCGCGAGCGCACATAGTGCTCGCGGAGCTGCGCGTCCGCGACCTCGCCGTCATTGCGGACGTCACGCTGCCCCTCGCTCCTGGTCTCAACGTCTTGACCGGCGAGACCGGGGCTGGCAAGTCGATGCTCGTCGACGCCCTCGCGCTCCTGCTCGGCGAGCGCGCATCGTCCGACGTCGTCCGGCCGGGTGCCCAGAGGACGGTGATCGAAGGTGCCTTCGAGTTCACGGTGGACGCCCTCGACCGGCTTCGACCGCCCTTGACCGCCCTCGGGGTGGAGGCGGAAGAGGGCCGACTCGTCTTGAAGCGTGAGATCGCGGGGGAGGGGCGCTCCCGTGCCTGGGTAAACGGCAGTCCCACGACCGTCGGCGTCCTGGCGCAGCTCGGCGCACTGCTCGTGGATCTCCATGGCCAGCATGAGACGCAGTCGCTGCTCCGGAGCGACGCCCAGCGCGACATGCTGGACGCTTACGCCGATGCCGTGGTGGAGCGAACGGCGGCCCGCGATGCGCACGACCGGCTGCGCGAGTTGGAGCGGCGCGAGGGCGAGCTCACCGCCAAACGGGAAGAGGTGCGCCGCAAGGCCGACTATCTCCGCCACGTGGTGGGAGAAATCGAGCGGGCCGCGCCTCAGGCGGGAGAAACCGACGCGCTCGAGATCGAGGCCAAGCGCCTAGCGCACGCCGATGAGCTCGGGCGCTTGTCACGCGAGCTGGAGCAGGCGCTCGACACCAGCGGACTGTCACGCGCGGCCAAGCTGTTCGCCGCACTCACGCGCCTCGACCCGTCCACGGCCAAGTGGCAGGAGCTACTGGACGGAGCGTTCGCGAACGTCGAGGAGTTGATCCAGGCGGCGCGCGATTACGGGGCGGGCATCGAAAGCGACCCCGGCCGTCTCGCGGCCGTCGAGCAGCGGCGCGACGTGCTGTTCCGTCTCACTCAGAAGTACGGCCCGGCCCTCCCCGACGTGCTCGCCACCCGCGACCGGGCGGCTCGCGAGCTGGAGCTGCTCGACACGGCCGACCTGGATCTGCGTCAGATCGCCGAGCAGCGGGAGGAGGCCGCGGGCGACTTCGCGCGGGCCTGCGCCGCGCTGACGGCCAAGCGGACCCGCGGCGCTACCCGCCTCGAGCAGGCGGTCAACGCGCTACTACCGACCTTGGGGCTAGGAGGCAAGGTTGCGATCCGCCTGCAACCACGCACCACGCACCACGCACTCGGCGCTGAGGACGTGGTGTTCGAGGTCCAACTCAACGTCGGTCTGGAGGCACGTCCGCTCGCGAAGGTCGCATCCGGCGGCGAGCTGTCGCGGCTCATGCTGGCGCTGAAAGTCATCCTGGCCGAGCAGGACGCCGTCCCCACTCTCGTGTTCGACGAAGTGGACCAGGGGATCGGCGGCGAGGTGGGCGGTCGGGTGGGCGCAGCGCTCGCAGAGGTGGTGGTGGGACGGGATGATGCCCGACAGGCGCTCGTCATCACGCACCTCCCCCAGATCGCGGCGTACGCCCATCATCATCTGGTGATCGCGAAGGGAGCGCGCGGCGGGGTGGCGACGAGTGACGTGCAGGTGGTGACCGGGGAGAACCGCACACGAGAATTGGCGCGCATGCTCGGCGACCCCGACATGCGCACCGCCCTGGGCCACGCGGCCGAGCTGCTCAAAAAAGCTTCTGCGACGCCCGCATCACGATCCGATACACCGTCGCCCCGGGGACGGGCCCACCGCGGCCGCTGACCGTCTGCTCGATCGAGAACCCGCCTTCGACCATCGGGGCGTGGTAGGTGACCGCGAAGCCGAGGCGGAGTCGGCGCTCGGATGTTCCCAGGTCGAGCACGCTGGCGGGCGTCGCCGCGCCAGTGCGGTTCGCAAGATCCACCGAGTCTTGTGCAGACAAATAGCCGTATTGGTCCCGCGCCTTGGTGAAGTAGCCCGCCGTGAACCCAGCGGCGAACTCGCGAGACAATCGCAGCAGCGGCGCGACGTCCACGCCTGCGTAATCCCCGGGCTTCCACCACAGGGTGGCGGTCGCCGTCGCGGGAACGAGAAACGCGTCGGGGGGCGCCACCCGCCGCACGCGTGTGCCGTGTCGCTGTAGGCCGCCGTGAACGGCGACGTTGAGCCACAGCGGCCCGACGATCAGCTCCTGTGTCAGCCGTCCTTCGAGGTCGAACTGGCGATCGCCGAGTGACTGGCGCTGCAGGTCGTCCGCGGAATCCCGGCCGGCGGTCGGCAGACGCACGATCGCTTGCAGCGCCGTGGCGACGTGGGAGCCGGTGAGCAGGCGGTACTTCGCGCCCAGCTCCACGTCGCCCAAACCATAGCGCCAGCTCCTGCGGAACGGTTGCGCGGCGTATCCGAAGCCGCGCGGGTCGATGAGCGCTTGGTCGACGAACCCGCTGGTCAGCGTGTCCGTCGGCAGCAGGAACGTCGTGGTCGTATCGAACCCGCGAACGCCGTAGGTCACGCCCAATCCCCGCTCGATCCGGAGGACGGTCGTGTCGATGCCGAGCGCCGCCGCCGAGCTGCCGAGCGGCAGGAACGGCGAGCCGGTCTGTCCGAGGCCGTACGCCGAGGTGTGCAGCGCGTCGCGCACGGTATGCCAGCGCGTGGAGCTGTCGCGTGCGGCGCAAGGCGCGCCGCTGGCGCAGCCGTATTGACCGGCGGCGATGTTCTGGTCGAAGCGTGCCAGCGTCGTGTCGAATTGCGTGAAGAAGGTGCTATACGCTGAATCGGCGCCGGTCAGCCCCTCGAGCCGCGGGTTCAATCCGAGATTAGCGCCGACGTTCGTTCGCTGCAGCGAGCTGCGTGTGGCAACGCGAACGATTGGCACCATCAGACTCACGGACAGCCGATCGGTGACGCCCAGCTCGGCGGTGAACGGATAGGTACGCCGCTCCTGGCGGACGCTCAACAGCCCCTGTCCCAGGCTCGCGACGAACCCGGCGACGCCGCTGGCGGTGCGCACGTTCTGCTCGAGCCGCGCGACCAGCGGAATGAACCGCCCGCCCAGCGTGTCGCCCGTGAGCGGCGCGCCCAGCCGCCGGCGCCCCGCGCTCGTGAACTCGTCGTTCCACGTCATCACGCGGGGATCAAAGGTGACGCGCAGCACGCCCCGTTCCGGCACGTCGGTGCGTTCGACGGCCTGGGCGAGCGCGGTCCCGCCGGTGACGGCGAAGCTCGCGAGCGCGAGGACGAGCCGGAGCGAGGGCATTAGCAAAACGGCATCCGCGGTGAGCGGACGCCGTATGCGCTACCCCGCGACACGGATGGGGTTCGTGCTCAGGGCGAAGGGATCGCCGAGCCGTACTTCGCGTTGATGGCCGCCACCACGTGCCGGGCGATGATGACGTGGCTCGCCGAACTGGGATGCACGCCGTCGCAGGAGAACGCCAGCCCGAACGGGCTCGCGGAGCAGGGTGTCGGCTGCCCCTGGGCGTTCGCGAACGCGGGGAATGGCGCCACCTGCGTTGGGATCGCGCGCAACGAATCCAAGATCGGGTTGGGGTTGAGCCATGCCCAGCCGTGCTGCGCCGCGAGCGTGGAATCAGCGACGTTGTAGGCCAGTACTGCCGTCACGAGCTTCCGCAGCTCCGCCGGCACGACGATCGCCTTGACTGTGTCGGCGCAATCGAGGTTGCGCGGCTGGTTGTTGGGTGGCGACGCGGCGGTGAGCAGGGCGCCGCCATAGGGGAACGGCACCAGCACCGAGTCCCCCCGTGCGCCCGGGATGCCGGTTGCGATCGGGGCGCAGTTGTTGCTCACGGTGAACTGAGTGGGGAACGAGTCACCTGGGACGAGGTGGTTCTTGATCGCCCAGTACGTAGCGCCTTGACTGAAGAAAGGCACCGTCGTCACGTTCGCGACGCCGATGAGAATGGCGCTGGCGCCAGTCCCGGCGATGGCGCTGGCGATGTTGGTCAACTCCGTCTGCACCGTGGCCGCCGGGGTGATCAGCGTGGAGTCACCGGCGTTGGCGCTGTTCGTGGCCGCGCCCAGCACGTCGTTATTCCCGATCCACACGCTCACGAACGTCGGCCCCGCGTCCATCATCGCCCGTATCTGGGTGCGTCCGCCCAGGAACAGCAGGGTGAGCGCGTTCGAGTTCGTTCCCGCACCCGGTCCGTTCTGGAGCAGATCCAACGCCTCCGCACCCGGCACGGCGACGTTGCTCAGGTAGGGCGGGATCGACGCGCTGCGGAGCGAGCAGGTGGACGCCGTTGATCCCGTGCCAAGCCGCGTTTGCGTGAAGACGTTCGAGTACGGCGGCGGGCAGCCGTAGAGATTCAGCGCCGGGACGTAATTCAGGCTCGGATAATAAAACCGGTCACCACGCATGGCCGCGGCCACCAACACAGGATACGCGCGACTCTGCGTCGAGTCGTTGATGCCCCCCGACTGCCACCCCGCGGTGATGCTGTTCCCCATCGCTACATAGCGCTGGAACATCGCGCCCCCTGTGTAGGGCGGCACGCCCGGCGGGTTGAGCATATCGTTCTCGCACGCGGCGGCCCAGAGTGCGCAGCCCAGGCCGGCGGCGAGCAGAACTCGGCGGTACGTCATCGTCCGGGCTCCTCTAGAACGCGTAGCTGAGCGACACCCCGAAGAGGTGCGCGTAGAAGTCGTACAGGCCGTTGTTCAGCAGCGTCGTCGGGACCTGGTTGAAGATCGGTTCCCGCGTGCGACCCCGCCGATCGTTCTGCTTGATGTACTGATACGCCACGTCCGCCGAGAATGTCGGCGACAGCTTCACGGTGAACCCTCCGGTGAACTCGTTGCGGGTCCCCTCCGGCAGGAGCGGCGTCACCGTCTCGGGAGGCGCTGCGCCCTCGTGGTTCAACCAGCCCCCACGGAACGTCCACTTCGCATCCTTCACCCACTCGGCGGCGAACCGGAAGCCGTTCGTGTTTTGGTAATTCTCGTACAGCACTCGGTTGAGGAGTGGGTTCGCGAAGTTGATGTTCAGAACGGAGAAACGTTTCCCCCAGCGGGTGAACTGATAGTCGCCGAACAACGTCCAATCCTTACGAAGTTTGTACGCGAGCCCCAAGATCAGCTGCTCGGGGTTGGTGATCGAGGTGGTCACCGTCTGGGTCGTGAGCACCGTGTTGAAAAGATCGAGGCCACCGCTCGTCGCCGGTGCCGCGAGCAACAGGTCGACTGGTGTACCAGCGGGAATCGTGAATGACCCCACGGTGATCGTCGCGGGAATCACGAGGTTGGTGGGCACCTGCGTGAACGTGCCCGTCCCGGAGTAGTCGAGGGTCGCGTCCATCATGTAGCGGCCGCCGACGGACAGCTTGTCGCTCAACTTGATGATGGCGCCCCAGTGCGCCGTCACCGCCGTCTTGGTCGCCTCGAGGTGCGCATTGGCAAAGTCCGTCCCAGGTGCAATGCCGAACTGGCCGAACACGACTGGCGGGCTTCCGGGCGGGACCGGCACGAGGGTGGTGGGCACGGGGGCTTGGGCCAGGTCCAGCCGTTGGTTCAACTCCACCGAGCCGAATACGATGTCCAGCCCGCCGCCGAGCGACAGCCACGGCGTGACCTGGTACGCCACCGTCGGCTGCACGTACACCGACCGGAGGATGTTGTCGTATCCCGCGAACCGTCCATCGAACGTCAGCGGCCACTTCGTCTCGAGTCCATACGGGGCGAACAATCCGATGCCGACTCCGAGCTTCGGTGTAACGCCATACGCCGCATAGACCTGCGGGATTGCCAGGAGCGGGTCGTCGAGGTTCGTCTTCTGCTGCAACAGGTCGTCCGTGAAGCTGCCCTGCACGTCGAGCAAGGTCACGCCGACGGTGGCGCGCCCGCCCTTGAACCCGGCAAGCCCCGCGGGATTGAAAAAGATCGCGGAGCCGTCGGCGCACGGGGCGGCCACTCCGGTGCCGGCTCGTCCCATCGGGCAGGCGGCCTGTTCGTAGATCCCGAACCCCTGGGCATTGAGCAGGGCCGGGAGCCCGGTGCACAAGAACAGCGCGTACCGCACCCACCGCTGCATAAGTGTGTCTCCGGATGGCCTTGCGAGAGATGGTGGAATCGGCTGGCCAAGGGTAGCATTGGCCCGAATTCTTGTCAAACGGATGGGCGAAACCGCGTCGCGGCACGACGTTGGAGGCTATGTTTCAGTCGGCCGGGGTGGCGAAATCGGTAGACGCAAGGGACTTAAAATCCCTTGGGAGGCGACTCCCGTGCAGGTTCGAGTCCTGCCCTCGGCATTGTGCCGCACACACTTAGGGCCGCCCTCGCGAGCGGCCCGTGTTGTCAGTGTGAAATAAATGTGAAATTCGAAAACGCGTTTACGACGCCGCAGGCTCGAGCTTCGCGAGCTTGGCAACGCCCTCGCGTTGCGCAGCCGCGTCCACGATTGCGTACCGCCGGTACACCGCCTCGGTCTGGTGCCCGGTGAGGCT
>DATLKF010000027.1:0-5998 GCA_035538515.1 Gemmatimonadales bacterium
ACCTTCATGCAGTACGACCTGGGCTACTTCGATGACGAGACGTGTCGGCTCGAACCGATCGACTATCCCTTTGGCCCGAAAGTGTTACCTATGTGCTCGGAATAAACTGTCACCCATGTGTCCGGAATGGACCTTCTTTGAGCAATCGCGACGGCGGGACTTGAACCCGCGACCCCCTGAACCCCATGCGACTCATTAGAGCACTGAGTCACGACACCGAGTGGCAATCACGCGAGGTCCTGGGCATTCGGAGTCGTAACAGCGGGCCCGAAGATCAACCGATGGTCGTGAGAAACTCACAGCTGAACGCACAGCGCCCACGCAGCCTGCCCTCATGGGAAGAACGGGAACAGCCGCCGGATCTCGGCTTCGTCCGGCTGGCGGCCGTATTCGCAGATCTCGAACGCCTCGGCGTATTTGACGGTCGACGCCCGCTGCCCGTAGCGCGCCGCCAGCCGCGCGCGGAACCGGTCTGCGGTCGCGGCGAACCGCCGGCTGAAGGCGTCGCGCACCTCCCGCTTGCGTGCCGCCTTGCCGGCAGCGTCTTGCGGCAGGCCGCCCGCCGGTACGTCGCAGCATCCCCCTTCGTAGAACTGCGATTCCATCGCCTCGACCACGGCCAGCTTCTTCTCGATCACGTCGTCAATGGCGACCACGATGTCACCGCTGAACGGGTTTGGCTTTTGGAAGCGGTCCTCGGAGAAGAGGAAGACCGGATTGCGACGGAGTGGCGGTACGTCGGGATCAAAGAAGGGCACCTGCACCATATAGGCCGCGTCCATCACCAGCACGCCGGTGTACCGGTGGTCCGGGTGGTAGTCGTTGGGACGATGGCTGATCACCACGTCGGCCTGCCACTCGCGGATGAGGCGCGCGATCCGGCGCCGGTTCTCCAGCGTGACCATCAGCTCGCCGTCGTGGTTGTCGAGCACCTCCGTCTCGATCCCCAGGATCTTCGCGGCCGCGAGCGCCTCGGCGCGACGGCGCAGGGCCAGGGGGCCGCCCGCCACGGTGGCATGGCCGATATCCCCGTTGGTCACCGCCACGCACTTGAACTTGTGCCCGAGCGCCGCCCACTTGGCGGCCACCCCTCCCGCAACCAGCTCGCAGTCGTCGGGGTGCGCGCCGAACGCGATGATGCGCAGGGGAGCCTGGGCGGCCCGCGCGGCCAAGATGGACGGCAGAACAGCCATCCCGAGCGCCGCGAGCAGAACCTGATGTTTGTGCATGGGGACCTCCTGTTGGACGCAGATTCGGCTCCGTCCGTGGCGTGGAGCGCTATCGATCGGGGGTTTTCGGCACGATGTCCTTCTGGAGCGCGGGATTCGCCGCACGGACATCCGTCACTGGGAGCCCGAGCTCGCGCCGGACGATGTTCGTGCCCTGCGCGATGGCCGTGGTCTTGAAGAACGCGATGTCGCGGTTGCCGCCCTGCCGGCCGAAGCCGCAATCGCTGGATACGATGAGCTGCTCCGGTGCAATGTATCGCAGGGCGTGACGGATGGTTGCCGCGATGTCTTCGGGCCGCTCGACCTGGAGCGTGCGGTGGCTGACGACGCCGACGCAGATCTTTTTCTTGAGCCGGCCCTTGAGCGGCGCGAACAGGTCCAGCTCCCGCATGTTGCGGTCCTTCATCTCCACCGTCCAAACGTCGCCCTTCATCGCATCGAGGTAGAGCTCGAACGACTCCTTGTAGCTGTCGTTCTCGATGACGCGCTGCATGTTCGGATTGCCCCAGCACGTGTGCACCCACAGCTCCACGTCATCGAGACCCTGCACCTCACGGTTGTAGCACTCGACCATGAACTTCACTTCGTCGTGCGCGCGGCCGTAGGTGTTGGCCCAGAAATGCACGGTGGGCTCTTCGATTTGGATGCAGCGGCACCCCGCGTCGCGCAGCGCCAGCAGCTCGGTATTCATCGCCACGGCCATGTCCCAGATGACCTCGTGCCGGTCCTTGTACTTCGGCGTGTGGAGGTCGAGGAACAGCCCCATCACCTGCGAGCAGCAGGTGCCGAAGCGCACCGGCTTGGCGGACTTGCTCTGCGCGATGCGCCAGATCTTCGCGTAATCGAGGGGGCGATGCTCGATCTTGTCCACCACGCGCGGCCAGCGCCACCCGGTGTAGATCTCGTTGAGGAGCGTGCCGGGCGGATAGCGCAGCCACGGCGAGCGGGTTTCCTCGGATTGCAGGTAGTCGCCGGAGAACCCGGCCCAGCGTTGCAGCGGGTAGTGGTGCCAGGAGCGGCCGGCCATGTCGTCGTCGCAATGCAAGTCGCCGTGCGTCAAGATGTCGATGCCGGCCCGCTCCTGGTCGCTCAACACCGTGGCCATGGCATCCTGGAGCTTCTCGCGGAAGCGCACATCCATCATGCAGCTGTCGATCGGCCGACCCCACATGCTGAGATCGAACCAGCGCGGCCGGGGCCAGGAGCCGGTGATGGTGCAGGGCAGGATGTGCTCGGCGGTGAGGGTGTACACGTTTAGTTTGTCCCCTCATTGCCCATGACGTGAGATCAGACCAAGATGCTACTACGGTCGTAGAAGAGCCGCCAGTTGATGCGGTAATCCGCGGCTGCCTCCCCTTACCCCTTCTTCTTGTCTTGAGACCGCAACCGATGTCATCCCTTCGCTGTGCTCAGGGCAGGCTCTGAGCGAAGCGCGCCGCAGGCGCGCGAAGCGAAGGACCTGCTTTTTGCGGCAGGTCCTTCGCTCGCGCTGTCGCGCTCGCTCAGGATGACAAGCGAGCGCGTGCTTTGTAAGGAGAAAAGGTTTGAAGAACGGCTACCAGCGACCTAACTCCAATCGGAGCCGTGCGCGGCTGATATCTTATGGGCATGACAAAATCCGATCGAACGTACGACGCCATCGTCATCGGCTCCGGAATCTCCGGCGGTTGGGCCGCGAAGGAGCTGTGCGACCACGGCCTCAAGACTCTCGTGCTCGAGCGCGGCCGCGACGTGCAGCACATAAAGGATTACCCCACGGCGAACATGGCACCGTGGGAGCTGCCGCACCGCGGCTACCACCCCCGCAAGCTGATCGACGAGAATCCACTCATCAGTAAGGCGGCCGGCTACGGCGAAGACACCGCGCATTTCTTCGTGAAGGACGCCGACCATCCGTACGTGCAAGAGAAGCCCTTCGACTGGATCCGCGGCTATCAGGTCGGCGGGAAGTCGCTCATCTGGGGACGGGCGACGCAGCGCTGGAGCAAGTACGAGTTCGTCGCCCCCGAGAAGCTCGGCTACGGGATGAACTGGCCGATCACGTACGACGACATCGCGCCGTGGTATTCGCACGTGGAGCAGTTCATCGGCGTGTGCGGGAACTACGACCACCTCGAGGCCATGCCCGACGGCGAGTTCCTGCCCCCCTTCGACTTCAACTGCGTCGAGAAGCACATGAGCGACGCGATCCACGCAAAGTACAAGAATCGGTGGGTCGTCCAGGGACGCTGGGCGCACCTGTCGAAGCCGAAGCCGATCCATCTGCAGCAGGGCCGCGGCACGTGCCAGGCGCGCAATCTTTGTATGCGAGGGTGCCCATTCGGGGGATACTTCAGCTCCAACTCATCGACGCTGCCCTGGGCAGCGAAGACCGGCAACCTCACGGTGCGGCCGCACTCGGTGGTGCACTCGATTGTGTACGACGACAAGACCGGCAAGGCGTCCGGCGTACGCGTCGTCGATGCCAATACGCATGAGCAGCTGGAGTTCGCTGCGCGTATCATCTTCGTGAACGGGTCAGCGCTCAACTCCACGCTGGTGCTGCTCAACTCCACGTCGTCGCGCTTCCCCCACGGGCTCGGCAACGACAGCGGGCTGCTCGGAAAGTACGTGATGCACCACAACTATCGAGTCGAAGGGCACGGACGCATTGACGGATTCACAGACAAGTACTTCTTCGGGCGCAACCCGACGGAGTGCATCCTCGTGAACTTTCGGAACCTAGGGGATCAGGACACCGACTTCGTCGGCGGTTACACCACGTTCACCGGCGCCTATCGCGAGCGCGGAGTGGCGACCGATGATCTGGCGGGCGAAGCTTTCAAGAACGCTCAGACGCAGCCGGGGCCGTGGGGGATCTACATGTATATGCAGGGTGAGACGATCCCCAAGGAGTCGAACCACGTGCGTCTCCATGAGACGAAGAAAGACCAATGGGGAATCCCCCTGCTGGTGATGAACGTGGACTACGACGACAACGACGCGCGCATGATCGCGGACTGGCGCACGCAGGCAGCCGAGATGCTCGAGGCCGCGGGGTGCCATGACGTCGAGACCCACGACAAGGGATGGGCGCCGGGGCTCGACATCCACGAGATGGGCGGCGCGCGCATGGGGAAGGATCCTAGGGCGTCTGTCCTCAATGAGTGGAACCAGGTGCATGGCTGCCCGAACGTGTTCGTCACCGACGGCGCGTGCATGACGTCGACCGGCAACCAGAGTCCGTCCATCCTTTATATGGCGTTGACCGCGCGCGCGGCGAACCACGCCGTGGATGAGCTGAAGCGGAGGAATCTGTGAATAGACGCGACGCCATCAAGGCCGGGCTCATCGCGTCCAGTGCAATCCTGGGGGCATGCCGCACCGGCCGCGCGAGCTCCCGCGTCCTCTCGGACGAGGATCAGATGCTGGCGGAGGAAATCGCCGACACCTTGCTTCCCACGACGGCCGGCTCACCCGGCGCGAAGGCGGCGGGTACGGGCGCGGCGATGAACTTGATTCTCAGCGACTGCTACAAGCCGGCGGATCAGCGCGCGTTCAGCGAGGGGCTCCAGCGCTTTCGCGCCGAGTGCCGCTCGAAGCGGGGGAAGAACTTCCTCGAGCTGTCACGCGCGGATCGTGAGACGTTTGTGCGCTCGGTTGGCAGGCAAGCGTGGTTCGCGCCGGTGCGTGACCTCGCACTCGGCGCGTACTTCTCGTCCGAGACCGGGATGACGCAGGCGCTCCGCTACGTGCGGGTGCCGGGGAAGTACGTCGGCTGCCTGCCGCTGGCGCCCGGCCAGCCGGCTTGGGGGTAGGGAAGGGGAACGATGGTTCGCTAGAAGATCGAATAACGTTCCACCATGCCCAATTCACCCTCGACACCATCGCAGCAACCGCCGTGGTTGCGCGGACCGATCCCGGGAATCCCCGCCCTGCTACAGCCCGTCGCCCACGCGCTCGTAGACGCGGACGAAGACACCCGCAAAGCTCTCGCGAGCCTGACCGCGGAGCAACTCAACCGGCGACCAGGGTCTGCCGCGTCAGCGGCATATCACGTGAAGCACGCGATGGGCAGCCTCGACCGCTTGTTCACCTATGCGCGCGGTGAGCGGTTGAGTCCAGAGCAGCTGGCCGCGCTGGCGGCCGAGAAGACGCTGCACGAGCGGACGTTCGAGCCTCGAGCATTAGCGGCGGAGTTCAGCGCCGCGATCCGACGCGCGCACGAGCAACTGCGGGCGACGCAAGAGTCGGAGCTGTTGACGGTGCGCCTCGTCGGGCGCGCGCAGCTCCCGTCGAACACGATCGGCTTACTGGTGCACGCGGCCGAGCACACGGCGCGGCATGTGGGACAACTGATGACGACGGCAAAGGTGGTCCAGGGCTAACTGCGGTAAGAAAAGCAGGTCCTTCGCGCCGCTTCGCGGCGCTCAGGATGACAAGGCAGGCTCGCTCTCAAAGAGAAGAAGGAGCGAAAATTTGTGCGCCCTTCTGCGGGAAGAAGATGGTGGCCCCCGGGTCCAGATCGGCCATCCTGGTAAGTGATCTGGACTTACTGCACCTGCATAATGGCCAGTCGCTCCCGAGTGCTCTACACCGGCGTCACAAGCGATCTCGCGCGGCGTGTAGACGAACACAAGCAGGGTCTTGTTGCCGGGTTTACCCGCAAATACCGAGTCACCCGGCTCGTCTACTTCGAAGAGTTCGCTGACATTCGCGATGCAATTGCGCGCGAGAAGGAGATCAAGGGCTGGAAGCGTTCGCGGAAGCTGAAGCTGGTGGAAACTCGT
>DATLKF010000028.1:0-63840 GCA_035538515.1 Gemmatimonadales bacterium
GCGCCGATCGCTCAGCGCGATGATGGCATTGAACGTGTCGGCAATCTTTCCATTCAATTCGGTCAGGTCCGAGGGAAGGCGCACCGCAAAATTCCCGTCGCGGTACTCCAGCATGGCGGCGAGCACCTTGCGGGAGAACCCATCGTCCTCGAGTGGCGTGTTTGCTGGAGGGCGTGCTGACTGGAATGGAGTTCGGACTTTGGGGTCAGAATCCATAGGTACCTCGAAATAGCGGCGGTCGAAGAAGCCAATCTGTGATCGGCTTGTCACACCGGCAAGTTTCTTCGCGTTAGCAGGGCGCACTGGATGTGGCGGCTTCGCAACACCTACGGCTCCGTCGCGGCGAGGACATTGTAGCCTCGCCGCAGCAGCCCCGTCTTCCGCGGCCGGAGTTATACTGTACGGCGACTATGATGCGCAGACCGACCATGGAGCAGTGGACTCCAACGGCGCCGGCCTTTCCCGCACCGCCAGACCCGGTGAACGTCCTTCTGGTGGATGATCAGGCCACATACCTCGGCGCCCTGAAGGCCACGCTGGAGGTCACCGGCTGCCAATTCGTGCTCGCCAAATCGGGGGACGATGCCCTCCGGGCGCTGCTCGATCAGGACTTCGCCGCCATCGTGCTCGATGTCCACTTGGCAGACATGGATGGGTTCGAGCTGGCAGCCATGATCAAACGCCGCGAGCGGAACCAGAACGTGCCCATCCTGTTTCTTACGGGTCAGATGATGGACGAGGCCGACGCGCTCCAGGGCTATGCTCGCGGGGCCGTAGACTACCTCCTCAAGCCAGTCAAGCCAGAGATCCTGCGAGCCAAGATCAGCGTCTTCGCCGAGCTCTACCGCAGCCGACGCGCCTTGGCCCGCCTGAACGTCGAGCTGCGGCGCCAGATCACCGAACGGCAGCGCGCCGAGGAAGCCTTGCGACAGGCTAATCGAGAGCTGGAGTCGAGAGTTCAGGAAAGAACCGCCGCCGGACGCCAGGCCGATAGTCAGCGGAACGACTTCCTTGCGACCGTGGCACAGGAGCTGAGACATCCGCTCTCGGCCTTGAGCGCCGAGTTTGCCGGATTGCGTCAGCGGGTCCCCCACGACTCCGAACTCGACAAGGCAGTCAACACAATCAAGTGGCAGCTGTCCTATCTCACCCGCCTCACCGATGATCTGCGCGACGTCAGCCGGATCACGCTCGACAAACTCACGCTTCATCGGGAGCGAGTTGACCTTCGCGAGGTGCTCATGGCCGCGGTCGAAACCGCTCAGCCCTCGGTCAGGCCACGGGAGATCACCCTCACCGTCGATTTGCCCGCCGGGGGAATATGGGTCAACGGGGATTCTGTCAGACTGTCCCAAGTCTTCGTCAATCTCCTCGAAAACGCGGCCAGCTTTACACCATCGCGAGGCCAGATCCGGCTGAGCGCCGAGGTCGGAACCACGTGGGTCGCTGTGCGCGTGAAGGACAACGGCGCTGGGATAGATCGCGAGGTGTTGCCCCGCATATTCGATCTCTTCGTGCAAGGGGCGCCGCGCCAGAACGCGCGAGGCGGTCTCGGAATCGGGCTTCACCTGGTCCGCCGGCTGACCCACCTGCACGGCGGGAGCGTCGACGCCTACAGCGACGGCCCGGGAAAGGGGGCCGAGTTCGAGGTCAGGCTGCCGCTGGCGACGGAAGAAGCGGCGCACTAGTGCAGCGGGTCAAGCGGCTGGCAGACAGAGCGTAACGATCTTGTGGACGCAGTTGTCGTTCGGACGGATGACGGTGCTGCTCGCCTACCACTGGTTCATGGTGCACTCATTGTGGCATGCACCGGTTTATGGCTGGCTGATATTTGTCTCAGCCTGGGCGCCTCGCGCGCCGTTCGTGTGGGGGCTGCTCCCACCGTTCGCGATCGTCTTCCTAGAAAAGATCGCGTTCAACACCACGCACTTTTGGGCGCTGCTGCAGCACCAGCTGGGCGGCAATGGCATGGACGCGCTGACCATCCCGGGCGGGTTTCCGACGAACCCTCTGACACAACTTACGCCAGGCACGTCCCTGCTCAGTGTCGGATTGTGGATGGGGCTCTTAGTGACAGCAGGGTTTTTGATGGCAGCGGTGCGGATACGGCGCTCTCGCGGGCCAATTTAGGCATGCGGGAGCGTAGTGGGGGCAACACCTAACCCCACTTCTTTAAACAGGAGTTCTCAAGACACCCGCTGAACCTTCCAAACCTCTACCTCGCAAACCTCTACTTCGCTGCCCCCCCCTTACCCCCTCAGTGCCACAGCGAGAGGCCGATCCGAGCGCCAATCTGCAGAGTGTTCGGCAGACCGTTGGTTTCGTTCTTGAAAGCGTAGGCGCCGAAGGCCTCCAGCCGGATCGCCCCGGACTCGTAGGGCACCCGCGTCCCCAGACCGCCGTTGATAAAGAGCTGGCCGGTGCTCGTCTGCGTCAGTTTCTCGAGGTCGGCGCCGACACCCACCGTCACATAGGGCCCCTTCTTGTTGTCCCGGAACGCTACGAGGAAGTTGACGTCGGGCGTGAACACATATGCGGCCACGCTCGACAGGTTGCTCGTGTTGAAGCCGCCCTTGCTGCTATACCGGAAGAAGAATCGCGGCTCGACCACGAGCTTGTCCCCCGCCATGAATCCGATCCTGAAGTCGACCGGTGTCCCGGCTATGAACTGATTGTCGCTGACGCCGCCCAGCGATTGATGCTCATAGGCCCCGACGATGTCCGCGCCGAGCTCGTGTTTCGGCTGCATTGCGTGCTGGGCGACGGCAGCCGCCGGTGCAAGGTTGAGGGCTCCGATGAGTGCCACCCAGCCGGTCCAGTGTTTCATACGTGTCCTCCTAACGTTCGCTGTCGATCATACCTGAGGTGGCGTCTGCGCTCGAGTGGAGGCTGGCGAGATGACCAGCCTTCATGGCTCTGCTCCTACGTCGTGCTCGACGGCGAAACGCGAGGCATCGTCGGTGCCCACAGGGCCACCATGTACAGTGCCACGTTTACGACCGCGAACGCGAGCAGAACCCAGCGCACCCCAGGTGTGGGGAAGGGACGCCAGACCTGGTAAGCTGCGTTGAACGCCCAGAATATGGCCATGGCTCGTTGTGGTAACGCTGTCTGCATCTCCCGGCGGCGTGCGGCCCACAAACTCGCAAGGCCTCCCATAAGGATTAGCAGACCCCGCAAGCCCCGTGGCTGCGGCACGCTCGACCGACGAACCGGCCCAGTTGTCAAGCTATGGAGCGAATGCCATGCGCCAGATGGGCGTTTCCGCAGGTGTTGCGATCTGCCTTGCGGTATCTTGCGTCGTAGCTCTTCGGGGCCAAGGCACGGCCGCGGGTGCGGCGTCGAAAGTGGAGCTCGCGATCCTGTACCGCCGCTATTTCGAGAGCAGAGACGCCCAGAAGCTGGACCTGTTGGTTTACTGGCCAGGCGTGGCGCAGCGCGAGCGTGACGCGTTCGAGCGATCCGTACGACAGGACCTGAAATTCAAGCTCAAGAACGTTGCGTTCGCCAGCATCGGCGACACCAAGGCGCTGGAATACACCTTGGAAGGAACGACCTACCGTCCGACGCTCACGCCCGTCGCGCGGCTCGTGGCCACGTACGAAGGTACGGCAGAAATAAAGACTGCAGCTACGAGTTACTTGGTCGGTGTGAAGCGCAAACGCTACTTTATCACCTTGGCCTCGCCTGTTCCCAAATAGATTGCGCAGCGGTCAGCTGACGGCCTTCTTCACGAGCGCGACGATCTTCGCCTCTTCGGCGGCGGTCAACTGTGTCAGCGCGAAGGCGGTCGGCCACATGCGCCCGTCGTCGAGGTTCGCCGCGTCGCTGAAGCCGAGCGTCGCGTATCGCGTCTTGAACTTCTGGGCGTTAACGAAGTGGCAGACGACCTTGCCGTCCTTGGCATAGGCGGGCATCCCGTACCAGGTCTTCGGCGAGAGGGCCGGCGCGCTCGCCTTCACGATCGCATGGATCCGCTCGGCAAGGACGCGATCCGATCCCCGCATCGCGGCGATCTTCGCGAGCACCGCGGCTTCTCCGTCCCCTTTGCCCGCCTTCAGCTCATGGACCCGCTCCTTCATCGCGCTGCGCTCTTCGTCCGTGAATGCCTTCTTGGCCGGCTTCTTGGCGCGCTTCATTCGAGACTCCTTTCGCGGCGAGGGCGGGACTCGGCGGGTCGATTTCATTGGGTTGTCCCCTTCCTTATCAGTCTACGATGGATAAGTCGAGCTCGCCGAGCCGCGCCAGATCCCCGATGATCTCGATCTGGGTGATCTTGCCGTTCGCGATCGTGAAGCGCAGCGCTCTCACCAATCGCCCCCGCGGCGCCATCACGACGCCGATGGCCCCGTTCACGAGCGCGAGCCGTAACAGGCGCGCGGCCTTCCCGAAGACGACCGCCTGCTTTGCCCAGGCCGCCGCGCCGCGGATCACAGGCGCGCCGGACGCGACCGCCGCATCGGCGCGAACCACGACATCCGGATCGAGCACGGCGAGCAGGCCCTCGAAGTCGCCGCCGCGCAAGGCCGCAAGAAAGGCATCGACGACCTCGCGCTGACGAACGAGGTCGGGCGGGGGCGCCGATGCGCCGCCGCGAACGCGGCGGCGCGCGCGGCTGGCGAGCTGCCGTGTCGCCGTTGCGGAACGGCCAACGATCGGCGCGATCTCCTCGAACGGCATGTCGAACATGTCGTGCAACACGAAGGCGAGCCGCTCGGCCGGGGTCAGCCTGTCGAGCACGACGAGCAGCGCGAGCCCGACCGAATCGGCGAGGAGCGCCTCATTCTCGGGGCTGCTCCCCCGGGTGCCGTTCGCGACCGGCTCCGGCGCGTCCGGGGTGAATGGCTCCTCCCGCCGCGATTTGCGCGACCGCAGCATGTCCAGGCACACGCGCGCGACGACCGTGGTCAGCCATCCGCCAACGTTCTCGATGCCCGTGGTATCGGTGCGGCTCAGCCGCAGCCACGCCTCCTGCACTGCGTCGTCCACCTCGCTCAATGAGCCGAGCATCCGGTACGCCACCGACCGCAGGTGGGGTCGGTTCTCTTCGAATCGCTGGGCCAGATAATCGCGTTCGTTCATCGCCCATTCCTCGTCGCGCGTTCCGTCATAGCGTTGACGGACGAACTCCAAACAATGTGACACGGAGAGCCCTCTTGGTTTATCGGTCACATTCTGCCGTTACGTTTCGTCAGGGTACGTGAGCAGCACCGCGACGAATGCGACCTTAGGAGGAGCCGATGAAGATCAAACTGACCAGCGTGTACGTCGACAACCAAGAGAAGGCCCTGCGCGTCTATACCGAGGTGTTGGGCTTCGTGAAGAAGGCCGACTTCAGCCAGGGACCATTTCGCTGGCTCACCGTCGCCTCACCGGAAGACCGGGACGGCACGGAGCTGCAGTTGGCGCTCAACGATAACCCGGCAGCCAAGGCCTACCAGCAGGCGATGCTCCAGCAAGGGCAGCCCGCGGCCATGTTCTTCACCGACGACCTGCAGGCCGATTACGAGCGTATGAAAGCGCGAGGCGCCAAGTTCACCATGCCGCCAACGGACGTAACTGGTTCCCAGATCGCCAAGCTGAACGACGCCTGCGGCAATCTCGTCCAGATCACGCAGCTGCTGCGTCGGTAGGCGAACGCTTCTAGTTCGCCCGCCGTGCCGCGGCAACGGCCGCGACCGCCAAGGCGACAATGAACGCCGGCACCCCGGTCAGGACCGGCCACAGGACGAGCGCCAGCGCGTACGCGGGCCGCATGCTCCCCACCACCTGCGCGTGCACAGTCGCCGCCACCGCGAGCCCGAACGCCCCGAGGGCCGCGGCCAGCGCGGCATGAAACGCAGTGATCGCCCGAGAGCTGCGCAACCGCACGTGCTCGTACCAGATGTGCCCGCCGAACGCCGCCGCGCTGATCACCCAGGCGGCGAGCCGCCACGCAACACGCATCTGCTCGGAGGCAGCTGCTTTGGCGAGCGCCGCGGACGTGACGCCGGCAACGAGGTAGACCACGCCCATGAGGAGCATCGGCCGAAGCCATGGGAGGCGCGTCGCTGCGTCCATGTCCCTAAACAGTAACTCGTTGCGCATGAGGAGGCAGGGATTCCGGGCCTCTCTCGTTGCGTCGACGCCACGCTTGACGGCACGCGCGCCGTTTCCTATCGTGCGGCGCATTCGTTTCGACGGTTGCGGCCTGGTGTGTGACCGCTGGAGGTCTAGAGGAAGGGACCGCACGCCCGACCTCGGCGGCGGTCCACCCAGGCCGGCTTGTTTGTGATCCCCCGTTCGGGACCCATTCAACCGGTTGCCGTAAAAGCGCCCCCCAGTGCCGCAAAAATGCCCTGGCGTGTCCCGGCGGCCTTCCCATACGTGCATGCTTAAGATCTCACCTCCTTCACCCTGCCCGTCGTGAGTGAGCGCATGAGCGTATCTCCGGAAGTCGAGATCCTGCTGGTCGAGGACAACGCCAACGACGTGGAGCTCACCCTCCGGGCGCTCAAGGCGCGCAACCTCGCGAACCAGGTGTTCGTGGCTCGCGACGGTGCCGAAGCGCTGGCGTTCTTCTTTGGCGAGGAAGGACATCCCCTGAAGGAGTTCGGCGTCACGCCCCGGGTGATCTTGCTCGACCTGAAGCTCCCCAAGGTGGATGGACTCGAGGTGTTGAAGCGTCTCAAGGGCGACCACCGCACGCGCTCGCTCCCGGTCGTAGTGCTCACGTCGTCGAAGGAGGAGCCGGACATCGCGGCGGCGTATCGCCTGGGCGCCAACAGCTACATCGTGAAGCCGGTGGATTTCGAGTCGTTCGCCCGCGCCGTGTCCGAGGTAGGTCTGTACTGGCTGCTCTTGAACGAGCAGCCGCACTGACGCGATGGCTGACCTGATCCGCGTCCTGCTCGTCGAAGATGTCGCCGATGATGCGGCGCTGATCGAGCGAGAGTTACGCCGCAGCGGCATCGCGACCGCCACCCGGCGCGTGGAAACGGAGCGTGCGTACCGCGAAGCGGTCCAGACCTTCCAGCCCGACATCGTGCTGACCGACCATTCGCTGCCGGCGTTCGGCGCCGCGGACGCGCTGCGCATCGCGCTGCTCGACACCCCGGACACGCCCGTGATCGTCGTCACCGGGAGCCTCGACGAAGAAACCGCGGCCGAGTACATCAGGGCTGGCGCCGCCGACTACATCGTCAAACACCACCTGGAGCGGCTGGGCCCGGCGGTGCTGCGTGCGCTCGACCTGCGGCGCGCCCGCACCGACCAGGCGCGGGCCGAGGAAGCCCGCCGTCAAGGTGAGGAGCGCTTCCGGGCGCTGATCGAGCACGGCGCCGACGCGGTCGCCCTGATCGCTCCCGACGGCACGCTCCTCTTCGCCAGTCAGTCCGCCGAGCGGCTGCTGGGCTTCGCCCCCGGCGAGCTGGTGGGTCGCGCCAGCCTGGAGCGCGTGCATCCCGACGACATTCCCCGCGTTCAGGCAGCCCTTACCGAGAGCGGCGCGAGTCCCGGCCGGCCGCTCGCGCTGGGGTTTCGCTGGCGCCACAAGGACGGCGCGTGGCGCTACATCGACGCGGTCGCGGTGAATCGACTCTCCGAGCCGGCGGTGGGCGCGATCGTCGTGAACTTCCGCGACGACACCGAGCGCCGCCAAGCCGAGACGGCGCTGCGGGAGTCGGAAGAGCGCTACCGCACGCTGGTCGAGGGAGTGCGGGACGTCATTTTCGCGCTGTCCCCCGAGGGCACGATCACGTCGCTCAACCCGGCGTTCGAGACGATCACCGGCTGGCGGCGGGAGGAGTGGGTCGGGCAGCCGTTCGAGCGGCTGGTGCACCCGGAGGACTTGCCGCACGCGCTCGAGCTGCTCGGCCAGGTGGTGCGCGGCGAGCTCCGGCCGGTGAGCCAGTTCCGCGTCCGCACCGCGAGGGGCGACCACCGCATGGTGGAATTCTCCGCCACGCCGCAGCTCCTGGAACAGCGGCTCATCGGCATCCTGGGCATCGGGCGCGACGTGACCGAGCGCGTGCAGCTCGAGCAGCAGCTGCGCCAGGCTCAGAAGATGGAGGCGGTGGGCCGGCTCGCCGGCGGTATCGCGCACGACTTCAACAACATCCTCACCGCCATCACGGGGTACGCCGACCTGCTGCTCGACGACTTGAGCCCCGCCGACCCGCGGCGGCAAGACGTCGCCGAGGTCCGCAAGGCCTCCGAGCGCGCCGCCGGGCTCACCCGCCAGCTGCTGGCCTTCAGCCGTCAGCAGGTGCTGCAACCCAAGATCATCGACATCAACGCCCTGGTGGGCGATCTCGAGAAGATGCTGGGCCGGTTGCTGGGCGAGGACGTGGAGCTGAGCACGCGCCTCGACCCGGCCGCCGGCCGCGTCAAGGCCGACGCCGGCCAGCTGGAGCAGGTCCTCATGAACCTGGCGGTGAACGCACGCGACGCGATGCCGCAAGGGGGCAGGCTCATGCTCGAGACATCCAACGCAGACCTGTCCGCGGGATACGCGGCCGACCATTATCCGGCGCAGCCGGGCCCCTACGTGATGATCGCCGTGACGGACACGGGGACGGGCATGAGCGAAGAGACCCAGGCGCACATGTTCGAACCGTTCTTCACCACCAAGGAGAAAGGCAAGGGCACGGGGCTGGGACTCGCCACCGTGTACGGCATCGTGAAACAAAGCGGGGGGTTCATCTGGGTGTACAGCGAGCTGGGGCACGGCTCCACCTTCAAGATCTACCTGCCCCGCGTGGCGGACGCGACGGAACGCGCCGGTGCGACGGCACCCCCGCTCGAGCGCGCCCCGCGCGGCACGGAGACGGTGCTGCTTGCGGAGGACGAGACGCCCGTGCGTGCCATCGCACGCCAGGTGCTCGAGCGCCAGGGGTACACTGTGCTCGAAGCGCCGACTGCCGAGAAGGCGCTCGCCATCGCGGCCCAGTACTCTGGCGCGATCCACCTGCTGCTCACGGACGTGATCATGCCAGGTATGAACGGGCGAGAGCTCGCGACCCGGCTCGCGCACGTGCGACCCGAAACCCGCGTGATCTTCATGTCGGGCTACACGGACGACACCGTGATGCGGCACGGCGTGCTCGAGCTCGGCTCGACCTACGTCCAGAAGCCGTTCGCGCCCGACGCCATCGCGCGCAAGGTGCGTGAGGTGCTGGATCGATGAGCGGGATCGATCTCGCTCTGCACGCGAGCGAGGAGCGGTTCCGCCTGCTTGTCGAGAGCGTGCGCGATTACGCCATCTTCATGCTCGATCGCAACGGGATTGTAGAGAGCTGGAACCGCGGAGCGCAACGGATCAAGGGATACACGGCCGAGGAAATCATCGGTCGGCACATGTCCACCTTCTATTTGCCCGAAGCCGTCGCCGCGGGACGTCCCGAGGCGAACCTGCTCGCAGCGCGAGAAGCGGGGCGCTTCGAGGAGGAAAACTGGCGCGTGCGGAAGGACGGTTCCCGCTTCTGGGCGGACGTCGTGATCACCGCCGTCCGGGATGCAGACGGGAACCTGCTGGGCTTCGCGAAGGTGACCCGTGACTTGAGCGAGCGGCAGCGCGCCGAGGAGGCGCTCCGCATCAGTGAGGAGCAGTTCCGCACGCTGGCGCTGACCGCCAACGATGCGATTATATCGGCCGACAGTCGCGGACACATCACTTACTTCAATCCGGGCGCCGAGCGGATGTTCGGCTATCCGGCTGAGGAGGTGAGCGGCCAGCCGCTCACCGTCCTGATGCCGGAGCGGTTGCGAGAGCAGCATCGTGCTGGGGTGGCACGCTACCTGGCGACCGGAGAGCCACGCGTCGTGGGCAGTACGGTTGAGCTGGTCGGCCGCAAGCGGGATGGGAGCGAGTTTCCCGTGGAGCTGTCGCTGGCGAGCTGGAAGCGAGGTGCGGAGGTCGCGTTCACGGGGATCCTCCGCGACATCAGTAGGCGCAAGGCCGCCGAAGCAGCCCTGGCCAGCTATGCGGCGCAGCTCGAAGCGGCCAACGCGGAGCTCAACGCGTTCGCCTACTCGGTGTCGCACGACCTGCGCGCGCCACTCCGCAGCCTCGACGGCTTCAGCCAGGCGCTGCTGGAAGACCACGCCGACAAGCTCGATCCGAAGGGGAAGGACTACCTGCAGCGGGTGCGCCAGGCGAGCCAGCGCATGGCGCAACTGATCGACGATCTGCTCAATCTCTCGCGCGTGACGCGCAGGGAAATCCAGCTCGAATCGGTAGACCTGAGCGCGCTGGCGCACGACGTGGCGGCGGACCTCCAGCGAAATGAGCCCAGCCGCGCAGTCGAGTTTACCATTGCGCCGGCCCTCGTGGTGCGGGCCGACCGCGGCCTGATGCGCGTGGTGCTCGACAATCTGCTCGGCAACGCCTGGAAGTTCACCGGCAAACGGCCCCGCGCCCACGTCGAGCTCGGGGTCACGAACCACGACGGTCACCCAGCCTACTTCGTGCGCGACGACGGGGTGGGCTTCGATATGGCCTACGCCGACAAGCTGTTCGGCGCCTTCCAGCGGCTCCATGGGGTCGCGGAATTCGCCGGCACCGGCATCGGCCTCGCTACAGTGCAGCGGATCATCCACCGCCTCGGCGGCCGCATATGGGCCGAATCGGCGCCCGGCCGCGGGGCCACCTTCTACTTCACGCTCTCATGACCCAAAAAGCGACGTCCCAGCGTACGATCCTGCTCGTGGAGGACAATCCCGACGACGAGGAGCTGACCCGCCGAGCCCTGGTCAAGAACAACATTCAGAACGAGGTGGTCGTGGCTCGCGATGGGGCCGAGGCGCTCGACTATCTGTTCGGGACTGGTGTCCAGGCGGGACACGCGATCGCCCCGGAGGTGATTCTGCTCGACTTGAAGCTCCCCAAGATTGACGGGCTGGAGGTGCTGCGTCGCATCCGCGCGGACAAGCGCACCCACCTGCTGCCCGTCGTGATCCTGACCTCGTCACGGGAAGAGAGTGACGTGGTCAACGGTTACGGGCTCGGTGCCAACAGCTATATCCGCAAGCCGGTGGACTTCGGGCAGTTCGTGGAGGCCGTGCGGCAGTTGGGTCTCTATTGGCTGGTCCTGAACGAGCCGCCACCACACCGCTCCGCTCCCGGCGCATAATCCGCGCCGCGCCATCCACCGACGCGCCGTGACGCGCGTCACGTGTTTGCATCGGGTCCACCCCCGGGTGAGTATTGGGACCCCGAAATGACGACCACCAAGCCGGCCCCGCCCCTCCCGGCTCGCGACGCGGCCGCCGAGCTGGAGGCCCTGCAGGCGAGCGAGCGGCGCTTCCGTCAGCTGGTCGAGCACTCGAGCGACGTCATCACGCTGCTCGGCCATGACGGGACCGTGCTGTACGCGAGCCAATCCACCCAGCCGGTGCTCGGCTACGGCCCGACTGAGAACCTGGGACGAAACGCCTTCGAGCTCATTCACCCCGACGACCGGCCGGCGGCGCTCGAGCTGTTCGGGGAGCTGCTGCAACGACCCGGGCACCATGCGAAGACCGAGCTGCGCGCGCTCCATCAGGATGGGACCTGGCGACGCTTGGAGGCGATCGGTGTCAATCGCCTGGACGATCCCATCATCGGCGCCGTCGTCGTGACGTACCGCGACATCACGGAGCGCCAGCGCATCGAGCAGGACTTGCGCGAGACGCTCTCGCTGCTGAGCGCGACGTTCGACTCGACCGCCGACGGCATCCTGGTGGTGGACCTGGCAGGCCACATCCTCAGCTTCAATCGGCAGTTCGCGGAGCTGTGGCGGATCCCCGACTCGATTCTCGAAGCCAAGGACGCCGCCAAGACCATCGCCTTCGTGCAGGAGCAGCTGGTGGACCCCGAGGGCTTCCGCGGCAAGATCCGGGAGCTCTACGCGCGCCCCGACGCATCGAGCTTCGACGTCTTGACGTTCAAGGACGGCCGCATCTACGAGCGCCTGTCCCAGCCCCAGCGCATTGCCGGCACGAGCGTCGGACGCGTTTGGAGCTTTCGCGATGTGACGGAGTCGCGGCGGGCCGAGCAGGTCCAGCTGGCCACGTATCGCATTTCCGAAGCGGCGCACGCGGCGCAAACCCTTCAGGAACTGTACGCCGCCATCCACCGGATCGTGGGCGAGCTGATGCCCGCCAGGAACTTCTACATCGCCCTGTACGATCCCGCGACCGAGCTGCTCACCTTCCCGTACTTCGTGGATGAGGTGGATACGGACTTCGCGGCGAAACGACTCGGGACGGGCCTCACCGAGTACGTGCTGCGGACCGGTCAAGCGCTGCTCGTGACGCCGGAGGTGCAGGCCGAGCTCGAGCGGCGCGGCGAGGTGGAGCTGATCGGCGCGCCGTCGATCGACTGGGTGGGCGTTCCCCTGGAGATCGGCGAGCGCACGATCGGCGTGCTGGTGGCCCAGACCTACACCCCGGGCGTCCGATACGGTGAGAAAGAGAAGCACATCCTGCAGTTCGTCTCGACGCAGGTCGCGATGGCCATCGAGCGCAAGCGGACCGAAGAGCAGCTGCACGATAGCGAGCGCAAGTACCGCCTGCTGTTCGAGACCAACCCCGAGCCGATGTGGGTCTATGACTTCGAGACGCTGCAAATCCTCGCCGTCAACGGGGCGGCGATTACGCGCTACGGCTACTCCGAGCGCGAGTTCTTGAATCTCACGCTGCGCGACCTCCGCGCGCCCGAGGACCAGTCCCGCCTCGACGAGGAGCTGGGCCACCGCTCCGATGAGGGGGCCGTGCGCCTCGGCGTGCGCCACTGCACCAAGGACGGCAAGCGATTCGAGGTGGATATCGTCGCCCGCCCGCTCGAGTTCGCAGACCGGCGCGCCCGCCTGGTGCTCGCGCGCGACGTGACCGCGCAGCGCCACCTCGAGGAGCAGCTGCGCCAATCCCAGAAGATGGAGGCCGTCGGCCAGCTCGCAGGCGGTATCGCCCACGATTTCAACAACCTGCTCACGGCCATTCTGGGCTCGACCCAGCTGTTGCTCCACGGCACGCCGCCGGACGACGCGCGGCGCGAGGACATCGAGGAGATCCGCCACGCAGGGCTGCGCGCCGCCGAGCTCACCCGACAGCTGCTGGCCTTCAGCCGGCGGCAGGTGCTCGCGCCGAAGGTGCTCGAGCTCAATGCCGCGGTCGCGAACATGGAGAAGATGCTGCGGCGGCTGCTCGGTGAAGACGTAGAGCTCGTCACGTCGCTCGATCCCGCCGCGGGGGCGGTCAGCGCCGACCCGGGGCAGCTCGAGCAGGTGCTGTTGAACCTGGCGGTCAACGCGCGCGACGCCATGCCCGGCGGTGGCCGCCTGGGTGTGGCCACGTCGCGGTTCACGCTCGACCAGGAGCAGATCGAACGGCGCCATCGCATGCCGGCCGGCGACTACGCCTGCCTCGCCGTCACCGACACCGGCGTAGGGATGGACGAAGCGACCCAGGCGCACCTGTTCGAGCCGTTCTTCACCACCAAAGAAGTGGGCAAGGGGACCGGCCTCGGGCTCGCCACGGTGTACGGGATCGTGAAGCAGAGCGGCGGCTACATCTGGGTCTACAGCGAGCCCGGGCGCGGCACGACGGTCAAGGTGTACCTGCCGCGGGTGTCAGGGGTCGCGGAGTCTCCCGCCGCTCCCGTGCTCGCTGAGGCCCGCGGCGGCGACGAGACGGTGCTATTGGTCGAAGACGCGGCCCCCGTACGCACGCTGGCGCGGCGCAGCCTCGAAGGGCGCGGCTATCGCGTCCTCGACGCCTCCGATGGGCCCGCGGCGCTCGCGCTGTCCGCGCGCCATGCGGGCCGCATCGACCTGCTCGTCACCGACGTGGTGATGCCGGGCATGAGCGGCCGCGAGCTGGCCGAGCGGCTGGCGCCCCAACGACCCAGCATGAAGGTGCTGTACACCTCGGGCTACACCGACGACACGATGGTGCGCCAGGGCGTGCTCACTGCGGGCGTGGCCTTTCTCCAAAAGCCCTTCATACCGGATACGCTCGCGCGCAAGGTGCGCGAGGTGCTGGACGGCTCCTGACCGTCGGGGCGCCCCTACTTCTCGTCGAGGACCTCCCGCACCTTCCGCAGCAAGTCCGGTCCCGTCCACGGCTTTTGCAGCAGGGGAACCGACTGATCGAGGGCCGCCGCGCGCCCGGGATCTGAATAGCCGCTCGCGAACAGGAACGGCGTAGCGTGCCCCGCCCGCCGCGCGGCATCGAGCAGGGCGCGGCCGCCGAGCCGCGGCATCACCAGGTCCGAGAACACCAGCCGCACGCCCTCCGCCTGGCGCAGCGCGTCGAGCGCCTCGAGACCGTCCGCGGCCGACACGACCTGATATCCCGCCTCCTCCAGGATGCGCTTGGCCGAGCGCCGCAGCTGGTCGTCGTCCTCCACGATCAGGATCGTCTCCTGCCCGCCGCGCACCTCGGCCTCCACCACGGGGCGCGGCCGTACTGCGTCCGGCTCGTCCACCGCGGGGAAGTAGATCCGGAAGCGCGTTCCTCTCCCCGGCTGGCTGTCGACCTCGAGGCCGGCGCGGTGCTGCTTCACGAGCCCGTACACCGTCGCGAGCCCCAGGCCGGTTCCCTTCCCCGCAGGCTTGGTGGTGAAGAACGGCTCGAACATGTGCGCGCGCGTGTCGTCGTCCATGCCGATGCCGGTGTCGCTCACCGCAAGGCAGATGTGGTCCCCGGCGCGCTCCGCGCCGCACGCGCGTCGCTGCTCCTCAGTGAGCTGGACACGGGTGGTTTCGATGCGCAGCACGCCGCCGTCCGGCATCGCGTCGCGTCCGTTGGTCACCAGGTTGAAGAGGATCTGCTCCGCCGCGTGCACGTCGGCCCGTACCTCGGGAAGATGGGCGTCCGCGCTGATCACCATCTCGACGTCGGCGGGCAGGACTCGCCGCAGCAGACCGGACAGCTCCGAGACCAGGTCGTTCAGGCGCAACGGCTGCAGGTTCAGGCTCGAGCGCCGCGCGAAGCCGAGCAACTCCTTCACCATCACCCGCCCGCGCAGTGCCGCAGCCATTACGTCACGGAGGTCCGCCTGCGCGTCGGCGTGATCGGGGGCCAGCGCTTTCCCCAGCAGCTGGGCATTGGCGAGGATGATCGTGAGCAGGTTGTTGAAGTCGTGCGCGATGCCGCCGGTGAGCTGGCCGATCGCCTCCATCTTCTGCGATTGCCGCAGCTGCGCCTCGAGGGCCCGCCGCTCCGTCACGTTCTCCGCGATCGTCTCGAAGCACTCGATCGCGCCATCGGCACCGCGGACGGCGCGCCCCGAGAGCCGCACCACGATCCGCTCGTCGTCCTTGCGCTTCCAGATCACTTCAGCGCCCTCGACCACGTCTTCCGTGTCGAAGCGGCTCAGGATGCGCCGGCGCTCCTCCGGATCGGCGTACACGTGGGTCAGCAGGTCGACCCCGAGCAACTCTTGCTCGGAAGCATACCCCAGCATCTTGACCAGCGCGGGGTTGACCGTGACGAACCGCCCGCCGACGGTAGACCGGTAGATCGCGTACGACGCGTGCTGCACCAGCGTGCGGTGACTCTCCTCCGAGTGCCGCAGGGCCTCCTCCGCCCGCCGGCGCTCGGTGATGTCCGTGCCGACCCCGATCACTCCCGTCACCGCGCCGCCCGCGTCCCGGACCGGGGAGTACCATGACTCGAACACGACGCCGAATATCTCGACCACGGAGGAGAACGTCTCGCCCGCGAGGGCGCGCCGCACGTCCGCCAGCGCCTGCGGCAGATCAGCGTACAGCTCGAAGGCCGACCGCCCGATCAACATGCCCGCCCGCACGCCCACCGCGTCGAGGGCCCGCCCCTCCACCATGGTGAAGACCCCGTGGCGGTCGAGCGCGAACAACACGAGCGGCGCCCCCGCGATCACGGTGCGCAACCGCTCTTTGTTCTCCCGCAGCGCCCGCTCCTGTCGCCGCCGCTCGGTGACGTCGCGCGCGTTGACGATCAGCTGGGCGGCACCGTCCGGCGCCACGCGCGCCTGCCCAACCGCTTCGAGCGCCCGCCACGAACCGTCTCGCGCCCGGAACCGGAACTGCGCGGTCTGTGGCCGCGCCGGTTCCCCGATGGCGCGGGCCAGCGCCTCACCCACCACGGCGATGTCGTCGCGGTGCACGTAATCGAATGCGCTGCGCTCGAGCAGGTCCGCGGGCCGGTAGCCGAGCACCCGCTCGACTGACGGACTGGCGTAGCGGAACACGCCGTTCTCCCCCACGATCGTCACGATGTCCGAAGCATTTTCGATCAGCGAGCGAAAGTGCTCCTCGCTGTGGCGCAACGCGTCTTCGGCGCGCCGCCGCTCGATCGCCGTCGCGAGCACGTTCGCCACTGCCTGCAGGAAATGCGTATCGTGGATCGCGAAGGCGCGCGGGCTTCTGGTATGCACGCCGAGGATGCCGAAGGGACGCTGCGGGCCGTACACCAGCACACTGAGGCTCGATACCACCCCAAGCGGCCGCAGCAGCGGTGCCTGGCCAAACCGCGCATCCGTCGCGAGGTCGTCGACGACCACCTGGCCCGTCGAGCGCAGCACATATCCCTCGTAGGTGTCCGCGTCGGAGGGCACGACGCTGCGACCGACCGCCCCGTCCCGCCACCCCACGCCGGCGCGCAACACCAGCGTGCGGCTCTCCGGTCGGAGCTCGAACAGACTGGCTAACGGCACCTCGAGCACACGCGCGGCCACTGTGACCGCGCCCGCCAAGAGCTCGTCGAGCGGGGCGCCGGCCAGCGCTCGCTGCCCCAGGTGCGCCACGGCCTCCTGCTGCCGGGCAGTGGCGCGCAGCTGCGCCTCCGTCCGCGACAGTTCGGCATCGGGTCCGGCATCGACATCATCCTGCCGCAGCAGTCTGAAGCGGGTAGTGCTCAGGCCGCCTCCCCACAACGAAAGTTGGGAGTGTGGTGCTTCTGGAGGGCGCGTATCAAAGCTTGCAACAGGCCACTGGCCTTTCCATTATGACCTTCACACAGGATTGGTGCGGTGCGTCACAGCGGGGCCACAACTGAGCGGTGGCCAATGAGATACGAGGAGTCGCCATGACCCAATTCGTCATCCTCAAGGATCTGGCGATCATCTTCGCCGTCTCGCTGCTCGTCGTCTTGACGTTTCATCGCCTCAAACTCCCAGCCCTCCCCGGATTCATCGTGGCCGGAGTGGTGCTCGGCCCCAACGCCCTGGGCCTCGTTTCCGACGCCCACCAGGTCGAGAGTCTCGCCGAGGTGGGCGTCATTCTGCTGCTGTTCACCATCGGGATCGAGTTCTCCCTCAGCCGGCTCCGCGAGATGGGGCGGCAAGTCGTCGTCGGCGGCGGCGCACAGGTGGGCCTCACGCTCGCGCTCGCCGGCGCGGCCGCAGCAGCGTCCGGGCTCGCTTGGCGAGTGGCGCTGCTGGTGGGTTTCCTGGTGGCGCTGTCCAGCACCGCAATCGTCCTCAAGGGCCTCGCCGATCAAGGCGAGATCGACGCGCCGCACGGCCGCCTCGCGACGGGTGTGCTGGTGTTTCAGGATTTGTGCGTCGTTCCGATGATGCTGGTTCTGCCGTTCCTCGCCGGGCGGTCGAGCGGCGGCGCGGTCGGGCTGCTGATCGCCCTCGCGAAGGCCGTGCTGGTCGTGATTGGCGTGCTGATACTGGCACGGTCGGTGGTGCCGCGGGCGCTGGGCCTGATCCTCCAGACGCGCAGCCGGGAGCTGTTCTTGATCGCCGTCATCCTGATCGGGACGCTCACCGCGCTGGGCACCGCGGCGGCAGGCGCCTCGCTCGCCTTGGGGGCATTTCTCGCTGGACTCGTCATCTCGGAATCCGACTACGGGCACCAAGCGATGGCCGAGCTGCTGCCATTCCGCGACGTGTTCATCTCGCTGTTCTTCGTGACGGTCGGCATGCTGGTGCACGCCGGGTTCCTCCGCGACCACCCGATGTTGGCGTTCGGCGGAGTGGCGGTGATCATGGGCGGGAAGGCCCTGCTCGCCGCGGTGGGTCCTGCGTTAATGGGGTATTCCGGTCGTGTCGCGCTACTCGCCGGGCTCGCCGTTTCGCAGATCGGAGAGTTCTCCTTTGTGCTGGCCCGCGAGGGCCGCAGCGCCGGGCTGCTCGCGGAAGACCCGTATCAGGCCTTCCTCGCGGTCGCCGTGCTCACCATGCTGGTCACGCCGTTTCTCCTGCAGGGCGGCCCGACGATCGTGGATAGGCTGGAACGCGTGATCCCGCTCGACCGCCTGTTGCCGGGGTTACAACGCCAGATGATCGCCGCCGCCGAACAGCCGCTCACCGACCACGTGATCATCGCGGGGTACGGGCTCAACGGACGCAACCTCGCCGCGGCGCTGCGCTCGATCCAGGCACCGTACCTGATCGTCGAGCTCAACGCGCAAACCGTGCAGCAGGCCCGGGCTCACGGCGAACCCGCCTTCTACGGCGACGCTACCCGGGAAGAGATCCTCCGTGCGCTTGGCGTGGAGCGAGCGCGCATGCTGGTTGTCGCCATCTCCGACCCCGTTGCCACGCGACGCATGGTCCGTGTGGCCCGCGGCCTCAATCCCCGGGTGCACATCATCGCCCGCACGCGCTATGTCGCCGAGATCCCCGAGCTGACCCGGCTCGGCGCCGATAGCGTCATCCCGGAAGAATTCGAGACCTCGATCGAGATCTTCGCACGCGTACTGGCCCACTACTCCGTGCCCCGCTCGCAGATCGAGGAGCTGGTGAATCAAATCCGCGCGTCACATTATGCGGCGCTCCGCGGGGGCGATCGTCGGCTGACCCTGGGCTGTGTCCCCGGCATCCCCCAAATGGCGGTAGAGCGGCTGCCGCTCCCGTCCGGCTCGCCGCTCGTGGGTCAAACCCTCGCCGGCACGGGCCTCCGGAAACGGACCGGAGCCCTGGTGCTCTCGGTCACGCGAGGAATGGAGGAAATGCCAACGCCCGGTCCCAACCTCAGGCTTGCCGTGGGCGACGTCCTGGTAGTTGTGGGACAACCGCAACAGCTCCGTGCGGCAGCGGCGATGGTAGCTGGTACCACTGCTGCAGATCCGCAACGGGTTAGCGGTTGAACCACGTCGCCATCACACTAGTACCGAATATTCGCCGAAAATGTAGAATAATTGGGCACTCTCTAGTGAGTGCGTACTCACTTATCACGATAAGCCGTTAGAGTAAATTGATTTAACTCAGCACAAGTCCCCCAAAAATGCCGTAAGCACCTGTCCGATATGCGGTTATTTTTTCCACACCGGGCATTTTCCGACCCCCGACTAGATTCCCGCCATGCCCTTACCCCCCCTGGACGGTCACGAGGGGACCAGAAACCGGCTGGCAGGCGCAATCGCCTCCGGCCGGTTGCCGCAAGCGCTCCTATTTGAGGGGCCGTCGGGGGTCGGGAAGCAGCGGTTGGCGCTGTGGCTTGCTCAGCTGCTCATGTGCGAGAACGGGAGCGGCGGCGAGCCTTGCGGAACGTGCCAGGCCTGTCGGCTCGTTATGGGCCTATCGCACCCCGACGTGCACTGGTTCGTGCCGCTCGAGCCGTCGCGCCAGGCCGCAGATGCCGACAAGCAGGTAGACCTGGTGCGAGACGCGCTCGCCGAGGAAATGGCGGAACGGCGGGAACATCCGTTGTGGGCGCCGCCTTCCGGACTAGCGATCCACGGGATCGCGGCGGTGCGCCTGCTGCTCAGGGAGCTAGCGCTCAAACCAGCGCTCGGCCGGCGCAAGGTGTTCATCATCGGCGACGCCGAGCGGCTGGTGCCACAAACGGGGACCGAGGCGGCGGCGAACGCGCTGCTGAAGGCGCTCGAGGAGCCGCCGGCCGACACGACGATCGTGTTGACGACCGCCCTGCCGGCGGCGCTGCTCCCGACGATTGTGTCCCGCGTCGTGCATGTCCGAGTCGCACGACTCGCCGACAGCGTCGTGGCAGCGTTCGTACAGCGAGAGCTGGGCGTAACTGCGCAACATGAGGTAGCACAACGAGTTGCTATAGCTGACGGATGTCCTGGCAGGCTCCTTGCTAACGGGGAGCAGACAGGGGAGAGCGGCGCGGCAGAGCGATTCCTGGCCGCCATCGAGCAGGGGCCGGTAGACCGCTACGCATTCGCCCTCTCCCAGCAGCCGTTTCAAGCGCGCGGCGGGTTCACCGCGATGCTGGACGAGCTGCTCCAGCGGTTGCGCGAGAAGGCCCGCGCGGGCGGGGAGACGAGGACGGTGGTGGCCGCGATCTCCCATGTGCTCGAGGCGCGCAGCCTCGCGCAAGGGAACCTGAACCCGCAGCTCGTCGCAGCCGTACTGGCGGACGACCTGGGGTAAGGCGAGGGGGAGCGCACGGGGCGGGAAGAGGGAGGAGGCGGCATGAAGCTGTCGCATGTCGACGCGGCAGGCCGGGCGCGGATGGTGGACGTGGCGGGGAAGCCGCTCACGGTCCGCACGGCGGTGGCGGAAGGGGCGATTCGCATGTCCCCTTCGGCGTTTCGGCTGGTGGCAGAGCAGCACGTCGCCAAGGGGGACGTAGTAGCGGTGAGCGAGGTGGCGGGGACGCTGGCGGCCAAGCGCACGGCCGACTTGATCCCCCTGTGCCATCCACTCGGCCTGGACCACGTGGAGGTCGAGGCGACGCTGGACCCGGAGCTTCCGGGCGTGCGCGTGCGGGCCGCCGCCAAGGCGGTGGGCCGAACGGGCGTCGAAATGGAGGCGCTCACAGCGGTGTCGGTCGCGCTGCTGACGGTCTACGACATGGTGAAGGCCGCGGACCGGGGCATGGAGATCGAGGGAGTCCGGCTGATGGAGAAGGCCGGCGGCACCCACGGCGACTGGCGCCGCGACACGGCGGATTGACGGCGCATTGATGGGGTGGTGCCAGGATGGGACCACCTAGCCTTACAAGAGAGGGTTATGCACACGAGGACTCAGAAGTTGATGTTGCAGGGAGGCTTCATTCTCCTGGGCGCGCTGATCGTGAGCAGTATCGGCGGCTGGGCTCGGCGGGCGACCGCCGACGACCAGCCGGCGCCGCTGACCGCGCCCGCGCTGATCGGCGAGCTGCGCAGCCTCGAGCAGTCTCTCGAGGCCACCCGGGGCGAGCTGGCGGTCGCCCGGCTGCAGCTGGAGCGCGCCAACGCGATCATCGACTACTCGACCCACTACAACATCGCGGCTGACTTGGCTGCGGCGATTTATGACGTATCGCTGGGTGAGGGCGTGGACCCGGCGCTGGCCTTCCGGCTCGTGAAAATCGAGTCGGGCTTCAACCCGCGGGCCCGGAGCAAAGTCGGAGCGATCGGCTACACGCAGGTGCTGCCCAGCACGGCCCGGCTGTATGAGCCCGGCCTCACGACCGCGCAGCTGTATGACCGCGGCACGAACCTGCGGATCGGGTTCCGGTACCTCCGCGATCTCCTGGAGCGCTACGAGGGCAATCCCGACGCGAAGCTGCGGCTGGCGCTGCTCGCCTACAACCGCGGCCCGGGCAAGGTCCAAGAGCTCCTGGACGCTGGGAAAGACCCGCAGAACGGGTATGCTGCGGCGCTCATGAAGGGCTATAGGCGCAAGACCTGAAGACGTCACGAAAAAACGTCGCGAAATGGCGTCACGGAGAGACGTTTCTTCGTGACGCCTTTTCGTGACGTCTCTCCGTGACGCCTTTCTGCAACGTCTTTATTGTTTCTGCGGAATTTTCAGGACGTCACCCGGCCGTATCATCGACCCCATCGTCAGCCCGTTGTAGTTGAGCAATGCCGTGAGCGACACGCCGTAGCGACGCGCGATCCCGCTGGCCGTCTCGCCCGAGCGGACCCGATGCGTGCCCGCGCTCGCCGCCGTGCTCGACACCCGCCGGTAGCGCGGCTCGGGGGGGACCGACCAGGCGGAGGCCGGCACCACGCGACCGCTCATCGGAATGATGATTCGTTGCCCCACCCGCAGGGCGTGGGACTTGATGCGTGGATTGGCGCTCTCGATCAGCCCGACGTTCACGTGATAACGCTTGGCGATCTCCGAGAGGGTCTGCCCTCGCGACACGTAGTGATCCACGAACGTGATCCGGTCGGTCGCGGGCAAGCTGTCGTAGCGCACCGCCACGAGGGTGCCGCGGCCCTTGGGTACGCGCACCACCACGCTGCGACCCGGCGGCGTGACGCCGCGCACGAAATGTGGGTTGAGCTCGAGCAGCGCGGCCACGCTCGTGTCGGCGAGCCGGGCCACGACGTCGAGGCCGGTGGCGTCCGGCACGGTGATCTCGTCGAAGCTGAAGGGTGGGAGGGGCTCCACGGAAAACCCGTAGCGCTCGGGCTGTTTCGCGATCAGTGAGGCCGCGATCAGCTTGGGCACGTAGTCCCGCGTCTCCCGGCGCAGGTAGCGGCGGTCCGAGAGCTGGAAGAAGGTGCGGTCGTCCACCGAATCGGACTCGCCGGGGAGCCGGCCTATACCCCGCTCGATGCGCCCCACACCGGCGTTGTACGCCGCCGCTGCGAGATAGACACTGCCGAGACGCTGTCGCAAGTCCGCGAGGTAGTTGACGGCGGCCTCCGTCGCCTTGAACGGATCCCGTCGCTCGTCCACCCACGGGTCCACCGTGAGACCGTACAATCGGGCCGTGCTCGCCATGAATTGCCACATGCCCACGGCCCTCGCCCGGCTCACGGCCGTATTGGAGAGCCCGCTCTCGATCAGCGTGAGGTAGAGCAGGTCTTCGGGCAGGCCCTTGGCGCGGAGTCTCTCTCGAATCATCCCCTGATAGCGGCCGAGCCGAGACAGCCAGATCTCGAAGCGATCGCGGGCGTCCACCTGGAAGAACTCGAGGTACTCGAGCACTCGCCGGTTGGTCGCGAAGCTCGTCACGTCGATGTCGAACGTGGGCTCGGCCGGCGGCGCGGCGCCAATAGCGCTACGCCCTTCGGGCCCGAACAGCCGGACGGCTTCGCGCTCCACCTCCTCGCCCTTGACGGGAGGTGGCGCCGCCGGCTGGGGCTGCAACGTGTCGACAGGTGGGGTGCGCGGCCGGTGCAAGCTGTCCAGGACCCGCTGGTCCGCCGCTGAGTCCAGCGCCGCCCGCGCCGCCAGCACCGCGACCGACTCGGCGCTCAGCGGCGCGACTGCCGCGGCTGAATCCGACGCCGTGGGCGTAAGCGGGCTAGATGCTACGCCACCAGCGCGAGCTCCGCCGCAGGCGCCGACCACCGCGCCCGCCCACGCCACCAATGCAAGCCACGGCAACCGGTTCATCGCGTCGCGAAGAAATTGCCCAGGATACGGTTCGTGGCGTTGAGGACCGCCAGCGCGGCACCCCGCGTCGGCTCCGCCTCGGCGAGATACGCGCCCACCAGCCGCGAGGCCCGCGACTCCTGCCGCGCCGACAGCGACACGATCACCACCGTGGCATCGAACGCCCGCACCGCTTTGACCCCCAACAGCTCGAAGCCCATCTTCGGCTGCACCACTCGCTCGAGCGCCCTCACGGCCGCCTCGGCACAGCAGCGCAGCTCACCCGCCTGTGAGATCACACCTTCCGACTCGCCTCCGAACTGCCGTCCGTCCGCCCATGAGAGCACGACGCGCGCCCGGCAGCGACCGCTCGCCAGGCGCTGAAACTCGAAGTCCTGGAAGCGAAGCCGCCGCTCTCCCGTCGCTGGTGCCGGGTTGGGTGTCGTCATAAGATTCGTGCCCCTAGTCGAACCGGACTTCGAGCTGCGGCCGCGCCGCCGCCTGCTGCGGCACGTCCACGACGTCCACTTCCAGCCGCGGCCGCCCCTCGACGTCCCGCTCGGCCGAGACGACCAGGATCAACCCACTCTCCAGCTCGACCCGGATCTGGCGCAGGTCGGATCGCACGGTCACCTCCCGCACCGTTTCACCCCGGAGCCGAGCGACTGCCGTGGCAACCCGGCGCAAATCCTGCACCGCGAGGGAACTCACGCCAGGCGCTCGGCGAGCAGTTGCGAGAGTGCCGCGTTGGAGATGCGTTCCGCCTGGATAAACAACGAGGATTTCGAGCTTGCCTCCAGCGGATACAGCGTCCAAAACGACCGACCGGAGCGCTCGGAAGCCGACCGGAAGGACAACACTAACTGCCATGCCTCGGCATTGGCCGGGCGCTCAGCGAGGGCGTCCACATGCCAAACTTGATCGCCCAGGGCGATTACTCTCCAGGGCATGGATCACTTCCTCTTGAGCTTGGGCCGCCAATATGAGGCTAACCCCAAGTCCTGTCAATAGTTGGACTAGTTGTCAGTCACCGCGAGTTGCCAGCGCCTTGAAGCGCTTGGCGAGCTGCTGGGTGGTGGGGCCGGGCTTGCCCGTGCCGATCACCCGGCCGTCCAGCTTGGTCACCGCGACGATCTCGGCCGCGGTACCGGTGAGGAACATCTCGTCGGCCGTGTACAAGTCGTAGCGATTGAGGGGCAGCTCTTCGACGGCGTAGGTCGCCTCCCGTGCCAGCTCGATCACCGCGTCCCGCGTCACACCGCGCAGGATCCCGGCGTACCCGGGCGGCGTGCGCAGGGTGCCGTTCGTCACCGCGAACAGATTCATCCCGCTTGCCTCGGCGACGTAGCCCTGCGGGTCCAGCATGATTACCTCGTCCACGCCCGCGGCGATCCCCTCCACCTTGGCCAGGATGTGCGCGAGGTAGTTGAGCGACTTGACGCGGGGCGAGAGGCTCTCGCGGTGACTGATCGGGGTGGCGGCGGTGAGGGCGGTGAGCCCCTTCTCGTAGCGGTCGGGCGGCCACAGCTGGATCGTGTCCACGATGCAGACGACCGAGGGTTTGGGGCACTTGCGCGGGTCCAGTCCCAGATCGCCCACGCCACGCGTCACTACCAGGCGGATGTAGGCGTCCTCGAGGCCGCTCTTTGCGACGGCTTCCTCCACCAGGCGCCGCATGTCGGCCTTAGCCATCGGGATTTCGAGCCAGATGCCCTTGGCGGAGGCGTACAGCCGGTCGACGTGTTGCGCCAGGCGGAACACGCGCCGGTTGTACACGCGGATGCCTTCGAACACCCCATCGCCGTAGAGCAGACCGTGGTCGAAGACCGACACCTTGGCGTCGTCGCGGCCGTGGTACGTCCCGTCGATCCAGATAATGGGCGGCATGATCCCCTCAGCGCGAGTGTGCGACGATGTGGTCCATCACGGTCCGGGCGAAGTCCTTGTCCCACGACACGGCGCCCGTCTTGGCCACCACCTGCACGCGAGTGGAGCCGGTCTTCTCGGGCTGCAAGGTCACGCTGATCTCACGATCGCCGGCCGCGCCCTCGACCTCGCGTTTTTCTCCCTTTCGCCCTGCTCGGTCTGCTGTTTGGTGCGACGGATCTTGAGCTCGGCGACGCCGCGCTGCGTCAGGTAGATCCCGCCCCCGGCCCCCGCCCCCGCGGCCGCGACCAGACAAGCCGTCGCGCCGAGGCCGAGGCTGAGGACGACCAGGGACGGAAGCGTCACCGAAGCTGGGACAGAAGCAGTCAGGCGCCGGTGGCACCGCATGTTGCGCGAATATACCTGGCATACCGACTCCCCGGCTACCGGGGCTTGCCCGGTTCGATGTTACGTGGATCACGGCGCTGACAGGTCGAGAATGCCGATTTGTAGCGGCATGGAGCGCGCACTCGGCTGGGCCCGTGTGTGGTTCGCGGCAAAACGCGGAGAAGATGAAGCACAACTGCGCAATGGCGCGTGGTATCCGGTGCTTTCCGCAGGCGATCGTCGGGTGGTGCTGGACATCTCAGGTCAGCGGGTGGCGGTTCCGGCGGAGCTCGTCGAGTTGCGCGACAAGCAACCCGACCGCTTCACGGTGGTGTACCGCACGTACGACGATCCCAATCCGGCGCGCGGCACGCGCAGCGATCTGGGCCGCCGCTACGGAGTCTGCCCCAAGTGTGCGTCACGGGTGTTGCTGCGCGGGCATGTGATACCGGCCGTCACGTCGTGCCCGAAGTGCCGCCACCAGGGCATCGTGGCGTGGTGGGAGACCGGGTGACGGAGGCAGAACCGTTGGTGTTCGAAGCTCGCGAGTGATGCGCGGCTGAAGCCGCTGACTCACTCGCGCACTTTCGGGCCCGGACGTTGTAGTGAACAACCTCCTCAGCAATCACACGTCGCACTACTGCCCGGGTGCGATGCGCTGACTCTCCCGGCTCTTGGCCAGGAGACGCTCGGCGAAGTCCATCCGCTCGGTCAATTCATTCAGCTCGGTTCGCAGCTGCCGCACCTCGTCGAGCACGTCGGCGAGCTGCCTTTCTACTTCATCGTTCGGGGGAGTGCCACTCGAGCGGCGGATGCGCTCGATCGCTTCCCCGATGGGACGGATGATTCCCCGGATGACCCCGCCGGCGACGAGGAGGACGACGACGAAGGCCATCGCCGGGGCGACGACCTGCCGGAACACGGTCGGGTCGAACCCAGGTGGAAAGGGCGGTCCTTGCATCATATCAGTGACCCGGCTGGGACTCGAACCCAGGACCTACGGATTAAAAGTCCGTTGCTCTACCACCTGAGCTACCGGGTCTAACTACGCCTCGTCGAATAAGTTAATACCTTACAAGTTGCCGGGCACCCTACACGTTGGGGGCACTTTTGGTGGCACCCTTAGGCCGTTCGGATGCCAGATCGTGCTGCATTCGCACGGGCCTCCGCTTCCGGGTCTTCCTTCATATGCGCCGCGATCGCCTTGGCGTCCTCGTCGAGATATGCCTCGGGCGGGTGCCGCGTGTATCGCAACGTCATCTTTAACGTGAAAGCCATGGCTGCCTCTTTGCGGCCGGGGGCTGATAGAAAGCAGCCGGCCGACCTGGACAGCGTCGGCCGGCTACGTGCATCAATGGGCGTGCGTCGCTCACGGACGAACGCGAATGATCGTCTTCCCCGGGCGTCTCGCGGTCGGGTTGAAGGCGGCGACGGCATCGTCGAGAGTGGAGACGGTGCCGATGTTCGTTCGCAGTCGTCCGTCCCGCACCCGCTGGGCGATCTGACTCAGTTGGGCACGATCGGACTCGACAACGAAGTCGACCGCCAGGCCGTCGTCGGGCCGCGCCTCACTCGGTCCGACGATCGACACAAGCGTTCCTCCGGCTCGAACCAGGCGCGCGGACCGCTTCCCAACGTCGCCGCCGATGACATCGAAAACCAGATCGACTTTTGCGACGTCTTCCAGGGTGTCGTTGGCGAGGTCGACGAACTCCTTCGCACCGAAGTCGAGCGCCTTCTGACGGTCGGCGGCGCGTCCGGTGGCGATGACGTAGGCGCCAGCCTCTCGTGCGAGTTGCGTCACCATCGACCCGACTGCGCCGGCCGCGCCGTGCGCGATTACGCTCTGCCCCGCACGAAGGCGGCCGTGCTCGAACAGTCCTTGCCAGGCGGTGAGGCCCGAGATTGGCAGGCTCGCGCCCACTGTGAAGTCAACGTCGGCCGGCAGCGGCGCGAGGTTGCGTGCCTCGATCGCCACATACTCGGCCAGGGTGCCGTCGCGATACCAGTCCGCGAGGCCGAACACCCGCTGTCCCACGGACAGCCCCGTCGTGCCATAGCCGAGGGCGGTGACCACTCCGGCCAGCTCGTGCCCGGGGATGGACGGTGTTCGGTCACGATCGAGGCGATCAGTCCAGGTCGAGGGCCACGCCAACTCAGTCCCGACGAACCCTGACGCGTGCACGCGAACGACGACGTCGTTTATCGCTGCCTGCGGCTCGGGTCGCTCCACCAGCTTCATCCCGGCCGTTCCCGCAGCCTGGTCCGTTACAACGATCGCCTTCATCGTCCATCTCCCTGTGTGTGGTATGTCGTCAAGACTGTCGTTCGCATCCTCGTCGAGAACAAGCGGGCTGTCGGCGTTCGGCCGGTGCTCCTCAACCTCGGTGAGCCCGGCGTCGTTGACATCACGCCATGGGCAGACCGCGTTCAGCTGATCGACGCCACGTACGCCGGCACGTGCGTGCTTCCGGTAATCGGGGCGGTCAGGGCGCCCACCGCTGTCCTGGTTCGGCCTGACGGCTATGTGGCCTGAGTGGGAGACTCGACTCGACAGGGGCCCGTTGACGCGCTGACCGCCTAGTTCGGGCAGCCTACGTCGGCCGCTTCCACGGACGGTTGACCGTGTACACCGGGACGTCGGTGGACGTCGGTGATCGACTGCCGCGCAATGCCGACCAGCTTGCGGCGCGATAGGATCGTGAGGGCTTCCTGCACTCCGCGCTTCGAGAGCCCCGTCCCCTCCGCGATATCCCGGAGGCTCAGCTGCACGGTTGCCGCGCCTGCGGCCAGTGAGTGCCTCCACAGGTGCAGGTAGAACCACGAATGCGGATGGGGCGCGGTCGTGGCCGATCAGGTCGCGCATCAACGTGTCGAGGACGTAGCGGTCGATCTGAACGGGATCGGGGGCGTCGTGGGGCATTCTATGGATCGATCTCGGTCGCAAGACTCCTCGGTCCCAAGTCAAGGACGTTGTCGCGTGGCTTTAGACGCGCCGGCGAGACGGCAGACGCTGACGGTTCTTCATCACGTTGCCACTTCGGCTGCCACTTCCCTGGCGAATCGGCGTACTTTCGAGCCGAGACGCCCCGAAAATCGATCGTCGGACCGCCCGGTTTCCCTCTGGGCGGCTAGTCGTTACAATCCTTGGGCGTCGAGGTCGGTGGCTAAAATCCGCTCGCCCCGACCTCACCTCGCATCTGCCACGGCATACCCGGCGAGGCCCAGGCGTCCACGAACTCACTGGAGTGCGGACGGTTGCCCCGACGGACCACGGGCATCGGCTCAGCGCGAGCGCCCCTAATTAGATGCATTCGGCAGGCCCGAGCTCGCGGCCGCGCTCGGACCGGAGCGGTTTCTCCGGCCGATGGTGAGCTATCAACCGTGGTGTCCACCGGCGCCTGCGACAAGGTGCGAGACGACGCTGGGTTTCGCGGTCCGGGGTCGAGCGACTCCACATCTAGGTCTACGATCGCGCCCGACGTGCTAAGCCGAGGGTCGGCTTGAGGTGAGCGCAGCCATGCATCAGGAGGCCATAAGCCGGCGGGATCTTCTTGAGGGTCTCCTCGTCCTAGGGTTCGGGACGCCCCTGCCCCACCGGACTCCGCGCTGGCCTAATCGCGAGAAAGGTCAGGGGAGTGCCGAAGGACAACACACTGATAGCATGCTCCGGGTACTGGCGTTCGATGTGTTCGGCACGGTCGTTGACTGGCGATCCGGCGTGGTGGCGGTCGGCGCGCGTCTGGCAACGCGACATGGCTTCCGAATCGATTGGCCGGCATTCGCGGATGCGTGGCGTGATGGGTACCACCCCAGCCTGGAGGGCGTCCGCCGCGGCGAATTGCCATGGACCAAACTCGACCTGCTCCACAGGATGACCCTGAACACGTTGATCCCGCGTTTCGGCCTTGATTCCCTCAGCGAGCCGGAGCGTGATGAGCTGAACCGCGCCTGGCACCACCTCCCGCCATGGCCCGATGCCATCGAGGTATTAACGCGGCTTCGTCGCCGCTTCGTCATTACCACCCTGTCGAACGGCAACGTCTCGCTGCTCACCGAGATGGCAAAGGCGAGTGGGCTCCCCTGGGACTGCATCTTATCGGCCGAGCTTGTCCAACATTACAAACCCGACCGCGAAGCGTACCTGCAGGTGCCCAACTTCCTTGACGTCACACCGGACCAGGTGCTCATGGTCGCGGCGCACCCCACCGACCTCGAGGCGGCGCGACAAGCGGGGCTTCGGACGGGGTACGTCCATCGGCCATTGGAGTTTGGCCACCGCACGCCGGCGCTGCCCGTACCGGTCGGGCCGTTCGATTACGTCGCGCGGGACTTCATCGACCTCGCCGGACAACTCGGTGCGTAGGCAAGTTCTCGCCAGCCCGTGCACCGGTGGATCCAGGGCCCTCTGGCAGACGTCGGTGTTGCTATTCTCAGCGATCCCCGCCACCCCCGACCACCACGCCGCGGACAATCGTACCCAAAGATTCGCCGCGACGCTGGTGCTGACCGTGAGCGCCTCAAACGGCGGCTCGCTCACCTCGCTCGGCGTCGCGCTCGGAACGCCGGCGTATATGTTCCCCCGGTGTCTTGCAGCTATTTCAAACCGAAAGTCCCTCTCAGGAAGTCCTGAACTGCACGGGTAGCTGCATTCAGTGCGGCACGATTACCCCCTATATGAGGGCCGTAGTCGACGCACGGGTCTGCGTACGTGAACGGTTGTTTGGTCGCAACGTTGATGATGCGTCCGGGTGACTCTTCCTCCAGCGTACAGTGCCGCGACGTCTGCCATGTGGGGAACGCAACGGGCGTTTCCTTAAGGAGCGGACTGTCGAATACGTGGTGAGCATCTGGGTATTCCGTGAGTTGAACGTCCTTACCCGCTTTGCGCAACCGCTCGACGTAGCTTCGACACGGCGCGACCGGGACGTAGTCATCAGCCGTCCCGTGGAACAACCGGATAGGATTGTTGCTTACTGCGTCGTCCTCTAGATAACGAACGTTGCACGGTGTGTAGAAACCTATGTATGCAGCCAAGCTAATGCCTTCCGGCGCATACCCTCCTCCCGGCTCTAATAGATCGGGACGGCGCCAAGCGGAACGAAGCGGAAGCCGTCGGCCATGAGCATAGGAACCAGGGCGCGCGTCAGCTCGGCACTGTGATTCTTCTGTGCAATGTCCGGGAAATCGGCTGTGTAGTCGTGCAGCAACACGATGCCCTTCCTCGTGCGATTGGCTTCAGCTCGATACCGCGCCGCGACAACGCCGGGATGGTCGCCGTCCCTCCATCCCGCCCAATCTTTACAATCAATGGTCCAGTTGAATGGCCCGACGTGCCCAACGCTCAAGCTGGCAGCGCCATTCAGCGTCGCCGCGACCCGCGGATCCCAAGCGCCGTACGGCGGGCGGAAGGCGAGCGATGCAGCGCTCCCGTCGAGCAGCGCGGCCGTTCGCGTCAGCTCGTCCACGATGTCGCCCCCGTCCTCGAGCTGCGCGGGCAACCCCTCGTAGAAATGTGTCCAGGTGTGATTACCAAGCTGGTGGCCAAGCGCGCGCACCCGAGCGGGAACACCGGGCAGCCGCTCGATGGACTCGCCGACGACGAAAAAGGTGGCCTCGATGCCCATCCCTGACAGGAATTCGGCGACTGCCAGCGTGTTGGGCCCCGGCCCGTCGTCGTAGGTGAGGACGAGGTGCCCGTCTGGGAGGTCAGCGCCGGTGATCGGCTGGGTACTAAACATGCGGGCTCAGATATACCGGACAGATGGCCGGACGGGCAGATGGGCGGGTTGAACCGCCCCGCGCTGCGGCACGGCGCGGCGCTCCAGACCATTCTTGGACTGTTCGGGCTCGTTGCGGTGGTCTACGTGGTAATACTCGGGATAAGAGCCCTCACCCGCTGAGCCCGGAGAGCGAAGCGCGTTGATCGTGATTCTAGAGACCGTGCCGTGGTACGAGCAACCGGCACGCTGTCCGACGCGAACGACCGACTTGCTGGGCCGTGAGACGGCCGATGCTGCCTCGCAAACTGGTGGCACTTTTGGTGGCAGTCCCAGAAGGATGGTGTGGACCTCTGACGGACCACGACGGACTGTGGATGAGCGGAAAAGCAGTTGGGGAGGACGCTTGCGGACTGCGGAAGGTTTGCAGGGACAGGTCAGAGCCTCTTAAAAGTCCGTTGCTAGCTATTGTGCGGCCGCACCGGCCGCGCTATTGGTTAGCAACGCTCACTGAGGCGGGTCCTGCGATGGCTCGTCTGTTCTGGCTCACGCTCATGGCCGCCTTCGCCGCTGCGCTGCTCGCCGGCGCCTCGTGGATCGGCGCCTACTACGCCGTCGGCTCCCTCCTCGGCTCGCCGCCGCCCGCGATGGGAAACCAAACCACGAAGTTTCTCTGGGACGGCGCGCCCAACCTGCCCGGACACCCACGGGTGTGGTACTTCGCGTTCGGGCCGACCCAGATCCCGGGCGCGACCTACGTGCAGATCTACGTGACCCCGCTCGGCCGCGTGGTGGAGACGGAGCCCGCGAACCTGCAAGCGCTTCTCAACGCATTCCGTCCGAACTAACCAGGCCGCGCGCGTGTGACTCAACGCACGCACTCTTCGCCCGACGCGCACTTCCACTTTTAGGGATTCTAGGGGTTTCCCTGCACGTGAGCGACAGCGCCGCGTTACGCACCACAGCGCTTCCCGCTCTTTAGGTGGTATGACTCCCCGCGTGCTGTCCTTTCGCAAGCCGGCCCAGGCCCCCTCGGGCCCCCGCCGGACGCCCGACCGGTTGCTCGTGGAGCAGATGACGAAGGGCGACGAGACCGCCTTCCACGAGCTGTTCGCCCGCTTCCGCGGCACCGTGTACGCCACCGCGTACGGCGCGCTGCACGATCCCGAACAGGTCGAGGCGACCGTCGCCGACACCTTCAAGGAAGCGCGCTGCACAGCCGCCGCATTCCTCGCCTCCAACTGCAGCGTCTCCGGCTGGTTGACACACCTTACTCGTCTCTGCATCGCGGCGCGCGAGCGCGCCTGAGCCCCCCGCGGCGCGCTCGACGCCGCAACCTCCACTCGATAGCTTTTCCGGCGCGCTCTTCCCGAGACCGCCGTGACGCACGCGTCCGCCACCATTACGCACGTCTCCGACACCGCCCGGTGGGTGGCGCTGTATCGCGCCATCGAGTCGGAGCGGCCCGATGCCCTGTTCCACGATCCGTACGCCCGCCGGCTCGCCGGCGAGCGCGGCGAGCGGATCCTCGACTCGATGAAGCAGGGCCGTGCCTGGGCGTGGCCGATGATCGTTCGCACCGCGGTGATGGACGAGCTGATCCTGCGGGCGATCGAGCGGGACGGCGTCGGCACAGTGCTCAACCTCGCAGCGGGCCTCGACGCGCGCCCGTACCGGCTGCCGCTCCCGGCGTCGCTCCGTTGGGTCGAGGTGGACTTCCCGGACGTCATCGCCTACAAGCAGGAGCTACTCGGCGCCGAGCGACCGAAATGCGCGCTCGAGCGCGTGGGCGCCGACCTCACGGACGTACCTCGGCGCCGGGCGCTGTTCGCCCAGATCGGCGCGGCGACAAAACCAGTACTGGTGGTAAGCGAGGGTCTGCTCGTTTACCTCACGCCCGAGCAGGTCGGCGCCCTCGCAGCAGACCTCGGCGCTCCGGCTTCGTTCCGGTGGTGGCTGATCGACATCGCATCGCCGGGGCTGCTCAAGATGATGGAGAAGACCTGGGGTAAAGCCGTCGCCGCCGGCAACGCGCCGTTCCAGTTCGCCCCCGCGGAAAGCACCCGGTTCTTCGAGCCGTTCGGTTGGACAGAGGCCGAGTATCGCTCGACCTGGGAGGAGGCCGGGCGCCTCAAGCGTACGATGCGGCTCGCGTGGCTCTGGAACCTGGTCGGCCGCCTGATGCCCAAAGCCAAGCGCGAGGAGTGGCGCCGCTTCGCCGGAATCGTCTTGCTGAAACGCCGCTGAAGGCCCTCACTCGAAACCACTCAACCAAAGGACGCCAGTACCATGCGACTCGCTGCAGTGCTCATGGCTGGATTGTGCCTTGTGTGCGCCAGGCCGGCGCCGCGAGCCGCCGATCCCACCCTCGTCACCATCACCGCCATCGACTATGCCTTCCAGGGCCCCGACACCATCCCCGCAGGACTCACCACGCTCCGGTTCATCAATCAAGGCAAGGAGCTCCACCACGTGTCGCTGGTTCGGCTGGGAGGCGGTAAGACGGTGGCGGACTTCCAGGCGGGGCTGCAAGCGGCCATGAAGAACCACACTCCCCCACCGGCGTGGATCGCATTCGACGGCGGGCCCAACGCCTCCACGCCCGGCGACACCGCGACCACGACGCAGCTGCTCGAGCCCGGCAGCTATGTCCTGGTCTGTTGGATCCCGAGCGCCGACGGCGTGCCGCACATCATGAAGGGGATGTTCCGTCCGCTCACGGTAGTCCCCGCCGCCGCGACCGGCGCGATGGAGCCGGCGGCCGACGTGGTAGTGCGGCTCACCGACTACGATTTTCAGTTCGCCCAGCCGCTCACCGCTGGCAGGCACACGGTTCGTGTCGAAAGCGTCGGCGCGCAGCCGCACGAGATCGTGGTCACGGCCCTGACGCCTGGAAAGACGCTCCAGGATTTCGTGACGTGGGAGCAGGGAGGCGAGAGGGGCCCGCTGCCCACGGGGCGTTGGCTGGGCGGCGTGACGACGCTCGATGCCGGCAAGCATGCCCAATTCACCGCGACTTTCGCGCCCGGCGACTACCTGGTGCTGTGCTTCTGGCCGGACGTCAAAGACGGCAAGCCGCACCTGATGCACGGGATGGGGAAGCAAATCAGAATAAGCTAGGACGGGAGAGGTCGGGGGAGGTCGGGGAAGGTTGGGGAGGACCTCCCCCGTCCTCCCCCGACCTTCACAACCGGTCTTTCAGAACTCCCACTTCGCGCCGACTTGCACCTGGCGCGGATCACCCAGACCCGAGCGGATAGTCCCGTCGAAGTTCAGGTATGTGGTGCCGGCCGCGGGGTCCTTGAAGTTGTCGGTCCCGGTGACGTTGAACACTTCGAGGATCGCCAGAAGCCGTTGACCCGGCCGCCCCACCGGCAGCTCCCGCGAGATCAGCAGGTCCCACGAGAAGTAGGCGTTGTCCTTCCGACCGGTGTTGCGCTGGAGTATGTGGCCGTCCGGACAGATCCGTTGTGCGGCGGTCGCGGCCGTGGTGTCCGTCGCGAGGTTGTTCGTGCCGCACTTGAGTGAGCGGGGCTGCGCCGAGTAGATGCTGACCCGGTTGTTGATCGCGAACCCCGAGACGTTAGCCAAGAGCCAGCCATTGAACCGGTGCCGCTGGTCTCGGTCGCTCCAGTTGTACTCCCTGCCGAGCGAGTCGACGTTGGCGTAGCGCAGCGTGAATGGATCCCGCTCGTTATCATCGTCCGACTTGTCGAACGAGAGGGTGTAGTTGGCCTGGAACTGCAGGTGGGGGTCGAGCACCCGCTTGATTCCGACCGTGACGCCGTTATAGCGAGATTTCGCGGAACTCTCCACCGTCCAGAGCGTCCCGATGCCGTTCGCGCCCCCCGGAGGGAGGCCCGTCGACCACGGGCTGCCGAACGCCGCATCGTTCCGGTTGATGAAGCGGGTCAAGTGATCGGTGCGCTCGTGCGTATAACTCACGGAGAACGCGAGATCGGGGCTAATCTGCCGCTCGTAGCCGATCGACGCGCTGATGGTCCGCGGATTTTCGAAATTCCTGTCGAACACATACACGTCGGGATCGAATGGCCCGCTGGCCGGACTGGCGAGCAGGCTGTCGTACGCCGGCGGCCGACCCAGCACCGGGATGAGCGCGCTGTTCCGGAACAAGGTCTGTCCCACCGAGCCGTTGGTGCTCCGAGAGCTCGCGAGATTGAGTCCCGGGATGCGCGCGTAGTAGATGCCCGCGCTCCCCCGCAACACTCCCTGTCCGTTGCCCTCCATGTCGTATGCGAAGCCCAATCGCGGCTGGAACATTTTCTTGTCCGACGGAATCGTGCCGTCCGACGGGAAGGTGAAGGATCCTTGCGCATTGGTGACAGTCTTGCCGATGAAGGGTGCAAAGAACACCTGCGATGGAGGCGTGATTGGATCCGGCTCGAGCTGCGCCTCCCATCGCAGCCCGTAGTTGAGCGTCCACTTGGGGGTCGGCTTCCACGTGTCCTGCAGATAGGCGGCGTACTCGTTCTGCACAATCGATTGCGTGCCGGCCTGGTCCACGGTAAGAGGCGGCACGCCGGCGAACTGGAGGTACAGGGCTACGGGCCCGGTGATCGTGGTGCCGGTGGGACAAGCTCCGGTCGTGTTGCTCGTTCCGTTGGAGCATTCGACGTACCCTGAGCCATTCCGCACGTAGTTGATGAACCCGGTTACGCTCGTGAACGCCATCCGCCCGTTCGCGAAGCCGATGAACGTCTGCACCGTCTCGGTGCGGTCCCACTCGACACCGAACTTGAACAAGTGGTTCCCCCGGGCGATGGCGACGTTGTCCAGCACTTGCGCCCGGGTATCGTGGTCCTGAATCGGCAAGAAGAACGGCATGCCGATCCGGATGCCCTGCGAAAACGAGGGGTCGAACGGAATATCCGTGTCCTTGAACGGCGTCTTCGAGACCGGATTGTTCGGCCCGTCGTAGGGCCGCGGGCGGTCTTCCCGCGAGTACTGGAAGCGGAGCTCGTTCGACGCGTTGGAGCTGAGGAACGATTGCAGGCTGCCGTTCACTGCGTTGGAGTAATCCTTCTCCAGCCCGTTGGCACTGGCGCCCCAGGTGTCGACGTCGAAGGTTCCGTTCTGCTGCTGCGACCAGGTGTAGTTGTATTTGAGCGAGAAGTTGTTGCGCTCGCTGAGCCGCCAGTCGAGCTTGACGAGCGCGGCTCGGGCGTCGTTGGTCCGCGCGATCGAGCCGAAGTCACTGGCCAGGATTCCGCCGTACGCCGTGCCGAGAAATGTCTTGAGCGAGTCCAGCTGCGGGCTGGTCGGCCGGCTGCGCTGCTTGACCTCGTCGTACACCTGCTGGTCGTACGCAACGAAGAAAAACGCCTTGTCCCTCTTGAGTGGGCCGCCGAGCGTGAAGCCGAACTGGTGCTGTCGGAAATCGGGGTTGAAGGTCTGGACCACACCAGACGAATACGTATGTGTAGGCGACCCCGACAGAGCGTCGAACTTGCCGTAGTAGTGCAGCGACCCACGCAAGTCGTTGGTGCCCGATTTCGTGATGACGTTCACGAAGCCGCCCGACGACCGCCCGAACTCGGCGTTGGCACCCTGGCTGATGACGACCAGCTCCTGTACCGCATCGAGGTTGAACGTGAACGCCGGCCGCTGGCCACCACGCTGCTCGCCGAAGAAGGGGTTGTTGAAGTCGGCCCCGTCCACGGACACGTTGTTGTGGATCCCCCGCTGGCCGCCGATCGACAGCTCGTCCCCATCGGGCCCCTGGACGATCGCGACGTTGGGCGTCAGCAGCGTCAGGTTGATGTAGTTGCGCCCGTTGTTCGGAAGCCCGGACACCACCTGCGCCGCCAGCGGGGTCGACGCCTCGGCCTTCGTCACCTCCACCACCGGCTGCGTCGCCACCACCGTGACCGGCGCGAGCGTGACCGCGGCCAGTTGCAGCTGGAGGGCCACCGTTTCACCGACTCCCAACGGAATCCCCGTCCGCTTCGCTTCCGCGAAACCCACGGCCCGTGCCGTTACGTCGTAGGTGCCGAGAGGTAGCAGCGTCCCGGTAAAGTTGCCCGCAGCGTCCGTGATGAGCGTGCGCCCGAAGTTCGTCTGGGTCTCGTGCAAGACGACCTGCGCGTTGGCGACCGGGGCGCTATTCGGATCGGTGACGACCCCCCGGATGATACCGGTAGTGGCCTGGGACTGAGCGCCGAGCGGCGCCGGGGAGCCGAAAAGGGACATCGCCGCGCCCGCCAGGACGACCGACAGGCGGGCGAATGAACGGATGCCGCACGTCATGGCTTTGGTGACTCCGGAGTCGCTGTGTGCAAGGGCGCGGTTGAATTAGCACCGGATTGAGGCGGGCGCAAGAAGGCCGCAGCTAAGCCATCTTATAGGAAATGCAGAACCCCGACATCGCCCGCGTATTCGACGAGATCGCCGACCTGCTCGAGATCCAGGACGCCAATCCGTTCCGCGTGCGCGCCTACCGCAACGCCGCCCGAGCGGTCCGCGATTTCGCCGAGCCGCTCGCCGAGCTGGTGCGTGCGGGCACGAAAGACCTGACCGAGATCCCCGGCATCGGCGAGGATCTCGCCGAGAAGATCGCAGACCTGGTGACCACCGGCGAGGTGCCGCTCCGCAAGCAGCTCGCGGCCAAGCTGCCCGCAGGGCTGCTCGACCTGCTGCGTATTCCCGGGCTGGGACCAAAGCGCGTGAAGCTGCTTTACAAGAAGCTCAAGGTGAAATCGGCGGCGGACCTCGCGAAGGTGCTCGAGCAGGGGAAGATCCAGAAGCTCAAGGGCTTCGGCCCCAAGATCGAAGAGAAGATCCGCGCCGGACTCGGGCAGGCGCAGGTCACCGAGCGCCGCATGCTGTTGAGCGAAGCGGAGACCCAGGCCAACGCGATCGTCGCCTACCTCAAGGCGGGCGGCGGCATCCGCCAGATCGAAGTGTCGGGAAGCTATCGCCGCCAGCGCGAAACCATCGGCGACCTGGACATCCTGGTCACGTCGGGCGACAGCGCCAAGGTGATGGACCGATTCGTCGCCTTTGGCGACGTGGGGGAGACGATCTCCAAGGGGGAGACGCGCGCGACCGTGAAACTGCAAGGCGGGCTTCAGGTCGATTTGCGCGCGGTGGAGCCCGACGCGTACGGCGCGGCGTTGATGTACTTCACCGGCTCCAAGGCGCACAACATCGAGCTGCGCAAGGTCGCGCAGGAGCGGAGCTACAAGTTGAACGAGTACGGCCTATTCAAGGGCACCCGCCGGGTCGCCGGGAAGACCGAAGCGGAAGTCTACGCGAAGCTCGGCCTCGACTGGATTCCCCCCGAGCTACGTGAAGCGCGGGGCGAGATCGAGCTGGCGCGCGAGCACCGGCTGCCGCGCCTTGTGGAGCTGAAGGATATCCGCGGTGACCTGCAAATGCACACCAGCGCCACCGACGGCAAGGGGACGATCGACCAAATGGCCGACGCCGCGCGTGAGCTGGGCTATGAGTACATCGCGATCACCGACCACTCGAAGCGGGTTACGATGGCGCTCGGCTTCGACGCCAAGCGGCTGCGAGAGCAGTGGCGGGCCATCGACGCCTTGAACGCGCACAGTCGCGGTGAAGGCTTCACTATCCTGAAGAGCATCGAGCTCGACATCCTCGAGAACGGCAAGCTGGATCTGCCGGACGACGTGCTGGCGGAGGCCGACTACGTCGTCGCCACGATTCACTACGGGCTCACCCAGAGCGAGAAGGAGCTGACACGGCGCCTGGTGGGAGCGGCCGAGCATCCCCACGTGGACGCGATCGGCCACCCGACAGGGCGAACGCTCGGGAGGCGCGACCCCTACCGCTTCGACTTCGACGCGCTGTGCCGCGCCTGCGTCGCGACCGGCTGCCTGCTCGAGCTGAACGGCCACCCCGAGCGCATGGACCTCCCAGACACGCTCGCCGCCGCCGCCAAGCAGCAGGGAGTGAGATTCGTGCTCTCGACCGACAGCCATCAGCCCGGCAACCTGCCGTTCATGAAATACGCGGTCGCGCTGGCGAGACGCGCCGGACTCGAGGCGGGAGACATCCTGAACACGCGGCCCCTGGCGGAATTCCGGCGAGGGTTGAAGAGGGCGGGCTGTAGAGGTCGGTAGAGGACGGTAGAGGTACGTCGGAGGCGACCTCTACGACTTCTACCGACCTCTCCCGTCCTCTATCACCAGCTCCAACTGCACGACCGGAGCAAAGCTCTTGCGGTGGTGCGCGTTGAAGCCGAACGCCGCAAGCGCCGCCAGATGGTCGGGCGTGGCGTACCCCTTGTTAGTCTCCCAGGCGTACGACGGATGACGAACTCCCAGGAGCTCCATCAGGCGATCCCGAACGGTCTTCGCGATCACCGACGCGGCTGCGATCGAGTGACAGTGCGCGTCGCCGTCCACGATCGCGTCGTGGGGCAGGCCCAGCTCCGGGCAGGGTAAGCCGTCCACCAGGACGAGCTCCGGCCGGAGCCCGAGCCGATCGAGCGCCCGGCGCATCGCGAGGATGGAGGCGCGCCGGATGTTGAAGCGGTCGATCTCGCGCACGCTCGCGGCGCCGACGCCGACGGCGATGGCATGTGACCGGACCACCCCGGCGAGCCGGCTGCGCTTGGCGGGGGGCAGCAGCTTCGAGTCGCGCAGCCCGCGAATGAACTTGCAGTAAGGGGGAAACACGACGGCCGCGGCCACCACCGGACCAGCCAGGGGACCGCGGCCCGCTTCGTCCACCCCGGCGACGACTCCGCCCCCCGCTCGCCAGAACGCCATCTCGCGCTCGAGCGTGGGGCGGGGACCTCTCACGCCTGTTGCTTCTCCGCCGTCTCGGGGACCGACGTCTCAGGAACCGTGATGCCCCGTTTCTCGCGAATCCGCGCCGCCTTGCCGGCGAGCCGCCGCAAGAAGTAGAGCTTGGCGCGCCGCACGCGCCCCTTGCGGACCAGCGCGATCTCCGCGATGGAGGGTGAGTGCAGCGGGAAGATGCGTTCCACGCCCACGCCCGCGGAGATCTTCCGCACGGTGAACGTCTCGTTGATCCCACCCCCGCGGCGCCCGATGCACACCCCTTCGAACGCCTGCAGCCGCTCCTTGTCGCCCTCGCGCACGCGCACCATCACCCGGATGGTGTCGCCCGGGTCGAACGCCGGGATGTTGGCCTTGAGCCCCTCGCGTTCGATCGCTCTCAGTCGATCCATGACAATATCCCTCTAGCCGTCTAACCGTCTGATTTTCTCCCAAAGATCGGGGCGACGTTCCCGCGTCAACCGTTCCGCCTCTGCCGCCCGCCACGCCGCGATCTCGGCGTGATCGCCGCTCAACAATACCGCCGGTACCTGCATTCCGCGATAGCTCGGCGGGCGCGTGTAGCTCGGCGGCGACAACAGTCCGTCGTAGTGCGAGTCCGTCGCGGCGGACTCGTGATCGCCGAGCGCGCCGGGAAGCAACCGCACCACCGCGTCGATCACACACAACGCCGCAGGCTCTCCACCGGACAGCACGAAATCACCGACCGACAATTCCTCGGCGCCCAGCCCATCCGCCACCCGCTGATCTACGTCCTTGTAATGCCCGCACAACAGCGTCAGCTCCTCACTCAGCGAGAAGCGCACGGCATCGGCGTGACGGAACGGCCGGCCGCGTGCCGAGAGCAGCACCAGCGGCGGCCGCACCCGCAGGTCTTCGACCGCCTCGAAGAACGGCTCGGGCTTGAGCACCATGCCCGCGCCGCCTCCGTACGGTGCGTCGTCCGCTGTCTGGTGCCGGTCGTGCGTGTAGTCCCGCAGCTGCACGACGCGGTAGCGCACCAGCCCCTCCTCCACCGCCCGCCCCAGAATGCTCGCTCGGAGCGCGCCGGCGAACACCTCCGGGAACAGCGTCACGACGTTAATCGTCAGCATCCGCCTCGTCCACGGCGACGAAGTGATCTCTCCACGGCTCCACGACCGCCCGCGCCGTGACTCCAACGAACGACAGCAGCCACTCGCGGTGATAGGCGCGGCGTCGCGCCACGATGAGCGGCCCCGCCACCACCTGACGCTCCTCGTTCACAATCACCACGCGGGCCTTGGGCGTAAACACCGCGCCCAGGTTCTCCACCAACGGGAACACCGCCACCTCTCCCCGCTGGCCGTGCGGCTTCCGCAGCCGCGCGACTACGCGGGCCGTGCGCCCAGCACCCCCGCCTTCTTCAGCAGCGAGCGCACTGTATCGGTCGGGAGCGCCCCTTTGTCGAGCCAGGCGCGGGCCTGCTCCGCGTTCACCTGAATGTCGGCAGGGTTGGTCCGCGGATTGTAATGGCCGAGCATTGCGACGAACCGTCCGTCACGGGGAGAGCGTGAGTCCGCGACGATGATTCGGAAGTAGCTCTGGCCTTTGCGCCCCACGCGCCGCAGCCGAATACGAGTTGCCATGACGTTCCTAGGTCCTCTTCAAGAGCTTGCGCATGTGCTGGAACTGCTCCAGCAATCGATTCACTTCCTGCACGGGACGCCCCGCGCCCATCGCGATCCGCAGCCGGCGCGATCCGTTCAGCATCGACGGATCGGCCCGCTCCCCCGGCGTCATCGAGAGGACGATCGCCTCGACGTGCTTCAGGCGCGCATCCCCGCCGCGGACCGCCTGCAACGCGCGGGCGTTCACACCCGGCAACAACCCCAGCACCTGCTTGAGCGGCCCCATCGCCTGCATCTGCTTCAGCGCGACGAGGAAGTCCGCGAGATCCATCCCTTGCCGCGAGCGCGCCTTGCGCTCGAGACGCTGCGCGGTGGCGGCGTCGACCGTGGCCGCGGCCTTCTCCACCAGCGCCACCACGTCCCCCTGGCCCAGAATCCGACCCGCCATCCGCACCGGGTCGAACGGCTCAAGCGCGTCGAGCTTCTCCCCCACGCCGACGTACTTGATCGGCACGCCCGTCACGCCGTAAATCGAGAGCGCCGCCCCGCCCCGTGCGTCGCCGTCGAGCTTCGTCAAGATCACGCCGGTGAGCCCGACGCCCTCCTGGAAGCCACGGGCGATGCGCACGGCGTCCTGCCCGGTCATCCCGTCGGCCACCAGCAGCACTTCGCGTGGACTGGTGGCGGCTCGGAGCGCCTTGAGCTCATCCATCAGCTCGGCGTCGATCTGTAGTCGCCCGGCGGTATCGACGATCACGGTGCGACACCGCGCTCGCTCCGCCCCGCGCACGGCGGCGCGAACCAACCCCACAAGCGCCCCGCGATCGGGTAGGGGCGCAGCATGCTGCGCCCCTACATCGTCGCTGGCGAACACCGGAACCCCCACCTGCGCCCCCAGCTGCTCCAGCTGCTCGCGAGCGGCGGGCCGCGCGACGTCCGCCGCCACCAGCCCCGGCGCCTTCTGCTCCAGCTTCAACCGTCGCGCCAGCTTCGCCCCGGTCGTCGTCTTCCCCGAGCCCTGCAACCCGACCAACAGGATGACGGTCGGCCCGACAGGCGCGAACTGTAGACCGACCGACGCCGGTATGGGCGCAGCATGCTGCGCCCGTACCTTGGATGCCAGCGCCTCCTCGGAGGCCCCCAACATCCGCGCAATTTCGTCGTGCACCAGCTTGACGACCTGCTGGCCGGGGCTCACGGTCGGCGTCGCGATCGCCCCGACGGCCTGTTGGCGCACCCGCTCCACGAACCCCTGCGTGACCGCGAAGCTGACATCCGCCTCGAGCAGATGACGACGGATCTCGCGCAGCGCCGCAGTGACGTCCTGTTCCGACAGCACGCCCCGGCCGGTGAGGCGCTTCAGGACGGCGGCGAGCTGCTCGGAAAGGGCCGTAAACATAAGCCCAGGAAACTACTTAGCGAGTTGTCAGAATCCAAGTGGCGTGATCAACGCCCTGCCCGGGTGACCCGGATCGCCGGCACCCGTTTCCACCCTGCCCATCCCGGCGGCGCGTCCACCAACCGCACCGTCGGCACTCCACTCGTGAGCAGCCGCTTGACTTCAAAGCGGCGGACCGCCGTCCCGCCGGACCGCCGCCGGGCCCACGCCCGCTCGAGCGCCCTGGCGAAGCGCGCCGCCGCGGGAGCGTCGTCCCATAGCGTGTACCAAATGAGGGCATCGCCGGTAGTCTTCTTCGCAGCTCCCCGCCCAGGTGGTGGAACGGCCCGTACCTGATAGCGGTCGCCGTCCCAACCCGCAGCGCTCGCCACCGCGGTAGTGTCGTCACGCAAGAACTGCTCGAACAACAGACGGATCTCGAACTCGCCGAGTCCATCTTCGTAGCGTACCGCGTCGGATGTGGTGAACGCCAACCCATCCGGCCGATCGCCCGCCTGGTAGCGCGCGGGGTGCAGGATCTGCTCCGTCGAGACGGGCATCAGCGGGCCGTACGGCTGCTTGCCGGGGTACTGGTGCTCGAACCAGCGCACGAATTCGGCGCCCCCCAGATAAGGGAAGATGAGGCTCTCACGGAGCCACAGCGGCGCACTGGCGAACACTTTCATCTGTTCCTGCCCCGCGCCGAGCACCGCGCCCCGCAGCTCCCACAAGTTCGGCAGGCTCTCGATCTTCTGCTCCGGCATGAGGACCACAACCTGGGCGAGCGTCGCCTGTCCTTCGAGAATCGCCTGCGCGGCGCTGCGCCGGTCGTTCTGCCGCTTGAGCTCCACCAGGGAGTCGAGGTTCAGGTACTGATCCTGCAGCGCGTGGACCAGCTCGTGCGATATGACAAGCCGCGCCTGGCTGGGATCGATGTCGGCGGGGATGTAGAGCGCGTTCGAGTCGGGATCGAAGTAGCCCGCCACCTGCTCGGTGAGCAGATCGATCATGCTGCGGCGCAGGTCGAGTGAATCGGGGATCAAGCCGAACAGCCGGTAGGCGGCCTGCGCGCCGGCCAGCTCGCGGGGCGGGAGGTCGTCGTCGAACTTGTGAATGACGTACTCGCGGACTTGCGCCCGGTTGCGGCGCAGCACGACCGGATGCCGCTTGAACCGCAGGCCGGTCGCCCGCTCCACGGCCGGCATCATCTGTTGAACGGTCTGCTGCAGGTCGGCCTCGACCTGCACTTCTCGGGCGCGCTCGTTGCAGCCGACGATGCCACCTGCGATCCCTCCGGCCACGGCGACGACGAGCCAACAGCGCTTCACGCCTGCCACTCGATCCCTTTGCCGACCGCCGCCGCCACCACGCGGGCGACGTCCCGACCGCCGACCACTATCCCTTGATGCTCGAGCTCCGCGCGCAGCAATCGGTCCAGCTCGTCGCGGCGCTCCGCGAGAGTCGCGGGAGGTTTGGGGAGGTTAGAGGAGGTCAGCGGAGGCTGCTCCGCCACGGAGCGACCTCCCCTAACCTCCCCCGACCTCCCCTGACCTCCCCCACCCAGCATTTTCTCTATCTCCGCCCCGATCCTCTCCAGCATCGGGAAGATTTCGGCCATGAGGTCTTCAGCGGGCTCTTCGCGGGGCTGCTCGTGCGTGAGGCCTCGCCGGATCAGCGCGTCTACCTTGCGGCGCTCCCGGATCAAGCGGTCGAGCTCGGGTGACACACGAGCGGTGGCCTGGGCGTGCGCGCACGCCTCGTCCAGGGCGTCGATGGCCTTGTCGGGTCGGGCGCGCTCCGGCACGAAGCGGTCGGTGAGGACGATCGCCGCCTTGAGGGCATCGTCGGTGATGGCGACGGCATGATGCCGCTCGAGGCGCGGCCGGCGCGCCACCAGTACCTCCCACGTCTGAATCGCGTCCAGCTCCTCCACCTGCACCGGCTGAAAGCGTCGCTCCAGGGCGGGGTCGCCACGAACCCACTTGTCGTATTCGCCACCGGTGGTCGCCCCGATGACCCGGATGTCCCCACGGACCAGGGCGGGCTTCAACATGTTGGCCGCGTCCATGGCGGCGCCGAGCGCCGTCCCCTGGCCGATGAGATTGTGGAGCTCGTCCACGAACAGGATCAAATCGGGGTCGGCGGACAGCTCGCGCACGAGCTTCCGGATCCGCTCCTCGTACTGGCCGCGGAACGCGGTTCCCGCGAGCAGCGCCACGTGGTCGAGCGCCACGACGCGAACGTCCTTGAGCGCCGGGGGCACGTCTCCGGCGGAGATGCGCTGCGCCAGACCCTCGACAATCGCCGTCTTCCCCACCCCGGCTTTGCCGATCAGGGCAGGGTTGTTCTTGCTCTGGCGCAGCAGGATATCCACGACGCGGGCGATCTCGGCGTCGCGGCAGCGGACGGGCTCGAGATCGCCGCGGCGCGCCTGCGCCGTGAGGTCCACACCGACGCGCTCGAGGACCTCGCCCGATTCGAACAGACCCGCGAAAGGATCACCCATCCCATTACCCGGTCCCGAGGAAGCGCCGGTACCAGTCGTAGATGGAAGGGCCGAAGACGAACGTGACCGCCGCGCCCATGGCCAGGAATACCCCGAATGGCACGTGACGCTTCCGGCGATGGAGCAGGAGCAGGGGGACGTACACGAGACTGCCGAACGCCGATGCGGTGAATACCGTCAACAAGACGCCGCGCCACCCGACGAACGAGCCGACCATCGCCATCATCTTGACGTCGCCGCCGCCCATCGCCTCCTCCTTGAAGACCCACCCCCCCACCAGCCCGACCGCATACAGCAGCGCGAAACCGGTGGCGGCGCCGAGCACCGACGCCACGAACCCCTGTACGCCGGACGTCAGCGACAGGCCCAGCCCGATGAGGAGCCCGGTCCAGTTGTACTCGTCGGGAATCAGGTAGTGGCGTGCATCGGTGACGGCGATGCCGATGAGGAGCGTACCCAGGAGGGCGGCTCCGAGAAACCGGGCGCTGGGACCGTAGGCGAGCAAGGCGACGACCCAGAGGACGCCGACCGCCGCCTCGATGATGGGGTACTGGATGGAGATCGGCTCGCCGCACGCCCGGCAGCGGCCCCGGAGAAACAGCCAGGAGATGATCGGGATGTTGTCGCGCCATTCGATGCGGCGCCCGCAGCGGGGACAGCTGGACGGTGGACGGAACAGCGAGCGCTGCTTCTTGTCTTCCTTGGCGAGTCGCAGGATACAGACGTTCAGGAAGCTCCCGAAGCACAGCCCCAGCAGCCCAGTGCCGACGATCAGAATCGGGTCAACGCCCACGCGTCACCTCATAGAGCAGGATGCCCGCCGCCACCGCGACGTTGAGCGACTCAGCGCCTTGCGCCAGCGGAATCGCCACACGTTGCGCGGCGACGGCGTTGAGGTGCGGCCGGATGCCCGCGCCCTCGTTTCCCACGATCACGGCGATGGGCCCATTGCGGCGCTGCACGGCACGATGCAACGGCACGCCGTCGGCCGCGCCGGCCCACAGCGTGACCCCGTGGGCGCGCGCCCACGCGATGAACGCGGTGTCGTCGAGCGACACGACCGGGTGGCGAAACGTGGCGCCCATGGCGGCCCGCAGCGCCTTAGGGCTCGTGGGGTCGGCCGTGCCCCGCAACACCACGGTGCCGGTGGCGCCGAGCGCGTGCGCGGTCCGAATCAGCGTGCCGACGTTGCCGGGATCCTGCACGCCGTCGATGACGAGCGCCACGCTGCCGGGGCCCGGCACGAAATCGCTCGCCTTCGAGCGCCGTGGCTCGATGACGGCGATGATCCCTTGCGGCGAGTCGGTGTCCGCCAGCTGCGCCAAGGCCCGCGCCCCGACCTGCTCCACCGGGATCGCGTGGCGCGCGAGGTCTGCGACCAGCTCCGCCCCGCGGGACGTGCGCGCCAGGTCGGGGGCCACCAGGGCCCCCCGAAACGGCACCCCCGCAGCGAGCGCTTCCTCGACGAGCCGCACCCCTTCGATCAGGGCAAGCCCGCGCCGGCCGCGCGCCTTGCGGCGTTGGAGATCGCGGATCGTCGATTGCAGATTACTGGCGATGAGTGACCTCGTGCGTGAGCGCCTTCAATATGCGAAGAAGCGGCGGGTTCGTCTGCCCCTCCGGGCCGCGCTGCTGCTCGCCGCCGCCGCGCCCGGCGCCCCCGGCTGCGCCGTGTCGATTCAAGAGGAGCAGCAGCTCGGCAGCCAGTACGCCGCCGAGGTCGACAGCACCATGCCCGTGGTGCGCGACACCACCGTCCAGCGGGCGCTCGACGAGGCGGCACGCCCGCTCGTGGCCGTCGCCACCCGGCGCGACTTGGCGTGGACCTTCCGCGTGGTGAACACCACCGACGTGAACGCCTTCGCCATCCCGGGCGGGCACATCTACGTGACCCGCGGACTGATCGAGCACGCCACGAGCTACGATCAACTCGCGGGTGTGGTGGGGCACGAGATCGGTCATGTGGACCTGCGCCACAGTGCCAAGCAGATCGAGAAGCAGCGCGCCGCCACGCTCGGCGTGGGACTCGGCTACGTGGTGCTGGGGCGCGACCCCGGGAAGGCCGAGGGCGCGGCGCTCAACGTGGTAGCGGCAGCCGTGTTCGCGCGCTTCAGCCGCGAGGACGAGCGCGCCGCCGATCACGCCGCGGTCCGCTACACCACCGCCGCCGGGATCGACCCCGACGGCCTCGTCGAGATGTTTCACATCCTCGAGCAGGTGCAGGGGACGGATCCGGACGCGATCTCACAGTTCTTCGCGTCGCATCCGATGACCGCCGATCGCATCAGCGACGTGCAACAGGTGATCGCCGCCGACCCTGCCGCGCGGCGCGCCGCCCGCACCGGTCGCAAGGACGCGCCCGTCTTCCACGAGCTGCTGCGCGCGGTGCGGGTGCTACCGCCGCCACCCAAGGCCAAACCGGGCGCGTGAAGATCGCCCTCACGATCGCCGGCTCGGATTCGGGCGGCGGCGCCGGCATTCAGGCGGACCTCAAGACCTTCCACCAGTTCGGTGTATTCGGCACGAGCGTGGTCACCGCCGTGACGGCTCAGAATACGGTGGCGGTGCGAGCCTGGGAGCCGGTTTCGGTCGCGCTCGTCACGCGTCAGCTGGAGGCGCTCGCGGAAGATCTGCCCCCCGCCGCCGTGAAATCGGGGATGCTCGGCGCGGCCCCGATCGTCGAAGCGGTGGCACACGGCATCGCCCGGTGGCGGCTCCCGAACTACGTGCTAGACCCGGTGATGGTCGCGACCTCGGGCGACCGGCTACTCGATCGGGACGCCGAGCGGCTGATCGCACGGCAGCTCGTGCCCCTCGCGACGCTCGTGACGCCCAACCTCGACGAGGCCAGTGTCCTGGTCGGTCACGACGTGTGCACGCCCGAGGAGATGGAGCGCGCCGGTCGCGACCTGCTCGCACGCGGGGCCAAAGCCGTCCTGATCAAGGGAGGCCACGGCGCAGGCCCCGAGGTGGTGGACGTGTTGGTCACGGACGGCGCGGCACGCCGGTTCACGCGACCACGGCTCGAGACGACGTCCACGCACGGGACGGGGTGCACCCTCTCCGCCGCGGTCGCCGCCGGGCTCGCGTTGGGTCGGCCGCTCGACCGCGCCGTCGAAGACGCGCTCGACTTCGTGTATCGGGCGATGGCGGCCGCGCCCGGCCTCGGTCATGGCCACGGGCCGCTCAACCACTTCGTACCGGCGCCCCCCCGGCCTCCAACAGACGGGCTATAGGTGCCTCGTCCGTTTCTCACGGCGCGCTGGTCGGACATCATCTTGCTCACATTCGAAGCGCCCGAAGGCATGATTCGGCGCGCGATTCCGGCGGGCGTGGAGCCCGACCGCTGGGACGGTCGGACCCATGTCAGCATCGTGGCGCTGCACATGCAGAACGTGCGCCTCAAAGGCTGGGCTATTCCCGGATTCCGCGCGCATCCCCAGGTCAACTTTCGCACCTACGTCCGGGTGGGCGGCGAGGCCGGCGTGTGGTTCATCCGTCAGCTCGTGCCGAGTCGGGTGATCGCGGCCGTGGGGCGGCTCAAGTATGACGAGCCGTTCTGGCCCACGCCGATCCGGTGCCGGCTGGTCGCGACGCCGACCGAGGTGCGCGCCGAGTACGGCGTGGGCCCCGCCGCCTTGGGCTGGCACGTGAGCGCCTCCGGCGCGCGTGACGCCCAGCTCCCCGCGCCCGACTCCGCCGAGTACTACTTCACGGCCCGGTGGTTCGCGTGCCGGGCCCGGCGCGACGGTGGGTTGCGAACGTTCCGCGTGGAGCATCCGCCGTGGGCGGTGCGTGAGATCCGCACGGTGGATTACCGCTTCGACTTCGGGTCGCTCTACGGGGCCGAGTGGGAGTTCTTGAACCGCGCGCAGCCGACGAGTGTGGTGATAGCCACCGGTTCGGAGGTGGCGGTGTACGCGCCGCAGCCGGCAGGCCCGCCCTAGCTACCCCGGCCGCCGCGGCCGCCAGTCGCATGCCCAGCGCTGCTCGTCCTGGACCGTGACGTACACATCATCCGACACGACGCAGTAATGCCCTGACACGCTGATGAGGATGTAGTAGGGACCGACGTAGGGCGCCGTCGGGAGGCGGAGAAACTCGCGCGGCACGTCACGAGGGTCGATCCACTGCATTCGCCCCGCCACCGTCTCCTCGGGCACCTGCGGCGCCGGCGCCGGCGCCGGGATGTAACATCCCCAGCCGACAAGCAGCGCGAGTACCATTTCAAGTAGACGCATGAGCACCCCCGAGCCAGTGGTCCGTGCTGGTCCCGGTGGCGGCGTCCGGGGTGGGCGCTAACGTGGAGTGTGACGCCTGCAAGCGGCGGATGGTTGCAACAAGGAGGTGTCAGGGTTTCGCGGACCACGGAGCAACCGGCGATATCAGAGCCGCTTGAGCACCCCTCGGATTAACCGCTCGAGCTGGCCCGCCACCTGTTTCCCCGCCTCGAGCACCTCGGTGTGCGACAGCTTGTGTGCCGACAGCCCGGCGGCGACGTTCGTGATGCTCGAGAACCCCAGGCAGCGGATACCCCGCGCCCGCGCGGCGATGACTTCCGGCACGGTGGACATACCCACCGCATCGGCGCCGAGCCGCTGGAGCATGCGGATCTCGGCGGGCGTCTCGAACGACGGGCCGAGCAGTCCGGCATACACGCCCTCCTCGAGCGGGATCCGCTCGGCCCGCGCCACCTCCTTCGCGAGCGTGCGCAGGGCCGGGTCGTAGGGGTCGCTCATGTCCGGGAACCGCTCGTCTCCTGGCACGACGGGGCCGACGAGCGGATTGCGGAACATGAGATTGATCTGGTCCGCGACCAGCATGAGCGTGGGCGGCCGGAACGTGTGGCGGATCCCACCCGCCGCGTTGGTGACGATGAGCGTCGTCACGCCCAAGGCGGCGAACACGCGGGTCGGGAGGGCGGCGACCTCGGGCGAGTGGCCCTCATACAAATGAAAGCGGCCGCTCTGTACCACGACGGGGACGCCCTCGAGCGTGCCGCCGACCAGCTCGCCCTTGTGCCCGGGAGCGCCGGGCTCGGGGAAGCCAGGAATTTCTGATTGCGGAATGCGGACTGCGGATTGAACAGAATCCGCTATCGAGCCTAACCCCGAGCCCAGGATGAGCGCCACTCGCGGGCGAAGTTTACCCAGGCGGCGCCCGACCTCGTTCGTGGCTCGTTGAATCACATCGACTGCTGGCGCGTCTGTTCCGCGTTCCGACTTCTGCGTTCCGCGTTTCACAGCAGTATCCCCGCCAGCGTCGCCGAGAGGAAGTTCGCGAGCGTCCCCGCGAGCATGGCCCGGAATCCGAGCCGCGCAAGGTCGTGCTTGCGCTCCGGCACGAGCGCCCCGATGCCCCCGATCTGGATGCCGACAGAGCTGACGTTCGCGAACCCGCACAGCGCGAAGGTCGCAATGGTGAAGGACAGGGGATCGAGCTGCCCCTTCATCGCCGCGAGGTCCTTGTAGGCGATGAACTCGTTCAGCACCATCCGCTCGCCGAGCAGGCTGCCGATCGCGCCCGCGTCATGCCACGGCACCCCCATCGCCCAGGCAATGGGGCTGAAAATCCACCCGAGCACGGTTTCGACCTTTTCGGGGAACCAGCCGGCACGGCCGTGTACCCACCCGAACCCCCCATCGACGAGGTAGATGAGCGCGACGAACGAGACCAACATCGCGATCACGTTGAGCATCAGATAGAGGCCTTCGCTCGTACCCCGCGCGGCCGCGTCGACCACGTTCACATCGCTGCGCGGGATGTCGATCTTGACCCCGCCAAGCGTTTCGGGCGTCTCGGTCTCCGGCTCGACGATCTTGGCCATCATGATGGTACCGGGCGCGGTCATGATCACCGCGGTGAGGAGATGACGCGCCTCGATCCCGAAGGCGATGTACGCTGCCATGATGGATCCCGACACGTGGGCCATTCCCGCGGTCATCACCGTCATGAGCTCGGAGCGGGTCATCTTGGGCAAGAACGGACGAATCGTAAGCGGAGCCTCCGTCTGTCCCATGAAGATCGAGGCCGCCACGTTGAGACTCTCCGCGCCGCTCGCCCCCATCACTTTGTTCATCACGATCGCGAACGCCCGGACGACGAGCTGCATCACGCCGAGGTAGTAGAGAATGGCGAACAGGGCGGACACGAAGATGATGGCGGGAAGCACCTGGAACGCGAACACGACCCCCAGGCTCGATTGCTGCTTGCCGAGCTCTCCGAACACGAACTCCGATCCCTTGTACGAGAAGCTCAGGATCGTCTTGACGATGTCGCCTAGCTCGCTGAACAGGACCTGGCCGAACGGGACCAACAGCACGAAGATCGCGAACGCGAGCTGCAGGCCGATCCCCCACCCCACCACACGCCAGCTTATAGCGCGGCGGTTGTGAGACAATGCGACGCCGATCCCGAGAATCAGCGCGATGCCGAACAGCCCCGTGAGTCGCTGCGGTACCGACCGGCCGGCGACTTGCGGAGTCGGTGGCGTCGGCGCTGCCGCGTGCGTCGTGTTCGCGACAGGCTGCTGCCGGACGGCGCCCTCGACCGTATTCCACACGAAGCGCGGCAGCGTGAAGACGACCAGCGCGCACACGAAGGTGATCGCGAAAGCGAAGACCGTACGGCGCAGCGACATTAGAGAGCCTCCAGTTCACTCTGCACGCGGGAGACCAATGCCACCTTGTCGAAATCGGGAAGAAACGCGCTCTCACACGCGTTGAGCACCACGCGTCGCAGATCCTCCGGCGAGAGACCCAGCGCGCTCTGCGCGGCGAAGTACTCGTCGGTGAGCGTGATGCCGTCCATGAGGCGTCCGTCGGTGTTGAGCGTGACGACCGCACCCTGGTCGAAATACCGCTTGAATGGATGCTCCGCGAGGGACGGGACAGCATGGGTGTGGAGGTTCGACGAGAGGCACATCTCGAGAGGAATCTTGCGCTCGATCACGTAGTCGAGCAGCGCGGGGTCCTCGCCGATGCGGGTGCCGTGGCCGATCCGCTGCGCGCCGCATTGGTGCAGCGCCTCATTGATGGACTCGGCGCCGTCGCCTTCACCGGCGTGACAGGTGCACGCCATGCCGTGCTGCGCCGCGTAGGCGAACGCCGCCGCGTGGTCACGTGCCGGGAAGCCCCGCTCGGGCCCCGCCAAATCGAACCCCACGACGCCCGCGGCGCGATAGTCCGCCGCTGCGCGCGCCAGCTCCAGCGATTCCGTGGGCGGCCGGGTGCGAATGGCGCACACGATCAGGCCGACCTTCGTCCCCGTCTCCGCTTCCGCTCGCTTGGTCCCGGCGAGCGGGGCCTCGATCGCCTGGGCCAGCGTGAGCGCCGGCCGATGCAACAGCGGCGAGTACCGTACCTCGACATAGCGCAGCCCGTCGGCCGCCGCGTCGTGCACGAACTCGTAGGCGATGCGGTCGAGCGCCGCCGCCGTCTGCATCACCGACAACGTGATCTCGTACTTCGTGAGATACTCCTCCAGGCTGCGGGCATGCTTCACGTACAGCGCCTGGGCCAGCCCGTCGGGGGTATCCGCCGGCAGTCGGATGCCCTGGGCGCGCGCCAGCTCGAGCATCGTCGCGGGGCGGAGGCACCCGTCGAGATGGACGTGGAGCTCGGCCTTGGGCCAGCGGCGCAGCGCGTCCTTGGAGAGGCGCGGCACGCCCTGGCGCGCGCTCACGACGACGCGAAAGATGGCGCCGCCTTCGCCCACCGGGTCGGCCGCGTCCACCGGCCGTCCCACGCCGTCGGTCACGTACGCGGACCCGCGGGCCAGGAGCTCCGCCAGGTCGTGATCGAGCCCCTCCACGGCGTCGCGCACGCGGGCGCCGCGCGCCACGCTCACGGGCCGCTCGTTCACGAATACGCGAATCAGCGGACGTTCCCTTCCCGGTGCAGGCGCTCGTCGTCGGGCGCCGCGATCGGCTGGCGCAGCACGGCGAGATACTGGATCAGCGCGTCGAGATCGGTCACGCCGACATCCTCCGCCGCCGCGCCCTGGAGCATCGCATAGCCGCTGCCCCCGGCGGCGAGGAAGTCGGCTACGGCGAGCGTATAGTTGCGGCCGCTTTCTACCTCCCTGCCGGTGGCGAGCCGCAGCCGCTTGATCCGCTCCCCCGCCGGCTTGCGGGGGTCGTACCACACCTCGATCCCGGCGACGTGGGCGGCCGGCCGATCGCCCGCGACGGCGTGCTCGAGCGCATCCCGCAGCACCTTCCCCGAGACGACCAGGCGCACCAGCCGGTTCTGGAACGGCTCGACCTCGTAGAGGTCGCCCCAGGTCGCGAGGCCCGCGGCGACATCGGACCGGATGCCACCGTTATTCACGATGGCCACGTCGGTCTTGGCGACGTTGCGCTGCGCATCGGCGATGAGTTGGCCGAGCCCGTACTCGTCGCCGCTGCGCCGCAACACGGTCGCGAACCGCGCCACCGGCCGGCCGGTGATGCTCGCGATCGATTGCTGGTCGAGGCGCATCGCTTCCGTCAGGGCGGGATCGAGCCGCACCCGGTCGGCGAACGGCGTCTCGATCCGGGCGCGCACCTCGCGCCGGGTGCCGCCCACTCGGACGAAATCCACTACCGCGATGCCACCCCCCGACGAGCGCGCCTGCACGATGGGGATGCCGTTCACGACCGTGTTCACGAGCGAATGGGTGTGGCCGCTCACGATCAGGTCCACCGAGCCGGAGTCGAGCCCGCGCGCAAGATCGACGATCTCGCCGTGACACGCCGCGCCGTCGACGGGCGCGGCCGCGGGATCGCCGTCGCAGAACGCCCCGATGTGCGCCAGCACGATCAGGTAGCTCGCACCGGCGCGCGCCTGCGTCAGCACGCGCCGCACGGCAGCGACGCCGTCGCCGAACGCCAGCCCCCGGACGTTGCGCGGCGCCGTGGTCTGCGGCGTCGCCTTGAGCGCCAGTCCGATCACCGCTACCCGCACCCCGTCGCGCTCCAGCACAGTGAACGGCGCGGCCCAGTCAGGCCGGGCCGAAGTGGTCGAGTCGGTGATGTTGGCCGCGAGAAACGGGTAGTGCGCTTCCGCCATGCGGGCGCGGAGGGTGTCCACGCTCCAATCGAACTCGTGGTTACCGATCGCGGCCGCGTCGATCCCGAGGGCGTTGAGCGCCGCGATCGCAGGCTGGCCGAAGTTGAAGTTGGAGACGGGCGTCCCCTGCATCTCGTCCCCCGCATCGAGGCGGACGCTAGTGCAGAGGCACATCCGCGCCAGGCTGTCGAGCCAGGGTTTGAGCGCGGCCGCCCCGCCCACCGGACGGCCCTCGGACCAGGGCCACACCTGGGGCGCGAGCGCGCCGTGGAAATCGTTGATCGCGAGGACCCGCAGCAGTGTGCTGTCGGGGCGGGAGGCGGTAGGCACAGGCGGGGCGCCCGTGCGACGCAGCGCGGCGTGCGCCTCGGCGGGCGCGATCGACCAGCCGGGCGGGTACCCCTCCGCGCTGATCCGGCCGCGCGACCGGATTGCGGCAGCCAGGAGGTCGCGGATCGACTCGCCCCGGTCGTACACGACACGCGCGTCCGCGAGCATGGTATACCCACCTCCGCCCGATTGGCGGTAACTCGAGAGCGCGAGCGTGAAGCTGTCCGTCGGGGCCACCGCACGACCGCGAAACGCCAGGCCCCGAATGCGACGACCCACCGGCTGTGTCAGGTCGATCACGTACGTGGCCCCGCCCACGACGTCGAAGTCGTAGCCCGCCACGCTGTCGTTGATGAGCGGTGCGCCGGGCTGATAGGTCCGGAAATAGCGGGCCGAATGTTCCAGATACGCGCGCAGCTGGTCGCCCGAGATGCGCACCGCCTGCAGCGTGTTCTCGTAGGGATACACGCCCGCCACGTCGCGCTCCCGCACCTCCCCTTCCGGGAGTCCGGCCGCGAGGTCATAGTCGGCCGCAGCCGAGAGGTCGGCGCCAGCGCGACGGCGTTGCACGTCGTTGATGAAATCGAGGAGCGGCGTGTCCTCGACGCGACCGTAACGCGCGGCAAAACCCGGCCCCGCGGTGCCGAGCGGCGTCGCGGCCCAGGCGCGCACTCGCTCGTGGTTGGCCGCGAAGCGCCGCGCCAGGCGCGGTTGCTCCGGCAGCGTCGCGAGCGGGATCAAATCCGAATGCACCGCGGCGATTCGGTACCCGCCGGACTCCTTGACGAGCCCCACGTGCACCACCGCCAGGCTGAGCGCGAAATTCCTCGGCTGCACAAAATGCACACCATTGACGACGTAGTCGCGCATCTCCTTGTGGGTGTGTCCTACGATCACGAGATCGGGTCGGGGCGCAGGCAGCGGGATGTAGGCGAGACTGAGCGCTGCGTTCTCGGCGCCTACGCCAGTGGTGTCGTAGGACGACGGCTCGTTGAGCCCGCTGTGGATCAGCACGACCTTGAGATCGACGCCCGCGAGATCGAGGCGACGCAGGGCCAGCGGCGCGGTCACCGCGATGGGCGCCACACGGACGCGACCGGCCAGCTGGGTGCGGTCCCAGCGCATCACGCCCGGAGTGGTGAACCCGGTGATCCCGACCTTCACCCCGCGGCGCGCCACGACCACATAGGGTGGGTAGACGAGCGTGTCGCTCGCGTCCCTGAAGATGTTGGCGGACACGTAGTGGTAGGTGGCGTCGCCCATGGCCCGCGCCAGCAGGTCACGCCCGAAGTCGAATTCGTGGTTGCCCAGGGTGGCGGCGTCGTATTGCATCGCGTTGAGGGCGTCTACGACTGGATGCGGGCGCTGCGAGTCACGCTCGGCGAAGTAGGCGGCGAACAAATTGCCCTCGATCAGATCTCCCGCGTCCACCAGCACGATCTGGTCAGGATACCTGGCCCGGAGCGAGTCGAGCGCCGTGGCGGCTCGCGCCAAGCCCCCGGGGGCGGGGGCGTCGCGCACGTAATCCCAGCCGAGCACACGCCCGTGCACATCGGTCGTGGCGACGATGACCACGTGAGCCGTGTCGGACGCTTGGAGCGATGACGGAGCGACGTTGCGGGTTGGAGGTTGTTGCGCGGCGGCGGCGAGCAGCGCCAGGAGCACGTGCATAGTGCGCTGAAAATTGCCAAGGGCGAGCGGGTTACGCTACCTTCCGAGCGCAATGAGCGAGCCCACGACCCACCGCATCCTGGTGGTGGACGACGAGCCGGACATCACCGCGCTCGTCGCTTACCATCTCGCGAAGGCTGGGTACCGCGTGACGACGGCGGCGAACGGGCGCGACGCGCTGCGCGCGGCGCGCGAAGAGCGACCCGATCTCGTGGTGCTCGACCTGATGCTCCCCGGCTTCTCCGGATACGACGTGCTCGCGGAGCTGCGCCGCCGCGAGGAGACGAAAGACCTGGGCGTCATCCTGCTCACCGCACGCAAGGAAGAGCCGGACCGCATCAAGGGCCTGTCGCTCGGCGCCGACGATTACCTCCCCAAGCCCTTCTCGCCGCAGGAGCTGGTGCTGCGGGTCGGCGCCGTGTTGCGCCGGCTGGCCGCCCCCGCGATCGCCGCGGGCGGGCTCGTGGCCGCAGGACCGATCGTGCTCGACCGCAGTGCCCACCGCGTGACGGTGGAAGGAGCGGAGGTCGAGCTCACGGCGACCGAATTCAAACTGCTGCGCACCCTGATCGAGCGGGAAGGTCGCGTCCAGAGCCGCGCCCAACTGCTCGAGACGGTGTGGCAGGCGCATCCCGACATTCAGACCCGCACGGTGGACATGCACGTCCAGCGCCTCCGCCAGAAGCTGCGCGCGGCGGGCGACTGCATCGAGACGATCCGCGGCACGGGCTATCGCTTCCGCCGCCCAGCCGCCGGACCGCGCAGCCGCAAGCGCGCGTGAAGGTCGCCGGTCGCCTGTTCGTCACCACGAGCGTCGTGGCCGTCGTGGCGGTGATCGGGTTCGGGGTGGCGGCAGACCGGTTGCTGCGCAGTCTGTTTGAAGACGCAATCGCCGGCGACCTCGAGGAGGAGGCGCTGCTCGTGGCCCGGCTGCTGCCCGCGGATTCGCTGCGCTGGCCCGACCTGGCCCGGGAGCTCGGCGCCCGTAGCGGTCACCGCATCACCCTCATTGATCCCAAGGGCGTGGTGCGGGGCGACACCGAGTTCGACCGCGACGCGCTCGCGCTCCTCGAGAATCACTTGCTGCGCCCGGAGGTGCAGCAGGCGCTGACCGCGGCGAAAGGCGTGGGCCGCAACGCGCGGCTCAGCGCGTCCACGAACGAGCGGCGCATGTACCTCGCCGTGCGCGGCGGCCCGCCGGGCCTGGCGATCGTGCGCGTGTCGACCACGCTCGCCGCCATGGACGCGCAAGTGGCGGGATTCGAGCGCGCCCTGGCGGTCGCCGGGGCGGCCACGATCCTCGCGGCGCTCTTCGTGGCGGGTCTCGTCGCTTGGCGCTCGGGGCGCACCTTGACCGAGCCGCTGATGGCGCTGGACGACGCCGCCCGCGCCATCGCCGACCGGCGGGCGCCCGCATTTCCGGACGCCGATGTCTCCGAGATCGCTCAGCACATCGGCGCGCTGCGCGCCATGCACGAGCAGCTCGACCAGCGGTTCACCGATCTGGTTCGCGAGCGTGAAGAGACGACGACGCTGATCGAGACCATGGCCGACGGCGTAGTAGCCGCCGACGCGCACAACGCCGTCGTCATGCTCAACCGGGCCGCCCGCCGGCTGCTCGGATACGGGCCCGACGACCCGTTCCCGGCGCTCGCGGAGCTGTTCCACGAGAAAGAGGCGCGCGAGCTGGTCGGTGCAGTGCTCGCAGGCGGGGAGGCGGAGCCGCGGGAGGTCGAACGGGGCGGGCGCACGCTCCGCGTTATCGGCCGCGCGTTGCCGAACGGCGGGGCGCTGCTCGTGATCCACGACGGCACCGAGCTGCGGCGCCTCGAGACAGTGCGGCGAGATTTCGTCGCCAACGTGTCCCACGAGCTCAAGACACCGCTCACTTCTATCGCGGGCTACGCCGAGACGCTCGCGACCGAAGCCAGCGCCGGCAGCCAGACCGAGCGGTTTGCCCGGACCATTCTCAACAACGCGCGGCGCATGCAGCGGCTGGTGGACGACCTGCTGGATCTGTCCCGCATCGAGTCGGGCCGCTGGTCGCCGAGCGTCGCCCGCGTCGACGTGGGCGGCATCGCCGGCGAGACGTGGGCGGCGTTCGCCGACCGCGCGCGCGAACAGCGCATCGAGTTCGCCGCCGCCGCGAGCAACGGCCGCGAAGTCTGCGCCGATCCCGAGGCGCTCCGCGAAGCGTTGACGAACCTGTTCGACAACGCGCTACGACACACCCGCCCGGGCGGTCGCATCGGGGTCTCGGTCGAGCCGACCCAAGGGGGGGCGACCGTCGCGGTGAGCGACACCGGCACGGGAATCGCCGCGGAGCACCTGCCCCGCATCTTCGAGCGATTCTACCGTGCCGACCCCGCGCGCTCGCGCGTCGACGGCGGGACCGGACTGGGACTGGCAATCGTGAAACATCTCGTCGAAGCGCACGGGGGGCACGTCGGGGCCCGCAGCAAGCTCGGGGAAGGCACCACCATCCGGATGTTCTTTCCAAACGCCGAAGTAGCGGGCTGACAGGCCGTTACCAGTTCGTCACACCACCGTAGCACGCGCTTGACTACGCGTGCCTAACGTGCGCGAGTGCGAATCGGGCTTGTGTCCGACACGTACACCCCCCAGGTCAACGGGGTGACCACCGTGGTGCGCCGCATCGTCTCGCTGCTCGCCGCCCAGGGCCACGAGGCGTTGGTGGTGGCCCCACGCTACCCCGAGGCGGCCTGGTCGCAAGATGCCCGTGAGCTGCGAGTGCCATCGGTCGCGTGCCCGCTGTACCCGGACATCCGGATGGCGCTGCCGCCATTCCGGCGCGTGGCCGGGTTCTTCGGCGTCGCGCCGCCCGACGTCGTACACGTGCACACCGAAGGCGCGCTGGGCCTGGCGGGCCGCCGCTGGGCGCTGCGGCACGAGGTGCCGCTGGTCACGACGTTTCACACGAACTTCCCCGAGTACAGCCGCCACTACGGCGTGGGGTTCCTCGAGCCGCTGGTTTGGCGCTGGCTGCGGTGGTTTCACGCCCCGGCCCGCGTGACCTTCACGCCGGGCGAGGCGGTGCGCGACGAGCTGGGACGGCGCGGCCTGATCCACACGGCCGTGTGGGGCCGGGGTGTGGATCCTCATTTCTTCCACCCCCGGCGACGCGATGCCAATTGGCGGCGCCAGCTCACCGGTGACGGCGACGGCGTGATCGTGGTCCACGTGGGCCGGCTGGCGCGCGAAAAGAATCTGGGTGCGCTGATCGACGCGTGGCGCCAGGCCCACGCGGCGCTCGGTCCGCGCGCGACGTTCGTGGTCGCGGGTGAGGGACCGGAGGCCCGACGCGTCGCATCCGAGCTGCCGTTCGCGCACCTGCTCGGCTTCCTGCCACGCGAGGACCTCGCGAGGCTGTACGCGAGCGCGGACATCTGCGTCTTCCCCTCCCATACCGAGACCTGCGGCCTCGTCGCCCTCGAGGCGATGGCGTCGGGGACGGCCGTGGTCGCGGCGGACGCGGGTGGGTTTCGGGAAAGCATCCGCCCGGGAGAGACCGGGATCCTCGTCCCGCCGCACGACCCGCGGGCGTACGCGGACGCGATCACGATGCTGGTCGGCGATCCGGCGCGACGATTCGCGCTCGCCGCGGCGGCGCGCGACGCGGTGCTCGGGCGCGACGTGGTGCTCGAGAACGCCGAGTTGCTCGACCGTTATGTCACGCTGAGCGGCCGCTCTGAACGGAGGACGACGTGCGCCGCCTAGTGATCGTCCTCGCCGACGGGCTCCGGCCCGACGCCGTGTCGCCTTCCGTGATGCCGTCCCTCGACGCGCTGGGGGAAGCGTTCACGCTCGCGCGCCGCGCGCAGACCGTGCGGCCGAGCGCCACGGTGGCGGCGCTGGCCTCGCTCGCCACCGGAGTGGGTCCCGCGACCCACCGGCTGATCGAGCCGGAGCTCAACTTCCTGCCGCGGCTGGGCGCGATCCGCCCGGTGTCCCAGGTGCTGGGGCGCGCCGGAATTCCGACGGACATCGTGACCGCCGACCTCGGTCCGGCCGCGCTTCCCGTCGCGTGGGCGCTCGCGTCCACGGCGGGCGTGCGGCGCCTCGTCGCGAAGGGCTCGCGGGCGCGCGAGACGGCCGCCGCCGCGCACCGCATGCTGTCCCAGCCCGAGCGGGGGCTGCTGTTCCTCTACCTGCCGGACTGCGACCGCGCCGGACACGCGCATGGCTGGATGTCCGATCCCTACCTCGAGGCTGCGGCCGAGGTGGATGCGGCGCTGGGCTTGCTCTCGACCTGGACCGAGGAGGCGGTCGTCATCGTGACGGCGGACCACGGTGGGGGGGGCGTGATCGCGAACGAGCACGACGAGCCACACGAGATCAACGATCACATCCCGCTGATCGTCGCCGGTCCGGGCGTCGCGCGCCGCCACCAGCTCACGCGCACGATCTCGCTGCTGGACATCCCCGCGACGGTGCTGTGGTGGTTCGGCGTCCCGGTACCGGATTGCTACGAGGGCTGTCCGCTGGTCGAAGCGTTCGCCAGGCGACACGGGCCGGCCCCGGTGCCCGCCTGATGCGCTGGCTGACCCACCTGGGGGGGGCCCGGATCACCCTCGGCATCGGGGTCGCGCTCGTCGCGCTCGGCGAGCCGCGCCTGGGCCTCAGGGCGCTGCTCGCGAACGCCGGCTCGCATGTGCTGGTGCAGGTGCTGAAGCGCGCCGTCGCGCGCGCCCGGCCGTGTGACGCCAGCGGCCGCCCGCTCGCCTTGGTGGCGCTGCCGGACCCGCATTCCTTCCCGTCCGGCCACGCCGCCGCGGCCACCGCCGTCGCCGCAACCGTCGCCCTGGCGCACCCAGCCGTCTCGCCGCTCGTGCTCCCGCTGGCCGCGACGGTGGCCTACTCCCGGGTTGCATTGCGCGTGCATCACGTCAGCGATGTGCTCGGCGGGGTGGCGCTGGGGCTGGGCGGGGCCATCGCTACCTCGTATCTGCTCCGATAGTGCGGAATTCGGAGTGCGGAATGCGGAATATCAGCGTAAGCGTCGCGTAGCAGCACGACCTCCCCCTGCAATTCCGCATTCCACATTCCGCACTCCGCACTCAGTTCGGCCCTTGCTCGTCTTCGAAGTCGAACGCGCCGGACAACGGATCGGCGGCCCCGTCGCGGCTCGAGAGCGGCTCGAGCCCCCAGCGGCGCTCGATCAGTGCGAGAATCGACGTCGTGTCGTAGCGGCGATGATCGACCGTCCCCTTGCGCGCGAACGGCGAGATCACGATCGCCGGCACGCGCGTGCCGGGCCCCCAGCGATCAATCACGGGCGGAGCGACGTGATCCCAGAACCCCCCGTTCTCGTCGTACGTGATGATGATCGCCGTGCGCGCCCAGTAGCGGCTGGAGCGCACCGCGTCGATCAAGCCCTTGACGTGATTCTCTCCCGTGATGATGTCGGTGTAGCCGGGATGCTCGTTGTTCAGCCCCACCGGCTTGATGAACGACACCGCTGGCAGCGCGCCGCCCGCCAGAGCCGCGACGAAGTCGCTCTCGTCCTTCAAATGCTCCGCCTTGGCCGGCGTCCCGTCCGCGAAACTCTGGAAGAACGCAAACGGCTGATGGTGGAACTGGAACAGCGGATCGGCATGCCCGGCGAGGGCATCGTTCCAACCACCCGCGTACCAGGCCCACGAGATGCCCTTCGCCGAGAGCCGGTCGCCGATGGTGGCAAAGGTCTGATTGGGAACGAGACGATCGGCCGGTATGCCCGCCGGGTGCGGCGTGTTGACGGTGAACGCCGTGTTGACCGCATACCCATCGGGCGTCACGAACCCGTCGCTCACCAGATTCCCCGCGGCGTCGCGCTGCGCGACCACGGCCGCCGGCGCGTTCGGGAACACCGGGGTTTGCGCGGAGATCAGCCAGAAGTGGTTCAGGAACGAGCCGCCGAACGCCGCGTGGAAGAAGTTGTCGCATAGCGTGTAGCGGGCCGCTTCCGCCGACAGCGGTAACCCGGCGGTGTGGTAGAAGCCCATCACGAGCCCCTTGGCGTCGCTCACGAGCGTGAACTTGTCCATGCGGCCGCCGTGGATCTGCCCCTGCTCCTGGTAGAAGCGGTGCACCAAGTCTCGGGTGGGAACGTTGGCGGGAACGAACTGCTCGATGCTGAACGGCGCGTTCGGTAGCGTCCCGGGGATCGAGGGCATGTCGGGTACGGCGGGAAGCGTCGCGAACGGCGTGCCCGTGGCATCCACTTGCAGCGGCGCACCGGCGGCCGCGGCGAGCCCATTGGCGCCCGGGAACTCTCCGTACAGGTTGTCGAAGCTCCGGTTCTCGAGGTAGATCACGACGATGTGATCGAGGCGGCGCAGGCCGCCCCCGGCTTGCTGGCCCGCACCGCGGGCGTCGGCGACGAGGCGCGCAGCTGGATCGGCCATGCGCTCCGAGTTGCAGGCTGTCAGCGCCACGGCAACAAGCGCGGCCATTGCGTTTCGTGTGACGGAATGGTGCATGGGGCCTCCAGTAAGAGGTGACGAATCACCTGGTGCGCCTCGAACGTGCGCGGCGTGCGTCACGAGCGGTCCGCCCCAGCGCCGCGACCGTGTCACGATCGCGCTACGGCCCACCAGTCGATCCGCCTTTACGTGGAAGCGACGCGACCGTGACCAAATGGTCACACGCGGCTGTTTGCATCCATGCGACCGCTCTCCTGTGGGGCCCGATGCCCACGTCCAGCTCATCCCGCCGCGGCGACGGCAACGCGATGCGCCGCATCCTGGTCATCGACCATGAGCCGCGCAGCAGCGCGCTGGTCGCCTATCACCTCGCGAAGGCCGGCTACGGCGTCATCACGGCGGTCAGCGGGCGCGAGGGAATCGACACCGCACGCATGGAGCGACCGGAGCTGGCCGTCCTCAACGCGGTGCTGCCGGATATGGCGGGCTACGATGTGCTCGCGGAGCTGCGTCGGCGCGAGGAGACTCGGGAGATGGGAGTCCTCGTACTCATCGCGCATCGGCAAAAAGGCGGGTCCATCAAAGGCCTCGTCATGGGAGCGGACGACTGTCTCGCCCAGCCGTTCGCGCCCCGGGAGCTGGTGCTGCGGGTGGGGGCCATCCTGCGACGCTTGACCGCGCCGGCGCTGACGACACGCGGTCGGCTGATCGCGGGGCCGGTGATGCTCGATGAGATGTCGCACCGCGTGCAGGTCAACGGCGCCGACGTCGCGCTCACCAGCACTGAGTTCAAGCTGTTACGTGCTCTGATCGAGCGGGACGGAAGGGTGCAGACCCGCGCCCAGCTGCTCGAAACGGTGTGGCGCGCGCCGCCGGACGTGCAGACCCGCACCATGGACATGCACATGCAGCGGCTGCGGCACAAGCTCGGGCCGGCCGGCGCGTGC
>DATLKF010000029.1:0-22842 GCA_035538515.1 Gemmatimonadales bacterium
TGATCACACCGATTGCGATGGAGGAGCAGCTGCGGTTCGCGATTCGCGAGGGCGGGCGCACGGTGGGGGCGGGCGTGGTCACCAAGATTCTCAAGTAGTCCTCCGTCGTCAGTCATCAGTTATCAGTAACTGACGCCTGACCACTGAGGACCGAGGACTCATAAATGCCGCGCGAGAACATCATCATGGAATGCACCGTGTGCAAAGGCCGGAACTACTTCACGACCAAGAACCGGCGCAAGCACCCGGAGCGGGCGGAGTGGAAGAAGTACTGCCCGCGGTGCAACAAGCACCAGCCGCATAAGGAATCGAAGTAGTGACGGATGCGCTCGGCAGCCCGACGCGGAGCTGGCCGGTTCGGGTGATCGACTTCCTGCGCGATGTGCGCGGCGAGGTTCGCAAGGTCACGTGGCCCACCTGGGACGAGCTCCGGAAGGCGACAGGCGTCATCATCGTCTTCGTCGTCGCGCTCGGCGCGCTGATCGGGTTGCTGGACTCGTTTCTGCAACTCGTGTTCGTGACCGCCGTCGCGAAGCTGTTCTGATGTCGGATCACCGCTGGTACGCGATCCAGACGACGGCGGGGCACGAGAACAAGGTGCGCTCGCTGATCGAACGGCGGATCAAGGACGATCCGCGGCCCGATGAGGAGAAGCCGATTCGGCAGGCGCTGGTGCCGGTCCAGGAGATGGTGGAGATCAAGAACGGCAAGAAGGTGACCGCCGAGCGCAAGATCTACCCCGGCTATGTGCTCGTGGACATGGCCCTGAACCAGGAGACGATCCACGTCATCAACGGCATTCAGGGCGTGATCAAGTTCGTGGGGACCGGCCGCTTGCCGATGCCGCTCCGCCCCGAAGAGGTGAACCGGCTCCTCGGCATCGAGGAGGCGGTGAAGGAAGAGGAGCCGCAGGAAACGATTCCGTTCCTGGTCGGCCAGGTGGTGGAGATCACCGAGGGGCCGTTCTCGGATTTCTCGGGCACGGTGGAAGAGGTGATCCCGGACAAGGGAAAGGTGCGCGTCGCCGTGTCGCTGTTCGGGCGGCCCACGTCGGTGGAATTGGACTACTTGCAGCTGAAAGCGCACTAGGCGTCTCGGCGTCTAGGCGTCTGGGAGTCACATGGCGAAGCCCATCACCGCAGTCGTGAAGCTCCAGGTTCCCGCCGGGCAGGCGACCCCCGCCCCGCCGGTCGGGACCGCGCTCGGACCCCATGGCGTCAACATCATGGAGTTCGTCAAGCAGTTCAACGCCAAGACGGCCCAGGCGCAGGGGATGATCACGCCGGTGGAGGTGACGATCTACAAGGATCGCACGTTCACCTTCATTACCAAGACGCCCCCCGCCGCCGTGCTCCTCAAAAAGGAAGCGGGGATCGAGAAGGGGTCGCCCACCTCCAACCGGCAGAAGGTGGGGAAGGTGACGCGGGCGCAGCTCAAGAAGATCGCCGAGATCAAGATGCCCGACCTGAACGCGAATGATTTGGACGCGGCGATGAACATGGTGGCGGGCACGGCCCGCTCGATGGGCCTCGAGGTCGTGGACTGATGCCCACGGCCGGGAAACAGTACCGCGCCGCCCGTGCGACGCTCGAGCCGCGCAAGCTGTACAGCCCTCGCGAGGCGGTGGAGAAGGTGAAGGCGACGGCGTTCGCGAAGTTCGACGAGTCGGTCGACATCGCCGTGCGGTTGGGCGTCGACCCCAAGCACGCCGACCAGATAGTGCGCGGCACCGTCAGCCTGCCGAACGGCACGGGGAAAAAGACGCGGGTGCTCGTGATCGCGCAGGGCGACAAGGCGAAGGAAGCCGAGGCGGCGGGCGCGGACTACGTCGGCGTCGAGTACGTCCAGAAGATCAAGGAGGGCTGGCTCGACACCGACGTCATCGTGGCCACGCCCGACGTAATGAGCCAGCTGGGTCCCCTCGGCAAGGTGCTAGGCCCGCGGGGCCTGATGCCGAACCCCAAGGCCGGCACGGTGACCATGGACGTGGCCCGCACGGTCAAAGAGCTGAAGGCGGGGAAGATCGAGTTCCGGGTCGACAAGAGCGGTATCGTGCACGCAGGCATCGGGAAGAAATCGTTCGCGCCCGAGGCGCTGGAGCAGAACCTGGTGGCGTTCATGGAGGCGATCGTGCGGGCAAAGCCCGCGGCCGCCAAGGGGCACTACCTCCGGTCGGTGACCGTGTCGAGCACCATGGGACCCGGCGTCCCCCTGGATCCGGCGGCGTTCGCATGATCCGCACCAAGGCGCAGAAACAGGAGATGGTGACGGCGCTGGCGGCGCGGCTCGCCGCGGCATCCACGCTGTACATCACGGACTTCACTGGGCTCAACGTCGCGCGTATCACCCAGTTGCGCCGCCGCCTGCGGCAGGCGGGGACCGATTTCGTGGTCGTGAAGAACACGCTGGCGCGCCGGGCCTTGGGGGGCGCCCGCGTCCAGGGCTTGGAACAGCACCTGGCCGGGCCGACCGGGTTGGTGCTCACGGGCGCGGGGGCGGATCCCGCGGTGGCGGCCAAGGTGCTGGCCGACTTCGCGAAGGAGTTCGAGAGACCCGCCATCAAGGCGGGATTGGTGAATGGCAAGGCGGTGACGCCGGCGCAGGTGAAGCGGCTCGCCAGCCTGCCGCCGCGCGCGGAGCTGCTCGCCCAGCTGGGCGGGGCGCTCCAGGCGCCGATGGCGGGTTTCGTGGGGGCGCTGAACGGCGTGCTGCTGAACATGGTGGGTGCTCTGGAAGCGCTTCGGGCGAAGCGCGCCGCGGGCGCCGCGTCCTAATCGGGGTGGAGGCACGGCTATGACGACTCAGACGAGTTTGAGCAAGGACGACATCCTCGGTGCCATCGGGAACATGTCGGTGTTTGAATTGGCGGAGCTGATCGAGGCGTTCAAGGAGAAGTTCGGCGTCACGATCGCAGCTCCCGTGGCGGCGGCTGGAGCGCCCGCTGCGGGTGCCCCCGGGGGTGCGGCCGCTGCCCCCGCCGCGGAGGAGCAGACCGAGTTCACGGTCATTCTCAAGAGCGGTGGCGAGAAGAAGATCCAGGTCATCAAGGAAATCCGGGCGATCACGAGCCTCGGCCTCAAGGAGGCGAAGGACCTCGTGGAAGGCGCGCCCGGCACTGTGAAGGAAGGCGTGTCCAAGCAGGAAGCCGAAGAGATCAAAAAGAAGCTCGAAGCGCAGGGCGCCGTCGTCGAACTGAAGTAGACGCGGGGGGGCTGACGCGGCGGATCACAGGGGTCCGCCGGCGACTCTCGGGTCTTCTTTGGTTGACGACATGCGCGGATTTGCCGACACCTGCTCGCTTGCACGAGCCCCTCTGGAGACCCCCGGTCAGGCGTTCCGGTCGGGGGCGAGAGGCGTTTCCGCATTTTGCTTGAGGGTCTGACATGACGAAGCCGCTACCAATCCTGTCGTTTGCCAAGCTCGACCAGGGGATGCCGATGCCGCATCTCCTGGACATCCAGACGCGTGCCTTTCAGTCGCTCCTGCAGCCGGACGGCAAGGGCGCGGACCGCACCGATGTCGGGCTCGAGCGGGTGTTCAAGGACGTGTTCCCGATCCAGGACGTGAACGGGAATTACTCGCTCGAGTTCGTGAAGTACGCGCTCGGCGAGCCCAAGTACTCCGTGGAGGAGTGCATCGAGCGGGACATGACCTACTCGGTGCCCCTCAAGGCCACGCTGCAGCTGGTCGTCATGGAGGAGGTGGGCGAGACCACCAAGACCAAGCGGCCCAAGAACATCATCGAGAAGGAAGTCTACCTCGGCGAGCTACCGATCTTGACGCCGCTGGGGACGTTCGTGATCAACGGCGCCGAGCGGGTGATCGTGTCGCAGCTGCACCGCTCGCCGGGTGTGGTGTTCGAGGAGAGCATCCATCCCAACGGCCAGCGCCTGTTTTCGGCGCGCATCATCCCGTTCCGGGGCTCGTGGGTGGAGTTCACGATCGACATCCACGACGTGATCTACGTCCACATCGACAAGAAAAAGAAGTTCCCGGCCACGGCGCTGTTGCGGGCGTTCGGCTACGGCACCAATGCCGATGTCCTCAAGCTGTTCTACGCCACCAAAGACATCGACATCACCGGCAAGCTCGAGGGGCGCGCCCAGAAGCGCGAGGTGCTGGGCACGCTCCTCGCCGCCGACGTGCCCGATCCGGAGAATAAGAAGGGCGACGCGCTCGGACGCGTGGGCGACGAGCTCACCCTCGAGAAGTTCAACACGTTCCGGCGCGCGGGGATCGGCAAGGTCAAGGTGTTCGCGGGCTACACGTCCCTGGACTTGCGCGAGGAGGCGCAGCCGACCACCACGCGCGAGCGGCTGGGGTCACACGTGCTCGCTTTCGACGTCGCCGACCCGGAAACCGGCGAGGTCGTGGGCGAAGGCGGGCGCGAGCTGTCCGACACGCTCAAGAAGAAGCTCCTCAAGGCGGGCGTCACCAAGGTGGACGTGCTGTTGCCACCGGGGCGCAGCGAGTCGCCGTTGATCAAGAACACGCTGCTCAAGGACCCGACCCATTCGGAGGCCGAGGCGCTGGAGCAGATCTACGCGCTGCTGCGGCCGGGCGAGGCGCCCAACCTCGAGACCGCGCGTCAGGCCCTGGAGCGGTTGTTCTTCCATCCCAAGCGCTACGACCTGGGCCGGGTGGGCCGCTACAAAATCAACCAGCGACTGAAGGTGGGCGTCTCGAAGGACCACACGGTCCTCACGGAAGACGATTTCATCGCGATCATCCGTTACCTGATCGAGCTGCGCGAGGGCCGGGGCTACACCGACGACATCGACCACCTGGGCAACCGCCGGGTGCGCTCGGTGGGCGAGCTCATCGCCAACCAGTTCTCGGTGGGGTTGTCGCGCATGGCGCGGCTCATCAAGGAGCGGATGAGCATCAACAACGACCCGGAGCGCATCACGCTGGACGACCTGGTGAACGCGCGGACGGTGAGCGCCGTCATCCAGGCGTTCTTCGGCAGCTCGCAGCTGTCGCAGTTCATGGATCAGACGAATCCCTTGGCTGAGCTGACGCACAAGCGCCGCCTCAGCGCGCTCGGGCCCGGCGGACTCACGCGAGAGCGCGCCGGCTTCGAGGTGCGGGACGTGCACTACAGCCAGTACGGCCGCATGTGCCCGATCGAGACGCCGGAAGGGCCGAACATCGGCCTCATCACCAGCCTCTCTTGCTACGCGCGCGTGAACGACCTCGGCTTCATCGAGACGCCCTACCGCGTGGTGAAGAGCGGCAAGGTGACCGACGAGATCCGCTGGTTGTCGGCCTCCGAGGAGGAGGAGTACGCGGTGGCGCAGGCCAACGCGCGCCTCACCGAGGACGGGCACTTCGCGGACGAACTGGTGCTGTGCCGCAAGCGCGACGACTACCCGCTCCTGCCGTCCAGCCGAATCGACTTCATGGACGTGGCGCCGGAGCAGCTGGTGTCGATCGCCGCGGCGTTGATCCCGTTCCTCGAGCACGACGACGCGAACCGCGCGCTCATGGGCTCGAACATGCAGCGGCAGTCGGTGCCGCTGCTGTTCCCCCGGGCGCCGCTGGTGGGGACGGGGCTCGAGGAGACCGTCGCTCGCGACTCGGGTGCCGTCGTGATCGCCCGGCGGGCGGGCGTGGTCACGCGCGTGACCGCCGATGAGATCATCATCGACGCGGGCGAAGAGGAGGCCAAGGCGGGCGACCACCCGCTGGCGCGCCTCAAGCAGCACGATCGCTACCGCCTCAAGAAGTTCTGGCGCACCAATCAGGACACCGCCATCAACCAGCGGCCGCTCGTGCAGGTGGGCCAGAAGGTGAAGGCGGGCCAGATCGTGGCGGACGGGGCGGGCACCGAGCGCGGCGAGCTGGCGCTGGGCGCCAACGTGCTGGTGGCGTTCATGCCGTGGTACGGGCACAACTTCGAGGACGCCATCGTGCTCTCCGAGCGCCTGGTGAAGGACGACGTGTACTCGTCGATCCACATCCAGGAGCTCGAGCTGCACGTCCGTGACACCAAGCGGGGTCGCGAGGAGATCACGCGCGAGATCCCCAACGTCGCCGAGGAGTCGCTCGTCGACCTGGACGAGCGGGGCATCGTCCGCATCGGGGCCCACGTCAAGGCCGGGGACATCCTCGTGGGCAAGATCACGCCCAAGGGCGAGACGGAGCTCTCCCCAGAGGAGAAGCTGCTCACCGCCATCTTCGGCGAGAAGGCGAAGGACGTGAAGGATTCCTCGCTCAAGGTGCCGCCGGGGATGGAAGGCGTGGTCATCGACGTGAAGATCTTCTCGCGCATCGAGGACCAGGTGGTGGAGAAGGACCGCGGCGAGCGCATCGGCGAAGTACGGCGGCTCGAGTCGGATGAGAAAGCTCGCATCTCGGAGGCGATGTTCGTCGAGCTCGGCGAGCTGTTGACCGGTCAGGAGGTGGGCCTGATGCTCAAGGCGGGGACGGTGGAGGAGTACCTGCCCCAGGGCACGAAGCTCACGAAGCAGCAGCTCGAGGACGGGAGCATCAACTTCGCCGACGTCGATCTCAAGACGCTGCGCGTGGCGAACAAGACGGTGAACGACCGCATCCGCGCGGTGCTCGACGCGGCGGCGGCCGAGCGCGCCAAGATCGAAGAGAAGTCCGAGGACCAGATCGACAAGATCCTGCAGCCCGACGAGCTGCCGCCGGGCGTGATTCAGCTCGTCAAGGTGTATGTCGCCGAGAAGCGGAAGATCTCCGTGGGCGACAAGATGGCGGGCCGGCACGGCAACAAGGGGATCATCGCGCGCATCGTGCCGGAGGAGGACATGCCGTTCCTCCCCGACGGCTCGCCGGTGGACATCGTCCTCAACCCGCTCGGGGTGCCGTCGCGCATGAACGTGGGCCAGATCCTCGAGACGCACCTCGGCTGGGCGGCCACGATTCTCGGGTTCGAGGCCAAGACCCCGGTGTTCCAGGGCGCCGACGAAACCGAGATCGGCGTGTTGCTGCGGCTCGCGGGGCTCACCTGGGCGGCGGACGCGTTGCGGCTCACCGCCCGCCCGCCCGAGCTCGACCCGGAAACGGTGCGGCGCATCGCCGACGACCTGCGCCACCTGCCGGCTACGAACGGCGGCCGACCCGACCTGGCCAAGGCGGGCATCGCCCTTCTCGCCGGCCGGACGCTGGCGCAGGGGACGCGCGACGTGCACCACCAGTTCGTCGACTTCCTCAAGGCGGCCGCGAAGGAGCTCGCTGAGCGGCAGCTGGAGTTGCGGCGTGTGGAGCGCGAGTTCCACCAGGTGCGGCTCGAAGCGGCCGACGCGAAGTCCGTGCAGGCGGCGCTCAAGTCTGGGCTCAAGGAATCGGAAAAGTTCCTGGAGCACGACAAGCCCGCGGACGTGCTCGAGGCGGTGGGCCTGCCGGCGCTCGCCACACTGCTCGGCCCCAAGTCCGAAGCAGACCTGGACCAGGCGGCGACCGAGCTGCTCAAGGTGGCGGGACTCACGCCCACCGGGAAGGCGCGGCTGCGCGACGGGCGGTCGGGCGAGTACTTCGCGTCCGACGTGACCGTCGGCTCGATCTACATGATGAAGCTGTCGCACCTGGTGGACGACAAGATTCACGCCCGCTCCATCGGGCCGTACTCGCTCGTGACGCAGCAGCCGCTCGCCGGCAAGGCGCAGTTCGGCGGCCAGCGGTTCGGCGAGATGGAGGTTTGGGCGTTGGAAGCGTACGGCGCGGCGCACACGCTGCAGGAGATCCTGACGGTCAAGTCGGACGACGTAAACGGGCGCAGCCGCGTGTACGAGGCGATCGTGAAGGGGCAGAACCTGCCGAAACCCGGCATCCCCGAGTCCTTCAACGTGTTGGTGAAGGAACTCCAGGCCCTGGGGCTGAAGGTCACCCTGGGCACCACCGAAGACGTTGAAGAGTAAGGGGAGGGAGACTCGATGATCGATTTCCGTAGCGGGCGCGAGCCGAAGAGCTCGAGCTTCGATTACATCCAGATCCGGATCGCCTCTCCGGAGGAGATCCGCGGGCCGCGCGACTCGAAGGAGCGCGAGCGCCTCGAGCTGCAGGGCCAGCGGACCTGGTGGTCGTGGGGCGAGGTCACCAAGCCCGAGACTATCAACTACCGGTCGTTCAAGCCGGAGCGCGACGGGTTGTTCTGCGAGCGCATCTTCGGCCCGGTGAAGGACTGGGAGTGCCACTGCGGCAAGTACAAGCGGATTCGCTACCGCGGCGTGATCTGCGATCGCTGCGGCGTGGAGGTGACGCTGTCCAAGGTGCGCCGCGAGCGCATGGGGCACATCGAGCTCGCGGTGCCGGTGGCGCACATATGGTTCTTCAAGACGCTGCCGTCGCCGATGGGCAACCTGCTCGACATGACGCTGCGCGACCTCGAGCGCGTGATCTACTACACGAATTACGTGGTGATCGAGCCGGGTGAGCAGGAGGTGCAGGAGAAGGAGCTGCTCGACGAGGATCGCTACCTGGAGATGCGCGCCAAGGCCAAGGCGGAGGGCGACGCCGCCTTCAAGGCGGACATCGGCGCGCCCGCCGTGCGCGCGCTGCTCGAGCGTCTCAACGTCGACAAGCTGGCGGACGAGCTGCGCGAGGCCGTCGCGACCGAGACCAGCCAGCATCGCAAGAAGCAGATGCTGAAGCGGCTCAAGATCGTGGACGCGTTCCGCAACTCGGGGCTCGCCGGCGAGGGCCGCAACGACCCTCGCTGGATGATCCTGGACGTGGTGCCGGTCATCCCGCCCGACCTGCGGCCGCTCGTGCCGCTCGACGGCGGGCGCTTCGCGACGAGCGACCTGAACGACCTGTACCGCCGCGTCATCAACCGCAACAACCGGCTGCAAAAGCTGATCCTGCACCGGGCGCCGGAGGTCATCCTTCGGAACGAAAAGCGCATGCTGCAGGAGGCCGTGGACGCCCTGTTCGACAACGGCCGCCGCTCCAAGGCGATCCGCGGACGCGGCAAGCGGCCGCTCAAGTCGCTGTCTGACATGCTCAAGGGCAAGCAGGGCCGGTTCCGCCAGAACCTGCTCGGCAAGCGTGTGGACTATTCGGGCCGGTCGGTGATCGTCGTGGGCCCCGAGCTCAGGCTGCACCAGTGCGGGCTGCCCAAGGCGATGGCCGTCGAGCTGTTCAAGCCGTTCATCATCCACAAGCTGGTGGAAAAGGGCATCGCGGAGACGGTCAAGCGCGCGAAGAAGATCGTGGAGAAGGAGTCGCCGGAGGTGTACGAGATCCTCGAGGAGATCATCGAGGACCACCCGGTGCTGTTGAACCGCGCGCCCACGTTGCACCGTCTCGGCATCCAGGCGTTCGAGCCGGTGCTGGTCGAGGGCAAGGCGATCCGGATCCACCCGCTCGTGTGCGCGGCGTTCAACGCCGACTTCGACGGCGACCAGATGGCCGTGCACGTGCCGCTCTCGTTCGAGAGCCAGCTCGAGGCGCGGCTGCTGATGATCTCGTCCAACAACGTGCTCAAGCCTTCGGACGGGCGGCCCGTGGCCGAACCCTCCCAGGACATGGTGCTCGGCTGCTACTTCTTGACGAAGGAGCCCGCCGACTTCGAGCAGGCGGAGGTGAAGGCGGAGGCGACGCGCATCAGTTCGCTCGCAGAGCTCGACATGGGGCTCGCGACCAAGCGGCTGGCCTACCATTCGCCGGTGTACTTCTGGGACGCGGGGACGGGGACTTGGGTATACACGACGGCCGGCCGCGTGATTTTCCATTCGATCCTCCCCGAGGACATTCGGCGGGAAGGGTTCTTGAACCAGGTGATGCGAAAGCGCGATCTGTCGGAGCTCGTGTTCGAGAGCTACCGGCGGGCCGGGCTCGCGAGCACCGTGCAGTTCCTCGACAACCTCAAGGAATTCGGGTTCCGCTACGCCACGATGGGCGGCGTGTCCATCGGGGTGGAGGATCTGGAGATCCCGGTGGAGAAGGCGAACCTGCTGCACGACGCGGAAGGCCGGGTCGAGCGATTCCAGAAGGCGTACGCGACCGGCCAGATCACCTTCGGTGAGCGCTACAACAAGGTGATCGACGCCTGGACGCACGCCAACAACGACATCGCCGATGCCATGGTCAAGACCATGCAGCGGTCCAAGGGCGGCTTCAACCCGGTGTTCATGATGTTCGACTCCGGAAGCCGCGGCTCGCGCGACCAGATCCGCCAGCTCGCCGGAATGCGCGGGCTGATGGCCAAGCCGCAGAAGAAGCTGACCGGCGGCATCGGCGAGATCATCGAGAGCCCGATCAAGTCGAACTTCCGCGAGGGGCTCTCGGTGCTCGAGTACTTCATCTCGACGCACGGTGCGCGCAAAGGCCTGGCGGATACGGCTCTGAAGACCGCCGATGCGGGCTACCTGACGCGCCGGCTGGTGGACGTGGCCCAGGACGTCACGATCACCGAGGAGGACTGCGGCACGATCCTGGGGCTCGAGATGTCCGCGCTCAAGGAGGGGGAGGACATCATCGAGCCGCTGCGTGAGCGGATCGTGGGGTGCGTGGCGCTGTACGAGGTCACCGACCCGCACGAGCTGGACGATCGTGAGCGGCCCAAGGTCCTGGTCGAGGCCGGCAAGCTGATTGACGAGGAAACCGCACAGGCAATCGAGGACGCGGGGCTCGAGTCGGTGTGGATCCGCTCGGTGCTCACGTGCGAGGCCAAGCGCGGGGTGTGCCGCATGTGCTACGGCCGTAACCTCGCCACCATGGACATGGTGGACCTGGGCGAGGCGGTGGGGATTCTCGCGGCGCAGTCGATCGGCGAGCCGGGGACGCAGCTGACCCTGCGGACCTTCCACATCGGCGGCACGGCGGCGCGTATCGCCGAGCAGACGGTGCGCAAGACCAAGGTCGAAGGCGTGATCGAGTATGGCGACCGGTTGACGTTCGTCGAGACGCCGGACAAGCAGCGCATCGTCACCAGTTACGAAGGCGAGCTGGTGTTGAAGGCCCAGGCGCATGGCGAGGGCAGCGGCAAGCTGGCTGTGCATTCGCGGTTCCACGTGCCGCTCGGCGCCACGCTGATGGTGGCGGACGGCGCCAAGGTGGCGCGGGATGGCGTGCTGTTCACCTGGGACCCCTACACCAATCCCATCATGACGGACGTGGCGGGCGTGGTGCGGTTCGTCGATATCGTCGACGACGAGACGGTGCGCGAGGAGCTCGACGAGCTCACCGGGCGGCGCCAGCGGGTGATCATCGAAGACCGGGACAAGAAGCTGCACCCGCACATCGAGATCATCCAGAAGAAAGGCGACAAGGAGAAGCGGCTGCGCGACTTCGTCATACCCGAGGGGGCGCAGCTCACCGTCGAGGACGGCCAGGAGGTGTACGCGGGCCTGGTGCTCGCCAAGGTGTCGCGCGAAGCGTACAAGACCCGCGACATCACGGGCGGCCTGCCGCGCGTGGCCGAGCTGTTCGAGGCCCGGCGGCCCAAGGACCCGGCCACGATCTCCGAGATCGACGGCACCGTGCGGTTCGGCGAGATCAAGCGCGGCAAGCGCGAGATCTACGTCCACCCCGAGGAGGGCGAGCCGCAACTGTACGAGGTGCCGGCCGGCAAGCACCTGCGCGTGCACGAGGGCGACCGCGTGCGCGCCGGCGACCGCCTCACCGAAGGGCCGGTCAACCCGCACGACATCCTGCGGATCAAAGGCCCGCGCGCGGTGCAGGAGTACCTGCTGAACGAAGTGCAGGAGGTGTACCGGCTGCAGGGCGTGAAGATCAACGACAAGCACATCGGCGTGATCGTGCGTCAGATGCTGCAGAAGGTGAAGATCGTGGAGCCGGGGGACACGGAGTTCCTCGAAGGGGAGAACGTGGACAAGCAGACCTTCTCCGACGCGAAGGATCGGGTCGTGAAGAAGGGCGGCACGCCCCCGACCAACGAGCCGCTGCTCCTGGGAATCACGAAGGCGAGCCTCACGACGCAGTCGTTCATCTCGGCGGCGTCGTTCCAGGAGACCACGCGCGTGCTGACCGACGCCGCGATCCGCGGCGCGCGGGACGACTTGTTGGGGCTGAAGGAGAACATCATCATCGGGCACCTCATTCCGGCGGGGACCGGGATCTACCGGTACCACGACATCGAGATCGAGCCGCCCGAGGGGTTCCAGCCGCCGCCGCCGCCGCCCGAGCCGGTGCCCGGCGCGGTGCCGAGTCCGTTCCCCGAGGAAGTGGAAGCAGACTGACGGTCGGACGACCCAGGTTAGATGTAGTGACCCAGGTTAGATGTAGGGGCGCAGCATGCTGTGCCCCTACACTTTTTGTTGCCTTGACCAACGTCCGAATCGGCGCGATAACACCCGGATCTCGTTGAACGCTCCAACCCACTCGCTGGAGGAGTCATGCATCCCGCGCGCCGGCCCATCATGCCCATCGCCGTGGCGCTCATCCTGTGTTATGTGCCCAGGACGCTCACGGGTCAGCTCAGCATCTCCCCGACCATCGGTGTGTATATCCCGACCACAGAGCTCGTGAAGGCGGCGAGCGGACAGGAGTACGAGCAGGAGGTCTCGATCACGCTGGGTGGGCGGGTCGGACTCAGCCTCGGCCAGCGTCTCGGCCTCGAAGGCACGGCGGTCTACGCGCCCTCAAGCCTCAAGTTCTCGGCCACGGGCACGTCGTCGACGACGGACGCGAACATACTGACGGGCAGCGGCCGGGCATTCGTCGAGCTGGTTCCTCGTAGCAGCCCCATCTCCCTGCAGCTCAACGGAGGCGTGGGGGTGGTGCACCGCAGTGGCGCCGCGTACCAGGGCGATCCGCAGGCGACCGATGTGGGCGGGGTGGTCGGCGCCACGCTGCGCTTCCGGCTTGGCCGATTGTTGCACCTCGAGCTGCACGCGGAAGACTTCATCTATAAGGCGAAGTACGCGCCAGACACGGCGAACCCGGGGCAGTTCACGCTCGCCAACAAGCAGCTGAACGACATCCACCTCGGCGTGGGCGTCGGCATTCCGCTGCTGGGGCTGGGTGGTGGAGGGGAAGGGCCGGGGCGCTGAAGGTAGGTTCGACGGAAACGCAACGGCGCCCGGGAATTCCCCCGGGCGCCGTCTTTACTGTCCGACAGTCCGACCGTCCGACAGTCCGACTATGGAACCCCGCCGGGACAGCTCCGAGGAATTCCGCCCGGATTGCCGGCCCGGGCGCGAGAATCGCATTCCTGGCTAGGCATCACGCTGTAGGTCGCTACCGTGAAGCCCGCCGTGACGTCCTGGGCAATATTGTTGAGGTCCGCGAGCCGGCCGAACCGGCGGTAATCGACCCAGCGGTGCCCTTCCTGGAACAACGACAACGTGCGCTGCAGCAACAGCTCGAGCACGAACTGCGAGTCGGCGGCTGGTGTGGGGAACCTGACGACCGACGTATCGCCATTCGAGCTGCCTGAATTCGCTCGCACGGCGGCTAGATCGGTCGTCGCCGCCCCCGTGTTGCCGGTGAACCACTCCGCCTCCGCCCGGAGCAACACCAACTCCTCGTTCCGGATGATCGGGATCGGCGTGACGTTGGTCGGGTACGTACAAGCGCGATGGGTCGCCGAGACGCCCACCTCCGTTTGAGGGGAGGTATAGGCCGTGCCGCAGGCGGAACCGCTGAGCGCCACCTTCCGGCGATAGCGGTCGTCCCTGGCGACGCCGGAGATCGAGTCGATCCCCGGATGGACATAGAAGTTAGGGTCAGCGCTAAACGACGCTCCGTTCAGAATGTCACCCGACGAGGCGGAGTAGATCACGTATACGCCATTGTCGCGGTTCGCTGGGGTGAGGTCGGCGACCCATGTTCCGCCGAGCACCGTCAACGCCGTAGAATAGCAGGGCGCACCGCACCCGAGCGATCCGCGCTTCGCTTCCACCCGAGCCTTGAGGGCGCGATTGAACTGGCGGAAGCCGGGCCGGTTATCGGCCCGGACGCCGAACGCGCTGAAGCCGCTGTGCATCGGGAAGTAGAAAACCGACTCGGCTACGGCGAGGCTCGCATTGGCCGAGTCGAGCTCAGCCGATATCCACTTGTAGGTCGAGTCCTCGCTCACGATCGGCAACACGGCGTTCACGTCGGCCGTCATGTCCACCACGGCGCCAATGGCTCCGCGCGCCTCGATCACGTGCAGCAGGTCCAGGGCGATGAACGTCTTCAGCACCCCGAGCGCCGCCGCCTTCTCGGAATCCGCAAGGGCCGTCGTGCTGTTGACGATCTGCATCGCCTGATAGGCGTTCCGGTAGTTACCATACCGCACCCCCCACTGCGTGCCGGCCTCGAAGGAGTTGTTCAGGCGCCAGTCGCGATACGGCCCGGTGATGAAGCGGCCATCCGTGATGAACATGTAGTACGTCTCACGGCCGAAGCTGCCAAAGGCTCGGAGCTGGACGGCCCGCTGGTCCCGGTAGGTGGCCATCACACCCACGATCATCCGGCTCGTCGCGTCCTTGGGGTTCTTGAGGGCGCCGTCCAACGTGGGATTGTTGGGGTTCGTTAGGTCGAGACTACAGCCGGCCAGCGTGACGGCGACCGCCATCACGAGGCTCTGGAAAGCGCGTCGCATGGTCGAGGTCCTCTCGAGGACAATAGGTTGAGGTCTGCGAATGTCGGGTCGCATGGCTCACCATCCTACGTCCACCGACAGATAGAACTGCCGAGCAGAGGGGAACGGCGCCAAGTCGATGAACCGGTTAAGGTTCGTCGCGCCGAAATTGTTATACTCGGGATCGAAGCTCCAATACTTGGTGAACACGAACGGGTTGCGGGCCTGGAACGAGAACCGCAGCGTGCGTGCCCCTACCGCCTGCAGCCAGCTAGCCGGCGCCTGGTAGCTCAGTGAAATGTCCCGGACGCGAACGTACGTCCCGCTCTGGAGGTAGGCGCGCACGTCACGGCCGCCTCCCCACGCGTTGTAGCGGTATGAACCCTCTGTGTACGGATACGTGACGGTCCCCAGCTTATAGGTCGGGGGCGGGTTGAGCGCCCAGCCGTCGCCCATGGTCGCCGCGGTGATGGGGTCGTCGTAGTCCCGCGAGGTCCCACCCTCGTCCCACAGCGTGTGAGTCATGTTGGCTACGTCGCCGCCCTTCCGCCATTCGGAGGTCATGGCGAGCGTAAGGCGCTTCCAGCGGAGCGAGGTCGAGAAGCCCATGACGAAGTCCGGGTTGGCATCCCCCGCGACGGTATCGCGCGTGCGCGCGATAGCGCTAGGATCCGTGACGCGGACGCCGATCGGGAGGTAGTTCCCGGCGCTGTCCAGGGGCACGTTCCCCCAGATCCAGGTCGTGAGCCCACCTGGGCTGACGAAGTTGCGCCCGAAGGCGGCGCCGAACGAGCCGGGGGCGGGAAACCGCGGCACGAACAACGGCAGGTTCTGGATCCTCTGTCTGTTCTTCGTGAAGGTCACCTTCAAATTCAGGTCGACGTCGGGCCGCTGCACCGCGATCGCGGTCAGCGCCGCCTCGACTCCATGGTTCGACAGCTCGCCGCCGTTCACGATGAGGTTGCCGATGCCGCCGGAGGGGATAGTCGCCGGCTGCAGCAGCAGGTCCGTGATCTTCCGGCTGTAGTATGTCCCTTCGAACTGGAGCCGCCGGTTCAGGAAGGTGATATCGGCGCCTCCTTCGATCTCGTTGAGGGTTTCGGGCTTGATGTTCGGATTGCCGGCCACTGTGGCCTGGACAAGGGTTGGTGTGCCGCCGATCGAAGTCCCGGCGCTGAGCACCACATCCCGGTCCCCGTAGCGTGGCCGGTTGCCCGTACGGCCCCAGCCGCCTCGGAGCTTGATCTCGTTGAACAAGTCGCCTAACTCGGTGAACCGGTACGAGGCCGACGCGCGCGGGAAGAGATAGTACTTCTTCCGATCGCCGTTGGCACTGGACCGGTCGGCGCGGATCCCGCCGGTGAGCGCCAGCCGTTGGTTGAGGGCCAATACCTGCTCATTAGCGAAGAGCGCGATGTCCCGCGTGTCTCCTGGCACGGTATCCAGAACCTGGAGCAACGCGCCGCTGTTCGTGGTCTCGACTCCGGGCAGGAGTCCACGAGCGCGTGTGCGAACGGTACGGTTGTACTGCGTCTCCCAAGAGTAGCCACCGCTCGTCGTCAGCGACACGTCGCTCGTTGGCTGGTAGGCCCACGTCCCCACGAGCTGGAGGTTGTAGTTGAAGATGTTGCCCTCGGTGCGGACCGTGCGGCCGAAGAAGCCGTCAGAACCCTCGTACTGGAGGAACGACGGAGAATAGAGATCGCCCGAGATCTGAGCCCGGTCGAAGCCGCCCGTCACCGCCACCGACACTTGGTGCTGGGCCGCACTCGCCGCCGACCACGTCGCGGTGAGATTGCCGATCTGGCGGAATGCGAGCTCATTCAGACGCAGGTACTGGAAGGTCTCGAACGGATTCGACATGCCATTCCCGCCGCCGTTGAACGGGTTGCGCACGAACGTCCCCCGGGCGTCCACCGAGTCGAGGTTGATTGCCCCTGGTGTGTAGGCGAAGGCGTAGATGGGCGACGTATTCGTGTTGTCGTTGTTCGAGAGGCCGCGGTTCAGGCTGTTGCGGGTGACGTTGATCCCCATATTGACCTTGATCTTCCCGTCGAGGAAGGATTGGTCGATGTTGCTGCGAAACGCGAACAACCGGGCCCCCGTGTTCGGCGCCGTGCCGACCTCGTCGCGCGACGTCAAGTTCACGAAGTACTGCGTCCGGTCGGTGCCTCCGCTGAAGCTGCCCGCCACCTCGTAGGGGGGATGGCCGTTATTGTAAAACTCCTGCTGGTAATCGTGCGTGAAGGGGATCTGCCCGCTGGGGTAGAGCGTATTCATCACGGCCAGCCCGCTCCCCCCGTTGCCGTACGGGAGCTGGGCGACCTCGGTCACAGTCGTGAACTGGCGGGTGCCGAGTAGGCGATAGGCGTAGGTCTGCCCGACGCGATCCGTGAGGTTGAATTGCGGGGTGCCCTGGGTGCCGTGCTTGGTCCGGATCACCACCACGCCGTTGGTCGCACGCGAGCCATACATCGCCGTGGCCGCGGCGGACTTGAGGACCTCGATAGACTCGATCTCTTCGGGGTTCAGGTCCGCCAGCCGGTTGACCAGCGCATCCTGGTTGCTGCCGATCCCGCTGGGGTTATTGCGATTGCCCGCTCCCGTGACGGAGTTGGCGCCGTCGGAGATGGCGTCGTTCGAAATGAGCACTCCGTCCATCACGAACAACGGCTGGAAATTTCCGAGGATCGACGTGATTCCCCGGATCTGGACCTGGGCACCACCGCCTGGGGCACCGCTGTTCATGGAGATCGCCGCGCCGGGCACCTTGCTCTGGAGCGCCTGCTCGAGCGCCTGGGCCGGAGCGATGTTGATCTCGTCGCTCGAGACCTTCACGGAGGCCGTGGTGGCGTTGCGACGCTCGAGCGTTGTCGTCTGACCGGTCACCACCACCGCCTCGAGCCGGAAGGGGTCCTCCTCGAGCGACACCACGACGTTCGTTTCGCCCGGGTTCACCACGACGACCTTCCGCTGAAAACCGATCGCGCGGACCAGCAGTCGGACCTCACCAGCAGACACCGCGATGTGGAACGTGCCGTCCGACGCCGCCTGGGTGACGCCCGGCCCACCCACCTCGAGGATCGTGGCTCCGCCCACCGGCTCATCGGCCACAGCGCGCCGGAGCCGGCCGGTCACCTCGCGGCCCTGCGCGGCGGACACCGCGGGCACCAGTACGGAAGCGAGGGCAAGGAATGCGAACATGAACGATTTCCTCATACGCACCTGCCTCTTTTGGGTGGCCTGGGTACAGCGGGACGGGACCACACGCTTCGCTCGGGAGGACGGCTGTGGGAACTCCATCCCGAGAGAGCGTTCGATCGACATGTGGACGGCCACACGCGACGCATGTCGCTCTACAAATGACGGTCGACGAGAATATGAAGCTGCTGGACGGAGGTCGCTAGGGCTTGCGGCGGGGGGTCCCTCGTCTGGTCCAGACCAGGATCACTCCGCAGCCGCTGTCCAATCGCTGGTACTGCGGGGGTGCGCTGAACACGTTGGAATAGATCTCGACGGCGAGGACCTCCTCCGGCACGACCGGCACCGACGGGGTCTGTATCGGCGGTAGGGGGAAGTACACGCCGTCGATGAAGTACGACGGTGGGCAATAGTTGGCGAGCGCCGGGTTGGTGATCTGCCCCTCACCGCGCTGTAGCTCCACCAGATAGCTCGATCCGTTCGGCCGGAGGCGGACCCCCGGGACCATACGGAATACCTCCTCGAACTGCAGCGCGCCGGTCTTCTTGATATCGGTGGTGTCGAGGAAATGGCCGAGCGCCGTGTGGCGCCGGAAGTTGAAGCCTACCCGCGTGAGATAGGGCTCGTAGTGTCCTACCACAGTGACCGGCTCGAGCTCGTGGATCGAGTCGGGGAGCGCGATGTCAACTCGCTGCGTCACGCCGGGTCGAATAGTGGTTTGCGCCCGAGCGGCCGGATAGCCGACGGCACGAGCTTCTACTATGCGCGATCCTGCCACGACGTCCTTGATGGTGAACTTGCCGAACTCGTCCGCCAGGGCGCGGCCTTCTGTCCCGACCGCGACCACCGTGGCGCCGGGGACCAGCGCGCCATTGTGGTCTCGCACCACGCCCTCGACTGCCCCGGTTGCAGTGCCGCGCGCCAAGAGCAGATAGGCGCGCTGGAACGGGCGCCCCGCGAGATCGACCAGCGCCAATCCGGACGGCCCCGTGCCGGACTGCCCTTCGAGCACCACCGCCACGTCGGTGGGAATCGTGCATAGCAAGACGCGGCCCGACGCGTCCGACCGCGCTGAGGCCTCCCGTGGCTCGCTGCGGACGCCTCCTCGACCGAGGGCATATACCGTCCACTTGGCGGTGACGGACACGTCCGCCAGAGCCGTCCCGTCTGCGGCATCGCGCACCAGGGCGATGATCGCGCCCGTCGCCTGCGACGGATCGTGCGGACACAGCATGCGGTGCGCCCGGCTGGGGCTGGGGATCGCGAAACGGACCTCGGCAGGGCGGGTCCGGGTGTCGATGAGCGCCTCGGGCTCGGACAGCCCCATCGAGTCGAGGACGGGGTGGGAGAAACTAAGCCGCCAGCGGCCCGGAGGGAGGTCGGGCAGCTCGAACCGGCCGTCGGCATCGGTGCTCGTGGTGCGGTTGGTGCCCTCGACCCAGATCTCGGCGCCCACGAGCGGCGCCGAGGTGATCAGGCTGTCGTAGACGCTCCCGCGCACGCCCCCAGAAGGTTGGGTCCCTTGGGCGACCACACGCCCGGCCAGGAGGAGACATCCACCGACCAGACGCGTGAGTCGACCGACGAGACGGGGCATCGCTTAAATGATACGGCCCGACCGGTGACGTGACGAGACCGGGGGGGGCCGGCGCCTTCCATTTCTAGAACGCCTGTCCAAGGTCGATCTCGACGATAGGCCATGCAGTATGCGCGCTGCCCGATAGACTGACGCGCGCCAGCCCGACGAACGTTTTCACGGCGACCTCGACGTCGGCGCCCTGGAGGAACTGCGTCGGGTCCCAGGTCCAGCGGTCGAGGACCGTGCCGGCGTTCCAGCGCAGCCGGCCGAACACAGTCGGGACGAACTCCCACTGTGCGCCCAGTTCGACTTTCTGAAGGTGGCGGCCGTGCCGCGCCTGGGTATAAAGCCCCACAAAGGACACCTCACGGTCCGGGAACAGGTAGTAGCTGTTTGCGCCCCCCAAGAAGAACCGGTAGTGCGGCGGCGGGTCGCCGCCCGAGGCGCCGATCGTTGCGCCAGCCCACAATGAGAGCGTGCGGCCTAACGGCACGTAGGCCCGAACGTCGGCGAACTGGTGGGAGAAGGTGGGGGCCCACTCCGTCAGCGCCGTCACGCCCACGCCGCGTCGCGACAGGATCCCCCGATCGTAGGTATCGATTGTGAGCGCGCCTGCTGCGGTGTAGAACGTGCGCCCGATGGGCGCGGAATCAACGGCCGACACGTCCTCGTCCCAGCGCGCATGCTCAGTTTTGACCTTCGCGGCCAGTTGCGCCGCCGTCCCTAGGCTCCGGACGATCGACGTCGAGAGCGCTCCCAGATCGACCCGCGCCTGCGCGATCCGGTGCGCACCGCTATACAGATCGAAAGGGCCGTGCGCGTAGTCGGCGCCCGCGCGGAGCGACACGGCCCTGCCGTCACCCAGCGGTCTCGAGGCCCCGACGCCAACCTGGATCTGCTGGCCCAGGCGGACATCCCCCTGCCCGCTCCACCCGAATCCATGGTCGGCGCCGAGTGTGCTGGAGAGCAGCACCGACGCCTTGTAGCGGCTGTCATAACGGAGTCCGACTCCGAATCGGCCGGCGGACCGCTCTTTGAGGATCACCCTCAGCGTGCGTCGCTGTGGCGCCGCGTCTTGGGCGGGCTCCAGCTGGTAGCGGACGCTCTCGAACAACCCGGTGGCGTACAGGCGGCTGATGGCGCGGTCCAGCTCTCGGCGCGTCACCCACGTCAGCGGCTGCAATCCCAACGTGCGCTCCAGAAATCCGACCGGCACGTCGGCGGGATCGAAGTGGAGCGCTGTGACCAAGACGGAGTCGCCGCCAGGCAGGGAGGGCGGCCGGGTCTCGCGAACCGGTGACGCGCTCCCCAGCTTGACCTCGATCTCGGGCAACGCGGTTCGGGCCGCGGACTCTCCCCGGGCGATGATGACGCCGGTGCGGTCGAAGCCCAGCCCGTGCACGTCCGGCTTGATGAGCACATCGCAGTGGCTCTGTTCCTCGGCCTCGGAGTCCCAGATCCGGAACGAAACTGATTGGACCAGAATGTCGACGATCGAGATGATGCTGTCCCTCGGCTCGAGGGGGTCAGTGACATCGCTACAGATCAGCACATCGGCGCCTAGGGCGCGGGCGTCCTGCGCCGGCAGGTTGCGCACGACGCCGCCGTCGATGAGCGCGCGGTTTTCGATCTCAACCGGTGCAAACACGCTCGGCACGGCCATGCTGGCGCGGATTGCGTCGGGCAGGAAGCCATGATCGAGCACGACGGCTGTACCCCTCTCGAGATCCGTGGCGACGGCGGAGAACGCGATGGGCAGCCGGTGAAAATCCCGGACGCCGTGGACCGACCAGGTGAGGCTCTCCAGGAGTTGGGAGATGCGCTGCCCTGCGACCACGCTCCGGGGGAGGTGGATTCCGCGGCGGTAGATCGGCAGCGTCAGGAGATAGTGGTCTTCGGTGGATTTACGGTCTACGGCGAGGTCGCGTCGCGGGACGGGGTCGGTCCACAGAGCGGACCACTCGACGCTCGTCACGATGCTGTCGAGCTGGGACGCCGTGTACCCCACCGCATACAGGCCGCCGACAACGCTCCCCATGCTCGTGCCCGCGACCACATCCACCCGCACGCCCGCGGCCTCGAGGACCTTGAGTACACCGATATGGGCCAGCCCCCGGGCCGCGCCGCCGCTTAACGCCAGGCCGACCTTCAGGGACGGCGCCCGCGGCGGTGGCGACGATTGGGCGCGGGTCAAGGACGCGGACGCGACTGCTGCCGCGAGCACTGCCGGGCCGAGCCAGCGCTGCTTCATGAAGCGTAACCTAACCCTTGCTCCAACCTCGATCGCTCCGTTATTTTGCAAGTCTGTTTGGCAACTTTTGCCTCGGGGTTATGCCGACCATCAACCAGCTCGTCCGCCGCGGCCGGCGCGACGTCGAAGGAAAAGAGAAGGCGCCCGCGCTGCGTGGCAACCCGCAGAAACGCGGGGTGTGCACGCGCGTGTACACCACCACGCCCAAGAAGCCGAACTCGGCGCTGCGAAAGGTCGCCCGTGTACGGCTGACCAACGGCTTCGAGGTGACCGCCTACATCCCGGGCGAAGGGCATAACCTGCAGGAGCACTCGATCGTGATGATCCGCGGCGGCCGCGTAAAAGACCTGCCGGGCGTGCGCTATCACATCATCCGCGGCACGCTCGACGCCGCGGGCGTCAACGAGCGCAAGCAATCGCGCTCCAAGTACGGCGCCAAGCGGCCCAAGGCGGCGGCGACATGAGCCGCCGGAAAAAGGCGGTCCGCCGGCCCGTCCCGGCCGATCCGCGCTACGACAGCCAGACCGTCTCCAAGTTCTTGAACAATCTCATGGAGCGGGGCAAGAAGTCGCTCGCGGAGCGGCTGTTTTACCAGGCGATGGACTTGATCGAGCAGCGCACCGGACAGCCGGGCGTGAACGTGTTCAAGCAGGCGCTGTCGAATGTGAAGCCGGCGTTGGAAGTGAAGTCGCGGAGGGTGGGCGGCGCCACCTACCAGGTCCCGGTGGAAGTCCGCCCGGAGCGGCGCACCGCGCTCGGCATGCGCTGGCTGATCCAGTTCAGCCGCGCCCGCCGCGAGAAGAACATGGCCGAACGACTGGCCGCCGAGCTCATCCTCGCCTCGAAGGGTGAGGGCGAGACGATAAAGAAGAAGGAAGACACGCACCGGATGGCGGAAGCCAACCGGGCGTTCGCGCATTACCGGTGGTGATTTGCTAACCCCGGGCGCAAGCCCGGGGTCAACGGACGTCGGTTGGGGTATCCCCGGGCTCTCGCCCGGGGTCAGTTCGTCGCAGGGGGCTCGTCCCCCGGGCGAGAGCGGAGCGAGACCGGCCCAGCATGGGCGTCACGGTCGCCCCGCATTTTTGCTGACTGAGTAGGGGAGCTGTAGCTGTAGGGGCGCAGCATGCTGCGCCCCATGAAAGGGAATCAATGCCGCGCACCACGCCGCTCGATCGCATTCGGAACATCGGCATCATGGCGCACATCGATGCCGGGAAGACGACTACGACCGAGCGCATCCTGTATTACACGGGCCGCACCTACAAGTTGGGTGAGGTGCACGACGGCACTGCCACCATGGACTGGATG
>DATLKF010000030.1:0-36941 GCA_035538515.1 Gemmatimonadales bacterium
CCGGCCCCCCCGCCCCAACTGTTCTCGACGGCGCTGAACACGCCGGCATCGCTCACGAGCGTCTGCCCGTCGGCGAGCAGCACGTTCTCCGGTTTGAGATCTCCGTGCCAGATCCCGGCCCCATGCGCATGGGCGAGGGCGTCGAGGAGGTCGTGCAGCACCTCGACCGCGCGCCGCAACGGCAGCTCGCCCTGTCGGGCCAACGCGGCGCGCAGGGTGGTCCCTTGGACGAACCGGCGGGTGTGATAGACGAACGAGCCCGCGCGCCCGCCGCCGAGCGGCGTCACGAGCCCGCGATGCGCCAGCCGCGCCGCCAGCGCGGCGAGCTCGGCTTCGAACTTCACGTGGTCGACGCTGAGCGACAGCGGCGTGGGCAATACTTTCACGAGCAGCTCGGTGCCGGCGGCCTGGTCGAGCGCCACGAACATGCGACAGCTCCCGACAGGCCGCACCTCGCGCTCGACCCGGTAGGCAGGGCCGAGCGCGTGTCCTAGCGCCGCGCGGAGATCGGCCACCCTCTCGTCCTTCCTACATGTCCGCCGGGTCCATCATCAATGATTCCCCCACGGGCGAACGTTCGCTAGTGCGGCCACAGCCACCCGAACGTCCCCGCCGTGAGTAATCCGTAGATCAGGCCGTCGAGGGTTCCTTTGATCGTCGTGAGCCACGAGCGGCGATACCAGACCGACATCGGCCACAGCGCGAGCGAGTAGCCGATGAACGCCGTGACGCCGGCGAACCGGAACACGGCCGGGTACGGCGCCACGAGCGGGAGCGCGCGCCCGGTCACGTACGCGGCGAACACGCCGACCACGACGCAATAGACGAACCATTGCGCTAGGCTCTTACCCATCCCCGTCACGCCACTCGGCATTACCGTCATCATCACGACCGGCCCTTTTTTCATCTTGTCCTGGAACTCGGGCGAGCGCAGCGCCTGACGACTGGGGGGCCGCGGCATCATGTAGTCGCCAGGCGGGATGTTGAGGGGGCGCAGCGCGTTCATCACCTGGTCTTCGTTCGGCAGCTTGGGGTAATCGCTCTTGTGCCAGGGCAGCACCACGTGAATGATCGAGCTTGCCACGAACACGATTACCGCCGACAAGAGGATCGGAAGCCACAGCGCGGCCAGTGCCGTCATGTCGACCTCCTTCGAGGGGAGAGCTTCACCTGATCGGTGAGCGCGGAGGGCGCTCGGTTGCGCCAAGCCATGAGCAGCGCCTCGCGCCCCGACGCTCGCGGCACGCCATACCCCCGTGCCATTGCGGTAGCCGCCAGCACCATCAAGATCACGAGGATGGCCTGGATGAAGCTGGTGCGGGCGAAGCGGGAGGCGCGGCGAGTGTCCGGGGCCTGGCCCCGGGCCGCGGCACGGCGCCATCCGATGAGCGCGATCATCGGCTGCAGCTCGAGCGCCAGAATGCCTAGCAGCAGGGCCATCTTAGTCCAGAACAAGGAATTGTGGACGTAGTAAAACGTCCCCTTCTCGAAGCCTCCGAACGCCCGCGCCAGTCCGGTGGCGATCCACACGAGAGCGGCGACGCCCCACCAGTTATCGGCGTAGAACACCCGACGCAGGGCGGTCCCGTCGAGCGGGGCCTGCAGGGCGCGGCCTCGAGCCCACACGGCCCCGAGGCCGACGCCGAGCGCGAGCAGATGCAGCGCGGCCAGGAGCCAGCGGAGCTCGCTCAGTGCACCGCCTTGAGATCCGCTTCGGGCTCGAGCACGAGCGGGGGCGCTTCGGATTCAATCAAGTACTCGAACTGCCGTCGGAACTCTTCCACCGACAGGCCCGCCGTCGCCGCGAACCGCGCCAGCTCGTGCGGGTCCTCGAAGTCGTCACGCCGCAGGCGGATCATGTAGCGGCGCGCGATGGCGTAGCGCGTCGACGTGATGTCCACCTTCCGCGTGCGCGCCCGTCCGGTGGCGGGGTCGATCATCGTCCGGAACGGGATCGGGACGAACTTTCCCGCTTGCATCGAGATGACGACCGCGTTGCCGCCACCCAGCACGTACTTGGCGGCGCAATAGCCGAGGTCGCGGGTGTACTCCATGTCCATGGGAATCGGATCGGCGCAGCGCATTTCGTAGCCGATGTTCTTCGCGACGATCGTCGCCTTGATGCCGAATGTCCGCAGGCGTTTCGTCACCTCCGCCTTGAGCACCTCGCCGATGTTGACCTCGGCGATCCGCACGTGGCCGTGGGTATCCCGCTCGACTTCTTCGAGGCCGGCCAGCTCGGCGGGCTCGATGCCGAGCACCAGCCCCTCGGCGATCACCGCGACGCCGTCCCGCCGCCCGTAGGAAAGCCGCTTGATGATCGCGCCCACCAGCGTGTCCACGATCGCCTTCAGCCGGGCGCCCTTCTGGGGGAACTCCTCGGGAATGAGGGTGAGGGTAGCGCCGGCCGCCTTGCCGATGCCCACCGCGAGATGGCCGGCCCCGCGACCCATGGTGATGACGAAGTACCAACGCGATGTGGTCTTGGCGTCCACCATGAGATTCTTCACGATCTCGACGCCGTAATGGCGGGCCGTCTGGAATCCGAAGGTGTCGACGTGCGCGGGCAGGTCGAGATCGTTGTCGATGGTCTTGGGCACGTGGACGACCTGGAGGCGCCCGGCGGCCCGCTGCTCGAGCTTCATCGCCGAGTACGCGGTGTCGTCGCCACCGATGGTAATGAGCTGGGTGGCGTTGAGGCGCAGCAGCGCCAGGACGGCGTTCTCGAGGTGCGCCGGATCCTTGGTGGGGTTGGCACGTGAGATGCCGATGTGGGAGCCGCCACGGAAGTGGATGCGACTCACTTCGTCGATGTCGAGCGGCATGACGTGCTCGATGTCGCCTTGCATGATCCACTCGAACCCGTCGCGCACGCCGAGCACCTCGACGCCGTCCAACCGGGCGCGAATCGTGGCCGCACCGATGACACTGTTGATGCCCGGTGCCGGTCCGCCGCCGACCAGGATCGCCAGGGTTCGGCGGTCGGTCATGCCACCAGGGTCTTGGGATCGGTGTGAGCGATCCCGAACGCTTCGGCCACCGCCGGATACACCACCTTGCCCTCGATCACGTTGAGGCCGTGAAACAACGCCGCATCGTCCTGGCATGCTCGCTTCCAGCCGTAGCGCGCCAGCCGCTTGGCGTAGGGAAAGGTGGCGTTGGTGAGGCCGAGGGTGGACGTGCGCGGCACCCCACCGGGCATGTTGGCGACCCCATAGTGGATGATGCCGTCCACGACGTACACCGGATTCTCGTGCGTGGTGGGCCTGATCGTCTCGATGCAGCCGCCCTGGTCCACGGCCACGTCCACGATCACGGAGCCGGGCTTCATCAGCTTCAGGTCCTCGCGCCGCACGAGCTTCGGGGCCTTGGCCCCGGGCAACAACACCGCTCCGATGACCAGATCGGCGCGCCGCAGCTGCTCGACGAGGTTGTGACGATTCGAGTGCAGCAGATCGACGTTGGCGGGAAGTACGTCGGCGAGGTAGCGCAAGCGGTCGAGGGACAGGTCGAGCAGGGTGACGTGGGCGCCGAGGCCCGCCGCCATCCGGGCCGCGTTAGCGCCCACCACGCCGCCCCCGATGATCAGCACGTCCGCGGGGAGCACGCCGGGGACGCCGCCCAGCAGGATGCCGCTCCCGCCGTACACCTTCTCGAGATACTTCGCACCCTCTTGCACCGCCATGCGCCCCGCCACTTCGCTCATCGGCGTGAGCAGGGGCAATTCTCCCGACGCGAGCTGCACCGTTTCGTAGGCGATCGCCACGATCCCCGACTGGATCACCGCCCGCGTGAGCGGCTCTGACGCGGCGAAATGGAAGTAGGTGAAGACCACCTGCCCCTTTCGCATGCAGGGCCACTCGGGATCGATCGGCTCCTTCACCTTCACGACCATCTCAGCCTTGGCCCACACCTCGGCAGCCTTGGTCACCACCCTTGCGCCAGCGGCGCGATACGCCTCATCCGAGAACCCCGAGCCGATCCCCGCCCCCTGCTCCACCAGGACGGTGTGCTGATCGCCTACGAGCGACTCCACGCCCGCCGGGACCAGCGCGACGCGGTTCTCCGCCGTCTTAATCTCCCTCGGCACTCCGACGATCATCGTGCAACGCCTTTGCGTGACGTCTTTGCGTGACGCCTTCAGTCTTTTGGCCCGAGCCACACGACCGTCTGTCGCTCCGGCGCGAAGAACTCCGCCGCCGCGGTCGCGATCTCGTCTTCCCGGAGACCGGCGATGGTCGCCACGACCTGGTCCAGGCTCTGGTACAGCTCGCCGTGCACCGGAAAGGCGGCCAAACGATACATCCTGGCGGCCGGACTCTCCAGGGAGAGCATCAGCTGTCCCTGCGTCTGCTGCTTGGCCTCCACGAGCGCCTCGCCCGTGAGCCCCTCCCGCGCCAGCTTCCCGTACTCCTCGCGGATGGCATCCGCGGCCTGCGCGGCGGTCTTGGGCTGCGTGCCGACGTACACGCCCGCGACACCCACCTGGCGGTAGAAGCTCGTGAACGCGTAGATCCCATAAGCGAGTCCCAGCTCCTCGCGGATCCGCTGGAACAGCCGGCTGGACATACCGCCCCCGAATACATTGCCGAGCACCAGCAGCGCGTACTTGCGGGGGTCGGCGTAGCGCACCGAGTCGGTGGCGAAGACGATGTGAGTCTGGGCGGTGTCCTTGGCGTGGCGCGCCTCGGCGCCGCGGACGGCGGAAGGAGGTTGAGGCGTTGCCGGGAGCGGCGTTGCCGAAGAGGCATTACGGGATGAGCCGTTGCCGGGGAGGGCGTCGAACCAACCCTGCTTCCCAAGTTCGTCCAGCAGCCGCTCGTGGGTGAGATTCCCGGCGGCCGCGATCACGCAGTTCGCCGGAAAGTACGCGCGTCCATGCAGGTCCTTGAGGTCGCCCGTGGAGAGCGCCCCAACCGTGTCGCGGGTGCCGAGGATCGAAAAGCCGTACGGGTGGTCGGGCCACAACGCCTGGTAGGCGAGGTCGAACACACGGTCGTCCGGCGTGTCGTCCACGGTGTTGATCTCTTCGAGCACCACGTTGCGCTCGAGCTCGAGATCGCCGGCGCGCAGCACCGGGTTTCGCACCAGGTCGGTGAGCACGTCCAGGGCCTCGGGCAGATCGGTGTCGAGGACGCGCGCCTGGAACGAGGTGGTGTCGCGCGAGGTGTAGGCGTCGAGCGAGCCGCCGCGGGACTCGAGCGCCAGGGCGATCTGCTGGGCGGTGCGGCGCTCGGTGCCCTTGAAGACCATGTGCTCGAGCAGGTGGGACACGCCCATCTTGGGACGGGGCTCGTGGGCACTGGCGCTCCGTACCCAGATGCCCACCGCCGCCGAGCGGACGCTCGGCACCCGCTCGGACAAGACGATCACGCCGCTGGGCGCGCTGGTCTGGAACGCTTCCCGGTCGAGCCGGACCGTCTCCATCAGTGGGAGCGCGCGGGCTCCGGCTTTTCGAGCAGCGCCTTCCGGGAGAGCCGCATGCGGCCGCGCTCGTCCACCTCCAGCAGCTTCACCCGCACGTGATCCCCCTTCTTCACCACGTCCTCAGTGCGCTCGGTGCGCCCGTGTTGCAGCTCGGAGATGTGGAGCAACCCCTCGACACCGGGGAGGATCTCGACGAAGGCGCCGAACGCGGTCGTGCTCTTCACCACGCCCTCGTACACCTTGCCGACCTCCGGCTCCTGCACGAGCGCCTGAACCATGTCGCGCGCCCGCTCTCCACCCTCCCCCACCGCGGAGATCGTCACGAGGCCGTTGTCGTCCACGTTGATCTCGGCGCCCGTTTGCTCCTGGATGCCCCGAATGGTCTTCCCCTTGGGGCCGATGAGGTCGCCGATCTTATCGGGGCGGATCTGGATGGTGATGATGCGGGGCGCGTACTTGGACAGCTGCGAGCGGGGCCGCGGAATCGCCTGATCCATGTGGTCGAGGATGTGCAGCCTGGCCTGCTTCGCCTTCTCGAGCGCTTGAGTGATGATCTTGAAGTCGAGGCCCTCGATCTTGATGTCCATCTGGATGGACGTCACGCCCTGACGAGTCCCCGCGACCTTGAAGTCCATGTCGCCGAGGTGGTCTTCGGTGCCCAGGATATCGGTGAGTACCGCGACGCGGCTGCCTTCCTTGATCAGGCCCATCGCCACGCCGGCGCACGCCGCCGTCATCGGTACGCCCGCGTCGAACAACGCGAGCGAGCCGCCACACACCGTGGCCATCGAGGACGAGCCGTTGGATTCGAGGATGTCCGAGACGATGCGGATGGTGTAGGGGAACTGTTCGTACGGCGGCAGCAAGGCCTGCAGTGCCCGCTCGGCGAGGGCGCCGTGCCCCACTTCGCGCCGTGACGTGCCGCGGATCGGCCGGACCTCACCGGTGGAAAACGGCGGGAAGTTGTAGTGAAGCATGAACGACTTGGACGTCTCCTGGGCCACGTCGATGGAGTCGATGCGCTGCTCGTCGGACACCGTGCCGAGCGTGGCTGACACGAGGGCCTGTGTCTGGCCCCGCGTGAACAGCGCCGACCCGTGGGTGCGCGGCAGCACGCCCACTTCGCAGCTGATGGGGCGCACCGTGTCGAGGGCGCGCCCGTCCACGCGCTCGCCGTGAGTCAGCACCTGCTCCCGCATGGTGCGGTACTCGATGTCCTCGATCGTGCTCGCGACGTCCTTCACGTTGTCGGGGAATTCGGCCGCGAGCTGCTCCTGGATGGTCGCCTTGAGCGCCGCGAGCGCCTGCGCACGCTCCGCCTTCTCCGGGAGATTCAACGCCTCGGAGACCCGCGCCTCCGCCAGCTCTTTGACGCGCGCGACGAGCGCCTCCGGCGGCTCGACTTTGGTCCATTCCATCTTGGGCTGGCGCATGTCCGCCACGAGCTCCTGCTCGGCGTCGAGCAGCTCGCGAATGCCTTTATGGGCGACTTCGAGCCCCTTCACCATTTCGGCTTCGGTGAGCTCGAGCGCGCCCCCCTCGACCATGACGATCGAGTCGGCCGACCCAGAGACCACCATGTCGACATCGGAGAACTCGAGATGCTGAAACGTGGGATTCAGGATCCATGCTCCCTCCACGCGTCCCACTCGCACCGCGGCGATCGGGCCGTTCCACGGCACCTTGGACATCGTGAGCGCCGCCGAGGCGGCGGTCACCCCCAGCACGTCGGCGTCGTTCTCCTGATCCGCCGAGAGCACGTAGATGAAGACCTGCACCTCGTTCTTGAACCCTTCCGGGAACAGCGGACGGATCGAGCGATCGGTGACCCGGGCCGAGAGGATCTCCTCGTCGGAAGGCCGTCCTTCACGCTTCAAAAAGCCGCCGGGAATCTTGCCGGCGGCGTAGCTCTTCTCGCGGTACTCGACGGTGAGTGGAAAGAACGGGAGGGTCGAGACGTTGTCCGACACCGTCACCGTGGCGAGGACGACCGTCTCCCCGAACTGCAGGAGACAGGCGCCGCCGGCCTGCTTGGCCAGCCGCCCCGTCTCGAGCTTCAGGGGGCGTCCCGCAAACTCGCGTTCGACGTGTTTCACCATAATGCCTGTCTAGAGCACTAAGAAATCCGCGGGGCGCCCCGGTGCTCTTCCGGGGCGCCCGGCGCGACGCCAGCGGTGTTAATGGCGGAGACCCAGCTCGTCGATGAGCTGCCGATACCGCTCCAGGTCGGCGCGCTTCAGGTACTCGAGCAGCCGCCGGCGTTGCGAGACCATCTTGAGCAAGCCGCGTTGCCCGTGGAAGTCCTTGGCGTGCACCCGGAAGTGGTCGGTGAGGCTGTTGATCCGCGCGGTGAGCAGCGCAATCTGGACCGGGGCCGACCCCGTGTCCCCCTCGTGCTGCCCGTACTTCCTGACGGGCGTCGTCTTGTCGTACATCAGTTCCAATTCCCTAATTATTGAGAGCGCAGTAACTTAGACCGCCAACGCGCCCTTGTAAAGCCCCGGTGACCCACGCGCCTCTCGCCCCCGCGCCTTCGGACCTGGTCGGCCGCACCGTCGGCCCGTACGACCTCGAGCGTCTGTTGGGCCAGGGAGGGTTCGCCTGGGTGTTCGCGGGTCGCGAGCTGGACGGCTCGCCGGTCGCGGTCAAGATCCTGATGCCGCGCTACGCCGGTGACCCGCAATTCGAGGGGCGGTTCCGCAACGAGGCGGAAATCGCCGCGCAGCTGCGCCACCCGAACATCATCCGCATCCGATTCGTGGCGCGGTCTGCGGGCTATGTCTACTTCGGAATGGATCTCTGCCCCGACTCGCTGGGTGCCCGGCTCGAGCGCGAGGGCCCGCTCCCGGAGGCCGACATCGTGCGCATCGCCGCTGATGTGGTGCGGGGACTCGCGTTCGCCCACGGCCGGGGCGTCATCCATCGCGACTTGAAGCCTGGCAACATCCTGATCCAGTCCGATGGGCGTGCGGTTATTACCGACTTCGGCATCGCGCGCGCGGTCTCGGGATACGTCGCCTCGACCGGGGTGAACATGACGATCGGGACACCCCAATACCTCTCCCCCGAGCAAGCCCAGGGGCGCCCCGTGGACCAGCGGGTGGACTTCTACGCTCTCGGCGTGACGCTGTACAAGGCGGCCACGGGCGAGGTGCCGTTTGTCTCGGGCGACTGGTTCGAGCTGGCCCGCATGCACGTGGAGGCTCGCCCGCCCTCGCTTCGCAAGAAGCGGCCCGAGCTCTCGAAGCGGTTCGAGCGCGTGGTGATGAAATGCCTCGCCAAGCATCCGGACGACCGCTACCGCGACGCCGCGAGGCTGCTGGCGGACGTCACCGACGTCAACGAGCGCCCGGTTTCCTGGTGGCGGCGCTGGGGGGGGTGGTCAGGGTGATGTGGGGAACAGGCGGCGGATCGCTCCGACAATTCGCGACAGCACGCCGTCGCCGCGAGGGTGGGGCCCGCCGCTGGTTCGCAGGCTCGCGAGATAGGCTTCGGCCGCGCGTCGCAAGTCGGGCTCGCCCTGGGGCGGGAACGGACGCTCGGCCAGTCGCACGTCGAAGCCGGGCCCGTGCTCGACGCTGCCCAGCTCGACGATCCCCGGCGACGCGCGATCGATGACCTCGATAAGGGGCCCCAGGCCGTTCCGCCTCCCCGCTCCCTCGTCTCGATAATACGCCGCCGCTAACGCGACGACGACGCGTTCCGCGCTCACGCGCCCCGCCAGATAGCCCTCGAGTGTGTCCTTAACGGGGGAGGATGCGGAGGGCATCGTTGGTCAGGGCGAGAATCATGATGGCGAGCAGAACTACGAAGCCGACTTGCGTGAGCACCATGCGGAGCTTGAGCGACAACGGCTTGCGACGCACTGCCTCGGCGATCAGGAACATGAGCTGACCCCCGTCGAGAATCGGGATCGGCAGCAGATTGAGGATCGCCAGGTTGATCGAGAAGAAGGCGATGAAGGTGAGGAAGGACACCAGGCCCAGCCGGGCGACCTGCCCCGAGATCTGGCTCACCGTTATGATGCTGCCGACCTCACGAGGCGACAGCTCGTGGAGAATGAGCCCCTTCAGAAACCCGAGCACGATCAGCGCACGCCCCCACGTCTCGCTGAGCCCCGACACGGCCGCCCTCCCGAGCCCCTCGGGCACGTACACCGTGGCCGGATCGGGCCCGGCCCCGATGACGCCGTAGACCTTCGGTCGCGGCGACGCGGTGTCCGTCTCGACCTGCGCATCAGGCACCACGGTGACCGAGACGACACGGCCCTCTCGCAGCACGTCCAGATGGAGGGGCTTCGCGGGACTGTTCCAGACGGCGTGCAGCACGTTGCTCCAGGAGCGCAGTGTATCCCCATTGGCGCGGAGCAACAGGTCTCCCGGCATGAGCCCGGCGCGGAGGGCTGGCTGGCCGGGGCTCAGCAAGCCCAGGCGCGGCGGATCGAGTCGGACGAGCGCCTGGGCCATTGCTTGGCGCGTCTTGGGGCGCCCGTCGGGCAGACGCACGGCGATCGGGCGATCCCGGCCCGCCACCTCGAGGCGGACGTCGGTCGTGCCCTCGAGCAGGTGATCGAGCAGCGCATTCCACGACCGGACGGTGTCCCCGTTCACGCGCACGATCCGGTCGCCGAACTTGAGGCTCGCCAGCGCCTCAGCTCCTGCGGGGAGCGCGCGCGCGGTCACCGAGTCGATCGTGGTGCTGGCGAGCTCCGGGGAGCCGACGGTCGCCGCGATGCCCGCGTAGACGGCGAATGCGAACACCACGTTCATGGTCACGCCCGCCAGGATCACGATCGTCCGCTTCCACACCGGCTGCCGGTCGAACGCGCGGGCCGGATCGATGGGGGTGGACGCCCGTCCCCCTTCGAGGCTCCCCGCGATGCCTTCGTCTTCGAGGCCGGCCATCTTCACGTAGCCCCCGAACGGAATCCACGCGAGCCAGTATTCGGTCTCGCCCCAGCGCCACTGGGCGATGGGCCTCCCGAAACCGAGGGCGAAGCGCAGCACTTGGATGCCGACGGCTTTCGCGGCGACGAAATGTCCCGCCTCATGGACGAAGATGAGCACGCCCAGGACGACGATGGGCGCGACGATCTTCAGGAGCATGCCGCCTCCCGCGCGAGGCGGCGCGCCTGAAGATCGGCCTCGAGCACCGCGGCGAGCGTTGTCGCCCCGGTGAGGTGGTGCCGGTCGAGCACGTGGGCGATGGTCGTCGCGATACGGCCGAACGGGATCGCGCCGCCGAGGAACAGCTCGACGGCGACCTCGTTGGCCGCGTTGAAGACGGTCGGCGCGCTGCCACTGGCGACCGCGGCGGCGCGACCGAGCTCGTAGGCGGGGTACCGTTCGGCGTCGACCGGCTCGAAGGTGAGGGTCCCGGCGGCGACGGGGTCGAAGCGCCGCGCCCCTGCGTCGGGCACCCTGGTGGGGTGGGTGAGCGCGTACAGGATCGGCAGCTCCATGGTGGGGAACCCTACCTGCGCGAGCACCGACCCATCCACGAATTCGACGAATGCGTGCAGCACCGACTGAGGATGCACCACGACCTCGACCGCGACGTACGGCAGTCCGAACAAGAAGTGGGCTTCGATCACCTCGAGGGCCTTGTTGACCAGCGTGGCGGAATCGACGCTGATCTTCTTACCCATCTTCCACGTCGGGTGCCGCAGCGCTTCGTCCACCGTGGCCCGCGCCACCCGCTCCGGGCTCCAGGTGCGAAACGGCCCGCCCGACGCCGTGAGGATGAGGCGAGCGACCTCCGAGGATTGGCGTCCCGCGAGACATTGCAGCACGGCGCTGTGCTCCGAGTCCACCGGCACGATCTCGCCGCCGCCTTCGCGAGCCGCTGCGATCACGAGCTCGCCCGCCATCACCAGCGTTTCTTTGTTCGCGAGCGCGACGCGCTTCCCCGCTCGCAGGGCCGCCAGCGTCGCCTCGAGCCCCGCCGCGCCGACGATGCCGTTGACGACGATGTGCACATCGGGTCTGGTCGCCGCCTCCACGAGACATTCGGTGCCGCCGCGCATCCCGCATCCCGCCTCTCGCATCCCGCCGTTAACCAACCCGACGTACGTCGGTCGCCACTCGGCCGCCTGACGCTCGAGGAGAGAGGCGTTCGAGTGCGCCGTGAGGGCGGCCACGCGGAATCGCTCGCGCTGCCGGGCCAGCACCTGCAGCGTCGTGCGACCGATCGACCCCGTCGAGCCGAGGATAGCGACGCCGACGCTCATGCGAGGCCGAAGACGCGGAACAGGCCCGCCGTGACAGGCACCACGAAGTACAGCGAGTCGAGGCGGTCGAGCACGCCGCCGTGGCCCGGCACGAGCGACGACGAGTCCTTGACGCCCACCTCGCGCTTAAAGAGCGACTCCGCGACATCGCCGACTTGGGCGGCCAGCGCGATCGCGAAGCCGATCACGATGAGCTGCCACTGCGGCAAACCGAATGCGACGCGATCGAGCACGAGCGGACCGTACGCCATCGTCGCGATCACCGCGCCTCCCGTGCCGCCGATGGCACCCGCCCAGGTCTTGTTGGGAGAGAGCACCGGGGCGAGCTTCGCCCCGCCCACTAGCCGGCCCGCCGCCATGGCGCAGGTGTCGCACACCCAGGTCACCACCAGCGGCAGCACGGCGAGCGCGATCGAGCCCCGGGGGTGGGCATCCTGGTGGGGGCCGTGCCGAATCGCCACCAGGAAAGTGAGGAGGCCGGAGGCGTACAGCGGCGCGAACGCGGTGACCGCGACCGCGGTCAACGGATGACGCTGCGGGCCGCGGGCGGCCGCGACGACGAGCGCCAGGAGCAGCCAAACGGCGCCTATGTAGACGAGGGGCTCCCAATCGGCGTAGCTCTTGGCCCAATAGGTGCCGAGCGGGAGCAGGGCGGCGCCGATGAAGCCGAGCCACTCGAGCGGCTCGATCTCCTGGCGCTTGGCGAAATCGAACACCTCCCATGTACCGAGCAGGCCGAGCAGCGCCAGCAGCGCGGCGAGCGCCCATCCGCCCAACCACAACGCGACCAGCGCCGCGGCGATGGCGGGGACGGCGACGGCGATGCGCACCAGCAGGTTGCGGGACATGTCAGACGCCGACTTTGCCGAACCGGCGCTCGCGCCGCTGGTAGTCGAGGATCGCCTGGAAGAGGTCGCGACGCGTCACGTCGGGCCACAGCACCGGAGTGATGTAGAGCTCGGTATAGGCGAGCTGCCACAGCAGGAAGTTGGAGAGGCGATACTCGCCGGAGGTGCGGACCAACAGATCGGGGTCGCGCCACGGCGCGGTGAGGAGGTGCGCGCGCACCGCGGCTTCGTCGATGTCCTCGAGCCGCTTGACGCCCTTGAGGACTTCCTCGGCGAGGAGGCGGGCCGCGCGGGCCAGCTCGGCGCGGGAGGAATACGAAATGCACAGGTTGAGAACCAGCCTCGTGCCGTCACGCGTTTCCCGCTCGATGCGCTCCACCGCCGCCCGGGCGGCGGGGTCGAGCCGGTCGCGATCGCCCAGGACGTGCACCGCGACGCCTTGACCGTGCAGCTCGGCCATTTCGCGCGCGATGTATTCCTCGAGCAGCTGCATCAGCGCGGAGATCTCAGTCACGGGACGCTGCCAGTTCTCCTCCGAGAACGCGAACAGCGTGAGCACCTCGACGCCCGTCTCGATTGCGCCCTCGACCACCTCGCGGACCGCCCGCATTCCCGCGCGGTGGCCCAACGGCCGCGGCAAGCTGCGCTCGCGCGCCCAGCGTCCGTTGCCGTCCATGATGACGGCCACGTGTCGCGGGACCCCGCCGTTGACGCGGATTTGCGCGAGCAGGTCGTCCGCCATTTCAGACCTCCATGATCTCCGCTTCCTTGCTCTTCACCGCCTCGTCCACCAGCCGCAGGTGGTCGTCGTGCAGCTTCTGCACGTCCTTTTCCGTGTGCTTTTTCTCGTCCTCGGAGACGTGCTCGGTCTTCTTTATGCGGGCGATCGCCTCGGTGCGCGCGTGGCGGATGGCCACCCGACCCTCTTCGGCGAACTTGTGAATCACCTTCACCAGCTCCTTGCGGCGCTCCTCGGTGAGCGGCGGCAGCGGGATACGGATGAGGTTGCCGTCGTTCGACGGCGTCAGGCCCAAGTCGGAGGCGAGGATCGCCTTCTCGATCGCCTTCAGGACGGACTTGTCCCAGGGCTGGATCGTCAAGAGCTTGGGCTCCGGGGCGGCGACGCTCGCGACCTGGTTCAAGGGCATCTCGCTCCCGTAGGCCTCGACCCGCACGAGATCGAGGAGCGAGGTCGTCGCCTTGCCCGTGCGCACGGTCGAGAACTCGCGTTTCACTGCTTCCACCGCTTTGTCCATCGCCTGCTTCGCCTGCTTGACGTGGTCCGTCAGCGTGGTGGCTGGAGGCCGGGGGGGGCTCATTGCACGATGGTGCCGACGCGCTCGCCGGCCAGGACCCTGGCCGTCGCGCCCGGCTGGTTGATGTTGAACACGACGATGGGGAGCTGGTTCTCTTTGCACAGCCCGAAGGCGTTTGCGTCCATCACGGCGTACCCGTTCACCAGAGCATCCCGGAACGACAGCTCCGTGAGGAACTTGGCCTTCGGATCCCTCTTGGGGTCGGCGGTATACACGCCGTCCACGTTGGTGGCCTTGAGGAGCACCTTCGCCTCGATCTCGAGGGCCCGCAGCACGGCCGCGGTATCGGTGGAAAAATACGGGTTTCCCGTCCCGCCCGCGAAGATGACCATCCGCCCCTTCTCCAGATGGCGCACGGCCCGGCGCCGAATGTAGGGCTCCGCCAGCTCTTCCATGCGGATCGCGGTCATGACCCGGGTGTCCACCCCCTTTTTCTCGAGGATGTCCTGGAGGGCGAGGGCGTTGATCACGGTCGCGAGCATCCCCATGTAATCGGCGGAGACGCGATCCATTCCCTGCTCGCTGGCGGCGGTGCCGCGCACGATGTTGCCGCCACCCACGACTAGCCCCAGCTGCACGCCGATCCCCGCGACGCTTTTCAGTTCGTTACCGAGGCGATCTATAAAGGCGAAATCGATGCCGCCCCCCGCCCCGCGCTCGCCCGCGAACGCCTCGCCCGAGATCTTGAGTAAGGCGCGCGGGTACGCGAGGCGGGGAGCGGTCGCCACTCAACTCTCCCCGATCTTCAGGCGAGCGAACCGGCGGACGTCGATTTTCTCGCCGGTCTTGGCGGACAGTTCTTTGACCAGCTCGCGGACCGTCCGTTTGTCGTCCTTCACGAACTTCTGCTCGAGCAAAACGTTGTCCTCGTAGAACTTTTTCAGCATCCCATCCACGATCTTGGCGCGGATGTTCTCGGGTTTCTTCTGCTCGGCGACCTGCGCCTCATAGACCGCGCGCTCCCGCGCAACGAGCTCCGCCGGGAGGTCGTCGATCCGGACCGCCAGCGGCTTCGCCGCCGTGATATGCATGGCCAGCTCGCGCGCGAGGGCCTTGAACTCCTCGGTGCGGGCTACAAAGTCGGTCTCGCAATTGAGCTCGACGAGCGCCGCGGTCTTGCCGTCGTGGTGCACGTAGTGGCCGATCACCCCTTCCGCCGCCACGCGCTCAGCCCGCTTGTCGGCCTTGGCTGCGCCCTTCTTGCGGAGCACGTCGACGGCCTTCTCCATGTCGCCGCCGGTCTCTTCCAAGGCCTTCTTGCAGTCCATCATGCCGGCGCCCGTGCGGGCGCGCAGGTCCGCCACGAGCTTCGCCGGAATCTCTTTCACAGTCGCCACGCTCCCCTCCTCACTCCTCATGAAAAACGCCGCCCTCGCGCCGTAGGGTCGAAGGGCGGCGGTCGATTGTCCAGCCGGACGCGGCGCGCCCGGCGCGCTAGCCTTCGCTCGCGCCGCCCGACTCCGTCGGCGCCCGCGTCTCGTCGGTCTTGAGCCGGGCGGCGATCGCCTCCGGCTTGGGACGCCGCTTGCGCCGCGCCGGCTTCTTCTTCTTCTCGCCCTCCACCTCCGCCTCGACGCCGGTCTCGGTCGAGTACGTCACGCCTTCGCCCTCTTCGGCCGGCTCGCGCAGCGGCATCTGACGACGGGCTTCCCCAATGACGTCGGACAGCGCCGCCGTGACCAGCGAGACGGCGCGAATCGCGTCGTCGTTCCCGGGGATCGGCACCGTGATCAGATCGGGATCCGCGTTGGTGTCCACGATCGCGACTACGGGGATGTTGAGCTTGTTCGCTTCCGCCACCGCGATGCGCTCCTTCTTCGAGTCCACGACGAACAGGGCCCCCGGCAGCCGCGCCATGTTCTTGATGCCGGACAGATATTTCTCGAGCTTGGCGCGCTCGCGATCGAACAGCAGCTGCTCCTTCTTGGTGTAATTCTGGAACTCGCCTTCGGCGGTGCCCTGCTCCAGCTCCTTCAGACGCTTGATCTGTCGCTTGATGGTCTGGAAGTTCGTGAGCGTGCCGCCCAGCCAACGCTCCGTCACGTAGAACGCGCCACAGCGCTGCGCTTCCGCCTGGAGGATGTTCTTGAGTTGTTTCTTGGTGCACACGAACAGCACGCCTTCGCTCTTCAGCACCACCCCGCGGAGCAGCTCCTGCGCGGCCTCGATCTGCCGGAGCGTCTTCTGGAGGTCGATGATGTAAATCCCCGATCGCTCGGCGAAGATGAACCGGCGCATCTTGGGATTCCACCGGCGCGTCTGGTGGCCGAAATGGACGCCCGCTTCCAGTAGCAATTGCAAGTCCGGCAGCGCCATGCACTCCCTCTCGTGGGTTGATCCGCCGCCGCTCTCATCTCCGGTGCCGCCCCGGCTCGCGGGGACCCAGGACCGGATCAAGCGGCGTGTGTTGTGGTCGTCAGTCGTCAGTCATCAGTTATCAGTTACTGATGACCGAGGACTGATGACTGATCACCGCTTACTGAACTGGAACCGCTTGCGCGCACCCGCGCGGCCGGGCTTCTTACGCTCCACCGCGCGCCGGTCGCGCGTCAACAGTCCCTGCTCGCGCAGCTTCTTACGATGGCGCTCGTCGGCGAGGCACAGGGCCCGCGCAATGGCGAGCCGCAGCGCGCCCGCCTGTCCCGTCACGCCACCGCCCCGCACCAGCGCCCGGACGTCGAACGCCCCCAGCGTGTCCGTGGCGGTGAACGGCTGCTGGATGTGCGACACGAGCGACGGACGGGGGAAGTAGTCCCCCAGCGTGCGCCCGTTGATGTTCCACTTCCCCGAGCCCGGGGTGAGGTAGACGCGCGCGACGCCGACCTTGCGACGTCCCACGGCGTGCCAGCGCAGCTCCGGCGTGACCGCCGCGCTCACGACGCCACCGTTGGCTCGAGCGGTTGGGGCTGTTGCGCCGCGTGAGGATGCTCGGGACCCGGATACACCTTGAGCATCTGCTTCACCTTCTGTCGCGACAGGGTGGTCTTGGGCAGCATTCCCCAGACCGCTCTCTCGATGACGCGCTCCGGACGCGTGTCCAACACCTTTTTGAGCGGTGTGAAGCGCTCGTGGCCCATGTATCCCGTGTGCCGGAAGTAGCGCTTCTGCTCGAGCTTGCGGCCGGTGAGCTTCACCTTCGCCGCGTTCACCACGACGACGCAATCGCCGCCGTTCAGGTGCGGCGTGAACGTTGGCTTGTGCTTGCCGCGCAGCACCTGTGCCACCCGGCTGGCCAGCCGGCCGAGCGGCTGCCCGGCGGCGTCCACCACGAACCAGCGGCGCGTCACGTCCTCACTGCGCAAACTGAACGTCTTCATTCCCATCCTTTTCCGGGTCCGATCCACGACAGCCGCGAACTATACCAGGGCCGTAACCGCGCGTCAACCCGAGGGTTCCGGGCTCGTCATCGTGACGAGGACCGCCCCTTTTTCGACCGGTTGTCCCGGCGTGACGTGGACCGCTTCCACCACCCCCGCGCGCGCCGCCCGCAGCTCGTTCTCCATCTTCATCGCCTCCACCACTACGAGCCCCGTGCCCGCTTCCACCCGTTGCCCGGGGACGACCTCGACCCGAACCACCAACCCCGGCATCGGCGCCACCACCGTGCCGCCCCCCATCGGCACACCCGAGGGTCCGGCCGAGGCCTCGACATGCTGGGCACGCTCGTCCACCGCCGCCACCTCCACCCGCTCGCCCACGGCACCCAGCGCCCACCGCCCCGCTCCTTCGAGAGGCTGGGCCGCCACCGTCCACGACTCGCCGCCGAGCAACAGGTGATATAGCGGCGTCCCGGATACCGCGACGAGCTGGGCATCGAGCGCCTCCCCACCTACGAGCACGCGGCCGTTCTCTACCGCCACCTCGAGAGTCTGGGAGCCGATGGTGACGAGATACTTCACGGCGCCACCCCTCTGAACGCGGAACGCAGAACGTGGAACGCGGAACAGCCGTGAAAGATCAGGTGTCCGGCAGCTCTCACGCTGCTGTTCCGCGTTCCGACTTCTGCGTTCCGCGTTCGGCGCTTCACGCCTCCTCCAACACCGCCACCGTCTCGACATGCGCGGTTTGCGGAAAAAGGTCAAACGCCCGGACCGCGGTCACACGGTAGACGGGGGCGAGGCGGTGCAGATCGCGGGCCAGCGTGGCGGGATCGCATGACAGGTAGACCAGCCGGCTCACGGGCTGGCCGGTGAGCCGCAGGGTGACGTTCCAGTGCAGGCCGGCCCGCGGGGGGTTCACCACCACCGCAGTCGGCTCGGGAAGCGTGGGCAGTACGTCTTCCGCGTTGCCCGCGATGAACCGCACGGGGCTCGGCGCCGGGCGATGCCGCGCCCAGTCGATCGCCATTTCGTCCGCGTCCACGCTCACGACCTGTGCTCCTCGCTCCGCCAGGAGCAGCGCGGTGTCCCCGATCCCGCCATACAGGTCCCAGACGACCGCGCCCCGTAGCTCACCGAGCTGCTCGACGGCCCAGCTACGGGCGAGCACGCCCATCTCGGGATTCACTTGTTCGAATGCGGTGGCGGGGAATCCGGTCGCTGGGCCCGCCACCACGCGTGCCGCGCCGTCCGAGGGCTGCCACCAGCAGATGACGTCCTGTCCGCCACCGGGCAGGGCGGCCCGCAGGGCCGCGGCGTCGCGCCAGGGCTCGCCCGCGGACTCGGCGATCACATGGCGGCGACAGTCGCGGTCGAGCCGCAGGGTGAGGCGCGTGAGCCGCGGCGGCAGCAGCGCGAGGTGCTGCTTGAGCTCCCGCCACAACGCCATCAACCGGAAGTCCGTGATAGGGCAGTCGAGCAGCGGGAACACCGACGCCGGCCGATCGTACGGATGCAACCCGACCGTCCGACTGTCCGACCGTCCGACTGACTTCGCCGCCATGCTGATCTTCGTTCGATAGCGCCACTCCTCCACTGCTTCGACGATGTCGGGGTCGGCGACGTCGAGCTTGGCGATCCGCCGCAGCGCGTCCCCCACGATCGCCCGTTTGGCCGCGAGCTGACCGTCGTAAGCGACGTGCTGCAGCTGGCAGGCGCCGCAGCGATTCTGGACGTAGTGCTGGCACGGCGGCGTGACTCGGGCCGCGCCGGGCGCCAGGATTTCGGCGACCTCACCGCGGGCGTAGGTCTTGTGCAGCTTCACGCCATCTCGCAGGCGTACGCGCTCACCCGGCGCCGTGCGCGCGACGAACACGGCCCGCCCGTCGGCGAGCCGTCCCACGCCCTCCCCCCCCGCCGCGATGGCGGTGATGGCGACGACGTCGCTCAGGCCCCCCCTCCTCCAATCGACTCCCGGCGCGCCGCGATGTGCCAGCCGGAGGGACGCGCGGCCGGCTCCGCCGCCTTGACCGGCGGGCTCGTCGCGCCCCGTTGCTGGTCCGCGAGGAGCGCGGCGACCACAGCGAGGGGGCGCAGCAGCTCGGGTCGCACGCCGTCTCCGAGCAGGCGCGCCCCCACCCGCTCCAGATAGGTGACGTCCAGGTCGCCGCGTTGGAACTCGGGGTCGTCCATGACGCGCAGGTGAAACGCCTGGGACGACGGGATCCCCACGATGACGAGCTCGCGCAGGGCGCGCCGCATGCGCTCCAGCGCCACCGGCCGCGTTTCGCCCCACGCGATCAGCTTGGCGACGAGCGGGTCGTAGTACAGCGTGATCTCGTTGCCCGGCTCGATCCCTCCGTCCCACCGCACGCCGGGTCCGCTGGGGATGCGCAGGTACTGTACCACCCCGGTGGTCGGGAGGAAGTCGTTGAAGGGATCTTCGGAGGTGATGCGGCACTCGATCGCGTGGCCGCGTGGCTGCAATGTGCCCGTGTGCACGCGCAGCGGCTGGCCCATGGCGACGCGCAACTGCTCGCGCACGATGTCCACGCCGTACACGAGCTCCGTCACCGGATGCTCCACCTGGAGCCGGGTATTCATCTCGAGAAAGTAGAACTCGCCGTTCGGCGCGAGCAGGAATTCGATCGTGCCGGCGCTGAGGTAGCCGGCCGCGCTCGCGGCGGCGGCCGCGGCGTCGCCCAGGCGACGGCGCAGGGGCGGCGTGACGGCCACCGAGGGGGCTTCTTCGATGAGCTTCTGGTGGCGCCGCTGGATGCTGCACTCGCGCTCCCCCAGCGCCACCACGCGGCCGAAGGAGTCCGCGAGAATCTGGATCTCGATGTGGCGGGGCCGCTCGAGATACTTCTCGAGGTAGACATCGCCCACCCCGAACGCCTTCTGGGCCTCGCTCGCGGCCGTCGCGAATGCCGCTTCGAGCTCCGCCTCCTCGCGAACCAGCCGCATGCCCTTGCCCCCGCCACCCGCCGAGGCCTTGAGCAACACCGGGTAGCCGAGTCGGGCCGCCTCGGGCCGCGCCTGGACGTGGTCGGCGAGCGGTCGTGTGGTGCCGGGGACGATCGGGACGCCCGCCATCTGCATGCGGCGCCGGGCCTCGGTCTTGTCGCCCATGGCGCGGATGGCGGCCGCGGGCGGCCCCACGAACACGAGCCCTGCGGCGGTAACCGCTTCGGCGAACGGCGCGCGCTCGGAGAGGAAGCCGTAGCCGGGATGCACCGCCTGACAGCCGCTGGCGCGCGCCGCGTCCACGAGCTTGGCGATGTCGAGGTACGACTCGGCCGCCGGCGGCGGGCCGATCGACACCGCGAGGTCGGCGGCGCGCACGTGCGGCGACAGGCGGTCGGCTTCGGAGTACACCGCCACCGCCTCCAGCCCTTCCTCGTGACAGGCCCGAATGATCCGGAGGGCGATCTCGCCGCGGTTGGCGATGAGGACGCGTTTGATAGAAGTCATCAGTCGTCAGTCCTCAGTTGTCAGTCACTGATAACTGAAAACTGATGACTGAAAACTGATAACCGAGGACTATCGTTTGCACACCGGCACCTCTGCAGCGACTTTGAACGTCGCCAGCGGCTCGCACAGGGCGCGGGTGATACGCGCCGCCCGCGTGTAGGTCGCGAGCGCCGGGTCGGCCCAGGGGTCGTGTTGATCAAGGGCCAGGCGTAGCGCCGCGAACACGAAGTCGCGCGGTGGCACTCGGGGGCTTTTATTCGCCGGCCCGCCTCCAGACACCCACTCGAGCGGCCGGGCGTCCCAGCCCATGTGTGAAGGCGGCCGCTCGAATGCCATGCTGACGCACACGGGGCGGTGCCGCGCCAGGTCGGGGAGCATGTCGTCGCCCGTGCGCCGCCCGAGCTTGAGATCGGCGGCGAGTCGCCGGCGCAGCACCCTGTCCGACCGCCAGACGGCGAGCGGAATCACGATGAGGTCCGGCCGCAAATTGCGCACGAACCGCATGTACCACGCCCCGTAGGAATCGGCGGCATCCGCGGTGAACAACGCGCCGGCGTTGGGACAAGCACGCAGCAGATTCTCCCCCAGCTCCTCCAGCACCGCGGGCACGCGCAGGTCCGTAGGCAGCGGGCCCAGCGCCACCTGCCCCGCCTCGATCCCCGCCGTCTCCCAGGCGAGCCACGAGCGAGCCATCCACGTCCCCACCCGCAGCATGCGCGCGCTGTCGGCCAGAGTGGTGGAGCCGGCGGGCCCGGCCAGCGCGGCCGCCCGCTGGAGCGCGTCTTCGGCCGTGTCAAGCACGGCCCGCGTCCACACGCTGTCCTCCGGCCCGCGGTGGGTGGCGCCGTGGGCCTCGCTGCCGAGCTCGAAATACGCCCGTCCCATGAGCAGCCACAGCTGCGCGTCGGTCGAATCCCGCGCCGCGCGCCCGCGCAAGGCGGCCAGCGAATCGCCCGGCGGGGGCGAGTCGGGTGCCTGCAGCAGCACCATCACGGCCAGCGCGTTACAGAGGGATGTTACCATGCTTCTTGGGTGGATTCCGGTCTCGCTTGCCGCCGAGTGTGGTGAGGGCATCGATCAAACGGAGCCGAGTGTCGCGCGGGTCGATCACGTCGTCCACGTAGCCGCGAGCGGCGGCCAGGTACGGGTGCGCGAACTTCTTCCGGTACTCCGCCTCGCGCTCTTCCGTCGCTTCGTCCTTGTAGAGGATCTCCACCGCGCCCTTGGGTCCCATGACCGCGATCTCGGCGGTCGGCCAGGCGACGTTGTAGTCCCCTCGGACGTGCTTCGAGTTCATGACGTCGTAGGCGCCGCCGTACGCTTTCCGCGTGATCACCGTGAGCTTCGGCACGGTCGCCTCGCAGTAGGCGTACAGCAGCTTCGCGCCGTGCTTGATGATGCCGCCGTGCTCCTGCGTCACGCCCGGTAAGAACCCCGGCACGTCCTCGAAGGTGAGGAGCGGGATGTTGAAGGCATCGCAGAATCGGATGAACCGGGCTCCCTTGAGCGAGGCGTTGATGTCGAGCACGCCGGCCAGCACCGCAGGCTGGTTCGCCACCACGCCCACCGACCGGCCGCCCAGGTGCGCGAACCCCACCAGCAGGTTTCCGGCGAAGTCACGGTGCACCTCGAAGAACTCACCGTCGTCGACCACGCGCCGGATCACGTCGTGCATGTCGTACGCCTTGTTCGGGCTGTCCGGCACGATGTCGAGCAGCTCCTCGTCACGCCGGTCGATCGGATCGGTGGAGGCGCGGAGTGGGGGATCGTCGAGATTGTTAGATGGCAGGAACGCGATCAGCCGCCGGATGGCGGTGAGTGACTCCTGCTCGGTGTCGTGCACGAAGTGCGCGACGCCCGAGGTTCCCCCATGCACCCCCGCCCCGCCCAGCCCGTCGAAATCGACGTCCTCGTGTGTCACCGTCTTCACGACGCTCGGTCCGGTGACGAACATGTAGGAGATGCCCCGTACCATGAACACGAAATCCGTGATCGCTGGACTGTACACCGCGCCGCCGGCGCAAGGGCCGAGGATCGCGCTGATCTGAGGGACGACGCCCGAGCCGAGCGTGTTGCGCAGGAAGATGTCGGCGTAGCCGCCCAGAGACACCACGCCCTCCTGGATCCGGGCGCCCCCCGAGTCGTTCAGCCCGATCACCGGGGCACCGTTCTGGAGGGCGAGGTCCATCACCTTGCAGATCTTTTCCGCGTGCGCCTCGGAGAGCGACCCGCCGAACACGGTGAAGTCCTGGGAGAACGTGTAGACTAGACGGCCGTCCACGCGGCCGTACCCGGTCACCACCCCATCGCCCAAGTACTTCTCGTCGGCCAGCCCGAAATCGGTCGAGCGGTGTGTGACGAAGCGGTCCAGCTCCACGAAGGAGCCGGGGTCGAGCAACACGTCGAGTCGCTCGCGCGCCGTCATCTTGCCCTTGGCGTGCTGCGCGGCGATGCGATCGGCGCCGCCACCGAGCTCGGCTTCCGCCCGCTTCTGCTGCAGCAAGTCCAACTTCTCGCGCATGGACATGGGGGAAAATCTAGACGCCTAGACGCCAAGACGCCTAGCGGTGTGAAGCAAGAAGGGAGCAGGTAATCCCTGCCCCCCCAAGCCTCCAATCCGCTCGGCGTCTCGGCGTCTAGGCGTCTGTCTTTCCGACTGCCTTCGCCGGCTCCCCACCGTCGTCCTTCGGCCATCCGGTCGCCGCCAGCACGATCCGATGGTGAATGGGGTCGACCTCAAGGACTTTGAGTTCGACCGCCTGCCCCTCTTTCACCGCGTCGGCCGGGTTCTGGATGTCGGCGATGCCGAGCTGCGAGATGGGGACAAAGCCTTCGATGTCGCTGCCGAGATCCACCACCACCCCCTTGTCCATGAGCCGCAGGACGCGGCCGCGCAGGTCGGTGCCCACGGGGTAGGTCTCGCCGATTCGCAGCCATGGGTCTTCCTGCGCCTGTTTCAGACCCAAGGAGATCCGCTTGTTCTCGGCGTCGACGTTGAGGATCAACACCTCCACCTCGTCGCCTTTCTTCACGACTTCCGACGGGTGCTGGACGCGCTTGGTCCACGACATGTCGGAGATGTGGATCAGGCCGTCGATGCCCGGCTCGATCTCGACGAACGCGCCGAACGACGTGAGGTTGCGCACCTTCCCTTTGATGCGCATGCCCACCGGATACTTCTGCGGCAGGGCCATCCAGGGATCTTCCTCGGTCTGCTTCATGCCGAGGGAGACCTTTTCCTCGGTCTCATCGACCTTCAGCACCACCGCTTCGATGGTCTCGCCGATCGAGACGATCTTGGAGGGGTGGCGCACGTTGCGCGTCCAGCTCATCTCGGAGATGTGGACGAGCCCCTCGATCCCGGGCTCGAGCTCCACGAACGCGCCGTAGTTCGTGATCGACACCACCTTGCCCTGCACCCGCGTGCCCACCGGGTACTTGGCGGCGACGTTTTTCCAAGGATAGGGCTGCAGCTGCTTCAGGCCGAGGCTGATGCGCTCGCGCTCCCAATCGATGTCCAGAACCTTCACCTCCACTTCCTGGCCGATATGCACCATCTCGGACGGGTGCGAGACGCGACCGTAGCTCATGTCGGTGATGTGCAACAGGCCGTCCACGCCCCCGAGATCGATGAACGCGCCGAAGTCGGTGATGTTCTTGACGATGCCCTTCCGCACCTGACCGACCTGGAGCTCCTTCATGAGCACGTCGCGCTTGGTCTTGCGCTCGGCCTCGAGCAGCACGCGGCGGCTCACGACGATGTTGCGCCGCCGCTTGTTCAGCTTGATGATCTTGAACTCGAAGCTCTGGCCTAGCAGCTCGTCGATGTTGGGCACCCGGCGCAACGCGATCTGGCTGCCCGGGAGGAACGCATCCACGCCCATCAAATCCACCACCACGCCACCCTTGATCTTTTTCACCAGGGTGCCGGTGACCGGCTCGTCCTTCTCGTAGGCCTCGCGGATGCGCTCCCACACGCGCATGAAGTCCGCTTTCTTCTTCGAGAGGACTACCGCGCCTTCCTGGTCCTCGAGATGCTCGAGGAACACCTCGATTTCGTCGCCTTCCTTGAGCGACCGCGGGTCCTTGAATTCGTCGATTGGGACCGCGCCCTCCGACTTGAACCCGACGTCGAGAATGACTGCGGTGTCGGTCACGCGCAGGACCTTGGACTTGACGATCTCACCCTCCTCGATGTTGGAGAGGGTGCCCTCGTACAACTCCGTCATCTTGGCGATCTCGTCCGACGAGTACTCCTCGTGCAGGTCGGAGCGGACGCGCAGGTGAGAGTGGGCGGCGGAGGGGGGGGAGGGCGTTTCGGACTTCGACTCTGGGAGGTCTTCCGTATCCACCAGCATTCAGTGTACCACCGGTTCGGTTGTGAGTTTGGACGTTGGCCGGTCGACGTCTCCGTGCCGGAACAAGACGGCAAACCTAGCGGGGGAGCCGTTCCCGCGCTAGCGCCAGCACCTCGTCCACCTGCTGGTGGAGCGTCAGCCCGGTGGTGTCGAGCACGTGGGCGTCGGCGGCTGGCTTCATGGGGGCCACACGCCGCGTGGCATCGGCCCGGTCGCGGGCGGCCAGCGCTTCCGTCTCACGGTGCAGCTCGGCCGGGTCGATGCCCCCCCCCGGCGCGCCCAGCCCCCTCCGCTGTAGCAGCCGGCGCCGGGCCCGCTCTTCGGGGCTGGCGGTGAGATAGACCTTCAGGGGCGCGTCGGGGAACACCACCGTGCCGATATCCCGCCCGTCGACCACCACTCCGCGCGGATGCCCCATGACCGCCTCTCGCTGTTGCACATTCACCCAGTGGCGCACCTCCCGGATCGCCGCGATCCCCGATACGCTGGCCGTCACCCGCTCGGAGCGGATCGCCTCGGCGACGTCGACGCCCGCCACCTCGGGGCGGAACTCGTCGTCCGCGAGCACGAGCCGCACCGGGAGGTCCTCCGCGAGCGCGATGATCCGTTGGGGGCTCCCCTGCCCGCTGTCCTTCTCCCCGGCCGCGTCCCCGAGATTGTCCAAGACCGCAAGTGTGACGGCCCGGTACAACGCCCCCGAATCGAGGTGCGCCCAGCCGAGCCGCCGGGCCACGAGCGCCGCCGTGGAGCTCTTGCCGGACGCGGCCGGGCCGTCGATGGCGATAACTCGGATTGTCACGGTGCGCGGTGCCCGGTGTCCGGTGACCGGATACTCCGCAGATCAGCGAAGAAGTGCGGATAACTAATGGCGACCGACGCTCGCTCGGAGAGCCGGACGTCGGCATCCGGGACGGTGCCCAGCACGGCGAACGCCATCGCCAATCGATGGTCGCGTGCCGTTTCCACGCGGCCGCGCGGCGGCCGCGCCGTGCCGCGCACCGTCAGGTCGTTCGCGCGCGCTTCCGCTTCCACTCCCACCGCGCGCAGGTTCGCGGCGATCAGCTCGAGGCGATTGCTTTCCTTCACCCGCAGCTCGCCCACTTCCCGGAACACCGTCTCCCCTCCGCCGGCCACGCGGCTCGCCAGGACCGCGAGCACCGGTACCTCGTCCACGAGGGCCGGCACTTCGGCCGCGCTCACCTCGGTGGCGCGCAACTCGGCCGGCCGGGCGACGAGGTCGGCGACCGGCTCGCCTCCCTCGTCGCGCAGGTTCACACGCTCCACGCGCGCGCCCATCCGCTCGAGCACGACGAGGAATCCGGTGCGCGTAGGGTTGACGCCGACGTGCTCGATGAGCAGCTCGCCGCCCTCCGCGAGCACCGCCGCGGCGACGAGAAAGGCGGCGGACGACGCGTCTCCCGGAACGCTCAGTCGCACCGCCGGACAGTCGGACAGTCGGACGGTGGGTTCGTACACGATGGCTCCGTCCCGCTCGTGGATCCCGAGGCCGAGGTGCGCGAACAAGCGCTCCGTGTGGTCGCGGGAGCGGTACGGCTCCCGGATCGTCACGGCCACGTTCCCAGTGAGGCCGGCGAGGAGCAGCGCGCTCTTGATCTGGGCGCTCGCGACTGGCGTCGTGTAGGTGAGGGCGTGCAACCGGCCGCCGTGGATGATCAGCGGCAGCGAGCCCTCCCCGCGTTCGCGGATCTCGGCTCCCATGGCCCGCAGCGGCTCCGTGACCCGCCGCATCGGGCGGCGGCGCAGCGACGCGTCGCCCGTGAGCGTTGCGGCGAACCGCTGGCCTGCGAGGATGCCGAGCATGAGGCGCGCCGTCGTGCCCGAATTACCGCAATTCAACCGGGATGCGGGATGCGAGAGGCGAGTTGCGTGTACGCGGACCGCACCGGTACTCCGAATGCTCGAAATATCCGCGCCGAGCTGGCGCAGAACGCGGGCGGTCGACTTGACGTCTTCACCGGTGAGGAGGCCGCTCAACTCGCTCGTGCCACGCGCCAGGGCGGCGAGCATCAGCGCGCGATGCGAAATGCTCTTGTCGCCCGGCGGCCGGACGGTGCCTCGCACCCTCACGCGTCGACCCGACGGCGCCAGTCGGCGGCCCGGGCGAGCCAGGCGCTGAGCGCCGCCGCGTCTCCCGTCTCGAGCGCGCGCTCCACTTCGCCCAGCGAGCCTTCGAGCGAGCGCAGCGCCGGGAGCAGCTCGTCTCGGTTCAACAACAGGATCTCCGTCCACAGCGCCGGCTCGCTCCCTGCCAGCCGGGTCGTATCGCGCGCCCCGGGTCCGAGCGCGGCCCCGGGCGGAGCGGCGCGGGCGAGAAAGGACGCGAGCAGCGACCCCACCACCTGGGGGACGTGGCTGGTGGTGGCCAGCTGGCGATCGTGCGCGGCGGCATCGATCAGCACCGGATGCGCGCCCATCGTGCCTTCCCAGAAGTGCGCGACTTCGCGAGCGGCGCCGTCGCCGTCGCGGGTGGGCGTGATGTACACGACGGCGCCCTGAAACATGCCGAGGCGCGCCGCACCGAACCCATGCTCGTGCGTTCCCGCGAGAGGGTGTGCCCCGGCGAACCGAGCGCCCAGCCCGACGGCTTCGGCACGCGCCACGATCTGCCGCTTGACGGAGCCGACGTCGGTGACGAGCGCGGCGGGGGCGAGCTGATCGCGCAGGGTCTCGAGCAGCTGCAGGTTGGCGGCCGGGGGCGCGGCGAGCAGGAGGAGGTCCGCGACGCGCCCCACGTCGGCGGCGCGGGGGGGCGCGTCGTCCAGAGCGCCGTGCTGGGCGGCCGCCGCGCGCTCCGTGGGGTCGGGTGACCACCCGATTACAGCGGCGATGCCGGCGCGCTTCGCTTGCAGCGCAACCGAGCCGCCGATCGCGCCCAGCCCGAGGATGCCGAGGGTGTGGGGTCGCACGGCGTAGAAGCTAGCCGGGCTGCGAAACGACGTAAACGAGAAGGGCGGCTCAATCATGAGCCGCCCCATCGCCAGCCAGAGGTCCGAAGGTCCTATTGGAGGGGAACGCCCGGAGCAGTGAAGCCGACGGCGTGGGCACCGATGTTGAACTGGGTACCGATCTCGCCGGGCGTAATCACGTCCTTGTCGAAGGCCCACACCACGGCTTGGTACGAGCCCCCGGCGACAAGCGACAGATTGCTGAACGTGAATGCACGCGTGCTGCCAGAGACGACCTGCTCCGCGGTCACGACGCCTGTGAACGGCACGGGATTGACCCGGACCAAGAACGACTGCGCGGACGGCGAAGCGGTCCACGTGATGGCCACCTGGGTCGTCCCGGGGTCCACACCGGTAATCTGGGGCGCTTCGAGGGTGTTACTGGCATCGATCGAGAAGGTGGCACGCCGCACCACGTCGCCGATCGAGGCCGACGCCGTGTAGGTACCCGACGTCGCTATGGCCGGGGCAAATACCCACGACACTGAGCGCGTAGTCGCCATGCCGGAAGGCTGGAAACGCCCGATCGTGAGGCCGGCGCCCCCGTTCCATCCGGGAGGCCCGGCGATGGCCACGCTGCCGATCGTGCCGGCCGCGTCCGTCGGATTGAACAGAAACGCGGTACCGAACTGCGGGCCTCCGGCTCTGTCGTTGTAGGTGCCGCCCACGATGGCAAGGGGCACCGTGGCCGTCGCCGTAAACGCGACCACACCCTCAGACAGGAATCCAGATCGGATTGGGAACGCCGGCGCGGGCCCGATACCCAACGCAAACGCCTCGAGTCGGTTCGTGCCCGCGCCGAGTACCCACGAAGTGACGCGGGCGATGCCGTCCGTGCCCGTCACGACAAAGGAAGGCGTAACGCTGCTGCCGGTCGCAGCGCTGCGGAAGTGCACTGTAGCACCTGCCACGGGGACGTTGTTCGAGTCGGTCACGATGACCGCCGGCGGAATCTCAACGGCCGTCCCCGCCGTCGCCGTCTGCCCATCGCCGTTGTTGACCGCCGCCATCTTGGCTGGCAACGCCCACGTGATGTCGCTGAAGCAACAGGTGCCCCCCCCAACGCCCAAGTGAACCATCGACGCGTAGGCCGGTGGTGGGGCGGCGAAGGCGACCAGGCGGTCGAGCATCCCTCTCCACCTGGGCCGCACGCCCAAACCCCCGGGTAGAGGTGGAGGGAACCGGCTGGGCTCGCACGGGAGAAACGCCGCGGAGGCGTTGGGGAGCGCTCGAATGCCCTGCTCGCCGTCGAAGGCGTGCAGCTGCAGCAGCCGTCCCTGCGCCTCGGTGATCGTCACCGGTAGCTCGACGCACATCGCGGCGATGACGTCGACGTTGAACCGACCGGGGTTGTTCTTGCGTGCGCTGAGCGGCGGGTTGGCGGTGAACCGGTAACAGTCCTCAAACTGGGGCAGGTCGAACCCGGGCAGACACGGCTGTTGATCGAGCTTGCTGATCGTCACCGTGATCTCTTCGCCGACATCGAGGGCGCCGGCCGGAATCGAGACTCCGCCGCCTATGACGCCGCCACCTGCTTCGCTCGTGACGATGGTGGCGCCTCCCGCTCCTACGATTTGCGTTACGCAGTCCACACTGAGGGTGCAGGCCTCGCCTTGCTGGATCCGGAACTTGATCGGCAGCGTGCGACCGTCCTGAAACTGCACGACATCTCCCGTTCTGATGTTCTTAATGCCTTTATCGACGGGATCGACGTCGATCGAGCCGAGCACGCTCTTACCCGCCGCGCCACGCACCCGAATACGGTAGAACTTGGTGGGGTCGAGCCCCGGAGGCGCCTTGGTATCCCAGTTGACCTGATACTGTTGGTTGGTCGCGTCGAGCACCGCGTTGACCGGCCCGAACACGAGCGCCGCATTGGCGACGCAGAACACTGGTCCGGAACGGGGGTCTCCCGTGAGTCGACACACCTCGACCGTCGGCGAGAGCGTGGCGTCGAAGGCCGACGCATTGAAGTGCGGATCGTTGACCGGGTTGGGAACGAGGGGCGGCAGGAAGAAGAAATTCGGATCGCCGTTGTGGGCACCATCGAGAATCAGCGCGAGGGGGTGACCCACCGCGGGCGGCGTAACCCGCTGCTCCGTGCATCCCGTGATCGCGATCAGGGCTAAGGCGAGTTGCCAACGCTTCATGGAAGGGCCTCCTCGTGGCGCGAGAGAAACGACCCCGGCAAAATTCGGGCCACACTGTTGCGTTGACGCCACGCGCAGAGTGTCCGTCACTCCACGTCCCCGTGGGCCGCCTGGTCTACAGGAGTGTGGCAGACCTCTGACAGAGGGCAAGACGCTCAGCGCGCGCCGATCAGCGCCTTGAATCTGGGCTCATCCTGAATGCTTCGCCACCACCAGTGCACGTTCTTGCGGAACCCCTCGCGGTGCCGCGGATTGGCGACGAGATACTCGGCCAACAGTCGCAGTGCGGTCTCTTTGTCGCCGAGCATCGTGTACACGGCCGCCTGGTACCCTTCGATCTCGCGGTCCGGGTCGAGGTCCGGGGAGGCGCGCGAGCGCTCGAGTACATGACGGGCGCTGTCTTTGAGTCCCGCCCGGCCCAACACCGCGGCCACCCAGACCTGTTCATAGGGGCGCTTGAACGCGCGATCGCGTTCGGGACTGAGCTGCACGGCGTCATCGGCGAGGTGCCACGCCTGAGCGATATCGGGGTCCTTCGCCCTGGTGGACAGGAGGAGCAGCTGGCACTCCACGAATCGAGCGTCGTTCGGGAATCGACGATGCCCCTTCTCGCACCAATCGATCGCTGGTTGGAACAGCTCGAGGTCATATGAGGTGGCGTACAAGCGAGACAGGATTGCGTCGGCGCCGTCGAGGTACGCATCAGCGTCGTAGGCTGCGCGGGCCGCACGATTCGCGGCCACGAGGTCTTCCTCGTCGTAATACAGCCGGGACAAGACGGTCCACGCGCCGGCCTGATTCGGGTTCAGGCGGGTCGCGTCCTCGAGATCGGTCCGCGCCAGCGCCAGCAATCGCTCCGCTGCGGCGGCATCCGGCTCGAGGCCGCGCGCGTAGCGGGTGAAGCGGATTCTGCCTCGCATCTCCAGCGCATCCGGATTGTCGGGCTGCCGCTTCAGTGCCCGCTCGACGTGGCTCGAGGCTACTCGCAACGCCTTGTCCACGTCGGGGGGCTGGCGGGCAATTCTCGAGCGATCGTACGCCACGCGCGCGCGTTGGAGGATCGGCTCTACCCAGGCCCCATCCAGCGCCTCGGCCGTCGTGAAGAGCGAATCGGCCCGCGCGTACAGCCGCGTCGCCAGGGTCTCGGGGGTGGCTGCCGCAGCCGCCTCCTTACGGACGTGTTCGCCCTGCTGCACCGCGGCCCATGCTGCCGCGCTGCTCGTCTCCGTCCGCTCCTGGCGCAGGCGTACCTCTTCGCCCAGACGTTCGCGCAGAAACGCGGCAACCTTGTCGGCGAGCGTATCTCGGATCGCGAGCAGATTCCCCTTAGGTTGCTCGAAGCTGGCGCGCCGAAAGTCCGCCCCGCTCGCGCCTTCGATCAGGCGGGCGGTCACGCGATACCGGTCGCCCGCCTCCTCCACCGTGCCCTGCACCAGCGTGCCGGCCTCCAGCGCTCGTGCGACGCTGTCTCTCGGGATGTCGGGACTGCGGTACGGGGCGACGCCGTTTTTCGAGACGACCCGCAGTCCTGGAACGCGGGTGAGCTCGGCGATCAACGCGTCGGTCAGTCCGTCGGCGAGGTATGCCAAGTCCCGCTTGGGGCTCAGATCCTCGAAGTACAACACCGCGACGTGTCTGGGGTCGACTCCGCCCTCGGCCCCGGCGACGGACCCGCCGCGGCGGCGGGCAACGAGCGCCGCGGCCGTCCCGACGACGGCGATCGCGGCGACAAGCGGCAGTGCGCGCCGCCAGGTGGGTGGTCCCGCCCGCCTGAGCCCGCGCTCGAGCGTCGCCCGCCGCACCGCGCCCGTCGCCGGGGAGGGCGTGTTCAACGCTTCCGCGAACAGCGCCGTCGTCGGGTAACGGTCCGCCGGCGTCTTGGAGAGCGCGCGCAGGATCGCCCCCTCGACCGCGTCGGGAATGGTGGTCCTGACGATGGACGGCGGCGACACCATGTCCAAGGAATGGCGGGCGATGATCGCCTGCGCCGTGGGCCCGGTGAACGGCGGCTCGCCCACCAGCATCTCGTAGACGACGCACGCCAGGCTGTACTGATCGCTGCGGCCGTCGAGATCACTCGAGCCGGCGGATTGCTCGGGGCTCATGTAGGCCGGGGTACCGATGATCGTCCCGGTCTGCGTGAGGTGGCCGGCCTCCCCCGCCGCGCTCACCGCGCGCGCGATGCCGAAATCGGCGACCACCGCGGTGCCGCCCGACAGCATGATGTTTTCGGGCTTCACGTCACGATGTATCACGCCACGGCCGTGGGCGTACGCCAGCGCGCCCGACACTTCGGTTGCGATCCGTACCGCGTCTTCCAGCCCCAGCTGCTTTTCACGCGTGAGTCGGTCGCGCAGCGACTCCCCCTCGACGTACGGCATGACGTAATAGAGGAACCCGGCCGCCGACCCGGAGTCGTACAGAGGAAGGATGTGCGGATGCTGCAGTCGGGCGGCGATCTCGATCTCGCGCAGGAACCGCTCGGCGCCGAGCGCCGCCGACAGCTCGGGATGTAGCACTTTGATTGCGACGGAGCGTCCGTGCTTCCGGTCTTCGGCGAGAAACACGGTGGCCATCCCGCCGCGACCCAACTCGCGGTCGACGGCGTACCGGTCGGCGAGGGCTTCACGCAGGGAGTCGAGCAGGTCGGGCACGGCAGTGGGGGTGGGGGCTGTGCGGGCCTAGCATACAGTGCGTCACACCCGAGCGCCAGCGCGCGCCAGTTGCGGCGCCGCTCTTGTCCCCCCGAACCGCGTTCCGTACTTATAGGCGTCGCATGACCATGCCTGTGCCGACGCCCGCACTGCGCTCCTCCCCTGCTCCCGGTGGTGCCGGCCTGCTGCGGCGGTCCTGGCGGTTCCTTCGGACCCCGAGCATCAGCCGGCTATTCGCCGTCGCGTTTCTCGCAATCGCCGTCGCCGGCGTGGCCCGCCAGGTCGCCTTTTGGGTGAGCGCCCGCCGCACGCAGAGCGACATGGTTGAGCTCAGCCAGCGGCTCGAGGCGCTCGCCCGCTTCTCCAGCGCCCCCGCCGCGCAAGCGCAGATCCTCACCATGCGCGACCTCGCCGCCGAGGTGGGGGACAACGCGATTCAGGCGGCGGTGCAGACGACGGTGCTGTTCGTCATCGTGCTGGTGGCGCTGGGGATCGGCCTGTGGTACAACCGGCTACGCCTGGCGGCGCCGTTCGCGCATGTCGTGGGGGCGCTGGAACGCGTGGCCGCCGGCCGGTACGAAGAACGGCTGGGGGAAGATCAGCCGGAGGAGTTCGGGATGATCGCCCGCGGGGTGAACCAGATGGCGGCCGCGCTCGGCTGGCGCGAGCGACTGCAAGAACAGGAGGCGCGGCTGCTCACCGCGTTGAACGCCCCGCCGCGGGAGTCCGCGGGGGGGGCCGGGGCGGCGGCGGGCGGCAGCTTCGGACCCGCGCTCGAGGTGCTCGCGGCGGCCACCGGGGCGAGCGCGCTGGCGCTGTATCAGCCACAGTATGACAGCAACGAATGGAGCCCGACGGCGGTGCGCCGCGCCACGGCCCGACCGCTCTCGCGCGACGTGGTCCGCCGGATCGTCGCCGACGCGAACGGCGTGATCCAGTTCGCCGGCGCGGCCGCGACACCGGTGCGCGGAGCGCTGCAGTTCGCCGACGGCGCAGCCGATCCCGGGGGCGCCCTGGCGCTCGTGCCGCTGCGCTCACGCGATCGGCTGGTCGGGTTGCTCGTCGCCACCACGGCGGGCGAGCTCTCCCCCGACGTCCGGACCGCGCTCGAGCATGCGGCGCCGCACCTCGCAATCGCCTGCGAGCGTGAGTCTGCCCATCAGCACACGCGTCGCCTCGCGGTGGAAGTCCGACACGCCGCCCAGCGCCTCGAGTCCCAGAACACGGCGCTCACCACCCTCAACGACAAGCTCGAGGAGCAGCACCGGGAACTGACGCGCCTCAACACCGAGCTGGATCGCGCGGTCCGGCTCAAGGACCAGTTTCTGGCGAACGTGTCGCACGAGCTGCGCACCCCGCTCAACAGCGTCATCGGATTCAGCGAGCTATTGCTGACGATGGAGGGGGCCTCCGCAGACGCTCCACTCAGTGATACGCAGCGCGATTATCTCGAGACGATCGCCCGCAACGGCCGCCATCTGCTCGAACTCATCAACGAGCTGCTCGACCTGTCGAAGATCGCGGCCGGCCGCATGGAGCTGCGGCTCGAGCCGCTGGAGCTCGACGCCGTATTGCACGACGTGGCCACGACCGTTCGGGCCCAGATCGAGGCGCGCCGGCATACCCTCGTGATCGACCCGGCGCACGGCGGGCTCATCGTGACGGCGGATCGCGGCCGGCTGCGGCAGGTGCTGCTCAATCTCCTGTCCAACGCCATCAAGTTCACCCCCGACGGCGGCCGGATCGCCCTCAGCGCGCGGGTCGAAGACGGGACACGCGTGAGGGTCGCGGTGAGCGATTCCGGCATCGGCATCGCGCCCGACGATCAGCCGAAGCTGTTTCGGGAGTTCGTCCAGCTCGATGCGAGCAACAGCCGCCGCTACGAGGGCACCGGGTTGGGCCTGGCGCTTTCCAAGCGGCTGATCGAGCTGCACGGCGGCGCCATCGGCGTGGAGTCCGCGCTCGGCAAGGGCAGCACCTTCTGGTTCACCGTGCCGCGCGTCGCCACCGGTCGGGAGGGAGGGGGGGGAGGGGAGGCAGAACGGCGACCATCATAGTGGTAGAGGACCAGCCCGACAGCCTGAAGCTCATCACGGCCTTGCTCACGATGAAGGGTCATCGCGTGGTGGGGCTCGTGTCCGGCGAGCCGCTGGTCGCCACGCTCCGCGCCGAGCGCCCGGCGCCCGACCTGGTGCTGCTCGATATTCAGCTGCCGGGGCGCGATGGCTATAGCGTGCTCGCCGACGTCAGAAAAATGGAAGGCGACCACCGCTGGACGGTGGTCGCCCTCACCGCGCATGCCATGCCCGGAGACCGTGAGAAGACGCTCGCGGCCGGGTTTGACGGGTACATCGCGAAGCCGATCAACGTCCGCAGCTTCCCCGACGAAGTCGCGCGCTATCTCCCTACGTCGCCTTCTTCAGCTTGATGGAGCCGTTCACCGTCTGAACGTGGACCTCGTGTCCGCCTCGCCCCACCGTGCCCCTGAGGCTGTGTGACGTGAACTTGCCTTGCACCACCAACGGGTAGTCTGTGACGATCGAGCCGTTGATGGTGTTCGCCTCGACATCTGCGTCGAGCCGCTGAGGCAGCTCGGCTGTGACCGAGCCGTTCACGGTGGTGACCGACACTCCCCCGGTGTCGTCGAAGGCACGCACCCGCGCGTGCACGCTCCCGTTGACCGAGACGGCGTGCAGCGAACCCTGGGTCGTCTCGGCCTCAAGGTCGCCACTGACGGTGGTGAGCTCGAGCGGCCCGCTCGCGCCGGTGACACGGACGTCCCCGACCTGCGTGGTCGCCCCCAACGCGACGTGCGCGGGGAGGCGTACCGTGAAGTCGACGACCACGTCGCTGCCGTGGGTCCGCCCGCCATGGAAGCCCTTTCCAGGGGCGCAGTTCTCGTCATTCCCGGGCCACACGGCGCACACCGTAACGCCACCGTCGTATGGGACCACCATCAGCCGGACCTTTGCGGTGTCGGAGGAACGATACGTCTTGACGGCGGTGATCCGCAGCGAGTCGCCCCGAATCGGCTCGACCGTGACGGAGCCGCGAGTATTGCGGATCCAGATCCACTGTTTCGGCACCACCTTGGTGTGATACATCCAGGTAGTGCCGGCGAACCGCGCCCCCTCCCCTGCTGCTCTCCCGCCCGCCCAATCACCTTCATCGGGAACGAAATCATGGGGCAGATCCCGCAACGCCGCCGGAATCCCTTTAGTAACTGCGTTGCGCGCGCTCACGGCGAGATGGTGCACGAACAACCCGATCGCGAGGACGCCGAAGAACAGCGTCCCGCCGCGAATGATCTCCTTGCGCCAGGTGTTCCAGAAGTCGCTCATAGCCACTCTCGTACAGGCACACTCCATACTGGCGGGTCTTACGGGAGTTGGCGAGGTGGGGTTTCTGGAGAGGGGGTTGGGGATTGGGGATTAGGGACTAGGGGGACTGCGGAGGAGGGAGAGGGGAGACGGCCCCCCACCCCTCAAGAAATAGCGCGGAAGGTCGAATGCGACGTCGCCGGACAGCGCACCGTCTGCCGGCTTACCACGCCGTGCTTCGGGGTCGCGGAACCATCGGCTAACACCGTCACCGGAGCGAGCACGCCCCCGTACCACACCTCACCACGGGCGTCCTTCACGACAGGCCGTTTCGAATGGGCAACGGCGCGGTCCGTCCGGAGCGAATCCACCGCCATCTCGGCCGGATAGGTGTAGCCGGCGGTGAGGACGATGCCGAGCAAGAGAGCGTAGACACGCATTTGCAGCCTCCGTAGCCAACTGGTCTTTACTGCACGCTTCGACCTGTAAGACGTTGGAGGCCTTCGAAAGGTTGCACCTGGGACGTCAGGAAGTCGCAAGTACTGCGCCCCGCGCGATTGTGTTGCCGGTCACGAGGCGAATGGCTGACCGCGAGGGCTCGTGAGTGCCGAGGGCAGGACTCGAACCTGCACGGGAGTCACCTCCCAAGGGATTTTAAGTTTGGCCGTAGGGGGTCGTAGAACGCACACAACGGCACTCCTGAGCACAAAATCGCGGTCCAAGTGCCATCTAGTACCCTCCACTGTCCCGGGGAATTTCACACTAATTTCACACTGCCCGGGTTGGGAAACCCGGCCGTACTTGCGAGTGACGCTAGTCGTCCGCCGCGTCGGGGTACTCGCGCTTGAGCTTTTTGACCAGCGTCTCAATGTCGCCCGCGAG
>DATLKF010000031.1:0-55481 GCA_035538515.1 Gemmatimonadales bacterium
CCATAATGCCGATCTGCGCGGGATGTGGGTGTCCACCGACGTCAACGCCAACGCCCCCTTCGATCTCGACCGCTACGTCCCCAGCGGCGGCCAGATCGTCAAGACGCAGTTCTACAACAACAGCAGCGGCGCCGGGGTCCACCACTCCGGCAACTGGGTGCAGTCCGATACCGACCTGGGCGGCAACCTCATGCGCCAGTGGTCCGCCTTCAGTGGCGTGGATCCGAACTGGCCGGGCGTCGCCTGGAACCAAGCCATTGGGATCGTGCGCGCCGACGGCAGCGACGCGCGCCTCCTGGTCCATCACTACGGCCTCAACCCCGCGAGCCTCGACTATTTCGCCGACCCCTTTGCCCAGCTCAGCCCCGACGGCAAGCTGGTCATCTTCAACTCCAACATGAACGGCGCCCCGCGCTACGACCTGTTCGTCGCCGAAATGCCCCAACGCTGACCGTTTCCCCCCCCGCAACCCCCGAGGGCCCGGGCTCCCCGCCCGGGCCCTCGTGTTTCCACTGCAGAGTAAATTGAACTCCATGAACCTCGGCCGGATCGCTTCGCTGGTCATCGTCGCTCTGCTCGGAGCGGCTCTTCTGGTCTCACGGGGATCGCCGTCTCCTGCAGCGAAACACTCTGCCCCGACGCTGCCCGCTCCGAGCGTACCCGATCCGGCCTTGTTGCCTGTGGCGAGCGGGCAGCATCCGAATCTCCTCGCCTACGTGGCGCTCGACGTCCCCAACCAGCCAGCCGGGTTTTCCTACCATGACCCGGTGACCGGGATAAGAGTGTGGAAGGTGACGAGCAATACCGTACCGGTAGTGAGTACCGGCAAGGGCGCGGGGCACGACTACTCCGATGGCCCGAACGAGGTGAGCCTCGGGTGGGGCCCGAACAACAACACGCACACGATCCTCATCGGGGCTCCCCAAGGGAGGGGCTACTATCTCGTGGACTTCACGACTGGCGTGGGGTTTTCGAAGTACCGCCGACTGACCGTTCAACCCGCCCGGGATCTCGCGGTGTCCTTCTCGAACCTCCTGACCCAGCCGCGCATCGCGTACATCCTCACTGGGGCTCAGATCGTGCGGTACAACACCGCTACGATGCAGGTCGAGAACAGGGGACGCTTTCCCCTCGAATTGAGCGCGATCGGTGGCGGGTTCGGATGGCTCCAGCACGACAAGACCGACGTCTGGTTCGTGGGACTCATGAACGATCAGACCGTAGCGTTCGCCTGGAACAGCCAGACCAACGATCTGCGCACTCACCATGAGTCCTGGTTGAACGAGCCGCGCCTTGAGCGCGACGGCCGCTACATCGCCCTCACCAACAGTAACAATACCTTCCGGCTCTGGGACCTCAGCACCAATTCCTTCGGCCCTACCCAGTTTGATCGGGTCAACTACTGGCTCGGCCACAACGCGAATCTCCGCGGCCAGTGGGTGTCGACGGACGTGAACGCCAGCGCCCCCTTCGATCTCGATCGCTACTACCCGAGCGGCGATCAGATCGTGAAGGTTCGCATTCTCAACAACAGCGCCGGCGCGGGAGTCCACCACTCCGGCAACTGGGTGCAATCCGATGTCGAGCTGAGCGGCGACCTCAACAAGCAATGGTCGGTCCTCAGCGGGATCGATGACAACGCGTTCACCCGGACGGCGCTGTGGAAGCAAGCTATCGGGATGGTGCGCTCGGACGGCAGCGACGCCCGGCTCTTGGTCCACCACTACGACTTCGATCCCGCGAGTCTCGACTATTTTGCCGACCCGTTCGCCCAGATCAGTCCCGACGGCAAGGTCGTCATTTTCAACTCGAACATGAACGGCGCCAGTCGCTACGACCTGTTCATCGCCGAGGTTCCGCTCCGCTGACCCACCGGGACGGTTCAGTCCCACCGCTTTGTGACCCGACGTGACGTGACTCAACTCCTCGCGGGCATTGCGATCGTTGCGATAAACTTGGCTGTTGCACACCGACCACACACCGGCCAGGGCGTGCCGGGTACCGGTGTGAAACAGCCATGCATCATTTCGACTCCTGCAGCGTAGCAACGTAGCGCTTATCGTATACATTCAGCTCCGACCCGTTCCGGGAGGTAACTGTGCGGCGCTGTCCCGGTCTCAGACGGTCTCGTGTGTCGCTGGTCCACGCCGCTGCGTCGCCGCTGGCGTTCGCAGTAACCGCCTGTCTCGCGATCGAGGGTACTCCCTCGAGCCAGCGCACGCCGTCGCACCCGGACCAAGTCGCCTCCGTGCCGGTTACGCCCGCCTCGGGCGTCATTCCTGTCGGTCAGAGCCTGCAGCTCAACGCGACCCCGAAGGACTCGGCGGGTGCCCCTGTTGCGGGACTCGCCGTGACCTGGACGACGAGCGATAGCGCGGTAGCCACGGTGGATGACCAGGGACGGGTGACCGGCCTGTCGCAGGGCTCGGTGATCATCACGGCGACGAGCGGTGGAAAGAGCGGGACGGCCATCGTCACGGTGCAGGGCGCGCCACTGGCGGCAGGTTCACCAGACCCCACGCTTCTGCCGGTCGCAAACGGGCAGTTGCCGGACGTGCTCGGCTACACGGCGCTCAACGTCCCCAGCCAACCAGCTGGCTTCTCCTATCTCGACCCGGTCACCGGCGTGCGCGTATGGAAGGTCACGAGCAGCACCGTCCCCACGCCGAATCGCGGCGCCGGGCACGACTATTCCGACGGCCCGAACGAGGTCAGCCTCGGTTGGGGGCCCAACACCAACACCCACACCATTCTCATCGGCGCCCCGCAAGCGGTGAGGAAGTACTATCTCGTGGACTTCACGAGCGGGGTGGGGTTCAGCAACTATCGGCGCTTGACGCTGCAGCCGGACCGTGACTTGTGCGTGTCGTTTTCGAACGTGCAGGGGCAAGAGCGGATCGTCTACATCCTGACGCCTACGCAGATCGTGCGGTACAACACCGCGACCATGCAGGTCGAAAACGCGGGGAACTTCCCGCTCGATCTGAGCGCGGTCGGTGGGTTCAGCTGGTTGCAGCACGACAAGAACGACATCTGGTTCGCGGGCTTGACGAGCGATCAGAATACGGCGTTCGCATGGAACAGCCAGACGAATGAGTTCCTGACTCATGCGGAGACGTGGCTGAACGAGCCGCGGCTCGAGCGCGACGGCCGCTACATCGCCCTCACCAACAGCAACAGCACATTCCGGTTGTGGGACCTGACCACCAATACGTTCGGCCCTACTCAGAGCGACCGCCTCAACTACTGGCTCGGTCACAACGCGAATCTGCGCAGCCAGTGGGTGTCGACTGACGTGAACGCCGACGCGCCCTTTGATCTCGACCGTTACTATCCGAGCGGCGGCGAGATCCTGAAGGTTCAAATCTTCAACAACAGCGCCGGCGCCGGGGTCCACCACTCCGGCAACTGGGTACAGTCCGATGCGGAGCTGGGCGGCAACCTCAACCAGCAGTGGTCGATCTTCAGTGGTATCGACAATAATGCTTTCACCGCCACGGCAAAGTGGAAGCAAGGCATCGGGGCGGTGCGCAGCGACGGCAGCGACGCCCGGCTCCTGCTCCATCATTATGACGTGAACCCCGCAGCTCTCGACTACTTTGCCGACCCCTTCGCCCAGACGAGCCCCGACGGCAAGCTCGTGATCTTCAACTCGAACATGCTCGCCTCAGGCCGCTACGACCTGTTCGTCGCGGAGATGCCGCTCCGCTGACCGTTCGGCGGCACTGGCCCGAGTCTTGCTCTAACGTCCCAGGTTCAGGGCGGCTGTCACCTTTGGGACCGTGATCCGTGATTCGGCTCGCGTTCGGCATCGACAACTTCCAAATCGGCGGCACTGAGCTCAACGCGGTGCGATGGGCGGAGCAGCTCAGCCGCGAGCGATTCCAGCTCAGCGTCGTTCACTTGCAGGCGGACGGTCCGCTGCGTGCTCGCTTTCAGCAAGCCGGGGCAAAGTTGCTGCAGCTCCGGTTGCGGAGCCTGTACGGTCCGCGCGCCCTCCGCGAGGGACTTCGCCTCGCAACGTTTCTGGCCCGCGAACGGATCGACGTCTTCCATACTCACGACGTCTACAGCAACATCTTCGGAGTGCCTTGGGCGCGCCTCGCCCGGGTTCCCGCTGTGGTGGCGAGCCGCCGCTGGTGGAACCCGAGCCCGAGCACCGGGCGCGCTCATGAAATCGCCAATCGCTGGGCGTACCGCGCCGCCCACGGGGTGCTCGCCAACAGCCCGAGCGTTGCGGCGTTACTGATTCAGCGTGACGGCGTCCCCCCTGCCAAGATTAGTGTCATTCCCAACAGTCTCGCCGAGAGCGCCTTCATCCCGCTGCCACCCGCAGACCGTGCCGCCTGGCGCGCGCGCCTGGGAGTGCCCGGGGACGCACTGGTAGTCGGCATCGTGGCTCGTATGGATCGGGACAAGGATCACGCGACCCTGCTAGACGCGTTCGCACGCGTCGCCGCGCGCATTCCCCGGGCGCACCTCCTGTGTATCGGCGACGGACCGGAGCGTCCTGATCTCTCCGTCCGCGCAGCGGATTTTGGCCTCAACGGACGCGCCCGGTTTCCCGGAACCATCACCGCCCCCTTCAATCTTCATCACCTGTTCGACGTCTCGGTGCTCTGCTCGATCACCGAGGCATCGCCCAATGCCGTGCTCGAAGGCATGGCCGCGGCGCGACCCGTGATCGCGACCCGAGTGGGCGGCGTGCCCGACCTCGTCCGCGACGGCGAAACAGGAGTCCTTGTGCCGCCCGGGGATCCCCCGGCACTCGTGGCAGCGCTCTGCGCCGTCCTGGAAGCGCCCGAGCGGGCGCGAGTGCTCGGTCAAGCGGCCCAGACCTACGTGCGCGCCGAGCACGCGGAACGCCGGATCATCGAGCGCCTGAGCACGTGGTACGAGTCGCTCGTTCCGCCCACCCGGGCAGGGGCGTAGCGCGATGTGCGGAATCGCCGGCTTTGCAGGATGGCCGCTCGGCACCGAAGACGCGGCCCGCACCGTCCGCGCGATGTGCGACGCCATCGTGCACCGCGGTCCGGACGACAGCGGCTATTTCGTTGCCCCGGAAGTCGCCCTCGGCATGCGCCGGCTTTCGATCATCGACGTCGCCGGCGGCCAACAGCCCATCGCGAATGAGGACGGCTCCATCCAAGTCGTCTTCAATGGCGAGATCTACAACCACCACGAGCTGCGCCGCGACTTAGTTGCCCGGGGCCACCGCTTTCGAACGCGGAGCGATACGGAGACCATCGTCCATCTGTATGAGGAGGTTGGTGAGAACTTCGTCCCGCGGCTGCGCGGGATGTTCGCGATCGCCCTGTGGGACGCGCGCACCCGGCGCCTGGTGCTGGCCCGGGATCGCGTCGGTATCAAGCCTCTGAGCTACTGGCTCACCCCGGATGGGATCGCGTTTTGCTCGGAGCTGCGTTCGCTGCTCGCGTTGGATCGCTTTCCGCGCCGGCTGGACGAGCGCGCCATGGCGGCGTTCATCAGCCTGGGGTACGTGCCCGATCCGTTGGCCGCCTTCGCCGGCGTCGCAAAGCTCCATCCCGGACATGTGCTCACCTGGTCCAACGAACGCGGCGCCGAGATCCGGCGGTACTGGACGCCGGTGGTCGCGGAGACCGCCGGGGTCGACGAGGCACAGGTCGTAGACCGTCTGCAGGAGCTGCTCGCCGATGCCGTCGTGAGCCATCTCGAGGCCGAGGTACCCCTCGGGGCATTCCTCTCCGGTGGGCTCGATTCCTCGACGGTAGTCGCGCTGATGGCTCGGACTACGACGCTCACCCCCCGCACCTTCTCGATCGGCTTCGACGTCGAGGCCTTCAACGAGGCCCCGCACGCGCGCGGTGTGGCGGAGGCGATCGGGACCAGCCACACCGAGCTGGTAGTGCGACCGGACGCAGACCGATGGATCGACGGCATCGTCGGTATCTTCGACGAGCCCTTCGCCGACTCCTCAGCGCTCCCCACCTATCTGGTGTCATGGCTGGCGCGCCAGCACGTGACCGTGAGCCTCTCGGGCGATGGCGGCGACGAGCTGTTCGGCGGATACACACGCTATCTCGACGCGCTGCGACGTCCCGCCCTGCCCGTGTGGGCCCGCTCGGTGATGCGCACCGTGGGGCGAGCGCTGCCGCACATCGTCCCTGGCCGTGGTCGCCTGCTCGATGGAGCACGCTCGCGCCAGGCAGGGTACGCTGCCACCGTGGCCCTTCCGCTCGCGTCCGCGGACGGCGGAATGGCCGCTGCGCGACTCGTGCCACGCGACGGGGAGTTCGGTAACATCTTCAGCGATGCGTTCGCAGCCGCAGAGGCTCGCGACTTTGTCTCTCAGATGATGCTCGTAGACGTTGCGACCTACCTTCCGGGCGATATCCTGACGAAGGTGGACCGGACCAGCATGGCCGTGTCGCTGGAGGCGCGCGTCCCATTGCTCGACCATCCGCTCGTCGAGTTCGCGCTCGCGCTGCCTGCGAGCCTGAAGATTCGCGACGGCATGGGGAAGCGTGTTTTCCGAAGCGTGATTCGAGGAATCGTGCCGGGCGACGTGCTCGAGCATCCCAAGCTGGGGTTCGCGGTCCCGCTCGGCCCGTGGTTCCGGGGAGCGCTGCGCCATCGAATCGATGGGCTCACCCGGGCGAATGGTGGCCTGTTCGACTTCCTCGACCGCGCGGCGGTGCGGCGTTTCGCGCGCGAGCACCTGATGCGGCGCCGGGATCACAGCGCGGCGCTGTGGCGCGCGCTGGTCCTCCACGTATGGTTGCGCCACCTCGACAGCGGCCGCCTCATGCACCCACTCCCAAGGTCGCTCGTCGAGGTCTGACTCACCTAAAGTGTGGCTTCTTCGCCACACTAGAGGAGCAACGTTGTTGGAGACCGGGGCGACCGATGCGCAAGGCATGGTTTGGCACGACCCATGCGACCCGTCGTAGGTACGCGCTCCGGGCGCGCCCTCTCACCCGATACCTCCGACACTCCCCGAGGAGACGATGCCAGGTCGAACAGAACGTAAGGGCAGGCCGATCAAGATGGTGCGGCATCTCGGACTGGGAACGTTGGCAGCCGATGCAGTGCCGGGCGGCGAGCTGCGGGCAGCGTGAGCGCGGCTCGCGGCGCCGTTGACCCGAACTTTCGGACGGCGCCTGCGCTCATGACCGCGACTCTCTCTGGTCCTACGGTGGCTGGTCCGCGCCTCGCGCAGCGCACTTGGACACCCACGTACGTGCTGTTCCTGGTCTACTTGTTCACCATTGTGACGGGTCGGCTTCCGGTCGGTACCTACGCAATGATTCTCGCCCTATCGAGCCTGATCGTGCAGCGCGAGCCGCTCCGAGTGCCATCGTTTGTGTGGCTGTTCGCCGCTTGGTTCGCGTGGGACGTCTTGGGGTATGGCGTGACCCGGTACCCAGACCTCGTCTGGGACGCGCTCGTCAACCATGGAAAGGTGCTCCTGGTAGCGCTACTCGCGGCGAACGCCTTACGCACGGGCGCGCAGATCCGGTTCTTCATAGTGTTCGTGCTCATGAGCTACGTGTTGTTTCCAGCGCGTTCGACGTTCGTGAACTATGTCCACGGGTATACGCTGTTCGGGCGCGCCGTGGGCCCCTTCATCTACGGCAACCCGAACGATCTCGCGGCGCATTCCATCCTGTTGCTCGGACCGGCGCTCGCGCTTTGGGCCAGCGCCCGTCACGGCGGCCCGTTCCGCTGGATCGGGCTCGGAGGTGCAGGGCTCCTCACCGTACTCATCCTGCTCACCCAGTCGCGCGGCGCGTTCCTCGCTCTCGGTACCATGGCGATGCCCTCCACGCTCGCGCTCATCCGCCGTCGGCCTCGCGCCGTGCTGGCGGTCGTCGCCTTCCTTGGCACTGCCCTCTACTTCGCGCCCAAGTCGTTCTGGGCGCGCATGCAGGGGCTGAGCAAGGCGACAAGCGTGGCCACGATCGGCCAAATGGACCCCGAAGGATCAGCCCGCCAGCGGTTCACGGTGCTGCAGACAGCCAAGCGCATCATCGAGGATCATCCCGTCCTGGGCGTGGGACTCGGGGCCTATGAGGTCGCGCAGTATCACTACAACCCATCGCTGGGGTACCTCGACACGCACAACACCTACTTGAACGTACTCGCCGAGACGGGACTGCCGGGGCTGGTGCTCTTCCTGGCGATCGTGATCAACGTCCTCCGTACCGTGAGTGAGGCCCGTCGCCGCATTGGCCACGTGCTGCCCGCCCAGGCCGAGATGCTGCGGTGGTTGCAATACGCGTTGAGCGGTTACCTCATCGCGGCCGTGTTCGGCTCGTTCGCCAAGCTGGCGTTTCTGTACGTGTACCTCGCGTTGCTGTGGTGCGCAGCGCGAGCCGCATATCTGCAGGACCTGCCGGTGGGCCAGTCCGAACCGTTACTCCAACGCGACCAGTTACCGATCGCGCCCGAGCCGTTACACGGGTGGGGCAGCATGTCGCCCCAAGCCCCCGGCCCGCCCGCCTCCCCCCGTCCGGGGTCACCCGCGTAGAGCAAAGCGCTCGACCAGGGCTCGGCTCAGCGAGCCGACCAGAACGCCGCTCGCCGCCCCGCACCACCCTGGCAACGGCGGCCACGCGCACCCTGCCACAATCGGCAGCAGGCACAAGGCGGCCGTGGCGCTCATGGCAGCGACGCCGACCGCTGCCCGCGATCGCACGGACGCCAAATACCCCAGGGGTCCGACCAGCGCGGCCATCCAGGCTGCGGTGAACAGCGTCGTCCTGAGGCCCCACTCTCGCGTTCCGGGAGCGAACAATCGCCACCCGTCTCCCGGACCGATGTCTGCTTCGCGGACGAGGGTGCCGCCGTTCGTCACGAGGATGATGCGGTAGGAAAACGGCCGCACCACGAGTCGTACGCTCACCGGCTCGCCGGCCATCGCCGGCATGGATTGGCGTAGCCAGACCGAGTGGCCTCGCAACCGCCAGCGGTCGCTCGCCGAAGTGAGATGCAAGTGAAGGTCGCGGTCCCGCTGCTCGAGCCACATCCACCCGCTCCCGCTCGGCATCCAAGCGATGACCACATGCGCCAAGCCCGTATCGGGTCTGCCGGAAACGAGGTCGACTGCGATCTCGACCACCTTCTCGGCCGGCATGTCGAGCCACTCGTGCATCGTGATCGGCGCCCCGTCGACCCGCACCGTTCTTACGGAACCAGTGAACGGCACGTAGTGCGTCAGGTCGGCGACCCCCTCGGTCCAGTACAGCGTCCGGGCCGGCGAGACGGCTTGCAGGGCGGTGCTCACGCCGAGGCATCCGGCGAGCAGCAGGCCATAGACGATCGACGCGCGCACGGGGGCGTCTACCGCGCGCGCCCAAACGCCTGGCAGGGCCATGCCCACGGCTCCGCCAAGCGTATTGGTCAGAATGTCCTGGATGCTCGCCACGCGTCCGGCGATGAACCCGTATTGCAACGACTCGACCGTGCTTGTGGTCGCCAGGACCGCGGCGAGCGCGAGCCATGTTCGCACGCCGGTGCGCGACATCGCCCACCCCAGCGGCACGAAGAGCACGACGTTTGCGACCGCGTCGGCGAGCGCGTAATCCCCGCACCCCAGGCACCAGAATGGGATGTCGTCACCACCGTTGCCGTGGGGGATCGGAATCAGTGTGGCGACGGCGACGAGCGCCAAGGCGAGGGCCACGGGGGCCCAGATCGCGACCCGTTTCACCTGTCTTCTGGTCCAAGTATGCACGACCGATTGTGGCGTTGAAAGCTTGACTTGCGGCTCCTGTGGCGACGACGCCACAGCCACGGGTTCGGCGCGACGCGCTGGGCCGCCCCACATCAAGGGAAGCGTCGTGAAGAGCGACATCAGCACTGGGCACGCGACTTGCTCGTCCCACCGGTGCGCGAGGTCGTTCGAGGAGCCTTGGTGAGCGAATCCGTGTTGCCGGGTGACGAAGGTAGCAGCTCCGAGGCGCCCGCGCGGCCCGCGCCGCTCGACGGGCTATTCTCGCGCCTGGCCGCGCTATGGGCGCGGATCGGTGTGGCGCCCGCCATGGTCAAGAGCGCCGGATGGTCCATCGGCGGCATGGGGGCTGGGGCTGTCGTCTCGTTCGTCGTGCAGATCATCCTGGCCCGCGCGCTCCAACCGACGCGTTATGGCGTCTACGCGTATCTCCTGGCATGGGTCAACGTCGCCGTCCTGTTGGGGAAACTCGAGTTCGATACGGCCGCCCTGCGGTTCGTCGCCGCCTACGACGGCCAACGCCGGGACGGGCTGCTGCGCGGGTTCTGGCAGTATGGGTGGCGCGTGATCACCCGGACCGCGACGGGCGTGGCGGTCGTCGGGGGCGGGGCCGCCTGGCTGCTGCGCCGGCACATGCATCCCGGCATCGAAGAAGGAATCTGGGCGGCGTGCCTCCTCGTGCCCATCAACGCGCTGCTGGTGTTCACCGGCAGCACGCTGCAAGGGTTCCGACGCGTGCCCGAGGCCCAGCTGCCGCAGCTGTTGCTCCGGCCCGCATTGTTCGGCCTGAGCGTCGTGCTCTTCACGGCCGGGGTGGGCGTTCAGTTGAGCGCGGGAGAGGCCGTAGCCCTGAATGCCGCTGCCACGGCCGTGGCGCTGGGCGTGAGCCTGTTCCTGCTTCGGCGCGCCACTCCGGAGAGCGCCCGGACGGCCCGACCGGAGTTCGAGACCGGGAAATGGATGGGTACCATTCGCAGCTTCCTGGTGATTTCGGCGGCCCAGCTGGTGCTCTCGCAGCAGTCGGACATCCTGGTCGTGGGTACGTTGCTCAGCCCGCGCGACGCGGGACTGTACAGCGTCGCCAGCCAGCTGTCTTATCTGACCATGCTCGGGGCGCAGGCGGTCGTGTTCGTGGTGCTGCCGTTCGTCTCCGACTTGTACGCCCGAGGGCGGCGGGCCGAGTTGCAGCGCCTCGTAGTCCGCACCGTCCAGGGGTGCGCCGCGTTGAGCGCACCGGTCGCGCTGCTGCTCTTCCTCGGCGGTCCGATCGTGTTGCGCTTCTACGGGCGGGCGTTCGGCGACGCCTACGCCACGCTGGCGGTGCTGACCACCGGACAGTTCGTGGGTGCCACGCTCGGCATCATCTCGGGCTTTCTCTTGACGATGACGGGGCACGAACGAGCGGCGAGTCGTATGGTGGTCGGCGCTGCGGCGCTTAACCTCACGTTGAGCTTCGTGCTCACCCCTCTGTTCGGTGCGGTGGGAGCCGCCGTGGCCACCGTGGTCGCCGGGCTCACTCGGGTGGGGCTTCTGCAGTGGTACGCCCGGCGGTACGTCGGCGTGGCGGCGCGCCCGTATTTCTTGCGGGAGCAAACCGTGGCGGACGGCGCGTGACCGTGGCGCTCGCAAACCTCACGGCGGACGCCCCCGTCCGAATCGACGTCATGGCGAACAGCTCGGACGAACGAGCGGCCTGCGAGCGCGCGTTGGCGCGCGCGGGCATCCGGCTGCCGCTCCCGCATCGCGCCGCATGGGCGAAGACGCGGCCGGCCGTCCGATCGCTGCTGGTGGCCCTCCGCGGCGCCGACGGCGACTGGGCTGCGGCGGTCGGCATGCATGCCGCCGCCAGCCGGGCGTTGCCTGGTTTCCGCCTGTTGCGCGTCGAGCGTTTTGGCGAAACCGTGCCGCGCGCCCTGTGGCGCGCGGCCGTGGACGCGTTGACGGAAGTGGCGCGTCGAGAGCCTCGAGTGCTCCGCCTGAGCGTGGAAGTGTTCTCGCGTGACGATTCGACGCGCGCGGGCCTGGGCGAGCTGCTCGCACGCAACGGGTTCAAACGGGCCACGGCCCGCAACTGGGAGACCACGCTCGCGCTCGACTTGCAACCCCGCGAGGAGGATCTGTTCGCTTCCCTCAGCCCGACGGCACGACGCGCGATTCGCGGGGTGGCCAAGCACCCCGTGCAGATTCGCTTGATCGACGACCGTCACCTGGCGCCCCGGATGGAGGCCCTGTCGATCGAAACCTTTGCGCGCACCGGCGGGCATTACCAGTCCCTGTGGGATTGGGCCGGGGTCATCGAGCTGTCGCGCGATTCGCCGGACGCCTCCCGACTCGTGGGACTGTTTCGCACCGACAGGCAGGAGGCAGAAGCCCTGCTTGGCTTCGCCTGGGGATGCTGGAACGGGCAGAGCGTGAGCTACTTTACCGGTGCCTCGACGCGCCCGAAGGATCTGCGTCGGATCGGGATCGTCTACCCATTGTTCTGGGATCTGATCCGGTGGGCCAAGCAGGCCGGGGCCACGTGGTTCGACCTCGGGGGAGTAACGCCAGGCGGGCTCGACTCAGGAGATCCCGTCGGCGGTATTTCCGACTTCAAGCGCCTCTTCAGCAAGGAGACGGTCAACGTGGCGGAAGACTGGGTGCTTGAGCCTCACCCAATACCGGCACGCCTGGCGGGACTCGTGAGCTCTGCCGTTGCTTGGCTTCGGCGGGCAGCACGGCGGTAACATGCCCGGGGCCTCGAGGCTGTTCCGCCGCTTCTCGCTCGCGCTTCTGGGTGCGCGCAGCCTCGCACCGGTGCTCCGCGAGTTCGGGCGTGGCCTGCTCTCGATCTTCACGCTGCATCGGTTCGCGAACCCCGATCTCGGCCGGAGCGGGCACGACCCTACCGCGCTCCGCGAGCACCTGGCCTTCCTGCGGCGTAATCGATACCGCCTGGTCGGCCTGAAGGAGGTCCTCAGGCTGCTCGAGGACGGCAACGGCCGCTGGAGCGCCCCCACCGTGGCCTTCACGGTGGACGACGGATACGCCGGCTTCGCGCAGCTCGCCGCCCCGATCTTCGCCGAGTTCGACTGCCCGGTCACGCTGTTCGTGACCACGGGCTTTTTGGACGGGCAGCTCTGGTTCTGGTGGGATCGTGTCAGCCACCTCTTCGAGCATACCCGACGCTGCACGCTATCGCTCTCCTTGAACGGCGAGGAATGGGCCTATCACTGGTCGACGCCCGGAGAGCAGGCGTGGGCACGGCAAGACGCGCTGGCTCGCCTCGAGTGGGTAGCCGGGCCGGAGCGCGAGGCCGTGATCGACAGCCTGTCGCAGCAGCTGGACGTAGAGCTGCCGGGGAGCCCCCCGCCCGCGTACGCGCCGATCAGCTGGGACGACGTGCGCCGCACGGCCAAGCTCGGCGCGACCTTCGGTCCCCACACCGTGACCCACCCGATTCTCAGCCTCGCGACCGACGAGGCGTGTGAGTGGGAGATTCGAGAATCGTACCGGCGGCTGCGAGAGGAGACTGATGCCTGCGTACCGATCTTCTGTTACCCGAACGGCGAACGGCGCGCGTTCGGGCGGCGCGAGATCGAAACCGTGCGGCGCGCGGGGCTGGAGGGCGCCCTGACGACCGTACCCGACTATGCCAGGTCGTACGGCCAGCGGTTCACGATTCCACGGTTCCCCTACCCCGATGACCGGGCGCACCTGGTGCATACGGTGGCGGGTCTGGTGCGTCTCAAGCGGATGCTGCGGCCCCGGGGCCTCCCGAAGGCATCCGATGTGACGCCCCTGATCGCTGGTGTCCGCAGTGTATGTGTGGGATAGCCGGCGTCGTCGGGATCGAAGATGCGGCGCCGGCGCTCGAGGCCGTCCAGCGGATGACCCGCGCGCTGGCTCGGCGTGGACCCGATAGCGAGGGCGTCGAGTGCTGGACGGGCGTCGTGTTCGGCCATCGGCGCCTCGCCATCTTTGACTTGAGCGATGCCGGGCGGCAGCCGATGCTGTCCCCGGATCGCTCCCTCGGCGTGGTCTTCAACGGCGCCATCTACAACTTTCGGGCGCTCACCGCGGAGTTGACCGCCGCCGGCGCGCAGTTCCGCAGCCGGACCGACACCGAAGTCCTGTTGCATGGATACCGTCGCTGGGGGATCGACGGACTGGTCGCCCGGCTGCGAGGCATGTTCGCGTTCGCCCTGTGGGACAACGCAAACCGCACACTGTACCTGGTTCGCGATCGGCTCGGTGTGAAGCCCCTGGTGTACGCCGCGCGCAACGGCGGCCTGGCCTTCGCCTCGACGGTTCGCGCACTACGGGCGGGCGGCTGGGCGGGCGATCTCGACGAAGCGGCGCTGACGGAGTTCTTGGAGTTCGGCTTCGTGACCGATGGACGCGCCATCTATCAGGGGGTCGCAAAGGTGCCGGCGGCGTCGATCGTGCGGTGGCACGACGGCGCATTGCAAGTCAAGGAATACTGGACGCCGCCCGCGCCGCCCGCGGAGCGAGCCACCGGTGCTCCGACGTTCGACGAGGCGGTGGAGGAGACCGAGCGCCTCTTCCTTGCCGCGGTGGAGCGACGGCTGGACGCCGATGTCCCGGTCGGCGCCCTGCTCTCCGGCGGGCTCGATTCCGGCCTCGTCTGCTGGGCCGTGACCAAGCTCGGCGCGGACTTGACCGCCTTCAGCGTCGGCACGCCGGGCGATCCGGAGGACGAAACGGCGGACGCGTGCGCGACCGCGGCGGAGCTGGGCATTCGGCATCGCGTGGTCGGACTGCCCACCTCCGGCGGACCGGGGATCGCCGACCTGGCGTCAGCGTACGGAGAGCCGTTCGGGGCCCCCTCCGCGTTGGGGATGCTGCGCGTGTGTCAAGAAGTGAAGGGATCGGCCACGGTGCTCCTCACCGGCGACGGCGGAGACGACCTGTTCCTCGGATACACCCGTCATCGCCACCTGTGGCTGGCGCAGACCATCGCGAACGTGGCGCCTGCCCGCGCCAGCAACTGGTGGCGGGCCGTGCGGAGGATCTTCCCGCCCGTCGGGGCATTGCGGCGCGTGGTGCATCTTCTGGACTACACGACAGGTGGGCTGGGCGCTTTCATTGCGGCCAGTGATGGGCTGCCGACCTATCACCGCAAACGCTTGCTCGGGGAGCGGCTTGCCGGCGCGACTGTGCGGCAACGGCAGATCCCGTGGTCCGCCGAGTCCGCCCGCCACGTGCTCACGGACTACCTCGAATACGACCGCCGGACGCAGTTCGTCGCCGAGTACCTGACCAAGGTCGACGGCGCCGCCATGCATCACGCACTAGAAGCGCGATCGCCGTTCCTCGACCAGGAGCTGTGGGAATTCGCCAGCGCGCTGCCACCCGGCATCCGCCTCCGCGGTGGTCGTCTCAAGGCCGTGCTCCGGGAGCTCGCCCGCCGCCGGATCGGCCCGCGAATCGCCGCCGGACGGAAGCGGGGCTTCTCGATTCCGGTCGGACGCTGGCTCGCCGGACGCTGGCTGCCCCAGATGGAGGCCACGTTGCGCTCCTCGCGGCTGGCCGCCGACGGCTGGGTCCGGCCGGAGGGGGTGGTCGCCGAAATCGCGGCCGCGCGACGGCGGGGCCACGCGTGCCACCAGCTGTGGTACCTCTTCGTGCTGGAGTCCTGGATGCGAGCCGAACAGGCATCCCAAACAGAGCCCGCCTCGGCGCCGCACACGCACGCGGCGTCGGCGGTGCAAGGCGTAGGCTTAGCGTCCTAGCCGAAACCGTGGCCGGTTCGCATCAATGACGGTCAGTCTATTCGCATGACTCAGCGTGTGGACACCGCGAAGGTCTCTGGCCCATCCAGGGTCGATCGAACTTACTTCCTCTTCCCGGTACTCCGTCTCGCTCAACGCGACGATACGATTGATCCTCACCCCGTAGCCATAGTCCACCCCACAGTCCTGTGATGGCCTGTAGAGCTGACCGCAATGCTCAATGATCCCGCCGGCAGGCCTGGACCGCCGGACGTCTGATACCACGGGGTTGGCGGGGTGTGGCGTCCACGTCGTGCTGAGGGGCGTGTCGGCGTAAAACAGAAACAGCTCGTCCATCTTCGAGGCTCCCGCGCGTTCCCGCATATTCGCAAACAGCCACCACTTCCGCCCATCGCAGAAGAGCGTGGCGTCTACGGCGCTGACATTCTCCATCAGCGTCGCGCAGAATTCCCACTTGTCCGGAAACTCGACGCACTTATAGACCTCGATACTCCGGTTGGCCGAGCTTTCCGGGATCATGTAGTACGTCCCATTCCACTCGAACACAAACGGATATGACAGGTGATACGGGCGCTCGAGTACTCTCTTGGGTGGGAAGTACTTCCCCGTCTCATCCATCTCGATGAGTGAGATATGTGCTTTGCCACTCTTGTACAGGAACTCCTCGAGAAAGATGTGGTACCTGCCGTCCTTGTAGACGACGTGCGGATCTGCCCAGAACCGATCGCGGGGCGGAATCATTCGCTTGAACCGCCACAGCGACTCGGACGGACCGTTGCGCAGGTCGAACAGCAGGATCCACTGATCGGAAAAAACAACCGCATGCAGCTTCCGCTTCGCATACCTCAAGAGTTGCTTGATCAAGAGGCCCAACAGCTCCCCATTTTTTGGGGTTACGTACAGCGGGCGTGAATAGAAGCGCAGGCGCCGGGGGGAGCCGAAGCGACGATTGACGTCCACCCCCCCGCACGCGTGCAGCTGTTGCAACGCTCTCGGCAGGAAGGAGACGCTCTTCCAATAGTAGTTGTTCCGGTTGCGTCGGACGGAAACGCGGTCCGTGGCGGAAAACGAGCGGTACAGTATCGCTCCATTATCGAGGTCTTCGGTCAACCGCTGGAGGATCGCTCCCGTAACCGGATGACCCTGGAACACCTCCCAAAAACCGGGGGGCCCACCCCGATTCACCTCGTTGTCACCGTGATGATAGGACCACACGCCATATCGGGCGCCTTGGAGAATCTTGCCTCGCAAAATCCTGAAACCGAGTCTCACCAGTACGTCAATCTTGTGCTGCTCGATCTTGGCAACGTCCTCGTCATGAAAGGAATCAGAATGCTTCGTGCCGTGTGGCTTCACGCGAACGACGGGCACGTCCCGTAGCAGCTCCGTCGCGTCCCGGCGCTCGAAGGCGTCCGGGTCGACAGGAAAAAACCGTGCGTCGAGTCTGCTGTACGCCACATACACAATGGCGCGCCACCCATGCACCAATCTCGCGAACAGGCTCCTGCGTTTCGGCTCCTCACAGTCGTTCAGCACAATCAGGTTGATCTCGGCGTACGGTGATTGCCGCACCGTGACCAACATTTCGTAGACCCACGCAGGGACGGTGAAGGAATCCAACAGCAGCCCCACACGCAGTTTGGCTTTCGTCACCAGGGGGCTGGCCATCACTTCCCCGGCCATCACGCGAGCGACTGTCCGGCGACGCACTCCGCCTCGGACAGGCGCACGTCCTCCTCGCCGTCCACGAACACCCGTTGCCACAGCTCGAAGTTCATCAGCGCCCACAGCCGCTCCATGTGGTCGACCTGGCCCGTGGCGTGCTCGGCGATCAGACGGCCAATCACGTCGGGATCGAAAATGCCGCGCCGCCGCGCCCGCTCCCCCAGCACTAGCTCGGTGAGTACGCCACGCCAGCGGCCCCGGAACCAAGCGCTGACCGGAACCGGGAAACCCATCTTGGGTCGCGCGAGGATCTCCGGTGGCAACACGCCCTTCATGCTCTCCCGCAGGATCCGCTTCGTGGTGGACCCCCGAAGCTTCAGACGAACCGGGAGGCCGGCGGCGAATTCGACCAGCTCGTGGTCCAGGAACGGCACCCGGCTCTCGATCGACGCCGCCATGCTCATCTGGTCCTGCTTCATCAGCAGCTCGTGCAAGTACGTCTTGGTGTCGACATACAGCAGCCGATCGAGCAGCGTGCGAGCGTCGGTTCTGTCCAGCTGCTCCCGCGCGCCCCGATATGGGTCGGCACCGGCCGCCCGCTCCCGGGCCTCGGGCGTCAGCAGCTCCGCCTGCAGCGCGCGCGGAAATACCGCGAAGTTGTCGAAGTAGATGCTCCCCAGGTCGGGTGGCACACAGAGGAAGCTGTGCTGCAGCTTCCGCCCCGCGGATGATCCCGCCCCCAGGCGCTCGATCCCCCGACGCACCGCACGACGGAGCAGCGCCGGAATTACCCGGTGGTACTGCGTCCCGAGGCGCACGTTGTACAACGTCCTCGCGTAGCGACCGTAGCCGGCGAGGAGCTCGTCGCTGCCCTCTCCCGTCAGCACCACCTTGACATGGTCCCTCGCGAGCCGAGCGACGAAATACAACGGCACGCTCCCCGCATGACCCAAGGGCTCGTCCTCGTGCCACACCAAAGTGGGCAAGACGTCGAGGAACTCATCCGCGCTGACGACGACCTCGTGATGGTCGGTCCCGTACGCCCTGGCGACGGCTCGCGCGTAGCGGAGCTCGTTCGCCTCTCGCTCCACGAAGCCAACGGAAAAGGTCTTGATCGGCTCCATCACGAGGCGGCTCATCGTCGCCGCGATGGACGCCGAGTCGATGCCGCCGGACAGGAACACGCCGAGGGGGACATCGGACATCAGGCGCATCCGCACCGCTTCGGTGAAGCGTTCGCCGAATTCGGCGACCAGATCCTGGTCCGAGCGGTTCGCGTCGTCCCGACGGAAGCTGAGATCCCAATAGGGTTGAACCTCGAGCAGGCCATCACGCCACCGCAGCGTATGCCCCGGCGGCAATCGCTTGACACCGACGAACAACGTGTCAACCCCCGATGGGGCGTGATTCGCGAGGTAATCTGGCAGCGCCTCGTAATTCAGTGTCGGCGACACCGCGCCGGCGGCGAGCAAGGCTTTGATCTCTGACGCGAAGTAGAGCGATCCGTCATTCGTCCGCACGTAGTACAGCGGCTTTTCCCCCAACCGGTCTCGCGCCAGGGACAGCTCCTCCCGGCGGCTGTCCCAGATGGCGAACGCGAACATGCCGCGGAGCAGCTCTACCGCACGGGGCCCTTCGTCCTGGTAGAGCCGGAGGATCGTCTCGGTGTCACACCGGGTCCTGTAGCGATGACCGCGACGTTCCAGGGAGACCTTCAGCTCCGGGTGGTTGTAGATCTCGCCGTTGTACACGATATGGAGAGACCCGGTGTCGTCGCTCATCGGCTGGTGCCCGCCGGCTACGTCGATGATGGACAGACGGCGATGCGCGAGCCCGACGCGCCCGTCGCTGTAGACGCCACAATCGTCCGGGCCACGATGGGTCATGGTATCCCGCATCCGGACAAGCGTCTGCGGGTCCACCACCCGCCGTGAGCGGGTCGAGAACGCGATTCCGGCGATGCCGCACATACGTCTCAGCCCACCTCGAGCGCGCGGACCAGGGCGGGGGGACCGGGAGGACCCGCTCCCAGCATGCCGACCGTGGCGGTTGGCGCGCCGCTCACCACAAGCCGTTCGGCACCCGGCAAGGCGATGTCGCAGCGGCCCGCGGCGTCCACGTCGACGTGCACCTCGGAGCCCTGGAGCCGGGCGGCAATGTAGGACACGGGAGCGTCGGCCTTGACGAGCAGCCGGCCCCGCCATTTCAGGCGGCGGCCTTGCAGCATCACGAACTCCGTAGGCGTATCGGCGCGCCGGGGGCGGCGTACCCACACCCAGGCCGCGTCCGAAGCCAGGTCCCCACCGTCCGCGTCGCCGTCTCCACCCACCAGTACCGTGTCCTCGACCGCCTGGTCGGCCAGCACGAACGCGCGAGCATTGGTCGCCGGCCGCTCCTCGAGCGCAATCGGCTCGTCGCCACCGCGGCTGGGCACCAGAAAGGAGACCAGGTCGCGCGGCCCCCGACCGTGTGCCGTGCACACGCTCGTCTCGGCGCGGCTCAGCATGCCGTATGAGCTCGAAACCAGTCCCTCGCTCGCGCGCATCACGGCGGCATGACCGAACACACCAATATCCAGCGTCTCAGGGTCCGAGGTGGAGGTCCAAGTCGCCCTCGCCCGGCTGCCGGAGAGGATCTGCAGCGTAATGCCTGGCGCGAAGTGGAAATGCAGCGCGACGACGTGGTCGCCCTCCGTGACCACGCGGTCACGGATGATCCAGTAGTCGCCGCGCAAGAAGAACACTGAGCGACGGTGCAGCGCGGGCGGCGTCAGCCGTCGATACCCGTCGTCAACTGCTTCGAAATAGTCGCAGCGCGCGCCTGGCCGCCACTCCGTGAGGGCGCTACGCCCCACGCGACGCCAGTTGAAAGGCCCGCCCGGAACCGAGGACGACTCGCCCGCAACGGTGACGGTGTTGTGGGTGGCGGAGGCGCGAAAATAGTCGCGCAGGCCACGCAGCGAGCGATAGGTATAGGTCCCGGGATCCACCAGCACCGGCGTGCCCCGCACGACCAGTGTGACGCTGAGCGCGTCGGCATGCGCATGCGCGCAGTTTCTCAACGCTCCGTGCGGGCCACAGTCGACGAGTAGGGTATTGGCGTCCCGGCCCCAGCCGTCGCGCATCATGTAGTAGCCGCCATCGGCGAACGCCTGTGTCGTGGCGGCCGGCGGAACAGGCTTCAGAACATCGAAGGCGTGCAGGCCGGGGGTGCCTAACAGCCAGAGCACCTCTTCCGCCGCTTCCCCGGCCACGTAACGGAAGTCCGGCCGGCGGGAGAGGACGGCACCCGTCGCCAGCGGGGCGCGAAAGTCGTCGGGGGCGCGCTGATCCAGGAACAGCAGCCTCCCCCCGTCATCGTCTCCCAAGAGGGGCGTGCGTCCGTCCGGCTGCGTCAGGTACATCAGGTGCGCGAGTAACGCCTGCAACTTCCCGCGAACGGCGGCGTCGATCGGTAAACCGTTCAACCCCCCGAGGATGCTCGCGTGGAGATAGAAATCCGCCGTGTAGCGATGGTAGTAGGTGCTCTGCTCGAAGTACGACCCGTCGGGCCGGATCTGGTCGTCCAGCTGCTCGACGAGAATCGACGACCCCACGCGCCGCCACCGCTCGGCGTCGCGGAACTCGGGGAACATGGTGCCCAGGTAAAGGAGGCCCAGGGCCTCGCCCGTCAGATGGGTATTGGGGCCGTAGATCGACAGGTACGTCTCGATGTGTCGAGCGTGGAGGAACAGGAACTTGAGCGTCCGCCGGTACGTGGTCTCCGTCAGGCTCGGCGACGCCTTGAAGAAGTACAGCCCCCAGATCCACGAGATCGCTCGAAACGCCAGCTCAAGGCTGCTCGCCCAGTTGATCCCGCGCTTGGGAGGATTCGCGTCCATCCAGGCCATCAGGTGCTCGACGAACGTCGCGGCATAGCGCTCGTCGCCGGTATACCAGTAGGCCTTCCCCAGCGTCACGAAGTACTGATGTCGATTCAGCTCCCATATCAGCTTGACATCCGCCGCCATATCGACGCTCGGGGGATCGACCCGGCTCCAATGCACGCGTTCGAGCCGCGTTCCGGACATCGGGTCCCAATGCCAGTCCACCGGCACACCGAACCTCAGGCCCGACCGTCCCAGGAGGTCGAACTGGCCCTGGCAAATCCGCTCGGCGGCGTCCAGCGTCTGGGGTTCGGACTCCGGCCAGCGCCGGCGGAGCGTGGCCACCACGGCGTCGGGCTGATCGAAGGCGGCGAAGAAGCGCGGTCGCGTGCGGGTACGGAAGCGCTCGAGTGACGGGGCGGTGAGCCGGCGATCGTCCGGGAGGCGGACCTGGCTCGAAATGCCCACCAGCTCCGACCAGGCCGCTACTTGCTGTCGGGCACGCAACCGCAGCTCGGCGAGACTCCGCCCTTTGAGCTTTGACCAGGTTGCTCGCACGCCCCGGGCTCCTGTCATCTCACCGCCCCCACGAGACTTTCGTACACCTTGCGCCACTCTGCCAGAACGACTTCGGGAGCGTACTTCCGGCGACATTCGTCGCGCGCGCGTGTGATCAGCCGCCCGGCCAGTGCCGGATCCGACAGGAGGCGGAGCGCCGCAGCCGCCATCGCCTCGTGATCCCCGCGCCGCACCATCAAGCCCGTTTCTCCGTCCCGAACGATGTACGGAATGCCCCCTGCGTCCGTCGTCACAACCGGCAGTCCCGAGGCGAACGCTTCGAGGAGAGAGCCGGGCATGTTGTCCACGTTCGGGGCATTGAGCAAGACATCCGCGGCATCGTAGAGCCGAGCCATCCGATCGGGGGCGACGCGACCCACGAACTCGACGTTGTGGAGCTCGAGCTCGCGCGCGAGACGCATCAAGGCTCCGCGCTGTTCCCCGTCTCCCGCGACGGTGAGGCGGGCGTGCGGGTAGCTCCGCTGAATGGTCGCGAAGGCGCGCAACACACAAGCGACGTTGTAGTGCGGCGCGAAGTCGCGATTCGAGAGGAACAGCGGCCGCAATGGCGGGCGCTCGCGGAAGCGGAACTGCTCAAAGTCCACGACGTTCGGGACGGCGCGGGCTCGCAAACCCGCGCGGGCGAACACGCCCACGAGATATCCGGACGGCACGATCACCGCGTCGGCGAGCCGCATGACCGGCAGGGCCGTGCGCCTCCAGCGCCGCAGATGGTCCTCCGCCTCGCCACTCCGGTAGTTCAGAATCACGTGCTTCCCGTACCACTTTCCCAGCAGGACGGCGGGGGTCGGAGCCAGGACGAACGAGAAATACGACGCCGAAAACACGTGGATAATGTCGTACTTGGCCAGCGATACGAGCAGCGCCCACACATACCGCAGCGATGTCACCACAGTGCGGACATACCGAACCCGCTGCAGCAGTCTGAGCACCCCGGGCAACTTAGGATTGATGGGCACGAACCCTACGGCGATGGACCCCAGTTGTCGCAAGCCTCGCGAGAGCCGCGCCGCTTGAATCGCCTGCCCACCAGGCACATCGAGCGACGGCGCGACGAGGCACACCCGAATGGGGCGATGGCCTCCCGCGCCCCCCCCATCCCCCTCGCCCCGTCGCGCGCCGCTCGAGCTCGGCTTCGAAACCACCAGCGTGTCTCCCACGCTACTCACCCGTCCGCTGCCCCACTCCTTCCGCTCGCGAAGTGCCGGCCACCGCGGAGGCCTCGTCCTTGTACCACGCCCATGTGCGTCGCAAACCGACTTCCAGGGAGACCCGCGGCCGGTACCCGAGCAGCCGCTCGGCGCGTTCGAGGCCGGCAAGCGAGTCGCGCACGTCACCGGACCGAGGGGGCTCGTGGGTATAGTCGAGGGGGCGGCCGGTAATGCTGCCGATCACCTCGATGAGCCCGAGCAACGTGGTTCTCACGCCGGCGCCGACGTTCACCACCCAGCCGTTGACCGTGCCGCCTGCCGTAGAGGCGGCGAGCAGGTTCGCCTCCACCACGTTGTCGACGTAGGTGAAGTCCCGGGTTTGCTTGCCATCCCCGTACACGACGGCCGGACGCCCCTCGAGCCCGGCCTGGAAGAACTTGGGGATGACCGCCGCGTAGGCCGAATGGGGGTCTTGCCGGGGCCCGAAAACGTTGAAGTAGCGCAGCGCCACGCCCTCGATCAGGCCCGCGCGGGCGAACGCCAGCACGTACTGTTCGCCGGCGAGCTTCGAGGCCGCGTACGGCGACCGCGGCAGCGGCTCGACCGACTCAGTTTTCGGCAGCACCGGCGTATCGCCGTACACGGAGCTGGAGCTCGAGTAGATGATGCGCGCGACCTTCGCGTCCACGCACGCTTCCAGCAGCCGCACCGTCGCGTTGACATTCGCCGCGTGGGATGCCCACGGATCCTTGAGGGACCGCGGGACGCTGGGAAGGGCGGCGACGTGAAACACCACGTCGATCCCCGCGACCGCGCGGCGGCACACGGCTTCCTCGCAGAGATCCCCGCGCAGAAACTCGATCCGGCCATCCAATCCCGCGAGATTGGCTTCATTCCCAGTGCTGAGATCGTCGACCACTCGCACGGAGTGTCCGAGCGCTACGAGCCGCGCGGCGAGGTGCGAGCCGATGAAGCCCGCAGCCCCAGTGACGAGGCAGTTTGTACGTGGAGCGAGCATGGAACTCCCTTTGTGGCGTTGGCGGACTAGAGGACCGACGTAACCACTTGGCGGATGGCCTTGCAAGGGCGGCGCCGCAGCCCGTTTTCGTCGGTGATGATTGGTAAGATCAATCACATCAACGATATATACACTTAGCGGCGGACCCAACAGACACACCACAGGCCGCACCTGTGGCGTCGTCGCCATAGGCACCCCGGACCTCAGCGACTGGGGGTGCCCGCCTCCCCGGGCGCTCGTTCCAGGAATTCGAGCAGGAGCTGCTGCCGTGTGTAGACCCAGGCAATCCGCCGCCCCCCGAACGCGACGGCGGGAAGCGGGGGCCGCACCACGAGCGCCCCGTTTGAACGGCCGAGTGTCAGCTGTTGCTCCAGATTCGACACCTCGTAGCAGAGGTGGTGGAAGCCTCCGCCGCGGGCCAGGAAACGGGACACGGGCGACTCCGGCCCGACCGGCTCGACCAGTTCGACGCTGGGCTCGTGCGGCAGCGACCCACGGAGGAACGTGACGTTGACCCCTTGGAGGGGATCGTGGATGATCTCGCCGTTCCACGTGGTGCCCGTCGATTGGGCAACGGCGGGTGCGATGTCTCGAATGGACGCCGCGACAAATCCGACGTGGTCGAGGCGCTGCCCGTCAGCGGTCACGAAGCCGAGGGATGCAGCTTACCGTTGAGCACCTGCCTGATGTCCGCGTACGAGAGCATCGCTTCGATCTCATTGATGTCGAAGGAAACCTGGAACGCTTGCTCCAGCGCCAGCACCAACTGAATGTGATTGAGCGAATCCCATGACGCGATCCGGTCCCTTGTCGTCGACTCGTCGACCGCCTGCGGGCTCAGGTCCAGCACGTCCGCCATGATCTGCTTCAATTGGCTCTCCACGCGCCCTCTCTTGCTGCCGCCGGCTCAGGCGACGGGTGCTGTTTCATCGACCACCGTGACCTTCATCCACGCCGGCCACATCACGCCGCCCCGCGCGAGCGGCAGGCTCCAGGACGTTTCGCCGGAGTCGCGTTCCGCCACCCGCTCGAAGCCGTGCTGGGCAAAGAGGTCGCGGACCGGCGGGTTCTTAGATGTCGGCACGATGCGGCCCCGGACTTCTCTCAACCCGCGGCGGGCGGCCTCCCCGCAGAGGAACGCCAGCATCGCCGTTTCCACGCAGCGACCGATGACCCGGCAGCTCAACAACAGGGTGTCGATCTCGAGCGCGCCGTCGTTGGGGCTCGCCATCAACACGCCGACGATGCCGTTGTCGCCGAAGCGATCCCGCACCCCAACCGTCGCGAGCACCCATTCCGGCGCGCGCATGCGCGTCCTCAGATCGGCCTCGGCATAGCGCAGCGTCGTGACGTTGAACTGGTTGGTTTTTTGGGTCAGCTGTGCGGCTCGTGCCAGCGACGCCATCGTGACTGGAGCGATGGTCACCTCCATCTTCAGGCTCCGGTAGAACTCCTCGAGTGATCCACTCGCCGCCCGCAGGGCTTCGGCCTGGTCCCGCTGCCGATAGAGGTCACCTCGCCGCAAGTCCTCGGCGGAGAGCGCGAGCGTGTCGAACAGCCCTTCCTCGAGTAGCGCAGTCACATACGCTTCGGGCTGCCGCGGAAGACAGATCGTTCTCACCATCGGCAGGGCGCTCGCGACTTCCTCGCATTCGACGGGGTTGTCGTCCACGAAGACCATGTGCTCCAGACCGATGTTCAGCTGGCGGGCGATGGCGCGTACCGATTCGCTCTTGGGACCCCAATGGATCTGCAGGCTGGAGAAGTGCTCGCGCTTGAGCACCATGTTGCGGTTCCGCGCGAACACCTCGTCCACGTCGGCGGGGTTATTCTTGCTCGCGATGGCCAGAATCACACCGCGGCGGGTGAGGTTCAAGAGCTCTTGCTGGAATGTGACGTACGCGTTGCCGGGGTATTCGCTGCCGAGCCGAATGCCGTGCGGGCCGTCCTCGCCCAGGACGCCGCCCCAGAGCGTGTTGTCCAGGTCGACTACGACACACTTCTTGGACAACCCGAGCAGCGCGCGGCAGTACTTCATGTGCTCGCCGGCGAGTTGTCCCAACCGGCCAGCCGCGATCGGCGCGCGCGCATACAGGCGCATGCGCTCGTCGTACCAACTCGTCGCACCGACGCGCGCCACGAGACCGGCGTAATCGACCACATAGACCCCGGTCGTCTCCCGGCAGACGGCCGCCAGGCCGTCGTTCACCTGACGGACCCACCCGGCCTGGCCCCGGTCCACATGGCCGTCGAGGATACCGAGCTCGAGCCACTGCGGTAGCGCGAAGTTGTGCACCAGAACGGTGGCCCCGCTGTGGCGACGCAGCGTCGTCAACAGGGCACGTCCCTCCTCGAGCACCTGACCGACGCAGGCCTCCATCTGCACTTCGGAGCCATCGGAAAACCCGCGATACAGCGTGGGAGCCCAGTCTGAGCCCTCGACCGCCAGGATCACGACGTTCGGCTCGAAGGCGTAGAGCCCGCTCGTGGAGTCGAGAATCTGTTGACGAAACTGGCTGAACCCCGGCCGGTAGATCTTCACGGCCAAGCCGTTCAGAAACCCCTGAGCGACGAGGGCCGGCTCCGCAAACTCGATGGAGAACGATGACAGGAGCGCCACCTTGATGGGCGTCAACGGCGGATCCCATTCCGCGGCCTTTGCGATCTCGCGCACCAGAAAGCTGAGATGGTGCCCCGGGTGTAACAGCTCCCGGGCGGCTCGGATCGCGCGGTGCGTGTCGCCTGCCTTGGCCGCGGAGCGAAACGCCCCCCGCAGCTCGGACGCCGGCTCGGGACTAGGTGTCATAGCAGTAAATACCCCGGTCCGCGAGCGCCTGGCACGTGTCGAGCACCTGTCTCGCTGCGACGAGCCGCATTCTCAGACCGCCCACCCGGCCCTCGCGCCATGCCCCCCGTCGCCTCAACACAGGGACCAGCTTCGCCAGGCGGCGGCGCCGCGCATAGCGTGGCTCGGACAGCCGCGTCTCGGTGACCCAGCGCTGCCCGACCGCATCGCGACTCTCCAGCACGTATGTCCGCGTGGTAAAAGGCGAGAAGGGCATCCGCGGCTCGAGCACCTCTTCGACGGTGTGGATGAACGTCATGACGTCGACGTTGCAGCCGAGAAACATGATCTTGCCGTCGCGATCCAGGAGCTTGGCGTAGGGCGATCCCACGCCGCACGGCGTCTTGGCCGCGGCGTGTCCGGCCGCCAGTTCGGTGGCGTCGGCGCCCCAGATCGCCACCGGGTGCGTCGGGTGAACGCTGCGAACGACGCCGGGTGCCCGGCGAAACAGCTCGGTCAGGAGCCCCATCTGCGAGGGCGTACGCTTGACGTCGAAGACCCGCGGCTCGCGCGCATACTCGACGGTGGACATGCCGGTGAACGGCAGCGTCGGCAGCATCAAGGTGCCGGACGGCCCTACGGCCGCTTGCAGAACCGTGAGTACGTCGCTCGGCTTCCCGGTGAACTTCCCGAACTTGTCGAACGAGCTGTGCACCAGCAGCGTGTCGCCGGGGACTACCCCCAGCTCCCGCACCGCTGTCAGCAAGTCCGCGCTGGCGTACGGTCGGCCCCAGCTAGTTAGCGCGATGCGGAGACGGCCCCGTACCTGGCGCTTCACCCACCGACCCGCCTGGAGCAGCACTATCGGCCCGCCTTCCGGCCCGCGAGCGTAGGAGCGTCGCGCCCGTCGCGCGTGCTCGGATCCAGTTGCTCTTCCAGCATGAGCGCGTCGGCGAAGAATTTCGCCCCCCAGTTAACGAACGTGAGCGGCGTGTAGCGTCCGAAGATCGGTTGGGACCCCTTGATGCCGCCCCGCACGTCCGCGTTATCCGTGCCCAGGAGTTGGGTCGCTTTCACATAGCTATTGAGGGCCATTGCCGCGCGCCCGAATCCCAAACCAGGACGCTCCCGGTGGAGGCGCAGCCATACTCCCGCCACCTGGGCGTTTCCGGTCAGGCAGCTGTACGTCGCTGTCGCATTCCAGTCGCGGTCGAATTCACCGGGCAGCACGCCGCGTTGCTCGTAGATTTGCTGCAATCGCATGGCCGTCTTGAGAGCGGCGTCCAGGTAGCGCTTGTCCCCCAGACGCGTCCAGCCACCGATCAGACCTTCCATCACATACGCGATCGTGTGAGTCAGTGGCATGTTCCATTTGCGTGCCGAGAGGAAGAACGCATTGTGCTCGAACCAGCCGTTCTCGCGCTGCTGCGCCAGGGTCCAGTCCAAGTTGCCACGCGCCGCCTGTGTCAATCGCTCGTCGTCAACCAGCTGGGACAGCTCCAGCAGGCTCCAGGCGGTGCGCGCGTCGTAGGCGTGGACCGTCGTTTCGGTCTCCGGCGCGCGTTGGCGCCACGCGCCGTCGGCCGACTGGACGCGCACCAGCCAATCTCCGGCGCGCACGGCCGCCGCGAGGTAGCGGTCGTCATGGGTTTCGGCGTACGCTCGGCACCACCCCAGCACGACCTGACCGGTGTTGAAGACCGCCGGCTGCCGGTCGCTCTTGTCGCCGCGGTAGAAGCCCGCCTGAATCGCCCCCGACGGCAGTTGCACCCGCAGCTCCCAATCGGCCATGCGTATCGCGCGCGCGTACAGCTCCTCGTTGCCTGTACGTCGCGCGTAATCGAAAAACGTCGAGATGATGTAGCCGGTCGTTTCCGGGTAGGGCGCCAGCCAGCCTCGGAGCAGCGAGTAGCCGGCCGAGACGCCCCCGCCGCCACCGCCGTGATCCTGCGCCCGGCAGAGCCAGGCGATCGTGGCGTCGAGGTGACGGCCGGAATCGCCGGGCCTGGCCCGCCAGCGCACCAAATCTCTTCCTACCATAAGCGCGTGCGAAGGACGCAGCAGCCGCGCTCCCGCCGCGAACACTTGCATCGTCACGGCTCCTGGGGAGGGGGATCGGCGAACGTCGGCCGGGGTGGATCGGTCCACACGTCCCAACGCCCCCGCGCGGCGTTGAACGCCGCGACGAGCAGGGCGGCGAGGATCGCGACTCCGCTGCGCGCCGTGCCCAGGAAGCCGTTACCGGGAGCCGCGGCCGACCTGGCGGGTCGCACGATCCAGGGAAGCCCCATGATCGCCACGCCCACGACGCCTGCCCACGGACCGAAAACCAGCAGCACCCCGGCGGCGCCAGCAACGACCGCGAACGGAGTCAACAGCCGCAGGACCTTGTGGGAAACGAACTGCCACCAGAGACGATTCTTTCGCGGATGCAGCACCCACGGCATCCATGCGATCAGCTGGTAGTTGCCCGTAAGCGTGCGCACCTTGCGGGCGAGCTCGGTCGCATCAGACCCGGATTGCACATCGGTCGCGACGGCGCCAGGGGCGAATCCAACGCGTTGACCCGCGCGCACTACCTGAAACGGCACCCACACATCGTCGAGGAGCAGCCCAGCCGGCAGTGGTGACCACAGCGCGCGCTTGAGGGCGTACAGCGCGCCGCTCACGCCCACCGCGCTGTCCCACGCGGCCTCGCGCCTGCGAAGCCAGCGCTCGAACCGCCAGTAGCGTTGGTACAGGCCGTCGCGGCCGTCGGGAGACGGGATGACGAGCGAGCCGGAAACCGCGCCCACGTCCGCCGCGGCCAGCTCTCCCACGAGACACTCGACCGCTCCCGGCGCCACCCGCTGGCGCACGTCGGTGAACACGAGGACCTCTCCGCGGGCCACGGCGACCCCCTCGTTCAGCGCCACCGCCTTCCCGCAGGGACGGTCGAGGACACGAACTTTGACCCGGTCGTCCCCCAGCTGCGCGAGCGCGGCCGTGGCCCCTGGGTCCGGCCCGTCGAGCACCGCGATGATCTCACTGTCGAGGGTCACCGTCCGCAGGAGTTGCCCGACCTTCTCGGCGATGGCCTGGCCGGGGTCCCGAGCCGCGATCACGATCGACACACTGGGCGGCGCCGCGCGCTCCTCCCGCCGGCGCCCCCCCTGGGCAGGGCGCGAGGGCCGGGCCGGTAGCAGGCTTACGATCAGGGGATATGCGACGTACGTATAGACCAGGTGCGTGGCGGCCAAGCCCAACAGCACTCCCCCGGTGGTCACGCCGTCAGCCATCGCCTGCACGGGGGTCTGGGCTCATGAGCGGCAAGGCTTGCAACGGGCGTACCCGGATCGCCGCCCGCAGCTCGCGGGGCGCAATGCGCATGTGGGCAATGACTTTGGTAGAAGGTTACGGTGCCCGCGGAAACGGGCCGCTTCCGCTGTTGCGTCGACACCACAGCAAGATCACGACGCCAGCCGCTGCTCCGCGCGGGTCACCAGATCGCTCATCTCTTCGATCTTGCGCGCCCAGGACTCGCGTTCCATGGCACTGGACCGCACCAGCCGTGGCCCTGCCGCTCCGGAGCGGAGGACGGCCTCGATCTTGGAGAGGTAGTCATCGGGACTTTTCGCAATCGATACCAACCCATCGAGCTTCTCGACCTCCGGAATGGCGCTCGCCACCACCGGTAGCCCGGCCGCGAGGTATTCCCTCAGCTTGAGGGGGTTCGCCGCATTGGTGAGATCGTTGATGACGAACGGCAGCAGGGCCACGTCGAAGCCCTTGCAGTACGCGGGTAAGGCGTCGTAGTCCTTGCGACCCAGCAGCTGTACGTTCTGGAGGCCCTGCAGCTGACTGACGTCGGTTGCCGGGCGCCCGATCAGCACAAACGACCATTGGGGGCGGGCCAGGGCCAGGAATCGGAACAAGCCCACGTCGACCCAATCGGCGATCAGTCCATAGAACCCGATGACTGGCCGCGGCAGGTTTGCGATGTCCGACGGCACCGTCGTATCCGGGTGACAGGCGCGCTGGAAGTGCGCGACGTCCACGCCGTGCGTCACGAGGAACGTGCGAGGATGATACGGTCGCTTCCACTCGTACAGCTTCTGCGATGAGACGATCACCAGGTCGGCCTTCTTGAGGAGACGCTGTTCCAGCGAGGCGATCGCGTGCTTGTCGGCATCGCTGAACTCCGAGTACTCGTCCACGCACTGATACACGATCAGCCGCTCGCCGAGGGTGCCAACGACATCTCCAGAGCTCGGGAAGAACGTCCAAGTGATGATGTCGCGGAACCCGAGCTTGCGGCACGTCCAGCGGAGCGATACCCCGAGGAACCAGCGATTGAACCACCGGGCCAGGGCCCTGCCGTGGAACGGGATAACGAACGGCGAGAAGACATAGATGTTTGGGGCGACCTGGCGGCATCCTCGAAGGAATCCCCACAGCTTGCCGGCAATCCGTCGCAGGTCCCCTCTGGTAGCCCGCGGGCTCCGGTTGCCGATCGAGTTCACCCACAGGATGCGATTGCGCTGTCCGAGCCTTAGCATGATGTGCTTCTTGCTCAGTGGATCGCCATCCCAATCGTTGCAGAAACAGATGATGTCGTGCCCTTCAAGCATTCCCCCGTGTCCCCCCTTCCCGTCCCCACGCCCTCCCGAGCTCGATCACACAGCGCTCGATGCGCGCGTAGGCCCGCTCACACGCCTCGGGCCCCTGCTCCACTGGGTCCTCGATCGCGCGCGACGGGACGGGCGCGGGGTCGAAGTCGCCGAGCAGGAGCACGTCGCTCGGCGAGCGCGCGAACCGCTCGCATACGGCGCGGCGCTGCACCGGGTCCATCACCACGACGAAGTCGGCGGTCCGTACGACGTCGGCGATCGCGAATTGGGAGGTGTGCCCCGTCAAGTCGATTCCCCGGCGCGCCGCGGCGGCGATGGCGTGCGGCGGCGAGGGCCGCCCATGCGCCGTGAAACCCGCCGACTCCACGCGCACTGTCTCCACGCCTCTACGTCTGAGCTCGCGCTGCAACGCGGCGGCGGCGAAGGGGCTGCGGAAGATGTTGCCGTTGCACATCACGAGCACGCGCGCCGGCGGCCGGCGCGCCAGCAGCGCGGCGAGCGCCTCGAGGGCGGCACGGCGACGGGAGGGGTGCAGCAGCTGATCGGGAACGTGCCGCAGTCGTTTGAGCAGCTCCACCACATAGCCCCCTTCCGCCGAATCGGCACGCCGCCGCCTACCCGACCGGCCGACGTTAGGACGGTGTGGCGCCGGGCCGCCACGGGTCGCGACACCACCGCCGGGGTTCGTCACGCCGCCCGTACGCCCCCGCCGGTGCACTTCGCATGGACGAACCGCGCGATCGCCCCGATCGAGCCCATGTTCCGTTCGGTGATCTCGTCCTCCTCGAAGGTACAGTGGAACTCGTCCTGCAGGAACTCGATCAGCTCGACCACGCCGATCGAGTCGATAACACCGCTCTCGAGCAGCGGATCGTCGTCGCTGAGCGGCCAGTCAGGGCGCATATAGAGGAAGTTCTCACGCACGTACGCCCGCGCACGCTCCGCGATCGCGGCCGGCGTCAGATCCTGTGTCCGTTTGCTCATCTCCTCACCTTCCAGTCACACGTCAGGCCGCGACGGGGGCCGTCGGCGCTGGCGGGGCGACCACAACAGCGGGTTCCCCGCGACGCATCCCTTCCGCGTGTCCCGCGGCCGGCATCCCGAAGAACTCGTGGTGCCACACCTGCGTCGAGAGAATGGCCACCAGCGCCTGGCTTTCGCGAAACCCCTCCACGCGCCCGGCGCGACAGCGCCGCACCAGTCCGGCGACCGCCTGCGGATTGAACAGTCCCGTGTGCGCGACGCTCGCGCGGTCGAGCAACGATTCCACGTACTCCGGGGGCCGCCCCTCGAAGAACGCGGGGACGTCGGGGGCCCGGTATGGCTGCTTGCGGCGGCGGGCGACCGCGGGCGCCAGCAGGCCGCGGGCCCACCGGCGCAAGATGTCCTTCTCGCGCAGGCCGCGCAGCTTGCTCCGGGGGGGCAACGCCGCCGCGAACTCGAAGATGCGGTGATCGAGGAACGGTACTCGGGCTTCGACCCCGTGCGCCATCGCCATGCGGTCGCCCTGGGAGCTGAGCAGGTACGGCGACAACAGCGTGGTCATCTCGAGGTAAGCCGCGCGGGCCAGCGGCGACCAGGTGGAAAACGCGGCGGGCAACGCGGCCCGTAGCTCCGCGAGCGGGTCGAATCGCTCGAGCGTGGCCCGAAACTCGGCCGCATAGAAATCCTTGATGCGGGCGGTCAACTGGAACCGTGGCAGATGCGAGAACAGGGGGTCGTCCTGAGACCCGGCCGTCAAGAAATACCGACGCCAGAAGTCGCCCTTCCGCGTCGGGGGCGGGGCCACGTCCGGATACAGGCCGTCGAGCAACCGCGGCGGCCAGCGCGACGCCGGCCGGCGCCAGCACAGCAGGCGGACGACGGTCTCCTTGAAGAGATCGTAGCCGAGGAACAGCTCGTCCGACCCCTCGCCGGAGAGCACCACCTTGATGCCCGCCTCTCGCACGAGGCGCGAGAGCAGGTACAGCGGCGCCGGCGCCGTGCGGACGAGCGGCGTCTCAGCGTGCCGCACGACGTCGGGGAACACCCGCGCGATGTCGCCGGGCCCGATGCGCTGCACCGCGTGCCGGCTGCGCACCGCGACGGCGACCGCTTGCTGATGGGGGCTCTCGTCGAGGCGCGGATCGTCGAACGTCACCGAGAACGTGCGCAGCCTGTGCGGCGAGCCCTCCGCGGCCAGTGCGCATACGATACTCGAATCGATGCCGCCGCTCAGATACCCGCCGACCGGGACGTCGGCCTGGAGCCGCAGCCGCACCGCCGAGCGCATCAGCTCGTCCAGGGCCTCCAGGGCATCCGGCGGCTCGGCCGCCCCCTCCCCCTGCCGATAGTCGAGCGCGTAGTAGCGCCGCACCGCGAGCCGACCGTCACGCCAGCGCGCGCAGCAACCGGGCTCGAGCGACCGGATCCCGCGGAACGGCGTACGCGGGGGGCGCGCCGCCCAGAACGTGAACACTTCGTCGAGGCCCTGGGGGTCGAGCCCCCGCTCCACCTCCCCGCTCGCGAGCAGCGCCTTGATCTCCGACGCGAAATACAGATCGCCGTCGCGCTCCGCGTAATACAGCGGCACGATCCCGAAACGGTCGCGCGCCAGGAAAACGGACGCCGCCCGGCGATCGTAGATCGCGAAGGCGTACTGGCCGTTCAAGCGCTCCACCATCCGCTCGCCCCACTGCTCGTAGGCATGCACCAGCACTTCGGTATCGCTCCGGGTCCGGAACAGGTGCCCACGCGCCTCGAGCTCGCGGCGCAGGGTGAGGTGATCGAAGATTTCGCCGTTGTACACGACCACGACGCTGCCGTCCTCGTTGGTCATCGGCTGCAGGCCGCGCGCGAGGTCGATCACGCTGAGACGCACGTTCGCCAGCCCCACTCGCTCATCGGCATACAGCCCCGAGCCGTCGGGCCCGCGGTAGGCGATAGCCCGGACCATACGCTCCAACAGCTCGGCGGAGACCCCTACGGGGTACCGGCGGGCGACGCCAGCCACTCCGCACATCAGGCGTCCTCCCGCCGGTCGAGGGCGGCGGCCCTCCCGCCCTCCCCGGCCCCCACTCCCGCGACCGATTCCACCAAGAGCGAGGTGAGGTGGAGCGGCCGCGTGACGCGGCGTTTGTGGTCGATGTCTCGATAGGTGCGCGCGATCTGCTCGGGCCGAAACCCCAATTCGCGCCCCACCTCCGCCGCGCCGCGCCCCTCGTTCCACGCCTGGAGCACGCGATCAAGCGTGGCGAGCGGCAGGGCAAAGAAAAACTCCTCCTGCGTCTGGGGCAGCGAGTAGGTGTCGGTGGTAGGCGTACGTTCGCGGATCGCCGCCGGGACCCCTAGGGTCTCGGCGAGACGATACACCTGGCTCTTGTAGAGGTGCGCGATCGGCTTCACGTCCGCCAACCCATCGCCGCCCTTCACGAAGAAACCTTGATCGTATTCCAGGCGGTTGGGGGTGCCGACCACGGCATAGTTCAACCGGTCGGCGTGATGGTAGGCGAGCATCGTCCGGACGCGCTGCTTGAAGTTCGTGGCGGCGACGATCTCTCGCAGCTCGCGCGCCGGCAGGCGCACCTTTCGCACGTCTTGACCGGGCTCCTCGATGGCGAGAAAGCACACGTTCAGGCGGTCCGAATCGAGGCCACCCCCGTCGAGTACCAGCTTGCAGCGCCACCCCGGCGCGTACTCGGGCACTAGCCGGCGCACGGCGGCGTCGCGCCGCTCGTAGCATCCACACGCCGCCAGGATGGGTGTGATGTCTTCGACGATGAATTCGATGCCGAGCCGCTCGGCCCAGTCCCGCGCCAGCGCCACGCTGCGAGGATCGGACTCACGCTCTGGTAGCCCGAGGCCCAGGACGTGTTGGGGACCCACGGCCGCCACCGCGAGCCCCGTGCACACCGAGCTGTCCACGCCGCCGCTCATCGCCACGACGAACCCGCTGCGCCGGAGCGTTCGACCCCCCTGGTCGCGCAGTACCGCCGCGATCTTCCGCGTCTCCGCGGCCGCGTCAAGGCCCAGGCGATCCGCCGTCATCGTAGGCACGGTGCCTCTTGGACGAATGGGAACGTTCGCACCCGTCCGGCTGTCTGAGTGCAAGGTTCGAGCCCCCGGTGTGCGCCGCGCCGCTGTCGCGCGCATGCAACGCAAACGACCCGCCATCACGCCTGACACAAACAGTTCTGGTACGCTGGTTGCAGCGGCTGGGGCGCGATACCCATGCACCAGGCCCCGGCTGCGTTCGAAGTCGAGACCCCGGATCCACAAGCCGCCAACTCCGCATGGCTGTTGTGGCGGGCCGCGGGCAAGAACGGCGAACGGCCCGCCGTGGTGGAGCGCGGCCGCACGGTCGGCTACGCTGCCTTACGAGACCATGCGGCGGCATTCGGTGCCGCGCTCCGCGCCGCCGGGATCCTGCCCGGCGATCGGGTCGCGATCTGGCTCGAGCGAGGTCGCGACGCCGCCGCCGCGTTCTTCGGGACGCTGGCCGCCGGCGCGGTCGCGGTGATCGTGAACGAGTCACTCCGCCCGCGCCAGGTCGAGCACGTCGTTGGCCACTCCGGAGCGCACTGCCTGATCACCGCGAAGCAGCTGTTGGCGCGACAGCCCCGTGCTCTCTCCGTAAGCACCCGCGTGCTGGACGCGGGCGGCATCCGCCCCGGCGGGGAGCCACTCGTGCCGCTCCCGCGGTCGACGAGCGACCCCGCGCAAATCGTGTACACCTCGGGATCGACCGGCTTGCCGAAGGGCGTGGTTGTGAGTCACGGGAATCTCTGGGCCGTGACGCAGGCCGTGGTTGGGTACCTCGGCCTATCCGGCAGCGATCGCATCGCGAGCCTGCTGCCGTTCAGCTTCGTCTACGGCATGGGCCAGCTGCTGTGCGCCGTGGGCGCGGGGGCGGCTCTGGTGGTAGAGCGGTCGCCGCTACCCCAGCAGATGGTCGAAACCGTCCGAACCGAGCGCGTGACCGTCCTGGCGGCAGTGCCGCCGCTCTGGATCCGGCTGCTGCGCGTGCCCACCCTTGCGAGCGGCTCATTGCCCGCGCTCCGCGTGATGACGAACGCCGGAGGGCACCTCCCTATTGCGGTCGTGCGCTCACTGCGACGCGCCCAGCCCCAGGCGCAGCTCTTCCTTATGTACGGCCTGACCGAGGCGTTGCGCTGTAGCTACCTCCCTCCAGGGGAGGTCGACCGGCGACCCGATTCCCTCGGTCGGGCAATCCCGGGCGGCGAGATCCGGGTGCTGCAGGAAGACGGCGCGGAGGCGCCGTCGGGCGAGATCGGTGAGCTCGTGTATCGGGGGCCGACCGTCGCGCTGGGCTATTGGAACGAGCCGGAGCTCACTACACAGGTGTTCCGGACGGGCCCCGACGGCGAGCGCGTCGTGTTCACCGGCGATCTGGTGCGGCGTGACGCCGACGGTTACCTGTACTTCGTCGGCCGGCGGGACCGGATCATCAAGACAATGGGATACCGCGTGGGACCGGACGAGATCGCCGCCGTTCTGCACGCATCGGGCGAGGTGGTGGATGCCGTTGTGGTCGGCGAGCCCGACGAGGCGTGGGGCGAGCGCATTGTAGCCCATGTCGTTCTCGCGGCCCACGGCTCGCCCGAGCGGCTCACCGCCTTCTGCACCAGGGAGCTGCCCCGCCATCTGCAGCCGGCACACATCGAGGTTCACGACACGCTGCCCACGTTGCCGAGCGGCAAACACGACATCGCCGCCCTGCGCGCCCCTTAGCGGTCGCAATCGAGACTGGTGATTTCCCACAGGTTGGGCGACCGCAGGACGGTCTCCCCCGCCGCCGTGAGGGCGGCGGCGACGATCGGCGCGGCGCGATCCCGCAGCACGAACCCCGTCTGCCATAGCTCGCCGGCGAACAACGAGTCTACCAATGTCCAGATTTGTAGCCGCGTGCCGCCCTGGCCGCGGAGCGTCGCCACCACGTCGGGCAGCAGCCGGCCCAGGGGCACGCCCGGATCTCTGCGGACTGCGTGCAGGACCGCCACACCGGACGAATCGGGTCCGCGAACGAGCAAGCCGGCCCGCCGGGGTGGGCCGCGGTCCCCGTTCTGCTGGAGCGTGAACCACCAGTCCAACGAGGTGGGATAGCCCATGAGGCGCGCAGCGTAGCGTACGCCTCCGTGGTAGGGGCGAAGCCGCGGCGAGTCGCCCGTGGGCGCTTCGAAGTCGCCAGCCGAGACGTCCTTCGCCGACCGCGCTTGCAACGGAGCACCCCGGCGGGCGATGCGCCTCGCCGCGTGCGCCAGCCCGATCGCGCGATCCGCGAGCCAACGGCGGTCCCCCAACAGGAGCACGTACCGTCCGAGCGTGCCTACTTGGGTGAAGCCGCACACATTCAAAACGGCCTTAGCCTGGTCATTCGGGTCGGTGTAGAGGAAGTCGAGGTCACCGCGCACTCTCGCGTCGTGCTTAGTGATTTTGAACAGCGCCTGCGCCGGGAAGAACGACCGGTGAGACCGGGCCACGAGGGCGTTCACCAACAGTCCCCCGACTACGTCACGCGCCCCAAAGCGAAATCGCTGCGGAAAGCAGGCGACGTGCATCACGACCCGCCCCCCAGCGTCCCGTCCGACCCAGCTCACGCCGCCGGCCCGCACATAGGTGGGATAGGCCCGATCGAAGAACTCCGGAAAATCGGGGCGCTCGTTGTCCACGAACAGCCGCTTGATCTCTTCGACGTGATCGAGCGGGTTCACCGCCTTGATCGTGAGCGTCACCGCTCCTCCGCGCCCCTCGGCATACCAAATCGCCCGCTAACCACGCGAAGTCCGTGCCACGTCCCCAATCTGTGGCGCGACTGCCACAGCGCGAAAGACGGAGCGCTGGCCGAATTCCTGCGCCATTGGCGTGCCGAACGGAACAGGGAGCGACATGCGTTATCTGGTCACAGGAGGGGCGGGGTTCATCGGGTCGCACCTCGTCGACCATCTGGTGGCGGCTGGCCAGGAAGTGGTGGTGCTGGATGATCTTTCGAGCGGTAGTCGGGAGAACGTCGCGGCCGTGCGACGGCGGATCGGCTTCATCCGCGGCTCCGTCGCCGAGCTCAACATATGCTGGCGGGCGATGGAAGGCGTCGACTGCGTACTCCACCAGGCCGCGCTCACCTCCGAGCAGCGCTCCGTGGAAGCGCCGCTCGCCACTCACGAGGTGAATTCGACCGGCACCCTGAACGTCCTGGTGGCGGCGTGCGAGGCAGGCGTGCGACGAGTGGTGTACGCGAGCTCGACCGCGGTATACGGCAGCTCCGCCGCGCTCCCGAACAGTGAAACACAACTCGCGCGCCCGCTGGGCCCGTACGCGGCCACCAAGCTGGCCGGCGAGGAGTATTGCCTCGCGTTCTACCAGGAGAACCGACGGGATCGACGGCGCCGGCGCACGCACCCCGTCGGACACGCGGCCTGATCCGGCGCCGCTTTTAGGGCGCGGCGACCCGCTCCAGCATCTCGCGCAGCTCGTCCAAGCTGAACGGCTTGCGCAGCACGGGCCGGTCGGCGCGTTCGAGCGCCTCCCGCGTCTGCGTGGAGATGGAGTCACCTGTGGTGAACACCATCCGCTGCTCGCGCCCGCGTCCCTCGGCGCGCAGCCGCTCGAACAACTCGAATCCGGTGTGCGCCTCGTCGAGGTGCACGTCGACGAGCAACGCGTCGTAGCCCGCGCCCGGGTCGGCGAGTTGCGTCGCGGCCTCGTCGAACCGGCCGACGGTCGTGACGTCGTGACCGAGCCGCTTGGCGAGCAGCGCCATCGCGCGACGCACCGCATCTTCATCTTCGACCACCAGCACGGACAGGTGCCGCTCCGCCGGCGGCGTGGCGCTGGACGCCGTGGCGTCCGCTGTCCCGGCGTCGACCGGCAGCTCGAACGAGAGCTGGGCGCCACCCCCCTCCACGTTCTGCATCCACATCCGCCCCCCCATCGCCCGCACCAGCCCGAAGCTGATCGCGAGCCCGAGTCCTGTGCCTTGCTCCGCTTTGGTGGAGAAGAAGGGCTCGAACACGCGGTCGAGGATTTCTGGCGGGACGCCGGGCCCGCTGTCCTCCACGGTCACGAGCACATGGTTGTCACTGGATCGGGCGGCGACCGTGATGCGCCCAGGGTGATGCGATCCCTCGATTGCCTGGCGTGCATTTACCACGGCGTTGAGCAGCACCTGCTGCAGCTCCTGCGGGTCACCCGCCACGGCGGGCACCTCCGCCGGTATCGACAGCGTGGCACGGATACGAGCCTTCTTGAGGGCGCTCCGCTGCAACGCCAGCACCCGCTCCGCGATTTCCCCCAGATCCACGGCGACCTGCATCCGCGGTCGCTGGCGCGCGAAGTCCAGGAGCGTCTGCACGATGCGACCGGCCCGCATGGCCTCGCTCCGGATCACCTCGGCGCATTCTTCCACGTCCGTCTGGTGCGGGTCCATCGCGAGGCTCTCGCCGAAGGCGGCGATCGCCGCGAGCGGGTTGTTCAGCTCGTGCGCCACACCCGAGACCAGCGCTCCGAGCTGCGACAGCCGATCCGTCTGGAGCAGCCGCTGTTGCAGCAGCAGCTCGCGTGACACGTCGAGGGCCAGAAACAGCAGCTTGGGCGCCGCGCGCACGGGATCGACGTTCACGATCACGGCGCGCACCTCGCGCGCGGGCTCGCCGGCGAATTCCAGCGTGAGCCGCAGCTCCTGGCGGCGTGTCACGGCCTCCCGCAGGGCCGTGGCGAACCCGAGTTGTTGGGAGGAGGGCGCCCAGTCCGCGAGCGGGTGCCCCCGGACCCCCGCCGCGTCCCGCGCTCCCAGTAGCTTCACGCCCTCCGGGTTGGCATCGAGGATCTGACCGTTCACGGCGAGCACGAACGCGGGCGTGGGAAGCGAGCTGAACAGCTGGACATACAACCGGCGTTCCGTCTCCAGCGCGCTCATCAGCTGCGCCGCGCGGGTTTCCGGTGCGAGCGCCTCGCGCACCGGCCGGAACGAGACGACGAGGTCGTCGTCCGGCCCCGCGGTGATCCGCATTTCGAACACCGCGCCGGCGACGTCCGGTGCGCCCGTCGGCGCCAGATACATCTGCGGCTTGCCGTCGTGGAACACCTGGGTCATCACGCGCTCCAGCTCGCTGCCCTTGGCGGCCGGGAACGCACTCCAGAAGCCGCGCCCGAGCACGCGCTCGGGCGGCAGTCCGGTGATGCGCGCCGCCGCCCCCGACCAGGCGGCGATCGTCCAGTCCGGGGCCACGGCCGCCACGCCTACCTCGAGACTGTCGAGCAGCTGTTTCGCGTCCATGAGCGCCTCCTCGACGGTACAACGGCCCCGTTGCGGCCTATCGCGGGCGCAACGGGGCCAGGGGATCGCTTCGCAGACGTTTTGTTCGCTTCGCTGATACCAGGGTTGGTTGTGGCCGTTCCGCTGTCAAGAGCGACTTGATGATGCGTCGCCGCAACAGGTGTGGGATGTCAAACACTATGGGGCTTCCAGCGACTGCAAAGGGACAGGAGACGCTCTCCACGGCGACCGTGGAAAACGCGATCAGGGCGATCGCTCAATCAAGGCGTATCGAGCTGCGGCTGGACGTGCCTGGAGTAGCAGTCGGGGCAGATGCTGTGGGTGAGCATGCGCTCGAAGTGGGTTTCGATGTAGTTCTCGAGCGGCTCCCACTCGTTCTTGTCGTTGCGGATGCGCTTGCAATAGGAGCAGATGGGCAGCAGGGTCTCGAGCTGCTGCAGCTCGCGGCGCAGCCCGAGGATGCGCTCCGCGACGGTGAGCCGGGCGCGCAGCTCGTCCGGGTCGACCGGCTTGGCGATGAAGTCGTCCGCCCCGGCGTCCATCCCCGCCAGGTATTGCTGCTTGCCACCGCGTACCGTCACGAGGATGAAGTAGACGTACGGCTCGCCCGTGCGGGCGCGGATGCGGCGGCACAGGTCCGGGCCGTCCATCTCGGGCATGTACCAGTCCGAGATGACGATCGGGATGCGCGCCAGCTGGAGCAGCTCCCAGGCTTCGCGGCCGTTGTGCGCCTGCTTCACCTCGTAACCCGCCGCCGTCGCGATGGCGCTGAACTGCGCGGCCGCGACGTCGTCATCTTCCACGACCAGGAGGGAAATCACCTTAGACACGGTCACCGCCTTTCGTGGCCGTGCGGAGATACTCGAGCGCCGCCTGCGCTTCGAGGCGTACCGGCTCGAGCTGCTCGCGCGCGGCCGTGAGGTCGCCGCTTTTGGCGGCGGTTTCCATCGCTTCGAGCAGCGAGGCCAGCGTGCGCGCGCCGATCGTCGCGGCGGCCGACTTGAACGCGTGCGCGGCGCGCTGCAGCGGCTCCGGCTCGAGGGCGCGGGACGCCGTGACGAGCGCGTCCAGCCGCTGTGGCACGGTCTCGACGAACGTCGCCAGGATGCCGTCCACGGCGCCGTCCGCCCCCGCCTCCTCCATGGTCCGACGGAACCCGTCCACATCCACCACGGGCGCTGCCCGCGGCGGCGGAGGCGCGCTTCCCGCATCTCCTTCCCCTCCCCCCTCGACCACCGCGAATAGGTCGTGCGCCTTGAACGGCTTCGCAAGATACCCGGTCATGCCACGCGCCAAACACCGCTCGCGTTCCCCCGAGAGGGCGTGCGCCGTGAGCGCGATGATCGGCAGGGCGCGCCCCTGCGGCAGCGCGCGAATCCGCTCGGTCGCCGCGAATCCGTCCATCTCGGGCATTTGGATGTCCATGAGCACCACGTCGTAGCTCGCGGCGCTCACTGCATCCACCGCCTCGCGCCCGTTGCCCACCACATCCACCTGGTGCCCCCGCTTTACGAGCATGGCGGTGGCGACCTGCTGATTCACGGGGTTGTCTTCGGCGATCAGAATGCGCATCGCCACGCGCGACTCGGCGATCGAATGGCGCGTGACGAGGTCCGGCGTGCCGTCGGGTGAGACCGCGCCGGCCAGGACGGTTCCCACCGCTTCGATCAGATCGGCGCGCGCGATCGGCTTGGTGAGATACGCCTGGATGCCGAGCTGTCGACACCGCTCGCCATCGCCCCGCTGTCCGGCCGACGTGAGGATCAGCAGGCGGGTCCGCGCCAGGGTGCGGTCGGCGCGAATCGCCCCCGCCAGCGCGAACCCGTCCTGGTCGGGCATCTGGGCGTCGAGGATCGCGACGTCGAAGGACGCCCCGGCCCGCTGGGCGCGACGCAGCGCGTCGAGACCCGCCTCGGCGCGCGGCGCTTCATGCACGGCCATGCCCTCAGCTCCGAGCATGTCGCGAATGATGCGCCGGTTGGTCTCGTTGTCGTCCACCACCAGGAGCCGCCGCCCGCCAAGCGAGATCGCGCGGCGCGCCACCTGGGGGGCCACGTCCTCGACCGGAAACGCGAGTGTGAAGCGGAACTCACTGCCCTGGCCGACCGCGCTCGTGACGGTAAGCTCGCCGCCCATCAGCGTCACGAGCCGTCGCGAGATCGCGAGGCCGAGCCCGGTGCCTCCATAGCGCCTGGTCGTGGACGCGTCAGCCTGCGTGAATTCCTGAAAGACCGTGGCGAGCTGCTCCTGCGAGATGCCGATGCCGGTGTCGCGCACGCGAAACAGCACGGACGCGGCGTTCCCGTCGCGCCGGACGACGCTGGCCGAGACGTCGACTTGCCCGTGATCGGTGAACTTGAGGGCGTTCCCGATCAGGTTCATCAGCACCTGGCGCACCCGCGTGGGGTCGCCGCGCACTAGATGCGGTACGTCGGGCGGCACGTCCACCGTGAGCTCGAGATGCTTCTCGCGGGCGCGCACCGCGAGCAGCGTGGCCGTCGCGTGCACGACCTTCGGCAGATCGAACGGGATCGATTCGAGCTCGAGGTGCTCGGCTTCAATCTTGGAGTAATCGAGGATGTCGTTGAGGATGGTGAGCAACGCTTCCGAGGACGAGCGCACCAGCTCGAGGGCCCGCCGCTGGTCGGCAGTGAGCTCCGTGTCCAGCACCAGCTCGACGAAGCCGAGCACCGCGTTCATCGGCGTGCGGATCTCGTGACTCATGTTGGCAAGGAACGCACTGCGGGCGCCCGCCACCCGCTCGGCGAGATCGCGCGCCTCTCGCATCGCCCGCTCCGCCGCCTTGCGATCGCTGATATCCTCGTAGAGCGCGACCAGCCCCCCGGTCGTGGCCCTGACCTGAGCCGCCGAAAGGCGCACCTGCACCCGGCTGCCGTCCTTGCGCGCGCGCTCCACTTCCACGCGCACGACCTCCCCACGGCGCGCCCGCGCCTCGAGATCGGTCGACTCCGCGCGCAGCGCTTCGGGCACGATCAACTCATCGATCCGGGCGCCCATGGCTTCGGCGGCCGAATACCCGAATAGCGCCTCGAACGCCGGATTTACGCTCCGGATCCCGCGCCGCTCGTCCAGCACCGCGATGGCCACCGGCGTGCTCGCAATGAGGGCGTCCAGGAACGCATTCTGGCGCGCCACTTCCTCCGTCGACGCCTCGAGGAGCACCGCGGCACCCACCCGCTCCACGAACGTGCGCCAGGCGCGCCGATGCACCCGATCCATGCTCAGACCGAACAACACCACCAGGAGCGTCGCGATCAGGTGCGGCCGGGAGTGGCCTTGCAGCAGGATACCGATGGGCAAGGGAGCGAGGACCGTCACGAGCAGGTAGCGAAAACTGCGCCGGTCACCGACCAGGGTGCCGGTCGCGCCCGCGACGATCCCCGCGAGCACGACGAGGATCAGGGCCGCCTGATCGAGGCCGAGCTCGGGAATGGCGGCCGCCGCGCCGAACCCCCATGCCACGCCGACGCCGGCGACCGTGAGCCGCACGCCACGCAGGGCTTCATCACTCGTAGCCGCTCGCCGACCCAGGCCCAGCCGCCACCAGGTGCGTAGGCCGGCGGCCGCCGCGACCGCGCCGACCCATCCGACCGTGCGCGCCAGGGGCAATGAATTCCACACCAGCGCGGCGACGACCAGAACCAGCACGACGTGCACCGCCTCGGCGAGTGGCCCGCCCCGGAGGAGCTGGCCCAGCGCGGCGCGTCGTACCTCGCCCTCCACGCGCAGCTCCGTGTCTCTGCCGCGCGTCACAGGATCGACCGGCATGCTCCTATCACAGGATCGACCGGCATGCTCCTATATGTGATAGCGTCCGCTGTCAGCGCAACATGGTGGGGACGTGGGAGGGCTGAGTAGAGCCATCTTGCGGCACGAGCGGAATCACCTCCGCGGCGAACCGCTCCATCGCTTCGAACTGCGGGCTAAACTGCAGCAGCAGGAGATCCACGCCGGCACGCTCGAACTCGCGGATCCGCTGGGCGATCTGCTCGGCCGAGCCTACGAGCCCCGCCCGCAGCCCCCGGTTGGACACGGAATAGTCCTCCAGGCTCACCCGCTGCTCCAGCTGGGTGTTCGCGAGCCAGTCCTGATAGTTCGCGTACCCTGCCGCGCTTTGGCGCACGTCGGTGATGCGCGCGACCTCGGCTTTCGCCGCCGCCTCGGTGTCGGCGCACACGACGTACCCTGCCACCCCGAACCTGAGCGGCGGCCGCCCCAACCGCTCGCGCCGCGCCCGCATATCGGCCACCTTGGCCGCGACCCGCTCGGGTGGATCGCCGTGCATCAGGTAGGCATCGCAATCCCGGGCGATGAGCTGCTTCGCCGCCTCCGACTCACCACCGGCGTAAATGGTGGGCCGGGGCTGCGCCACCGGTTTGGGCTCGAGGATCGCCTCCTCCACGTGGTAGAACTTCCCCGCGTAAGTGAAGCGCGGCCGAGACCACATCCCGTCCACCACCGCCAGCCACTCAGCGGTGCGGGCGTAGCGGTCGTCGTGCTGGTCGAAGTCCACCCCGTACTGCTTCGCCTCCCCCGCCCACCACGACGACACGACGTTGAGCGTCAGTCGCCCGCCGCTGATCCGATCGATGTTCGCCGCCTGCTTCGCGAGCAGCGCCGGTGCGTGGAACGTCGGTCGCACCGCCACCATCAGCTCGAGTCGCCCGGTCACCGCCGCCAGCGCCGCCGCCGTGGTCCAGGCGTCGAGCGACGGTGCCTCGGGGCCTTTGATATCGTTGAGGTTCAGTTCGGCGATGAGCGTCAAGTCGAAGCCGATCTGCTCGCTGCGCTGCGCCAGCCGCCGTACATACTGCCACGTCGCCTCCATCCCCTCGTCGGGGACGTTACGCAGCCATCCCCCGAACACCGGCATCCAGTAGCCGAAGCGCACGGTCAGTCCGCCTCGCGCTCCAAATAGTCCACCAGGCGCGCGAACGGATCGAACCCCACCACGCGCGGCGCATCGGCCACGAAATTCGACAGCGCGTTGATGTCGTAGAACAGCAGGCGGCCGTCGCGTTCGTCGATCATGTACTCCACCCCACCCACGTCGATGTGCGCCGCCTGCATGATGCACTCCACCTGCGCTACGATCTCCGGCGGCGGCGTGTACCCTTCCACCCGCAGGTTGTTCTTGGGCGCGTCCACCGGGCATGCCGCCCGTACCAGCTCGGCGCCGCCCACCGTTTGGCATACATCGGCCGGGCAGAGATTGAAGCTCTCGCCCGAGCTGTAGATGCGAATCGCGTAGAGGTAGCGCCCGCCCAGCACCTCCACCCGCACAATGCGCTGCTCGGCGGCCGGGATGTACTCCTGCACCAGAGCCGTCTGATCGATCCCGAGGTCGAGCGCACCGGTCAGCGCCGACTGCTCGAGCTGCTGCGGGGTCTCGAACCGCCGGATCCCCGCCCCCGAGCCGCCGATGTTGGGCTTCAAGATCACGGGGAACCGCAGGCCCCGGGCGGCCTCGACCGCCTCGGTCGGGTGATTGATGACGCGGGCGCGGGGGTACGACAGTCCCAGCCGCTCGAGCAGGGCCAGCTGCATCGCCTTGGACGTCTCGGTGACATAGGCGTCGTAGCCGTTGATCACGCGCACGCCGTGACTCTTGAGGTAGGCCAGATAGTGCAGCGTGTAGAAGATGGCGTTCCCTGCGCCGCGCAGATACGCCGACGGGCTCATACGATTGAACAGCAGCGCGTAGGGCGGTCGCCCATCCCCCGCCTCGAAGCGGTGGCTCGCGGCATGAAGGCGTACGTAGGGCAGCGAGCGGCGATCGAGCTCCGCGAACAACGGCCGAAACCAGTCGGGGTGCTCGTAGTAGATCGCGATCGGCCGCTCTTGCGTCGCACTCATCGGTTGCTTCGTCTCCTCACTTTGGGCTCGCCCCCGCCAGGGCCAGAGCTTCGCGGACCGCCCGGTCCACCGCCTCGAGCACCTCCGGACGCGGCCTGCCGTCCTGAAACTGCGCGCTCGTCACATACATGCCGCCGGCGATAACGGTGGCGCCAAGGCTCGCGAACAACGGCCGCATCCCGTGATCGAGGGACAGCGCGTGGGCGGCGGCATGCCCCGTCACGAGCGGAACGCCGATCTTCCCCACCAGGCTGTCCTGCGGCAGGAGATCGAAAAATAGCTTAAGCAGCCCGCTGTAGGTGGCGCGGTACACTGGCGTGCCCGCGACCACGATCCTCGCTCGCGTGGTCGCCTCGAGCGCCGCCGTCACGGCGGGAGCGGACCCGCGGCCAAGCAGCGCGTCGGCGGGCAAGCGGGCGAGGTCCACCAGCTCGGTCACGGCGCCCCGTTCCGCCACGCGGGCGAGAGCGTACTCGACCAGCACCCGCGACTTGGAGGTCGCGGACGGGCTGCCAGAGACGCCCACCACGGTCATGCCCTCGGGCGCGTGACCCACGTACACCTCCCGAAAACCGGGACCATACGTGAGGTCCAGAGCATGGGCAAGACCGCTCTTGGCGTAACCGCCGTGACCTCCCATAGTTGTGGCGCCATGACCACTTCCCCGCCCCCGCCCGCGCCCCCGGTCCCCGCCGCGTCTCCCGCCGACCGGCTTTTCACGCCGAGCGCGGTCGTGCTCGTTGCCGCAAACCTGGTGCCGCTCGCCGGCGTGTTGTTTTTTGGCTGGACCGTGTTCGCGACCCTGCTCCTCTTCTGGGTCGAGAACGCGATCGTGGGTGTATTCAACATCCTCCGCATGTTGGTTGCCACGCCGCAGAGCGCGGCCGCGTGGGCCATGAAGGTGTTTATGATCCCGTTCTTCACGATCCACTACGGCATGTTCGTCACGGTGCACGGCCTGTTCGTGCTCGCACTGTTCGGCGGCGATGTGGGCCGGGGATCTCCCTCGCTCGCGCTGTTCGAGCGGGCCATCCAGTCTGCGGGGATCGCGCCCGCAGCGTGGGGCCTGGCGTTGAGCCATGGCGCGTCGTTCGCATTCAACTATGTCGGCGCCGGCCAGTACCGGACGGCGCCGCTGCCGGCGCTCATGTACCGACCGTACGGTCGCGTGATGGTGCTGCACGTCGTAACGCTCGTGGGCGGCTTCCTCCTGCAGCTGTTGGGGTCGCCGCTCATCCCCTTGGCCCTGCTGGTGGTCTTGAAGACCGGGCTGGACCTGTTTGCGCACCTGCGGGAGCATGCCTCCGCCTTGCGGCCCGCAGCGGAACCGGTGATATGACGCCCCAGGCCGCCACTCCTCCGTCGCCCGACTTCCGCCTCCTGTTCGAGCGAGCGCCCGGCCTGTATCTGGTCTTGACTCCGGATCTGACGATCGTGGCCGTGAGCGACGCGTATCTCCGGGAGACCAGGACCCAGCGGGACGAGCTTCTCGGAAAAGGCCTTTTCGGCGTGTTCCCGAACGATCGGGACGACCTGCGAACGTCTCTGGACCGCGTACGCCAGCAGCTTGTCCCCGACACGCTCGCTCCCCAATCTGACGGCCACGAGGAGCGCCCCTGGAGCCGGACCAGTACGCCCGTGCTCGATGCCCAGGGCGAGCTTGCGTTCATCATCCATGAGTTGAAGGACGTGACGGAGGTCGAGACCGCCCGTAGTGAGCTGGATCGCTTCAGCTACTCGGTATCGCATGACCTGCGGGCTCCGCTCCGTGCCGTGAACGGCTTTGCGCAAGCGCTGTTCGAGGACCATGGGGCCGCCCTCCCCGCGGAGGGTCGGGCGCTGCTCGCACGGGTGCGCGACAGCGGCAAGCGCATGGGTCAGCTGATCGACGGCCTGCTCGAGTTCTCTCGGCTGGGCAGGAAGCCGCTCACGTTGGCACCGGTCGACCTCGCCTCGCTCGTCGCGACGGTGGTACAAGAGCTGCGCAACGAGCACGCGGGGCGCAACGTGGAGGTAACCATCGCTGCCTTACCCGCCGCGATGGGAGATCATGCGCTGCTCCGGCAAGCGCTGACCAACCTCATCAGGAATGCGTTCAAGTTCACGCGGCTCCGAGCGGACGCGCGCGTCGAAATCGGCGCGCGCGACGAGGGCGGCGAGACCGTGTACTACGTGAGGGACAACGGCGCAGGCTTCGACATGCGGTACGAGCAGAAGCTGTTCGGCGTGTTCCAGCGTCTCCACCGGGAGGAAGACTTCGAGGGGATCGGCGTGGGCCTGGCCCTGGTGCAGCGCATCATCCACCGCCACGGCGGGCGCGTGTGGGCCGAGGCGCGGGTCAACGAGGGCGCGACGTTCTACTTCACTCTCGGCGGCGCATGACGCGCCAAACCCGGCTGCTGGGACCGCTCGCGCTGGCGGCTCTCGTCGCGTGCGGGGACGGCTCTGGACCCGGTATCGCTTCCCGGCCCTTCCTGATGGGCTTCTCCGCCATTCCACCCCGCATGGATCCCACCATCGTGGTCCCGGCGATCGACTTGTGGTCGCGGCGCGCGGACGCCGCCATCATCCACGCCTCACCGCCGTGGGCCGCCATGCTCGCCGGCACGTCCCCTGCCGCAGCAGTGGATACCGTCCAGGTCCCCCTCGCAAGCTACTTCCGGGCCAAGGGGCTGGCGCTGGTGTTCACCGTAGACGCGACCGACGGACTGAACCGGGCCGCGGAGGCGCCGGAGCTCGTCGCGCTCGGCAGGAGCGTAACCGACACGGCCGTACAAAGGCTGTATCGCGAATGGGTCGTTGCGGTTGCGCAGAAGCTGCAACCCCAGTATCTCGGCCTCGTCGCGGAGACCAATCTGATCAGGGCCGCCGCCCCGGACTCGGTGTACCGCGCGGTCGTCGTGATGGCCAACGCGGCGGCGCGCACGATCCGCGATTCCGCGCTGCCGTCGCCGCTCTACGTGAGCGTGCAGGTCGAGACGGCCTGGGGTCGTCTCACGCCGGGCGGGACGTATCAAGGCATCGCGCAGGATCTGACGGACTTCCCGTTCGTGAACGCGATCGGTCTCTCGAGCTACCCCTACCTCGGTGGCTTCGCACTGCCCGAGGACCTCCCGACCGACTACTACAGCCGGCTGGTCCAGGGCACGACGCTACCGCTGTTGGTAGTCGAGGGCGGCTGGCCTTCGATCTCGGTCGGGGCGGTGGCGTCGTCCCCGGCCCTGCAGGCGCGCTACATCGGACGGCAAATCGAATTGCTCGACCAGGTCCAAGCCCGTGGCGTCTTCCAGCTCACGTTCTACGACTTGGACCTCACCGGCGTGACGCTCCCACCCGGCTCCGCCCTTCCCCTCTTTACCCATCTCGGCCTGGCCGACAGCGCCATGAACGCCAAACCTGCGCTCGCCGTATGGGACGGCGCGTTCGCGAGGCCGTACCAGCCCTGAGACCTAGCTCCGAGGCTGGGGCACGATCCGCAGGTACGGTTTGGGAGCCTTCCAGCCCTTGGGATAGATCTTCTTGGCGTCCTCGTCGGTCACCGACCCCGCGATGATCACGTCATCCCCTTGCTTCCAATTGACGGGCGTCGAGACCTTGTGCTTCGCCGTCAGCTGCAGCGAGTCAATGACCCGCAGCACCTCGTCGAAGTTGCGCCCAGTCGTCATGGGATAGACGATGATCAGCTTGATGCGCTTGTCGGGCCCGACCACGAACACGTTCCGCACTGTCTGGTTGTCCGCCGGCGTCCGGCCTTCGCACGTGCCTTGGATGCTCGCCGGCAGCATGCCGTAGAGCTTCGACACCTTGAGGTCGGTGTCGCCGATCATCGGGTAGTTCGGGGCGTAGCCCTGGGTTTCCTTGATGTCGTTCGCCCAGCGAGAGTGATTGTCGACGGGATCGACGCTCAAGCCGATGATCTTGGTGCGCCGCTTGTCGAACTCCGGCTTGAGCTTGGCCATGTAGCCAAGCTCGGTGGTGCACACCGGCGTGAAGTCCTTGGGATGGGAGAACAAGACCGCCCACGAGTCGCCGATCCAATCATGGAATCGGATGCGTCCTTCGGTGGTCTGGGCTTCGAAATCGGGGGCGAGATCGCCAATCTGGAGCGCCATGGTGTGCCTCCTCGGCTGCTGATTGACCTGAAACTACGCTACCGGTTGACCGCCGCCATCCCGCCCGCGGCATAACGATCGCCCGCGGTGGCGCCCTTCGGGAACGCCGCTGCGATTGCCTCCAGCTCGGCCGCGCTGAGCAGAAGCGCGGCGGCCGCCGCGTTCTGCTCCAGATAACGCACCCGCTTCGTGCCCGGGATGGGCACGATATCCCGCCCCTGTGCCAGCACCCACGCCAGCGCGAGCTGCGACGGAGTGCACCGCTTCGCGCGAGCCAGCGCCTCGATGCGCGCCACCAGCTCGAGGTTCTTGGCGAAATTGTCGCCCTGAAAGCGCGGATTGCTTCGGCGCCAGTCGTCCGCGGCGAGGTCCTCGTACCGCCGGATTTGACCGGACAGGAAGCCCCGTCCCAACGGACTGTAGGCGACGAAGCCGATGCCCAGCTCACGGCAGGTCGGCAGGATCTCATCCTCGGGGTCCCGGCTCCACAGCGAGTACTCCGTCTGCAGCGCGCTGATCGGAAAGGTCGCGTGCGCACGCCGGATGGTGGCGGGCGCGGCCTCGGAGAGGCCGAGGTAGCGCACCTTGCCGGCGCGCACCAGCTCCGCCATCGCACCGACCGTTTCCTCGATAGGCACGTTTCGGTCCACGCGGTGCTGGTAGTAGAGGTCGATATGATCGACTCCCAACCGCGCGAGCGAGGCGTCGCATGCCTTGCGCACGTACTCGGGACGCCCATTCACACCGACCCAAGAGCCGTCGGCGCGCCGCTCGTTGCCGAACTTGGTCGCGACCACGGCGCCGTCCCGCCGGTCTCGGATGGCCCGGCCCACCAGTTGCTCATTGGTGAAGGGACCGTACGCGTCGGCCGTGTCGAGAAACGTGATTCCCAACTCGAGGGCTCGGTGGATGGTGGCGAGTGACTCGGCGTCATTGTGCCCGCCGTAAAACTCCGACATCCCCATGCACCCGAGGCCCATGGCGGAAACGATGAGACCCTGCGAACCTAGACGGCGTTGCTCCATATCATTTCACCTGGAACGATCCTTCGATTCCTTCGACGGAGCTCGTCCCCACGTACACCCGGACTCGTCCGGGCTCGACGCGGAACCGCATATCCTTGCCGTAGAAGCCAAGCTCTTGCGGCCCGAGCGTGAACGCGATGGTGCGCGCCTCACCGGGCTTCAGAGCGAGACGACGAAATCCCGCCAGCTGACGCACCGGCCGGGTGACGCTCCCCACTTCGACGCGAATGTACAGTTGCGCCACCTCGGTTCCCTCTCGGGCGCCCGTATTAGCGACGGTTGCCGACAGTCGTACGCTGTCGGCCGGGGAGATCGTGTCGGCGCTCAGTTTCAAGTCTTTGTAGCTGAACGTCGTATAGCTCAGACCGTGACCGAACGGGTACAAAGGGCTCGGAGGCAGGTCGATGTACTTGGACGTCCATTTCACATCGCCGGCGGGCCGGCCCGTGTTCTTGTGGTTGTAATAGATCGGCACCTGACCGACGGTCCGGGGGATGGTCACGGGGAGCTTGCCGCTCGGGCTTACGTCACCGAACAGCACGTCGGCCACCGCGTGGCCTGTTTCCACACCCAACGCCCACGCCTGGACGATCGCGGGCACGTGCCGGGCGGCCCACGCGATCGTGAGCGGCCGCCCGCTCATGACCACCAGAACCACCGGCGTACCCGTCCCCTGCACCGCCTCGAGCAGCTGCTGTTGAACGCCAGGGAGGTCAAGGTTGGAGCGACTCGCCGCTTCACCGTTCATGTCCGCGCCCTCGCCCAAGACGAGCAGTGCGACGTCGGCCCCGCGCGCCGCGCTGACGGCCTCCGCGAATCCCGTGGTCGTAGTGTCGGTAGTGTCGGTGATGCCGCATCCCTTGGCGTAGCGGACGTCGGCTCCCGTCCCCGCCCGCGCCTTGACGCCCTCGAGCACCGTGACGACGTCGTTCGGGTCGCCCCGGCCGGACCAGGAGCCGAGCGAGGCCGCGCGGTCGTCAGCGAGGGGCCCGATCACGGCCAGCGTGTGGCGGGCGGCCGTCAGGGGCAGCAGGTTGCCGTCGTTCTTGAGCAGCACGATGGCCTCGCGCGCCACGCGCCGGGCGAGCTCACGGTGCTCGGGCGCGAGCAGCGTCGCGCGCTCCCGCTGCTCGGTCGATCCGTGGTACGGATCGTCGAACAGGCCGAGGGCCGCCTTGGCACGGAGCACATTGCGCACCGCGGCGTCGACCGTGGCCATGCGGATGCGCCCGGCGCGCACCAGTGCCGGCAGGTCGTCCGCGTAGATCTCGCTCACCATGTCCATGTCGACACCGGCGTCGAGGGCGAGCCGACCCGCTTCGGCGCGCGTCCCGGCGACGCCGTGCGCCTGGAGCTCCGCGATGCCCGTGTAATCGCTCACCACGAAGCCGGGGAACCCCCATTCACCGCGTAACACGGTCGTAACGAGCCAGCGGTTGGCGTGGCTCGGGATGCCGGCGATCTCGTTGAACGAGGTCATGATGCTGCCCACGCCGGCGTCCACCGCCGCGCGGAACGGCGGCAGGTAGGTCTCACGCAGCGTGCGGTCGGACACGTCCACCGTGTTGTAGTCGCGGCCGCCTTCCGCGCCGCCGTAGGCGGCGAAATGCTTCACCGTCGCCAGCACCGCGTCGGAGGCGCGCAAGTCCTTCCCCTGAAAGCCGTGTACGCGGGCGACGGCCAGCGCCGATCCGAGGTACGGATCCTCCCCCGAGCCCTCGGCGATCCGCCCCCAGCGGGGGTCGCGCGCGATGTCGACCATCGGGGCGAACGTCCAGTTCACGCCGGCGGCAGCGGCTTCGCGCGCTGCCACGTGCGCCGCGGCCTCGACCGCCTCTGGGTCCCAGGTGCTCGCTTCGGCGAGCGGAATGGGGAACGTGGTGCGGTAGCCATGAATGACGTCGTAGCCGACTAATAAAGGAATGCGAAGCCGCGATTCCATCACGGCGACGCGCTGGGCCTCTCGTGTGGCCGCCGCCCCCACCAGATTCAAGAACCCTCCCACCCGGCCTTTGCGGACCAGGTCGAGCTGCTCGGGAGTCGGGCGGTTGTCCACCGTGAGGAGATTTAGCTGACCCACCTTCTCCTCCAGCGTCATCCGAGCGACGAGCGAATCGATGTGACGGTCGGCAGGAGACCGGGGCGGGCGCTGTTGGGCGGCGGCCGAGCCGGCGCCTAGCAGACCGAGGGCAAGCGGCAATGCGTCGAGCCAGCGAGTGACGTGCATAGGATCCGATCGCGGGGGAGGTCCGGGTGTTCCGACGCGGGCTCAATCTACCCGCCTCCGATAGGCGTGCCAGATCCCGCGGCGGACGTCTTTGCGTGACGTATTCGCGAGACGTCTTTGGGTGACGTCTCTGCGTGACGTCTTTATGCTAGTTGCAGGTCAGGCTGAACGAGGCGGTCGCCGAGCCGCCAGCCGGCACGGTGACGCTCAGGGGGTTGGCCGTCGTCACGGAGCAGTTCGCCGGCACGTTCGAAAGCGTGATCGTGTACGTGCCCGCGGTGACCGTGTCGCTCAGGCTCTGGTTGGGTGCCAGCGGTGCGCTTCCTGTCTGGGGACCGGTCGCCGTCACCGTGTAGTTCGTCGTCGGGATCGCTCCCGTCGTGGTGTTCGTGACGGTCAGTGACCCGGTCGTCGTCGCACCGCTGCAGCTCACCGTGAACGACGCGGTCGCCGAGCCGCCAGCCGGCACTGTGACACTCAGGGGGTTGGGGCTCGTCACGGTACAGTTCGCCGGCACGCCCGACAGCGTGACCGTATACGTGCCAGCAGTTACCGTGTCGACGATGGTCTGGTTGGGTGCCAGCGGCGCACTCCCCGTTTCGGGCCCGGTCGCCGACACCATGTAGTCGCCTGTCGGGATCGAACCGGTGGTGACGTTCGAGGTGGTGATGCTGCCGGTGGTCGGCGCCGCCCTGCAGCTCACCGTGAACGACACGGACGCCGAGCCCCCGGCCGGAACCGTGACGCTCTGGGGGTTGGCATTCGTCACGGTGCAATTCGCTGGCACGCCCGAAAGCGTGACCGTGTAGGTGCCCGCGGTCACCACGTCGCTCAGGCTCTGGTTCGGCGCCAGCGGCGCGCTGCCCGTCTCCGGCCCGCTCGCGGTCACCGTGTAGTTGGTCGTCGGGATCGAACCCGTCGTCGTGTTCGTCACCGTCAGCGTGCCCGTCGTCGGCGGTGCAGCGCAGCTCACCGTGAACGACGTGGACGTCGTCTGCCCGGCCTGCACCGTAGCGCTTTGGGAAGCGCCATTCGTTACCGTGCAGTTGGCGGGCACCCCCGAGAGTGTCACCGTGGAGCTGCCCGCGGGAAGGTTGTTGAACGTCGTGCTCCCGTTAGGCGGCATCGTCTGGTTCGTCCCGCTCACCGTGATGGTGTAATTGGTCGTCGGGACCGAACCCGACGTTGTGTTCGTGATCTTCAACGTGCCGGTCGTCGGTGGTGCCGTGCAGCTCAGTGCGAACGATGTGGTTGTAGTCTGCGCGACCTGCACCGTGGCGTTCTGGGAGGTGCCATTCGTCACCGTGCAGTTGGCTGGCACTCCTGAGAGCGTCACCGTGTAGCTGCCCGCGGGAAGGTTGTTGAACGTCGCGCTCCCGTTAGGCGGCATCGTCTGGTTCGTCCCGCTCACCGTCACCGTGTAGTTGGTCGTCGGGACCGATCCCGACGTCGAGTTCGTCACCTTCAGCGTGCCGGTCGTCGGTGGTGCCGTGCAGCTCAGTGCGAACGACGTGGTTGTAGTCTGCCCGGCCTGCACCGCAGCGCTTTGGGAGGCGCCATTTGTCACCGTGCAGTTCGCCGGCACTCCTGATAACGTCACCGTGTAGCTGCCCGCGGGAAGGTTGTTGAACGTCGTGCTCCCGTTAGGCGGCATCGCCTGACTCGTCCCGCTCACCGTGACGGTGTAGTTGGTCGTCGGGACCGACCCGGACGTCGTGTTGGTCACCTTCAGCGTGCCGGTCGTCGCGCTACAACGCACCGTGAAGCTGGCCGTGACGCTCGAGCCTACGAGCGTGACGACCTGTGGATTCGCGCTCGCAACGGTGCAGTTTTGCGCCACGTCGCT
>DATLKF010000032.1:0-152744 GCA_035538515.1 Gemmatimonadales bacterium
CAAAGCGGATTTACTGGAGCGGGCCTTGAGCGACGTGGCCGAGCCCGAGGTCGTGCGCTTCCTGCAGGCGGTGGTGCGCCGCGGCCGGCAGGGACTGCTCGGCGAGATCGCCCAGCAGTATCACGGCCTGGTGGACGTAAAGCTCAACCGCGTGCATGCGGGCGTTACGCTGCGCGATGAGCCCGACGGGCGGCTCGAGCAGCAGATCGTCGAGCGGCTGTCGCGGGCGATCGGCAAGGAGGTGCGGGCGCACTTTCGAGCGGACCGCGCTATTCTGGGCGGCGTCGTGGTGCGAGTGGGCGACCGCATCTACGACGGCTCGGTGCGGCGCCGCCTGGCGGCGCTGCGGCGGAAGATGCTCGGGGGCTGAGTGAAGCGAGAACGGCCCGGCCGATCCCGGGCCGTTCTGCATTCATCTACAATTACAGTCGATACCGCAGACCCACCGCCCCCCCGAGGCGTCGCGTGGCGCGGCGCTCCACACCGGCCGGCACCTCGGCCTGGTCGAAGATGGACTCGCTGAGTGTCCCGCACACCCGCAACGATCCGGCTATCACCTCGGTGAGCGGCCATTCGAACGCCGCGGCCGCGCGGCCGCCGACACGGTTGCGCTTCTCGCCGTTCAAGTCCCAGAAGGTGAAGGCTGGCCCCGCTTCGATCCGTACCTCGACCCCCGCTCCGAAGCGCGCCAGGCGCCACGACACCTGAGGGGCGATCTCCCAGAAGGACGCGGCGTCGTACTGCACGGCCGCGAGGCTCTCCTGCTCCCCCGCGATTCCGGTCTTTGCGTACTCCACAGCGATCGCCACACGCGTCGGTCCCAACCCGCGGTCCACCCGCAGCTCGAAGGTCGTGGGTCGGTATGGCCCGACCACGGTTCCAGACGTATCGCGTGACGACCCGGCGAAGCGCGCGACGCCGATCTCCGCCCCGATGCCCCACTGCGCTACAGCCGTGCCGTAGACAGGCACCAGTCCCAATACGAGCAGTGCGACGTGAACGCTTCGCATCATTTCATCTCCAGGGTGATCCAGCCGTTGGTCACGGTGTTCTCGCCCTTCACGATCCAGTTGTAGCCCGGGTACGTGTCACCGACGACGGCATCGGCAACGGCGTTCCCGACCAGCTCGTCATTGGTATTGAAAAATGACGCGACCGCGGACCACAGCTTCTGAAGGGCGTTGGCCTGCTTGAACAGCTTCACCACAATGCTGCTCGAATCGTTGCCGGCCGTGAGCGCCTTGTAGGCGCCGTCCACCGCCTTGAGGAGGTTGCCAATGATGTCCTGGTTGGCCTTGATCTGGCATGCCGTGTCGTCGTCCTCGACCACCAACACCCGGACGTTCTGTCCTGGGTGCGCCTTATTGTACGCGTCGAGCTGCGCCTTGCTGAACAACATGACGCTGCCGCTCCAGTCCAGGTCGTTCTGGTCGAAGTAGTAGGGCGGCAGCTGCTTTTCCCCTGCGCACTGATAGTCGGTCAGCGAGTCGCTCTCCCCCTTCTGCCCCAGAACGTGTACTTCAAATTCGGGACTCCCCTTCAACCAACCCTCAAAATCGTCCACGAAATGCGCCTTGGTCATGTACAGCCCCGGGGCCGGAGGGGGAGGCGGCGGATCACCCACCCCCCCGCCCCCGCCCCCGCCACCGCCACCGCAGGAGGTCAAACAAATCACCTGCGAGGGCAGGGACAGGGCCGGGAGAGTGGGAGGCGCCGAGAAGTCGGTCTCGACCGGGACCACGGCGATTACCGGCACGGCTGGAGGGTGTTCGGGGTCGAGCAGCTGCCGGTTGCCGCGCACATCGAACGCGACCGGCACATCGTGGTCGGCAATGGCCGTGGCGACGAGCACGTTATCGCCACCCTTCCAATCCCGGCGATGAGCGGCAACGGGGAGATAGATCTCGAGCGGAATGGCGTCCGCGGCCGCCTGCGCCAGATCGGCTTGCGCCAGCCCTGAGCGGCGGGCCATGGCGCTCAGGGCGTGCCTCTGGTCGGCCTTTAGAAACTGTTGGAACTGCAGCTTGTGCTCTCGGAACGGTGAGCGGTCGAGCTCGGCCTTGACGTGCGCTCGAAATGCCCGGTCGCCCAGGGCGAGCGCGAAGGTTCGGGCCAGCAGCTCGGCCTTCGGCTGGGCGGCCGCGGCGGCGGCGGCAGCAGATACAGGTGGGGCGGCGCTCGTTGCGGGCGCCGTGCCCGGTGTGCGGTCGGAGCAGCCGAGCGCGGCGGCCAGAAGGAGGTTCCCGGCGACGGCCGCGACGCGTGATGTATGGTGTGACATGACGACTCCTTATCGGGGTTGAGCGCCCAACATGAGGAGTCGCCGCAGCAGACCGGCACCCGAATCGTTCGAGCGACATCGCAATCGCGCATCACGTCTGAGGCGCGATCTTTGCAGCAGCTTACGGCGACGCGATGCGTCACCTCTTGCTGCTGTTCGTCGCCACGCATGCCGTTCAGGCCTCCCCTCTTCAACGACCGCCCGGGGGAAGTCGACCCTGCCCGGCGGCCGATGCTCCGCGACTGCTGCGGGGAGTGCGGCCCGTCATTTGGTCGAACGACTACGGTGGCCTGACCATCGGGTTGGGGGCGCTTCCTTCCTGTAGGGGGGTCCTCGCAGGGAGGGGCCTTGCCGTGGCAACGGCCGCGATGAGCAGCGATGCGACGTCTGCGTTCGGCCTGTACGGCCGCTGGAGCAATGACTCGGATGATCGTTCGCGCTTGGTGACGAAGGTAGCGGCCTGGTCGGTCGAGGGACGTACCGGCGCCGCGATCTCGCTCGATCGTCCCTTACCGCGGCGGGCGAGCACCGCCGCGGACCGCCACGTCGGCGCTGACCTGTTTTGGATGGCGACGACCAACCTGGGATACGTCGACCGTGGCTTGTGGGATGACGCCGGCTCGATCGCGATCGGGCCGCACGTCTCCACGCTGGTGCGTCACGGCGCGACGCTGGTTCGGGCCAAGCTCCGCGCGGGTGTCGGCCTCGTCTACAAGAACAACCCTGCACCAGGCCCGCGCTACCACTACCAGGGGTTCAGCCGGCTCGCGGGTGAAGTGAGCGTGCGCACGCCCGCGTGGCATGGTACGACCTTCGGCGCCCGCCTGTTCGCGGGGGCGTACCTCGGCCCGACCGATCCCGCGCGCCAGCTGCGCCTCCCGGCCGCCGGAGCCGACCCGTACGAGACCTTCACCAACCCGTTTCTACGGAGCCGCGGCGCGTGGTTGGTGCGCCCCGGCTTCTATTATCACGCACCCGGAGGCGCCAACTTGCGCGGGTTCTCGAACGACCTCGGCGGGCGCTGGGCGGTGGGGGTGAATCTGGAGCTGACTCGGCCGCTCCCGCGCCCCGCCGCCGCTGGCGTGTTGCGGGAAGCGGCGCTCGAGGCATTCGTGGACGCGGGTGTGGTGGACACGGTCGCGTTGCCGTCGGTACCGCCTGGGCGCTGGTATACGACGCTATACGACGGCGGCTTCGGCATCGTGACGCGATACCAGGTGGGGGACCTGGGGTGGACAATGCGCTTCGAGACACCGCTCATCGTGAATCGCTGGGACAACGCCCGCGACGTTCGGCGCGGATCCGCGCGCCTCGCGTTCCGCTGGCAGGTGAGCTTCAGCCCGAGCTTCTGATTCGCGGCTGAGCGAACACGACCGCGGTCGTGTAGTTTCCTCAGCCCCATGCTCCCATTCCTTATCATGCTCGCCGGCGGCGACACCACCGGCTACTGGCAGCAGCAAGTCGCCTATCGGATCACCGCCTCCCTGGACGAGGCGTCGGGCGTGCTGACGGGACACGTGCGGATCGCCTACACCAATCGGTCCCCCGACACGCTACGGGACTTCGCCGTCCACCAGTACCTCAACGCGTTTCGCCCCGGCTCCCGCTGGGCCGCAACCGACTCGGCGGAGCAGCGCGACCGGTTCCAACACCTCAAAGACCCGGACTACGCGTTCGAGCGCATCACCAGCGCGAGCATCATGGGTGCGAGCCGGCTGCCCGATTACCCCTATGCTCCCGATTCGACCATCGCCCACTGGACGCTGCCCCGGCCGCTTCCCCCGGGCGACTCGCTCGTGGTCGAGATCGACTGGCGCGCGCGCCTCTCGACGCTGCCCCGGCGCCAGGGACGCCAGGGCCGGCGCTTCGACTTCGCGCAGTGGTATCCCAAGGTGGTCGTGTACGACCGCTACGGCTGGGAAAGCCACCCGCTCTACCCGGCGGGCGAGTTCTACGGCGAGTTCGCCTCCTACGACGTCGCTTTGGACCTGCCCGAGGATCAGGTCATCGGCGCGACCGGTGTCCCGATCGAGGGAGATCCGGGGTGGCAGCGTGCACGAGCCGATCCTTCGCTTGTGGTCGATTATCAGCGAGACTGGTACGAGCGTCCGACTGTCCGACCGTCGAATCGCTGCGGGGTGGTGCAGCCCGGGCGGAAGTGCGTACGGTTTCTGGCTCAAGACGTCCATCACTTCGCCTTCTCGCTCAATCCTGCGTACGTGTATGAGGAAGGCCGCTACCGCGACGCCGTAGTGCGCGTGTTGTACCTACCCGCCGACCGGGGCACTTGGGGTGGGGGCAAGGCGGTCCGCACCACCGAGCTGGCGCTCGCCTGGCTCGATTCGCTGTACGGCCAGTATCAGTGGCCGCAGCTCACCAACGTGCACCGCATCGAGGGCGGCGGCACCGAGTTCCCGATGATGATCATGGACGGGAGTGCCTCCGTGGGCCTCATCGTGCACGAGACCGGGCATCAGTACACCATGGGCCAGCTCGCGAACAACGAGTGGCGCGAGGGCTGGCTGGACGAAGGGTTCAGCGACTTCCAGGAGGGCTGGTTCTTCGAGCGTCACGGCGGCCCGCCCGCGTACGAGAGCGTGGAGCCGGACATGCTGTCGCTCGACCTGGACCGCTGGAGCGAGCCGATCGCGACGGTGAGCGAGCACTTCAGCGACTTCCTCATCTACAATGAGATGATCTACTCCAAGGCGCAGCTGTTCTTCGAGGAGCTGCGCTATGTGGTGGGCGACGAGACGATGCAGCGCATCCTGCGCGCCTACTTCGCCCGCTGGCGCCTGAAGCACGTGGACGAAGACGCGTTCCGGGGCGTGGCGGAAGCAGTGTCGCACCAGGACTTGAAGTGGCTGTTCGGTGAATGGCTGCACGCCACGCCGCTGTTCGATTACAGGCTGGCGCGAGTCGAGCGGCGGCGGCTTGCGGACGGCCGCTGGCGCACGAAGGTCACCATCGAGCGCAAAGGCGACGGCCGGATGCCGGTCGAAGTCGGGGACCACGATACGATTTACGCCCGCGCCACCGGTGAGCCGCTCGTCGAGCGTGTCGAGTTTGTCTCGGCGCGCAAGCCGGGTCGCCTGATGCTCGACCCGCGCGGCCGCACGCACGACTACGACATGTTGGACAACCGGGAGCGGCGGCCGTTTGTGGGTCGAGGAGCGGTGGCGCTCAAGCTCGATGACCCCACCCGCGAGACGGCCCGGCGCGACCGGTTGGTGAGCGCCTGGCTTCCAGTCGTGTGGTCGAACGACGTCGGCGGCGTGACGGTCGGCCTGCGGAACCGCAGCAACTATCTCGGACACTACGACCGCGGCCTGATGCTCGCCTCGGTGGCGACTGCTGGCGGAGCAGAAGATCGGATCGGCGTGTACGGCCGCTGGTCGAACCCGATCCGTCAGCTGACGCCTCGGACGGAGACCAGCGTCGCGGCGTGGTGGGCGGAGGGCCGCACCGGTGTCGCCCTCTCGATGGACCGGGCGCTGCGCCAGCACCTGGGCTTCGGCGCCGATCCGCACGCCGGGTTCGACGCCACTTGGATGGCCACTTCCAACGTGGACTACCTGGATCGCCGGCTGTGGGAGGATGGCGGGACGATCGAGGGGGGGCCGTGGGTATCCACCGCGCTCGAGCGGGGGCGGGCGCTGGTTCGGGCACGCCTCGGCGCTCACGGCGGGCTGGTGTACCGGAACCCCGGCCCCGGAATCACCTCCCCGAAGCGCTACGACGTCGAAGGCTTCGGGCGGTTCACGGGGGAGGCGAGCGTGCGGGCGCCGTTGCCCCTCGGCACGACCCTAGGGGTACGGTTGTTCGGCGGCGTGTATGCCGGCCCATCCCTTCCGCTCTTGCAGCGCCGGATCCCCATCGCCGGCGCCGATCCGTACGAGACGTTCACCAACCCATTGCTGCGGAGCCGGGGGGCGCTGTTCGTGCGGCCCGGCTTCTATTATCACGCGGCCGGAAACGGCAACCTGCGGGGCTTCCGCAGCGACTTGGGGGGCCGCTGGGCATTGACGGCCAACCTCGAGCTGACCCGCTCGGTGTGGGGGGCACGCGGGGATCAAGGTATTTTGCGGGATGTCGCGCTCACTGGATTCGTGGATGGTGGACTGGTCGATACGCTGGCCGTCCCTGCGACCATGTCGGGCCGCGGGTACACGGCCCTGTACGACGGTGGGGTGGGGCTCGTGACGCGGCACCAGATCCGCGACCTGGCCTGGACGATGCGCTTCGAGCTGCCGCTCGTCGTGAGCCGCCCGACGTTTGCGGCGGACGTTCGCCCGGCGCAGGGCAAGCTGGCCTTCCGCTGGCAGTTCAGCCTGGCACCGAGTCTCTGATGGACAGCACGGCGAGCGACCGGCGGGGCTTTTTCCGCGAAGCGTTCGGCCGACTAGCTCGCGAGGTGGCGACACGTACCGAGCGGCGCGTCGCGCCGCGGCGGTGGTTCCGGCCGCCCGGCGCCGCCGACGAGATCGCCTTTCTCGCGTCGTGCACCCGCTGCGGCGACTGTATCCCGGTGTGCCCCGTCCATGCCATCATCAAGGCTCCGCCCAGCGCTGGCCTCGCCGCCGGGACGCCGATGATCGACCCAGCGGTTCAGGCCTGTATCGTGTGCCCGGACATGCCGTGCGCGCATGCCTGCGCGACCGGCGCGCTGGTGCCGCCCCCCGCTGGCTGGGAGGGCGTCCACATGGGCGTGCTGGAGCTCGACCCCGAGCGCTGCATCACCTTCCAGGGTGTGTCGTGCGGTGTGTGCGCCCGCGGGTGTCCGGTGGGGGAGCGCGCGCTGGCAATGGACGCCGGTGGGCATCCGGTGCTGCGGCCCGAAGGTTGCGTCGGGTGCGGGGTGTGTGTGACGGCGTGTGTGACGACACCATCGTCTCTTACCTTGAAACTGGAATCGTGAGAACGCGGAACGCAGAACGCGGAGCGCGGAACAGCAATGCTAGCGTTCGGGGGCCGGAGCTGGCTCCGCTGTTCCGCGTTCCGACTTCCGACTTCCGCGTTTTACGTCGCCCATGAGCGACCTTCCCTACCGCGTCGACAAGCCCTGGGGCCACGAGCTGATCTGGGCCAAGACCGACCGCTATGTCGGTAAGATCCTGCACATCGAGCCCGGGCATGTGCTGTCGCTGCAGTATCACAACAGGAAAGACGAATCGATCTACGTGCTCGCGGGCGAGATCATTCTGCGCCTCCAGCAGGGTGACACGCTGATCGAGAAGCACATTGAGCAGGGCGCCGCCTTCCACATTCAACCCAAGCTGGTGCATCAGTTCGAAGCGGTAGTGTCGAGCGATCTGCTCGAGGCGTCGACGCCCGAGATCGACGACGTGGTGCGGCTCAAGGACCGCTATGGGAGGGTGTGACGTGAAAGTCATCGTGCCGCTGGCCGGGAAGGGGACACGACTGCTGCCACTCACCAAGCGGGTTCCCAAGCCGCTGGTGCGCGTCGCCGGGCGCCCGGTGATGGACTACGTGATGGACGCAGTGCGGGGCTTGGCCGTTGATGAGCTCATTGTGATCACCGGGCATCTCAAAGACGTCGTCGAGCGATACATCGTCGAGCACTACGGCGTCAAGGCGAGATTCGTCGAGCAGAAGACATTGGACGGCACGGCCGGAGCGATCAATCTTGCGCGGCCGTACGTGGATTGTCCGGTCATGATCATCTTCGTCGACACGCTGTTCGAGGCCGATCTGAGCCTCGTGAACCGGAGCGACGCGGACGGGATCCTGTGGGCGAAAGAGGTGGAGGACTACCAGCGCTTCGGCGTGATCGTCACCGACGAGCGGGGGTACATGAAGTCGATCGTCGAAAAGCCACGCACCCCCGTGTCCAAGCTCGCGAATATCGGGCTCTACTACGTCCGAGACTGGAAGACGCTGTTCGACGGTATCGCGCACGTCCTCAAGTCGCCCGCGGGCACAGGCGGCGAGTTCTATCTCACCGACGCATTCCAGTACATGGTGGACCGCGGCAAGCGTCTGCTCACGGCGCCGGTGGGCGGCTGGTATGATTGCGGCAAAGTGGACACGCTGCTCGAGACCAACTTGCATCTGCTCGAGGCGGGCGGCCGGGCGCGCATCCCATCGGGGCCGTGGCCGCGCTGCACCATCGTGCCGCCGGTCTACATCGAGGACGGGGTGACGATGCACGACGCCACGATCGGGCCCAACGTGTCGATCGAGGCGGGGAGCTTCGTGGCGGAGAGCACGATCACGAATAGCATCCTGGGGCGGAACGTGCGGGTGGTGCGGGGGAAAGTGCGGGACTCGGTGGTGGGAGACGACCAGCGGATCGACGGCACGACGGTGCAGGGGAGCGTGATGGACGCTGGGGAGGTCGCGGCGGCAAAGTAGCCCTGGCCACTTGACGGGATCGGGAACCAGAGTTAGTTACTGACCGTTCAGTAACTAACAATGGAGCGCATACCCGTGAGCCAACCCGCCATTTCATCGAAGCGCGCGCGCCGGCCCCGTTGGCAGCGGCGCAAAGAGGCGCGGCCCGGCGAGATCGTCGCCGCCGCGCTCGAGGTGTTCGGGGAGCGCGGCTTCGCGGCCACCAAGCTCGCCGACGTGGCGCGCCGGGCGGGAATCACCAAAGGCACGCTGTACCTCTACTTCGACAGCAAAGAAGCGCTGTTCAAGGCCGTCGTGCGCGAGACGATCGTGCCCGTGATCGTGCAGGGCGAAGCCCTGGCGCAGTCGCACACGGGCAGTGCCCGGGAGCTGCTGGAGCAACTGGTGCGGGAATACTGGCGACTCGTGGGCGAGACCGCGGCCGCGGGCGTTCCCAAGCTGATGATGGCCGAAGCCGCAACCTTCCCCGAGTTGACTCGGTTCTACTACGACGAGGTAGTGACCCGCGGTCACCGCCTCATGGCGGGGGTGATCGAGCGCGGGATCAAGAACGGCGAGTTCCGGCCGGTGAACGTCAAGCTGGCGGCCAAACTGGCGATGTCACCGTTGATGCACGCCACCGTGGTACGTCGCGCGTTTGCGTCCTGTATGCCCGAAGGGTTCAACGTCAACGAGTATCTGGATACGCACATCGACCTGTATCTCCATGGGATTGCGAAACAATAAGGGCCTACAAGGCCTAGCCGTCGCTCTTGGCGCCTTGCTCGCTGCTGCTCCGCTGCCGGCACAGACACCGCTGCGGCTTTCGCTCGGCGACGCGGTACAGATGGCCTCGGGCAAAGCGCCCGTCGTGGCGGTGGCGGCGTTACGCACCGACGAGGCCGACGCGCGCGTCCGGCAAGCCCGCGCCGCGCTGCTGCCATCGCTGTCGCTCGGTGGCTCGTGGCTGAATCGCACGTTTAACTCCAAGTCCCTGGGCATCGACTTCTCGTTCCCAAGCCCGTCCGGCCCCGTTAGCCTGCCGGAACTGATCGGCCCATTCAACTACTACGATGCGCACCTCAGCGCGTCGCAGACGCTGTTCGACTGGTCCAGCGTAGCGCGGGTGCGCGCCGCGAGCGCGCAGGCGGACGGCAGCCGTGCCGAGCAGGGCGTGACGGTCGAAGGCTCGGCGACGACCGCGGCGCTCGCGTATCTGCGGGCGGTGCGCGCCAAGGCGTCGGTGGCGGCCCGCCAAGCGGACTCGAGCATCGCCGCGGAGCTCGTCACGCTTGCCCAGGCGCAGAAGGCGGCCGGCGTGAGCGCGGCGCTCGACGTCACCCGCGCCCGGGCGCAGCTCGTCACGGCGGAGGGACTGTTGCTCGTCGCGCGGAACCAGTTGGACCGCGGCCGCATCGATGTGGCGCGCGCGCTGGGGCTCGACCCCGCCGCGCCGCTGGTCCTCACCGATACGCTCGCCGCCAGTCTCGGCGTGGCCGCCGTGCCGGCCACGCGGGACTCCGGCGTGGCGCTCGCCCTCGCGAACCGCCCCGACCTGCGCTCGGAGGTGGCGCGCGGGGCGGCGGCGCGGCAGGCGCGCTCGGCGATCCGCGCGGAGCGGTTGCCGCGGCTCGAGCTGGCAGGGGACTATGGCTCGAACGGCCGGACCGTGCCGAGCGCGATCGCGACGCGTGACCTGACGTTGCAGGTGACCCTGCCGATTCTCGACGGCTTCCGTCGTGAGGCGCGGGCGTCCGAGCAGGACGCGCTGATCCGGGAGTCCGAGGTGCGCGAAGCCGACTTGCGCCGCCAGATCGCGGCCGAGGTGGACGCCGCGCTGCTCGACCTGCGCTCCGCCGAGGCCCAGGAGCAGGTGGCCGCCGAGCAGCTGCGGCTGGCGGGAGACGAGCTGGCCCAGTCGCGTGAGCGGTTCAAGGCGGGCGTGGCCGGCAACATCGACATCATCAACGCGCAGGCGAGCCTGATTCGCGCCCGCGATACCGACATCGACGCCCGCTTCGCCGCGGCGCTCGCCCAGATCACCCTGGCGCGCGCGGCCGGCGTCGCCCGAACGCTTCACTAACCGCACACCCTGATGAGAGACGACATGGCAACGACCGTTGAGCGTGAGACGCAATCGCGGGCTGCGAGGCCCTCACCTGTTTCCCCCGCTGCGGAGCCGGAGGAAGCGCCCGCCAAGCCCGGCAGCAGCCGGCGTACGGTGTTCATCATCATGGGCATCATCCTCCTCGGCCTGATCGGGGTGGGCGTGCGGCGCTGGATCTTCGGACTCAGCCACGTGTCCACCGACAATGCCCAGGTCGATGGCCACATCCTCCCGATCCTGCCCAAGGTCGGCGGCTTCGTCACCGAGGTCCGGGTGGACGACAACCGGCAGGTGAAATCGGGCGACACGCTGGTGGTGCTCGACGACCGCGACTACAAGGTGCGGCTGGCCCAGGCGGAAGCCGATCTGGGCGTGGCGCTCGCCGCGGTGAGCAATCGCGCCCGGGTGGGCCAGGCGGAGGCGCAGGTGGCGCAGGCGCAGGCCAATGCGGAGAAGGCCCACGCCGACCTGGAGCGGATGAAGCCGCTCGCGGAGCAGGACATCGTGTCGAAGCAGCAGCTCGATGCCGCAGAGGCGGCTGCCCGGGCGTCGGACGCCGCGCTGGCCGCGGCCCAGGCCGCGCTGGTGGGTGCGGATGCCCGCGTGGCCGCCGCACGGGCGGCGCGCGACCAGGCCGCGCTCAACTTCTCCTATACACGCATCACGGCGCCCTCGACCGGCGTGGTGAGCAAGAAGAGCGTCGAACTCGGCCAGCTGGTGCAGGCCGGCCAACCGCTCATGAGCCTCGTGCCGCTCGAGGACGTGTGGCTCACCGCGAATCTCAAGGAGACCGAGATCCAGGACGTGAAGCCGGGCGACGCGGTCGACTTCACGGTGGATGCGTATCCGGGGCGCCATTTCAAGGGGCACGTGGAGAGCCTGTCGCCGGCGACGGGGGCGCGCTTCTCGCTGCTGCCGCCGGACAACGCCACGGGCAACTTCACCAAGGTCGTCCAGCGCGTCCCGGTGCGGATTCGCCCCGACCGGGTCGATCCCGCTCACCCGCTACGTCCCGGGATGAGCGTGGTGACTACGATTCAGACCAAGTAACGGCCCGTGGCTAGCGCCGCTCTTGCCATGCCGGTCACGGTCGACGCGGACCGCTACCGCTACAAGTACATCATCGCGATCACGGTGTCGCTCGCGTCCGTGCTCGAGCTCCTGGACACGAGCATCGTGAACGTGGCGATCCCGCACATGATGGGGAACCTGGGCGCCACGCTCGATGAGATCGCGTGGGTGTCCACCGGCTACATCGTGGCGAACGTGATCATCTTGCCGATCACAGGGTGGCTATCAGCGTTCTTCGGGCGGCGCCGCTACTTCGCCGGATCGATCGCGCTGTTCGTCGCGTCGTCGTTCTTCTGCGGCAACGCCCACTCGCTCGCCGCGCTCGTGTTCTGGCGGATCGTCCAGGGACTGGGCGGCGGGGCGCTGCTCTCAACGTCGCAGGCCATCTTGTACGAGGAGTTTCCCCGCGAGGAGTACGGCACCGCGATGGCGATCTTCGGGGTGGGGGTGATGGTGGGGCCCACCCTCGGCCCCACGCTGGGCGGGTACATCACGGACGCGTTCGGCTGGCCGTGGATCTTTTACATCAACATCCCGATCGGCATGCTGGCATTGGCGCTGTCACTCAGCTTCATTCAGAACTCGCGGTTCCAGCAGCGCGCCGAGAGCGTCGACTACGTCGGGCTGCTGCTGCTCGCCGCGGGGATTGGCACGCTGCAGACGATGCTCGAGCGCGGCGAGCGGCTCGACTGGTTCGACTCGCGCGAGGTGATCGCCTACGGCCTCATCAGCGCCGTGTCCCTGACCGCCTTCGTGTGGCACGAGCTCACCACCGAGCATCCCGTGGTGGATCTGCGAATCCTCAAGAGCCGCCAGCTGGCGGTGGGAGTCGTGTTCGGAGGAATCCTGGGTGTCTGCCTGTATGCGACGGTGTTCGTGCTCCCCGTGTACCTCCAGAATCTCCAGAACTTCACCGCCGAGCAGACGGGCTTCGTGATTCTCCCGGGCGCGCTCGCGAGCGCCTTCACGATGGCGACGATGGGCCGCACCACCGGCAAGTTCGACGCCCGGCTGTCGATTCTCGTCGGGGTGGCGATCTTCGCGCTGGCGATGTGGAAGCACGCCCACTTCACGACCGACAGTGGCATGTCGGACTTCTTCTGGCCGCTGATCTTCCGCGGGGTGGGCTTGGGCCTGATCTTCGTGCCCCTCACGAACCTCGCCCTCGCCGATCTGCCGATGAGCAAGATTCCGAACGGCACCGGGCTGTTCAACCTGATGCGCCAGCTGGGCGGCAGCGTGGGCATCGCCATTTCCGCCACGCTGGTGCAGCGCTTCGCCGCCATCCATCGGGGCGACCTGATCGCCAACGTGACGCAGTTCAGCGCGGCGACGCGCGAGCGCCTGGCGGGGATCACCACGCGGTTGATCGCGACCGGCACGCCGGCGCCGCTCGCCGATGCCAAGGCCCTGATGATCGTGAACGGCCAGGTCCAACGCCAAGCGCTGATGCTGTCGTTCGAGCAGCTGTTCCTCCTGTTCGGCGCGTGCTTCGTGTTGTCGCTGCCGCTGCTCCTCCTGATGCACAAGAGCAAAGGGATGCCCGGGGGCGCCGCGGCGCATTGACCGGATCGTGACACGATGCTGACGACGCTATCACGACGTGCCGCGCTACGACGCTATGTTGTAAGACATAAGGGAGGGTAATCGTGGGTACTGTCGGCAACGAGAAGGTGAAGATTGGCGACGTCGCACCGGATTTCACGCTGCTGGATCAGACGGGAACGCCCGTGCGGTTGCGCGACCTGCTGGGTAACAAGACGGTGGTGCTGTATTTCTATCCGAAGGACCGGACGCCGGGGTGTACCATCGAAGCGCGGGCCTTCCGCGACAGCTACGACGCGTTCGCGGAGGCGGGCGCTGAGGTGGTGGGGGTGAGCTCCGATTCCGTGGCATCGCATCGTCGCTTCGCGCGCCGCCACGACCTGCCGTTCCTGCTGCTGTCCGATCGCGGGGGACTGGTTCGTGAGCTGTACGGCGTGGAGCAGACCCTGGGCCTCTTGCCGGGGCGGGCCACGTTCGTGATCGATCCGGCAGGTGTGGTCCGGCACATCTATTCGTCCCAGCTTCGAGTCCTCCGGCATAGCCGGGAGTCGCTCGACGTGGTACGAGCGCTGCAAGGAGCGCGCGTAGGGGTGTAAGAGCGACTGGGAAGGATCAGCGTCAAGGGCGCCCGGACTCGTTCCGGGCGCTCGTCGTTTTCCGGTCCCAACCGCACGTATTGGGGTACGCGAGAAGGAGCGACTTGGCGCATCGTGTCGCATGCGGTCCCCTTGCCCCCGTTTTGCCGAGGAGTCGATACTATGGGTATGGTCGCTCCGGTCTATTACACGGCCGACATGGTGCGGGCGCTACCCGACGACGGCAATCGCTACGAGGTGGTGCACGGGGAGCTGCTGGTGACTCCGGCACCCCGGCTCTGGCATCAGATGCTCGTCGGACGGTTGCACGTGGCGCTGGAAGCATACCTGCGAGCCGAGGAGGTGGGCGTAGTCCTTTCCGCCCCCGCCGACATCTCCTGGGGTACCGATGTGCTCGTCCAACCCGACGTGTTCGTCGTTCCCCGTGATGAGGCGCGCACCCTGGATTGGGTGTGGATTCGGACCCTTCTCTTGGCGGCCGAAATCCTGAGTCCGTCCACCCAACGTGCCGACCGGTTCACCAAGCGCAGGTTGTACCAGGAGCAGGCGGTCCACACCTACTGGGTTGTAGACGGTGACCAGCGCGTGGCTGAGGTATGGACGCCGAAAGCCGAGTTCCCGGTGGTCGAGCGAGAGTTGTTGCGATGGCAGCCCGCGGGAGCCGCGCGCATTTTCGAGTTGGAGCTGGGGGAGCTGTTTCGGCCGATTTAGACGACCTCCGCCATCGCCGCCGTTACGAGGAGCGCCCGGACGATTCCGAGCGCTCCTTCGACGTTCTCGAACCATTCAGTCGCGAGGTGGGCGTCGCCCGCCTTGCCCCCCGCGCCCAGGGCGATCGCCGGGATGCCGAGGGCGATGGGGACGTTCGCGTCGGTGGAGGCGCTCGTGAGCTCGGCGTCGCGCCCGAGGGCGCGATTGGCCGCCACGGCCGCCTGCACCAGCGGGTGCGCGCGCGGCGTGATGCCCGACGGCCGGTCACCCAGCAGCTGGATGTCGAGCCGCAGGGCGGGGGTGTCGGCTGCACGGCGTCGGTTCTCATCGTCGCAGGCGCGATCCAACGCGGTCCGCACCGTGACGTCGAGCTGCGACAGGGCGCGGGGATCTTCGCTCCGCAGGTCGAGATCGAGCCACGCCTCCTGCGGGATGGAGTTCAACCCGGTCCCGCCGCCCAACCGCACCACGGCGCACGTGGTGCGCGGCGCCTGTTGCGTGGGGAGGTCGGCGAGGAGCGCGGCCGCGCGCCCCACGGCGTTGGCGGGGTTGGCCACGCCGAACGCCGCCCACGAGTGTCCACCCGGCCCGCGAAACGTGACGTGATACCGCCTGGAGCCCAGGGCTCGATGGATCACGCGCTCCAGTCCCGCGCCATCCAAGGCGATGAACGCAGCGGGGGCTACTGCATGCGGTGCCCCAACCGTGTGCTTGCCGTTCAGCAGATATTTCACCCCCCGCAAATCCCCCGATCCTTCTTCTCCCACCGTCGCCGCGAACAGAATGGACCGCCGCGTCGGCACCCGCGCGACCACCATCGCTTCTGCCACTGCGACGAGCGCCGCGAGCCCACGCGCGTTGTCCGAGATCCCGGGACCCTCGAGCCGCTGGCTGCGTCGCTCGACCGATACGTCCACCTCGGCGCCGAACACGGTGTCCAAGTGCGCGGCCAGGACCACGGGTCCGGGTAGGGGCGGAGCATGCTGCGCCCCCACATCGGTCGTCCTTCCCACATCGGTCGTCTCTCCCACATCGGTCGTCTCTCCCAAACCGGTCGTGTGGCCGTTTACGCGGAGCCATCCGTGCACGTTGCCGGCGCGGTCGAGCGTCACCTCGGTCAGTCCCACCTCGCGGAACAGCTCCGCCATCCGCCCGGCGCGTCGCCCCTCGGCCCCGGTGGGGGCGGGAATGGCGGAAAGCGCCGCCTGGCGGCCGAGCGTCACCTCGTCGGTGCGCTCGATGTGATGGCGCGCCGCGCGGATGCGGTCGTGGGCGAGCAGGCGAGAAACGACGTGATCCACAGCCCTAAGCGAGTCTCCTGAGTTGCCGTTCGAACCGGTCAACGGTCGTTATCCGAATCTCCCCCAAACATCAGCCAGTCGTGGCGGGACAGCTCTTCCCTGATGCTCTGATCTTTGGAGCTTCCCATGATCTGCTGCTGCGTACTGAGAATGCGAAAACCGAAAGCGACAAAGTGCTCTCGTAACGGCGATCCGGCCAGTGCTCCTTCAATGCAGGGTGCATCGACCGAACGCGCGATGCCCTCCAGCACGGCTGGGAAATTGTCGCGCGGGCAATAGCAATCGACGACCCGACAGCATCCCGTTGATGTCAATCTTGCAACGCACGCGCCTAACCATTCGGACCCACGGAATACCTGGATAGACATGTACTTGAAATACGGATGCTCCCGGTACCGCCAGGTCAGGTAACCCCTCTCCACCTTTATGAATGCTTCGCCCACCTCGCCACGATCCAGTCGATTGTGGAGCTCGTCGGGACAATCAGGTGAAACCACGGTACGAAGGTTCTTGGTGCCCCTGCGCGACCGGACCTGGAACCGCGCATAGTCGACGAGATCTCTGAGGAATGCCCTTGGCCTTTGGGGCTTGGGAATCCATCGCATCAGTCGATACTCGAAGTACCGACCCAAGACTCGCCATCCCATCTTCTGGTACAATTGGGCGTTGGCCTCTGATTGCCCCGATGAGAGTGCCACTTGGAAATTGTCCAGGCGGATCTGATGAAATCGCTCTCCTATCCCTCTCCTCCGGTATTCCGGATCCACCATCGTATCGATGGAAAAAGCCGCCGACACCGATTCGCTTCCGAGCTGTAGCGTGACGGGTAAGAAACAACATTGCCCGATCAATCGATCACGGTCAAAACAGAGATAGATCTTGCTTCCTCCCGGATACCTTTCGAACTGCCACTCAAACCGGTTCGGAAGGCACTGCACCGAATCGGCGCCAAACTGCCTCCATAGAAACATCAGTAGCCGTGGCTTGTCTTGAGGAGCCATCTCTCTGAATTGAAAATCCATACACCCTTCGCTCGCGGCTCTTCACACTAACCCGCTTGACGGTACAGGGCGAGAGGGTGAACACTTGCATCATGGATGAACGGGAGCTGATCTATGACTGGAACCGCGCGGCGGGGGGGGGCTTCGACTGGACGCGCGCGCGCGTGGACCTGAACGACGAGACGCTACGGGACGGCCTGCAATCTCCCTCGGTGCGCGACCCCTCTCTCGAGGTCAAGAAGCGGCTGCTCCATCTGATGGCCGACCTGGGGATCGTGGCCGCGGATATCGGCTTGCCGGGAGCGGGCCCCCGGGTTGTGGAGCAGGTACGCGCGCTCGCCACGGAGATCCGTAACGCCCGGCTGCCCATCGCGCCGAATTGCGCCGCCCGCACGGTGATCGGGGACGTAGAGCCGATCGTGCGCGTCGCCGAAGAGGTGGGAATTCCGATCGAGGCCGCGACGTTCATCGGCTCGTCGCCCATTAGACAGTACGCGGAAGACTGGACGCTCGACCGGATCGTCCAGTCCACCAAAGAAGCCGTCACCTACGCGGTGAAGCACGGCTTGCCGGTCATGTACGTCACCGAGGACACCACCCGAGCCAAGCCGGAGGCGCTCAAGGCGCTGTACGGAGCCGCCATCGACTGCGGCGCGGCACGCATCTGTCTCGCGGACACGGTCGGTCATGCCACACCCGAAGGCGTCAAGGCGTTGGTGAAATTCGTGAAGGAGGAAATCGTAAAGGAGAGCCGTGTGAAGGTGGACTGGCACGGCCATCGCGACCGCGGCATGGGCCTGATTAACTGTCTCGCCGCGGTCGAGGCGGGCGTGGACCGGGTGCATGGCACCGCGCTCGGCGTCGGAGAGCGGGTGGGGAACGCCGAGATGGACCTGCTCATTGTCAACTTGAAGCTGTTGGGTGCCCATCGCCACGACATCGCCAAGCTGCCGGAGTACTGCCGGTTGGTTGCCGACGCGGTTGGCGTGCCGATCCCGGTGAACTACCCGGTGATGGGAGAGGACGCCTTCCGCACTGGGACTGGGGTGCACGCGGCGGCCATCATCAAGGCCAAAAAGAAGGGCCACGCCTGGCTCGCCGATCGCGTGTACAGCTCCGTGCCGGCGCAGGAGTTCGGCCTCGAACAGAAGATCGAGATCTCGCCCGTGTCGGGACTGTCCAACGTGAAGTACTGGCTCGAGACGCACGGCTACGATCCCGAGGACGAAGCCGCCTGCCGGGCGCTGTTCGAGGCCGCGAAGCGCACCGACCGCGTGTTGTCGGACGAGGAGTGTCACCGGCTGCTCAAGCAGGCGGCATGGCGGTAGCGGCGTTTCGCGAGATCGAGCGGGCGTACTTCGATCTCCGCTGGCATCTGGACCCGGTCGCCGCCACGCAGGCGGGCGTGAAGACGTACGACGACCGCTACGGGCGCTACAGCCCGAGCCCGCTCGCGCCGCACCTTGCCGCGCTCAAATCGCTGTCCGCCGCGCTCGAAGAGGCGACCGCCTCGGGGGTGGAAGAGGAGATCGACCGCACCGCGCTCTTGAACGAGCTCCGCGTCACTGAGCGGCGCCTCGCGCGCGAGCGTCCGCAGGCGAAGAATCCCGGGTTCTGGTTGGCCCACCTGCTCGGCGGGCTGCACTTCCTGTTGGGCCGGGCCGATCGGACGCCGGCGGAGAAAGCGGCGGCGCTCGCGGGCCGCCTGGAGGACGTGCCGGCGCTGCTCGACGACGCGCGGGTCGCGCTGGTGGAGCCGGTGCGCCTGTTCGTGGAGACCGCGCTGGAGGTGAACGAGGGCGGCCTGGCGCTCGTGCGGGAGGTAGGAGCTGGGGCGGGGGCCGACGAACGCGTGAGGGCTGCCGCCGAGCGCGCGACTGCGGCGATGGTGGTGTTCGGGCGCGACCTTGAGCGCTGGCTCGACACTGCGTCAGACCACTTCGCGCTCGGCGAGGACGCCTTCAACTTCCACCTCCACTACGAGCACGCGCTGCGGGACACCGCGCCGGAGCTGTGGCGCTACGGGATGCATCTGAAGGAGGAGGTCGAGGCCGATCTCGCCCGCCGGGCCGCACGGTTGAATGGCGGGAAAACGTGGCAGGAGGTGGCCGATCGGCTGCGCGCGGACCATCCGCCCGCGGCCGCGCTCGTGGACGCGTACGCGCGCGAGATGGCGCGGGCGCGCGACTTTGTGGCCGCGCGAGGCCTCGCGCCTATTCCCGACGCGCCGCTCGACGTGGTGCCGACGCCGGCGTTCATGCGGCCCGTCATCCCCTTCGCGGCGTACGACAGCCCCGGCGCGTACTCGAGCGATCGGACCGGGTGGTTCTACGTGACCGTGCCCGACCCTGCGCTCCCGCCGGGCGCGCAAGAGCGGTTGCTGCGCGACCACTGCCATTACGAGCTCGCGGCCACGGCGCTGCACGAGGGATACCCCGGGCACCATCTGCAGCTGGTGCACGCACAACAGCAACCGTCCGACACGCGCAAGAACGTTTCGACGCCGCTCACCGTCGAGGGGTGGGCGTTGTACTGCGAGGACATGATGGGAGAGGAGGGGTTCTATCGCTCGGAGGAGGAGCAGTTCTTCCAGCGCGTGCATCTCTTGTGGCGGGCGGGTCGGATCTTGCTCGACGTGGGGTTGCACACACGCGGCATGACGTTCGAGCAGGCGGTGGACCACCTCGTGACGCACCTGCGCGTGGACCGGGCCAACGCCGAGGCGGAAGTGCGGCGCTATTGCGCCGAGCCCGCACAGCCGCTGTGCTACGCGGTGGGGCGGCGCGAGATCCTGGAGCTGCGGAAGGACTTTCGCGCGGCGCGCGGCGCGAGCTTTACCCTGCGGGACTTTCACGAAGCGCTGCTGCGCTACGGCGGCCTCCCCGTCACGCTGATCCGCTGGGGCCTCGGCTTCAATGCCGCCTAAGGACCCCGGGGCGCCGCCCGGGGCCCTCCCTCGCCAAGTCAAGCTGTTCGGTTGGGTCTCGCTGCTGAACGACTTCGCGAGCGAGATGATCTACCCGCTGCTTCCCGCCCTCGTCACGGGAGTCCTAGGCGGCGGGGCGCAGGCGTTGGGCACGCTCGACGGCGCGGCGGATTTCGCGGCTGCGTTCGTGAAGCTCGCCGCGGGACGGCTGGCGGATCGCGTGCCGCTGCGGGGGCCGCTGATCGTGCTGGGGTATTTCATCGCGGTCGTGGTGCGGCCGGTCATTGCCCTGACGGGCGCGGCGTGGCAGGTGATCGGGCTACGCGTTGTGGACCGGTTGGGGAAGGGGCTGCGCACCCCGCCGCGCGACGCCCTGATCGCCGACGTGACGTCGGTGGAGCTCCGCGGGCGAGCGTTCGGGTTGCAGCGCGGCATGGACCACGCCGGTGCGGTGCTGGGACCGATTCTCGCCTGGTGGCTGCTCACGTCGGGGAGCGCGAACCTGCGGGCGGTGATTGGGGCGAGTATCGTGCCGGGAGTGCTGGTGCTGGTGCTTGCCGCGTGGGCGGTGAGAGACGGGGAAGGACGGGGAAGGACGGGGGAAGACGGGGTACAGGTCGTTGCGCCTCCCCCGTCTTCCCCCCTCCTCTCCCGTCCTTCCCCGTCTGCTCTTCTTGCCGCGATCTCTTTCTTCTACCTCCTCCGCATGCCGGACACGCTGATCATCCTCCGGTCCCAGGAGCTGGGCGTGCCGGTGGCGGTGGTGCCACTTTTGTGGGCGGCGGTGCACGTGGTGCGCTCGTCGTCGAGCTTTGTGGGTGGGGCGGCGACTGATCGGGTGGGGCCGGTGCGGACAATGTGGGTCGGGTGGCTTGTGTATGCGGTGCTCGCATTCGGAATGGCGCGCGCGGGCTCGGCGGCCGCGGCTTGGGGACTGTTCCTCGCGCTCGGGCTCGTGGCCGGGCTCACGGAGAGCCCGGAGCGCGCGCTCGTGGCGCGGTTGGCAGGCGGGCACTCGGGGAGTGGGTTCGGCGTCTATCACGGGATCACGGGCTTCGCCGCGCTCGTTGGGGGTGTGGCGCTGGGAGCGCTGTTCCAGGCGCGCGGGGCCGCGCCCGCGTTTTACGCGAGCGCGGCGGGGGGCTTGGTGCTCGTCCTCGCTTGGCCGGTGTTCGGTCGCGCGGGGTGGCGCGGAGGTAGAGAACCAAACGGTGGCGGTCGGTAGTGCGCTTTCACGCTCCTCGTCATGCACGTCGTCGACTGCTGCGCGTCGTGACCCACAAGTCGAATACACAAGGTCCAGTAGTACTGCTGCATCCCACTGCACCCGGGCGGGTCGACTGGAAGTACAGCGTCATGCCGTCGAACGAAATGGCCGGCCGGGCTTCGACCTGAGTGGAATTGACGGTCGCTCCGAGGTTGACCGGCGTGGACCAGGGATCCGACGTGCTTGCGCGCGTCGCGACCCACAGGTCGAGCGCGCCATGCGTGCCCGCGCGATCGGACGCAAAGAAGATCTCGAGGCCGTCCTTGCGGATCGCCGGCTGTCGGTCGACGGATGCAGTGTTGAGCTCGGCCACCGGCACGCCGGGGCCGTAGGTGCCGTTCGGGAGCAGGGTGCTGACATAGATGTCGACCGCGCCCGACCCGATGGGGCCTGCGCCGTAGTACAGGACCTTGTGGCCGTTCTCGTCCTGGAAGGGGTCCGGCGTCTGCTCGTCAATGCTGGTGTTGATGCCGCCGCCGAGATTTATCGCGGGCTCCCAACCGAAGTCGTCATGCTTGTCGCGCCGGTGCGAGACGTAAATATCGGGGCCTCCGAGTCCACCCACCGGACGGTCGCTGCTGAAAAACAGATCGTGTCCGTCGCGAGACAGCCTGGGCGCCTGCTCGTTGCTCACGGTGTTGATGTTCGGCCCCAGCCGTTTGGGGCGGCCCCCACGGTTCGTCGACGCTCGCCCGCTGCGAAACGTAGATGTCGGCGCCGCCGATATTCGCCGCGCAGCCGGTGCAGTGGAAGTAGAGACTCAGCCCGTCCTTTGAAACGGACGCGCCCTGTTCGATGGCTGGTGAGTTCACGACGTGGCCGAGGTTGACGGGCGTGGACCAGTCGGAGAACTCCAGCGTCTCTCCATCGTCTGCCGGCATCCAGAGGTCGTTGCTGCCGAAACCGCCCGGGCGATCGGACGCAAAAAGCACCGTGCGACCGTCGAGCGAGAGGGCAGGCAGCAGCTCGCCGTACGTCGAGTTGGGTGGTGCGCCAAGATTGACCGGAGGGGACCACGGGTCGTGGACGTTGCTGCGAGTCGATTGCCAGAGATCCGTCGCCCCAAAGCCGCCAGGGCGGTTTGAGAAGAAGAGAATCTCTCGTCCGTCCCGGCGCAGCGTGGGGTGCCCATCATTGAACGATGGATCGCTGAGCTCTGCGACCAATCGCGCCGTTCCACGGGTCTCACCGTCCCGCGTCATTGACGCGGAGTAGATGTCCGTCAGCGTATTACTCGGTCCTCGTGCGAAATACAGCTTCGGACCGTCGTCACCGTGCAGCACGAACCAGGGCCCGAATTCGCCGGTCGCGGTGTTGACGTCCGGCCCGAGGTTGACCGGAGGCCCCCAGCCGAAGTCGTCGTCCGTATCGTCCCGTCGCGAGACGTAGACGTCGTTGCTTCCTTGCCCGCCGGGCCGGTCGCTCTGGAAGAAGAGCAGGCGCCCGTCAGGGGAGAGGCAGGGTCCGCTCTCGATACCGGGACTGTTGATGCCGGGTCCGAGGTTGACTGGGATCTCCCAGGGGCTGTCGGGTGATGCGCGGTGCGAGACCCAGAGGTCGGCGTTGCCGACGCCGCCCGGTCGGTTGGAGGCGAAATACAGACTCAGGCCGTCGGGGGACAGTGCAGGGGCATTGTCGGTGCTCGCGGAGTTGACAGTTGCTCCCAGGTTCACCGGCTCAGACCATGCTGTAAGCGCGCTCGCACGGTCGAGCAGCATTCTCGGCTCATGGTTAGCGACTGGTCCGGGGCGCTCGCAGCCAGCTGCGAAGAGTGACCCCAGCAGACCAGCGCGAGTGAAGAGATGAGGTTCATGCGCTCCCCCTTTTCATGGCCCCGATGGTTTGTAGCAAAACGAAACCGCCCGAGCAGGGTCTCCACGAACAAATGCCGTTGAACAGTGAAACGTTACGCGCCGACACCGAGCACGGCGTCACGGTTCCCCGCCGAACTGGGGACGACCGCGTTGACCGCGCAGCAGCAACAAAGCGAAACCGGCAAAGCAGGTCCCCCGCTCAGCCGGTTTCGCGATTCGCTCCCCCCGAGGTATGGGCGAGCCGCACGTTCAGCGCGCCTCGAGGTTCACAGCATCTGAGTGCGTTTCAATGTGCACCGGCCGCGAGGCTGTCAAGCGCCCGAGGCGACGGTTACAGGTGGGCGCAGCGCGATGAGAGTCCCGAGGGCTCCGACCCAGAAGATGAAGATCCAGCGGGTGGTCCGCGCTTCGGACCCGTCGAGGCGAGCTTCCAGCCGGCTCTCGAGCGTCCCGAGCGCCGCTTTGACTTCATTGATCCCCTGCTCGATCTTGGCGTCGAGCTGCGCCGCGCGCTGCTCGAGCTTCGCGTCAAAGCGGGCGAAGTTCAACTCGTTCAACTCTCCCAACTCGCCGCGGTAGGTCGCGTCCACCTCGTTGAACCACTCCACGAGCTCGTTCGTGAGCTCGTCGCCGAATTTCTCGTAGAATTTGCGGGACAACTTGGCCGTCACCGGCATCGAGGTCTCCTCTCGAATCCGGCGACAGTCTAACGGTACGCTCGGCGCAGGTGACAATCAATCTATTGCCACCATAAGCCTTAATGCGCCGCCACGTTCTTGTAGACCTGGCCCCCCTTCATCACGAACACCACGCGCCGCAGCGCCGTGATGTCTTCGGCGGGGTTGCCGTCGACCCCGATGAGGTCGGCTTGGAGACCAGGGGCTATCGCGCCGATCGAGTCGGCCAGCCCGAGCGACTGCGCCGACATCGACGTCGCGGACACGATCGCCGCCATCGGCGCCTGGCCGCCGACCTGTACCCGGTAGATCAGCTCCTCCCAGTTCTTCCCGAAAGCGCCCGCCACGGCATCGGTGCCGAACACGACGCGGAGCGTGGGCCGCCGCAGCGCCTCCTTGAATACTGCCAGCACGAGCGGTACCGCCCGGTGCATCTGCGCGAACCCCTCCTCGGTGTAGTTCTCCATACCGAGGAAGCGCGCCTTGTTGTCGAAGTAGTTCTGGAATACGAGGTAGAGGTTTGGATCGAAGAACACCCCGTGATCGGCTATAAGATCGAGGGTCGCGGAATCGAGCAGCACACCGTGCTCGATCGACGTGGCCCCGCCGAGCACGGCGCGCCGCGCCGCCTCGGATGCGTGTGCGTGGACCACGCAGCGCCGCGCGTGCGCTTTTGCCGCGCCGCACGCTGCCGCGAGCTGCTCCGCCGTCATATTTGGTCCGCCGCCTTCGCGGATGCTCTTCGATCCGAGAATCTTGATCACGTCCGCGCCGGCGGCGACGCGCTGCTCGACGGCGCGCCGCAGTCCCTCGGCGTCGCCGTCCGCAGGCGTGATCCAGTCGAGCGAGGTGATCACGCGCGGGCCGGGGATCGTGCCGCGGGCGATCGCATCCCGCAGGTCCTTGTCGAGGTTCGAGCCGATGCTCTGGACCGTCGTGATGCCCGCCATCAGCGCCCGGTACGCGTTCTCCTCCGTATAGAGCACCGTTTGCTCGAGCGGCTCCGACCCGCCGGGGTCGTTGTGCGCCCGCCCGGTGGCGTCGAAGTGCGACGTGAGATGCACGTGCGTATCGATGCCGCCCGGCATGAGCGTCAAGGTGGGGAAGTCGTAGGTCGGCTTCGTGGCCGCTGGATCGAGGCGGTCGATGCGGGATCCGGCGATCACGATGGTGGTGTTGCGCACGACGCCCCCTCGGCCGTCGAGCACCGTGCCCGCGCGGAGGGTGACGGTGGGTGACTGGGCGAGTGCGACCGCGACGACGTGAAGCATGAGCAACATGGCCGGCCTCCGGCTGGTATGGCGTACGCAGCGAATCTACCGCCCACGAGTGTTACTCCGTTAGCGCGAACCTCCGCTCTCCACGCGGGAGTGGACCTGCCGCTCGGCTACGGAATCGCCACCAACAGATTGACGGCGGCCGCCAGGATCAACGGCGCCGAATAGACGCCTGGCATTGCCTTCCTCATATAGACCGAGCCGCCGAGGTGCAGCAGGCCATTTCCCACCATCACGACCCCGAACACGTAGGCGGCCGGCCGCATCCCGAGTGCGCCACGGAACGCCGCCGGCGAAAGCGCGAACAGCAGCAGGGTCACGGCGATCAATCCGCCGAGCCAAACGGGGAACGTGAACGTGGGCAGGGGAAGGAACGGAAACCGTGCTCGGATCGTTCGCACGGCAGGGTTGTACACCGAGAGAAAATCGGTCGCCGCTTCGTCGGCCACGTGAATCGCGAGCGCCATGCACAGCGCGACCCAGGCCCAGCCGAACTGCGGCACTAGTGACCCGTCAACCGGACTTGGAGATCGGACTTGTAGGTGGCGTCCACTTGGTTGAACCAGTCCACGAGCTCGTATCGCGCAGCCTCAGCAGCACCGCAGTCCCTTTCCCTTCGCCTCGAAGAACTGCTTCACGTACTCCTCCTCGCTCAGCCGCGGTGGATGCCCCGCCTGCTGACAATGCTCGAGGTACGCCTCATAGTCCGGGGCCCCTACAATGCAGCGGATTAGTCGCAGGAGCCGTGGCACGACGCCACGATGCCACGTTCCACGATAGGGCCCGCGCCGACTCCCGTGTAACGTGGCGTCGTGGCGTCGTGTCACGGTCTCAGTCTCCGGTCGCATACCCCGTCTCCACATACGCCGCCTCGTGCACCAGCGCTGGCTTCCGCCTCGAGAGCACCAGCCACCATTCCCGCAAAGAGGTGAGGATCAGCACCGTCACGACCGCCATGAACAAGAGCGCCACGAAGGTGTTCAGCCGATCGTTGAAGATCAGCCGGCCGGTCGCCGGATTGCTCGCTCCGGCGAGCGACGCGGCATGCGCCAGGAAGCCGAGCTTCGGGTCCGGTGAGAACACCTTCTGCCATCCCGCGGTCATGGTCACCGTCACGAGCCAGGCGAGTGGCGCGGCGGTGACCCAGGCGAACCGGGCCCGACCCATCTTGATGAGAATCGTCGTACCCACGATCAACGCCACCGCCGCGAGCAGCTGGTTCGAGATTCCGAACAACGGCCACAGCGAGTTGATACCGCCCAGGGGATCCACCACGCCCTGATACAGGAAGTAGCCCCATCCCGCCACGATACATGCGCTCGACAGGATCACGCTCGGGTACCACGATGTCTCGCCGAACCTGGGCCAGATGTGCCCCACGATTTCCTGCAGCATGAAGCGGCCCACCCGTGTCCCGGTGTCGATCGTGGTGAGGATGAATAGCGCCTCAAACATGATCGCGAAGTGGTACCACAGGGCCTCGAGCGTCTTGCCGCCGAGTACGCTCGTCACGCCCGCGAAGATCTGCGCCATTCCCACGGCCAGCGAGGGTGCGCCGCCCGCCCGCGCCATCAGGGTGGCCTCTCCCATGCGACTCGCCAGGGCCTGCATCGTCTCCGGCGTGACGACAAAGCCCGCCTGGCCCAGCACCTGCGAAGCCTGACCGAGCGCCGCGGGCGTCGCATTCATCGCGAAGTACACGCCGGGGTCGAGCGTGCACGCCGCGATCATCGCCATCACACCTACGAACGACTCCATGAGCATGCCGCCGTACCCGATGAACCGCGCGTCCGACTCGCGCGCGATCATCTTCGGCGTCGTCCCCGAGGCCACGAGCGAATGAAATCCTGAGATCGCGCCGCAGGCGATCGTGATGAAGGCGAACGGAAACAGCTTCCCCGCGAACACCGGGCCCTCGCCCAGACCGGCGAACGGCGTGAGCGCGGGCATTTTGAGCGGCGGCAGAATCACCAGGATCGCGACCGCGAGGACCAGGATCGTGGTGATCTTCAAGAACGTCGAGAGATAGTCGCGCGGGCACAACAGCATCCACACCGGCAGGACCGACGCCACGAATCCGTAGGCGACCATCATCCAGGTCAGCGCTGTGGCGCTGTGCGTGAACGCGCGGGCGACGTGGGGCTGGCCCGCGACCCAGCCGCCGCCGACCAGCGCTCCCAGGAGCAGCACGGCCCCGAAGGCCGACGCCTCGCCCACCTTCCCCGGCCGCCACCGCTTCATCCACCATCCCATCAGCAGCGCGATGGGAATCGTGCACACAATAGTGAACAGGCCCCACGGGGACGCCTTGAGGGCGTTCACGACGATCAGCGCCAGCACGGCGAGCAGGATGATCATGATGAACAGCACGGCGAGCATCGCCGTCGCTCCCGCCGCGGGGTTGACCTCCTCCTTCGCCATCTGGCCGAGCGACTTGCCATCGCGCCGCAGCGAGCAGAACAGGATCGTGAAGTCCTGCACCGCGCCGCCCAGCACCACCCCGATCACCAGCCACACCGTCCCCGGCAGAAAGCCGAACTGCGCGGCCAGCACCGGACCCACCAGCGGCCCCGCGCCGGCGATCGCGGCGAAATGGTGCCCGTACAGCACCCACTTGTTGGTGGGCACGAAGTCGCGACCGTTGTTGTACCGCTCGGCGGGGGTGGCCCGCCGGTCATCGAGGCCAAACACCCGCGTGGCGAGGAACCGGCTATAGAACCGGTAGCCGACCGCGTAGGTGCAGACGGCGGCGGTGAGGAGCCAAGCGGCATTCACCGTTTCCCCGCGCGACAGCGCGAGCACCCCGAACGCGACGGCGCCCAGGACCGAAACCCCGCCCCACGCGAGCACCGCGCCGAGCCGGTTCATGGGCGTAAGTTACGCCGCGTCTTGCCGATGTTCAATTTCGAACATAGGTTCGAAACCTTGGCACCCACTGCTACCTGGATGGCGGCGTCGCGCGGGGCGGCACCCGTCGGCGCGCCGGCCACGGAGACGCGTCCCAACCCGCAGCGGCTGGCAGAGACCGTGCAGGGCCGTGTCGCCATCGTCACTGGTGGCGCCACCGGTCTGGGCCGGGCGACCGCCCTCGAGTTTGCCCAGCACGGCACGGCCGTCGCGATCAACTACGTGGATCTGCCGGATCGCGACGTCGCGGCGCAGGCGCTCTTGACGGAGACGGCGCTCCGCGCCTTCGGCGTCCCGGTGTACTGCGCGCGCTGCGACGTCCGCAGCCGCGACGAGGTGGAGAAGTTCGTCACCACCGTGCGCGAACGGCTCGGCGGCGTGCACTATCTCGTGAACAACGCGGGGGTTACCCATGACGGAGCGCTGTGGCGCCTCACCTCCGAGGCGTGGCAGGAAGTGCTCGACACTAACGTCACAGGTGCCTTCAACTGCATCCAGGCGGTGTCGAGTCCGATGCGCGCGCAGCGCTTCGGCAAGATCGTCAACGTCGCGAGCCACCAGGCGTTCCGGCCGGGTTTCGGGATCGCCAACTACGCCGCCAGCAAGGCCGCCCTCATCGGGCTCACCAAGTCGGCGGCGGTGGACCTAGGTCCCTCCAACGTCAACGTCAACGCCGTCGCCCCAGGATTCGTGAAGACCGACCTGCTGTCGGCACTGCCACGCGAAGTGCTGGAGCGCGCGGAGCACGAGTCGGTGCTGGGACGGGTGGCGGAGCCGGAGGACGTGGCCAGGGTGATCGTGTTCCTGTGTAGCGACGCGGCGCGTCATATCACCGGACAAGTGGTGGTAGTGGATGGTGGACTGACGCTCGCTTCTTGAAAATCACGGTCGCCGAGACGATATTGGCCGCCGTGACTAATCCCTTACAAATCAAAAACTTAGTGCGTGGGGCGTGGTGGGTGGTTGCTGCCGCTGCCGCCTCTGGTTGCGGCGGCAGGCAGCACCCGCAGGAGCCCGAACCCACCGCGCCGCTACCTACCTCGGGAATCGCCGCGCAACAGGTCAGCCTGCTGCCCCTCACCCTCGTCGCCGCCGAAGAGGCGCTGCACTGGGACTCGCTCTTCGCGGAGCGGCGGGTGGCGCTCGCGAAGTGCGACAGCGTGATCGCCACGCTGCTCGTGGCGCGCGTGCCCGAGGTGACCTGGGTGCTGCCGGAGGAGCTGCGGCGCGCCGCCCGCCGGGCGCCCGGCGTCGTGCCCAACCCCGACCACATGGGCTCGACGATCCTGTTGCACGGCACCAATCGCGAGCCGGAAATGGTGCCAGACCCCCTGCGCAGCGAGCTGCGCACGCTTAGTGCCTTGGCGGGGGGGCGCTACGCGCTGATCCCGGCTGGCCTCGTCTACCGTCGGATAGTGGGACAGTCGGACGGGGTGACGACTCAGCATCCGACTGTCCGACCGTCCGACCGTCCGACGGCTGCGGCGGAGCTCACCGTCGTCATGGTCGACGTCCGGACCGGCCGGGTGGATTTCCGCACGGTGGCGCGCGGTGAAGGCGCCGACCCGTGGGCCGCGCTCACGCGCGCGGTGAAGAGTCTCACGCCAGGGGTGCCGTGAGGCGCGAGGCGACCCTCATCGTCGGCGATGGAATCGGGCCGGAGATCACTCGCGCGACGCTGCAGGTGCTCGACGCCCTGGGGGTCGAGTTCGAATGGGACGAGCAGTACGGGGGCATGAGCGCGGTGGAAAAAGCGGGGACGCCCCTCCCCGATGCCACCCTGGACTCGATTCGACGCACCGGGCTCGCGCTCAAGGGCCCGCTCACCACGCCTGTGGGCGGCGGCTACCGGTCGGTGAACGTGGCGCTGCGCCAGGAGTTCGAGCTGTACGCCAACGTCCGCCCCGTGAAGTCGATCGTTCCCGGCGGCCGCTACCCCGATGTGGATCTCGTCATCATTCGCGAGAACACGGAGGGGATGTACGTGGGGTTCGACCGAACCTTCAAGGTGGGCGGCGACCCGAGGGCCCTCGCCCAGGCGACGTCGGTAGTGACGCGCGACGGCTGCCGGCGGGTGGTGCGGTACGCATTCGAGTACGCCAAGCGGCACGGGCGCAAGAAGGTAACCGTGGTGCACAAGGCGAACATCCTCAAGGCGACGTCGGGCTTGTTCCTTGAGACCGCGCAGATGATCGCTCGGGAATACGCCGGGCGGATCGCGTCGGACGAGCGGATCGTCGACAACGCCGCGATGCAGCTGGTGATCAATCCGGCGCAGTTCGACGTGATCGTCACGACGAACCTGTTCGGGGACATTCTCTCGGACGAGGCCTCGGGGCTGGTGGGCGGGCTGGGACTCGCGCCCGGCGCGAACATCGGGGAGCACGCCGCGATCTTCGAGGCCGTGCATGGCTCGGCGCCCGACATCGCGGGGCAGGGGATCGCGAATCCCTCCGCCCAGATGCTCGCCGCAGCCATGATGCTCGACCACGTGGGTGAGCTCGAGGCGGCTGGCCGGTTGCGCCGGGCGCTCGAGACCGCGCTGGTCAAGGACAACGTGCGACCCAAGGATCTGGGGGGGAGTGCTTCGACCACTGAGTTCGCCCGGGCTGTGGCCTGCCGGGTCTAGCAATCCCTGCGCCCGTTGCGGCCAGGCGGCCGCCGGGATCGCGCCCGGGGACTTGTGTGCCACGTGCCTGAGAGATGTCACGAGGAAGGCGTCACGGGTGGGGCGTCTCGTAGCAGTCGTAACTACTCTCGTCTTGGCGGGGTACATGACCCTCACACTTCGGTCCGTGGCGCCGGCGTCGCAGGCCACGGCTCGAACCGTCGCGGCGGTGTCGGCGGTGGCCTGGTATCTCCTGACCTTTCGCATCGTGCAAAGGATCGCGTTCGAATGGCTGAAAACCCGTCGTCAGTGATCAGTTGTCTGTCATCAGTAACTGCTGCCATTGTGATAGTGATCGCCCTGGTCGCGAAGCCGCTCGCGTGTCAGACCTCCCTTTCCATTTACAGCGATGGTCGCGTGGTCGTGCGCCGCTCCCTGCCGCAGCCGCTCGAGAAGGGCCGCAACACACTGACCCTCAAGCTCGACGCGCTCGACCCGGCGACACTGTTCTCTCCGGACACGGCGGTAGCGCTCGTCTCTGAGGTGTTGCATCCGGCGACCGACCAGGCGGCCGCACTGGCGCGGGCGGTCGGACAGACGTTGTCCTTCGTCCGGACGCGTGAGTCGGGCGGTACGGACACGGTGCGTGCGACGGTAGTTCGTACCGACCCGCCGCAATTCCGGCTCGCCGACGGCCGATTCCTACTCTCCGAGCCCGGGGAGCCGCTATTCTCGGCGGACCAGGTGCGCACCGCGCCCGAGGTGACGGTCGCGCTCGAGGCGAGTCGTCAGCGACCTCGCACCGATCTCGCGTACGTCGTGACGGGCGCGGCGCACTGGGAAGCAGTGTACCAGGTCGTCTTGGGGGGGGGCAGCGGCTGTCAGGTGTCCGGGGCCGCCACGATCACGTCCCAGGCGCTCCGCGCTGATAGCGCGGAAGTGCAGCTCGTCGCCGGATCGATCAATCGCGCACGAGCCGCCCCGGCCCCGCAAGCGCAGTGGTTGGTGCGGGGCGCTATGAATATCGCTGCCGCGGAGGCGCCCGCCGCCGCGAGCGAGGAGGCGGTCGGCGAGACGCACGTGTACCAACTGCCCGCGCGCATCTCAATCGAGCCCGGGACGCCGCTGACGACGGCGCTGTTCCCGCGCAGCGCCGCCACGTACACCCAGGAGTACATCGTGCCGGGAGTGCTCCCGAGGCGCGGTTTCTTGGGTCAATCGCCCGCCGAGCCCAACAGCGTGCCAGTGCAGGTGTGGTACACACTCAAGCGCGCCCGCGGCACACCGTTCGGCGACCGGCCGCTCCCCGCCGGTACCGTTCAGCTGTACCAGGCGGACTCGAGCGGCCGGTTGCAGCTCGTGGGTGAGGCGCGGAGCGATCACACCGCGCCGGGCCGGGACTTGCGGGTCCAGTCGGGAGATGCCTTCGACGTCGCTGCCGAGCGCATGCAGACGGATTACAATCAAGAGCAGCTCGCGCCGCCCAAGCGCGGGATGGCCCCGCGTCAGCGGATCACCGCCGCCTACAAGGTGACGATTGCGAATGCGAAGCCCGAGGCCGTGACCGTGGACGTGCGCGAGGCACGCTACGGGGTGTGGCGTGTGACCGAGAGCAGCCGGCCACCAGAAAAGCTCTCCGCCACCGAGATGCGATTCCGCGTTCCGGTCCCTGCCAACGGCGACGCGACCCTCACCTACACCGTGCAGGCCGAATCGTGACCGTCCAGCTGCTGCACATCTCCGATCCGCATTTCGGCGCGCTGGCCGAGCTCGATCAGATCGAGGCGCTCGAGCAAGTGTTCCCCGACCTGCGGCCGGACGCCATCGTGATCTCGGGAGACCTGTCCCAGCGGGCGCGCCACGGCGAGTTGCAGCGCGCGCGGGCGCTGGTGCGGGTCGCCGCCCGCACCGCACCGGTGCACGTGATGCCCGGGAACCACGACGTGTGCTGGTGGCTGCGGCCCCTTATCCCGTTCGCCAAAGCACCGCTGTACGCGAAGTACGTCCGCTACTTCGGCGCGGACCTGGCACCGACGCTCACGCTGCCGGGCGTAGTGATCGCCGGGGCGCTCACGTCGCACGGCGTCGCGTGGGGATCGCTCACCTCGCGGCTCCGCGACCTGGCGGTGAAGGGACATCTGCCGAAGCGCGAGATCGAGCGGGTGCGCGGGCTGTTCGCCGCCGCGTCGCCGGAGCAGGCGCGCGTGCTGGTGGTGCACCACAACGTGCTGCGCGGCGACGTCTCGCGCCGCATGGGGCTCGCTCGCTGGCTCCAGGCGCAGCGCCGCATCGCCGCCTCGGGAGCCGAGGTGGTGCTCTGCGGGCACGATCACCAGGAGGGCGCCGAGCTGCTCGAGGGGCGGGTGGTGGTCTCGACCGCCGGCACGCTGTGCCGGCGCACCCGTGGCGGTCGGCCCGGCAGCTTCAACTTCGTCACCATCGAGCCCACGGCGGTCCACATCACCTTCTTTCGCTGGTCCGCGGAGCACCGCCGGTTCAACGCATCGGACACGACCGCCTTCGCGCGGGGCGGGGGAGCGGCGCGTCCGGCCCGGGACTCCCTTCCAGCGGGTAAGGTGGGGTAGCTTAGAGGCCCCGGGGTTTCTCACACCGACTCTGAGGCTTCCATGGCTCCAAAATTCCAGGGCGTCGACTTCTACGACGTCGACGGCCTGCTGTCCGAGGAAGAGCGCGCCGTACGGGATACTGTGCGCGCCTGGGTGGACGACAATCTCATCCCCGTCATCGGTGAGCATTACGTCGAGGGGAAATTCCCCAAGCAGCTCGTGCCGCAGATGGCGGAGCTGGGGCTGTTCGGCGCCAACCTACCCGAGGAGTACGGCTGCGCCGGCCTGAACAACGTCGCCTACGGGCTCATCATGCAGGAGCTCGAGCGCGGGGACTCGGGGGTGCGGTCGTTCGCGTCGGTGCAGGGCGCCCTCGCCATGTACCCCATCTACGCATTCGGGTCGGAGGAGCAGAAGCGGCGCTGGCTCCCGAAGATGGCCTCCGGCGAGATCATCGGCTGCTTCGGGCTCACCGAGCCGGACTATGGGTCGAACCCCGCAGGGATGATCACGGTCGCGAAGGAGATCAAGGACGGCTGGGTCTTGAACGGCGCGAAGATGTGGATCACGAACGGGTCCACCGCCCAGCTCGCCATCGTATGGGCCAAGACCGGCAAGGTCGACGACGTGGACTCGATCCGCGGCTTCATCGTCCCGACTGACACGAAGGGGTTCTCCGCCAAGGACCAAAAGGGCAAGCTCAGCCTGCGCGCCAGCGACACCAGCGAGCTGGTGCTCCAGGAGGTGTGCGTGCCGAAGGAGGCCTTGCTGCCCCAGTCGGGCGGGCTCAAGTCGCCGCTCATGTGTCTCACGCAGGCGCGCTACGGCATCGCGTGGGGTGCGGTGGGCGCAGCCATGGCTTGTTACGACGAAGCGGTGAGCTATGCCAAGAACCGGGTGATGTTCGGGCATCCGATCGGCGGGTTCCAGCTGCAACAGGCGCGGCTCGCCGAGATGCTCAGCGAGATCACCAAGGCGCAGCTGTTGTGCCTGCAGCTCGGCCGGCTCAAGGACCAGGGCAAGGCTACGCCGCAGCGGGTCTCGCTCGCCAAACGGAACAACGTGAGCATCGCGACCGACATCGCCCGCGAAGCGCGCCGTCTGCTCGGCGCCAACGGAATTCTGGCGGAGTACCAGTCGATGCGGCACCTGGCAAACCTGGAGTCGGTGTACACCTACGAGGGGACGCACGATATCCACACGTTGATCTTGGGGCAGGAGATCACGGGGATTAATGCGTTCAACTGAACGCGGAACGCGGAACGTGGAACGCGGAACCGAAGTTCGTGCTGCCGTTCCGCGTTCCCACTTCCGCGTTCCGCGTTTGCTGGGCGGGGCCGTGATGTTCGCCCTGTTCCCCCCGCTCGTTGGCGCGCAACAGCCCGACTCCACTCCCAAAGACACCTCCGTTCTCGCTCCCGTCGTCGTGACGGGGGTTCGGCTCCCCGCCGCGCCGGAAATGGCGCGTGGGCTGACAGGCCGGAGCGCCTCGCTGTCCACCGCTGAGTCGGACGCGCGTGGTGTGAGCACCCTGGCGGACGCGCTCGAAATGCTGCCGGGGGTCACCGCGGCCGATGAGCTCGGCACGCCCGCGCAGCTCGACGTGACGCTGCGCGGCTTCCAGGTGTCACCCACCATCGGCCTGCCGCAGGGGGTCACGGTATACGTGGACGGCGTGCGCGTGAACGAGCCCGACGCCAACGAGGTCAACTTCGACCTGCTGCCGCTCGAGGACGTGGAGCGCGTCGACGTCTCCTACGGCCCTTCCGTACTGCTCGGCCGCAACTCGCTCGGCGCCGCCGTCAATCTCGTGACTCGACGTGGCAGCGCGCCGGGACAGCGCGAAGTCGAGGTCTCGGGTGGCAGTTACGGCCGCTATGAACTCAAGCTCAACGCTGGCGATCGCATCGGTCGCTGGGATTACTATGTGGGGGCGCGCTACGAGCGCAGTGACGGCTGGCGTCAGGCCTCGGCCAGCCGCCTCGCCACCGCGTTTGCCAAGCTCGGCGTGCTCGCGGGCGGCTGGAACGCGACGCTCAGCTACTCCGGCGCAGACAACCGCATCTCGCAGGCGGGGAGCCTGCCCGAGACCGTGGTGGCCACCCGACCCGACAGCAACTTCACGAGCGGTGACTACTTCGCGCCGCTGTCGCATGTCGTGACCTTGAACGCCCAGCGCAGCGTGGGGGCCGGGGGCGGGGCCGCGCAGCTCGCGGTGAACGCCTTCGGCCGCTCGCTCGGCACCGACCAGTTCAACGTGAACGCGACGCCTCCCGACTCGCGGCAGCGCAATCACGAGCGCATCGGCGGCGGCGCCTTGCAGGTGGCCGGTCGCAGGCTCCTCGCGGGCCGGGCGCTGCGCTGGTTCGCCGGGCTGGACGGCCAGTACTCGCACACGGTCGTAGGGCTGTACGCCGTGCGATCCGGGAAACCCGATTCGCTCAGCGACTCAGTGCGCGCGAACGAGCTGGACTTGGGCGCGTTCGCCGGTGTGAGCTGGGACGTGGCGCCGACGGTCGCGGCGACAGTCGTGGGCCGCTACGACTACGTCCACCTGCCGTACGAAGACTTGCTCGACCCCACCCAAAACGGGCTCAACGTGTTTCGCCGCTTGAGCCCGCGGGCCGCCCTGTCCTGGACCGGCGCCGGGGGAGGGCACGAGGTGTACGCCTCATGGAGCGCCGGCTTCCGGACACCGGCGCTGGTCGAGATCGCCTGCAGCGACCCGACCGCGGCGTGCCCGCTGCCGTTCGCCCTTGGCCCCGATCCGGCGCTCCGCCCCGTGGTCGCCACCACCTACGAGGTGGGGTGGCAGTACCGGCCCCCGCCCTCTCCGTCTCGCGGCGTCGTGGTGGGCGCGGACCTGTATCGCACCGATGTGCGCGACGACATCTTCTTCGTCGCACCGACGGCGACGACCGGCTACTTCCTGAACATCGGAGCGACTCGGCGGGAGGGGCTCGAGGGATCAGTGACGTGGACCGGCCGATCGGGCGTGAGTCTCTACGGGAATTACGGGTACACGGTCGCCTCGTTCCGCACCACCGCGGTGCTCTCCACGGGGCGCCCGCCCGGCAATGAGACCGTCACGCCCGGCGACCGGATCCCGATGATTCCGACACAACGCGCCAACGCCGGAGTCTCGCTTCCGCTGGCGGGCGAGCGATTGCGGGCGCGGCTCGATGCGCGCTACGTCGGCCCGCAGTATCTCCGGGGTGACGAAGAGAACGTCGAACGGCGGCTGCCGGATTACACCGTGGCTGACGCCGCGCTCGAGGCCAGCTTCGGGCGCTACGACGTCCGCGTCGTCGCGCCCAACGTCTTCGATCATTCGTACTTGACGTTCGGTACGTTCGCGGCCAACCCCACCGTCCCCGGCAACCCGGTCGAGCGATTCGTGACGCCGGGGATGCGGCGGCATCTGCTGGTGAGCGTGAGCGGGGAATTCTAGAGTCGTCAGTCGTCAGTCATCAGGTATCAGTTGCACGAATGCGCGGGCCGGGTTTCCTTTCTCCTCGCGAAACCCAACTGATGACTGAGCACTGACGACCGATCACTCCATGAAAATCGCTGTCTGCATCAAGCGCGTGCCCGACTCCGAAACGCGCGTCAAGATCGCCGCCGACGGCAAGTCGATCGACGAGGCCGGGGTCAAGTTCATTCTCAATCCCTACGACGAGTTCGCGGTCGAAGAGGCGCTGCGCCAGAAGGAGCGCGCGGGCACGGGCGAAGTGGTCGTCGTGGCGCTCGGTCCCGCGGCCGCGCAGGAGACGATCCGGACGGCGCTCGCGATGGGTGCGGATCGCGGCATCCTGCTCGAGACCAAGGGACTTCACCCCGATGGCTTGGAGACCGCGCGGGCGCTCGCCGGGGAGCTCAAACATGCGGCGTTCGACTTGATCCTGTTCGGCAAGATGGCGATCGACGACTACAACCATCAGGTCGGTCCGATGGTGGCCGAGCTGCTCGACTTGGCGTGCGTGACGACGGTGGCCCACCTCGAAGTTGCCGGCAACAAGGGGACCGCTGAGCGCGAGATCGAGGGCGGTGTGGAGGTGGTGGAGTTCTTGCTGCCAGCGGTGCTCACCACCGACAAGGGGCTCAACGAGCCGCGCTATCCCGCGCTCAAGGGCATCATGGCGGCGAAGAAAAAGCCGCTCGAGGTGAAGCCGACCGCGCCGGGCCCAGGGGCGCTGGAGATCGTCTCGCTCACGCTGCCGCCCGAGCGAAAGGCGGGAAAGATCGTGGGCGAGGGCTCCGCCGCGGTCCCCGAGCTGGTCCGTCTGCTGCGTGAAGAGGCCAAGGTCCTGTGAGCAACGTGCTCGCGGTGCTCGAGCAGCGGGACAGTACCCTTCGCAAGGTGTCGCACGAGGTGGTGACCGGGGCCCGCCGGCTCGCGGATGCTCTGGGAGCCTCCTCTACCGTGGACGCGCTCGTTGTCGCGGCAGCGGCGCCCGTGCGCGGCGTGGACCAGCTGGGAGGATTTGGGGCAGACCGCGTGGTCACGTTGACGAACGCAGCGTTCGCTCGCTATGCACCGGAGGGATACGCGCGCGCAGTCGCCGACCGCGCCACGGCGGGCGCCTATGGAGCCGTCGTGTTCGCGGCGAGCGCTACCGGGAAGGACCTCGCGCCTCGGGTGGCCGCCCGTCTCGGTCGCCCCCTCGTCCAGGAGATCACCGACGTGAGCGTCGCGGGCGGCGCCGTGATCGCCATCCGGCCGGTGTACGCGGACAAGGCGCTCCTCAAGATCAGAGTCGCTGGCACGCCGGCGGTCCTGTCGCTTCGCCCCAACGTGTTCACGCCGGTCCAGCGTCCCAAGGCGGGCGTGCAGGAGACGGCGACCGTGGACGGCGCGGCGGGCCGGGTGGTGGTGAAGGAGATCAAGGCCGCCCCCGCGGGCACTCTCGACGTCGCCGAGGCGCCGATCGTCGTGTCGGGCGGTCGCGGTCTCAAGGAGCCCGCCAACTTCAAGGTACTCGAGGCGCTGGCGGCGGCGTTCGGTGGTCGCGCTGCGGTGGGTGCGTCGCGGGCGGTGGTAGACGCCGGGTGGCGGCCGCACGCGGACCAGGTGGGACAGACCGGGAAGACCGTCAGCCCCACGCTCTATGTGGCGGTGGGCGTTTCCGGCGCGATCCAGCATCTCGCGGGGATGCGGACGTCCAAGGTGATCGTGGCGATCAACAAGGACAAGGATGCCCCGATCTTCAAGGTGGCGGACTACGGGATCGTGGGCGATCTATTCGAGGTGGTGCCGAGACTGACGGAGGAGATCAAGAAGCTTCATGGGTAAGCGGTGAGCGGTGCGCGGTTCGTCCCGGCTCACTTCCAGCCGCCGCTGCCGCTGGACAAAGTGCTGCTGCCGGTTGACGCTCCCGGTGCGGGCGACCGCATGGAGCTCGATGCCCTAATTGTCGGCGCGGGACCGGCGGGGCTCGCGTGCGCCATCGAGCTCGCCCAGCTCGCCCGGCGGGCCGGCCGCGAGGTGAACATCGGTGTGCTCGAGAAGGCCGAAGCGCTGGGCGAGCACTCGCTCTCTGGAGCGGTCGTCAACCCCCGCGCGTTCCGCGCGCTGTTCCCCGATCTCCAAGATCGAGATTTCCCGTTCCGCGCCCCCGTGACCAAGGAGAAGGTCTACCTCCTGACCGGCCAGCGCGCTCTCCGGATCCCCACGCCGCCCACCATGCACAACGCCGGCAACCAGATCGCCTCACTGTGCGAGATCGTACGCTGGTTGGGAGCGCGGGCGGAGGCCCTTGGGGTGAATCTCTTCACCGGGTTTCCCGCTGCGAGTCTGCTCGTCGAGCAGCGGCGCGTAGCGGGCGTGCGCACGGTTGCCACCGGGCTCGATCGCGATGGGCGAGGGCTCACGAACTACGTCGCGCCGAACGATCTCGTGGCGAAGGTCACCGTGCTCGCCGAGGGGACACGCGGCAGCCTGTCCCAGGCGTGGCTGGAATGGCAGGGAGTACCGTCCCAGAATCCCCAGATCTTCGCGCTGGGGGTGAAGGAGATCTGGGAGACCAGGCGCTCGCTCGACGCGATCGTGCATACGCTCGGCTGGCCACTCGGGAACGACGCCTTCGGCGGCAGCTTCATGTATCCGCTCGCACCCGACCTGGTGGCGCTCGGCCTGGTGGCGGGGCTCGACTACGGCGATGCGGCCTTCGACGTGCATGCGCGCTTCCAGGAAATGAAGCTGCACCCACTGTTCCGCCGTGTCCTCGAGGGCGGGGAGATGGTCGAGTGGGGCGCGAAGACGATTCCCGAGGGCGGCTACTACTCGGTCCCGGCGCGCCGCTCGGGCGACGGCGTGGTGGTCGTGGGCGACGCTGCGGGTTTCGTGGACGTACCGTCGCTCAAGGGGATTCACTACGCGATGCAGTCGGGGATGTTCGCGGCGCGCGCGATCTTTCCGGCGCTCGACTCGGGCGACCCGTCCGCGGCGCGACTCGCTGAGTACGACCGTCTGCTCGACGACTCGTACATCATGCAGGATCTGTATCGCACTCGGAACATGCGGTTGGCGTTCAAGGACGGGTTCTACCTGGGCGGCTTGAAGGCGGCGCTGATGACGTTGACCGGTGGCCGGTTCCCCGGCGACAAGATCGCCATGAAGCGCGATGCGGATGTGGCGCGAAGGCTAACCCCGGGCGCGAGCCCGGGGTCTACCCCTGACGGCCGTCTCACCTTCTCGAAGGTCGACGGCGTGTTTAAGTCCGGCAACGCCACCCGCGATACGATCCCCTCGCACCTCGGGGTGGGGCGCGACGTGCCGGCCGCGGTGGCGGAGTTCTACGCCCGGCTGTGTCCGGCCGGAGTGTACGAAGTGGCCGGTGGGGCCACGTTGCGCGTCAACGCGCCAAACTGCGTCGACTGCAAAGCCACGGATGTGCTGGGCCCGCGCTGGTTCCCGCGAGAGGGCGGCAGCGGTCCCAAGTACAAGCGAATGTGACTCACAGCAGCTTCTTGAACTGCGCACGCAGGGTCAACTGCACCCGATTCTCCACCTTCAGCTTCCGGTAAATGTGGTGCAGGTGGATCTTGACCGTCCCTTCGCTGATGGCCAGCCGCTGCGACATCTCCTTGTTGCGCAGACCGCGCGCCGCCATACGCACCATCTGAATTTCACGTGGCGTCAACCCGCCGACCGCGGCGGATGCGCCGGCCTCGCGCTCGAGCAGTGCGTGCAGGGCGCGAGTACAGGCATGCTTTTCGACCCACTGTTCCCCCGCGTGGACCTGGCGCACACAGCGGACCACCATCTGCGGCGCCTGCTCCTTCAGGATCATCCCGCGCACCCCGAGACGGAACGCCTCAAGGACCTCCGCTTCTTCCAGCACGGCCGCGAGCAGTCCCCGAGAGAGGGCGGCATCGGTCCCAAGTACAAACGGATGTAGACCCGACACTGTGGCGGGGGCGCTGCGTCAGCGCGCTGCTCCGACCCCCCATACGCTCGAATTCCGCCGTCTGGCACCGCCTGATCCGGGTGGGCCATGCGGCACGCGCGTTGCACAGAAGCATCGGTTGCACAGAAGCATCGGCGGAAGTGGCCTCGCGGGATCGGACTCTGGGGCGATATGACCTGGTACAGGGTGGTCATCGCGCTGCTGGCGCTCGGCTTGGCGTTCGACGTGTACCTGCGGGTTCGTGCGCGTCGGCGCGAGAGCGCGTCGTCGGGCGACGAGCTCGCGGGAATCGAGGACTGGCGGAGCTTTTACGAGCGCGCGGAGGCCGAGTTCGAGCGGGCCCGCCGCTACGCTCATCCGTTCAGCCTGTGCTATTTCGACCTCGACGACTTTACGGAAGTGAGCGATCGCTTCAGTCCCGACGTCGCGGAAGCGATGCTCCGCTCGCTGGCTGAGTCCGCCCGCGCGTCAATCCGCTCGAGCGACGTGATCGGGCGCTTGGGGAGCGACGTCTTTGCCCTGCTGCTTCCTGAGGCCGGCTCGGAGGCGGCCGACGCCGTGATCCGCAAGCTGCAACAGGCGCTGGGAGACATGTCGCTGCAAACCGGGCTGCCCCTCACGATCACCGGCGCGGTGGTGACATGCCAGCCGCCCACGGAAAGCCTTGAGGCGGTGATCGGCGCGGCCGACCGCTTGCTGTCCGGCGCGAGGAATGCCGGCAAGGGCACGCTGTGGAGTGAGGTGATCGCCCCGCAACCACTCGAGGGCTTCGAGCCGGCGCAGCTGCGGCGGGCCCGTCGGTTGCCACCGGCATTCGACGTGCCGATGCCCCCGATGCAGCGGCGACAAGGGGGCGGCTGATCTACAGCCCCGCCATCTTGATCCCATCGATGATGAACTGCACGGCGATGGCGCTCAGCACGAGCCCCATGAGCCGCGTGAGGATGCGCATCCCCGTCTGACCGAGCCGGCGCTCCAGCCGGGTCGCGGCCGCGAGCGTCAGGTAGCAGATGACCGCGGTGAGGGCGATGGCGACGTACACGCCGGCCGTCGTGACCGGCGACTTCGCTGCGCCCGCGAGCACCATCACGGTGGAGATCGCACCCGGCCCCGCCAGCATTGGCACGCCGAGCGGCATGATCCCCACGTCCTCCTTCTCGATCCCCTCCGCCTTCTCGACTGCGGTCTCTTTTTGCTGACTGCGGCGCGCCTGCACCATGTCGAGCGCGTTGAGGCCGATCAGCACGCCGCCTGCGACTTTGAAGGCCCCCAAGGTGATACTGAAGAGCCGAAAGATGAGGCTGCCGCCCAGCGCGAACGCGGTGAGCGTGATGGCGCAAGTCCACGCCCCCCGGCGCGCCATGGCCCGGCGCGTCTCCGGGGTGTCGCGAGCCGTCATGGCGAGAAAGGTGGGTACCGCCGTCAACGGGTCGACGATGAACAGGACGGAGGTGAAGATGAGGAACAGCTCCTGCAGGGTCTTCACCATGGGCGTCACATCGCGACCTGCACGACGCGGTCCTTCCCAGCGCGCTTCGCCTCGTACATCGCCTGGTCGGCCTTGCGGATCAGCTCGTCGGTGCCGGCCTCGGTCCCCGCGACTGACACGACGCCGATGCTGGCGGTCACGGAGGGAGTGCCCCGGAACACGATGCGGATGCCGGCCACCAGGCGCGACGCGGCCGCGTGGGCCACGCCGGCGTCGGTTTCGGGCATCAAGACGCCGAATTCGTCGCCACCCAGCCGTCCCACGACGTCCGCCGCGCGCACGGCGGCGCGCATGGCGTCGGCAACCAGGCGGAGCACCGCGTCGCCGGTGGCGTGACCGTGGGCGTCATTGACCCTCTTGAAGTCGTCGAGATCGAGGTAGATCAGGGCCAGCGGGCGGCCGTAGCGCCGGTTGCGGCTCAGCTCCTGCGCCAGCTCGCGGGAGAAGGCCCGCGCGTTGAGCACGTTGGTGAGCGGATCGTGGGTGGCGAGCAGCTCGAGCTGCGTCTGCGACCGCCGCACGCGCGACAGGCCGGCGATCGCGACCGCGACCACCGCGAGGTAGGCTACTTCGTTCACGATGCGGACCTGGAGCGGCGTGGCGATCGGCATCTGATCGATCCCGATACTGAAGCGCAGCAGCGCCGTTCCCAGTGCGAGGGCGACGCCCCATCCGATGCCGTCCTGCCACGCCGCGAGCAGGACCGGGATCACGAACAAGATCCCGAGGCGTAGTTCCGGCGGTGCACGCACGTTTAGGACGAAGACGAGAGCGGTGAGCACCGCCCACGCGAGGCGCCGCAGCCAGGCCACTTAGAAGGGTGCCTCGGCGACGTGGTGCGGATCGTCGAGCAGCAGGGCCGCCAGCGTCTCCCCGGCGGCCACGACGGGCCGGTCCTCCGGGACGACGAGCAAGGCGTTCGCTCGGGCCATGGAGGTGAGGATGCCGGAGCCCTGCGGGCCCGTCAAGCGCGCGGCCAGCGCGCCGCCCGGCTCGGCCTGCACCACCGCCCGCAGGAAGTGCCGCAGCTTGGGACCGAGGGTGATCGGCTCCGCGACGCGCACCGGCACGATACGCCGGTACGGCAGCCGGTGGCCCAGCAACCGCCGCATCGCCGGCCGCACGAACAGCTCGAACGTCACCATCACGCTGACCGGATTCCCCGGCAACCCGATCCACGGCTTGCCGTCGAGCACTCCGAACCCCACCGGCGCGCCCGGACGCATGGCGATGCGCCACAGCTTGATGTCGGCACCCAGCTCGGTGAGCACCTCCCGCACGAAGTCGTGCTCCCCGACGCTGATGCCGGCGGTCGTGACCAGCAGGTCGCTATCTTTCCGCCCCGCCTCCGCGAGCCGCTCCCGCAAGCTGTCTTTGGTATCGCGCGCTACCCCGAGGTCGATCGGAATGCCGCCCGTGCGGCGAATCAACCCGTGCAGCGTGTACGAATTGGAGGTCACGATCTTGCGCCCGGCGAGCACCTCGGCGGCACGATCCAGGTCCACGATCTCGTCTCCCGAGCCCATGAAGGCGACGCGCGGGGCACCGTGCACGAGCGGAGTGGCCTGTGCGATGGAAGCGAGCACGCCGAGCTGGGCGGGCGCGAGGGGCGTCCCGGCCGCCAGCACCACCACGCCCTTGCGGATGTCTTCGCCGCGATGCCGGACGTTCTTACCGGCGTCACGTCCCGTGACGACGGTGACGCGACCCGCGTCCGCGGGCTCGGTGTCCTCCTGTCGCACCACGGTGTCGGCCCCGGCGGGGAGGGGCGCGCCCGTGAAGATGCGGGTGACCTGTCCCGGACCGATGGGCTTTGTGGGGAATTGCCCCGCGGCAACGGCTTCGATCACGGTGAGCGTCACCTTGGCGTCGGGTCGGGCGCGCTCGACGTCGGCGGCGCGCGCCGCATAGCCGTCCATCCCCGAGTTGTCCCACGCGGGCAGATCGATGGGGCTGATCACATCCTCCGCGAGCACGCGGTCGAGCGCTTCGCGCAGTGAGCACCGCGCGGCGGGAAGGGGCTCGATGTGCTCGAGGATCAGCCGAGCCGCGGCTGCCGGTGTGAGCACGTCAGGGCGGGAGGATCTTGGCCCGGTCCCACGCGACGTTGGCGAGCGTCACGAGCCAGGCGGTGTCCGTGAAGCGGAACACCGGAAAGTCGGCGCGATACTTGGTGTTGTCGGTCACCATTGCCACCCAGTCTGCAGGGTCGTGCACCGCCGGATCAAACAGCGGCTCGGGCCCCGCGGCGAGGCGATACACCTCGATCTTGGGGAGCGGCGCCCCCTTGAATCCTTCCACGAGCACGATGTCCGCCCCAGCCAGATAGCGTCGCGCCAGCGCCACCGGGTCGGACTCCTCCTCGGTTTTCTCCCATAGCACGCGCTGGCCGGGGCCCTCCATGAGCACGCGCTCCGCGTGTCCCTCATGCCAATGCCGCCAGGAGTCCTTGCCGCGCTGGTCGGTGTCGGCCGGGTGAGTGCCGTGCTTAATCGTCATCACGCGAAACTTGCGACGCGCGAGCTCCGCGGCGAGCGCGACGAGCAGCGTCGTCTTGCCGGCGTTCTTGCGCCCGATCACGGAGATCATCCGCGTCGCCGCCACACGGCCTCCGCCCGTTGCAGATCTTCCGGTGTGTTCACGTTGAAGAACAGCTCGTCGGGCTCCCCGAACGCCCGGACGCGCTCGAGGGGTAGTGTACCGACGTTCACGGCGGCGTGGAAGCCGATTGCCCGGAGGTCACCCCGGTCGAGCTGACGCTCGATGGCGGGGCCGCACGCAGGTCCGTACACGGCGCACAGCGGCTCGACACCGCGGCGCCCGTCGCTCTCCGGAAGAAACGCGTCGCGGCCCGCCGACCCGTGCACCAGCGCCCGCAACAGCTCCGGAGTAACGAACGGCATGTCCCAGGCGACACACAGCACCGGACCGGCGCCCGAGACCACCGCAGTGTAGATCCCGCCCAGGCTGCCGCAATCGGGACGCACGTCGCGAATCGCGCGCAGGTCGGGCCGCCACGTGGGGCCGTCGGGGGCGTTCGCCACGAGCAGGGGAGCGACGCCGGTCACCGCGGCGACGGCATCCACCACGCGGTCGAGAATGCGTTTTCCGCCGAGCTCGATCAACCCCTTGGGACGACCGCCGTAGCGGCGGGCAGCGCCGCCGGCGAGCACGGCGCCCCGCACCTCAGGTCCCCAGCGCCCGATGCTCCAGCATCAGGCAGCGATCCATCACGAAGGGGATACCGGCCGCACGCGCCCGCTCCTCCGCCGCCCGGTCCACCACTCCCAGCTGCAGCCAGATCAGCCGGGGCGGGGGCCGCAGCCGAATCGCCTCGTCCACGATCGGCCCCACGAAGGCGCTGCGGCGAAAGATGTCCACGACGTCGATGGTGTGCTCCGCCGCGGCGGCCGTCAGCGTTTCGTAGCTCCGCTCGCCGAGGATGGTGTCGTGATGTGGGTTCACGGGGACGATGCGGTATCCGGCGCTCTGGAAATACCGCGCCACGCCGTGACTGGGGCGCTCAGGACTTGGGGAAAGGCCGACGACGGCGATGGTGCGTGTAGCGGCGAGGATGTCGCGGAGGGCCTCCGGCGTCACGCGTCGGGCCGGTGGAGGTGCGGGGTGCCGCTCACCGCGCGCCCGACGAGCACGATCCCCGAGCGCTGGGCGATCGTGAGCGCGAGGGTCGAGGGCACGCTCGGCGTCGCCACATAGGCGAGACCGGCGCGCGCGGCCTTGTACGCGAGCTCGGCCGAGATCCTGCCGGTGACGAGCAAGCCGCGTCCGGCGATCGGCTCCCGCGCAATCACCGCGGCGCCCACCACCTTGTCTACGGCATTGTGGCGCCCGATGTCCTCCGCGTGGAACAACAGCCGCTCGCCGTCGGTGAGCGCGGCGGCGTGAATGCCCCCCGTCTCGTTGTAGCGCTCCCCGCGCGTGAACAGCTCCTTGAACAACGCGCGCAGCCGTTCCGCGCCGGGCGGCTCTCCTCGGGCCGGCGCATGCGCGACGGCGTGCGGATCGGCGAGGAAGGTGGACACGGCCCCGCATCCCGAGGCGAGCACCCGCTTGCGGTTCTCGGCCGTGACGACGGCAACGCGCTCCGGCCTTACCTCCGCCCAGAACCCCAGGTCCGGGGCACAAGGCCGCAGCTTCACCAGGTCGTCGAGCGACTCGATGTAGCCCTCGCCGTGCAGCCACCCCGTGGCGAGCTCCTCGAGCTGGTCGGGCGTGCACATCCACGTGACCGCCGGCGCGCCGTTTACCTCCAGCCACACGGGCACTTCTTCGACCGCGGCCGATTCGGCGAGCATGCGGCCCCGGCGGGATCCCGGGGTTCGGGGTTCGGGTCTCGGGGCTTGGGATGCACCCCCAGCCCCGAGCCCCGAGCCCCGAGCCCCTCGATCACCGTTCACCGAAGTATTCCGAATAGATAGTCGGCCCCTCTTGGATGCGCACCGCGTGCAGCGTCACGCCGTTGGGCAACCGCGGCGCAACCCGTTCCCACACCCACACTGCTAGCGCCTCGCCCGTCGCCAGCCGACCCCCGTCTCTGAACTCGGGGAGCGCCCGATTGATGCTTTGCCCGTCCAGCCGCCGTGTGATTTCCTCCGCCAAGACGTCGTCCAACAGCCCAAGCCGCATCACCCCACCTGCCTCCGCCACGAGGGGTCCCTTCACGGTGACCCGGCACTGATAGCGATGCCCGTGCTCCGCGGCGGCACGGCCGAACTCGCGCGCGTTCTGCGCGTCCGACCAATCCGCGCGCCGGATGCGGTGCGTCGCGCTAAACTCAACGATACGCGTAAGATAGCTGATCGGCATCGCTAGAACACGCGCACCGCGCTCGCCTTGAAGGAGAACACCACCGGACCTCCCGGGGTGAGCCCCAAGTCGTGCACAGCGGCTTGGGTGACCACCGCCACGAGCTCCACACCCACGTCCGCCGTAACGTGGACGACGCCGGAGCGCTGGTGGCTCAGGCGGGTCACGCGTCCGAGGAAGACATTGCGCGCGGACGAGGTGAGCGGCTCAAGGCTCACGATGATGTCCGTCGCGGGGATCGCGAGGATGGCGGGGCCGGTCTTGTCCGTCGTCACGGCGACTTCGATGCTGCCCACGCACACGTGCATCAGGTCGCCGCTTCCGGACGGCAGCTCCACGCGGAACAGGTTCTCGGGCGTCACGGGCGCGAGCCGCCCTTCGGCGAGCGCACGCACGTCATCCGCCCAGCGGTAGGCATCTTCCAGCTGATGTGAGGCGAGACAGATCGCGAGTGGGCGGCGGGCGCGCTCTTCGGCCAGCACCCGGTACAGCGTCTGCGACGCCGCGCGGTCGGCCGAGCTCGTGGGCTCGTCCAGCAGCAGCACGTCGGGCTCGACCACGAGCGCGCGTGCCACCGCGACGCGCTGCACCTCGCCCTCGGACAACTCGTGCCGGCGACGCGCGAGCAGCGGCGTGATGCCGAGCCGCGCGGCGACGGTCGCCACCCTCTTGTTCCCTTCTGTCCGTCTAATTCCTCGAACCTGCAATCCAAATCCTATGTTGTCGCGGACCGTTCCCTGGAGCATCGCTGGCCGCTGTTCCACCAGCGTCACTTGCCGGCGCAGCGCGGCGCTGGCGCGGCCGGCGCCGGCGCCGGCCACCAGCGCGCCGTCGAGCCGGACCTCGCCTTCGCTGGGACGCTCGAGCAACGCGAGCAGTCTTAGTAGGGTGCTCTTTCCCGACCCGTTGGGCCCCACGACGGCGACCGTGGCGCCCGGCGCGAGGGTGAACCGCTCGAGGTCGAGCACCACCCGGTCGTCGTAGCGGTGGCGCACGCCAACCAGCTCAAGCACGGCTGCCTCGTCCTTGGAGCGCCTGGAGCCCGACGTTCACGAGCAGCGCGAGCATCAGCAGGATCAGGCCGAGCGCGAGCGCCAAGCCGAAGTCGCCCTGACTGGTGTACAGGGTGACCGCGGTCGTGAGCGTGCGGGTCTGGCCGCGGATGTTGCCGCCCACCGTCATCGCGGATCCGACCTCGGCCACGACGTGGCCAAAGGCAGTCGTGATCACGGCGGCGAGGGCAAAGCGCGCCTCCCGCGCCACGGTCCACGCTGTGCGCCAGCGCCCGGCGCCCAGCGTTTCGGCCGTGCGGCGGATGCGCGGGTCCACCCCCTGGACAGCCGCGGCCGCGAGCGCCGCCGCGATCGGAAACGCGAGCAGCACGTCGCCCACAACTATCGCTTGCCAGGTATACAGCCACCCGATCGCGCCCAGCGGCCCACGGCGGGAGAGCAGGCCGTATAGCAGCAGGCCCACCACGACGGTGGGGAAAGCGAGCGCGGTGTTGACCACGGTGAGGGCGGCGCGGCGGCCCCAAAACGGCTTCGTGGCCAGCACAAAGCCCGTCGGGATGCCGAGGCCACAGGCGACGATCGTGGAGAGCACACCGATCTTGAGCGTCAGGCGGGCGATGCCGTACACCTCGGCGTCGCCCGAGACCAGCAGCGCGAACGCTCGCCGGAATCCCTCCGCTAGAAAGTCCACGCCACGCCGATCGTGGCCCAGCGGTGCGAGGTCCACTCGGTGATCGCCGCGGTGGGCGCCAGCACGCTGCTTCCCCCGCCTGACGGCGGCACCTTGTAAGAGAGCGGGTAGTGCAGCCGCCACAGCACCAGCCGGAAATCGCCGCGGATCGAGAGGCGCCGCGCGGGATACCAGCGCACGCCGGCGTTAGGCGAAAGGGTGAACTTGGTGCCGAACGTGTAGCCGCTCGAATCCTGGGCCAACGTGTTCGCGAACGCGACGCCGAGCGCGCCGCCGATGTAAGGCGCGAAGCCGCGCCACGTCTTGCGGCCCGTCAACACGAGCTGCAGGCCGGCGTCGGCGAGCACCACCCCGTTGTCGTACGGACCGCTGGTGCGCGCGGAATCCTTCTTGGGATCCACGACGAAGCTTTGGGTCCGCCCGTACGCGAGGCCGAGTGACGCGCCGATGGCCCCGAATTGGGCGTCGTAGCGGATCCCCGCGGTCGCACCATCGGCGAGGCCGACGCCCAGGCTCCCCCGGCCGCCGCTCAGGTATCCGAACGCCAGCACGCCGACGGCTCCGCGCCGGATATCGCGATAGGGGGAGTGGCCGGGATCGTAGCCCACTTGAGCGCCGGACGGTTGGACGGTGGGACCGACGGACAGTAGCACCGTTGCACCGAGTGCGATCCAGCCACGGGTCCACCGTCCGACCGTCCGACCGTCCGACCGTCCGTCCATCAGTCCGTCTCCCTGAGATCTCGCCCCGTCATCTCCGGCGGCGGCTCCACACCGAGCAATCGGAGCACCGTGGGCCCCACGTCGCACAGCGCGCCGCCGTGGCGCAGCGGGCCGCGCACGTCGTCCCCAACGAGGCAGAACGGTACCGGATTGGTGGTGTGGGCCGTGTGAGGGCCGTCCGTCGTGGGATCGATCATCAGCTCGCAATTACCGTGGTCCGCCGTGACGAGCAGGGTGGCGCCGCGCCGCTCGGCGCTGCGTAAGACGCGCTCCAGGCAGCGATCCACCGTTTCCACCGCTTGGATGGCGGCGCGTAGTACCCCGGAGTGGCCGACCATGTCCCCGTTGGCGTAGTTGCACAGGATGAAGTCGTGGTGCCCCGCCTCGATCGCGCGGCACAGCACGTCGGTCACGCCCGGGGCGCTCATTTCCGGCATGAGATCGTAGGTCGCGACCTTTTGAGACGGCACCAGCTGCCGCTCCTCGCCCGGGTACGGCGTCTCGACCCCACCGTTGAAGAAGTAGGTGACGTGGGCGTATTTCTCCGTCTCGGCGGTCCGGAACATCGTCTTGCCCCGCTCCGACAGCACCTGCGCGACGATCTGCGAGAGCACCATCGGGCCGAACGCCATCGGGAATGGGAAGGTCGCGTCGTACTGTGTCATCGTCACGAGATCGACGGCCGGCCGAGCCCCGGTGTCGAAACCGTCGAATCCTTCGAGCGCGAGCGCGCGCACGATCTGGCGCATGCGGTCGGCTCGGAAGTTGACGCAGAAGATACCGTCTCCATCCCGGATGCGCGGCGTGCCGGTGATCACGCGCGGCTTCACGAACTCGTCCGTCTCGCCGGCCTCGTACGCGCGACGGACGGCGGTAATCGGGTTCGGCGCGGGCTCGCCCACGCCGTGTACCATCGCGTCGTACGCGATCTTGGTGCGCTCCCAGCGCTTGTCGCGGTCCATGGCATAGTAGCGACCGACGACGGTGGAAATGCATATGGGGGCTCGGGGATCGGGGCTCGGGGCTCGGGCCCCGCCACCCCCGATCCCCTCTACCAGCTCCTGCATGAACGCCAGCCCCGACTGCGGCGCCGTGTCGCGCCCGTCGAGCCACGCGTGGATCGCGACCGGCAGGTCGTGCTCGCGGCCGAGCTCGACGGCGGCCACGAGGTGCTGATCGAGCGCGTGCACGCCGCCCGTGCCGATCAGCCCGCACAGGTGGAGCGTGCCGCCGCGCCGCTTCACGTCGGCGCACAACTGGACTAAGGGCGGAAGGCGGAAGAACTCGCCCGACTGGATTGCCTGCGAGATGCGCACCATGTCCTGCGGCACGACGCGACCCGCGCCCAGGTTCAGGTGTCCCACCTCGCTGTTGCCGATCTGTCCTTGGGGGAGTCCCACGGCGAGACCCGACGCGTCGAGCAGTGTGCGCGGTGCTTTGGCCCACAGACGATGCCAGGTAGGTGTCGCGCCGAGCTCGACGGCGTTGCCCTCCCGGCCGGGGCGGAAGCCCCAGCCGTCGAGCACGATCAGGACGACCGGGGTGCGCGGCCCATTCTGCTTTGCCATATTGGAGGGGATGCAATCTAGCCGGGGCTTCCGCGCCCTTCCAGTTGTTCTGTGGCTCGCGCTTCCCCTGCCGCTCGCCGCCCAAGCGCGCTATCGAGTCACCACCGACGGCGCCTGGTTCTACCAGGAAGCCGGTGGCAAGCGCCTGGCACGGCTAGCGCGCGGGGCAGTGCTGATGGGTGGCGACACACAAGGCGACTGGCAGGGCGTGACGCTCGAGGGGTGGATCTTCGCGACGTCCGTCGTCCCGACGACGCGCTCCGGGTACGATCTGATCGTGACGCGTGCGCCCGAGGAAAACCTCCGGTCCGCGCCGGCGGGCGCGCTCATCGGAAAGCTGCCCGAGGGATTTCTCTTGAACCGCGTGGCCGAGGGGAGCTCGGACCGCTGGGTGCACGTGACTCGCGCGGGGTGGATCGAGAAGACCGACGCGGAAGCGGTGGTACAGGTCGCGAGCTCGCGCAGCGCCGCGCCGGCGGATTCGGATACGACGCGTGCGCGTCACTCGACGCCGCGCGCCGCCTCCCAGCCTCCGCCTCTCGTTCCCGGCGACAGTGCGCCGCCGACCAGTGTCTCGGCGCCGGTAGACCCCGCCAGGGTCGAGTCGGCGCGCCGCACGGTACTGTATCGCGCGCCCGAAGGACAGCCAGCGGGGACGCTGGCGCCCTCCGCGCCGTTGCGCGTGCTTGGGAAGTCCGGCGACTGGACCCGCGTGGCGCTCGAAGGGTGGGTGAAGAGCGCGGATCTGGAGATCGCGCCGCCCGGCGTGCTTGTGGGGATCACGGCCGCCGAGTTGCGCACCGACCCGCAGCGCTACGCGGGACAGGTGCTGCGCTGGACCCTGCAGTTCATCTCGGCCCAGAAGGCGGACGAGCTGCGGCCCGAGATACCGAATGGCGCTAGCTATTTTCTGGCGCGCGGCCCGCTTCCCGAGCGTGGCTTCGTGTACGTCGTGGTGCCGGACGCGAAGCGCGCGCAGCTCGAGGCGCTGGCGCCCCTCGCGACGGTTCAGGTCACGGCGCGCGTCCGCACCGGGCGCACCCGCTTCCTCGGGAACCCGGTGTTGGATCTGATCAGCCTGGAGACCCTGCCATGAACGAGATCCTGCGCGACCGCCTGCTGCGAAAGCTCGACGCGCTCCCCGAGGACAAGGCGTACCAGGTGCTCGACTACGTGGAGTTTCTCGAGTCCAAGTACGCCGAGCGGCCGGCCGGCGCGGCCCCGTTCCAGCGCGTCGCGGAAACGCTGGAGGACACACTGCGCGCGGGCCGGGTCCCCGTGACCATCATCCGTGGCACCATGGACGCCGTGGGCAAGGCGGGAAAATTTCTCGAGAAGGTCGCCGCGGCAGGGAAGGCCGCGGTCGAAGAAGCGACCAAGCCCGTGGCGGACAAGCCCGCGGACAAACCCAAGGTTGAGGAAACGCAGCCGCCCCAGTAACTTTCGCCATGGGTAGCTTGCGCCCCGCTGTCGCCCTCACGTTCGACGACGTCCTCCTCGTTCCCAGGCTTTCGAGTGTGCATCCGCGGAGCGTCGACGTGCGCACCCGCTTCACCCGCGGCATCTCCCTCAACATCCCCCTCGTCTCCGCCGCGATGGACACCGTCACGGAGTCGGAAATGGCGATCGCGATCGCGCGCGAGGGTGGGATCGGCGTCATCCACAAGAACATGCCGGTGGATCGCCAGGCGGCTGAAGTGGATCGCGTGAAGCGGAGCGAGTCGGGCATGATCCTCCACCCCATCACCCTCGGCCCCGACCGGCCGGTGCGCGAGGCGGTGCGCCTGATGGAGCGGTTCCGCATCTCGGGGGTGCCGATCGTGGACGACGCGGGCCGGCTGGTGGGCATCATCACCAACCGCGACCTGCAGTTCGAGCGTGCGCTCGACCGCCCGATCCGCGACGCGATGACGAAGGACCGTCTCGTCACCGCACCCGTGGGCACCACGCTCGATGAGGCGGAGAAGATCCTCGGCAAGCACCGCATTGAGAAGCTCCCGGTCGTGGACGAGCGCGGCGTCTTGAAGGGCCTCATCACCATCAAGGACATCTTCAAGCGCCGGCGGCATCCCCACGGCAATAAGGATCAGCATGGCCGGTTGCGGGTCGCCGCCGCGGTGGGCGGCACGCCCGACGCGTTGGCCCGGGCCCGCGCGCTGGTGGACGCGGGCTGCGACGTGGTCGTCGTCGATTCGGCGCACGGCCACTCGGAGGGGGTGCTCAAGATGGTCGCTTGCCTGCGTGAGGCGTTCCCCGACACGCAGCTGGTGGGCGGCAACGTGGCGACGGAGGCCGGAGCTCGAGCGCTCGTCGAGCGCGGCGTGGATGCTGTGAAGGTCGGCGTGGGCCCCGGCTCCATTTGTACCACGCGTGTGGTCACCGGCGTCGGCGTTCCCCAGATCACGGCGATCCAGGAGGGCGTGCGCGGCGCCGGTGATGTGCCCGTGATTGCCGACGGCGGCATCAAGTACTCCGGCGACATCGTGAAGGCGCTGGCAGCGGGCGCGGAGAGCGTGATGATGGGATCGATGCTCGCGGGCACCGAGGAAAGTCCCGGGGAGTCGTTCCTGCTCGAGGGCCGCCGCTTCAAGGTGATCCGCGGCATGGGCAGCCTTGGCGCCATGGAGGAAGGCTCGGCCGACCGCTACTTCCAGGAAGGCGAGGTGTCGCCGTCCAAGCTCGTGCCGGAGGGCATCGAGGGTCGCGTTCCGTATCGGGGCCCGGCGGCCGACGTGATCTTCCAGATGGTGGGCGGCCTGCGCAGCGGCATGGGCTATTGCGGGGTGTGCGACGTCAACGCGCTGCGTTCCGAGACCGAGTTCATCCAGATCACCAGCGCCGGGCTGCGAGAGTCCCACCCACACGACGTCGTGATTACGCGAGAATCGCCGAACTACTCGCTGTAAGGCCGTCTTTTTTTGGGGGTCAGGGGGACGGGGCGCTTGCGCCTTGTTGCAAATTGGCACATTGGACGCGGCAGTTTGCCGCTCGAGGACCCCGCCGGTGCTTGCTCGCTTCGCTCTCCTTCTGGCCGGGGGTGTCGTTGTCGCCTCGCCGCCGACGTGCGTCGCCCAGACGGGCACCTCTCCTGAGCCCCTGGACTCGAACACTCGCCCGACCGCGTCTTATTTCATCGACGCCGCGCGCCTCACGCGCGAGGGAGCCGTACGCGACCTGGGCGAGCTGCTCACTAGTCGTGTTCCCAACCTCCTAGTCATTCCCGGCTCGGGGCTCATGGGCACGGGGTCGTGCATCCGGTTCCGGGGCGTGCAGTCTCTCGTGGACGACGAGGCGCCGATCGTGCTCGTCGATGGCATGCGGGTAGATCAAACGGAGGACGATTTCCTTTTCGGCGGACCTGGTTCGGCCGGGCCGCTGCGGCTATCCGACCTGAACATCGTGGACATCGAATCGGTCGAGGTCGTAGGGCCAGCCGCTGCCGCGCTGTACGGGCCCGGGGCGGCCGGGGGCGTGTTGCTGATCCGCACAAAACGGGGCCACCCCGGGGCACCACGCTGGGAGGCCTACGGAGCCGGCGGCGTGAGATCGGAGCCGGCATCTTGGCCGGCCAACTTTGGGGGGGTGGACGTCGACAATCCGCGCCACCGGGCGTCGCGGCCGCCTTGCGCGCGCGCGCGGCAACGATCACGCTTGCCGGTCGGAATCTCATGACGTGGACCGGGTATTCGGGCGGCGATCCGGAAGCGGGGAGCTACGGTACGGCGGTGCCGGGCCGGCCCAGGACCGTCGAAGACTTCGCAACCATGCCGGTTCCCCGTTCGTGGACGTTGAGGGTGGACCTCACCTTCTGACTTGACAGGTCCACTGGCCGGTCCTACTCTAGCCGCCGACTCGCCGTTCACCTGCTGTCCGCTCCAACCATCCGAGGACTCATGAACCTGCTCCGACGGAAGAGCGTCACCGAGCTGCAGCAGGAGGCCCAGACCGACCACAGCCTCAAGCGGGCACTCGGCGCGCTCAACCTCACGATGCTGGGGATCGGGGCGATCATCGGTACCGGCATTTTCGTACTGACGGGGACGGTGGCGGCGCAGAATGCCGGCCCCGCCGTCGTACTGTCGTTCATCCTCGCGGGCGTCGCCTCGATCTTCGCCGCGTTGTGCTACTCGGAGTTCGCGTCGCTCGTGCCGATGGCGGGGAGCGCGTACACGTACGGCTACGCTACACTCGGAGAGGTCTTCGCCTGGATCATCGGCTGGGACCTGATTCTTGAGTATGCCCTAGGCGCGGTGACCGTGGCGATCGGGTGGTCCGGCTACGTCGTGAGCTTCCTGAAGGACATCGGGATCAACGTGCCGTGCTCGCTCGCCGCAGCGCGAGGCGTGGTGGCGCCGCAGTGCACCGAGCCCGCTGTGTTCAACCTGCCCGCCGTGATCATCATCGCGATCGTGACGACCCTGCTCGTGATCGGCATCAAGGAGTCGGCGAACGTCAACAACGTCATCGTGTTCATTAAGGTCGCGGTCGTCCTGCTGTTCATCGTCGGGGCCGCCCACGCCATCATCCCCGCCAACTGGCACCCGTTCATTCCGGCGAACACGGGAGACCGTGGCGCGTTCGGGTGGACGGGCGTGATGGCCGGCGCGGGCCTCGTGTTCTTCGCCTACATCGGCTTCGACGCCGTGAGCACCGCAGCCCAGGAGGCGAAGAACCCGCAACGCGACATGCCGATCGGCATCATCGGCTCGCTGCTCATCTGTACGGTGCTGTACATCCTGGTCTCCGGAATCGCCACGGGCGTGATGAGCTACAAGGACCTGAACGTCCCGGACCCGATCGCCGTCGCGGCCGATCACGCCGGCCTTGGGTGGATGTCGACGCTCATCAAGCTCGGCGCCATCGCCGGCTTGTCGTCGGTGATCCTGGTCATGTTGCTCGGCCAGTCGCGCGTGTTCTACTCGATGGCGCGCGACGGTCTCCTGCCACAGTTCGTCAACAAGGTCCACCCCAAGTTCCAGACGCCGTACCTCACCTCGATCATTACCGGCATCGTCGTCGCCTTCGTGGCGTCGCTGCTCACGGTGCGCGAGGCCGGCAACCTGGTTTCCATCGGCACGCTGCTCGCGTTCGTGATCGTGTCGATCGGCGTCATGGTGCTGCGGGTGCGGGAGCCGACGTTGCCGCGGGCCTTCACGACGCCGGCGGTTTTCATCGTCGCTCCGCTCGGGGCGATCTCCGCGGCGTACCTGATGATCTCGCTGCCCTGGACCACTTGGCGGCGGTTGATCATCTGGTTCGTCTTCGGCATGTTCCTGTACTTCCTCTACGGCGTACGCCATTCCAAGCTGGCGCGGCCCAAGACCTGAGGTCGGCGCAAACGGTGCGCATCCGCCTCAAGTGGTTCGGCTTTTGGACGCTCGTCGGCCTGTGCTTCGCTGCGCAGCAGTTCCTGGCCGGCCGACGCCTCCCGTCGCACGCCACGGCCTGGTGGCAAGCGCTCGCCGCGAGCCTCTCCATGTGGTACCTGTGGGGCCTCCTATCGCTCGTCGTGGCGTGGCTGGCGCGCCGGTTCCGGGTGGATCGGGCGAACTTCGGCCGGCATTTCTTCATCCACCTCGGCGCGAGTCTCGACCTGGCGCTGGTACAGCTCCTTGCCACCGTAGGGGTGCAGGACTTATTGCATACGGCGGCGGGCGAGCCGTTCGGGTTCGCGCAGAAGCTCGTGGACAACTTCACGCTGCTCTACCACTGGAACGTCCTGATCTACTGGACGATCCTGGCCGTGGTGCACGCCCGCGATTATCACCATGATCTGGAACAGCGCCGCGCCGCGCTGCGGCCGGTGATCGAACGGCTCCTGGTCGAGAGCAACGGCCACGGCGTCTTTGTGCGGACCAGTGATATCGACTGGATGGAGGCCGCGAAGAACTACGTCCGTCTCCATCTGGGGGACCGTACCCACGTGCTTCGCTCCACGCTCAGCGCGCTCGAGCGGCGGCTCGATCCAGAGCGGTTTCGCCGCGTCAGCCGCTCGGCGCTCGTGAATCTGGACCGGGTACGCGAGGTGCAGCCGTGGTTCCACGGCGACGCGATCGTCATTCTCGAGACCGGCGCCCGAGTCACCCTCAGCCGGCGCTACCGCCGCAACCTGCTCGCTTCCGCTCCCGGCACGCTCTAGGGCATCTCTGCACGAGGACTCCCAAGCCCAAGGCTGGCCAGACCTGCACAGTGCCGCGTTGCATGTTTCGGTGCGCCCTCGCGTGTAGGCGCCCAGCGTTCCACCCCAGCACCACGTTCCCTTGGTACGGAGTTCCCTAGCGCCGTTCGTCCCGCTCACGGTCCCGCTCGTCCCGGCGCCGTTGGGGACGCGCTCGCTACGTCCCAAATTGTGGGGTGACTCTGTTCGCCACCAAGCCGATCGCGAGCCTCCGCGCCGAAGCGGAGGCGGCGGGTGAGCACGCCCTGAGGCGGGCCCTCGGGCCCCTCAATCTCGTCACACTCGGCATCGGCGCCGTCATCGGCGCGGGGATCTTCGTGATCACTGGGCAGGTGGCGGCCCTGTACACGGGTCCCGCGGTGCCGCTGTCAATGATCCTCGTCGGGATTGCCTGCGCCTTCGCGGGACTGTGCTACGCCGAGATGGCGAGCGCCGTGCCGGTGGCGGGCAGCGCGTATACGTACTCCTACGCCACGATGGGGGAGTTCGCCGCCTGGATCATCGGGTGGGACCTGGTGCTCGAGTACGCCGCGGGCGCTGCCACCGTGGGCGTCGGCTGGTCGGCCCATTTCGTCTCCCTGCTGGGGTTGTTCGGCCTCCGAATTCCCGCCACGCTCACCGCCCCGCCAACCCAGCTGTGCACCGCCGGGCAGGTGGCGAGCCACGTCGCGGGATGCGCCCACGCGGGGCTCAATCTCACGGGGGCGATCATCAACCTCCCGGCCGTTTGCATCGTCGCCGTAATGTCCGCCGTGCTCGTGATCGGTATCAGGGAGTCGGCCCGGGTCAACACCGCGATCGTGATTCTCAAGGTGGGGATCGTCCTGCTCGTCGTGCTCGTGGGCTTCGGGCATATCAATCGGGCCAACTGGACGCCGTTCATTCCCGCCAACACGGGGGAATGGGGCACGTACGGTTGGTCGGGTGTGTTGCGGGGCGCGGGCCTGGTGTTCTTCTCTTACATCGGGTTCGACTCGGTCTCGACCGCGGCGCAGGAATCGAGAAACCCCCAACGCGACATGCCTATCGGCATCCTCGGGTCGCTCGTGATTTGCACGCTGTTGTACGTCGTCGTGTCGGCCGTGCTGGTGGGCATGGTGCCCTACCGCGAGCTCAATATCGCGGCGCCGATGGCGTACGCCATGGAGCGGATCGGCGCGCCCTGGTGGATTCGCGTCTCGATCGACTTGGGCGCGGTCCTGGGCATCGCCTCCGTGATCCTGGTGATGCTGCTCGGTCAGTCTCGCATATTCTACTCGATGTCGCGGGACGGCTTGCTGGGGCGCTGGGCGGGCAAGGTCCATCCCCGCTTCCGGACGCCCTACGTTTCCACGATCTACACCGGGATCGCGGTGTGCGTCGCCACCGGCCTCTTGCCGCTGCAGCTCCTCGGAACGTGGGTCAACATCGGCACACTGCTCGCGTTCGTGCTGGTGTGCACCGGTGTGTGGGTGCTGCGGCACACCCGACCTGATTTGGAGCGGCCGTTCCGCACGCCACTCGTCCCCCTCGTGCCGCTGCTCGGTATTCTTTCCTGCCTGGGCCTCATGCTCACGCTGCCGTTCGACACCTGGATCCGGCTGGCCGTGTGGCTCGTGATCGGCTTGGGGATCTACTTCGGGTACAGCCGGCAACACAGCGTACTGAAGGAATAGAGACGTCACGCGAAGACGTCACGCAGGACCGTCGCGTCCCTGCGGTTCTTGGCGCCCCTGTGCTACGCCCCATAGCTTTAGGGCACCTAAGGGGAGGTGCCATGAAGCTCTGGTCTCGCTGTATCGTGCTCGTTGGCGCCGTGGCGGCGGCGATCGCGGACGCGTGCAGCAACAGCACTAGCCCGCATCAGCCGGCTGTGTGTCCGTCGTACAGCGGCGGGGCGGCGCAGCCTGACACCCTGTACGGCTTGTACCACCTGGTCTCGTACTGTCTCGACACCCTCCCTGCATTCGGCCCGCCGACGGACTCGGGCCACGTCACTCTGAGCCACTCATCCAGTGTTGACTCGTTCGTCGCCGTACTCGCGACCCAGGGCCAGCAGCCCGAGACGATCCTCGGCACGTACACCCACCCCATTCCGGATTCGATCCATGTGACCGGCGAGGTCAGGGCGCCGGGCGTTCCGTTCGCGGTGCCGGTCCAGCTGCTGGGCCGGTTCCTGCTGCGTCACGACAGTCTGTCGGTGAGCGGGAGTCTGGTTGTGACGGGGACGAGCCCGCACTTCGTGTCGTTCATCGGAGCGAGGTAGGGACCGTTATCTTGATGTCGTGACGACAAACGGAGTCACGGTTCCCCCTGAGCGAGCACGCGCCGCGCAGGACGTCGCGGCCGTTCTTACGCCCGGCCGCCGAGTGGCCGTCACCACGCATGTGAACGCGGACGGTGATGGCGTGGGCAGCGAAGTCGCGCTGTGGCATCTGCTCACGGCGCGCGGCCTACGCTCGGGCCTCGCAAATCCTACGCCGATCCCCGAGCGGTTTCACTTTCTCGTGCCGCCGGGCGCCGACCACTCGGACCGCGCCGCACGGGAGATCGAGGCGGCCGACGTGGTGATCGTGCTCGACATCTCGGAGCTGAGCCGGCTGGGCGATCTGGCGCGGGCGATCACGCGCTCGCACGTGGTCGCCTGCATCGACCATCACGTGAGCCAGGGCTCGCTCCCGGCGGGCCCCCGGCTCGTGGCCCCCGAGGCGGCCGCGACCGCCGAGCTGGTGTTCGACCTCGCGAGCGCCGTGGGGTGGCCCATCTCACCGGCGGCGGCGCGGGCGTTGTACGTCGGCATCCTGACCGACACCGGCGGGTTCCGGTTCGCCAACACGACCCCGCGGGCGCTGCGCGTGGCGGGCGCGCTGCTGGAGCGGGGCGTGGACCCGGAATCGATCTACGAGTCGGTGTACGCCAGCGCCCCGGAAGGGCGTGTGCGCCTCTTGGTCGAGGTGCTCGCCACATTGGTTGTCGAGCGTGAGCACGGACTGGCGTGGGTGACCGTGCCACCGGACGCACTGCAACGGCATCGCGCCACCGCCGACGATCTGGACGGGATCGTCGAGTACCCGCGCTCGATCGCTGGGGTGCGCCTCGCGCTGCTGTTCCGCCAGCTGGCGAGCGGCAAGGTGAAGGTCAGCTTTCGCTCGCTCGGCGAAGTCGACGTGGCGGAGCTGGCGCACCAGTTCGGAGGCGGAGGCCACCGCAAGGCGGCCGGGGCGTCGCTCGAGGGCACGCTGGCCGAAGCGCAGGGCCGGGTGTTGGCCGCGGCCCGCGCCTACCTGAACGGGCGATGAGCAAGCGAGCGTTCCTCGTCCTGTTCGCGGCCGTGCTGATCCTCGGCGCGATCGTCCTCGAGCGCACCTTCACTTTCGGGTCGCGGCAGCCCGCGGTGCCCACCGCGGCCGCGATGCCGCTCGATACCGCAGCCCTGGCCACCCGGCTGGCAGGGGCGCTGCGGTTTCGCACGGTGTCCTACCAGGACTCGAGCCGGTTCGAACCGCGCGAGTTCGACGGCTTGCAGCGGTACCTCCGGGAGTCGTTCCCCAGAGCGCACGCGGCGCTCAAGCTCGAGAAGGTCAACGGCTACGGCCTGTTGTACGAGTGGACCGGCTCGGATACGCGCCTCGCTCCGGTCATGCTCCTCGCCCACCAGGACGTCGTGCCAGTGGAGCCCGGGACCGAAGGCAAGTGGACGGAGCCACCATTCGCAGGGCGCGTCGCCGGCGGCTACATCTGGGGACGAGGGGCGCTCGACGACAAGGGCAGTCTGGTAGCGATCCTCGAGGCCGTGGAGCACTTACTCGAGGCCGGCGCCAAGCCGCGACGCACGGTATACCTCGCGTTCGGGTACGATGAAGAAGTGGGTGGGCGCCGCGGTGCGGCGCAGATCGCCGCGGCCCTCGCGTCCCGGAAGGTGCACCCTGACTTCGTGCTCGACGAAGGGGGCGCCGTCGCCACGGGGCTCATCGCCGGCATCGGCGCTCCGGTCGCCCTGGTCGGCATCGCGGAGAAGGGCTACCTGACCGTCGAGCTCGTGGCGCACGCGGAGGGCGGCCATTCGTCGATGCCGCCCGAGCAGACCGCCGTCGGCATGCTGGCGGCCGCGTTGACGCGCCTCGAGCGCGAGCAGATGCCGCGCGCCATCCGTGGACCGACCGCGGCCATGTTCGACTACCTGGGGCCCGAGATGTCGTTCGGGCCACGCCTGGTTCTCGCGAACCGCTGGCTGTTCGGCGGGATGCTCGCGGCGCGCTTCGGCGCCACGCCGCAGGGCAATGCCCTGGTGCGTACGACGACGGCTCCTACGGTGATCCAGGCGGGTGTGAAGGAGAACGTACTGCCGTCTACCGCTCAGGCACTGGTGAACTTCCGGATCCTTCCCGGCGACAGCGCAGCGGGCGTGGTCGAGCACGTGCGAGCGGTGGTGCACGACGCCGCGATCGACGTGCGGGCGCTCGAGACGAACGTCACCAACCCGTCCGCCGTCAGCGATGTGGACGCCGAGCCATTCCAGTTACTGGCTCGCACGATTCGACAGGTGATTCCCGGGGCGGTCGTGACACCCTGGCTCGTGGTGGGCGGCACCGATTCACGCCACTACGGCCGGCTCACTCCCAACGTGCTGCGCTTCGTGGGGGCGACGATCGGAAAGGACGACCTGCGGCGAGTGCATGGCATCGATGAGCGCATCGGGCTGCAGGCGTATGCCGATGCCGTGCGGGTGTACGTTCAGCTCTTGAGGAACGCGGCGCTTTAGGGACTCCGCGCGGGCCTTGACGCGTTGACGCCATGATGCGGCGCCACCTCGAAGTGTCGCGCCGAGGCCTGAGGTGTGGGAAGATCGGGCGGCCCAGGCAGGAACGCTTGCTGGGTGCGGTCGATTCCCCGCACGACGCGGATCGCGAGGATGATCGCCACGATCCCGACGGCGTGCATCGGGAGACGGAGGTCGAAGGCGTCCTCCGTAAGCCACGTGGTCACCAGGACGAGCGCTCCCCATGCCAGTGAGATCCCCCACCAGCCCGGCAGCAGGGCAGAGGGCGGTAGGTCGTCGTAGCCGTCGCGATCGTTCATGGAGTTGGTGCGGAGCCACAGATCCTTCATTACTTCGTAGGCGCGCACCACGTTGAGGAACGGGATGAGCCAGACCCCGATGGCCCAGCGGCGGCCGAATCGAGTCCGCCTCGAGCCGACCAGCGCGAGATTCCCGTACGCCCGGCGGAGCCACAGGAGCCACATGAGCCCGGTGCCAACCAGTACCGGTAGCTTGAGCGCGCCGACCGCCTCGGGCCGCGCGATCGCGGCGGCTTCGAGCGCGAGGCAGGCGAACAGCAGGCCGATCGTCCATTGCGCCGCGAAGTGTTCCGCGCGGCGCGCACTGCTCAGGTCTTGGGGCATCGAGGGCGCGGTGAGACACCCGGGCTTGCGGCAATCTCCATGCCTGGTGTCCCGAGGTGTCGCGCGCACTCAGCAGGGACGATTCTCCGAGCGTATCCTCTGGTAAAGGAGGCCGAATGAGACCACCATTCTTGCTATTTGCAACGCTGCTGGCCGCGTCGCCGGCGCTGGCGCAGAACCCGTCGGGGCGTGGCCCGGGCCGCGCGATGGAAGGGCTGCTTCGGGACATCACGCTGACCGCCGAGCAGCAAGCGAAAGTCGATTCGATCCGGGGACACTATCGGGAGCAGATGCCGTCGTTCACGCCGGGAAGTCCGCCGGATTCGGCGACTCGGGAGAAGGTGCGCGGCCTATTTCACCACGAGGTGGACGACATTCGCGCCGTGCTGACCGCCGATCAGCAGAAGATCTTCGATCGCAATGTGGCTGCGATGCGGGAGCGTCGGGGCCGACCCTGAGGGGGGCTGGGCGGAGTCACATCCGCGAGCGCTTGCTCGGTACCGGTCCCGCACGTCCCCCGCCGAGGCTCGTTACCTTTCACTCGTGCCTGCTTCCCACACGCTCCAAGCCCGCGTCGAGCACGTGCTCTCGCTCCTCGTCAACCCGCGCCGCGGTGGCGACGTCCTCTCGGCCGGGATGGTGAAGGACCTCGCGATCGCCAGCGACGGGACGGTCAGCTTCACCTTCCTGCTCGGCCGCGACGATCCGGGATCGCTCGCTCGCGAGGTGCGGAAGGCCGTCCAGGGGGTGGAGGGCGTGACGGCGGTGCGCGTCAACGTGACGGACGCCGGCGGCGTGCCGACCGGTACCGCGCCTCGCTCGACGGCTCCGCGGCCGGGTGGCGCCTCCGTGCCACCGCCCCCGACGCCCGTGGAACTCCCCCAGCTCGGTACGGTGCTCGCGATCTCGTCGGGAAAGGGTGGCGTGGGCAAATCCACGGTGTCCGCGAACGTGGCGGTGGCGCTGGCGCGTGCCGGTCACCGCGTGGGACTGATGGACGCGGACATTTATGGACCCAACATCCCGCGCATGATGGGCGTCGACCGCAAGCCGGAGGTGCAGGGCGGGAGGATCCAGCCGCTCGAGGCCCACGGCGTGAAGATCATGTCGCTGGGCCTGATCGTGGAGCGCGACGCGCCCGCCATCTGGCGGGGACCGATCATCATGAAGGTGATCCAGCAGTTCTTGAAGGATGTGGATTGGGGAGAGCTGGATTTCTTCCTCGTGGATTTGCCGCCCGGCACGGGCGACGCGCAGCTGTCGCTCGCGCAGACCGTGCACATCCGCGCCGCCGTCATCGTCACCACTCCGCAGGAGGTGGCGGTGGGCGACAGCCTGCGCGGCGCCAAAATGTTCGAGCGCGTGGGGGTGCCCGTGCTGGGCGTGGTGGAGAACATGAGCTACTTCGTGTGCCCCCATTGCGGCGAGCGGACCGAGATCTTCCTGTCGGGCGGCGGCACCCGGCTCGCGGACGAGCTGGGGGTGCCGCTGCTGGGACAGGTCCCGTTGCAGGCGCGGCTCCCGAATCTCGCTGACGCCGGCCAACCGGTGGTCGTGGCGGAGCCGGGCACGCCCGCGGCGCAAGCGCTGGACGCGGTCGCGCGCCGCCTGACCGACTCTCTCGCCTCGCTGCCACGCTGACGTGCGGGCTCTGCTTGCCGCGCTGTGTCTGCTGCAAGATCCCCGCGCCGACCGACCCGAGCTCCGCGCCGGGTTGGACACGCTGTATGCCGGCGGTTTTCCCACCGCCGCCGCGTATTTCGCGGCGCTGGCGGCGCACGACTCGAGCGACGCTGCGGCGGTGACGTTCGAGGCGAGCGCCTACATCTGGTGGGCCGCCGCGCTCGAAAACGATGCCTACGAAGCCGAGCGCATCGACTCGCTGCTGGACCTCGCCGTCCGCCGGGCGCGCGCCGGGTCTCCCGGCCCCGCGCGCGACTTCTGGCTGGCGACCGCGCTGGGGTACCGAGCCCGCCAGCGCGACCTGCACGGCCACTCATGGAGCGCGGCGAAAGACGGCAAGGCGATGCGCGACGCCTATGCCCGCGTGCTCGCGGTCGATTCCACCTGCACCGATTGTCTTCTCGGACTGGGAGTCTATCAGTACGGCCTGGCGCGGGCGGGGGCGCTGGCGCGGCTCGTGGCGAAGATCATCGGGCTGGGGAGCGGGAATGCGGATCGGGGCATCGGCTACCTCCGGCGGGCCGCGACCGAGGGAGATCTGGGGCGGGTGGAAGCGACCTGGGTGCTCGCGGCCGTGCTCGAGCGCGAGGCCCGACGCGACCCCGCGCAACGTGAGGCGCGCGAGCGTGACGCCCGCGACGCGGTCCGGCGCCTCGCCGAGCAATATCCTGGCAATCCGGTCTTCCAGCGCTTCCTCCGCGAGGTCCCCCAGACGCCCCCCTGATCGTGCTCACCGCCCCTGTTGCGACGGCGCCACTCTACCATTCTGGCATGAACCTTTTAGCGTGTTCCCGATGGAACCGGGCCTGGAGGGGGCGCTCGCCGAGCCGCAGTGGGCTCGGTTACGGGTCGACGTGAACTGTCGGCTACGCCGTGGTGCGTGGTACCGGGTCGCGGGCTTGAGGGCCGGCGAGGCGATGCTGGACGTGAACCGGCATCCGGTGCCCGTGCCCCGCACCTCGCTGAAGATCGTTACGAAGCCACCCCAGTGCTGGACGGTCGTCTCGCTCCCGCGCGATGCGAAAGGACTCGCCGCCATGTGGGGCGGTCGGTACGCCGTGTGCCCATCGTGCCGTAATCGCGCGCAGCTGAAGGGGACACCAAGCGAGATGCGTTGCTCGCGGTGTATCAAGACGTACCGTGTGGCATGGGAGGAGTGGTTCATGGGGCCGGCTGATCGGTAGGTTGCATCGGGAGCCGGTCCCTGTCATCGTTGAGTACTAGTGCCGTTGAAGGCGCGCGCCCCGCCGTCCGGAGACCGAGGGCTGGGATGATCCAGTCGCGATTGGTCAGACGTCTGGGGTTGCTCGCCGCCATCTGCGCCGCCTATATCGTAGCCGGCAAGCTGGGGTTGCGGCTTGCGTTCGTGAACCCGAGCGCGACGCCCGTCTGGCCTCCCACCGGTATCGCGCTCGCGGCGTTCCTGCTTGCCGGGTACGAAGTGTGGCCGGCCATCCTGGTCGGTGCCTTCCTCGTCAACATCACGACCGCGGGCTCCACGGCGACTTCCATCGGCATCGCTGCCGGCAATATGCTCGAGGGGTTGGTCGGCGCGTACCTAGTCAACCGGTTTGCCCGGGGGCGGCGGGCGTGCGAGCGCGCCCGCGACGTCGTCAAACTCGTCGCACTCGCCGGGCTGGCCAGCACCACCCTGAGCGCCACCGCGGGCGTCGTGACGCTCTCGCTCGCGGGCTTCGCCCCCTGGGGAGACTTTTGGCCCATTTGGTCCACCTGGTGGACGGGGGACGTGGTGGGCGATCTGGTGGTCGCGCCCGCCGTGCTCCTGTGGGCGGAGCGCCCCCGCATCCACTGGCACCGCCGTCAGGCGCTCGAGGCCGCCGCCTTGCTCGGGTGCCTTGTGGTCGTGGGCCTCGCGGCATTCGATGGGTTGTTCCCGTGGAAAGACAAGCACTATCCGCTGGAATTCCTGTGCCTCCCGCCGCTGTTGTGGGCGGCGTTCCGCTTCGAGCGGCGCGAAGCGGCGGCGGTCGTGGTGATGCTCTCGGTCTTGGCGATCTGGGGGACCCTGAGTGGGTACGGGCCGTTCGTCCGGCCGACGTTCAACGAGTCGCTGCTCCTGCTGCAGGCATTCCAAGGTGTCTCGGCCGTCATGACGCTGGTGCTCGCCGCGGTGGCGGGCGAGCGGAAGGAAGCGGAGGAGCGGCTGCGGCGGCTCGCGGTGAGCGATCCGCTCACGGGGCTCGCCAATTACCGCCAGCTGGTGCAGGCGCTGGACGTCGAGATCCGGCGCTCCTCCCGCACCGAACGGCCGTTCGCGGTGGTGTTGATGGACCTGGACGGCTTGAAGCAGATCAACGACCAGCACGGGCACCTCGTAGGCAGCCTGGCCCTGCGGCGGGTGGCGGAGACGTTGCTCGGCTCCTGCCGGGGCATCGATACCGCTGCGCGCTTCGGCGGCGACGAGTTCGCGCTGGTGCTTCCGGAGACGGGGGACGCAGCGGCGTGGCACGTCGCCCGGCGTGTGGCCGAACGGGTGTCCCGGGACGGTGAGAAGCCGAAGCTCTCCGTGAGCATCGGGGTCGCGGTCCATCCGCGCGACGGCGCGACGCTCGAAACGCTGCTGAACGCGGCGGATCGCTCGTTGTACGAGATCAAGGCGCAGCGGCACCGCAAGACGCACATCGCTCGTTGACCTCCGGCCCGGCGCCCCGGTAGCTTCCGGCGCCATGACCACCGTCGCCCGCACGCCCGGCTCCCTCACCGTCGGGCCGCTCCGGCCCGTCATTCTGAAGCTCGCCGCGCCTGCGGTCGCGATGATGGCCTGCCACTTCTGTTTCAACCTCATCGATGCCATCTGGGTGGGCAACCTGATCGGGGCCGCCGCGCTCGCCGCGGTCTCGACCGCGGGGTTCTACGTGTGGGTGCTGCTGTCGCTTGGCGAGATGGTGGAGGTAGGGCTGATCGCGGTCGCGGCGCGGCGACACGGAGAGGGGCGCCCTGACGCCGCCGCGCGTGCCGCGGGCGCCGCCGTGGTGTATGCCCTCGCGGCTGGGACCGTCGTCTCCCTGGTCGGCCTCGGCCTCACCGCCGCCCTGTTCCGCTTGATGAGCGTTCCGGCCGAGGTTGCGACGCTGGGGCGCGCGTACCTCGACACCTGGCTCCTGGGCGGGCCGCTCGTGTTCGGGTTCTTCGCCGTCGAGGCGACGTTCCGCGCCTCGGGCGACACGCGTACGCCGTTTCGGCTGTTGATGGCCTCCGTGTTGCTGTCGATCGGGCTCGATCCGCTGCTGATCGCCGGAATCGGCCCCTTGCCCAGGCTCGGGGTGGAAGGCGCTGCCCTCGCGTCGGTCATGGTGCGGGGCGGTGGTTTCCTCATCGGGATCGGCATCGCGTGGCGGCGGGGGCTGATCCGCCTCGATGCGCCCGACTGGCATGCGCTCCCCACGGTGTTTCGCGTGGGCGCGCCGCTTTCGCTCGCGGGCGTGCTGCTCTCGATCGTGTACATGTGGCTCACGCGGTACACGTCGCGCTTCGGGACCGCGGCGCTCGCGGCGCTCGGTGTCGGCCACAAGGTGGAGGGCCTCGGCTTCATCGCGATCTCGGGATTCGCGCTCTCGGCGTCGGCGCTCGTGGGACAGAACCTAGGCGCGGGACAGGAGGCCCGCGCGCGCCAGGCCGTGCGCATGACAGTGGCGTACTGCCTCGCCGTCACCACGACCACGGCCATCGCGTTTCTAACGATTCCGAGGCTGCTCGTCGCGCTGTTCACGTCGGATTCGGCGGTGATCGCGGACGGGAGTCTCTATCTGCGGGTGATCGCGTTCGCGCAGATCGGCCAGACGTTCGAGATCATTCTGGAGGGCGCGTTGGCCGGGGCGGGCTATACCCTGTGGCCTCAGATCACGAGCACCACGCTCACCTTGCTGCGAGTGCCGCTCGGCGCCTGGTGGTCGGGTGCGATCGGGCTGATCGGCATCTGGCTCGCTCTGTCGGTGACCGCCGTGTCGCGGGGGATCGCGATGACTCTGTTTTGGCTACGAGGCGCATGGCGGAACACGGTGTTATGACAACGCGGAACGCGGAAGTCGGAATGCGGAACAGGCGGCTCGAGGTCCGCTCGAATGTTCCGCGTTCGGCATTCCGCGTTCCGACTTGACCATGGCCACCCTAATCACGCTCCTTACCGACTTCGGTGACGCCGACAGCTACCTGGGCGAAATGAAGGGTGTGCTGCTGTCGCAGGTGCACGGCGCGGCGCTCGTCGATATCACTCACCAGGTGCCCCCCGGTAACGTGCGGGCCGCGCAGTACGTCCTGTCACGCGTGTGGCACCGGTTCCCGCAAGGAAGCGTCCACCTCGCGGTGGTGGATCCGGGAGTGGGCACGGCCCGGCGAGCGCTCGCCGCCTCGACGGCCGGCCACTTCTTCGTCGCCCCCGACAACGGGCTGCTCTCGTTCCTGCCGGGGGATGCACACTTCGCAACCCTGCCGATTCCGCCAACGGCCGCCCCCACGTTCCATGCGCGCGACGTGTTCGCGCCGGCCGCGGGCCAGCTCGCCCTGGGTGCCTCGTTGTCACACGTGGGCCACCCCATCACCGATCCGCTGCGCTCCCCGCTCCCTGCGCCCCGCACGCACGGCGGCGTGACGATCGGCGAAGTGCTCTATGTCGATCGGTTTGGGACTCTGATCTCGAACATTCCGGGCGCAGCGGTGGAGCCGGGCGTGCGGATCAGGGTCGCGGGAACGGAAATCGGTCCCCTGTCGCGGACGTTCGGCGACGTGGGCCGGGGAGCCCTGTTGGCGTTTGTGGGAAGTGGCGGGACGGTGGAGATCGCCGTGCGGGACGGCAGCGCGGCGCGCCTGTTAGGCGTCGGTGTGGGGGCGGAGGTGCGGGCCTGACGGTGTGGGGATCTTCACCTTCGCCATTACCCGCTCCACGAACCCGAATTCGGGTGCGAAGCGCGTCAACTGCGCCAGCTCGCGAATCAGCTTGCGCTCCCGCTCCGCCGCCAGACGGCAGTCGGCGCACGCGCCCACGTGACCCTCACGTGCGGCGGGCAGGAGACCCTGAGCCCACAGCTCGATCTCCTCGGGAGTCAGATGCTGCACCAGCGGCTCGTTCATGGTGTCGTCCTACGGCCCGGAGGGGGTGCGGGTTTCACGGGCGCCGATCCTCCAGGTAGGTCCGTAATTCGTTGCGCGCCCTGTGGATATACGTCTTCACCGTGCCCAGGGGCAGGTCCAGAATGCGGGCGATCTCCTCGTAGCTGTGACCCTCCACGTGGCGCAGCAGGATGCAGGAGCGGTATTCGGGGCGGAGCCGCGCGATGGCCCGCTCGATGGCGCTGCCGAGCTCGCGCGCCTCGAGCTCCTGCAACGGTGTTTCGCTCCGGTCGCCGAGCTGCAGCGCCGTCGCGCGCATTTGGTCCGGCGTCGTGGCGTGCGGCGACCCGTCGAGCGACAGCGTCTCGAGCTCGCGCTTGCGCAGGTGATCGATCGCGGCGTTGTTGGCGATCTTGAAGATCCACGAGGAGAACTTGAACTGCGGATTGTACGAGTCGATGCCGTTCAGGACCTTGATGAACGTTTCCTGCGCGAGGTCCTCGGCGAGCGCGCGGTCACGCACCATACGATACAGTAACGAGAACACCGGGCGCTCGTAGCGCCGCACCAGCTCGCGAAACGCCGCTTCGTGGCCCTGCGTCGCCCACGCGGCGACTTGTTGATCGCTGGCGCCCGTCAGGTTGCCCGGCCTATCTTTCGCGCTTATGACGCACCCCTTCGGTACCTCCCCGACCTTCACAGCCTCCACCGACCTCCCGCCCGCCGCGCGGGCGGCCAAGCGGTCGTACGTGCGCACCATGTTCGCCGCCATCGCGCCGCGCTACGACTTCCTCAATCATCTCCTCAGCTTCAACATCGACCGCGCCTGGCGGCGCGCCGCGGTGCGACGGCTCGGCTGGGAGCGGCGACCCGGCGGCACGTACCTCGATCTCTGCGCCGGCACACTCGACCTCGCGGCGACGCTGGCGCGTGAGCCGGCGTTCTCCGGGCGCGTCGTCGGCGCGGACTTCGTGGTCCCGATGCTCGCACGGGGGAAGACCAAAGCGGTCCGTATCCGTCCCGTCGGAGCCGACGCGCTCACGCTCCCGTTCGCTGACGCTCGGTTCGACGGAGCGATGGTGGCTTTCGGAGTGCGGAATCTGGCGGATCTCGACGCGGGGCTCGCCGAGGCGCATCGCGTGCTCCGGCCGGGGGCGCACTTCGTGGCGCTGGAGTTCACGCTGCCGAGGTTCGCGCCGCTGCGCGCCCTCTACCTCGTGTACCTGCGGCACGTGCTCCCGGCGATCGGCCGCGTGGTGTCGAAACATAGGGACGCCTATGCCTACCTGCCAGAGTCGGTGCTCGGCTTTCCAGATCCCGAGGCCTTCGCACACCGGTTGGAACGCGCCGGATTCCACGAGGTGAGCTTCGAGCGGCTTACGGGCGGGATCTGCGCCGTCCATCATGGCACTCGATAACCTGCGTGGCTGGCTCGACGCGATCGCTGCGCGCGACGAGCTGGTACGCGTCGAGCGCCCGGTGTCGGTGGACAAAGAGCTCACGGAGATCGCGGATCGCTGCATGAAGTCGCCGGGAGGTGGACCGGCGCTCTTGTTCACACATCCCACGCTGCGGTCGGGCGGCACCGCGCGGCAGCCGGTTGCCGTGAACCTGTTCGGGTCGGAGCGCCGCATGGCGCTGGCGCTGGGCGTGGAGTGCCTGGACGAGATCGGCGAGCGGATCACGACTTTCCTCAACCTGAAGGTTCCCGACAGCCTGCTCGGCAAGCTCGCGATGCTGCCGCAGCTGGCAGAGGTCGCCAAGTTCCCGCCCAAGACGACCGGCGGAAAGCCGCCGTGTCAGGAGACAGTGCTGCGCGAGCGGGATGTCGACCTGTCGCAGTTCCCGGTGCCAGTGTGCTGGCCGCTCGACGGAGGTCCGTACATCACCCTGCCCGGCGTGATCACGCGCGATCCCAGGACCGGCGTGCGCAACGTGGGCATGTACCGCATCCAGGTGATCGGACGCAACGAGCTGGCAATGCACTGGCAGCGCCACAAGGTTGGCGCCGCGCACTGGCGCGAGATGGCGGCGCGCGGCGAGCGCATGCCGGTCGCCATCGCGCTGGGCGGCGACCCCGCGTCCATCTACGCGGCCTCGGCGCCGCTCCCCCCCACCATCGATGAGTTCCTGTTCGCGGGCTTCCTCCGCAAGGAGCCGGTGCGGCTCGCGAAGGCCGTGACGAGCGACCTCGAAGTGCCAGCGGAAGCCGAAATCGTGCTGGAGGGTTATGTCGACCCCCGCGAGGAGCTCGTGCTCGAAGGACCGTTCGGTGACCACACCGGCTTCTACTCGCTTGCAGACTACTACCCCAGGGTGCACGTCACCGCGATCACGCTGCGTCAGGACCCCGTGTGGCCGCACACGATCGTGGGCCGGCCGCCGATGGAAGATTACTGGCTGGGCCATGCGACCGAGCGGATCTTCCTGCCGCTCCTGAAGCTCACGCTCCCCGAGATCGTGGACCTCCATATGCCGGCCGAGGGGATATTCCACAACCTCGTGTTCGTGAGCATCGACAAGCAGTACCCGGGCCAGGCGTACAAAGTGATGAGCGGCCTATGGGGGCAAGGACTGATGTCACTCGCCAAGGTGATCATCGTCCTCGACAAGGATGTGAACGTGCGCGACCCCAAGGAGGCGTGGTGGGTGGCGTTGAATCACATCGACCCCGAGCGCGACGTGCGCTTCACCCCGGGGCCGATCGACGTGCTGGATCATTCGAGCCGCGGCTTCACCTTCGGGTCCAAGATGGGCATCGATGCCACGCGCAAATGGAAGGAAGAAGGCTTCACGCGCGAGTGGCCGGGAAGAATCGTGATGGATGCGGAAACGAAGCAGCGCGTCGACGTGATGTGGAAGGAGCTGGGAATTGAGCTCTGACCGACAGTCGGAAGGTCGGACAGTCGGACGAGAAGGCCAAACGGTCGCGGGCGAAAGCTTGCTTGTCCGCTATGTCAACTTCGTCAAGCTGCCGCACACAGTATTCGCGTTACCGTTCGCATTGCTCGGTGTGATCGTTGCTTCGCGTGAGGCGGCGGTGACGTGGCGGATGCTCGGGCTCGTCGTTCTCGCGTTCACGTGTGCCCGGTTCGTTGCGCTCGGGTTCAACCGCATCGCGGATCGCGAGCTCGACGCGCGGAACCCGCGCACCAGCGGCCGTGAGCTCCCCAGCGGGCGCCTCACCCTGACGCAGGCCTGGGTCGCGGTGGCCGCGGCGGCGGCGCTGTTTCTGGTGAGCGCCTGGGCGCTGAACCCGCTGTGCTTCGCCCTCGCCCCCATCGCGCTGCTCTTCGTCGCGGCATACAGCTACACCAAGCGGTTCACGTCCTGGTCGCATCTGTGGCTCGGCCTCGCGGACGGCATCGCGACGCCGGCAGGATATCTCGCGGTGACCGGCCGCTGGGGCGATCCCTGGTGGCTGCTTCCTGTGGGCGCGCTCGCCGTCACGTTCTGGGTTGGTGGCTTCGACGTGTTCTACGCGCTCCCCGACGAGACCTTCGACCGTGCCGAGCGGCTCGCGTCGCTCGTGGTGCGGCTGGGGCAGGCGCGGGCCATCCGGGTCGCGAAGCTGCTGCACGGGGTCGCGCTGGTCGCGCTTGTCGTATTCGGGATCGGGGCGGGTTTGGGTGTGGCCTATTACGCCGGCGTGGCGGCCGGCGCCGCGCTCATCATCTGGGAGCACCAGCTGGTCCGGCCGGGAGACCTGCGCCGGCTGAATGCGGCGTTCTTCACCGCGAACGGAATCGTGAGCGTGGTCGTGTTCCTGGGAGCGTTGGTGGATAGAGTGATATGAAACGCGGAACGCGGAAGTCGGAACGCGGAGCAGACGAGCGAGTGCCGGTGGCGCCTGTTCCGCGTTCCCCGTTCCGCGTTCCGCGTTCTCTTCCGCCCCCGAGACCGCCAGCGCATCCCAAGCGCTCTCCCACGCCCAATCGACGCGGGCACTGATGGCCAAGCTTCCGCTGATCCTCGCCATCACCGGCGCCTCGGGGGTCACGTACGGCGTGCGGCTGCTCGAGGTGCTCGCCATGCACCAGGTGCCGACCTGGCTGATGATCTCGAGCCACGGCTGGCGGCTGCTCACGGAAGAGTGCGCCATCAAAGACGACCGTGAGCTGAAGAAGGCCACGGGGGGCGACTGGGCGAGCGTGCGGGTGTTCGACGACAAAGACCGCGGGGCCGAGCCGGCGTCCGGATCGGCCAGGAGTGCGGGAATGGTGATTTGCCCCTGCTCCATGGGCACGGTCGCTGCGATCGCCCATGGCACGAGCCGCAGCCTCATCGAGCGCGCGGCCGACGTGGTGCTCAAGGAGCACCGCCCGCTCGTCCTAGTGCCCCGCGAGACCCCGCTATCGCTCGTGCACCTTCGCAATCTCACTCTCGCCACCGAGGCGGGCGCCGTGGTGCTGCCGGCGGCGCCGGGGTTCTATCACAAGCCCCAGCAAATACGCGACCTTGTGGACTTCGTGGTGCAGCGGGTACTGGACCACCTTGGGGTCGAGATCAGTCTGGTCAAGCGCTGGGAAGGCAATAAGTAGTTGCACGACGCCACGACGCCACGTGACACCAGTGAGCCATGAGAGTCGGCGTCATCTCCGACACTCATGGGTTGCTGCGGCCCGAGGTGCTCGACGTCTTCGCGAAAGTCGATCACATTCTGCACGCCGGCGACGTCGGGGACGCTCAGATCCTGATCGAGCTCGCGGCGGTCGCGTCGCTCACTGCCGTATACGGTAACGCAGATCCTCCGGACATCCGGGCGCGGCTGCCGCAAGTCGCGAGCATCGAACTCGACGGGTTCGCGATCGTGGTGACGCACGGCGACCAGCTCGGGCATCCGACTCCCGCCAAGCTGCACGAAGCGTTTCCGCGCGCCGAGATCATCGTGTACGGCCACACGCACAAACCGCTGCTCGAGCTGGTGGATCGAACGGTGACAGTGATGAATCCCGGCGGGGCGGGCGTTGCGCGGTTCAATCTCAAGCCGTCCGTTGGAATCATGGAGCTCGAGCCCGGGATTCCGCCGCGGGCGAGGGTGGTGAAGCTGTTGTAAGGCGATGGGCGGCTGCAGTGATCCGAGGCGCGACAGCTGTGGCGCCGGCGCCTGCTTGACGGCGCGGCCTCAGGTGCGTGTTCAGCAGTCGTTTCAAAGGGCACCCGTCTTGCGCCGCACCTCACTCAACCCCTACCTCAAAGTCTCCCCGATGGGTCGCGCCCTCTCGGCATCCCTCACTCTCGTGTCCCTCGGCGTTCTGGAATCCTGTCATCGCGACGAGGTGACCGCGCCACACGCGGCGTCGAGGATCGCCTTCGTGAGCGACCGGGACCGCAGGGCCGGTGACATCTACGTGATGAGTGCGGATGGATCGGCTCCCACGCGGCTGACCAACACGGTCACGCAGCTCACAGGCGCGTTCAGCAACACCGAGCCCAGCTGGTCGCCCGACGGTACGCGGATCGCGTTCACGAACGCGCATCGTGTGTTCGCCACGGAGCTCGACATTAACATCTGGCTCATGAATGCCGATGGATCGGCCCAGCGCAGCTGACTCATGAATTTCGTACAAATATCGGAGACCAGCACCCGACGTGGTCACCCGACGGCCTGAGAATCGCTTTCAACAGCATTGCGGTGCTTATCAACGTCATCAACGCCGATGGAACGGGGGAGGTGACGCTGACGCCGCTCACAGCCGATGTCCGCCCAGAAACAACCCAGCTGGTCGCCGGACGGAAGCCGCATTGCGTTCAGCAACCTTGTCCAGGTCTACATGATGAATGCTGACGGATCAGCCCAGACACAGCTGACGAACAGTTCGGGCTTCAATCGGAACCCGGCGTGGTCCCCAGACGGAGGGCAGATTGCGTTCCAGACCGACCGGGACGGCAACAACGAGATTTACGTGATGAACGCAGACGGATCGGCCCCACTGAACCTGACGAATAATCCGGCCAGCGACGAGCAGCCCAGCTGGTCACACGCAACCAGCGTCTGCAAAGACCACGGTCGGCAGAAGGGCTCCGCGGGGCCAAACGATCCTGACTGCCACCCTGAGAAGGACAAGACCCCCGACTTGGCGCCCTGAGGCTGCCCAGCGCGATTGCTGCGTGTGCGCAACGCCCGGCGGCGCGGCACCCTGCGCCGGCGGGCGTTTTAGTACGGGCATTGGACTTGCGACTCCACCAAGTCGACCCAAGGGAGTCGAGCTCGCTCCGTGCGCCGTCTCGTCACCGCAGCGCTGCTGCTGGCCCTCACGCTGGTCCCGCAGGCGTGTCACCAGGATGACGTGCTGGCGCCGCACCTGACCAAGATCAAGGCGCAGCTCGGCTCCAGCCTTACCTACAAGGTTGCCTTCGAGAGTCGGGGCGACGTCTACGTGACGAACCCCGACGGCTCACAAGCGCGGCTGACGACCAGCTCCGGTCGGGAGCCCGCGTGGTCGCCCGACGGGCAACGGATCGCGTTTTCGAGCGGGCGGGACGGCCACCCGGAGATCTATCTGATGATGGCCGGCGGCTCGACGCAAACGCGGTTGACGTACACCGCGAGCGCCGTCTACTACCCGGGGTCTCCGACCTGGTCGCCCGACGGCAGCAAGATCGCCTTCTCGAAGGACGGGCACATCTTTGTGATCAGGGCCGATGGATCCGGCCTGACCCAGCTGACCAGCGGCGCATCATTCGACGATTCTCCAAATTGGTCTCCCGACGGAGGCCTGATCGCCTTCTCGAGCGACCGGGTCAACTTCAACCACGACATCTACGTGATGAACGCCGATGGATCCGGCCCGACGCGCTTGACGGACGATCCAGGGTGGGACGGCGAACCCAGCTGGTCGCCCGACGGCAAACGGATCGCGTTCACGAGCTTTAGGGACGACAGCTACGAGATCTACGTAATGAACGCCGACGGATCGGGCCAGACGCGCCTGACCAACGATCCGGCCTGGGATGGCCAGCCCAGCTGGTCCCCCGACGGACGGCAAATCGCGTTCGCGACGTACCGCGCGTCCATCAACGGCGATGTCTACTTGATCAACGCGGATGGTTCCGAGCCGACGCGGCTGACGTACAACCTGGCAGGTGCTCTGAATCCGAGTTGGTCTCCCACCCACGAGCCCGGAAAACGCTCGCTGACCTTCGCCACGCAACCCTCGGAGACTGTCGCGGTGAATGACGCGCTGTCACCGCCGGTCCGCGTCGCGGTGGTCGACTCGCTCGGCCACCCGGTGCCGGGCGCGACCGACACGGTGACGCTCGAGCTCGGGACCAACTTGACCGGGGCGACCTTGCGAGGCACCACGAAGGTCGCGGCGGTGGACGGTGTCGCCACCTTCGGCGACTTGCGACTCGACCGGCTGGGGCGCGCCTACACACTCGCTGCCAGGGTTCCGTCGCTGAATGGGGTGGAGAGCCACCCCTTTACCGTGACCTCGGCGGTGCGCCTGGTCTTCGTCGGCCAGCCTCCACAGGCCGTCGCAGCGAATGGGGTCTTGTCGCCTCCCGTGCGGGTCGCACTGGTGGACGCGTCCGGCAACCCCCTGCCGGGCGCGGCGGATACCGTGACCTTGGCACTCTCCGCCAACCCGAGCGCCGCCGCGCTCCAAGGAACCACGAGCGTTGCGGCCCAGGGCGGGATTGCGACGTTCGCCGACTTGCGCGTCGACCGCCCCGGCGACGGCTTCACGCTCGGCGCCACGGCGGCCGGGCGTAACCCGGCGACGAGTACAGCGTTCGCGGCGCACGTGACGTTCGCCTCCGTGGAGGCCGGGGGGGCACACTCCTGCAGCGTGACCACGAGTGGCGCGGCGTACTGCTGGGGGAGCAGCTCGTGGGGCGAAGCGGGCGACGGGAGCCAGTCGAGGCCCAACTACCGGACGAGCCCCGCGCTGGTCGTGGGCGGGCTGGACTTCGCGATGGTGAGCGTCGGCGGTGCGCACACGTGTGGCGTGACCACGTCCGGCGCGGGGTACTGCTGGGGGTTCGGATACTGGGGCCAGCGCGGGGACGGCGGTCTCGGCCAGTCGCGCGCCATGCCGACGCCGGTCGCGGGTGCGCTCGTCTTCGCCTCGATCAGCGCAGGCGGTAATCACACGTGTGGCGTCACCACACGGAAGAGAGTCTACTGCTGGGGACAAAACATCTTCGGCCAGCTCGGGGACGGGCAGATCAATACGCGAAGCTTCAGCGCGACTCCGGTACGCGCCCTGGCCAGCTCCCACTTCGCGATGATCAGTTCGGGGACCGCGCACACCTGCGGCGTGACGGTCTCTGGCAGGGCGTCCTGTTGGGGCGCGAATGCCTCCGGCCAGCTCGGCGACGGCACCACCAGCGACCGGTCCGTACCGGCTCCCGTCGTGGCCGGAGTCAGGTTTACCACGCTGAGCGCGGGAGGTAGCCACACGTGCGGCCTCACCACAAGCGGTACGGCGTACTGCTGGGGGGACAACAGCTATGGACAGCTCGGCGACGGGACCCCCACTCAGCGGCTGAGGCCGGTCTCGGTAGCGGGCGGGCTGACCTTTACCACGATCCGTGCCGGGGATAGGCACACGTGCGCCGTTACGGCGAGCGGCGCCGCGTACTGCTGGGGCTACAATGCGGACGGTCGGCTCGGCGATGGCACGACCACTCAGCAGCTGACGCCAGTGCTCGTTGCGGGAGGCCTCGGCTTCACGGCGATTCGTGCCGGGACGAGCTATACCTGTGGCATCGTGAGCGGCGGCGGTGGGGCATACTGCTGGGGAGACAATGCGACGGGCCAGCTCGGCACCGGCACCCAGACCGTGAGCCTCACGCCTGCACGAGTGGTGCAATAGGCGTGAATCGTCGTTACCGCTGGCAGCTCGGACAGAACGTGGTCGCGCGGAGATCGATCGTGTGCGTGGTCACGAGCTTCTTGCCGCAGGTGACGCAGCGCTCGCCACCGCGGCCGTACACCTTCAGCTCGAACTGAAACCGTCCCGGCTCGCCCACACCCGTCCGATAGTCGCGCACCGTCGTCCCCGACGAGCTCACGGCGCGCTCCAGCACATCCGTCACGGCCGCGTGGAGCCGCGCAAACTCGTCCAGCGACAGCTTGCTCGTCGGCTTCGAGGGATCGATCCCGGCCTGGAATAGCGCTTCGTTGGCGTAGATGTTGCCGACCCCCGCCACCCGGCGCTGGTCCATGATGCTCTTCTTGATCGCGGCGCGCGTGCCGTGCAGCCGCTCGGCGAATACGAACGGGGTGAACGTCTCGTCTAGCGGCTCGGGACCGATCCGGCTGGTGTAGCCGGCCCACCCCTTCTCGTCGAGCAGCCACACCGTGCCGAGGCGGCGCACGTCGCGGTACACGAAGAGCTGGCCGTCTTCGAGCGTGCAGATGAGGACCGCGTACTTCGCCTCGTCCTTGGTGAGCGGCCGGTCGTAGACCACGAGTGAGCCGGTCATGCGCGGCTGCACCACCAGCCGGTGACCGCTCGTGAGTCGGAACACCGCATGCTTGGCTCGCCGGGTCACCTCCTCGAAGCCATTGCCGCGCAACGTCCGGAGCAGGCGGGCCTTCGAGACCCGCCGCAACACGTCGCTCTTCGCGAGCCGGGCGCGCGCGATCCGAAATCCTTCGAGCCGGGGTGCCAGCTCCCGGACGATCGTCTCAACCTCGGGCAGCTCCGGCACGCGCCCCCCTCCCGTCCCTGATCTCGCGCCAACCGATATCCCGGCGGTAGGTCTTGCCCGGAAACGTGATCAGCTCGCAGGCGTCACTGCTCTTGTGCGCGGCCTCCACCAGCGTGTCGCCGAGCCCAGTGACGGTGAGCACCCGGCCGCCGCGCACGTGAAGCGCACCCTGGTCGTCGCGCTCCGTCCCCGCGTGGAACACCAGCGTTCCGGCTTCGACGTCGCGCGGGATGACGACGGTCGCGCCTACTTGAGGCTTGTCGGGATACCCAGTGGCGGCGAGAACCACGGCGACGGCGGCGCGAGCCGCGGTGAGCGCGGTCTGCTCGGGCTGCCACGTGCCCGCCGCGATCTCCGCGACATGCCGCATCACCCCGGGGAGCACCGGCAGCAACGCCTGCGCCTCCGGGTCGCCGAACCGGCAGTTGAACTCGAGCACCGAGAGCGTGCCGTCCGTCGCGAGCATCAGGCCCGCGTAGAGCACTCCCTGAAACGGCGCGCCCAGCGCCGCCAGTTCGCGTATCGCCGGCTCGAGCACTTCGCGCCGCACCCGCTGCAGCAGGCCCGGCGTGGCGGTGCTCACCGGGCAATAGGCGCCCATCCCTCCGGTGTTGGGTCCGGTGTCTCCCTCCCCCAGTCGCTTGTGGTCCTGCGCGGCGGGGAGGAGCACGAGACGCTCACCGTCCGTGAGCGCCAGCACCGAAAGCTCTTCCCCCTTCAAGAAGTCCTCGATCACGATCTCGCGACCGGCGTCGCCGAACGCGCCGTCGGCGAGCATGGCGCGCGCCGCGCGGGTCGCGTCGGTGCGTCGCGCGCACACGACCGCGCCCTTGCCGGCGGCGAGGCCCGACGCCTTGACCACCATGGGCTCGGGGTGCCGGGCGATAAACGCGAGCGCCGGGTCCAACGCGGTGAAGGTACGGCTCGGCGCGGTCGGAATCTTCGCGCGTCGCATCACGTCCTTCGCGAACGCTTTGGACGACTCGATCCGGGCGGCCGCCGCGCTCGGTCCGAATACGGGATAGTCTCGCGCCCGCAAGGCGTCGGCGAGTCCGGCAGCAAGTGGCGCTTCCGGGCCTACGATCGTGAGGTCGATGTGGTTGGCCTTCACAGCCTCCACAACCTCCTCACTCTTCACGACGTCGATGTTCAGATTGGTGCCAAGCTGAGCGGTGCCGGGGTTGCCCGGTGCGGCGAACAACGTCGCGTCGGGGGTGTCGCGTTTCAGCGCCCAGCACAGCGCGTGCTCGCGACCGCCCCCCCCGACGACCAGGACTCTCACTTCTTCTTGAACGCCTCCGTGAACGCCTGGGCGGCGCGCTTGGCGCTGTCCACCACGTCGTCCACGACGGCCCTGGCTTCCCTCATGTAGTGTTCGCGCGCTTCGTCGACGTCTTTCTCGATGGGCCGCTGCTCGGCGTCAGGTCCGCGGCGCGTGTACTCGCCTCCCAGGATGCGCTCGTAATTCCCACCCTGGATCCAGCGCTGCAGCTCGGCCGCGCGGAGGGTGTTGAACGGATGTGACTGCGGCAGGGTGTTGAGAATCTTGAACACGCGGTCGATGGCGCCGCCCGACTCCTCGTACTCCTTCGCCTGCTCGAGATAGGTGTCGAGGTCCATCTGCTTCATGTCGCCGCCGCCCGCCATCTTGAGGAACATCCGCATCGAGGCGGCGGGATCCTGCGCGGCCAGGAGGCCCGCGCGGTCGGAGGAGAGCTCGCTCTTACGATACCACTCGAGCAGCGCGAACTCGATCGGCGCGAGCACGATCCCCGTCAGGAAAGGCAGGAAGTTCATCCCCACGAACACGATGAGCACCAGGATCGTGTGGTACAGCGCGTGGCCGCTCATCACGTGCCCGAGCTCATGGCCGAGCAGGACGCGCATCTCGTCGTCGTCGAGCAGGTTCAACGCCCCGGAGTTGATCACGATGAACGGACGCTCCATGCCGTACGCGCCCGCATTCACAAACGGGGTTTGCGACACGAACAGCTCGGGACGCTCGGGCCAGTCGAGCGATGTGAGCACGTCGCTGTACAGGGCGTTCATCCGCGGGAATTGCGTGGGGCCGACGCGGACCGCGTTGGCCTGGAACAGCAGCCGGATGCCGCGCTCGCCGAAGAACCCGACGACCTTCTTCACGACCTGATCGAACCCGGGAACCGAGCGCAACGTCTGCAACGCCGCACGATCGGCGGGGTGCTCCCACGTCACCGGGGCGACCTGGGTGAGGATCTTGCGCGGCCTCGCGGCCGGAAGGGTGGACTCAGTCATGTGATGCTCCTGCCGAAAGATAGAACCCGCACTACGCTAACGGATCTGTGGTGTTTCGCGCGATCAGTAGTTTCGCGCCATCAGTAGGGGCGCAGCATGCTGCGCCCCTACGCATACCAGGCTGCGCCCCTCCGCATTCTCGGCCCGGGTGCGTCCTTCAAGGACGCCCTGGCGCCGAGCCCGGGCTTCAGCCCGGGGAAACCCTCACGCCCCGTCCAGCGCCTGCTCCAGGTCGTCGATCAGATCTTCAACCTCCTCGATGCCCACCGAGAGCCGCACCAGACTGTCCGTCAGGCCCATGGCCCGGCGCATCTCGGGCGGGACGCTCGCGTGCGTCATCGAGGCCGGATGCCCGATCAGGCTCTCAACGCCGCCCAGCGATTCGGCGAGCGCGAAGATCCGCGTGCCCTCGGCGAACCGCTTCGCACGCTCGACCGAGCCGAGCTCAATCGAAATCATGCCGCCGAACCCCGCCATCTGGCGGCAGGCGAGGTCGTGCTGGGGGTGCGACGGCAGACCGGGATAGTAGACCCGCTCCACCTTGGGGTGCCGGGTGAGCCAGTCGGCGATGCGGCGGCCGTTGGCGTCGTGCTGCCGCATCCGCACCGCCAGCGTCTTGGTGCCGCGCAGGCACAGCCAGCAGTCGAAGGGACCCGGCACCGCGCCCACCGAGTTCTGCAGGAAGCCGATCCGCTCCGCGAGGTTGTCCCGGTTCACCACCAGCATCCCGCCCACCATATCGCTGTGCCCATTCAGGTACTTGGTGGTCGAGTGCAGCACTACGTCGGCGCCCAGCTCGAGCGGCCGTTGGAAACACGGGGTGGCGAACGTGTTGTCCACCACGAACAGCGCCCCGGTGCGGCGCGCGATCTCGCCGGCGGCGGCGAGGTCGCACAGCCGCATCATGGGATTGGTGGGCGTCTCGGCGTAGATCATCTTGGTGCGCGGCGTCACCGCCGCCGCGATGTTGGCGGTCTCGGCGGCGTCCACGAACGTGAACCTGACGCCGAACGGCGTCCAGATCCGCGTCATCTGGCGGTGCGAGCCGCCGTACAGATTCTCGCTGCTCACCACCTCGTCGCCGGGGGACAGCAGCTTGAGGACGGCGTCCAGCGCGGCCAGTCCCGACGCGAAGGCGAAGCCGTGACGCCCGCCTTCGAGGGCGGCGATGTTGCGCTCGAGCACCTCGCGCGTGGGGTTGCGAGTGCGAGCATACTCGTACCCCTTGTGCCGACCCAGCCCGTCTTGGATGTACGTCGACGTCTGATAGATGGGCGTCATGACGGCGCCCGCGAGCGGATCCGCGATGTGACCGGCGTGCACGGCGCGGGTTCCCAAGCGCGACTTGAGGTCGTCGCCCGATACCTGACTCATGGCGTGAACGTAAAGGTGCCTTTACGTTAAGCGCAACATGCCACAACCGACCGCCGTCAAGTGTCTGGTGGTAGACGACGAGCCCCGGCTTCGCCGGGTGCTCGTGCGGCTGCTCGAGGGTGAGGGATTCACCTGCTCGGAGGCAGGGTCCGGCACCGAGGCGCTCGAGATACTGCAGCACGACCCCGTGCCGCTCGTCATCTCCGATCTGCGAATGCCGCAGATGGATGGCGTCACCTTGCTGCGTGAGATCCTGGCGCGCTGGCCGGACACCGCGGTGATCGTCGTGACCGCCGTGGCGGAGGTGGAGAGCGCGGTCGCGTGCCTGCAGCAGGGTGCGCTCGACTACGTCGCCAAGCCCTTCCATCTGGATGAAGTGCGCGCCCGCGTGATGCAGGCGCTCGACAAGCGCCGCCTCAAGTTGGAAGTCGAGGACTACAAGCACAATCTGGAGCTGCGCGTCCAGCAGCAGGCGCGGCGCATCGAAGAGCTGTCGCTCGAGCGGCTCCAGGCGCTGGTGTTCTTCCTGGAGGAGAAGGATCCCTACACCCGCGGCCACTCGGTGCGGGTCGCCGACTACTCGGCGCGCATCGGCCGCATGATGGGTCTGCCGCAGACGACGATGGACTTGATCGCCCTTGGCGCCGAGCTCCATGACATCGGGAAGATCGGCGTGAGCGAAGCCGTGCTCCATAAGGAGGGCAAGCTCAGCGACGGCGAGTACCGGCACATCATGGAGCACCCCGTGATCGGCGCGCGCATCCTGGCGCCGCTGATGCGCGACGTGCCCGCGGCCCTCGCTATCGTGCGGTCCCACCACGAGCGCCTCGACGGCAAGGGGTTCCCCGACGGTCTCAGGGGAGACGCGATCCCGCTCGAGGTGCGGGTCGTCACCGTCGCCGACTCGTTCGATGCCATGACCAGTGTCCGCCCTTACCGGCCGGCGCTGTCGGTGCCCAAGGCGCTGCAGGAGCTCGAAGAGGGCAAGGGGAGCCAGTTCCACGCCCCGGCCGTCGACGCCTTCATGGCCGCTTTTCCCGATCGCACGGCGCTCCCCGTCTCCACACCGGAAATCAAACCGCTGCGTCTACCCGTCCCTGTTGCCGAGGCGCTCCAGAGCGGCGGCCGCGGGGGCCGCACCTCCACACCGAATTAAATTGGTGCGCATGACCGGCACCTTAATGGTCGGTGTCTCGGGGATCCGCGGCATCGTAGGCAAGGACCTGACCGATGAAATCGTCGCCCGCTACGCCCGGGCGTTCGGCCGGTGGGCCAAGGGAAGGGCGGGGGGGGCGCGCAATCCGCTCGTGGTGGTCGGCCGCGACGCGCGGGAATCCGGAGCGGCGTTCGAGCGGGCCGTGACCGACGCGTTGCGGTCCGTGCGGTGCGACGTCGTGCAGCTAGGCGTCGTCCCCACCCCCACCGTGCAGCTAGCGGTCGAGCATCACCACGCAGGCGGCGGGATCGCCATCACGGCCAGCCACAACCCCATCGAGTGGAACGCCCTGAAATTCATCGGGCCGGACGGAATTTTCCTCGACGGCAAGGACGGAAGGCGGGTGCTGGAGCTGGTGGGAGAGGACGGGGGAGGACGGGGAAGGACGGGGGAGGCTAGGACCGATGACCAGGCGATCGCGCGGCACCTCGCGGCCGTGCTGGAGCTTCCGGCGGTGGACGTCGCGGGGGTCCGGGCCCGCAAGCTCACCGTGGCGCTCGACACGGTGCGGGGAGCGGGAGGCCCGGTGATGCGGGAGCTCCTGGAGCGGCTTGGCTGCCGCGTGGAGGGCATCAACCTCGAGACCGATGGCCAGTTTCCCCGGCCCCCGGAGCCGGTGCCCGAGAACCTGGGTGACCTGGCCGCCCTCGTGCAGCGGACCGGTGCGGTGTTCGGCATCGCGGTCGATCCGGACGTGGATCGCCTGGCGATCGTGGACGACCGGGGGATGCCGATTGGGGAGGACTACACGCTTGCCTTCGCCGTTCGAGCGGTCTTCGGTGTCGGAGCGTCGGACAGTCGGACGGTCGGACTGCAAAGCGGTGGACTGTCCGACCGTCCGACCGACCGAAGAACCGTCGTCTGCAACCTCTCGACCAGCCTCGTCGTCGAAGACGCCGCCCGTGAGTTCGGCGCCGAGGTCGTCCGGACGCCCGTCGGCGAAGTGCACGTCGCCCGCAAGATCCTCGCACTCGGGGCGCCGATCGGGGGGGAGGGGAACGGGGGCGTCATGTATCCCGCGCTGCACGTCGGTCGGGATGCCCCGGTCGCGGCGGCGTTGCTGCTGACGCTGCTCGCCCGGTCGGGAACGCGAGTGAGCGAGCTCGTAGCCGCGGCCCCGCGCTATGTGATCGTCAAAGCAAAGTTGGAACGGGGAACGCGGAACGCGGAACGGGGAATGGAAGAGATCTATGCCGCTTTGCGTCGGCGGTTCCCCGAGGCGAGCGTCGACACGCAGGACGGGTTGCGGCTCGCCTGGTCGGACCGCTGGCTGCACGTGCGGCCGTCCAACACCGAGCCGATCATCCGGCTGATCGCCGAGGCGCCGATCCGCGCCGATGCGGAACGACTGATCGAGGAGGGGCGCCGCCCATGTGCGGGATCGTAGGCTACACGGGGCCGCGCCAGGCCGCCGTGCTGCTGCTCGAGGGCTTGCGGCGTCTCGAGTACCGCGGCTACGACTCGGCCGGGCTCGCGGTGCTCGCCGACGGGCGGATCGAGGTGCACAAGGCCGCCGGCAAGATCGCGGTCCTCGAAAATGAGCTCGGGGCGTCGCCGCCCGCCGGGCACACCGGCATCGCCCACACGCGCTGGGCCACGCACGGCGCGCCCAACACCCTCAATGCGCATCCCCACACCGACTGCGGCGGCACGCTGGCGCTGATCCACAACGGCATCATCGAAAACGCCGGGGCCCTCCGCACCGCTCTCGCTGGCCGCGGCCACGTGTTCCGCTCGGAGACCGACACCGAGGTGCTGGCGCACCTCATCGAGGAGCTGCTCGCCAAGGGGGGGGCGGGGGCGGGACTCGTGGAGGCGGTGGCCGGCGCGCTGCAACAGGTCGAGGGCACGTACGGGATCGCCGTGGTGTCGACGCGGGAGCCCGACACGATCATCGCCGCCCGGCGCGGCTCGCCCTTACTGGTGGCCGTCGGCAATGGCGAGAACTTCGTCGCCTCCGACGCGTCCGCGGTGCTCGCCCATACGCGCTCGGTGGTCTATCTGGACGACGGCGAGATCGCTGTCGTGGGGTCGCACGACTATCGCATCCTCGATCTCGACACGGTCGAGAAGGCGAAGACCGTGACGCGCGTGGACTGGGACCTCGCCACCATCGAGCGCGGCGGCCATCCGCATTTCATGCTCAAGGAGATCCTCGAGCAGCCCGAGAGCCTGCGGAACACGCTGCGCGGGAGGCTGCTTGAGGAGGACGGAACCGCGCGGTTCGGCGGTCTGAACATTCCGGACGAGCAGCTGCTGCAGGTGAACCGCATCGTCTTCACGGCCTGCGGTACGTCGTGGCACTCCGCCCTGATCGGCGAGTACATGATGGAGGAGCTGGCGCGCATCCCCTCCGAGGTCGAGTACGCATCTGAGTTCCGCTACCGCAATCCCATCGTGGACGAGCGCACGCTGGTGGTGGGGATCTCGCAGTCGGGCGAGACCGCCGACACGCTCGCGGCGCTGCGCGAGGCCAAGCGCCGCGGCGCCCGGACGCTCGGGCTGGTGAACGTCGTGGGGTCCACCATCGCGCGCGAGGTGGACGGCGGCATCTACCTGCACGCCGGGCCCGAGATCGGCGTCGCGTCCACCAAGGCGTTCACCAGTCAAATCGCAGCGCTTGCGCTGCTCACCCTCAAGATGGGGCGGCTGCGCTCGCTCTCCATCCTGCAGGGACGCGAGGTGGTCCGCGCCCTGGGGCGGCTGCCCGAGCTGGTGGAGCGCGTGCTCGCGAAGGCCCCGGAGGTGGAGCGGATCGCGGAGCGCATGATGCGCGCGACGAACGTCTTGTACCTCGGCCGCGGCTACAACTTTCCGGTAGCGCTCGAGGGCGCGCTCAAGCTCAAGGAGATCTCCTACATCCACGCCGAGGGTTACCCGGCGGCCGAGATGAAGCACGGCCCGATCGCGCTGATCGACGACCTCATGCCGGTGGTGTTCCTCGCGCCCCAGGACGCGGTGTACCAGAAGGTGGTCTCGAACGTGGAAGAGGTGAAGGCGCGCGGCGGCCGGGTGTTCGCGGTGCTGACCGAGGGCGACACCGCCCTGGCGCGCCTCGCAGACCACAAGATCGAGGTGCCCGAGACGCTGGACGTCCTGACGCCGGTGCTCACCGTGTTGCCGTTGCAGCTCCTGGCGTACTACATCGCGGTGAGACGCGGGTGCAATGTAGACCAGCCGAGGAACCTGGCGAAGAGCGTGACGGTCGAATGAGAACGCGGAAGTCGGAACGCGGAATGCGGAACGGCCGGTCGGCCGTCGATCGGCAACGAAAGCCCACGGGCCAGAAACGCGAAGGCTCTGTTCCGCGTTCCGACTTGCGCGTTCCGCGTTAGGGAGGGGCGGGGCGGCGTGAGGGTGGTTCTGCAGCGCGTGTCCCGTGCGGCGGTGCGGGTGAACGGACGAGTGACGGGATCGATTGGGGTCGGGTTGCTCGTCCTCGCCGGCTTCGCCGCGTCCGACACCGAGGAGACGCTCACCTGGATGGCCGACAAGATCATCGGTGTGCGGCTGTTCGCGGACGCCGAGGGCAAGATGAACCTGGCGCTCGCCGATGTGCGTGGAGGGCTGCTGGTCGTCTCTCAGTTCACATTGTATGGCGACGTCAAGAAAGGACGGCGCCCGAGCTTCATCGACGCCGCGGTGCCCGAGGTGGCCATCCCGCTCTATGATCGCTTCGTCGCACTGCTCCGGGAGCGGGGCGCCGGGAGCGGGACCGCGGTGGCGACGGGGGAGTTTGGCGCCATGATGGAAGTGGAGCTGGTGAACGACGGACCCGTCACCTTGATCTTGGAGCGGTGATCGTCCTCGCGAGCGGCAGCCCGCGGCGGCGGCAGCTGCTCGAGATGCTGGGCATTCCGTTCCGCGTGGTCGCCCCCCATGTCGAGGAGACCCTGGGAACGGCCGAGCAGCCCGAGGCGTATGTGACCCGCCTGGCCCGCGAAAAGGCCCGCAGCGTCGCGGCGCGCGAACCGGGCGCCGTGGTCCTGGCGGCCGACACGACCGTGGTGCTGCGGGGTCACGTGTTCGAGAAGCCCGCGACGCCCGACGAGGCGGTCCAGATGCTCGAGCGGCTGCAGGGACGCAAGCATCAGGTCCTGACCGCCGTGGCGGTGGCTCGCGATACCCGGCTGGAGCACGCGCTCGACGTGACGGATGTGATGTTCCGGCAGCTCTCGCGCCAGGTGATCGCCGACTACGTGGCCACGGCAGAGCCGCTCGACAAGGCGGGCGCCTACGCGATCCAGGGGAAGGGCGCCGCCCTCGTCGAGGGCATCCATGGCGACTTCTTCGGCGTGATGGGGCTGCCGCTGCGGCTCGCGCTGGACCTGCTGGCGCGCTTCGACGTGCCTTACCGCTTCACCCGGTAGACCGGAATCCTCTTCGCCTTTCCCTTCACCTGGATCGACTCCAGGGCCTCGACGTTGGCGGGCTTCTTGAGCTGCTGGTAGAACGGCTCCGAGATGAGGATCTCGTTCGGACCGGCGGTGTCGCACAGGCGCTTCGCGGTATTCACTGCGTCGCCGATGACCGTGTACTCGAGGCGCCGGTCGGAGCCGATGTTCCCCGCAAAGACCTCGCCGAAGTTGATGCCGATCCCGATGCGCAGCTCGGGCTGGCCCTGCTCCTTCCACTTGGCGTTGAGCTTCTCGAGCGCCGTGAGCTGGCCGAGCGCGCACTCGAGCGCGCGGTCGGCATCGTCCTCATGCGCGATGGGCGCGCCCCACAGCGCCATGATCGCGTCACCCATGAACTTGTCGAGCGTGCCACCGTTCTCGAACACCATGTCCACCATCTCGGTGAAATACGCGGTGAGAAGCGTGGCGATCTCGTCGGGCCCCATCGACTCGGACATGGGGGTGAAGCCGCGGATGTCGGAGAAGAAGATCACGACCGGCCGCTTCCGGCCGCCCAGCTGCACCGCGCCTTCCTGCTGCGCGATCTGCGCCGCTAGGTTGGGCGCGAAGTAGCGTTGGAAGTTGGAGAGCACGAGCGCCTCGCGCTGCAGCCGTTCGGAGCGCTGCGAGTTCTCGATCGCCACCGCGGCGAGGGAGCCGAACGCGATCAGGAACTTGAGGTCGTCGTCCGAGAACGAATGCGTCGCGGTGAGATTATCGACGTACAGGATCCCCAGCACTTTCTGGTCCGTCCCCATGAGCGGCGTGCACATCGCGCTGCGGACGCTCTGGATCAGGATCGACTTCCCCTTGAACCGCTCGTCCGCCGCGGTGTTGTCGGACAGGATCGCCACGCGGTCGTCCACCACCTTGCGCGCGATCGATTGCGGCACGTGCTTCGAGGCGGACGACTGGGCGGTCCGTCCCCGCGAGATGCGGGGCACCAGCTCGCCCGACGGCTCCTCCAGCAGCAGGATCGACACGCGATCCACGTTCATCACCTGGAACGTGAACTCGACCACCTTGTCGAGCAGGCGGTCCAGCTCTTGCTGCTTGGATAGCTCCTTGGAGATCTCGAGCAGCAGCTCCAGCTTCTTCTCGCGCAGCTCCTCGAGTGACTTAGCGGTCACCTTGAGATGGGAGGCGCCCGACGGCGAGGCCGTCACGATCGCCGGGACGCCCCCCGACACGCTCACGGGGAGCTGTCGCACGATGGTGCCGCCCGCCGGCTTGGCTCCGGCGAACTCGGCCGAGGGCCGCGGCACGACCTGGGGGCGCGCCGATGGGGTGGTCACTTCCTTCACGCGGAAGGCGACTTTGCCGAAGGTGATCACGTCGTTCTCGACGGCGATCGCATCGGTGATGCGGGCGCCGTTCAGGAACGTGCCGTTGGAGGAGCCGGCATCCTTGACCTTCACGCCGCCGTCGGTGAGGGAGACCTCGGCATGCCGGCGGGAGATGGTCGGATCGTAGATGGGAACGTCGCTCGTGACCGCGCGCCCGACGATGATGATCCGGCCGGGCTGCAGGTCGATCGACTGCTCACCCGTGGTGCTCAGCAGCTTGAACACGACGGCCAATATATCACCCTCCGCCCTTCGCGAGTGCCAGCGCCTTGAGCACGGCCTGCGCCTTGTCTTCGGTCTCGCGAAACTCGCGCGCGGGATCGGAATCGGCCACGATGCCGGCGCCCGCCTGGACCACGACCCGATCGGGGCGCACCACGGCGCTGCGGATCGTGATGGCGGTGTCCAGGTTGGTCGCGCCCCACCCGACGTAGCCCACCGCGCCCGCGTACGGCCCCCGCCGCTCCGGCTCGAGCTCGTCGATGATCTCCATGGCGCGCACCTTGGGCGCCCCGGTCACGGTGCCCGCCGGGAAGCACGCCTTGAACACATCGAGCGCGTCGTAGCCCTCCCGCAGCTGCCCGCGCACTTCACTCACCAGGTGCTGGACGTGGGAGTAGCGCTCGATCGCGAGCAGCTCGGTGACGCGGACGGTACCGAATCGCGCCACGCGTCCCACGTCGTTGCGGCCCAGATCCACCAGCATCAAGTGCTCCGCGCGCTCCTTTTCGTCGGCGGCGAGCTGCCGGGCCAGCGCCTCGTCCTCCTCAGGCGTGCGGCCGCGCGGCCGTGTCCCGGCGATCGGCCGCACCGTCACGTCGCTGCCCTCCACCCGCACCAGCACCTCGGGCGAGCTGCCGAGCAGCGTGAAGTCGTCGAGCGCCAGGTAGAACAGGTACGGCGCCGGGTTGAGCGCCCGCAGGTAGCGGTACAGCAGCAACGGATCGACCGCGCCGCGGATCTCCTGGCGGCGCGACAGGACGGTCTGAAAGGTGTCGCCCGCGCCGATGTACTCGAGCACGCGGCCGACGTCGCGCTCGAACGCGCCGCGCGGGTAGCGCGACTCGGTGGCCACGGGCGGCAGGCTGTTCCGCAGCGCGAGCGGCGCGAGCTCGTGCCGACCGCCGAGCCGTGCCACCAGCTCTTCGAGCCGGGCCTCCGCGCTCGCGTACAGCCGCAGCCGCTCCGCCGGCGGGGCGCCCGGCGGCACCTCCACGTTCGCCACGATGATCGCCCGCCCGAACAAATTGTCGATGATGACGAGCGAGTCGGCGACCATCATCACGGCGTCGGACGCATCGAGCGTGTCGGCGGGAGCTCGCGGCAGTCGCTCCACGGTACGCACCAGGTCGTACCCGAGGTAGCCTACCGCCCCGCCCGTGAAGCGCGGCAGGCCCGGCACCGGGGCGCCGGGGAGCGCGCGCAGCCGCTGCGCCAGGTGGCCGATCGGGTCGTGGGTCTCCCCCGCCGCTTGCCAGCCGGTGGGCCTGGTCCAGCGCTCCACCCGTTGCCCACGGTACCGCCACACCTCACGCGGCTCGGTGCCGAGAAAGGTGTAGCGGGCCCAGCGCTCGCCGCCCACCAGCGATTCGAGCAGGAACGCGAACGGCGGCCGGGCCACCTTCGCGAACGCCGCGAGCGGGGTGTCGCCATCGAGCACCACCTGACGCAGCACCGGCACCATGCCCCCGCGCTCGGCGCGCGCGAGGAACGCGGCACGGGGATCAGTCATACGACGGCGTGCGGGGTACTGGGTGCGTGGCCCGTTGCTCGCGTCTCAGCCCGCCCCGACATTTCGCGCCCATGCGCGTCGCGCTTACCGCTTGCGCCGTCGGGATCCTCGTGTGTCCCGAGTCCGCGCGGGCGCAGGCGTGGAACTCGGAGGGCGCGCTGAGCCTGGCGCGCCGGGCGATCCTGCGGCGCAGCGGCGCCGTGGCCGACAGCTCGCTGCACGATTACAAGGCCCAGGCCCATGGGTTCCTCTTCTTTCTGGGCGCCTTCGGTCAGGGGCTTGCCGACCCTCCTCGCCTCGTCAAGGCCGATCAGCTGGAGCTGGAAGTGTACTGGAAGGCGCCCGCCAGCAGCAAGCAGCGGGTCGTCGGCTGGCGCGACCAGGCGCTGTTGCCCACCGACATCAACTATCATCGCGACCACCTCGGCATCATCCAAAACAACTTCGGGGCCGCCATCCGACTGGGCGAGGGCGACGAAGTGCGCGACGTGCCCCACCCCCTCGCGCCCGCCGGTCCGGCGCTGTACGACTTCGCCCTGGGAGATACGACGACGATCGTGTTCCCCGGGCGCGAAGTGCGGGTCGTGGCGCTGCGCGTCCGACCGAAGGATTTCGGCCTCCCTCGCATCGTCGGCACCTTGTACGTGGACGCCGAGAGCGCCGACCTCGTGCGCATGGCCTTCAATTTCACGCCGCGGTCCTACCTCGATCCCGAGCTCGAGGACGTAAGCATCGTGCTCGACAATGCGCTCGAGGAGCAGCGCTACTGGCTCCCGTACCGCCAGGAGATCGAGATCCGGCGCCGTGCCACCTGGCTGGATGTGCCGGCGCGCGGGATCATCCGCGCACGCTGGGAGATCGACGGCTACGCGTTGAACCTGGGGCTCGCGAACAGCTGGTTCGCGGGAGAAGAAATCACGTTCCTTCCGAAGGCGGAGCGCGATTCGTTTCCGTGGAAGGAGCCGCTGGCGGCCGCCCTGCAGGACGTGGCCGAGCCCGTGCGGCAGAACGACCTGGCGCGAGTGCGGGCGCAGGTGGAGGAGATCGCCGGCCGGCGCGCTCTCACGGGACTCAAGGCCCGGCGCCTCGGCGTCCGCGGCGTCTCAGACCTGCTGCACGCCAACCGTGTCGAGGGGCTGACGCCGGGCGCGGGGATCGTGCTGCGCGGCGGGGGCGAGCGCCGCGAGCTGCGGGCACGAGGGAGCTACGGCTTCGGCGACCGGCGCCCCAAGGGCGCGCTCAGCGCAGTCGACCGCCAGGGACGGGGTGCGCTCGAGGCCGGCGTGTATCGCGAGGTGCGCGACGTCGGGGACGCGCCGGTCATCGCCCCGCTCCTGAACTCGTTTTCGTCCCAGGAATTCGGGCTCGACTACGGGGACTATTACTTGGCGGACGGTGGGCGCCTGACCTACCGCCACGGGGTGGGCGCGCGCAGCGAATGGCGCGTGACGGTGGGCCGCGAGTCCATCGGGTCGCTTCCGATCGTCGCCGTCCCGGCGAACGGCCGCTTCCGGCCCAATCCCCCTCTCGGCGGCACCGGCGTAGACCTCGTGCAGCTGGGGCTCGAGCGCAAGAGCGAGGGCTTCGCCGTGCTGCGCGACCTGCACTACGAGCTGTTGCTCGAGGGAGGGCGTCGGGACGGGGGCGTGGACTTCCTGAGGCTCTCGACCGTCGGACACGTGTTGGTTCCAGTCGGCGCGACGCGAGTGCTGGTCCGCGCTCAGGGCGGCGTGGCGAGCGCGAACTTGCCGGCGCACCGCGCGTTCGTGCTCGGCGGGCGCGGCACGCTCCTGGGCGATGAGTTTCGCCGCTGGGGCGGCGCCCGCATGGCGCTGGTCCACGTCGAATGGCGCGTGCCGGTCCCGTTCGTCTCGCTCGGGATCGGTCCGTACGCGCGCACGCCGCGCACCCTCACGGTCGCGCCCTATGCGGCGCTCGGCGGGACCGGCCGACCGCTCGCTGATACACCCTGGGCCGCCACACCAGGTGTCCGGGTCACGGTTGGGCTCGGGTTCGAGTGGCTGGGTGTGTTCCGATGGGACGTGGGGTTCGGCACGACCACGCATCGCGTGGCGGTGGCGTTCGACGTGGCGCGCGATTTTTGGTCGATACTGTAAGGCAGGTTGGGGAGGCGAGATACGAGATGCGAGATGCGGGATGGGTGGTAAGGGGCCGCAATCACGCTCTCCTATCCCGGCTCCAACCTCCCCTAACCTCCCCAACCTCCCTACCTTTAGGAGACGATGGCCGACACACACTTCCCGGATGAGTGGCTGACGCATTCCCTGGAGGGAGTGCTGACCCCGGAGCTCCTCGCCGAGCTGCGGGAGAAGGCTGCACCGCAGGCCACCCTGTGGCAGACCCTCGTGGCGCAGAAGGTGACGAGTGACGAGCAAATCCTCGCCGCCTTGTCGTCGCGGTTTCGGCTGAAGGTCGCCGACTCGCAGCTGGTGGACCCGACCGCCAAGGAGAAGGTGCCCGAGGCTCTAGCCCGGCGCTATCAGATCTTGCCGCTGCGCGCCACGGACTCCTATCTGGAAGTGGCGACCGCGAACCCGTTCGATCTCGACGCCGAGAAGGCGCTCGCTTTCGCGACCGCCCGCGAAGTCCGGATACTCCTGCTCGCTCCCTCCAAGATCGCCGAAAAGCTGGACGAGCTGTACCGCCCGGAGAAGGCCGTCGACAAGCTGCTCGAGAGGATGGAGGGCGCGACTGAGTTCGAGCACCTGCAGGAAAAGCCGCCGGCCCCCGACGAGATCGCCGCGTCGGAAGCCGAGGCGAGCCAGCGGCCGGTGGTCCGCCTCGTGGATCTGATCATCTCGGAAGGAATCCTCGCGCGCTCGAGCGACATTCACATCGAGCCTGAGGAAGGCGGCGTCGCGGTGCGCTACCGCATCGACGGTGTGTTGCGGCAGGTGATGAAGATCCCGCGCCAGGCCGGCCTGCCGCTGATCTCCCGTATCAAGATCATGTCGTCGCTCGACATCGCCGACCGGCTGCGACCGCAGGACGGCCGCGCGCGGGTGGCGGTGAACGGCCAGCCGATCGACCTGCGGGTGTCGACGCTCCCCGCCGCGCTGGGCGAGAAGGTCGTGATCCGTATCCTGGACTCGCGCGCCACGGTGAAGTCGCTCGACTCACTGGGACTCAACAGCAACGAAGCCGCCGGCATCAAACGGCTACTGGAGAACCACGAGGGCGTCATCCTCGTCACGGGCCCCACCGGCTCCGGCAAGACCACCACCCTCTACTCCTGCATCAACCAGATCAAGAGCGAGGGTGTGAACATCGTCACGGTGGAAGACCCGGTCGAGTATCGCATGCAGGGAATCGTGCAGGTCCAGGTGCAGGAAAAGGCAGGGCTCACGTTCGCGGCGGCGCTGCGGTCGATTCTGCGGCAGGACCCGAACGTCGTGCTGATCGGCGAGATTCGCGACCGCGAGACGGCGCAGATCGCGGTGCAGGCGTCGCTCACGGGTCACCTCGTGCTCTCGACGCTGCACACCAACGATGCGGCGAACGCGGTCACGCGCCTCGTGGACATCGGCATCGAAGCCTACAAGATCGCGGCGGCGTTGCGCGGCGTGCTGGCGCAGCGGCTGATGCGCAAGTTGTGTCCCACCTGCAAGGAAGTCTGGATGGAGGCGCCGCCGGAGCGCCTCAAGCGGTGGATTCCGAAGGGCACGCCGCTGTATCGCGCGGCCGGGTGCCCCGACTGCGCGATGACGGGGTACCGGGGCCGCTTCTCAATCGTCGAGGTGTTGACGGTGTCGGCCGAGGTCGAGCGGCGCATCGCTGCGGGCGAAACGGCGGAGCACATCGCCGGCGCCGCCCGCCGCGCCGGGATGAAGGGGTTGTGGGAATCCGGCTTGGAGCACGTGCTGCGCGGCGAGTCCACGCTCGACGAGCTGACACGCGTCGTGGACATCCCGGACGTGGACGACCGGCCCTCGGCGTCCGCCCCTCCGTCGGCGCGCCGCCCGGGCGGTGGAGTGCCGCAGCCGCAGCAGGCGTCTTACGGGGCCGTGGCCGAGGCGGCGCCCCCCTCCGACACGCTGGCCGCGCACTTCGAGCTGCTGGAAGAGCCGCCACCGCGGCGCTCTGGCCCGCACGGGCTACCCGCGCGCAAGGTGCTGCTGGTGGACGACGAGGACAGCCTGCGCAAGGTCGTCAAGGATTTGCTGGAGCGCGACGGCTACGATGTGGCCGAAGCGCGCGATGGCGTGCAAGCGCTCGACCAGGTCGATCGCGTCGGGCCCGACATCATCGTGCTGGACCTCAACATGCCGGGGCTGGATGGCTACGGCGTGCTGTCCCACCTCCGGTCTCGCCCCGCCACCGCCGACATCCCGGTCATCGTGCTCACCGCCAAAGGCGACGAGGACAACGAAGTGCGTGTGTTCGAGCTCGGCGCGGACGACTTCCTGACGAAGCCGTTCCGTGCCCGCGCGCTCTCGGCCCGGTTGGAAGCGGTCCTGGGACGGCGGCGCTAGCCGCCCCCGTTTTCATGACGGAAGTGCGCGTGGCGTTCGTGGACGCCTACGTTTTGCGCCGGGTCGGCGCGGGACTCGAGGTGCTCGTGCTGCGCCGCGGCCCGGAGGGTCGTTCTCCGGGCTCGTGGGAGACCGTGCACGGGCACATCGAGTCCGGAGAGACACCGGTGCAGGCGGCGCTGCGCGAGCTGCGCGAAGAGACGGGCCTCGAGCCGCTGCGGCTCTACAACGTCTCGCGTGTGGAGACGTTCTATCGCCACGCCACCGACGAAATCGTCCTGATTCCGGTGTTCGCGGCGCTCGTGGGCTCGGACGCGACGCCCCGGCGCTCGCAGGAGCACGATCGGGTGGAGTGGCTCACGCCGTCGGCGGCGGCCGGGCGCTTCTCCTGGCCCCGCGAGCGCAGAGCACTGGAAGACGTTTTGTCAATCCTCTGGTCCGGCGACGCAGGCTTGCTGGAAGATGTGCTGCGGATAGGTTAGAGGCGGCCGGGGTGGTGGTGGCCGGAGCGCGGACCTCGAGAGGTAGCGACGGCATGTGAACCCGTTCTATCACCGCATCTATCGCGTCGTGCGCCACGTCCCCAAAGGCCGAGTCGCCACGTACGGGCTCGTGGCCCGACTCGCCGGCCGTCCTGGAGCCGCCCGCACCGTCGGGTGGGCGCTCTCGGCCCTTCCCGATGACTCCGATGTCCCCTGGTGGCGGGTGCTCAATGCGGCCGGCCGCATCTCTCTCTCCGGCTCGGATCACGGCAGCGTGGTGCAGCGCGCGCTCCTGTTGCGCGAAGGCGTGAAGTTCGCCCCCGGTGGAAGCGTCAACCTGGCGATGTTCGGCTGGCCGTCCGAGGCCTACGACAACGCCGTAGCCGCCCACACTCGCGCCGCCTCGTCCAAGAGATCCCGCAGGTTGAAGGGCTTGCGGACGTAGCGCAGGCCCAACCGCGTCAGGACATCCTCGCTCGAAGGCACAGTTCCGGCCGCGACCAACACCCGGTCCTTGAGACCGGGGTACGCCTCCACCAGCCGCTGCACGAACGGCTGATCGCTCGCCTGCACGTCGCGGTCGGCCACGATCAGGTCGAACGCACGCGTGCCCGCGAGATCGAGTGCGTGCTCGGCGTCGTGCGCCACTTCCACCGAGTGTCCCTCGCGCCCGAACAGTGCCTTGACCATGCGGCGCACAGCCGGATCGTCATCGACGAGCAGGATGGCGCGCCTGACGACCGGAGCCGCGGCGCGGGGCTCGGGCGTATCGCGACGCGCTGCGTCGACCGCTGTGGGCAGGTCCACCAGGAACGCCGCGCCTCCCCCCGGCGGACGCTCGACGACGATGCGACCCCCGTGCGCTTCCACTATCGAGAACGTGATCGACAGGCCCAGCCCCGTTCCCTGGCCCGGTTCCTTGGTCGTGAAGAACGGGGTGAACAGATGCGGCAGCACATCGTCGGCGATGCCGGGCCCCGAGTCCGACACCCGGAGGCGCACCCGGTCGTCCGCCCAAGTCTCGACCCGAATCTGGCGCCGCCGCTGCGGCGGGTTCAACGCCACCGCTTGCGCCGCGTTGGTCAACAAGTTGATCACCACCTGCTGCAGCGCGTGTCGGTCTCCCAGCACTGGTGGCAGCGGCGCGAGGCTCTTGTCGATGACCACGTCCTTGAGCTGCAGGTCGTAGCTCATGAGCAGGAGCGTCCGGTGGATCACGTCGTTCAGGTCGAGCGGCGCCCGCTCCGCGGGGCTCTGGCGCGCGAACGTGAGCAGGTTCCGGACGATGCGGCCCGCCCGATCCGCCTGCTCGTGAATCACCCGCAGGTGGCCGCGATCCTTGGCGCCGAGCTCCCGTTGCTCGAGGAGGAACTCGGACAGACCGGCGATGGAGGTGAGCGGATTGTTCAGCTCGTGCGCCACGCCGGAGACGAGCTGTCCGACGGCGGCGAGCTTCTCGCTCTGGATCAGCTGGGCTTCCAGCGCATGCTGGTCGGTGACATCCTCCACCAGCACGACCAGGTTCTGATCGTGGGCGGGGGCGGGAATGCGGGCGGCGTTCACGCGGATAGTGCGGCCGAGCTTCGTCGAGCGCACGACGAGCGGCTGCGGCCGGCCGCCGTCGCGCGCGGCCGCGAGCAACTCCTGCAGGGGAGGGGAGAGCCCGAGGAGCGCCTCCGCCAGGTCACGGCCGATGACTGCCGGCAAGGAGGCGCCCAGGAGTGAGGCGAACGCCCGGTTGGCGCGGCGCACGCGACCGCCGTCGTCCACCACGGCGATGCCCTCGGATAGGGCGTCGAAGGCGGTCTCCCATTGCTCCTTGGCGTGTCGTACCATCTCGAAGAAGCGGGCGTTGGCGATGACGATCGCGGCGTGGGTCGCCACGGTGGACAGCAGGCGCGCGTCCTCCGGCCCGAACCCTCCCTCGCGCGGGTTGGCGATCACGAGCGTGCCCACCACGACGCCGTGGGAGCGCAGCGGCACCGCCGCCGCCGACTCCACGCTCACGTCGTTCACGAGCGGGGTCGGCTGGCCGGGGGGAGGGTTCCGCACCAGCTCGAGCCGGTCGCGTCCCAGCGCCCGCGCCACGAGGCCCGGATCGTCGGGACGGATCAAGGTTCCGACGAGTGGCGCCAGTGTCCCCACGGCCGCCGCAACGTGCAGCGGTCGTCGCTCCGCGGCGCCGGCTACTCCCCCCCCGCTCGGCCCGCTGCTCCCGCCCCCCCCGCTCCCGTCCCCCTCCGGCGCCAAGGCGATCAGGGCGCCCTGCGCATCGAGAAAGCGCATGGCGTAGCGCACCACTTGCTCCGTGATACGGTCGAGCTGCAGCGAGCCCGAGAGGATGTAGGACAGCTCTTGGAGTGAGAACAGCTCGGAGAGCCGGCGGTTCAGCTCGTCGGCGGCCTTCCGCCGGTCGCGCTCGCTCCGTTCGAGGCGGCGCTTGAGGCGGATGGCGCCCCAGCCCAGCCCGCCGGCGGCGAGCAGCAGGAGCGAAACGAGAATCGTCGGCATTTGCGAGTCCACTACAATAATCTGCTTGACCCGGCGAATCCCGAGTTCTAAATTCGGGTATCCACTCATTGAGAACGATTCTCAACTATGAAGCGCCTCTCATCAGCCCTGGCGCTCGCCGTGATGGGGTTGCCAGGGCAGGCCGCTGTAGCACAGGAGCGTACAACGGTGGGGGGATACGGTGAGGTGCACTACACCGACCCCACCGGCACGGCCACGCCACCCGTGGTGAACCTCGCCCGCTTCGTCGTCTACCTCGCCCACAGTTTCGACGACCGGCTGGCGTTCCGCTCCGAGGTGGAGATCGAGGATGCGAAGGTGGAGGGGGGGACCCCCGGCGGCGAAGTCTCGGTCGAGCAGGCATACCTCGATTACCGCCTCGGCGCCCGCGTGACCCTTCGGACCGGCCTCGTCTTGCCTCCGGTCGGCATCATCAACGAGACGCACGAGCCCCCCACCTTCAACGGCGTGGACCGTCCCGGCTTCGACCACGATGTGGTTCCGACGACATGGCGGGAGTTGGGGCTCGGCGTCGTGGGCACCGTCCCAGGAGGGGCGGGACTCGCCTACCGCGTGTATCTCGTGAATGGGCTCCTGGCTGAGGGCTTTTCAGCGAGCGAGGGCATCCGCGAGGGGCGTCAGGAAGGACGACAGGCGAGGTTCGTCAACCCTTCGCTCACCGGTCGATTGGAGTGGGCAAGACCGGGCTGGAAGGTCGGGGCCTCGTTCTGGTACGGTGGGTCGGCGGACACGAATCGCGCCGTCGGGACGGGCGCCTTCGCCGCTCCCGTCACGCTGCTCTCGGCGGACGCCCGTTACGAGAACGGCGGCCTCGCCGCGCGGGCCGTCGTCGCCAACATAAGCGTTGGCGACGCCCAGGCTATCAACGCTGCGTACGGGGGGTCAGTGGGGAGTCGCATCGCGGGAGGCTACCTCGAGGTTGCCTACGACCTGCTGCATGTGCTGGCGCCGGCGTCGTCCGGGAAGCTCAACGCGTTCGTTCGCCACGAGCGGTACGACACGCAGGCGGATGTGCCCCTGGGCGTCACGCGCGACCGCTCACTGGCGCGTCGCCTCTCGACCTTCGGTCTGGCCTACAAGCCCACTTGGAATACGGCCTTCAAAGGGGACTACCAGCTGGTCCGGAACGCGGCCGGTATGGGGGAGCACGAGGTGCTGAGCCTCGGCTTCGGATATCAGTTTTGATCTGATGCTCGCCCTCGCCCTGCTGCTGGTCCTGCAAACCGCTGCCCCCAATGCGCCACCGGCCAAGGTAGCCGCCTCAATCGCGCGTCTGTTCGGCCCTGGTGTCCGAGTGGACACGTTGCGGGTGGACAGTACCGCCGTGCTCCGTGTCTCCCGAGCCGACTCGCTGCTCGGCTTCGCCGCCGTGGCCGACGTGATGGGGAAAGACCAGCCGATCACGTTCCTGGTCGCCGTCGATCCCGCCGACCGGCTGAAGGACGTGGACATCCTCGTCTACCGAGAGCCGTACGGAGGCGAAGTCGCCTACGAGCCGTGGCGACGGCAGTTCCGGGGACACACGGCGAGCGATTCGCTGCGGGTAGGGAAGGAGATTCGCAGCATCTCGGGCGCCACGATCAGCGTGCACGCGGTGACGCTGGGCGTGCGCCGTCTCCTGGCGGACCTCACCGCGTGGCACCGCAGCGGAGCGATCCGTTGACCGTCACGTGGCGCGCGGTGCCGCCGGCGCTCCGCACGCTGGCTCGATGGGTCACGATCGTGCAGCTCGTGGGATACACGACGTCGCTGGTGTTCGTGTGGCACACCACGCGGCTCGCACCGCCGGGGATCGAATCGCGTTATCGCGGGACCAATCCCGACCTCGCCCAGGGCGCGATGCAGTTTCCGAAGTCGTTCGCCGAGATGCTCACGATCACCCACACTCACCTGCTGTCGATGGCGGTCATCTTCGTGATCACGGGGATCGGCGTGGCGCTGTGTGAGCGTGTAGGAAACCGATGGAAACCGTTGCTCGTGGCCGAGCCGTTCGTGGCATTGCTGGTCTCGTTCACGGCGATGTGGCTGATGCGCTACGGCGACGCGCGGTTCAGCTGGCTGCTCGAGGCCTCGAGTACGGTGCTGGCGGTGACGTTCTACGTGCAGTCGTATCTCATTCTGCGGGACTTGAGGGGGCCGGGGGGAGGACCAGAGGTGTGAGTAGGGAGGTTGCGGCTCGTGGTCCGCGGCTGAAGCCGCGACTCGGCTCTGCCGCTGATGCGGCGTTGCCCGTTAACGGGCTGACGCCGAGCCGCGGCGTTAGCCGCGCATTCGAGCCCTGGATATGGACCGGCGCCGGTTTGTAGGAGCGCTCTGGGCCGGCGTCGGGGCAGTGTTGGCCCGCCGCTTTCCGACGTCAGCGACGGCCGACGTGTTCGTCGAGCGCTGGTCGTGGGCGATGGGCCAGTCGGTGCACGTGATGGTGTTTGCCGGATCGGAGCAGCAGGGGCTGGACGGCTGCGCCGCGGCGCTCGCCGAGCTGCGCCGCGTGGAAGAAAGGCTCACGTTGTTCGATGACGCGAGCGACCTGTGCGAGCTGAACCGGCATGCCGGCCGCAAGCCGATGCATGTCGACCGGGACCTGCGCGCCGTGCTGGCGCTTGGCGACGGCTACAAGCGGCAGAGCGGGGGGGCGTTCGATGTGGCAGTCGAGCCGCTGATGCGGGCCTGGGGGTTTCACCGGCCCCGCTCGACCGCGCCGACGGCGACCGAACTCGCGGAGGCGCGCCAGGCGGTGGCCGCGGCGGTGGTGGAGCTCGATGGGGACGTGGCCCGGCTGCCAAGCGCTCATACCCAGCTGGACTTCGGGTCGATCGGCGTGGGGTACGGGATCGACCGAGCCCTGGCAATTCTCTCCGGGAGGGGATTCACGCGTGCGTTCATCGATGTGAGCGGGGACGTGGCCGCGCTCGGCGCCCCCCCGGGTGAGCTCGGCTGGCTGGTCGAAATCGCCGACCCGGAGCGCCGCGCGGCGACGGTGGCGCAGACGCGCCTGCGCGATGCCGCGCTGTCTACTGCCGCCAACACGGAATCCACCGTCCGCTACGGGTCCTTGATCGTGGGACATGTGATGGATCCTGCGACCGGATGGCCGGCGCACGCGCTGAAGCAGGCCTCGGTGGTCGCGCGCACGGCGGTCGCGGCGGACGCCCTGTCGACGGCGATGCTGGTAGCGGGGAAAGAGCCGGTGGGGGTGCAGCGCAGTTTCGCCGTGCGAGCCAGCGGCCCGGCTCGTCCCGTGTTCCCACCCTGAAGGGTGGGCTCGGCGCAGTCGCCGCCCTGAAGGGCGGTGCCCTTTAAGGGCACACTTGCGCCGAGCCCAGGCTTCAGCCTGGGGACCGCCCGACCAGTCCCAGGATCGCCTCCCGAAGCTCGTCGATCCCCTCGCGCTCCCGCGCGCTCGTCACGATCACCTGATCGGGGTCGAGCTCGAGCGCCGCGCGCAGGTCGCGTTCGCGGTTCGCGCGCCGCCCGCGTGGGAGCTTGTCGCTCTTCGTGAAGGCGGCGAGGATCGATAGGGCACGCCCAGCGAGCAACTCGTGCATCGCACGGTCGTCGGCGGACGGCGCGTGGCGGATGTCGAGCAGCCAGAGGACGCCCGCTAGGCGGGCGCGGTCGAGCGTATGGTTGATCAGCAGCCGGAAGGCGCGCCGATCGGTGTGGGAGGCGCGCGAATAGCCGTATCCGGGGAGGTCGAGAAAATAAAAGGCGTGGTGCGTGGTGCCTGGTTCCTGACGGCGCAAGGCGGGCGGGCGCGTCGCGCCGGAGTCAACCACGTACCACTCACCACGCATTGGCATCTGATAGACGTTTAGCATTCGCGTCTTCCCCGGAGTCCCGGAGACCTTCGCGATCCGGACGCCCGCGAGGGCATTCAACAGGCTGGATTTGCCCACGTTGGATCGGCCGACGAGGGCGACTTCGGGAAGCTCGGGAGTGAGGGAGACGTCGGCCCGGGGAAACGAGCCGATGAAGCGGGGTTCTGCGGTCAGGCTTCTTTCTTCTGGCGCACCCGCTCGGTGACGAGTAGCGGCGGCCGGCCTTCGGTGACACACTCCGCCGTGATCGCGACCTCGCGCACGTCGTCGCGGCTGGGCAGGTCGAACATGATGTCGGTCATCATCTCTTCCAGGATGGCGCGCAGGCCGCGGGCTCCGGTCCCCCGCTTGATGGCTTTCTGGGCGATCGCTTTGAGCGCATCCTTCTCGATGGTGAGCCGCACATCCTCGAGCTCGAACAGCTTCTGGTACTGCTTGGAGAGGGCGTTCTTGGGCTCGATCAAGATGCGGATCAGGGCATCCTCGTCGAGCGCGTCGAGCGGCACCGCCACCGGGAGCCGGCCCACCAGCTCGGGGATCAGGCCGTAGCGCAGCAGGTCGTCCGGCTCCACGTCGACGAAGGGGTTTTTCTTGAGCTTCTCGGGCGTGCCCTTCGCAACCTCTTCCTTGGTGAAGCCGATCTGCCGCCGCCCGGTGCGCGACTCGATGATCTTTTCGAGTCCGTCGAAGGCCCCGCCGCACACGAACAGAATATCCTTGGTGTTGACCTGGATGTATTCCTGCTGCGGGTGCTTGCGGCCGCCTTGCGGAGGCACGCTCGCGACCGTCCCCTCGAGGATCTTGAGGAGCGCCTGCTGCACGCCCTCACCCGAGACGTCGCGCGTGATGCTGGGATTCTCGGACTTTCTCGCGATCTTGTCGATCTCGTCGATGTAGACGATGCCGCGCTCCGCCTCGGAGACGTTGAAGTCGGCGGCTTGGAGCAGCCGCACCAGAATGTTCTCCACGTCTTCCCCGACGTAGCCCGCCTCGGTGAGCGTGGTGGCGTCGGCGATAGTGAAGGGAACGTCGAGGATGCGGGCCAGCGTCTGGGCCAGGAGTGTCTTCCCCACGCCCGTGGGACCGATGAGCAGGATGTTCGACTTGTCGAGCTCGACATCGGGCTCCCGTCCCTGGTGCGAATTGATGCGCTTGTAGTGGTTGTAGACCGCCACGGCGAGGGTCTTTTTGGCCTTCTCCTGCCCGATCACGTACTGGTCCAGCACCTCCTTGATCTCGGCGGGGGTGGGAACCTGGGTGATCGCCTCGGAGACCTCGCGCTCCTCGTCCTCCGCCAGGATCTCGTTGCAGAGTGCGATGCACTCATTGCAGATGTACACGGACGGTCCGGAAATGAACTTCCGGACCGAGTCCTTCGACTTGCCGCAGAAGGAGCAGCGGAGGTGCTTATCGTGGGACATCTGGCCCTAGTATGGGAAAGTCCCCCGGGCGGCGCAAGCGGTCACTTTTTCTTGCCGTCGTCGATCTGCTGGAAGTTGGCGATTACGTGGTCAATTAGGCCGTACTCCTTGGCCTCCTCCGCCGACATGAACCGGTCCCGGTCCATGTCCCGCTCGATCTGTTCGACCGGCCGACCGGTGTGTTTGGCGTACAGCTCGTTGAGCTTGCCGCGCAGGTACAGGATCTCGCGCGCCTGAATCTCGATGTCGGCGGCGGTGCCCTGGGTCCCACCCGACGGCTGGTGCATCATGATACGCGCGTGCGGCAGGGCCTGCCGCTTTCCTTTACGGCCGGCCGTCAGCAGGAACGAACCCATCGAGGCCGCCATACCCATGCAGATTGTAGTAACCGGGGCGCGCAGGAACTGCATCGTGTCGTAGATCGCCATTCCAGAAGACACGAGGCCGCCGGGGGAGTTGATGTAGAGGTAGATGTCGCGCTCGGGGTTGTCGGCGTCGAGGAACAGCAGCTGCGCGATGATGATGTTCGACACCTCATCGTTGATCTGCGTGCCGAGGAACACGATGCGGTCCATCAGCAGGCGGCTGAAGATGTCGTACGTGCGCTCGCCACGGCTGGAGCGCTCGATGATATAGGGCGGGTAGATCTGGTTCCTCGTCACGTCTGCTCCACGGTGGATTGGGGGAGAAGGAACGCGAATACCTTCTCCTCGGTGAGGCCGCGCTCCAGGTCGCGCAGCCGCTTGGCTTTCTCGAGCGAGGCGCGTAGCTCGGAAGCCGGCATGCCGCGCCGGGCGGCGAGCTCTTCGAGCCGCTGGTCCAGCTCCGCGGGGGTCGCCCGCAAGTCGTGATGCTCCACGATCCAGTCGAGGATCAGGTCGCGCCGCACCTGCGCCTCGGCCACCGGCTGAAACTCGCGCACGAAGTCCGGCCAGCGCGCCTCCGGGATCCCGTACGCCTGGGCGTAGACGTACAGCGCGCGCTCGACCAGCGGCCGCGGGGCCGCCACTCGGTTCGCCTGCACGATCTGCTCGATCAGGTCCCGGCGTACTTGGGCGTCGGCCTCGCGAGCCGCCGCCTTCTCGAGATCCTCGCGCACCGCCTTGCGCAGCGACTCGAGCGAGTCGAAGTCACCCACCTCCCGCGCGAAGGCGTCGTCCAGCTCGGGCAGCTGCTGCCGCTTGACCTCGTGCAGCGTGATGCGGATGTCGCGCGACTGTCCCCGCTTGGACTCATCGGCGAAATCGTCAGGGAAGCGGACGGTGGCGTCCACGGTCTCCCCCGGCAGGAGCTCCATGATCTTCTCTTCGACCGCGGGGATGGCGCGCCCCTCGCCCAACACGAATTCGTGAGGCTGCTGGTCTTTGATGTCCGCGCCCTCCCTGGTCGCGAGCGTCACGTGCACCAGGTCCTTGGGCTTCGGCTTCTCGCTCTGCACCGGCGTCCACGGGGCCTTCTGCTCGCGCAGCTCGTTGAGCTGGGCCAGCACGTGGTCCTCGGTCACCTTCGGCACCGTGCGCTTCAGCTGGAATTTGCCGAGGCGCTCGAGCTTCAGCTCGGGCTTCACCTCCACGTGGAACTCGAAGGTGACGGGGCCACCCGCGCCGGCTTCCCACTTGAGGTTGTGGACATGGGGGTCGGCGATCGGCTTCAGGGCCTCCTGCGCGAGGGCCACCTTCCAGCTTTCGCGGATCAAATCCTGGAGTGCCTGTTGCCGGATATCGTCGGCGAACTGCTTCTTCACGAGCGCCGCCGGTGCCTTCCCCTTGCGGAACCCAGGGAGCCGGGCGCGCCGCTGGTACTCCGACGTGGCCCGCGCCTCCGCCTCGTGCACGTGCTCGACGGGCACCGTCACCGCGAGCGATGCGGCGCCGGGCTCCTCGGCGGTCTTCTTTACCTGAATGACGGGCATTGTCATCGTAAATCTAATAGCACAGCGAGTACTGAGCAGGAAAGGCCACGACTAGCCTTTGCATGTCCCTCATTGGTTTCTGCGTATTGCTCTAATCCTGTGATGCGGTCTTTCTCCCGGCTTCACATCGTCATTCCTGACGACGCTGATCGTGCCGTCCGGCTCGAGCACCGCGAACATCACGTCGTCCGCCCGCGCCACGCCGTGCTCCCGCAAGGCTTGCAGCAGCTCGTCGCGCGTGACACCGGCGCGGTGGATGTGCTCGTCGAGGATCCTGCCGTGATAAATGAGCATGATCCCTTCACCGGCGATCAGCTTGGCGAGCCGGCGGTTGCGGACGCGGACGAGATTGATCAGCCAGTGCCAGGTCATCAGGACCCCGGCGGCCACGAGGCCGCCCGCGAGGCTCGTGTCGGGGCCGACCATTGCGTTCTGGACCGCGTTCGAGATGATCAGCAGCAACACGAAGTCGAACACGGTCATCTGACCCAGTGTCCGGGTGCCGCTGAACCGCAGTCCGACTAACACGAAGAAGTAGACGACCGACGTCCGCAACGCGACGTCGAGCAGCGTGTGCAGCGAGGCGGTCATCGCCGGTCGTACAGCGTCACGGCCTTACCTTGCAGGTACTTGTCGAACCAGTTGAGGATGTGTTGCAGACGCTCCGCCCGATGCATCGGTTTCCCGGAGCGCGAGAGCTCGTGCGATTCCCCGGGAAAGCGCACCATCACGGCGGTTCGGTGCAGGTACTTGAGCGCGCGGAACATCGCCTCGCCGCCCTGGTTGGGTGGCGCGCGATAGTCCTCGTCGCCCAGGATGAACATCAGGGGCGTGGTGACGCTGTCGGCGTACCGCACCGGCGAGCGGGCGAGGAACTCCTGCGGATCGCGGAACGGCACGGAGCGGAACCAGAACGGCTGAAACAGCGTGAAGTCGGCCGTGTACCAGAAGCCCAGCCAGTCGGCGACGTCGCGCTGCGCCACCGCGGCCGCGAACCGATGGGTGTGCCCCACCGTCCAATCGGTGAGCAGCCCGCCGCCCGACCCGCCCGTCACCCCCAGTTTGGTTGAGTCCACGTACCCGCGGCGGATCAGCGAGTCCACCGCGATCATCAGGTCGCGGTAATCGTCCCCGGGATACTTGTACTGGATGATGTTGCCGAACTCCTGCCCGTACGTCGTGCTCCCCCGCGGGTTGGGATAGACCACCACGTAGCCCTTGGCGGCCATCCACTGCATCTCGTGAAAGAAGATGTAACCGTAGGCGGTGTGCGGTCCCCCGTGAATGTTGAGAATCAGCGGGTACTTCCTCCCGGGGGTGAAGCCCAGCGGCTTCAGGATCCACGTCTCGATCTTCCGCCCGTCGAAGCTCGGGTACCAGAAGTCTTCGGGCGTCACGAGCTGGAGCTTCGAGAACAGCGAATCGTTGGCATGGGTGAGCTGCCGCAGCCGCTTGGTGGCGACGTCCAGCACATAGACATCGGGCAGGTGCGTGGGGTCGCCGATGGTCAACGCCAAGGTCTTGGCATCGGGCGTGGCGGTGTAGGCAAGGACGGCGTGATCGCCGGTGGTGACCGGCTCGCGCGCGCCGGTCTGCGCGTCGAACCGCACCAGGTTGGAGCGTCCGTGCTCGGTCGTCGTGACGATCACGGCCTTCCCATCCGGCGTCCAGATGTTCGGGCACGAGCCTTCGCCGCCACGGGGCGGTGCCTGGTCGCCGAGCACGGCTCCGCACATGTCGAAGTCGTAATCGGCGGTGAGGTTTGTGGCCTTGCCTCCTCCACGGGACACGAACAGGTCGGACTGATTATAGGAGCGCGGCGGCCGGGTATTGATCCAGCCGCGGAACGCGACGGCCTTTCCGTCGGGCGATAGCGCCGGACCGAAGATCGGGCCGTCGATATTCGCCACGGTGTCCAGCGACCCGCCGTTCGCCGGCACGGAATAGAAGTTGTTGTCCGGTGGATAGTAGTACGATTCGGCGACGCGATCGGAGACGAAGACGATGCGGCTCCCGTCCCGGCTCCATTGCGGGTTTTCCTCGTCGAACGTCCCCGAGGTCACCTGGTGCGCCTTGACGGGCTCGTCACCCGGCATTGCGGCCGGCACGGTCCAGATGTGGCCGTGCTCCGCCGGATCGAGGTAGCCCTCGTCATCCGCCCGATAGATCGCCTCCGTGATCACGCGCACGTCGCTCTTGGCCTCATCCTTCTTGTCCTTCTTGTCCGTCTTGGCCAGGTCCTCCGGGGTCGTAGTGCTCACGAAGGCGATCGTCTTCCCGTCGGGAGACCAGGCCGCGGGTCCCGCCCCTTTCGGGAGATCGGTGAGCGGCTGCGCTTCACCTCCGATCAACGACAGCAGATGCAGCTGCGCGTGTCCGTCCTTGGGGCGCAGGAAGGCGAGCGTCGTGCCGTCCGGCGACCAGCGTGGGGCCCCGTCTTTTGGCCCCGCCGTCAGGCGTCGGGGCGGCGACGCGCCGTCTGTCGCGACGATCCAGATGCTGGTCTCGTAGCCGTCGCGCTTGCCGTTCACGCCAACCAGCACATACGCCACGTTCCGGCCGTCGGGGGAGATCTGGGGGCTTGCAACCCAGTGGAAGGCGAACAGATCGGAGTCCGTGATGGCGCGCTGCTGCGCGGCCATCAAAGAGGTAGTGACGGCAGCGGCGGCGGCGGCGAGGCATGTGAAGGCGATGTGGCGCATCGGTCAGTTCCCAGTGGGCTCGGGTACGGTGGGGAGCGGGTAGGCGCTCCGCAGGGCGGTGAGGTACTCGTCGTACAGGGCGTGCAGTCCTTCGAACTCCCGCTTCACGGTGGCGCGATAGGGCGCGTCGGTGGCGAAGTGATACAGCACCGCCGTCATGGTCTGCGCGTCCACCAAGAAGCCGTGGTGGCCGACCTCTCCCAGCGCGTCGGCTTCCATCTCGAACGTGTGGTAGCCGCCGTTCGAGCTGTGGGAGGTGACGCCCACGCCCGGAATCTGGGTCGCGACGCTGCCGGTTTCCTCGAACGGCACGGGACGCCCCGGCTCGTCGTCCACTTTGGTGGCGCCGAACTTCTTCATGTACGCGAACGCCAGGTCGTTGAGAGCCGCCACCGAAATGCCGTTGCGGGACGACGAGTCGACCTCGATGCGCACCTTGGTCCCGGTGGCGAGGGCCGCGCCCCGCGCCGCGTCGTTCACGCGCTCGGTCACTTGCGCGAGGTAGACCGGGTCGGGGTAGCGAATCCAGAGCTCCGCCGCCGCCCGGTCCGGGACGACGTTCGGGGCCTTGCCGCCCTCGGTGATGATCCCCTGGACCTTGGTCTCCGGCCGCAGCGTCTTGCGCAGGCCGTCGATGTGGTTGAACAGCTCGATCACGCCCAATAATGCGTCGCGTCCCTCCCAGGCCTGGAGCTGATGCGCGGGCGCGCCGGAGAAGACGTAATGCACCACATTGATGTTCATGCAGCAGCTGCCGAAGCCCGGCCCGGGCGCCTGCGTTCCGGTGGACGAGTGGGAGCGGATCAGCACGTCTGCTCCCTTGAACACGCCGGCATTGTACATGACCGTCTTGGCCGCGGGCGAGGCGAGCTCCTCCGCCGGCGTGCCGTAGACCGTGACCGTCCCGGGCGTCTTCGAGCTCGTGAGGAACTCCGCCACCGCCACGGCGACGGCGAGCCCCACCGGTCCCTGCGCGCTGTGCTGGTCGCCATGAAAGTCCCGGCTGGTGCCGCGCAGCGCATCGTACTCGACGATGACGCCGAGGTTCGGACCGGGAGTGCCTTTGGCGTAGCGCGCGACGAATGCCGTCTTCAAGTCTGCGACGCCCGTCTCCACGGTGAAATCGTGCGCCTTCAGGTAGTCGGTGAGGATCTTCACCGACCGCTCTTCCTTCCAACCGGTCTCGGGGTGGCGGGTGATGTCGTCGGCCATGGCGAGCAGCTCGTGCTCCATCAGGTCGTTGGCCCGGGTGATCACGGCGTCGCGGCGGGGATCGCGGGCGGCGCTGAGTCGGGAGACGAGCTGCGGCAGGGCGAGGGAGCGCTCGAGCTCACCCATGCGACGGATCACGCCGGCGGCGGCGGTCCGCTCGGTCGGCGTCTCTTGCGCGGCGGCGTGGTGAGTGAGCGCGACGGCGCAACCGAGCAGGTTCAAGACGAACACGCGACGCATGCGATACCTCGGGTCAAGGCTCGGGGAGCAGCAGAAGTTAGGGGCTGCCCCGAGCGCCGCCAGCACGGCGGACCGGTCCCATCTTGCCCGCATGAGGCGCCGCGTCCTACCTTGGGTCCTGTGAGCCCCAAGATCGTCCTTAACGGCAAGGAATACGACGGCATCGAGTCCATGCCGCCGGACGTCCGCAAGGACTACGAAACCGTGCTGGAGAGTCTCAAGACCACCGGCAGCGACGAGGTGCTGTCCATGCTCCGGAGCGGCGAGCACACCAGCATCAAGGCGACCTTTCGGGACATCGTCGTCAACGGCACGCATTATGGCAGCGTCGACGAGATGCCGCCCGACGTGCGCAAGACCTACGAGGAGGCGGTCGGCCGATTGGGCGCGAGTGGGAGCATCGGGTCGCCACCGGCGCGCCCCTCGACACCGGCGTTACGCCCGCCCCTCGCGATCGAGCCCCGCGCCCGGCGCAGTTGGGCCGGCCGTATCTTCGGGGCGATTTTCTGGATGGCCGTCGGCGTCGCGATCGCGGTGTGGGCCATGCGCCGCGGCTACCTCAGTCGCTTGTTGCTCTTGCTAAGTCCGCACCAGTAGCTGACCGGCCCGCTCGGTCGCCTTCACCACCGCCTTGATCAGGGTCACGCGCAGCTTGCCCTCCTCAAGCTCGAGGATGCCGTCGATCGTGCAGCCCGCGGGCGTAGTGACGGCGTCCTTGAGTAGCGCGGGGTGGTCCCCGGTGTCGAGCGCCATCCGGGCCGCACCGAGCATCGTCTGCGCGGCGAGCTGCGTCGCGACGTCGCGCGGGAGACCCACTTTCAACCCGCCGTCGATGAGCGACTCCAGCACCACGTAGAGAAACGCGGGGCCGGAAGCCGAGAGGCCGGTCACCGCGTCCATCAACCGCTCATCCACGATCACGGTCCGCCCGACGGCCTGAAACAGCGCGCGCGCCGTCTCTAGGTGCGCCGCCGTCGCGAACCGGCCGGCGCACAGCCCGGTCATTCCCGCCCCGACCGCGCAAGGCGTGTTGGGCATCGCCCGCACAACCGGGACCTGAGCCGCGAGCTGCTGCTCGATGTACGGGGTGGGCACCGCCGCGGCGACCGAGATGACAAGCGTTCCGGGACCGAGTCCGGCGCGGATCATTGTCAGCACGTCGGTCACGTTCTGCGGCTTGACGCACAGGAGCACGATGTCGGCGTCGCATACCGCGGCGACGTTGTCGGTCGAGGCTTCGATCCCGAGGTCCCGCGCAAGGGCCGCGGCGCGCTCGGGATGCCGGACGGTGACACGCAAGCCCTCCGCGGTGACGAGGCCCTGCTTCAGGAACGCGCGCACCAGCAAGCCGCCGATCTTGCCGGCGCCGAGCACCGCCAGGCGCTTCATGATACTGCTCCCGCGTCGCTCTCGGCCCGTTGTCCCTCCGGGGCGGGGCCGCGGCCGCGTCGATGGGTGAGCGCGAGCTCGAGCGCGTCGGAGAGCGCCTCCCAGCTCGCCTCGATGATGTTTTCCGAGCAACCCACGGTGGTCCATCGCTCTCGTCCCCACGCCGATTCGATCAGCACGCGGGGCTTGGCGGCGGTGCCGAGATGCTCGTCCACAATGCGGACCTTGTAATCGAGCAGCCGCAGCTCGGCGAGCTCGGGGTACTCGTGGCGCAACGCCTGGCGAGCGGCTCGGTCGAGAGCATTGACCGGCCCTTGACCGTCGGCGACGCCGTGCCAGATCGCCGACCCGACCCGCAGGTCCACGCGCGCCTGCGCCCGTGTGCGACTTCCTTGCTTCTCGCTCGTCACGATGAACCCCACGGTCTCGAACGGCGGCAGGTAGTCGGGCGCGGTGCGGCGCAGCAGCATCTCGAATGAGCCCTCCGCCCCCTCGAACTGATAGCCATGGCTCTCGAGCTCCTTGAGTCGTTGCACCACCGCGCGCTCGCGGTCTTCGTCCCCTCCCCCGTCGAGGCCGAGTGCCTGCGCTCGCAAACGCACGTTGCCGCGCCCCGCCAGCTCGCTCACGACCACCCGCAGCTCGTTGCCGACCAGGCCGGGATCCACGTGCTGGTAGCTCTGGGGCAGCTTCGCCACCGCCGCGGCGTGGAGGCCGCCTTTGTGGGTGAAGGCGTGGCGGCCGACGTAGGGGGCATGGGGGTCGAGGTTCACGTTGGCGACCGCGGCGACCGCGTGCGCTACGTCGGTGAGCTGTCGCAGCCGCTCGGCCGGAAGCAGCGCGTAGCCGAGCTTGAGCTGAAGCGTCGCGATCAGCGGGATCAGATCCAGGTTGCCACAGCGCTCGCCGTAGCCGTTGATAGTGCCCTGGACGTGCGTGCAGCCTGCGGCGATCGCGGCGAGAGCGTTGGCGAGCGCCAGTCCGGTGTCGTTGTGGGTGTGGATGCCGGGTGGGGTGCGCAGCCGGCGGTGGGCGGCGCGGACGGCGTCTGCCACGGCGTTCGGCAGCGAGCCCCCGTTGGTGTCGCACAACACCACGCAGTCGGCGCCCGCCTCCGCCGCCGCGGCGATCGTGGCGAGGGCGTACGCCGGGTCGAGGGCATAGCCGTCGAAGAAATGCTCGGCGTCATACACGACTTCCCTGCCGAGCCCTTTGAAATACGCCACGCTGTCGCTGATCATGGCGACGTTCTCTTCGCGCGAGGTCTCGAGGACCCGCTCGACGTGGAGCACCGAGCTCTTTCCCACGAGTGTCACGACCGGTGTGTCGGCCTGGGCGAGCGCTTGGATGTTCCCGTCGTCGGCGCAGCGGATGCCTGCGCGCCGGGTGCTGCCGAACGCCGCGAGCTTGGCGTGCACCAGCGGAGTTCTCTCCATGCGCCGAAAGAACTCGGCGTCCTTGGGGTTCGAGCCCGGCCAGCCGCCTTCGATGTAGTGGATGCCCAGGTCGTCGAGTCGCTGCGCGATCTTGCGTTTATCCTCGGCGGACAGGGAGAGCCCAGCGCGTTGTGTGCCGTCGCGCAGCGTGGTGTCGTACAGGACGATGCTCATGGCGCCTCGCTTCGAAGAACCGGGTACGAAACGGCGCGCGGCCTCTCGGGAGTCGAGAGGCCGCGCGCTGAACTGCCGGATTTCGCTTGGTGACCGGAAACTAGCTCGGTCTCAGCACGCTACCCCTCTCCCCGATAATGCGCGGCGGACACGCGATGGTAATCGCGCGCGAGACGGCGTGGCCGAGGGTGGGCAGAGCGAGACCGGGTTGCACGACAGGATTCTACGGCCGTGTCCGGATCGCGTCAACCACGTTATGGCCGGCCGATTGCACCCTACCCGTTCGGGCGGGCGGCCGACACATTGTCTCGGTGACGTCCACAGGACGAGCCCCGCCTCCCGACCGGTGGGCGCGGTTGCGGCGTGACGTGCGCAGCGTGCTGCGGCGTGGCGCTTGGTACCGCGTGCTGAGCCTCGGCTCGGATGTGGCGGTGGTGGACGTGGACAACGCGCCCGTCCGGGTCGCGCGCGGCGATCTGGAGGTGACCGAGACGCGTCCCAGCCGGTGGACTATCGTGCCGCGCCCACGCGATGCTGAGAAGCTGCCCGAGAGCTGCGGGGCGTTCTACGCCGTGTGCCCAAACTGCGCGGCCCGCGCTCCGGTGGGCCGGCCGCCGGGCGAGAAGCGGTGCACGCGGTGCGAGCAGTCGTTCGAGGTCGCCTGGGACGAGCGCTATCTCAGGGACGCGTGACCGATGCGACCGGAGGGACTCGAACCCCCACGGGTTGCCCCACAGGATCCTAAGTCCTGCGCGTCTACCAGTTCCGCCACGGTCGCGTACATAAAAAATACGTCGAGTATGATACGTCGAACGAGAACGTCGAGCAAAGACGTCGCGCAAAAAGACGCGAGAAATGCGTACTACTTGCGTCGCGCAGCCAGCGTCACTGCCACGACTCGGTCGGGATCGTCGCTGCCGCCTGCAGGTAGGGTGAGCATAACACCTGAATCGGACTGCGAGACCTCCACCCGCTCGCCACCGGGAAACATCGTCGCCCGGACCACTCGCGCGCCCAGCGCCGGCAGCGCAAGCACGCGGTCGGGCCAGTCGAGCACGTGGACGAACACCGTGTCGCCACGCTCTGTGGTCACGCCCCAGTCGCGCGGCGGGAGCGGCCCCCCACGGGTTCCATAAATCGAGCCTCCGTACGTCGCGAGCCAGCGGCCGACCTGTCGTAGCCGCTCCTCCGCCTCGGGCGGGATCGTGCCGTCGGGCCGAGGTCCCACATTCAAGAGCAGATTCGCGTCTCGGCCCGCCGCCTTGACGAGATACCGGATCAGCTCCGGCACCGACTTGTAGTGGCGATCCGTGAGATTGAACCCCCACGAGTCGTTCATCGTGAGCGACGTCTCGAGCGGCAGCTTGCCGATCTGCTCGGTGTTGAAGCCGGCGGTGTTGGCGCCGGGGAGGTCTTGCTCGAACGTCTGCACATCTTCGCTGGGCAGCGGGGCCCGGTGATGATTGGGCACGATGAGCGCCGCGGGCTGCAGGCGGTGGATCAATGCGTACGTGTGCGCCAGCCGCCAGTCGGCATCGGGCTTGTCCCACATCCCGTCGAACCAGATGCCGCCGATGGGACCATAGTTGCTGAGCAGCTCGGTCAGCTGGCTGTCCATGAAGTCGAGATAGCGGCTCCACTCACCGCCCTCGGCCCGGCCGGTCTTATGCCCCGTCGCGCCCCGGGGCCAGTAGTCGGGGTGATGCCAATCGAGCTGTGAGTAATAGAAGAAAAGCTTGAGGCCCTGCTTGCGGCACTCCTCCGCCAGCTCCTTCAGCGGATCACGCTTGAACGGCGTCCAATCGACGACGTTGTACCTGGTCGCGCCCGTCGCGAACATCGAAAAGCCGTCGTGGTGCCGCGCCGTGATGGTGATGTAGCGCATGCCGGCGGCCTTCGCGAGCGACACCCATGCCGCCGCGTCGAACTTCACGGGGTCGAACGTCGAGGCGAGCCACTCGTACGCCCCTACTGGGATCTCGCGGTTCTGCATCACCCACTCACCCTGGCCGAGCAGGCTGTAGACGCCCCAGTGGACGAACATCCCGAACTTCGCGTCGCGGTACCATAGGCGCGCCGCCATGCGGGCGGGAGGAACCGAGTCCACGACCTGTGCGGCCGGCTCGCGCGGGATGAGCAGCGTCGCGAGGTACAACGCCACGCTTTTGCTCGACGCTTGTGTTCGACGCATTGTGCTCGACGTATCTTGTCTTACCGCCGCTTCAAATATTGCTCATCCCACGCGAGGCCGAAGACGCCGTTGCAGTGCGGGCATCCCATGGTGGGTTGAAAATCCTTGATCGGCGCCCGCGTGTGACACACCGGACACACCGCGTAACGGTTCCCCCACTCTGGCGGCACGCTCACGGCGTCTTCGGGAAGCGATACGATCGTCCAGCGGGAGGGTGGCTCGAACGACGTTTGCAGCCAGCGTCGCGCTACCGGGACGCGGTCCCGGATCACGTCGAGGACCACCTTGTTGGGCGTCAGACTCAGGACGCGGTACCACGCGCCACGGCGCAGGGCGCAGTTGACGTCCACACGCAGCCGGGCCCAGACATGGGGTGCCTCTTCGGTTTTTCGGATCGGGGGTCCACGCCTCTCTGCGTTCCCCTGCAACTTTCGGGCGCCCTACACCGCACCCTTCCCGAGCGTGGCGGCGCTTCAGTTCGGGCCCTGTTGCGTCGCCCCGCCGTTCCGTGCGTGCGACGGGTGCTGCAGTCACGTCCGCGCGGCGCGCGCGCCACAGCCCTCACCGAACGCGGAACGCGAAACGCGGAACAGCAAGGGCGGTCTCGGGGGGCCTCGACCTAATCCCTGCTGTTCCGCGTTCCGACTTCCGCGTTCCGCGTTCAGCCCGGCCATCCGTACCGCCGCGCGAGCGTGCCAGTGGCGTTGATGCCAAAGCTGATTGGAGCTTTTTTTCACGCGCGCTCGTAGGGTCACCCCGACCCCCGCCCTTGGAGATGCATGTGAACCCCGCGCTGTTGCTCGCCCTCGCCGCCCTCCAAACTCCCGGAGACTGGCCCGCCTACGGTCGCGACGCCGGTGGCAGCCGCTTCTCGCCCCTCGCGGAGATCACGCGTTCCAACGTCAAGGACCTGCGAGTCGCCTGGGTATACCGCACCGGCGATTTAATGCGCGACCGTTCGCGTTTCGAGGCGACACCGCTCGTCGTCGCTGGCACGATGTACGTCTCCACACCGCTCGGCCGCGTGATCGCGCTCGACCCGGCCCACGGGGTGGAGCGCTGGCGCTACGACGCGCACGTTTCCTTGGAGGGTGGTTACGGCGACTTCGCGAACCGGGGAGTTGCCACCTGGCTCGACGTCACGCGTTCGGTGGGCGCACCGTGCCGCCGGCGTATTTTCGTGGCGACCGTGGATGCGCGGTTGATCGCACTGGACGCCGCCACGGGAACCCCCTGTGCCGACTTCGGTGCCGCGGGGACCGTCGATCTGAGTCACGATCTCTTGAACGCACCCGAGTATGCGGGCGAGTACGAGGTCACCTCACCGCCTACGATCGTGGCAGACCTGGTGATCGTGGGCTCGTCGGTGGCCGACAACCATCGGACCAACGCGCCCAACGGAGTGGTGCGGGCGTACGACGCGCGCACGGGCAAGCAGCGTTGGAGTTGGGATCCGATCCCACGCGCGCCGGGAATGCCTGGTGCCGCCAACGCCTGGTCCGTGTTCTCCGCCGACCCAGCGCGCGACCTCGTGTTCGTGCCGACCGGAAGCGCCAGCCCGGATTTCTACGGCGGCGCCCGACTGGGGGACAACCGCTGGGCCAACTCCGTCGTGGCGCTGCGCGCCTCCACCGGTCAGTTCGTGTGGGGGTTTCAGGTGGTGCATCACGACCTCTGGGATTACGACGTTCCCGCGCAGCCGGTGCTCTTCAACTTGCATCGCGACGGTCGGCAGATCCCGGCCGTTGCCGTGTCGACCAAGATGGGTCACCTGTTCATTCTCGATCGCTTGACCGGTAAGCCGTTGTTCCCGGTCGAGGAGCGCCCGGTCCCCACAAGCGACGTGCCCGGCGAGGAGGCCTGGCCCACGCAGCCCTTCCCGAGCGAGCTCTTCCGCCTCGCTCCCGAAGGCATCCGGCCGACGGACGCGTTCGGTGTCACGCCAGACATGAAGGAACAGTGCCGTGCCCTGATCGCGTCGTTGCGCTCTGAGGGCATTTTTACGCCCCCAACGGTCAGAGGGATGATCATCTTCCCCGGCAATATCGGTGGCTCGAACTGGTCGGCGGTGGCCGTCGACGAGGCGCGCGGGCTCATCGTAGCGCCCACCAATCGTCTCGCGACGGTCATCACGTTGGTGCCGCGCGACCAGCTGCACGCCGCGCACATGGCGCACCCCGGTATCGAAGTCGGTCAAATGATCGGCACGCCGTACGGCATGCTGCGGGACTGGCTCCGATCATCGGATGGCAGGCTGTGCAACCCGCCGCCCTGGGGCACGCTCACAGCGGTGGATGTGAACGCGCCCAGCAGGCGCTGGGAGGTGCCGCTAGGCCGGATGCCACAGTTCGCGGGCGTCACCGGATCGGAGCGTTGGGGGTCGGTCAACCTGGGCGGGGCGATGGTCACAGCCGGCGGTCTGGTGTTCATCGCGGCGACGTTGGATCACCACCTGCGCGCCTTCTCGGAGGAGACCGGCGAGGAGCTGTGGAGCGCGGCGCTCCCCGCGGGCGGCCACGCGCTCCCGATGACGTACACCGCGGACGGCCGTCAGTACGTCGCGATCGTGGCCGGTGGACACGATCGCCTGCCCAGCGGGCAGGGGGACTTCGTGCTCGCTTTCACCCTGCCAGGAGTGGGTGCCCCATCGCCGGACACCACGACCGGCCAGGCCGAGGGCGCGTATACAGCGGAGCTCCGCATTGGGGGCGCCAAGATCACCGGCTCGTTGGTCGTGCGCCCCGCTGGGGATTCACTGATCGGCGCACTCACGACCGACTCGCTCGCCGTCAGCGGACCCGTTGTGGTACGGCGGGCCCCCTCTGGCCTCCTACTGCGGTTTTCCTTCCGCTATCCCAAGAAGGGCTGCGACGGCACCATCATGGGCCTGGGCGACTATGCTGACGGCGGGCGGTTGGTCGAAGGCCCCTTTGAGCTCTCGGGTCAGTGTGTTGGCGATGAAGGAGGGCGCGGAGCGTTCTCGCTGTGGCGTCGCTGACGAGGGTCTACGCCAGATGTGCGCTGGGGTGGAGGCGCCGGGCGCGTTCACGCGAACATCTGGCGCGAACGCTCCTAATGCCACAGGTGCCACACCGTGTAGATCACGAGTCCCACGAGCCCGCCGACCAGCGTGCCGTTGATGCGCACGAACTGCAGGTCGCGCCCCACGGCCAGCTCGAACCGCCGCGACGTGGCGTCCGGGTCCCAGCTCGCGACGGTCTGCGCAATCAGGTCGCCGATCTCGTGGCGGTAGCGCTCGACGGCCGCGGCCGCGAGGTCGATCACCACCTCGTCGATCTCGGCGAGCAGTGCCTCGTTGGCGAGGAGCGCGCTGCCGAACGAGCTCAGGCCGCGCTCGAGTGGGGTGGGGGCTGCCCCCGTACTCTCGTCTCGGGTGCCGTAGCCGACGATCGTGCGCCGGGTGGCCTCCCACAGGCGGGCGGACAGCTCTCCTACGGACGGGTCCGCGAGCCATTCTTCCTTCATGGCTTCCGCCTTGGCGATGACGTCGGGAGAGTGCTGCAGGCGGTCCACGAAGTCCCGGAGCGCGCCGTCGAATGCGGTCCGCAGCGGATGGCCGGGGTCGGCGCCGATCGCGCGCAGCAGCTGCTCGGTGACTTCGATGATCCGCTGGTAGATCTTGTCGTCGACCACGCCGGGAACCCACCACGGGCTTTCGGCGCGCACCTTCTCGCGGATGAATTCGCGGCTGTCGGAGATCGCCTGGGCGGCCAAGCGAACGGCTTCGTTGAGAAGCCCCTGGTGGTGGTCACCCTCGAGCACCAGGGCGAGCATCCGGCCGAGCGCCGGAGCGACCTTGGTGGCGCGGACGCGGGCGCTGACCGCTTGACGCACCAGGTCACGCCCGGCTTCGTCTGGCAGCGCCTCCAGCGCCCGGCCGAGGCCGCCCGCCACCTGACGGGCGATGCGCCGGCTGTGCTCGGGGTCGCTCAGCCAGCGGGCGGCGCGCTGCGCGGGACGGACGGCGCGCAGATTGGTCGCGATCACCTCGCGCGAGAGGAAGTGGTTCTGGACGAAGTTGCCGAGGATGCGCCCGATCCGCTCCTTGCGGGTCGCGACGATAGCGGTGTGGGGAATCGGCAGGCCGAGTGGCCGGCGGAACAGCGCGGTGACGGCGAACCAGTCGGCGAGCCCGCCCACGAGCGAGGCCTCCGCGGTGGCGCGCACGTAGCCGAGCCAAGGATACACGCTCTCCCAGTAGGCTGCCGCGCCAAACACGACTGCCGCGAGCGCCAGCAGGCCGGTCGCCTGCCGTTTCATCGCGTCGAGCTGCGCCTGGCGCGTGGCGTCGTCGGGGCGCGACCACGCCGGCGTGGAGGTGGCCAGCGGGGCCGGAGGAGTTCGAGCGACGGTGACCTTCTCCATGATGGCAAGATACAGTAGGGAGCTCCGTGTGTACGCGCTCTGAGAGAGCGCGCTCGGCTCCGAGGGGCGTCCTTTTGGATGCCCTGCGCGCCGAGCCCGGGCGTTCAGCCCGGGTATAACCAATAGCGGAAATCAGTACTCACTCTTTCGGAGAAACTCGTCATGCTCAGGTCCAGCCGATTGCTTGTGGTTCTCGTCCTCGGCGCCGTCGCGCCTCTCTCGCTCTCAGCTCAGGGCCCGGCAGACCTGCGGGAGGTTTGCAAGAGTCTGGGCGACGCGAAGGTGGGCCAGTGGGCCTCGTTCGATGTAGTGGGCGGCGGCTCGAGCGGCGGCAAGATGCGGCTCGCGGTCGTCGGCTCGGAGCGCTCCAGCGACACCACCCTCTATTGGTTCGAGGTGAGCTTCGAGGGTAAGGACCCAAGCCACTCGGGCGTCGTGCAGATTCTGACGTCGAGTCTCGCATCGGGAATGGCGTCGCCGCGCGCGGTGGTGGTGAAATGGGGTCCGCAACCGGCGATGAAGCTTTCGGGGCAGATGGCTGCCATGATGAGCCAGACGGGGAAGGACAACACCGCGGCTTTCGATTGGGCGGGTAAGTGCAGTGGGGCGCACGTCGTCGGCTGGGAATCGACGGCGGTCCCGGCCGGGAGCTTTCGGACCCTGCACCTGACCACTGACGCGGGCGACGACCTGTGGACCTCGCGGGACGTCCCGTTCGGGCTGGTAAAGACGCACGGCAAGCAGGGCGACATGGCGCTCAGCGCGCGCGGCACCAATGCCACGTCGTCGATCAGCGAGAAGCCGATCGACATGCCCAACATGATGATGCCCACCAAACCCTGACGTTACGAACCGCAACGCCGCGCGGGACGAGCGGTCTTGCGGGGTTCGCGGTTTCCGTGCTTACGTGGGTGACTCGATTCCCACTCTTCCGGAGGCTGCACCCCGTGCCAGCGCGCGCTTCGTTGCTCCTTGCCGTCACTCTGCTGCTTTTCCCGCCGTGCCCCCGACCGGCGGCGGCTCAAGCGTTCGACTCCACCGCATTCGCCGCGCTCACCTGGCGCGAGATCGGAATCTTCCGCGGTGGGCGCAGCGTCGCCGCGGCGGGCTCCGCCGCCCGGCCTAACGAGTACTGGTTCGGCACCACGGGCGGCGGCGTCTTCAAGACCACCGACGGCGGTAACACCTGGCTGCCGGTCACCGACAAGTTTTTCGGCGGGACCATCGGCGCCATCGGCGTCTCCGAGCCGAACCCCGACATCGTGTACGTCGGCACCGGGGAATTTCCGATTCGCGGCAACGTGTCTCACGGCGACGGCGTGTGGAAGACCACCGACGGCGGCAAGAAATGGACGTTCCTCGGCCTCGCCGAGACCCAGCAGATCGCGCGGGTGCTGGTCCACCCCGCCAATCCCGACATCGTCTACGTCGCGGCACAGGGACACGCCTTCGGGCCCAATCCCGAGCGCGGCGTCTATAAGACGACCGACGGCGGGAAGACCTGGAACAAGGTGCTGTTCCGGAACGACTCGACCGGCGCGGCCGACCTAGTCTTCGATCCGTCGAACCCGGACGTGCTGTACGCGGGGTTGTGGCAGGCGGTGCGCCATCCGTGGACGCTCGTGTCGGGCGGCGCCGGGAGCGGATTGTTCAAGTCCACCGATGCGGGCGAGCACTGGACTGAGCTGACCAAGAACCCAGGCCTGCCGGTGGGGCTGTTGGGCAACATCGGGATCGCCGTCTCCGGCGCCAAGCCGGCGCGCGTGTGGGCGCTGATCGAAGCCGATTCGGGGGGCGTATACCGCTCGGACGACGGCGGCGCGACGTGGAAATACGTGAACTCCGACCACAAGCTGCGCGAGCGGGCCTGGTATTACATGAAGATCTTCGCCGACCCGAAGGACTCCAATACCGTCTGGGCCCCGAACACCAACCTGTACAAGTCCACGGACGGCGGGGTCACCTTCAGGCACGTGGTGGACCCGCACGGCGACAACCATCACCTGTGGATCGCGCCCAACGACGGCAACCGCCTGATCGAGACGAACGACGGCGGGGCGAACGTGTCGTTCAACGGCGGTAAGACCTGGACCGACCAGGACTACGCGACCGCGCAGTTCTATCACGTCGAGACCACCAATCACTTCCCGTACCGGGTGTGCGGCGCGCAGCAGGACAACTCGGGCGTGTGCGGGCCGAGCCGCTGGCCGGGGGGGATCGATCGGAGCCTGTGGTACGACGTCTCGGGTGAGTCCGGCTACATCCAGGCGCGCCCCGACAACCCGGACATCACCTACGGCGGCGACAACTCCGGCTTCCTTGCCCGGGTGGATCACAAGACGGGATTCTTGAAGCTCATCAGCCCCTGGCCCGACAGCCCCGACGGCCACGCCGCCGCCGAAGGGAAGTACCGCTTCCAGTGGACCGCGCCGCTGCTCATTTCGCCGCACGATCCGCGCGTGCTGTACCACGGCGGCAACGTGCTCTTCAAGTCGGTGAACGAAGGGCAGAGTTGGACGGTGATCTCACCGGATTTGACGCGGCACGATCCCGCGACCCTCGGTCCTTCGGGCGGTCCGATCACACTCGATCAGACGACGGCGGAATATTACGCCACGATCTTTGCCCTGGCGGAGTCGCCCCGCGTCAAAGGCCTGATCTGGGCCGGCTCGGACGACGGGCTCATCCATCTCACGCGGGACGGCGGCAAGACCTGGACCGACGTGACGCCCCCCGCGCTCGGCGAGTTCACCCGCGTATCCATTATCGAGGCGTCGCACTACGCGCCCGGCACCGCCTACGTCGCGGCAAATCGCTATCAGCTGGAAGACATGGCGCCCTACATTTGGAAGACCACGGACTACGGACGGACCTGGACAAAGATCGTGAACGGTCTCCCAGCCACAGAGTTCGTCCGCGTGGTGCGGGAGGATCCCGTGAAGCGCGGGCTGCTGTTCGCGGGCACCGAGCGCGGCGTGTGGGTGTCGTTCAACGACGGCGCCAGCTGGGAGTCGCTGCGGCGCAACCTGCCGATCGTGCCGGTGCACGACCTGGCCATCAAGGAGGGCGACCTGGTCGCCGCCACCCACGGGCGGTCGTTCTGGATCCTCGACGATATTTCACCGCTGCGCCAGCTGGCGCGCGCCACTCCCCGCGAGGCCGTGCATCTGTTCAAGCCGCGCGACGCGTACCGCGTGGATTGGACCGGCGGCTTCGAGCTTCCGGCCAACGAGGCGCACCCGGTGGGCAAGAATCCGCCCTCGGGCGCGATGATCTACTACTGGCTGAAGGACAAGGATCGCGCCGTTGCGCTCGACATCCTGGACGCGCGCGGTCGGCTGATCCGCAGCTTTTCGAGCAAGCAGGATTCCATCACCAGGGCCGACAGCCTCAAGGTGGACGCGTTAAAGCGGGCCCGCACCGACAGCTTGAAGCAGGCTGGCATCACCGATTCCACTAAGGTGGACAGCATCCTGGGCGTGCTGTTCGCCGACACCTTGAAGGACGAGGACAAGCCGTGGCCACACCCGCCGAAGGCAGCCCCGCGGGCGCTCAACAAACTCGGGCTCAACATGTTCGCCTGGGACATGAAGTATCCCCCGGCCCGCGATTTCTGGGGCATCAACGGCGTGGGGACTGACGGCCCGATGGCGTTGCCGGGCACCTACCGCGTGCGGCTCACGGTCGGCGGGAAATCGTACACACAGAGCTTCGCGCTCAAGCTCGATCCGCGCTCCAAGGTGACGCCGGCCGATCTCCAGGCGCAGTTCGCGTTCCTGAAGCAGGTGCGCGACACGGTGAACGCGGCGACGACGGCGCTCATCCGCATCCGCAACGTGCGCGCCCAGCTCGAGGACGGTGCGTCGCGCGCGCCGGCGGCGGCGGATGCCGCCCGCGCGTTGATCACCAAGCTCGACCGCATCGAAGACGGTCTGTACCAGGTCAAGAGCCAGGCCGACGAAGACGGCCTGGTGTATCCGCCGGGGCCTACAGAGCGGCTCAGTGCGTTGATCTTCGCGGCGGGCCTGACCGACGGGCGACCGACGGCGCAGGTGTACGAGGTGTTCCGGCTGTTTGCGCCGCAGATCCAGGAGCAGCTCCTGGCGCTGCAACAGGCGCTGAGCCGCGATCTCCCGGCGGTGAACTCGGCCTTGAAGAGCGCAGGAGGGTCCGCAGTGGTCGCGCGTGCCGCCGAAGTGCGCCTGCCGTCGCCGTTGACTGGGAGATAAGCGGTTGTGGAGCGCCGTCGTGATCCGCGGCTGAAGCCGCGGCTCGGCGTCTGCCGCTGAAGCGGACACATGCGCCCGTTTACGGGCAGGTGCCGAGCCGCGAGTTCACTCGCGCACAAACCGGGACCTGACGTTGTGGCGAGCGCGCGTCCGGCGCCCCCATCCCCAGCGCGCACGTCTGGTACACGGCTTCCTCAGCGTGCCAATAGCTGTGCGAGTGTAACCAACTCGGGATCGGGCGGCGGCTTGGGCGCCAGCACGCGCTCGAGCGGTAGCGCGGCGATCGCGCCCTTCACCAGCGCGATGAAGATCCCGGCCTCGCCCGCGAGCAGCCGATCCACGGCCGCGGCGGCCGCGCGGCTGGCGAGCAAGCGGTCGAACGCACCCGGGGCGCCGCCCCGTTGCACGTGTCCGAGAATCGTGCCCCGCAGCTCGAAACCGAGCTGCTCGCGATGCTGCGTGAAATAACTCTCCAGCGCGGCGGCGTTCCAGCACGCGCCCTCCGCCACGACCACCATGGCGTGACGCTTGCCCCGAGTGTAGGCGCCCAGTAGCGTGGCGGAGACGTCCTCCGGATGGGTTTCGACTTCGGGAATGACGATGACGTCGGCCCCACCCGCGATTCCGGCCATGAGCGCGAGATAGCCGGAGTCTCGGCCCATCACCTCTACGACGAACGCGCGCTGGTGCGATGAGGCGGTGGTCTTGAGCCGGTCGATCGCCTCGAGCGCGATGTTGAGCGCGGTATCGACGCCGATCGTGATGTCGGCGCCGTTCACGTCGTTGTCGATCGTCGACGCCACGCCGACCACCGGGAATCCGGTCTTGGAGAGGGCGTGGGCTCCCGAGAGCGAGCCGTTTCCCCCGATCACCACGATGCCGTCGATGCGCTGATCCCGCAGGACGCCGCGCGCCCGCTCCAGGCCGGCCGGCGTGCGGAACTCGGTCGAGCGGTCGCTCCCGAGCATGGTGCCGCCGGTGTGGATGATCCCGGCCACGTCGCGGGCGCCGAGCGGTTGCAGCTGCCCGCCGAGCAGGCCGGAGAACCCCTGGCGCACGCCCACCAATTCGGCGCCCCGCGCACTTCCCACGCGGACCACCGCACGGATTGCCGCGTTCATCCCGGGCGCGTCACCGCCGCTGGTCAACACCGCCACGCGCTTGATCGTCATGCAAGAGGCCTCCCCTCATGCCGCGGCTGAAGGCGCGACTCGGCGCTGCCGCTGAAGCGGCGACCGGGCCCGTTCACGGGCAGGGCCGAGCCGCGAGTTCACTCGCGACTGCTCACGGGCACTTGCCCGTGAGCCACCCTCCCGCAAATCCCGCCCGGCACAACCCTCGCACGATATAGGGATTGCCCCGCAGCAATTGCCAGATCAAACCCGTGCGGTAGTTCTCGATCATCGCGACGATCGGTCCCTGGTCGATCCCGAGGTAGTCGACGTCGAACCAGCCGGCGGGGCCCGACGCCGTGTACGTCGGGTTGAAGGCGTCGCGGAAGCCGTAGGTCGAGAACAGGGCGTCGCCGTACGTCTGGCGCATCGCGTAGAGGGCGGGGATCGCGATCTCGGGCGCGAACGGGATGGAGCCGCCCGCGGCGGTGGGTGCGATGGTGCCGTCGTCGGGCGTCTCAGTGAACGACGCGCCGCGCGCCCAGTACCCGTGGAACTGCCTTGCGCGCCCGCCGAGCGTGAGCGTCACGTCACCAGGTCCGTCCGAAGCGGTGAGACCCCAGATGCGATCGCCGTAGCCGACCCAGCCGCCCGGGTTGGCGGCTGCGTAGGCCTGCTGGGCGTAGGTAGCGCGGCGGGAGTTCTCGGAGTAGTCGATCCCATGGGCCCGCATGTAGGCGTCTTGGATCTGATTAAAGTCGATCCACACGTGCGAGTACTGGTGCCCGAACAGCGGTGCGAAGCCGACGTGCGTCTGGCCGTAGAACGTGCCCCACTGATACGGTGCGGTCCATTGCGACCAGGCGGCGGTGTCCACCGGGTGCGTGGGAGAGCCGAGCGCCAGGATATAGAGGATCATCGCCTCGTTGTAGCCGCGCCAATCGTAGGGGAGGAACTGATTCTCCGGATGCCAGCCCAGGGCAACGACCGGCGGGCGGGGCGAGGCCCACTGCCAGTCGACGCGGGCGTAGATCGAATCGGCGAGCCGGCGGATTTCGGTTTCGAGTGAGTCCGTACCATTGAAATACGACTGGCAGGTGAGCACGCCGGCGAGCAGCAGGGCAGTGTCGATGGTCGATAGCTCGACCGTTTGGAACCGCTTCCCCGTGTTCATGTCGAGGAAATGGTAAAAGAACCCGTGGTAGCCGGTCGCGTTGGACGGGGAGGAGTCCTGCGTGGCGGTCCAGAAGAACCGCAAGGTGTTGACGACGCGCTGACTCGCTTGGCTGCGGGTGATGTAGCCCCGCTGTACGCCGATCGGGTACGCGGTGAGCCCGAACCCGACGGCCGCGATGCTCGAGAACGATGGGGTTGGTATGCGGTCGCGGATGAGCCCGTTGGTGGTATTCGTCGAGTCCCAGAAGTAGTGGAAGGTGCGCTCCTCCAGGGTATCGAGGAATGCCGAGGCCTGCGCGGAATCGGGGGGCGGCGGGCCCTCGGTGTGGTTGGTGCCGCACGCGGCGAGCAGCGCGGCCGCGAACAGCGCGGCAGCGGTCGTGCTAAAGCTCATGCCAGGGAGAATGGTGGGCTCCGAGCCGGGGGCCACCGGTGGTTACGCACCGGTGGCCCGGTCGGTGAACGTTTAGAAGCGGTAGCCGGCGCCGAGCTGTAGTCTCCGCGAGCCGTAAGAGATGCAATTCGGAGTATTACCTCCCCAGCACCCGAGGTTTTGGTAGTTGAAGACGTTGAACACCTCGAGCGTCACGTCCGCCAGCTGCGTGCCAGACGTCTGGACCTCTTTCCGCAACCTCACGTCAATGTCACGAAACGCGAAGGCGTGTCCCAGGAGGAAATTCTGCTTCGGCGGGAATGCCCTGTTCTCCGGGCCTCCCGTCTGGTACGGCACGCCCGAGCCGAGGTTGAGAAGGCCGCTGAATTGAACTCCCAGCGGGACATCGACGATCCAGTTTCCGACGATGCTGTTCCGCTGCACGTTGGGCGCCGGGTAGCGGGGGTAGTCGGTCGGGAATCTGTAATCGAAGCTGAACAGGTCTCCGCCGATTTGAGAGCCCTTGGCCCAGGTGTAGGTGAGTCCGGCACCCCAATGCGACGCGGCATTGTATGGCCTTTGCGCTTGCAGATACACGGCGTCGTACCATGTGCGCACGTCGTCGCTCGACAGGAATACGTTCCCGGTGACTCCTGGGACCGGCGAGGAAAAACAGTTCGCAGGCTGCCCGGGCGTGTTCGTCACGTATGCATTGTGACACATGTACGTGAACCCGTGGTAGCTCCGCACGCCGGTATAGGTAGCCGAGACCGCGTAATCTCCGAGAAGGCGACGAACGCCACCGCTCCATTGGTGTGAGCTGGGCGGCTTAGTGTCATTTGCAACCAGCTCGAGCTCGGGTAGCCCGGCCTTGTGGCTGGCGAGAAGGGTTAGGAGCCCCTGCTTGGTCAGGTATGAACTGTTCCACCTCACTTTCCCTGCCGCCGAATCAGCCGGGTTGGTGAAGAAAAAGAAGTTGTAGTTTGGATGTTGCTCGTTGTACTGCTCAATGATCGCGACGGCGTCGTACAAGTCACGGTCGTAATACACGCCGAAACCGCCAAACACGGTCGTCAGTCCTTCATCGTCCAACCCGTACGAGAACCCCAGACGAGGTTGGAAGGCCTTTTTGAACGCCGGGCGCTGCGTGCCGTCGGTGAAGTACTTTGAGGGAAACACGAGATTCCCTCCTACGGTCACTGTGTCGAGGGCCCGGCGGACAGAATCGGGTGTGACGAAACTATTATCCAGCATGTCAGACTCATAGTCCCAGCGGATGCCCAAGTTCAGCTGCAGCCGTCGAGTTGGGTTCCAGTCGTCCTGCACGTAGACTCCAATTTCATGGTTGGTCGCCGTGAAGTCTGGATTGCCCACGCCTAGGAGGGCCTCGCGGGGAAAGGCGAAGCTGTCAGTTGCAAAGTAGGTGTACTTCGGATTGCCGTTGTTATCCTTGATGATGTGGTAGTGTGAAAAGTCGACGTTGGCACCTGCCTTGATGACGTGCTGGCCAGCCCATTGCCATCCTGAGTAGCTGACGTCATTACGAATTGAAAAGCGGTTCTGCGTGTAGTCCTGCACACTTTGGCCACCGCCGATGAGGCCAATGAACGTGCAGCAGACCTTGTCATCAAAATAGGCCTGCTGCACCAGCGTTTCGTTCAATGGGCTCGGGTTGCGCCGATAATGCTGGAAACTCACGGCGGCTTCGTTCAACCAGCTTCCGGTGGTGTAGCGATCCTTTGCGATCCACGTGTTCACGTCGTTCCTGACGTTGTTCGCCGTCTGGTAACTCGTGACCCCGCCGAAATCCCTTATGTCGGTCTCGTGCCGAAGATTCATGCTCAGTTCCAATGAATGTGACGACGTCGGCACATACGTGAGCTTTCCGAACCCGAGGGTCGAACGGAACGGCGAGACGAACTGCCCGTTGTATTGCGACAGATTCGCCGCATCAAGAGCAGGGTAGCGCCCCGGCGGAGCAGCAGTGTCCGCGTTGAACGCAACGGTGCTCGCCCTATTCTGGTAGTTCCCTTCGTACGACCCGAAGAAGAACATCCGGTCGCGGATGATTGGGCCTCCGATGCTGGCACCGGCCTGGTACCGCGAATAGTCTGGCTTCGGTGTATTGGCCGGAAGCGAGTCAGTGGCCATCAGGCCCTTCCCCTGTCCGTAGAAGAAAGCGGCTCCCTCCCACTGGTTGCCCCCCGATTTGGTGGTCGCCGTGATAATGCCGCTCGACGCCTTCTGATACTCCGCCTTGTAGTTCTCGGTGATGACGCGGAACTCCTGGACGGCATTCAACGGGAATGGATTGCCACGGCTCGCGTCCTGGCCAGCGACACCGCCGGCGGTGAGGTCGTTCTTGTAGCTCGCGCCGTCGATGAAGACGTTCACGTTGTCCGCCGGTATTGCGCCTGCAGCGAATGTCTTGAACGTGTTGTTGAGACCGTTATTCAGAACGGTGGTCCCTGGGGCCAGTGCGACCAAGTCGAGGAAGTTTCGATCTGATAGAGGAAGACTCGAGACCTGTTGCGTGGTGACGTTGGTGGCCACTTCCGACGTGCGCGTCTCAACCCCAGTGGCGGCCGCAACGGTTATCGCTTCCAGCTGAATCGCCGATGGCGCAAGCTTGAAGTCGAGGGGATACACCTCGCCGATCAACACTCGGACCCGCAGCTTCTGCGGGGCCATGCCGATCTGCCGGGCCGTCACGTCGTACTCAGATGGCACGAGTCCCAGCAGAGCGTAAAACCCGTTGCTCTGAGTCGCGACTTCACGCTGCGCCGTCGTCAGGGGATTGATGGCGACTACGCGGGCTCCGGCAATCGGATTGCCGCTTGAGTCGGTCACGTATCCCCGAATGCTCCCGGTGCTCGTCTGCGCCGGGGCTCCGCGCGCGAACGCCACCGCCACAAGGCCGCTCAGCGCGGCCAGCCTGCACGCGTTTCGCCACAACGAATCGAACCTCATGATGACCCCTCCTAACGATATGCCAACGTGAACACACTCAATGATCCGGATGCAGCGATGGGCACGAGCCGCTGCCGTCCGCAACGCGATGTTGTTGAGCGGCGCGACGGGCAGGTCGCGCACCGGGGCGCGCACGTCGCCGCGCGGTGTGATCGGCGCCGCACCATAGCTCGGCGCCGCGGGGGATGTAATCGGTTGCCGGAGCGCGCGAGTGTCAAGAGCGGGATGGTTCGAATTGAGTCTCACGCCGAGTGCGCCCTCTCAGGGCGCGGAAAACGGACCCACGCTGCCACGTTTCGGTTCAGCGATCTCACGACGGATCGTGGATACTGTCGTGTGCCCGTCCGTCTCTACGCGCTGCTCACGTGGACCACGCTGCGTCGTCTGCCGCTGATCAACGCCGGCGTGGTGTCGCTCCTGTCTCGTTTGCTGCCCGCGATCGCCAGGCGTTATGAGGTCGAAGTGGTCGCCATGGGTCTGGTGCGCAACCACGTCCACCTGGTCGTGCGGCTCCCGTCCCGTGTCGATATCCCGCGGCTAGTCCAGGGGTTGAAAGGAGCGAGTGCGAGAATCGCAAACCGCGACGGCCTGATGCCTCGGGCGCCGTTGCGTTGGGCCAACGGATACGATCTCAGATCGATCGGCGTTCGTGATCTGAAACGGGCGATTGCGTACGTTCGGTCCCAAGCGCAGCGCCACCCCCAGCAGGCCATGGCCGATTCCCCGGGCTGAAGCCCGGGCTCGGCGTTGTGTGCGTCCTGTAAGGACGCACATTGGCCGAGCGCACCCTCTCAGGGCGCGGATAATCCCAGGCCGAGCGCGCGCTCTCAGGGCGCGCAAACGGACCGTTCCGGGGCGCGGAACTCTCGAGTGCCCGTTCGTTGACGCCCGCGCGACGTGCTGCTACTGTCCCATCCCGTGCCCCCCCCCCGCCCCTTCCGACTGCGGTTGCTCACCACCCTCCTCGCGATATCGGGGTGCGCGGGGCCGTACCCCCAGTCCACTCTGCACCCCCACTCCGATTTCGCGCGGGCCACGGACGTCCTGTTCGCCGACATCGTGTGGTGGGCGGCGGTGGTCTTCGTGCTCGTGGACGTCATGCTCCTCGTGACCCTGGTCCGCTTCCGCCACCGCCCGGACCGGCCGGCGCCGAAGCCTACCCACGGTCACACAATCATGGAGATCGCCTGGACCCTCGCGCCCGCGGTGATTCTCGTGTTCGTCGCGGTCCCGACGGTGCGCACGATCTTTGCGACCGCCGGGGGCGCACCCGCCGATGCCCTCAAGGTCCAGGTGATCGGGCATCAGTGGTGGTGGGAGTTCAAGTACACCGACCTGGCCCTCACGACTGCCAACGAGCTGCACATCCCGGCCGGCAAGCCGGTGCGGCTGGCCATCACGTCGGCCGACGTGATCCACTCGTTCTGGATACCGCCGCTCGGAGGCAAGCGCGACGCTATCCCCGGCAAGACGAACTACATCGCCTTCCGCGCCGACTCGACCGGCGACTACTCCGGCCAGTGCGCCGAGTTCTGCGGCACCTCCCACGCCAACATGCGGCTGCGCGTGATCGTCGAGTCGGATTCGGAGTTCGGCGCCTGGGCGCAGAATCAGCTCGCCTCCCCGGTCGTGCCGCCTAAGGCGAGTCTCGCGGAGCAGGGCAAGGCGATCTTCTCCCGCTCGGCGTGCATCGGTTGCCACACGATCCAGGGCGTCTCGCCCGGCACCATCGGGCCGAACCTCACGCATGTAGGGAGTCGCGCCACCCTCGCGAGCGGTCTCTTCCCGAACGACTCGGCGCATTTGGCGAGCTGGATCGCCGACGCACCCGCGATGAAGGCCGGCGCGATCATGACACGCATGAAGCCGCCGCTGACGGATGCGGACATCGCGGCGCTCGTCGCCTATTTGCAGAGCCTGAAATGAAAAGCTGGCTCACCACCACCGACCACAAGCGCATCGGCCTGCTGTACTTCTGGACGGCGTTCGCCTTTTTCCTGATCGGGGGCGTCGAGGCTCTGATCATCCGCGCGCAGCTCGCGCAGCCGAACGGCCACGTCGTGTCCGCCGAGACGTACAACCAGCTGTTCACCATGCACGGCACCACGATGATCTTCCTCGCCCTGATGCCGCTCTCGGCGAGCTTCTTCAACTACATCGTGCCGCTGCAGATCGGCGCGCGCGACGTGGCGTTCCCGCGGCTCAACGCCTTCAGCTATTGGGTGTTCCTGCTCGGCGGGCTGTTCTTGAACGCGAGCTGGCTGGTGGGGCCGCTGTTCCATGCCGGGATGCTCAACGTCGCCCCCGACGGGGGCTGGTTCGGATACGCCAATCTCACCGAGCGGCCGTTTTCCCCCGGGCCGAACATCGACTTTTGGGTACTCGGGCTGCAGATCCTGGGCATCTCGTCGCTCGCGGCGGGGTTCAACTTCATCGTCACCATCCTGAACCTACGGGCGCCCGGCATGAAGCTGATGCGGCTGCCGACGTTCACCTGGATGACGCTGGTCACGCAGTTCCTCGTCATCACCGCGTTCCCGGTGATCACCGTGGGGCTCGTGTTCCTGATGTTCGACCGGTTCTTTGGCACGCACTTCTACATCCACGAGGCCGGCGCCACCCCCCTCCTGTGGCAGCACCTGTTCTGGCTGTTCGGCCACCCCGAGGTGTACATCCTCATTCTCCCCGCGATGGGCATCGTGTCCGAAGTGCTGCCGACCTTCGCACGCAAACCGCTGTTCGGGTACACCGTGGTGGTCTACTCGGGGATCCTGATCGGGTTCATGGGCTGGGGTGTGTGGAGCCACCACATGTTCGCGGTGGGTCTCGGGCCCATCGCGGACTCGGTGTTCGCCGCCACCACGATGCTCATCGCCGTGCCGACCGGCGTGAAGATCTTCAACTGGGTGGCAACGCTATGGGGTGGGGACATCCGTGGCACCACCGCGCTGCACTTCGCGGTCGGCTTCATCGCGATGTTCATCATCGGTGGGCTGTCGGGCGTGTCGCACGCCTCTCCTCCTGCCGACCTGCAGCAGACCGACACCTACTACGTGGTGGCGCACATCCACTACGTGCTGTTCGGGGGCACCATCTTCGGCCTGTTCGCCGGGATCTATTACTGGTGGCCCAAGATGACCGGGCGCATGCTCTCGGAGACCCTCGGGAAGTGGCACTTCTGGCTGCAATTCGTGGGGATGAACCTGGCCTTCTTCCCGATGCATTTCATCGGGCTGCTGGGCATGCCCCGCCGCATCTACACCTACCCGCCCGAGCTGGGGGTGGCCCAGCTGAACCTCGTCTCGACCGTCGGCGCGTTCCTGATCGGCGTCTCTGTCCTCCTGTTCCTGTACAACCTCGTTCGGACTCGGAGCCGGGGCCAGCGTGCCGCCAATGATCCCTGGGGCGGGGCGACGCTCGAGTGGAGCATCCCCTCGCCGCCGCCGGTCTACAACTTCTCCGTGATTCCGACCATCACGAGCCGGTTACCGCGCTGGCACACCGAGCGCCACAAGGCGATGCAGGATCCGCCCGCCACGCCACCGGCGCCGATCCATGTGCCCGGGGGATCGTGGTGGCCGCTGGTGGCGGCGCTCGGGCTTCCGGTGATGGCGCTGGCCCTCCTCACCCACACGCTGTGGATCGTGTTCGCGGGCGTCGCGCTGCTGCTGTTCGGCATTTACCGCTGGGCGTTCGAGCCGTTCGAGGTCTGAGCCATGACACACGCGGGCACGGCGCACCACACGAGCATGGGGCTCGACAGCCGCAAGATGGCGTTCTGGGCGTTCATCGGCTCGGAGTGCCTGCTGTTCGGCTCGCTGATCTCCACGTATCTGGTCTATAAGGGCCGGAGTGTCGTGGGGCCGTACCCGCACGACATTCTGAACATCCCTTTCACCTCGGTCAGCACGTTCGACCTGCTGATGTCGAGCTTGATGATGGTGCTGGCGCTGGCCGCGGTCCAACGCGGTGACATGAAGTGGGGCAAGATCTGGCTGCTCGCCACCGCGCTCCTGGGGCTCGTGTTCCTGGGCGGTCAGGTGATCGAGTTCACCGAGTTTGTCCATAAGGGGCTGACGATCTCTACCAACCTGTTCGGCTGCACGTTTTTCGTGTTGACAGGGACGCACGGCGCCCACGTGGCGGTGGGAGTACTGTGGCTGTTGACGTTGTTCGTCCGGGCATTGCAGGGGAAGCTCGAGCGAGCCAACGCGATGACGGTCGAGATCACCGGACTGTATTGGCACTTCGTGGATGTGGTCTGGATCGTGATCTTTACGGTGGTCTATCTGATTCAATAGACGGGTAGACGGGTAGACGCACAGCGGTGAACAGGAGACAGGGGAGAGACATGACGGAAGGCGAAGTGAAAGAGCACGCGCACCCGACGACGGACGTCTATCTGCGGGTCGCGGCCGCGCTGGTGATTCTCACGGTGCTCGAGGTGGGCGTGTTCTACGTGCCCGCGTTCCGTCCCGCGCTCGTGCCGGTGCTGCTCGTGCTGTCGGCCGCCAAGTTCTCGCTGGTGGTGATGTTCTACATGCACCTAAAGGCCGACAGCAAGCTGTTTACGTTCCTGTTCGGCGCGCCCCTCGTGTTGGCGGTGAGTGTCATGATCGCCCTGCTGTTCCTCTTCCTGGGAGCGCTCACGCTCAGGGGTGCTGCGGGGGCAGGGGGATGACCGCAGAGGTGCCGTGGCAGCGCTGGGACGTGCATCCCAGTGTCGTGATCGGGCTCGTCCTCCTGGGCGGGCTCTATGTGTATTTGGGCGGGCTCGCCGCGCCGCGGCGCCGGGTAGCGGCGTTCATGGCGGCGCTCGTCGTGCCCGGCCTCGCGCTCAACGGTCCGCTGCACGCCCTCTCGGACGGCTATCTGTTCAGCGCCCACATGCTGCAGCACCTCGTGCTCACCCTGGTGTTCCCGCCACTGCTCCTGTACGGGACGCCGGCGTGGGTGGTGCGCCCGCTGTTCCGGCCCCACCGGCCCCTTTGGGTGCTGCGGCTCGCTCGTGCGATCACGCGCCCGCTCGCGGCCGGCGTGATCTTCTCGGTGCCCATCACCCTGTGGCACTTCCCGCAATTCTACGAGGCGGCGCTTGAGCACCACGGGCTCCACATTGTGCAGCACCTCGTGTTCATTGCGACGGCGGTAATCATGTGGTGGCCGGTGCTGTCGCCGGTGCCGGAGCTGCCGCGGGCAAGCTACGTCGGCCAGCTGCTGTATCTCTTCGTGTTGGGACTGCCGATGTCGCTCGCCGGCGCGCTGATCACCCTCGCCGACCGGGTACTGTACCCCTTCTACGTCGCGGCGCCGCGCGTCTGGGATCTCTCGCCGCTCGCCGACCAGCAGCTGGGCGGTCTGCTGATGTGGGTGGTGGGCACGATGTATCTGTGGGTGGCGGGAGGAGTGGTGTGGTTCAGATGGAGCGCGCGAGAAGAAGCCGGTGAGGCGGATGGAGTGGTGCCGCTGGAGGCCTATGGGAACGCGGAAGTCGGAACGCGGAACGCGGAACAGATGGGCCGACCGTCGTGCTGATGTTCCGCGTTCTTATTCGCCTTCATCCGTCTCCCCCAGCGGATGCTGCCTAAGGACCTCCCGGATCTTGGGGTGCTCGCGCCAGAGATAATAGCCCATGCCGTACGCCGCGATCGCGTTGCCGATTGCCACGTTCCACCAGGTGAGGGCGCCGAGTAGGGGCTGCGCCAGCACCGCGAGCATGATGTAGAACCCGAACTCGAACACGGCGAAGGTCACCACGATCAAGTACAGCGTGGGCGGCGCAACCTCCACCTCGGCCGCCAATGCCGCCGCCACGGTGCCGACGATGATAAAGGCACAGACATGCAGCATGGTATACGGGATGACGCGCGAGAAGGCGATCACGACCTTGGCTGGGTCTTGCTCGCCGAAGAAGACCGCCGAGCCGAGCATGGCGGGAGTGAAGAACGGCCGGCCCGCGATCGCGTCGACGATCAGAAACCACAGTGCCACCGCCCCGGCGCCGATCAGACCGGCGATGAACCCCTCACGCAGAATCCGGGTCAACTGCATGTCGCGAATATAGCATGGAGGGAGGTGGGAGCTAGATTGGCCCCATGTCCATCCGCCCGCTCGTCTATCCGTTGTGCCTGCTGGTCGGCTCCCTCCTGGCGGTGACGGCGGGCGCGCTCCATCCCGACATGGTGAGTGAGGACGGTCCGGCCCAGCTCGCGCACATCGCGCACAGCGAAGGCTGGCGGGCGATCCACTGGATGTTCCTCTTCAGCTTTCCGATCGCGTTGACGGGCCTCGTGGGGCTGGCGCGAGTACACGCCGGGACCCCCGGGGAGAACGCGGTTCGTGCGGGATTGATCGTGGCGACGTTCGCCTACGCCGCGTGGACGATCATCGTCGCGTTCATGGGAGGGGCGGGGTGGTCGCTGGCGCACAGCTACACGGTATCGGACGCCGGGGTGACCGCCACGCGCGCCGTGTTCCTGTACGACATGCTCCGCCCCTTCGCGCTCGCGGCGCAGCGCGTGGCTGGATTTGCGCTCGGCCTCTCGACGCTGCTGTTCGGCTGGGGTGTGGTCGACGGCAAGGTCCTACGGCGCTGGCTGGGGTCGGGGGGAATGGTGGCGGGCGCAGTAGGGATGGCGCTCGCCCTGGTGTTTCGGGAAGACACGAAGGCCGATCAGGCAGCCTTCGTGCTTCCGGTGGTCTGGCAGCTAGTTGCAGCAGGGGTGATGCTTCGGCGCGCCGCGTCGGTCGCGCCCTAAGAGGGCGCGCTCGGCGCGCTGTGCGCCCTCTAAGGGCGCACCCACGGCCGAGCCCGGGCTCTCAGCCTGGGGTATCGCGAGAGAGTCCTATCTCGCCCGCAGCCGCACGATGCGCGGTGCCCAGCCGTCCGCTGCGTCGGGACTGCGCGACAGCACCTGCAACGTCACGACCTCGCCAGGCTTCACCTTGCGGAGCGCCTCGCGGAACGACGCGCGCGTCCGCGTGGGTACGTTGTTGACCGACACGATGATATCCGGGCCGCCGGGGTCGTCGCCCGACTGCAGCCGCTGAAACGCGGGGCCCTCGGGCGAGACATCCGTCACGACCAGGCCGCCCCCACGATCGAGGACCGGCTTGAGCCGGCTGTCGCGGGCATCGTCGGCGCTCAACGGCTCGACCGAGATGCCGAGCATCTCCTCCTTGCTCGAGGCGTCGCTCTTTGATTTGGATGAGGCGGTTGCGACCTCCGTGTCGGAGTCGCCCGGCGCCCGCGCCAGCCGGACCGTAACGGTGCGCTTCTCACCGCCCTGGCGCAGCAGGGTGACCTCGACCGGCTCGCCCGGCTTCTTGAAGCCCACCCGCTGCTGCAGCTGCGGCGTGTTGTCCACCGGCTCCCCGTCCAGGGCCACGATCACGTCCCCTGGCTGGATTCCACCCCTCTTGGCCGGCGAATCGTCGCCGGTGTAACTGTCCACAACGACCCCCGTGATCTGTTTCAGACCCACCGCGTCGGCGTCTTCCTGGGTGGCGTCGCGGATACGGATGCCCATCACGGCACGCTCCACGTGCCCGGTCTTCACCAGCTGGTCCATGACCGTCCGCGCCAGATTGATCGGGATCGCGAAGCCGTACCCGGCGTAGAAGCCGGTCTCGCTCGCGATCGCCGAATTGATGCCGACCACCTGGCCGCGGATGTTCACGAGCGGCCCCCCGGAGTTGCCGGGATTGATCGCCGCATCCGTCTGGATGAAGTCCTGGATCGAGTAGCGGGTCTGCTGCAGTCCGGCGAGCAGCCGACCCTTGGCGCTGATGATGCCGGCGGTCACGGTGAACGCGAACGCCTCGCCCAGCGGGTTGCCGATCGCCAGGGCCCATTCGCCCACGCGCGTGGAGTCGGAGTTGCCGAAGGCGACCGTCGGCAGGCCCCGCGTGTCGATCTTGATGACGGCGACGTCGGTGTTCGGGTCGGTCCCGACCACCTTCGCGGTGAACTCCCGCTTGTCGTACAGCCGGACGGTCACCTTGTCGGCGCCCGCCACCACGTGATTGTTGGTGAGGATGTACCCGTCGGCCGACACGATGAAGCCGGACCCCGAGCCCTGTTCCACCTGCGGACGCCGGCGCAGGTTGGGGAAGAAGTCCTCGAACCCCGGCGGCAGGCGCTGGCTCTGAGCGCGCTCCACGTGTTGCGAGCGAATGAATACGACGGCCGGCTTCACATGCTCGGCCACCGCGACGAACGCGTCCCCCAGGTCGCTGACCGATTTCACGGGCGGGACGACGACGCGTGGAGCCCCCGCTTGCGCCGCCGCGATCGACTCCGTCGCGCCCCCCGACTTCGGGAGATTCAGGGTCGAGGCGAACGCCAGTCCGAACACGAAGGCGATCGCGACCAGCGTTCCGAATTTCAGCCAATCACGGGTACGTACCGACATCGCAATCTTCTTTCGGGTGTAGGGTTCTTACTTCTTTTTGTCGTCGTCCACGATCTCGTAGTCGGCGTCGACGACGTTGTCCTTCTTCTCCTCGGCCGGCTCGGCAGGGCCACCGGCCGGTTGCTGTGGACCAGCGCCGCGCTGCGCGGCGTACAAAGATGCTCCCGCCGCCGAGTAAGCCTGCTGCAGCTCCTCCAACGCCTTGGAGATCTCGTCCGGGTTACCTGCACGGAGCGCCTGCTTCGCACCCTCGACGCCCTTGTCGAGCCGCGACTTGAGCGAGGCGTCGAGCTTGTCGGTCCAGTCCTTCGAGTTCTTCTCGACTTCATACACCAGCGTATCGAGCCGGTTGCGGCGCTCGATCTCCTCGCGCCGCCGCTTGTCCTCGGCCGCGTGCGCTTCGGCATCCTTCACCATCTTGTCGATGTCCTTGTCGCCGAGGCCGGACGACGCCTCGATGCGGATCTTCTGCTCCTTGCCGGTCGCCTTGTCCTTGGCCGACACGTGCAAGATGCCGTTCGCATCGATGTCGAACGTGACCTCCACCTGCGGCACGCCCCGCGGAGCCGGCGGAATCCCCGTGAGCTGGAATTTGCCGATCGTGCGGTTGTCGAGCGCCATCTGGCGCTCCCCCTGCAGCACGTGGATCTCGACCGTGGTCTGATTGTCCTCGGCGGTCGAGAAGATCTCCGACTTCTTGGTCGGGATCGTGGTGTTCCGCGGAATCAGCACGGTGGTCACGCCGCCCAGCGTCTCGATGCCGAGCGACAACGGCGTCACATCGAGCAACAGGACATCCTTGACCTCGCCCGCGAGCACGCCGCCCTGGATCGCCGCGCCGATCGCCACCACCTCGTCGGGGTTCACGCCCTTGTGCGGCTCCTTGCCGAAAAACGTCTTGACGATCTCCTGCACCTTGGGCATACGGGTCTGGCCGCCCACCAGGATCACTTCGTCGATCTCCGTGGGCTTGAGCCCTGCGTCTTTCAACGCCTGCTCCATCGGCGGGATCGTCCGCTTCACCAGGTCGTCGACCAGCTGCTCGAGCTTGGCGCGCGTAAGCGTCAGGTTGAGGTGCTTGGGTCCCGACTGATCGGCGGTGATGAACGGCAGGTTGATCTCCGTTTGCATCACCGTGGATAACTCCATCTTGGCCTTCTCGGCCGCTTCCTTGAGCCGCTGGAGGGCCATCGGGTCCTTGGACAGGTCGATCCCCTGATCGCGCTTGAATTCGCCGACCAGCCACTCGATGATGCGCGCGTCGAAGTCGTCGCCGCCGAGGTGGGTGTCGCCATTCGTTGACTTCACCTCGAACACGCCTTCGGCGAGCTCCAGCACCGAGATGTCGTACGTGCCGCCGCCCAGGTCGTACACGGCGACCTTCTCTTCCTTCTTCTTATCGAGGCCGTAGGCCAGGGCCGACGCCGTGGGCTCGTTGATGATCCGCACCACGTCCAGCCCGGCGATCTTGCCGGCGTCCTTGGTGGCCTGACGCTGCGAGTCGTTGAAGTACGCGGGGACGGTGATGACCGCCTTCTCGACCTTGTGGCCGAGGTAGTCCTCCGCTGTCTGCTTCATCTTCTGCAGGATCATCGCGGAAATCTCGGGCGGCGTGTAGCGCTTGCCTTGAATCTCGACCGAGGCCAGCCCGTTCGGTCCCTCCACCACCTTGTACGGGACGCGCTTCCGCTCTTCGACCACTTCGTTCATCCGACGTCCCATGAAGCGCTTGATGGAGAACACCGTGTTCTGCGGATTGGTGACGGCTTGCCGCTTGGCGACCTGTCCGACGAGCCGCTCGCCATCCTTCGTGAACGCGACCACAGACGGCGTGACCCGGCCGCCCTCGGCGTTGGGGATGACGACGGGGTCACCGCCCTCCATCACGGCGACCACCGAGTTCGTGGTGCCGAGATCGATGCCGATGATTTTCTCAGCCATGACGACGGCTCCTTATCATGAGGGTGATGCGCATAGCGATCGTCCGGTCGCAGGAGCAATCCCCGTGCCCGTTAAAGATGCCAAAAAGGCAGAGCGAGGGAAGCCACCACAGGTTAGATTTTGAGACGTGATTCCGTACAAGGATGAGAATCCCACCGAGCTGACCCCGGTTGTCACCCTCGGCATCATAGCTTTGAACGTTCTGACATGGCTGTTGGTTCAGGGTGCGGGCGCGCCCGAGCCGCTGGCCCGGTCGGTTTGTCAGCTAGGGCTGATTCCCGGGGAGGTGCTCCATACGCTCCCGCCTGGCACGGTCGTGCCGCTGGGGGACCACCTCCGCTGCGTGCTGCAGGATACCCCTAACTGGCTCACGGTGCTGACCTCGATGTTCATGCACGGAGGTTGGCTGCACCTCATCGGCAACATGTGGTTCCTGTGGGTGTTCGGGAACAACATCGAGGACTCGATGGGCCACGTGCGGTTCGTCGTGTTCTATCTGCTGTGCGGGGTGGCCGCAGCCGCGACGCAAATACTGGTGGATCCGCGCGCCGCGGTGCCGATGGTCGGGGCGTCGGGGGCGATCAGCGGAGTGATGGGGGCGTACATCCTGCTGTATCCGCGCGTGAAGGTGCATACGCTCGTGACGCTGGGGTTTTTCTTGACGACGGTGACACTCCCCGCGTACGTGATGCTCGGCTACTGGTTCGTGCTGCAGCTGCTCCTGGGGGCCGCGACCGCGGTGTCGCGCGCGCAGGGCGGCGTGGCGGTGTGGGCGCACGTCGGCGGCTTCGTGGCGGGGCTGCTCTTGATCAAGCTGTTCGCGAACTCGGACTACCTGGAGCGCCGTCGCGGCGGGATGCTCATCCTTCCGCGTGATGTTTGATCGTCTTTCCCTCCACCACGAACACGACGTCCTCCGCGATGTTGGTGGCCAGATCCGCCACACGCTCGAGGTTGCGGCTGACTAGGAACAGATCCATGGCCACCCCGATGATATGGGGGTCCTCCATCATGTGCGTCAGCAGGATGCGGAACACCGAGCGGTTTAGGGAGTCCACCTGATCGTCGCGCCGGCAGATCTCACGCCCCAGCTCCGAGTCCCCGCGCACGAACGCGTCGAGGGCACCGGAGAGCATGGCCCGTGCCTGCCGCGCCATCTCGAGCAGCTCCGGCTCGGGAGCGATCAGGCGGGCGCTGAGCAACCGCTCGGCCGACTGGGCGATGTTCACGGCGTGGTCGCCGACGCGCTCCAGGTCGTTCGCGATCTTGGTCGCGGCGACGAGCAGCCGGAGGTCGCGCGCCATCGGCTGCTGGGTGGCGAGCAGATCGATCACGGTTTCTTCGATCTCCAGCTCGAGGGCGTCGATGGCGCGATCGCCCGCGATCACGCGGGCGGCCAGGTCGCCGTCGCGGCGCAGCAGGGCATCGAGCGCGCGGCCCAGGGCGTCCTGGGCTTCGCCCGACATGGTCAGGAGCTTGACCTTCAGCTCCGACAGCTCGTCGTGGAAGTGGCGGTGGGCCGCCGTGGGAGAAGCGCTCATCCGAACCGTCCTGTAATGTAAGCCTCGGTGCGCTCGTCAGCGGGCCTGGTGAAGATTTGATTGCTGTGCCCGAACTCGATCAGGCGGCCGAGATAGAAGAATCCCGTGAAATCCGAGACGCGCGACGCCTGCTGCATGTTGTGCGTGACGATCACGATCGAGTAGTTCTCCTTCAGCTCCACCATCAGCTCCTCGATGCGCTGCGTCGCGCCCGGATCGAGCGCCGAGCAGGGCTCGTCCATGAGGAGCACCTCGGGCTCGTTGGCGAGCGTGCGCGCGATGCACAACCGCTGCTGCTGGCCGCCCGAGAGACCGGTGCCGGGTGTATGCAACCGGTCCTTGACTTCGTCCCACAGCGCGGCGCGGCGCAAGGCGCGCTCCACCCGCTCCGGCATTTCCCGCTCGGGTGCGAGCCCGTTCAAGCGCGGGCCGTACGCCACGTTGTCGAAGATGCTCTTGGGGAAGGGGTTGGGTTGCTGGAACACCATCCCCACAGCACGCCGCAGGACGACCGGATCGGTGCCCTTCGAGAACACGGACACGCCCTCGAGCAGGATGTCGCCCGTATGCCGGGTGCGAAGGATCAGCTCGTTCAGGCGGTTGATCGAGCGCAGGAAAGTCGTCTTGCCGCAACCGGACGGTCCGATCAGCGCGGTCACGGCGCGGCGGGGGATCGTGACCGTCACGTCGAACAGCGCCTGCGTCGCCCCGTACCAGAACGAGTACGCGCGCACATCGATAATAGGCGTCGGACGGTCGGACGGTCGGCCGACACTGACCCCGGACGCGAGTCCGGGGTCCCCGGGCTTGCGCCCGGGGTCAGTGGTTGTCCGACTGTTCGACAGTCCGACCGTTGTCACCCGAATCTCCCCGTTATGTAGGCTTCGGTCCGCTCCTGGGCCGGTTTGGTGAATAGTTCTTCCGTGCGGCCGACTTCTACCAGGTCACCCAGATAGAAGAACGCCGTGTAGTCGGACACGCGCGCGGCCTGCTGCAGGTTGTGGGTCACGATCACGATCGTGTAGCGGGTCTTGAGCTCGTGGCACAGCTCTTCAATGCGCTGGGTGCCCGCGGGATCGAGCGAGGCCGTAGGCTCGTCGAGGAGCAGGACTTCGGGCTCGGGCGCGAGTGCGCGCGCGATGCAGAGCCGCTGTTGCTGGCCGCCCGAGAGCGCGAGCGCGCTCGAGCGCAGGCGATGCTTGACCTCGTCCCACAGCGCCGCCCGGCGCAGCGCCGTTTCGACCGCGTTGTCCAGCTCGGCTCGGGCTCGGCTGCCGTTCACCCGCAGTCCCGCCGCCACGTTGTCGTAGATCGACATCGTGGGAAACGGGGTGGGCCGTTGAAACACCATGCCGATGCGGCGGCGCAGCTGCACGGGATCGACGCTGGGATCGTAGATGTCCGCGCCGTCGAGCAGCACCTTGCCCGTGACCCAACCGCCCTCGGACAGCTCGTGCATGCGGTTCAGGCAGCGCAGAAACGTGCTCTTGCCACAGCCCGAGGGACCGATCACGGCGGTCACCGTGTGCGCGGGGAAGAGGATCGACACCTCCTTCACGACCGCACGACGCCCGTACAGCGCCGTGAGCCGCACGGTCTCGAGCCGCAGCCGGGTGTCAGCGGGCGGCGCCATGACGGGAGCGCAAGGCCCAGCGGGCGGCGACGGCGAGCACCAGCACCAGCGCCATGAGCACGAGCGCCGCGGCCCACGCGAGGCGGTGCCATTCCTCGAACGGCCCCGTCGCGTAGGTGAAGATCTGCAGCGACAGGGTCTGCATCGGCTGCGTCACGCTGGTGTTGAAGTTCAGGTTGCCGAGCGCGGTGAACAGCAGCGGCGCCGTTTCGCCCGCGATGCGCGCGATGCCCACGAGACAGCCGGTGAGGATACCGGCCAGCGCGGTGCGGGCGATGATCCGCAGGGAGGTGCGCCAGCGTGGATAGCCCAGGGCGAGCGCCGCCTCACGCAGCGAATGCGGAACCAGGCGCACCATCTCTTCGGTGGTGCGGGCGATCATCGGCACCATGAGAATGGCGAGCCCCACGCTCCCCGCGAGTGCCGAGAAATGCCCGAACGGTTTCACCAGCCAGGTCCAGGCGAAGATCCCCACCACGATCGACGGCGTGCCGTTCAAGACGTCGGCCACGAACCGCACCGTCCACCCCAACCGCCCCGAGCCGTACTCGGCGAGATAGAGACCGGTGCCGATCCCGACCGGCAGGCCGATCAACGCGGCCACGCCCACCACGATGCCTGTTCCCACGATCGCGTTCGCCACCCCCCCACCCGGCTGGCCGGCGGGGACTGGACTCTTCACGAAGAAGTTCCAGTCGAGCGACGACGCGCCTTTGGCCACCAGGTGCCCGAGGATGAGAACGAGGGCGAGCACCGCCACGGCCGAAAAGGCGGCCACGAGCCCGGTCATGATGCCGCTCGTCACCCGGCGGCGCAGTCGGCGAGCGCGCCCGCTCACAGTGCCCGGCTCCCCACGGCGGTCCCTCGAGCGACGCGCCACATCAGCAGACGCGCCAGCGCGTTCACCGCCACGGTAACCAGGAACAGGATGAGCCCGACTTCGAACAACGCCGACAGGTAGAGATCGGTGGTCGCTTCGCTGAACTCGTTGGCGATCGCCGCCGCCATGGTGTACGCGGGCTGCAGCACCGACAGGCCGATGTCGTGGCGGTTGCCGATCAGCATCGTCACGGCCATCGTCTCGCCCAGCGCCCGGCCCAGGCCCAGGATAACGGCGCCGATCAGGCCCGCCCGCCCGTACGGTACCACCGCCGTCCAGACTGCTTCCCACCGGGTGGCTCCCATCCCGAGGGCGGCTTCACGCTGGCTCGCGGGCACGGCCAAGAGCACTTCGCGCGACACGGCCGCGATGTACGGGACGATCATGATGGCGAGGATGACGCCCCCAGCGAGCAGCGAGTTGCCGTAGAACACGCCCTGGAAGAACGGCGTCCACCCGAGCACCGCGCGCAGCGGCGGGACGGCGAAGCTCCGGAGGAACGGAATGAGCACGAACACGCCCCACAGCCCGTACACCACGCTCGGGATCGCGGCCAGCAGCTCGACCAGGAATGCCACCGGCTGGCGCAGCCACTTGGGGGAGAACTCCGTGAGGTAGATCGCGACGCCGAGCGCGAGCGGCACGGCGATCACCAGGGCCAGGAGCGAGGAAGCGATCGTGCCGAAGATCATCGGCGCCGCGCCGAACACGTTGGCGACGGGGTCCCACACCGACGACCAGACGAAGGGGAAACCGAACTGTTTGATCGCGGGCCAGGCGCTGCCCAGGAGCTCGCCAACGAGTGCCAGCAGCAGCAGCGGCAGGCTGAGCGCCAGGGCGGTGAGAGTCCCGCGGTACAAGCGGTCGCCCGCGTTGACCCCTCGGAGCACGCGCCAGCGCGGCTCGGGAGACGCCACCGGCTCCAACGGCAGTGCGGTCATGGGCCGGAAACGTATCGGACGAGTGTCACGAGACTGTAACGGCGGACAAAAGAACCCCCCCGTGGGCGAATAGCGCCACACGGGGGGGGCGGCAGTCGGTTAGGAGGGTTACCGAGCTGCCGTCGTCCAGACCGCCTTGCCGTCGGCGGTGATCGTCTTGAGGCGCGCCTCGATCCAGGGCCGCAGCTGCTTCGGCAGCGGCGCGTACCCGAGCTCCGGCGCCCGGCTCTGGCCCTCCGTCTCGGCCCACCACACGAACTGCACGAGCGCCTTGGCCTTGGCGGCGTCCGCGTAGCTCTTGTGCAGCAACAGCCAGGTCATGGTGGCGATCGGGTAGGCGTCGGCGCCATCCGGGTTGGTGAGCGATACGCGGAAGTCCGTCGTCGGGCCCAGCTTGGTGAGTGCGCCCGCGGCCGCCGCGGTCACGGCTTCGAGCGTCGGCGCCACTGTCTTGCCGGCGCTGTTCCTCACCTGGCCGAACGCCATCTTATTGCTGGTGGCGTAACCCAGCTCTACGTAGCCGATCCCGCCGGGCGTCTGGTTCACGGTCGCGGCGACGCCTTCGTTGCCCTTGCCACCGAGGCCCACTGGCCAGTTGACCGACGTCCCTTTGCCCACCTTCTGCGCCCACTCGGGGCTCACCTTGGTGAGGTAGTCGGTGAAGCCGAAGCTCGTGCCCGAGCCGTCGGAGCGATGGACCACGACGATATCGGTCGCGGGGAGCGACACGCCCGGGTTGGCGCTCGCGAGGCGGGCATCATTCCACTTCGTCACCTTGCCGAGGAAGATGTCGGCGATCGCCTCGGGCGTGAACTTCAGCTGCTGGGTGACGCCCGGCAGGTTGTACGTCACGACGATCGCGCCGAGCACCGTGGGGATGTGGAGCACGTTGCTCTGGATCGCGGCGATCGCCGAATCGGTCATCGGCGCGTCGCTGCCGCCGAAGTCGACGGTGCCGTCGGAGAACTGACGGATGCCGCCGCCCGAGCCGATGGACTGGTAATTGAACTGCACGTCGGGATGGGACTGATTGTACTTCAACATCCAGTCCTGATAGATGATGTTCGGGAACGTCGCGCCCGCGCCGTTGATCTTCACCTGCGCGCTCGCGGGAGGCGGAGCAGCGAGCGCCAGGGCGGCGGCGAGGGCAAGGGGAGATTTCTTCATAATCAAGTCACCTCGTCTCGGTTAGAAGACGAACTGCGTTTGGAACAGTGCCTGCGAGCGCTGCAGATAAGCCGTGGTCGGCGTCGTCGGCGCGGTTTGAAAGTTGTTGTAGTCCAAATCTGCGAGCACCCGGAGCTGGGGGTTGATCTGATAGGACACCCCAGCGATGTAGCGCGTGAGCCGGTTCCCCCCGACCGTCGGCGTCACTGCATCGACGCGGGCGATAAGCGACGCCCGCGAACGGGGCACGTGGTAGACGCCGAACGCACTGTAGACGTGTCCGTCGCTGAACGCGGCTGCTGTACTGTCACGAGTGACCGCACCCTCGGCAGCGAGCGTGTACTCCTTCGAGCGGTAGGACACCATGCCGACGAAGCGGTTGCGCGTTCCGCCGCCGGCAGGCTTGCCGACGCCAGCGTACGCCGTGACCCGCAGGCCGCCCACGCGGCTGGAGTCGTTCGTGTCCATGACGCGTACCGATAGCCGGGCCTGAGCGTCCTTGTGCCCGTCGACTGTCGCGGCGTGATAGCCGCCGCCGTTCACCACGTCTGCCGAGAAATTCACTTTGTCGTTGTTCCACTTTCCGTCGATCGCGAAGCCCAGGTCCGACGCGGTGAGGTAGCCGTTACGATCAAGCGCCATCGTACCCTGCATCCGGTAGTCCCACAGCGCCTCCTCCCAATCGAGCCACGGCGTCTGCGTCATCCCGAAGCGATACGTCAGCGGGCTATGCTCGGGGGTCCAGGCGGCGTAGGCGTACTTGAGGCGGTAGGAATATGATCCCGTCACGTTCCCCGCCCCCGTGGCGGTGAACAGATCTACCGTCACCCGTGTGTAGACGCCGCCAGAGAAGCGGCCGATCAGGTTCAAGTAGCCGCGGGTCACGTCAAAGTTGTTCTGCTTCGGACTCGTGGTGTCCTTGAGTTGGTAGACGTACTGCGCGTAGACCGTCGCGCCGACCGTCCAGGGCGAGGGACTTCCTTGCCCGGCAAGTGGGCGGATACCTGTGACGGCGGCCATGACGGCCACCCCGAGCGCCCGACGAATGGAGACCACCATTGGCTCTCCCCTCCTTGCGGAATGGGTTGTGGACGTGCTACAGTCGCAGGAGAAACGAATCCCAATTCGTAACGGGGAAGCGCGGCGCGTGTAACGAGCCGGTAACGGAGCCCGGGGCTGCTATTCGGCGCGCGCCGGTCGGGTCGCCGACCGCCGGGTGGGGGCGGCTTTGGAGCGCGGCCGATGCACCAGTATCGGGACGGCGAGCGTCTCGCCCCAGCGGGTGACGTCTTGCAGGAGCGCCGGCAGCGCGTCCTGCAGCCACTCATTGGCGAGCCGCGCGAACAGCCGCTCCTCCCACTGCGCCGCGAGCCGGGCGAGCGCCATTAACCCCGCGCTTCCTGGGGCGGGACGCGCGGGCCTTCGGACGGTCACGCGCGGGGCGCGCACCGCCGCGTCATGTTGGCGGCGAGCGCGCTCGGCCGCGGCGTCGGCGCTGGCGTCGCCGAGCTCCCCCGCGAGCGCGTGCAGGTCGTGCAGCTCGCCCAGCAAGTCCTGTAGCTGCTTGAGCCGATCGATGATGGATGCTTCAGTCAGGCCGTCGCCCTGCAGCGGCTCGAGCAGGTAGCGCAGCCGCTTCAGGGCGATGCGCGCCCGGTGGATCGCTGCCTCGTCGCGTGTGGCGCGAGCAGTCTCGAGCTCCAGCTCGAGCTCGGTCACGTGGGCCCTGAGCAGGCGCCCGGTCGCGGCCGCAAGAGCGGGTCGCCCCGGCGTGGTATCGGTGAGCGCGCGGTTGAGCGCCCGCCGGATGCGGCGCTCGAGCTGCCGGAACTCCGGAGGCCCGTCCTCACGGATGCTCGTGTAGGCCCGGTCGCGACGGCCCTCGAGGCGGGCGATGAACCACGGGACGCCGGGGCGTGGACTCCCCCCGAGCTCGGGCTTGTGAGCCTGGATCCAGGCGAGCTGCACCTCGGCGTCGCGACCCGGCCCGGTGGAGCGGGCCACATCCCGCAGCCGCCGCTGCAGCTTCTTGGGCACGATGTCGCCGACCTCGTCCCGGAAGCTCCTCAACAAGGTGCGGAGTCGTCGCAACGCCACACGGAAATCGTGCAGGGCTTCGGCGTCGTCCGGATCGCTCAGCCGGCCGGCGGCGGCCCGCGCGGCGTCCAGCAGGCGCATTCCGACGAGCGCCACCGCCTCGGGCGCCGGCCGCAGCCGCAGTTCCCCCGGGCGCCTAGCCACGGGCGGCGAGGCGGCGCAGGTGCTTCGGCCCGAGGAACCAGTCGAGCGTCGCGGCGCTGCGCGACACGGGCCCGGGAAACTCGAGCAGGCACGCCGCGCCCTTGCGCAGCTCGAGGAAGGGCCCGCTCGAGTCGGCCAGGAGCGCGCACACCAGCTGGCCCAGATCGGGCTCATGCCCCACCGCGGCCACGGCGCCCGCGAGCCGCAAGCCGGACAGCCATTCGACGACGCGGTCCACGCCCGCTCCCGGCGCCAGCGCTGGTACACGCTCGACGCCGATCCCTTTGTATGCCTTCGCGATGATCTCGGCGGTCTGGACGGCGCGCGTGTACGGACTGGCGGCGAGCAGCTCCAGCTCGGGAACGAGCGCGAGCAGCCCGATCGCCGCGCGCTCCATCTTGCGGCGGCCTTCGGAGGTGAGCGGCCGCGTCGTGTCGTCGCGATGCGAGCGCGCGAACGCCTCCCGATCTTCCGCGATGGCGTGACGAACGACCAGCAAACGCATGGGCGGCCGACCCGTCAGGCGGACTGTCTGCTGCGCCCGCCGCTCGGGGTCGGTTCCGCGTGGGCTGCAGCGCGCGGCCGGCGGACGATCGGCACGAACGGGGGATGCACGTCGGTCGTCTCGCGGGTGGCCTCCCGCGCCAGCTGTTGCAGGACCACTTGCGACCGTATCGGCGCCGCCCCGTCCGCGGGGTGGCGGCGGCGGTAGGTACCGTCAGGCAACAGCTCGCGCAGCTTGACCGTGTCGGCGAGCACGGCCTGCAGGATTTCGCCGACAATACGAGCCTGCAGCTCGGGACGTTCGATCGGGAACACCGTCTCGATGCGGCGCAGGAAGTTTCGCGGCATCCAGTCGGCGCTCGCGAGCAGGACATCCGGGTTGCCGCCGTTCTCAAAATAGAAAATGCGGCTGTGCTCGAGAAACTTGTCGACGATGCTCGAGACGCGGATCGTCTCGGAGACGCCCGGCAGGCCCGGCCGCAAGCAACAGATGCCCCGGATCACGAGGTCGATGCTCACGCCCGCCTGCGAGGCCCGGTACAATGCGTCGATCACCGACGGCTCGACCAGCGCGTTCATCTTGACGATGATCCGGCCCGGGCGCCCCTCGCGGGCGTTGCGTTCCTCGCGCTCGATCAGCTCGACGATCTGCTCGCGCAGGCCCAACGGGGCCACCAGCAGCTTCCTCCAGCTGTACCCCTCCGCGTACCCGGTCAGCAGGTTGAACAGGGCGCTCGTGTCTTCGCCCAGCTCGGGGTTAGCGGTGAACAGGCCGAGGTCCGTATAGACCCGCGCCGTGGTGGGGTTGTAGTTGCCGGTGGAGAGGTGCACGTAGCGCCGGATGCCGTCGGCTTCCCGCCGCACGACGAGCGCGGCCTTGCAATGTGTTTTCAGGCCCACGATCCCGTACACGACGTGCACGCCCGCCTGCTCGAGCGTGCGCGCCCACGCGATGTTGTTCTTCTCGTCCATGCGGGCCTTGAGCTCGACCAGCGCCGTGACCTGCTTGCCGTTCTGCGCGGCGCGCGCCAGCGCCGACACGATCGGGCTGGCGCCGCTGGTGCGGTACAGCGTCTGCTTGATGGCCAGCACCTGCGGATCGTCCGCGGCCCGCTCGATGAAGTCCACCACGCAGCCGAACGATTCGTAAGGCAGGTGCACCAGTACGTCCTGCGCACGGATCACGTCGAAGATGCCGTGTCCCTGGGCGAACGCGGGCGACACCCGAGGCACGAGCGGCTCGTCCTTGAGCGCGGGGAACTCGTCGAGCCGATGTAGCGCGAGCAGCGCGGTGAGGTCCACCGGGCCGTCTACGTGGTACACGTCTCGCGGCTCCAGATCATGGGCCAGCGTGAGCATGTCGGCGAAGGTGTCGTCCGCTTCGGCCGAAATCTCGAGCCGCACTGGGTCACTGCGCATGCGCTGGCGCAAACTTTCCTCGATCATCTCGAGCAGATCCTCGGCGTCTTCTTCCTCGAGCGTGAGGTCGGTGTTGCGCGTCACGCGAAACACCGTGTGCCCTACCACGCGCAGCCCGCCGAACAGCTCGCCCAGGTGATGCGCGATGATGTCCTCCAGCAGGATGAAGCGCAGCCGGGCCTCGCTGCGGGGCGACACGATCACGACACGATCGAGCACCGCCGGCACCTGCACTACCGCGAAGTGGCGCCGCGGCTGCCCGCCGTTCTTGCGTTCCACCAGTAGCGCGATGTTGAGGCTCTTGTTGTGGACGTGCGGGAAGGGGTGGCCGGGATCGATCGCGAGCGGCGTCAACACGGGATAGATGCTGGCGCGGAACAGCGATTCCACGTGCCGCCGCTCAGCATTGGTCAGATCGTCGAAGCGCACGCGCTCCACTCCACCCGCCGCCAGGCCGGGGAACACTTCGTCCTTGAGGATACGGTACTGCTCGGCGACGAGGTCGTGCGCCCGCTTGTCGATCGCCGTCAGCTGTTCGGCGGGCGCCATGCCGTCCGCCCCGAAGTCCTGCGGCGCCACACCCGCATACATCTGCTGCTGCAGCCCCGCCACCCGGATCTCGAAGAATTCGTCCAGGTTCGAGCTGAAGATCGCCAGGAACTTGAGCCGCTCGAGCCACGGGTTCGTCGCGTCGGCTGCCTCCTCGAGGACGCGCGCGTTGAACTCGAGCCACGACAGCTCGCGGTTCAGGTAGTGATCGGGTGGAAACGCGGGCGCGCCGCGATCGACCATGGCTAGCGTCCCTTCCGCGAGCGCGGCCACGAGAACGACACGGCGCTGCGAAACGCCTCGTGGAACAGTCCGGCCTTGCGCTGGGCATCGTCCAGCTCGATCGACGGATTTCGAGCAGCGCTCAGCGTGATGCGCGTCCAGCCGTCGCCCACCCGGCAGCGGACTCCGCGCACCGCTTGGGCGTGAGCCCGATCGAGACCGTCCGCCACCCGGAGGATCCCCGCGAGGCGACGCACCAGGCGGCGCTCGCCCTTGTCCAGCCGGGCGAAGTTGGGGTGCTTCTTCTTCGGGAACGCCCGGCGGTGGTAGCGCGCCACGTTGGCGATGAGCTCGATCTCCCGGCTGGAGAAGCCGCGCAAGTTGCCGTGCATGATCAAGTGGTAGGCGTGCTTGTGGTGGCGCTCGTGGTTGATGAGGTAGCCGATGTCGTGCAATAGCGCCGCCGCCCGCAGGATGTCGCGCCCGGCGGGCGGCAGCGCGTAGCCATCGCGCAGGGCGTCGAACAGCTCGATGGCCAGGCTGCCGACGTGCTCGCAGTGACGCTCGTTGGACCGGCATTTCCGGGCGAACTGCCGCACCGACTCGATCCGGTCGGGAGGCTGTGCCCGCGTCGCAGGCGCCACCCCGCCTAAGTCGTCGATCATCGACAGCAGCACGCCGTCGCGGATGCCGCGGTCGTTCACGAGAACGCGCTGGGTGCCGAGCCGCCGGGTGAGACGAGCGACGACGGCCGCGCCCGCGACGATGATGTCGGCGCGCTGCGGGTTGAGGCCGGCAATCTGGCGCCGTCCTTCGAGCGGCGTCTCGCGCAGCCGATCCAGCAGGCGGGTCACTTCGGCGCGGCTCAGCGGATAATCCCGGGCGCGCCGGACCGCGCCATCGCGCTCGGCTGCCGCCATCTCCGCGAGGTTCGTGAACGTGCCGCCGCTGCCGATCATCACCTCGGCCGCGAACAGTGGCCTGCCGATCGCGTCCTCGATGGCCTGGTCGATCGCTCGCCGCAACGCCCGCCAGTGCTTCGGCTTGAGCGGGTCGGATTTGGCGTGCCGCTCCGAGAGGCGCACGGCGCCAAGCGGGAGCGACACGACTTGTTCCACGACCCCCCCAGCCGCGAGGATCACCTCGGTGCTGCCGCCACCGATGTCCACGATCGCTGTCAGCCGATCGCCGAGGTCGAAATGCCGCAACACGCTGCGGAACACGAGCCGCGCTTCTTCTTCCGCCGCGACGACCTCGACGCGCACGCGACAGCGGCGCCACGCCTCGCGCACGAAGTCCCGGCCGTTGGCGGCCTCGCGCACGGCGCTCGTGGCGATCGCCCGCAGCTCGGTCACCCCGAAGCCCTCGGCAATCGCTTTCATGCGGCCGAGCACCTGCAGCGAGTGCTCGACCGGTGCGTCGCCGAGGCGGCCAGCCCGATACAACCCGCGACCGAGTCGGGTCATCTCGCGGTCCTCGTCGAGCACGCGGTAGGACCCGTCGCGTTGCACCTCCGCAACGACCAGGCGCATCGAGTTGGTCCCGATGTCGATCGCCGCGAGGCGCGGCAGGGTCGGGGATTCGGCGGCGGGGGCGACAGGGGTGACGGGGGCGGCGCTGGCGGTTCCAGCCGATGTCACGCCTGCCGTCGCGGTCGCCGTTGCCATGACTCTAGAGATGCGGGGGTAGGGATAATCCTATGGCTGCCCAGCCAGGCCGGAAGGCAGCCATTGTCACAATTGTGCAACAACGACTGCCGGGTCGAACTGCTTGCCGGGTAGGAATCTACATCGGCGGACCCATCAGCGGCGGGTTCGGTTTCGCGGCACGAACCGGTAGCCGGCCCCCCGTACAGTCTCGATGCACGCGCCGGCCGGCCCGAGCTTGTGCCGCAGCCGCTGCATGTGCATGTCCATGGTGCGGGTCTGCACGTCCGGCGGCGCGCGCCACACCGTTTCGAGCAGCTGGGCGCGGGTCTGCACCCTTCCGTCCCGCTCGATCAG
>DATLKF010000033.1:0-124027 GCA_035538515.1 Gemmatimonadales bacterium
CGCTCCTGGCACCGGACGCGTGCATTGCGACCCTATTTGCGCTATTACAACCTCGAGCGGCCGCATACCGCGCTCGGGTATCGTCCCCCACTGGCTCGCCTACGTCAGTGAACAACGTCTTTGTCATCAACACCTAGGGAAGCTCTGCCCAAGTCGCGTGGTGCTGGGGTGGGACGCCCGGGCGCTTTACACGCGAGGGCACGCCAAAGGCGGAACTCCTAAGCCGAAGGCCGGCCAGACCTGCACAGTGCCGGGTTGCATGTTTCGGTGCGCCCTCGCGTGTAGGCGCCCAGCGTCCCACCCCAGCGCCACGTTCCCGTTGTGCTAGAGATTCCCTAGGGTTTGGGACGTTTGGGCACTCGCGGCTTCGGGGCCATCCGCTCCCGCCGCTCCCGCCGCTGCTCCCGCTGGTGGCGAATCACCTCGGCGACCCGCTCACGGAACCGCTGGCGCTCCGTCTGATAACGCGCGCGCTGCACCGGTGAGAGGTAGCCCTCCATCTCGCGGTCCTCGTCGCGATCGATCTGCTGCAGCTTCTGCCGGTTCTCCTGCTGGCGGCTCATCAGCTCAGTTACGCGCTGCTGGTTGGGCGAGGCACTGGCGAGCTCGCTCCGGAGCGACTGGTTGATCGCCCGTTGCTGCTGGCGAAGCGGCGTCCGTTGCTGCTCGAAGCGCTGCTCGGTCGCTTCGAGCTTCGTGGCCTGATCGTCGCTCAAGCCGAGGGCCGTGTGGACGTGCTCGTTCCAACGCTGCTGGATCTGCCGGCGCAGTTGCTGGGCTTCAACGCTGTTCTCCTGGGCCGCGGCCCCGGAATCCGGCTCTTGGGCCGCGAGCGCGAGCGTGACGGCGAGGATGAGCATCCAGACGAGCTTCATCAACCCTCCAACGATTCCAGCAGAGCACGCAGCTGAGGCTCGCTCAGCTGTTCGAGCCCTACTTCTTGCGCCGAGACGGCTTGCTCGCCGTCCGGTTGGCCCACGCTCTCGAGCACGTAGCGCAGCTGCTCGGTTGACAAGTCCCGCAGCTCCGCACCGGCGGCCGCCACGGGCTCGGGTGTCGCGATCTTCGTCCGCGTCTCGAGCGCCACGGCGCCCGCGCCCACGACCAAGACGATCGCCGCCGCGACCCGGAGCCATGCGGGCTGCATCCACACCCACACCTCGGCGCGCGGCTCCGTCCGCAGGCGCTCGACCACCGCCGTGGCGGTGCGCTCCACGTCGAGCCGCTCCGCCGCGCGATTGCCGAGCCGCTGCGCGAGCTCTTGCAACTTGGCGTCGTGTACCGTGGCGTCGTCGTTCATTTCACGTACTCCTTCAATCTCTTCACAGCATGGTGATAATGCACGCGCGCGGCACCGGGCGTCGTTCCCAGTGCACCGGCGATCTCCTCGTACTCGAGCCCCTGCTGCGCCCGAAGCAGGAACACTTCGCGCTGCAGGCGCGGCAACCGCGCGAGCCCGGCGGCGAGTCGGCCTTCCGCTTCGGCGGCCACTGCCTCCTCATGCGGGTCGCCGTCCCCGGCCCGCAGGTCTTCCGCAAGTGGCACGACGCGGGCGCGGCGTGCGCGGCGGTGCGCGTCCTTCAACACGTTGCCGCCGATCGTTAGCAGCCAGGTGCGGAACCGGCACTGGCCGCGGAACTTCGCCACCGCGCGGAACGCCCGAATGAACGTCTCCTGGACCAGATCGTCCACGTCCGCCTCGGGCGCCCCGGCGCCGCCCAGAAAGCGGGCGAGGGCGCGCGCGTGACGGCGGACCAGCTCAGCCGCCGCCTGCTCGTCCCCGCCTTGCCAGGCGGCGATCAACGCCGCATCGGAAGCCTCGGCGGCGACGGGCTGAGCGGGAGTCATGCTCGGAGGGGTGGACGTGGACGTGAGCCGCAAGTTAACTCCCCCGCCTTGAATTTCGCGGCGCCGGCCTGTAGCTTCCGATTTCGAACGATCGTTCGAACCATGCGACCCTACGACCAGCGCCTCGACCAGTTCCTCTCCCGAGCGGCGCAAGTGTTCGCCGACCACGGGTACCACTCGACCACCATGCGCGACCTCGCCGCGGCGACCGGGATGTCGCTCGCCGGGATGTACTACTACGTCCGCGGCAAGGAGGAGCTGCTCTTTCGGATCCAGGAGCGCTGCTTCACTCGGGTGCTGGCGGGCGCGGAGCGGGCGTTGGCGGAGCTGGGTAGGGATGCCGACCCGGTCGAGCGGCTGCAGGCGTTCATCCGGCACCACGTCACCTTCTTCACCGCCCATATGGCGGAGATGAAAGTGCTGTCGCACGAGGCGAACTCGCTCACGGGGGAGCGCCAGCGCAAGGTTAGCGCGATCAAGCGCCGCTACGTGGACCTGCTCGAAGCGCTGCTGAAGGATGTGGCCCCCGACGATCAGGCGGTGGAGCGCAGTGCCGCCGCCTACGCGCTGTTCGGCATGATGAACTGGATCTACAACTGGTACGACCCGGCGGGCGAGATCGATCCCGAGCGCCTGGCGGGTCTCATTGCGCGCATTTTCGTCGGCGGCTTCGCCGACGCGCGTTCCACGGTACACGGAGGCTGACGGCTCATGGCGACGATGACGGCACCCAAGCCCGAAACCAAGACGCTGGTTCACTATACAGTCGAAGGCGGCATCGCGATCCTCGAGCTCGACGATCCCCCGGCGAACACATACACGTACGAGATGATGCGCCAGCTCGACGAGGCGATTCTCAAGGCGCGCTTCGACGACAGCGTGCACGTGCTCGTCTTACGGGGTCACGGCGATAAGTTCTTTTCGGCCGGGGCGAATATCGGGATGCTCAACACCGTCACCCCGCGCTTCAAGTTCTTCTTCTGTCTCCACGCCAACGAAACCCTCAATCGCCTCGAGCAAACCCCGAAGCTCACGATCGCGGCGATGAACGGGCACACGGTCGGCGGCGGCCTCGAGATCGCGATGGCCTGTGACATCCGGCTCGCCCGTGAGAACGCCGGCAAGGTCGGCCTCCCTGAGGTGAACCTCGGTGTGCTCCCCGGTACCGGCGGCACGCAGCGCCTGGCGCGGCTCGTCGGCAAGGCCCGGGCGATCGAGCTGATGGCCAAGGGTGAGCTGTTCTCGTTCGACCGCGCGAAAGAGCTCGGGATCGTGCACGAGATCTTCCCGAGCGGCGAGTTCTGGGAGCAGGTGATGTTGTACGCGAAGCAGTTCTGCCCGCCCCACAAGGCATCGAAGGCGGTCGGGCTCATCAAACGCTCGGTCCAGACGGGCGCGGAGATTCCCTTCGAGTCGGCGCTCGCGCTCGAGCGCGAGCTACAGCAGCAACTGTTCCAGAGCGAAGACGCCAAGGAAGGCATTGCGGCCAACGTCGAGAAGCGAATGGCGGAGTTCAAGGGCAGGTGAAAACCGACCTGCTGATCGCTAACGAGTGGCGCGCGGCGCCGAAGCGCTACTGCCTCACCAATCCCGCGACGGAAGAGCCACTGGCGGAGGTCGCGGAAGCGGGTGAAGCAGAGATCGACGCCGCCGTGCGGGCGGCGCGCGCCTGCCTCGAGTCGAAGGCCTGGCGCGAGCTGCCGGCTCGCCGCCGGGGCCAGGTGCTGCACCGCATGGCCGACTTGCTCGAGCAGCGCGGCGCGGAGATCGCCGAGGTCGAGACCCGCAACAACGGCAAGCCGCTGTTCGAATCGAAGATCGACGTCGCGATGGCGATCGAGACGCTGCGCTATTACGGCGGCTGGGCGGACAAGCTCACCGGCGACACGCTGCCCGTGAACGGCAACTTCTTCACCTACACGCTGCGCGAGCCGGTGGGCGTGGTGGGCGCGATCGTGCCCTGGAACTTCCCGCTGAACCTGGCCACGTGGAAAGTCGCGCCGGCGCTCGCGGCGGGCTGCACGGTGGTCCTGAAGCCCGCGCACGAGACCCCGCTCACCGCGCTGCTGCTCGGTGAGATCGCAGTCGCGGCGGGATGTCCGGCGGGCGCCTTGAACGTCGTCCCCGGCCCCGGCTCGACCGCCGGCGCCGCGCTGGTCCGTAATCCGCTGGTAGACAAGATCGCGTTCACGGGGTCGACCGAGGTGGGCCAGTGGATCATGCGCGAGGCGGCCGGGACCGTGAAGCGTGTGACCTTGGAGCTGGGCGGGAAGAGCCCGAACATCATCTTCGCGGACGCGGATCTCGCGGCGGCCGTGCGTGGCGCCCAGAACGGGATCTTCTACGGCAAGGGCGAAGTGTGTGCGGCGGGGTCGCGGCTACTGGTGGAGCGGGCGGTGCACGACCAGGTCGTGGCCGAGCTCGCCGAACGGGCGAAGAAGCTCACGCCGGGCGATCCGTTCGATAAGAATACGCGGCTGGGCGCGATCGTGTCGAAGCGCCAGCACGAGACGGTGCTCGGTTATATCACCGCCGGACAGAAGGAAGGCGCGCGGCTGGTGGCGGGCGGCAAAGCCGCAAAAGTGAACGGCAAGGGCTACTACGTCGAGGCCACGGTGTTCGACGGCGCCGCGCCAGGAATGAAGATCGTGGACGAGGAGATCTTCGGTCCCGTACTCGCGGTCCTCACCTTCGAGAACGAAGCCGAGGGGATCGAGCTCGCCAACCGCTCGCGGTACGGGCTCGCCGCCGGAATCTGGACGCGGGACGTGCAGAGAGCTCACCGCGTGGCGCGCGCGATCAGGGCCGGCACGGTGTGGGTGAACAGCTACAACTTCTACGATCCCGCGGCCCCATTTGGTGGCTACAAGTTCTCGGGATTCGGGCGGGACCTCGGGAAAGAGGCGCTGGACAACTATACGGAATTGAAGACGGTATGGGTGGGGTTGTGAGGTCGGTAGAGGTCGGTAGAGGTCGGTAGAGGTCGTTATGGGAGATCGCGAGGCGTACATCTGCACGGCACTGCGGACCCCCGTTGGCAAGCATGGGGGAGCGCTCGCATCTGTGCGCGCCGACGATTTGGCCGCGATTCCCATCAAGGCGGTCGTCGAGCGGACGGGCGTCGATCCCGCCACGATCGACGACGTGATCCTCGGTTGTACCAACCAGGCTGGGGAGGACAATCGCAACGTGGCGCGTATGGCCTCGCTCCTCGCCGGGTTGCCGGTCGAGGTGCCGGGACAGACCGTGAATCGGCTGTGCGGGTCGGGGCTCCAGGCGGTGGCGAGCGCCGCGCAGGCGATCAAGGCGGGCGAGGGCGATGTGTTCATCGCCGGCGGCGTGGAGAGCATGACGCGCGCTCCTTATGTGACGCTCAAGTCGGGCGAGCCGTGGAGCCGCAAGGCCCCCGAGACCGCCGACACCACCGTCGGGTGGCGCTTCACGAACCCGCGCCTCAAGAAGGAATGGACCATCTCGCTCGGCCAGACCGCCGAGGTCGTCGCCGAGCGCTACAAGATCGCGCGTGCCGAGCAGGATGCCTTTGCGGTCGAGAGCCAGCGACGGGCGGAGGCGGCGCTCAAGGCCTGCGTCTTCACCGACGAGCTGATCCCGGTTCCCCTCCCCGACGGTACCATGTTCGCCAAGGACGAGTACCCGCGCCCCGGCACAACGCTCGAGGGTGTGGCGAAGCTCAAGCCGGCGTTCCGGCCCGACGGGACGGTGACGGCCGCCACGTCCAGTGGGATCAACGACGGGGCGGGGGCATTATTGCTGGTTGGGGAGGACGGGGGAGGACGGGGGAGGTTGGGGAGGTCGACGCCGCTGGCGCGCGTGGTGGCGACGGCGGTGGCGGGCGTCGATCCGAGCTGCATGGGTCTCGGTCCCATCCCAGCGACTCAAAAAGTGCTCAAGCGGGCCGGGATGACGATCGATCAGATCGAGCTGATCGAGCTGAACGAAGCGTTTGCCGCACAAGCGATCGCCTGCATTCGTGAGCTTCACCTCGACCCCGCGAAGGTCAACATCTACGGCAGCGCGATCGCGCTGGGCCATCCCCTCGGCGCCACCGGCGCCCGCATCCTTACGACTCTCCTCCACGCCTTACGACGAACCAGTTCTCGCTACGGTTTGGCAACCATGTGTATCGGCGTCGGCCAAGGCATCGCCATGATCGTGGAGCGGGCGTGATGGCCGCGTACGACCGCGTGCTGGTCGAGATCACGAACGCGATCGCGACTGTGACCCTCACTCGCCCGGAAAAGCTCAACGCATTCGACCGCGCCCTGTGCGACGAGCTGCGCGAAGCGCTCGCCATGCTCACGCGCAGCGACGCCGTACGCGTCATCGCCATCACCGGGGCGGGCCGGGCGTTCTGCGCGGGCGCCGATTTGGACGTGCTGGCGGTCGAAGGACCGGCGCTCGTCGCGGCCGGGAAGGACGTGGCGCTCGCGATCCGCTCGGCGCCGCAGCCGGTGCTCGCGGTGGTGAACGGGCCCGCCGCGGGGGGCGGGGCCAACCTGGCGCTGGCTTGTGACTACCGCATCGCCTCGGATCAGGCCACCATCGGCCAGGTGTTCCACAAACTCGGCCTGGTGCCCGACTGGGGCGGGACGTACTTCCTGCCACGCCTGGTGGGGCCGTCGCGCGCGCTGGAGTTGGTGTGGAGCGCGCGCATGGTGCCGGCCGCGGAAGCGCTCGCCCTGGGGCTGTTCGACCGCGTGGTTCCGCACGCAGCGCTCGCGACAGCCGCTCGAACGCTGGCGGAGCAATGGGCCGTCCAGCCGGCGGGCGCGGTCCGGCGCGCCAAGGAAGCGCTCTACCGGAGCGACGCCAGCTCGCTCATGTCCATGCTCGATCTCGAAATCAGGCAACAGACTGAACTATTCGCTTCGCCCGAAGCGCGCGAGCGCATCGAGGGCGCGTCACCCGCCAAGAGGGAGGGGAGTCGCTGATGGTACGCAAGCTGAACAACTTCGATGAGTGGATCGACTACTTCCGGTATTGGCAGGACTCGATCGGGCTGCCGCAGGGGGAGATCCGCAATTTCAAGTTCGAGGCGAAGTTCGGAGACCAGGACGTTCCCCACATCGAGTTCGGGCACTTCAAAGGTCAACGCAAGTGGCCGACCGTGATGCACATTCCCGACCAGCGGATCCGGGACGCGCTCCTCAACCTGATCGTGTACCAGGGCGATACGGAGTTCGCCTCGGTGGAGCAGCAGCGCAATCTGCTCACGCACGCACCAACGGACTACGATCTGCTGGCGCTGATGCGGGTCATGACCGAGGAAATGCGCCACGGCTGGCAGATGTCCTACCTGCTGTGCAGCCACTTCGGCGACGAGGGGAAGCGCGAGGCCGCCAAGCTGCTCGAGCGCCGCGCCGACGAAGGCGAGCGGCTGCTCGGCTCCTTCAACGAGCTGGTGGACAACTGGCTCGACTTTTTCACCTACACGCAGTTCATCGATCGCGACGGGAAGTTTCAGCTCACCATGCTGTCCGTCTCGGCGTTCGATCCGCTGTCGCGCTCGATGAATCCGATGCTCAAGGAGGAATCCTTCCATCTCGGCACCGGCAACAACGGCCTGCTCCGGATCGTCAAGGTGGGCAAGATGCCGCCCGAGCTGATGCAGCGGTTCTTCTACAAGTGGATTCCGACCGCGTTCGACCTGTTCGGCACCGACAACTCGTCGTCGGCGCATTGGGCGTACGTCTGGGGGCTGAAGGGTCGTTACGACGAGCGCGAGAACCAGGCCGAGCCCGACAAGGCGAAGCTCAACGAGCTGAGCCGTGAGCTGTACCGTCAGGAGATCACCAAGCTGGTGGAGCGCCTGAACATGTTCATCCCGGACCGCGACCGCTGGCTGCGCATGCCGGACACGAAGTTCAACCGCAAGATCGGCAGCTACGCGCACCAACGCTACACCGTGGACGGCGAGCCGATCGACGACCCCGCGAAGTACGACGCCTATCTGAAGACGGTGCTGCCACAGCCGGAGCACTACGACGCGGTGCACGCGATCGAGAGAGAGCCGGGCTGGATCGAAGAGAAGAAAGCGGACAGCCTGCTCAAGTGAGCGGCGCAGGACCGGGACGGCCGCTCGTCATCGCCCATCGCGGCGCGTCGGCCCGCGAGGTCGAGAACTCGCTCGCGGCGTTTCGCGCGGCGGGGCCGCTCGGCGCCGACGGCGTCGAGCTGGATGTGCACGCGACGAGCGATGGTGGCCTGATCGTCCATCACGACGAGGCCATCGCGGGCCGCCCGATTCCCTCCCTCACCACGGCGCAGGTGGCGAGCCAGCGACTCCCGAACGGCGAGCCGGTTCCCACGCTGGGCGCGGCGCTCGCGGCACTCGGGCCCCGGCTGAGCGTATTCGTCGAGGTGAAGTCGCTCCCTCCCCAATTCGACGACCGGCTGCTCGAGGCCCTGGACGGAGGCCCGAACCCGCGGGGCTACGCGGTGCATGGCTTCGATCACCGCATCGTCGCGCGCCTGGGACGGGAGCGGCCGGCGCTCGTTCGTGGCGTCTTGAGCTCGTCCTATCCCATCAATCCCCTCACGCCGCTGCGGGATGCGGGTGCGACGATCCTCTGGCAGGAGCGCTCGCTGGTGGATCGGCCGCTCGCGGCGGCGCTGCACAGCGGCGGCATGCGGCTATTCGTATGGACGGTGGATGACCCGGGTGAGATGCGGCGACTGCTGGAGCTGGGGGCGGACGGCATCTGCACCAATCACCCGGAGCTGGGACGCCAGGCTGTCGACGCCCTGGGAGAGCGGGCGCCCGCATGAGCGGCGGTCGGATGACGGTGGTTGGCGCAGGAACGATGGGTCACGGCATCGCCTACGTGGCGGCGTTGGCGGGCTTCGACGTGTGTCTCACCGACAGCCGCCCCGAGGCCCTGCAGCTCGCGCGGGGTCGGCTGACCGATCTGATCGCCGTGGCGGTGAAGCGCGGCAAGCTCGCCGACTCCGATGGCGGGGCGGCGCAGGAGCGGCTGCATGCGGAGCCGCAGCTCGCGGCCGCGGTGCGGGATGCCGACGTGGTGATCGAGGCGGTGCTCGAGCACCTGGGCGCCAAGCAGCAGCTGTTCGCCGAAGTCGAGCGCCTGGCGCCGAAGGACGCGCTGCTTGCGACCAACACGTCGTCGCTCTCCATCACCGCCATTGCCGCAGGGCTGCAGGACCCGGGTCGGGTGATAGGCATCCACTTCTTCAACCCGGTGCACGCGATGAAGCTCGTGGAGGTGGTGACGCACCCGCGGGCCGCACGCGCCACCGTGCAGCGCGCGACCGCGCTGGCCCGCACCCTCGGCAAGGAGCCGATCCTGGTCCAGGACTCCCCGGGCTTCGCCTCCAGCCGGCTGGGCCTGGCGCTCGGCCTCGAAGCGATGCGCATGCTCGAGCGCGGGGTGGCGTCCGCCGAGGACATCGACAAGGCGATGGAGCTCGGCTACAACCACCCGATGGGCCCGCTCAAGCTCACGGATGTGGTGGGCCTCGACGTGCGGCTCGCGATAGCGGAGTCGCTATTTCAGGCGCTCGAGGAGCGGCAGTTCGAGCCCCCCCAGATCCTCCGTGACAAGGTGGCGAAGGGGGAGCTCGGCAAGAAGACCGGAAAGGGGTTCTACACCTGGAGCGGGTGAGGCGCTGCCCCGCCCTGCCGCTAGGTGCCTGCGCAGATCTTCGGGCCCGCCGTCTGGGTGGCGATCGCCGTGTGGTCATCCCGTCCGGTGTTCCCCGGCTGATCGTCGCTGTAGGTGATGGACGCCAATCCGGTGGTCGGCGACACCGCGATGCCGAAGTCGTCGAACAGGTCCCGATTCCCGGTGCACGATACCCCGCCCTCGCACACTCCCCCGTAGTGGATCACCGGGGTCGCCGCGACTTGCGTGAAGGTGCTGCCGACGGTGGACGCATTGAGGTTCTGCGCGAAGAACACGTACCACGCCGCCGATGCAGGGTAGTTGTCCGGGGCCGTCCCGTTGAAGAACGACGTCCCGTACCACACGATGTTCAGCTGACCGGGAGCACACGCCACGCTCCAGGGGAAGATGGCTGTCGCGGAGGGCGGCTGGTTCACCTGGATCGGTCCGGTCCATGTCTGCCCGGCATCCTTCGAGAAACTGTAAAACATGTTGTGGTTGTCGTTGTAGACGACGTAGACCGTGCCGGCTTGGTCCACGGTCGCATTGATGAACTGATGCCCGTACGAGACCGAGGCGTCCGGATTCACGTAGACCGCATGGTCCGTGAAGGTTCGGCCGCCGTCGGTCGAGACGGCGATCCAGACGGCATGGAAGCTGGATGGAAGGAGGGCCTCGGTCGCGTTCGCGATCCCGCTGAGGACCTGGTACATGGTATGACTGTTCGGGTCGATCACCAGGTTGCCCGTCGAGTTGTCTTCGAGCAGGAACGCGTGAGCGACGTCGATCGCCGATCCCAACTGGCTGAACGTAGCGCCTGCGTCAAGGCTGCAATTGACGTCGATGTTGAAGGTGACGATGTCGTGGTACGAGATGCAGACCTTGCTCGCTCCATCGGCCGCGATCCACTCACGGTCGTCCCCGGGAATCGTGGCGCTGAGGACGTTCTTGCTCCAGGTCTGCCCTCCATCCTGGCTCGTCGAGACCGTGACGTTCGCGAGCGTCAAGCTCGCCACATAGACGTTATAGAAGCCGCCGGCGTTCGCCTGTGTCGCTACGCCGAGATCGGTGTCGCCGCCCCCCGTCGCCAAGCCCCCCGCCGCCTGCGAGATCTGGTTCGGGGAGACGAGCGCGGTGTAGTGCAGCCCGCCGTCGGCAGACTTCCAGGCGAGCGTTCCGGCGCCCACGCCGAGCTCCGAGGAGACGTAGAAGGTGCCCGTGGCGTCGGCGCGAATCGCGGGCTCGGCCGCGCCGTTAGTGCAGGACGACGCGTCCGGGCAGATCGTGCCCGGCGCGGCACCCAGCTCGAAGTTCACAAACGTGAACGATCCCGCACTGACCGTTTGCACGGCATTCGCACCGCCCGCACTCGCGGGTGACCAAGGAGACCTGCTGTCGGTGCAGGACGCCACGAGCACCACGCAGGCCAGCAGGATTGTCCTCATTGCTCGTTCCTCCGCAGTGTGTCGGGGGTTCTGATTGCGACCACTGCAGCGGTCGAGCGCAATTTTCGCACCCCCGATGTCGCATGCGTCCCACGTAGCTGGGGAGGAACATCTCCGCGCGCATGTCGCGGCGGTGCAACTCCTGATGCGGCGGCCGCGCGGCGTGCGCCCGCCGTGCGGTTGAACGCGCCCGCGGCATAGCATACCTTCTGCGCCCCATGAGTCTCCCTCCCCAGCCCACGCCGCTCCGCATCACCGACGTGCACATCCATGTCCAGCCGTGGCGCGAGCTGAAGCCGCGGGTCCTCGACGTCATGTGGCCTGCAGGCGACGCGCGGCGGGACATGATGATCCAGGTGATGGACGATCCACGGGCGCTGCTCGACATCATGGATCGGGCGGGCGTGTGGCGGGTGGGCCTCGTGAATTATCCGTCGCCGGATGTGATGGGATTCAGCGACGCGACGAACAGCTTCGCGGCCACGTACGCGCAGGCCGCGCCCGACCGGCTGCTGCCGTACGGGGGCGTGCACGCACGGTTCACGAAGGATCCGGTCGGCGACGTGGATCGCCTCCTCGACCTCGGGATTCGGCTCTTGAAGGTGCATCCGCCGCACCAGGGATTCCCCGCCAACGCCTACACCAATGGACTCGACGCGCTGAGCAAGATCTACCATCGCTGCGAGGAACGCGGACTGCCGGTAATGGTTCACACTGGCACGAGCATCTTTCCCGGGGCGCGCTCCAAGTACGGCAACCCGATGGAGCTCGACGATGTGGCGATCGACTTCCCCGATCTGCGAATCGTCATGGCGCACGGCGGTCGGCCGCTGTACATGGAGGAGGCGTTCTTCGTGCTGCGGCGTCACCGACAGATGTGGCTCGACGTGTCCGGGATACCGCCCGCTCGTTTGTTGGAGTACTTTCCGCGTCTCGCGGAGCTCGCCCAGCGGGTGTTGTGGGGCACCGACTGGCCGAGCCCTGGTGTCACGGACATGCGGCGCAACATCGACCAGTTCCTCGGGCTTCCGCTCAGCGATTCGGACAAGAAGATGATCCTCGAGACCAATGCGCTGGCTCTGTTTCCTGCTGCTCGCTAGCGTCGCCCCGAGCCTGGCGGTCGTGCAGACTCCGGCCTCCAAGTCGCTCCACTTCGACATCTCCGGCCTGCCTGCCACGCGCGACTCGTTTCGGTTCCGCTCGCGGGGAGCGGAGCGAGGGTGGGCGGTGTGGCAATACGAGATCCACACCGTGGAGACGACCCAGCGGGTGATCTACACCGCCAGCTCGGAGTTCAAGCCGATCGAAGAGGAGCACCTGCGCATCGTCGTGAACCGGCTCACCGGCGATCCGATCTCCACGTTTCATCACATCGATTTATTCTCGCCCTTGAGCGACACGGTCATGGTGGAGCACGATCTGGACGTGCAGGCCGGCGAGATCTCCGGCCGCCGCCGAGTGGGGACCAAGAGCGGCGAGGTGTTCATCGTTCCGGTGCATCACGGCTTCGCCCCGGGCACGATCCTGTCCGACTACATGCTGTTCGCGGGCGCGGTGACCAACGCGTCGCCCGGGGATTCCCTGACCGTTCACGCGTACAAGGAATTCGCCGACTCGGTCGTCACCTTGAGCTTCGTAGCCGGACCGCCCACGACCGTCGAGGTCCCGGCCGGCCGGTTCGACGTGGTTCCACTCACGAGCGGTGCGTTCCGGATCTACGCGACGCGTGCCGCCCCGCGACGGGTGGTCAAAGGCGAGACGCTCAACGGAGCGTTCGCGTTCGAGCTGGTGCACTCGGGGCCCGTGATCCCCACGCCCGAGTGAGCCCCGTGCGGTTCGCCACGATCGCCGCCGTGCTGCTCGGAGCCGCTGCGCCGGCACTGCTGGCCGGGCAAGCCGGGCGAATCGATTACGAGGCGTTCTCCCTTCCCAACGGGTTACGGGTCATCTACTCGGAGGACCATTCGACGCCGATCGTCTCGGTGGACGTCTGGTACAACACCGGCTCACGCAACGAGCGCCCCGGTCGCTCGGGGTTCGCCCACCTGTTCGAGCACATGATGTTCGAAGGCTCGGCCCACGTGAAGAAGGGCGAACACTTCCAGCGCATCTCACGAGCCGGCGGGACGGAGAACGGCAGCACCGCGGAGGACCGGACGAACTACTTCGAGACGATCCCGTCCAATCGCTTGAACCTCGCCCTGTGGCTGGAAGCCGATCGCATGCGCGCGCTCGCGATCACGGAGGAGAACTTCCACAACCAGCGCGAGACGGTGAAGGAGGAGCGCCGGCTGCGGATCGACAACCAGCCGTACTCGTCCGCTTTCGTCGACGGCATGACGTGGCCGTTCGATTCGGCGGGCTGCTTCGCCTATGCGCATACGGTCATCGGCTCGATGGGCGACCTGGACGCCGCTCAACTCGTGGACGTGCAGGCGTTTTTCGACACGTATTACGCGCCCAACAACGCCACGCTCGTGGTGGTAGGAGACTTTCGACCGCTCGAGCTGCGGCGGCTCATCAACCAGTACTTCGGAGACATTCCCCGGCACCCCGCTCCGCCCCCGGTCACCTGCAGCGTGCGGTTCTCACCGGGCACGGTGCGCCGCGACGTGACGGATGCGCACGCCAACCTGCCGGCGGTGGTGCGCATCTACCGGGTGCCGCCCCACGCCGACGCCGACACGCCGGCGCTCGAGCTGCTCAACGTCATCCTCGGGCAGGGCGAGAGCTCCCGGCTCAATGTGGCGGTCGTGCGGCGCGAGCGGGCCGCCCTCGGCACGCAGGTCGCCATGGATCCGTACGACTCGCGACGCGGCCCGGGCGTGCTGCTCGTCCTGGCGATCGCGAACCAGGGGGTGGACCCACTCAAGCTCGACACCCTGCTCGCGCGCCAGCTCGACAGCGTGCGGGCGACCGCCGTGAGCGACGAAGAGCTCACCAAGGCGAAGAACACGTTCCGCGCGAACTTCATCCACGCCCGCGAGACCACCCTCGGGAAGGCGGAAGAGCTGCATCACTACGACATGTTCCACCGCTCGCTCGCCGAGATCAACAGCGACCTGGACCACACCCTCGCCACGACCGCCGCGGATATCCGCCGGGTGGCCGCGAAGTATCTCGATCCCGCCAACGCGGTGGTAATCATCGTAAAGTCGCCGGCGAGCAGTTCGGCCAAGGGACAGCAATGAACGGTCGGACGGTCGGACGGTCGGACCCTCAGATCGGTCTGGGCCTGATCGCGGGTCTCCTCTTCTCCGTAAGTCCGACCGTGCGACTGTCCGCCCAAGCCTTCCCCACCACCCCGCCCAAGCCCACGCGCCTTTCGCCCGTTCGATTCCCGCCGTTCCAGGAGGCGATGCTGCCGAACGGGTTGCAGCTCGTGGTGATCGAGCACCACGAGCAGCCCGTCGTGTCGGTGAGCTTGGCGTTCCGCGCCGGCGAGAGCTACGACCCCCACGGACGGAACGGGCTGGCCGAGCTCCTCGCGGAGCTCCTCACCAAGGGGACGGAAACCCGGTCCGCCGAGCAGATCGCCGCTACGATCGAAGGGGTGGGCGGTACGCTCACGGCGTCCGCGGGCGCCGACTTCCTGACGATCTCGGCGGACGCGCTGAGCGATCAGGTCGGGCTCGTGTTCGACCTGCTGGGGGACGTAACGCTGCATTCCACATTTCCCGAGAGCGAGCTCGAGCTGGCGCGCACCCGCGCGCTGTCGGCGCTGGCGCTCCAGCTGTCGCAACCGGGCGCGGTGGCGCAGCGCTTCTTCGCGAGCGAGATCTACGGCCGCAACCCGTACGGGCTGAGCCCGACCCGCGAGAGTTACCAGGCGGTGACGCGCGACGATCTTGCGCGATTCGCGCGCGAGCGACTGCGGCCGGAGGGAGGAGCGCTGCTGGTCGTCGCAGGAGACATATCCGATGCGCAGGTGCGGGAGCTCTCCGCCAAGACGTTCGCGAGCTGGCAGGGCCGCCCGACGACGAGCGCGGCGCCTCCGTCTCCGCCGGCGCATCCCCAGACCGATATCCTGCTCGTGCACCGGCCCGGCTCGGCGCAGGCCAACATCGCGCTCGGGAACACCACCATCCTGGCGACCGACCCGATCTACTATCCAGCCCGGGTCGCCACGCAGGTCCTGGGCGGCGGTGCGGATTCGCGGTTGTTCCTCATTCTGCGTGAGCAAAAAAGCTGGACGTACGGCGCCTACGCCTCCCTGCACCGCTATCGCGGGCTCGGCTACTGGCAGGCGACCGCCGAGGTGCGGACTGACGTGGCGGACAGCGCGTTGCGGGAGCTGCTCCACCAGGTGGAGCGGATGCGCGCGGAAACGATACCCGACTCCGAGCTCGTGGCCGCGAAGGGATTTCTGGTGGGGTCGTTTCCACTCACCATCGAGACGCCCAGTCAGATCGCGGGACAGGTGGCGAACGTGAAGCTGCTCGGTTTGGGAGACGACTACCTGCGGTTGTATCGCGAGCGCTTGAGCGCCGTGACGGCTGCGCAGGCGCGCGCGGCGGCGGCCCGGCTGTACCGGCAAAGCGGGCTGACCATCGTCGTGGTGGGCGACGCCGCCAAGCTGTACGACCGCGTCCGGGCGATCGCCCCGGTGCGACTGGTGGACGTGGACGGGAAACCGCTCACGCCCGCGGACCTGAGCCCTCGGGCCAGCCCCGTCGCGCTCGACCTGAAGCAGTTCGTGGCTCACACCGATAGCTCGCGCGTCCTGATCCAGGGGAATGCCGTGGGGTTCACCGTTTCCGAGGTGCGTCGTCCCGCGGACTCGCTGGTGTACAGCGAGCGTTCGCGCCTCGGAGGCGGGGCGTTCGAGCAGCAGACCACGGTCGCACTCGACCCCGCCGACGGATCGGTCCGCCGGGTCGACCAGAAGACGACGCAACAGGGTCAGACGACGGACACCCACCTGACGTATGCGGCGGGTCGCGTCAAGGGCGCCAGCGCCGCGGTGCAGCCCGACGGCTCGGTCAAACGGTTCGACATCGACACGGCCTTGCCGCCCGGCACCGCGGACGAGAACGCCGTGCCTTTCCTGGTCCCCGCCCTCCCGCTCGAGGCGGGGAAGTCGATCACGCTCAACTTTTTCACGCCCAGCGAGAACGCCCTCAAGACGCTCACCTTCAAGGTGGGCGGACCGGAGTCGGTCACCGTGCCGGCCGGCAGCTTCCAGGCGTTCCGGATCGACGTGACCGGTTCGCGCGTCCCGTTCACCATGTACGTCGGTGTGGACGCCCCGCGCCGCGTGCTCAAGACGGAGTTCGTGGGACAACCGTTCGTCGTCGAGCTCGTCAAGTAGTCCGCCAGCCCCGCAAGGAGGACCTCAGTATGCGACACTCGTTGTCGTGGTTGCTCGTCCTTACCAACGCGTGCGCGTCCGCCGGAGCGCGCCCGACCGGCGCGGGCCAGCCGTCACCCGCGGCCGCTCCTGCACCGCCACCCGCCGAGAGCACCAGCGCCAATCGGCCGCAGTATCCGTCCAGTTACCAGCGACACCCCAACCCGCCGGTGCTCATCCGCAACGCGACGATCATGACCGCCACGGGTCAGGAGATCCCCAACGGCTCCATCCTGTTCAAAGACGGACGCATCGTCGCCGTGGGCGCGAAAGTGGAGCCACCTCCCCAAGCGGTCGTGGTGGACGGGACGGGGAAGTACGTCACCCCCGGATTGATCGACGATCACTCGCACATTGGCGTGTACGCGGCGCCCGGTACGGACGCGGAGTCGGACGGCAACGAGGCGACGAGCCCGGTCACCGCGGAAGTGTGGGCGGAGCATTCGTTCTGGCCCCAGGACCCCCAGATCCCGCTCGCAATCGCGGGGGGGATTACCACGATTCAGGCGCTCCCCGGCTCCGCCAATCTGATCGGCGGGCGCAGCGCGATCCTCAAGCTGATTCCCGCTCGCACCGTCCAGGAGATGAAGTTCCCCGGTGCGCGCTACGGCTTGAAAATGGCGTGCGGTGAGAACCCCAAACGCGTCTACGGGAAAAAGGGCGGGCCGTCCACGCGCATGGGCAACATGGCCGGTTACCGCGCGGCCTTCATCCAGGCGGAGACGTATCGTCGCAAGTGGGACGCGTGGGAGAAAGACCACAAGGGCGAGCCCCCCGAACGCAATCTTCGGCTCGAATCGTTGGCCGAAGTGCTGCGCGGTCGCATCTACGTCCAGAACCACTGCTATCGCGCCGACGAGATGGCGCAGATGATCGACCTGGCGCACGAGTTCGGCTTCAAGATCCGGTCGTTCCACCACGCGGTGGAGTCGTACAAGATCGCGGATCTCCTGGCGAAGGAAGGGACGTCGGTCTCGGTGTGGGCGGACTGGTGGGGCTTCAAAGAGGAAGCGATGGATGGCATCCGGGAAAATGCGGCGCTCAACCAGCAGGCGGGCGGCCGGCCGCTGATCCATTCCGACGACCCGAGCGGGATCCAGCGCCTCAACCAGGAGGCGGCAAAGGCGATGTACGCGGGTCAGCGGGCGGGGATCCCGGTCACCCGCGACCAGGCGCTCCGCTGGCTCACTGCCAATCCCGCCTGGACCCTGGGGCTCGATTCCATCGTCGGGACGCTCGAGCCGGGCAAGATGGCCGACGTGGTCGTCTGGTCGGGCGATCCCTTCTCTGTCTACTCGAAGGCGGTGCAGGTCTACAACGACGGGTGGCTCGTGTACGACCGGAACGACCCGGCGCACCAGCCGCGTACCGACTTCGAGCTCGGCCAGGTTCCCGCGCCGGGGAGCGACCGATGATCGCGTTCCTGCTCGCTCAGACGATCGCCATTACGGGAGGGACGGTGTATCCGGTGTCCGGCCCGAAGCTGGCCAACGCCACGGTGCTGGTACGCGACGGCCACATCGTCGCCGTCGGGACGAGTGTGCCGGTGCCGGCGGACGCGACGCGCATCAATGCCTCGGGGAAATGGGTGACGCCCGGATTGATCGACGGTGCTGGGCAGGTGGGCCTGGTGGAGATCGGGGCGGTTGCCGCGACGCGCGAGGGGTCCGTGCAAGGTGATACGATCGCCGCCGCGTTCAACGTCGTGGAGGGAATCAACCCCGCCTCCGTGCTGATCCCGGTCACCCGCATCGACGGGGTTACGACCGTGCTGGTCGCGCCGAGCGGCAACCTCGTGAGCGGCCAGGCGGTGCTGATCGATCTCGACGGAACGACGGTCGAGCAGATGCTCGTCAAATCCCCGGTGGGGATCGTGGCGAACCTTTCGGAGAGTGGGAAGGATGAAGCCGGAGGGTCGCGGGCCAAGGTGGTCGCGCGCCTGCGCCAGCTGTTCCGCGACGCGCTCGAGTACGAGCGGCGCAAGGCCGATTTCGGTCGCGCGCAGATGCAACGGCTCTCTGCGTCGGCCGAGGATCTCGAGGCCCTGCTTCCCATGCTGCATGGGCGGGAAGCGTTCATCGCTGTCGCCAACCGGCGCAGCGACATCGAGACGGCCCTGCGGCTCGCCAAGGAGTTCAAGCTTTCGCTGATCGTCGCGGGTGGCGCGGAGGGGTGGGAGATCGCGGGAGCGATCGGGGCCGCGGGCGTACCGGTGCTGGTCGAGCCGCTCGACAACATCCCGAGTTACGATGCGCTCGGCATCCGCTATGAGAACGCGGCGCTCCTCGCCAAGGCCGGCGTACGTGTCGCGCTGCTCGAGACCGACACGCACCAGTCGCGCAACCTGCGCCAGCAGGCCGGGAACGCCGTGTCCTACGGAATGAGCTGGGATCAGGCGCTGCGGGCGGTGACGCTCGCGCCCGCCGAGATCTTCGGGGTGGGCGATCGCTACGGGTCACTCGAGCCCGGGAAGGTCGCCAACGTGGTCGTGTGGTCGGGGGATCCCTTCGAGTTCTCGACTGGCGTGGAGCACGTGCTGATTCGCGGGAAGGAGATTCCGCTGACGAGCCGGCAGACGGAGCTGCTGCAGCGGTATAGGAAGCTGCCGCCGACGTATTAGTCGGACGGTCGGACAGTCGGACTGACTGACGTTATGCGCTTACGGTCCGACAGTCCGACCGTCCGACTGTCCGACCGGATACACACTCACCCGGTATCGCTTCTTGTTCTTGTGCTCGAACTTGACCTGCCCGTCCACCACGGTGAAGAGTGTGTCGTCCGAGGCCCGGCGCACGTTCGTGCCGGGATGGATCTTGGTGCCCCGCTGCTTCACCAGAATGCTGCCGGCGGTCACGAACTCGCCGCCGAACCGTTTCACGCCGAGGTACTTCGGGCCCGAATCACGGCCGTTGCGGGAGGAACCGACACCTTTCTTGTGCGCCATGGCTCAGTCCTTGACCTTGACGTCCGCGATCTTCACTTCCGTGAACTGCTGGCGATGTCCGGCGTGGCGTCGGTAGCCGGTGCGCCGCGCGAACCGGTAGATCTTGATCTTCCCGCCCTTCCCATGCCGGACGACTTCGGCCGTCACTTTCGCGCCTTTCAAGACCGGCTTGCCGGTGTGCACGTGTTTCCCGTCGCTCGCGAGCAGCACCTGATCGAATGTCACCTTGCTCCCAGGCTCGGCGGCGAGCAGCGGGATCTGAATCGTGGCACCGGGCTCGGCCTTGAACTGGCGTCCGCCGGTGGAGAAGATGGCGTAGGACATAGGGCCGGAACGCTAATTGCGACGTGAGCTTTGTTCAAGGGGTGCGCGGTGCGCCGTGCGCGGTCGCTACCGCGCACCGCGTACTGCGTACGCTCAAGCCACCGCGTACTGTTCCGTCACGTCCCTTCCCGCCGGTTTCGCCATCATGCGGAATTCGTCCAGCCGCATCATCGGGTCGTCGCGCACTTCGAGCTCGAGTCCGGTCTGCTTTTCGATTTGGCGCAGGAAGTTGGGCTCCTGCTCGATCAGGTACAGCGCCACATCGGGGTGGAGGCGCACGGCGAGCTGGCGCTCCTTGTGGTCGGCGCCGGCGCGCTTGAGCGAGCGCTCCATCCGGCGAACGACCACTTCGGGTCGGAATACCCGGCCCATCCCGTGGCAGGTCGGGCACTCGGCGGTCATGGAATGCCAGAGCGAGGGGCGCACGCGCTGGCGGGTCATCTCGACCAGCCCCAGCTCGGACACGGCGAACGCTTTGGTGCGTGCCCGGTCATGGCCGAGATGCGTGCGTAGCTCCTGGAGCACTTTGTCGCGGTTGCCGCGGGACTCCATGTCGATGAAGTCGACCACGATGATGCCGCCGATGTCGCGCAGCCGGAGCTGGCGTGCCACCTCGCGAGCCGCTTCGAGGTTGGTCTTGAGGATCGTGCTCTCGGGGTCCTTCTTGCCGGTGTAGCGGCCCGTGTTCACGTCGATGGATGTGAGGGCTTCCGTCGGCTGAATGATGAGGTAACCCCCAGTGGGCAGCTCTACCCGCGGCTTGAAGAGGCTGCGGATTTCCGCCTCGACATCATATTCGTCGAACAGCGGCGACTCGGCTTGGTACAGCTTCACGCGGGGCAGCAGCTCGGGGTCGATCTGCTTCAGGTACTGCACGATTTCGTTGTGCAGGTTCTTGGAGTCCACTAGCAGCGAGTCGACCTTGTCGGAGAACAGGTCGCGGATGATGCCGCGCGTGAGCGAGGTCTCGCGCTGCAGCAGCGCCGGCGCTCGGACCGAGCCCGACTTGCGCTTAATCTTCTTCCACAGGCTGTAGAGGTGGTCGATCTCCCGCTTGCAACTCTGCTCCGTCAGGTCTTCGGCGACGGTGCGGATGATCCAGCCGCCCGAGTCTTTCGGGACGAGCTTCGAGACCAAGTCTCGCAGCTTTGCCCGCTGGTCGCGATTCTCGATCTTGCGGGAGACGCCCACCTTCGACGCGTACGGCATGTACACGAGGAAGCGGCCGGCCAGGGAGATCTGCGCGGTGACGCGCGGTCCCTTGGTGCCGATCGGCTCCTTGATGACTTGAACGATACGGGTTTCGCCGCGCTTCAACTCGTCGGCGACGTTGGGGAGCCGACGTCGGGAGGCACGGCCGCCGTTCCCGGCGCCCCCGCCGTTCCCGTTGCCGTTTTCCTCGTCGCGCTCGGAGGGCTCCTCGTCCTCGTCGGCCTCGATCAGGTCGGAGGCGTGGAGGAAGGCGCTCTTGTCCGCCCCGATGTTGACGAATGCGGCCTGTATGCCCGGAAGCACGGCCTCGACCGTGCCCAGGTAGATGTCGCCCACCATGCGGCGGGCGTCGGGACGATCCACCAGGAGCTCAACAAGGCGGTCGTCCTCCAGGATCGCTACGCGAGTTTCGCGCGCGGTCCCGCTGATCAGTATTTCCCGTTTCAAAGCAATGTCCCTCGATCCCGGTCGGCCAACAGCCGGTCGGGATCCTACGATTGTTCCAGCAAGAACTCATGGCGTGCAGATAGGCTGACGATGAGCTGACTCGATTGGACGAGACGGTCGAGCGCGGCGCGGGAGGAAGGCCGCGAAGCCCGGGCAGTCCCGGAATCCAATGCATCTCTAAATATAAGTGGGCTTGCGACTTACGTCAACCGCTCAGAGATTATCAGGCAAGTGGCCATTTCGCTACGGTCTTCTCTCATCGGGGGTTTCCTCCTGACCGGCATGTTCGCGAGTCCCGCGCCTACCCCGGCGCCGGCCCAGACACTCCCGTACCCGGCCGCTCGCACGAGCGACGTCGTGGACGACTACCACGGGACGAAAGTCGCTGATCCCTACCGCTGGCTCGAGGACCCCGACTCGCCCGAGACCCGGGCGTGGATCGAGGCGGAGAACCGGCTGACGGCCGCGTATCTCGCGGCTATCCCGGAGCGGCCGGCGATCCGGGCGCGACTCAGCAAGCTGTGGAACTATCCGCGCTACGGCCCGCCGTTCCGGAAGGCGCGGCGCTATTTCTTCTTCAAGAACGACGGCTTGCAAAACCAGTCGGTGCTGTACACCCAGACCGCGCTCACGGCGACGCCAGAGACCCTGCTCGACCCCAACCTGCTCTCGGAGGACGGCACGGTCGCGCTGTCGTCGTGGGCAGTGTCGGATGACGGCCGGCTGCTGGCGTACGGCACGTCGGCGAGTGGATCCGATTGGGAGGAGTTTCGGGTTCGCGACGTCGCCACCGCCCGCGACCTCCCGGACCATCTCAAGTGGATCAAGTTCTCGGGCGCCTCGTGGACCAAGGACGGTGCCGGGTTTTTCTACAGCCGGTACCCGCAACCCGGCGACAAGGCACTCACCGACGTCAACCGGTTCCAGCGGCTCTACTATCATCGGCTCGGCACGGACCAGCAGCAGGATGTGCTCGTGTACGAGCGACCGGACCAGCCCGACTGGGGGATGAACGGCGAGGTGACGGAGGACGGCCGCTACGTGGTGATCCGGGTATGGCTCGGCACCGACCGGCGGAACCGGATCTACTACCTCGACTTGCTGAGTGCCAAACGCCCGCAGGTGAAGGGAACGGTGGTGCCCCTGCTCGACGACTTCGACGCGAGCTACACGTTCCTCGGGAACGACGGCGCCGTGTTCTACTTCCTCACCGATCTCGATGCCCCGCTCCGGCGGGTCGTCGCGATCGACACGCGCCATCCGGAGCGGGCGCACTGGCGGGAGATCATCCCACAGAGCGAGGACGTGCTCGAGGCGGTGCACATGGTCCACGACCGTTTCGTCGCCCACTACATGCACGACGCCTCTTCCCGCCTGCGCCTGTTCGCGCTCGCTGGGAGCTTCGTGACGGACATCGAGCTTCCCACGCACGGGACCGTGGGCGCGATCAGCGGCGAGCGCAAGGACAGCGAGATGTTCTACGCCTTCACCTCGTTCCTCTATCCGACTACGATCTTTCGCTACGACTTCGCGAGCGCCGCGGCGACGGTCTTCAACGCTCCGACGATCGACTTCGATCCGACGGCTTACGAGACCAAGCAGATCTTCTACGCGAGTAAGGACGGCACGCGTGTGCCGATGTTCCTCACCCACAAGAAGGGGCTGACGCTCCACGGCTCGCACCCCACGTACCTGTACGGGTACGGGGGCTTCAACATCAGCCTCACCCCGAGCTTCTCCGTGGCGGTGCTCGTGTGGCTTGAAATGGGCGGCGTGTACGCGGTACCCAACCTGCGGGGCGGCGGCGAGTACGGCGAAGCCTGGCACCAGGCGGGAATGCTCGACAAGAAGCAGAACGTGTTCGATGACTTCATCGCGGCTGCGGAGTACCTGATCGCGCAAGGTTACACGTCACCCTCCAAGCTGGCGATCGCGGGCGGCTCGAACGGGGGACTGCTGGTAGGGGCGGCGATGACGCAGCGGCCGGAGTTGTTCGGAGCGGCCTTACCGGCTGTAGGCGTCATGGACATGCTGCGGTTCCACAAGTTCACAATCGGTTGGGCGTGGGTGACGGACTACGGCTCGGCCGACAGCGCGGAGCAGTTTCCTTACCTGTACCGGTATTCGCCGCTGCACAACCTGCGGCCCGGCACGCGGTATCCGGCCACGCTCGTGACGACGGCCGATCACGACGATCGCGTGGTCCCCGGGCACTCCTTCAAGTTCACGGCTGCGCTGCAGGCGGCGCAGGCCGGGCCGCGGCCGGTATTGATCCAGATCGAGACGAAGGCTGGACACGGCGCCGGAAAGCCGACCACCAAGCTGATTGACGAGCAGGCGGACCGGTTTGCGTTCCTGGTCAAGAATCTGGCGGTGGAAGGCGGTGGAGGGCGGTGAAGGGCGGTGCCGGCCGAACCAGTTGAGAGTGAGTTGACTCCTGACTTGAAGACTTGCCGCCATGGCGCCATACGAGCGGTTCGCTGCTTGGCGGGAGTGCCACACCTTGACGCTCGAAGTCTACCGGGCCACGCAGATGTTTCCAAAGACGGAACTCTACGGACTGACTTCCCAGGCCCGGCGAGCTGCGTTCTCAGCAGCCGCTAATATCGTTGAAGGATCCGCGAGGCGAGGGTCCGCCGAGTTTCGTCGGTTCCTCGATATCTCTCTGGGGTCGCTCACGGAACTCGGCTACACCCTTCGGGTCTCGAGGGAGCTTGGGCTACTCGCGGAGGAACCTTGGGACCGACTTAATGCGTTGCAGAATCGTGCTCGTTTTCTGACGTGGAAGTTGTACGCGTCGATCTCGAAACTGAAGCAGGCCCGCCGGTAGTCACCTCCACCGCTTTCCACCGCCCTCCACCGTCTTCCACCGCCTAATCGACTAAGTCTCCCAGCAACTGCCGCGCAATCACAATCCGCTGGATCTCGCTCGTGCCTTCGCCGATCTCGCAGATCTTAGCGTCGCGCATCATCCGCTCGACGGGATAGTCCGTGGTATAGCCGTAGCCCCCGTGCAGCTGCACCGCCTTGGTGGTGGCGCGCATGGCGAGTTCCGAGGCGAACAGCTTGGCCATCGCCGCCTCCTTCTTGAAGGGCTGGCCGTGCTGTTTGAGCCACGCCGCATGGTACACCAGGTGCTTGGCTGCTTCGATCTCAGTGGCGATATCGGCGAGCGCGAAGTGCACCCCCTGGAAGCTCGCGATCGGCCGGCCGAACTGCCGGCGGGTGGCGGTGTAGCGCAGGCACTCCTCGAGCGCTCCTTCGGCGATGCCGAGGGCGAGCGCGCCGAGGCCGATGCGTCCGCCGTCGAGGGTGTGGAGGAACTGGCGGAAGCCGTTGTTGAGCGGGCCGAGCACGTTCTCCTTGGGCACCACCGCGTCCTGGAGGACCAGCTCGCGAGTATCGGATGCGCGCCATCCGAGCTTGTCCTCTTTCTTGGCGGCGTGGACCCCGGGGCATTTGGGGAGCGACGGATCGTGGCCCACCCCCACGCGCGCGGCCTCCGCGAGGTCGGTTGTGTCTTTGGTGACGATAAAGGCCGTGATGCCGTGAGTCTTCTTCGCGGCGGGATCGGTGCGAGCCGTCACCACGAAGATCTCCCCGACGCCGGCGTGGGTGATGAAGATCTTCGAGCCGTTCAGGACATAATGATCCCCCCGCTCCTCGGCGACCGTGCTGGTTCCACCGGCGTCGGAGCCCGCGCCGGGCTCGGTAAGCCCGAACCCCCCTAACACTTTCCCGGTTGCGAGCAGCGGGACAAAGCGTCGCTTCTGGTCGTCCGTCCCAAAATCCACGATCGGCGAGGTCCCCAGCGTGGTGTGAGCGCTCACCGTGATGGCGTGGCTCGCGTCCACCTTGGCGAGCTCGTGGATCACGAGGATGTAGGAGAGATAGTCCATCCCGCACCCGCCCAGCTCTTCCGGCCAGGGGATGCCGAACAGCCCGAGGTCGGCCATGCGGCGCACATTGTCCCAGGGGAACGTGCTCGCGAGGTCGTGCGCGCGCGCGCTCGGCTTCACGACCTGCTGCGCGAAGTCGCGCACCATGTCGCGGACCTGGAAGTGATGGTCTGTGAAGTAGAGGGTGTCGTGCATGGGGGAAATGTAGCCGGACGCCGTGCTACATGGCCTCTCCTCTCCGGATCGTCCACATGTCGTCGGCGAGGCTCCGGTTCGCGAGGTAATCGTACGGCATCGTGAAGTACCCCCGCAGTCCCCACCCCACGCCCCAGGAGTTGCGGACGCTGAACCGCCGGTCGGCGTCGTTGTATCCCACGGCGAGCACCGCGTGGCCGCCGGCCACCCGCTCACCGGGTTGGGGCAGCGACACCACACCCGTCTCCGCGACCAGCGGCGACTGGAAGCTCTCGTACACCGTGAAGCCGAATACGAACGGGAAGCCTTGAGCGAGGCAGGCGCGCATCTCGTCCACCGTAAGAATCCGCTGATACGATGTCACCTGATGCTGCGAGGCTTCCTGGTAGCAGGCCGCCGGTGGCTTGGCGGCGAACTTGGAGATCACGTACGGCCAGCGGCGCTCGGAGCACACGCCGTGCTTGACGACGCTCTTGATCCCGTCCCGGATCATCGCGCCGGCGTCGGACCTGATCGTGTGCTCCATCGCCCGCTCGTTGTAATAGATGAAGAGGCGACTCACGTTGACGAAGCGCACCCCGTTTTTGCGCTCGAGGAACTCAACCGCGCCGGCGATCGCATTGCCGGTGCAGCTCCCCAGAGGTCCCTGGTCCTCGATGGGCGAACACCCGGGAAGCAGGTCGACGCTCGGCGGCAGTCGCGCCGCGACCGGCTGCACGGCGCCGTACAAGATGTCCCGCTGATCAGGGAGATCGGGGACCCAACCAAACCCGCGTTGAGCTGGGATACGCGTCGGCTTTCGCCGTTTTGGTCGTGACACGGCGGAGAGTATCGTGACGAACGGCCGGTGCCGCTAGCCCGTGGTGCCGAACCCCGGCGCCTGGAGGTCCACCAGCCGGCGAGCGTCGATCGGGCCGACCGCCTGGTCGCTCACGCGACCCGGTCGCGCGGCGGCGTCCCAGCGAAGAACGCCGTCAGGTTTTCGAGCGCGCGCAGGCCCATCGCGACACGCGTCTCCCGTGTGGCGCTGCCGAGGTGCGGCAGGAGCACGACGTTCTCCATCGTCAGCAGCTCGGGCGTCACCGCCGGCTCACGCTCGAACACGTCGAGGGCCGCGCCGGCGATGGCCCCTTGCTTTAGCGCGGCGACGAGGGCGGCTTCATCCACGATATCGCCGCGGGCATTGTTGATGAGGAAGGCGCCGCGCTTCATGAGCGCCAAGCGCCGGGCGTCGATCAGATAGCGCGTTTCGGGAGTGGCGGGAGAATGGAGCGACACGAAGTCCGCCTCCCGTAGCACGTCGTCCACGCTGCCCCGTGGCTCCGCGCCCAATTCCGTCAAGACGGCCGCGGAGGGTGGGAAGGGATCGTGGAAGATCACGCGCATGCCGAATCCGCGATGGGCCCGGTGGGCCACCGCCCGGCCGATCCGGCCCAGGCCGATGAGGCCGAGGATCTTGCCGGTCACGCGCGTGCCGAGCATGTGGGTCGGTCCCCACCCCGTCCAAGCGCCGGAGCGTACCTGGCGTTCTGCTTCCCCGCCCCGCCGGGCCACCATGAGCAGGAGCAGGATCGCCTCGTCCGCCGTGTCGTCGGTGAGGACGTCGGGAGTGTTGGTCACTACCAGCCCTCGTGCCTTCGCCGCGGTGATGTCGATATGGTTGAACCCCACGCCATAGTTGGCGATCACCCGGAGACGTAGCGGCTCCGCGGCGAGCACCTGCGCGGTCAGGCGGTCGCTGACCGTGGGCAGCAGCGCGTCCGCGGTACGGAGCGCGCCCTGCAGCTCCCCCGGGCTGAATGGGTGATCGTCGGCGTTCAGGCGCGCCTCGAACTGCCGCGCCAGCTGTTCTTCCACGGGGGCCGGGAGCCGGCGGGTGACGACCACCACCGGGCGGGGGTCCGAGCGCAGCCCGCTCACCGCGGGACCAGCACCGGCCGCGACGGCTGTTGGGAGAGCACCCGCGCCACCGTCGCGCCGAACTCGGCGGGGCTGGGCGCCACGATCAGTCCGGCCGAGCGCATGATCTCGGCCTTTTCGGCGGCGGTGTCGCCGAACGCGGAGATGATCGCGCCGGCGTGGCCCATGCGACGGTCCTTCATGCCTTGACGGCGGAGCGAGCTGCCCCCTTGCCAGCAGACGGCTGCCCTGACGCTTGCACCGTGTCGGTCCGCGCCGGGAGCGGGGCGGCAGTGCTGCGATAGTACTCGGCGGCGGCCGCCACACCGGCGCCAGGCGTCACCGCGACGCCGACATCGCGCATCGCCATCTCCGCGCCGGCGATCGCGCCCAGCAGCATCAACTCGTTGAGATCCCCGAGGTGCCCGATGCGAAACAGCTTGCCTGCCAAGCGCCCCATGCCCGCGCCGAGCGCCAGATTGTAGCGTCGGAACGCGACATCGATGACGTCGGCGGCGTTGACACCTTCCGGCACCATGATCGCGCTCACGGTGTCGGACTGCCACTGGGGTGTCCGCGCACACAGTTTCAGCCCCCACGCCCGCACGGCGGCGCGCACGCCCTCGGCGAGGCGGTGGTGTCTCGCGAACAAGCTGTCGAGGCCCTCCTCGAAGATCATCGCGAGCGACTCGCGCAAGCCGTACAGCATCGGAATCGAGGGCGTGTACGGGAAGTATCCCGTCGCGTTCGCTTTGCTCATGTCACGGAAGTCGAAAAAGGCACGCGAGCACCTGGCGCGCTCGCCGGCGGCCAGGGCATTGGGGCTTGCGCACACGATGCCCAGACCGGCCGGCAGCATCAGCCCCTTTTGCGATCCGGTGATCGCAAGATCGACCCGCCAGTCGTCCATCCGGAAGTCGATCGAACCGATGGAGCTGACCCCGTCCACGTACAGGAGCGCCGGGTGCCGCGCCGCGTCCATCGCGCCTCGTACGGCGGCGATGTCGCTCGTGACCCCGGTGGCCGTCTCGTTGTGGACGATCAGGACGCCCTTGATCTCGTGCTGCGCGTCGTGCGCGAGGATCTCGCCGATGCGGTCGGCGGGCGCGCCGTGCCCCCACTCGACGTCGAGGATGTCCACCCGCAGGCCGTGACGCTGGGCGAGCTCGATCCACAGGTGACCGAACTGGCCATAGCGCGGCGCCAACAGCCGATCGCCGGGCGACAGCGTGTTGACCAGCGCCGCCTCCCATCCCCCCGTGCCGGTTGCCGGAAAGATGAATGCCTGGCCGGTCGTCGTCTTGAACACCTTCTTCAAGTCACGAAACAGTCCACTGGCGAGCTCGGGAAAGGCGGAGGAGCGATGATCCTCCATCGCCCGATGCATGGTGCGCAGGATCCGCTCTGGCACGTTGGTCGGGCCGGGCACGAATAAGAAATTGCGGCCGGGCATAATGCGTGTCCTGGGGAACAGAGGAAAACTGAGCGAGACTGAGGTTAAGGTATCCGGGCACCTCGGACCCGCAACCACACAGATGGGTAGGCGCATGCCCCTACGTTGAGGGGCGTTGACCTCCGAGCCCGCAGATGTCGCAGCCGGAGCAGACCGCGGCTCGCTCCCCGAAATACGCGAGCAGCGTGTCACGGCGACATGCCCGCTTCTCCACATAGCGCCGCATCGGAGTGGCGATGTCACCCCACTCGAGGTCAGCGAGCCGCCACACGATGACGCACTCAGCGGGGCGACCATCACGCCCCGCGCGTCCCGCCTCCTGGTAATAGGCCTCGAGGGTCCGCGAGGGCCCCCAGTGCAGCACCCGCCGGACGTCGGCCTTGTCGATTCCCATGCCGAACGCGCTCGTTGCCACGATCACCGGGGCGCGGTCGGCGAGAAAGGCGCGCAACACCTTGCGGCGCGTCGCCGGCGCGAGACCGCCGTGATAGGGCGCCGCCCGTATGCCCATCCGCAGCAGGGCGCGTGCCACGAGCTCGGTCAAACGGCGCGTGGGCGTGTAGACGATGACGGCGCCGTCCACGCCTCGCACCAACTGACGAATTCGCGCGAACCGCGCGCGGTCATCGGACGCGCGCTCAACGCGAAACACGAGATTCGGTCGATCGAACGATGTGAGGACCACGTCCGCCTGCGGGATGCGGAGGACGCGCAGTATCTCCGAGCGCGTCGCCGGTGTCGCGCTTCCGGTGAGCGCGATCGTGACCGGGTCCCGAAGCAAGTAGCGGTAGCGGTCGAGCCGGTGATACACCGGGCGAAATTCGTTGCCCCACTCGACGATGCAGTGCGCCTCGTCGACCGCGAGGAGCGAGACGGCGCGGCCGGCGCGCCGGAGCTGGCCTACCAGCGCGCCCAGTCGCTCCGGCGCGACGTAGAGGAGCGTGAGACTGCCGGAGAGCGTGGCCTCGAGGACCGCGCGCCGCTCGTCGCGGGCCAGCAGGCTGTTCAGGTACGCGGCGGCGATGCCCCGGCGCCGCAATGCGGCGACTTGATCTTGCATCAGGGAGATGAGCGGTGAGATCACGAGTGTGAGACCCTGGCCCATCAGCGCGGGCAACTGGTAGCACAGCGACTTCCCGGCTCCGGTCGGCAGGACCGCCAGGACGCTGCGGCCAGCGAGGAGCGGGCCGAGCACCTTGAGCTGAGGAACCCTGAAGCCGGTATGACCGAACCGCTCGGCCAAGAGGGCACGTGCGCGGGCGAGGCCGCCGGGGAAGGCCGGCATGACCCAAAAAAGGAAGGGCCGGGGTCAACGCCCCAGCCCCAATCCCGCCGGACGAAGCCTAATTACGCGCGATCCTGCCAGTCCACGCTGAAGGTGTTGCCGCACTCATGGCACTTCACGTCCTTCGGCTGGCCCGACACATGCTGGCGCTTGTGACAGCCCGGGCAGACGAGGTGCGGCTCGTGTACCACGCTCCACGCTTTTGGGCGATCCCGGCGGACCTCCACGTTCTCTTTCGGTACGCGCACCTCGACCTGGTGCACGTCCAGCACGACCCAGGGCTTCCCCGGCTCTTCAACGATCCGGTACCACGCGCCCCGGCGCAGACCTTCCTTCTCGGCACGGTTACCACGGCTGCGAGCCCACCCGATGTCGGCCATCGCTCACTCCTGTCCTTCGGCAGGTCCCTCCCGCACGAGCACGAGAATCGCCGCCTGCGGGACCACCAAGTATTTCGCTCCCTCGAACGTGATCTCGACCGCCGCCTTGCGGAAAAACAGCGCGTAGTCGCCGACCCGCGCCTGCATCGGCAGGTACTTCACCTCGGGGCCGCGGATCTTCCACGGTTCGTCGTCCATGCTCGCCGGCTCGGTCGTCGGCGTGCCGGGCCCTTTGGCCACGACCCGCCCGCCCTGGACCTGACGCGCCTCCACCGCCGTGGGAGGGAGGTACAGCCCCACGTTGGTCCGCTCCTCGCCCTCTTCGGGAGCGATGAGCACGCGGTCGCCGACCACGAGCAGGCGTTTCCGGGCCTCTTCGGGCATGGGCACCAGTATACAACTTCCCGGAGGGGTGGGCGATTGTGATGTAGATCACGCGCACCGCTTGACAGGGCCGGGCGCCGCTTTATTAATGCGCGCCTGCCGTTCGTTCTTGAACGGGCGCCGCTCCCCGTTTCACTCCCGGGAAGGAACCACAGACATGCAAAACCCGCTAGGCACTGTTCAGACCCAGCAGTGGAGCTGGATTCTTCAGACGGTGTGGGGCTGGATCTGGGCTGGCCTGTCCTGGATCGTCGACTGGCAACGGCAGGTGTTCCAGGTCGCGATCTTCGGCGATTCCTTCGGGTCGGCGGTTGCGAAAGCCCTGTTGCTCTTCTTCCCAGCGGTGGTGCTGGTGGCGGGCGTCTGGGGCACCATGGTGTCGTTGTACACGATCCCGTTCCGGTCGGGCCGCGGTCGCTTCCTGGCGGCGCTGCTGATGTCCTGGTGGGACGTGGCGCGCATGTCCTGGTTCTATTGGTTCGGGCTGGTGCGGTTCGTTCTGGTGTTCGTCGCGTGGATCTACGGGTTGCTCAAGCTCGCAGTGGGGCTCTTGTGGCGCACCTTGAAGAACCTTGTCACGTCGCCGTTCGCGCTGCTCGATTCGACCTCGCGCCAGCCGGGCGTCCCGTGGATCGCGTTCACGTTGCTGCTGTTCTGGTCGGCGATCGAGGCCACGATCTTCACCTTCACGCTGCGGCCGACGATGACCGAGGTGCTCACCGACCTCACGGGGTACACCGTCAACCCGCTGATCCTGGTGCTGATCTTGTGGTTCTTCCTGTTCATCATTATCGGGGGCAGCTTCGCGTGCATCCAGGTGTTGAACGACGCGATCAAGACGCGTGCCGTCGGGCAGATCGTCGCCATGGTGGCAGTCGAGATCACGGTCGCCTTGTTCGAAGTACTGTTCCTGTACCGCGAGCTGATCGACGCCATCACGCCGTGGCTCGCGCAACAGGGGTGGCAGCTGGGAGTCGTGGAGACCCTGGGACTGGCGTTCCTGGGGTGGACGGGCGTACGCGGCATGACGTGGTTCTTGTTCGGCCGGTTCGGGACGCCCGCGCTGCTCGCCATCCTCGGCCGCCAGGCGATGGAAGGCATGGAGGGGGCGCGCGCCGCAGGCGGGGGAGCCGAAGTGGAGTTCTGGGCGGGGCCGATCAAGGCCCTGAAGGCGGAGCACGAGTGGTTCAAGAAGGAAGCCCAGCATCTGGTGGAGCTGCTCACGCTCCCGGTGCTGCAGCTGCTCGCTGCGGGATTCAACTTTGGCGTGATCGCGATCCTCGGCAAGCCCCACTTCACGCTGCCGTTCAAGTCGCTCGATCAGGTGCTCGCCAGCACGCCGTTGTTCCACCACAAGACGGCAGAGGGGAGCGCCGTATGAAGGGCCGCATCGCGGGGCTGGTCCTGGCACTGAGCGTTGTGGCGTGCTCGCCGTCGGGGCGCGCCGCGGCGCCGCGCTCGACGCTCATCGTGGGCCTGGACATCAGTGGCTCGTTCCGCCACAACCCCGCCTTCAGCGGGGCGATCGAGTTCGCGGCGATCTATATCTATAGCCATGTGAACGGTATGGACGGGCTGCAACGCAACACGGCGGTCTTCGTCGGTGAGCTGGGCGGCGAGCGGCCGGGACAAGCGAAGGTGTTCCACCCGATCCAGGACCTGACGGGGTTGTCGCCCGACCAGATCGCTGCAGCGCTGCGTGCCTGGTTCCCTCAAGAAGATCCCATCACCGACTTCAACGCGTTCTTCAACCGCGCCGCCTTGCACGTGAAGCGCAATAATCTGGTCCTCGCGCCGCTCAACGTCGTGCTGTTTTCGGATGGCGAGCCCGACTACCCCGGGGCCGTGCGCATGTCCACCGACGAGCGGTATAAGCGTATCGACTTGAGCCCCCTGGAATACCTGTCCCGCAACGTGACGGTGCGCCTGCTGTATGCCTCCCCGCCGATCGCGCAGCTGTGGGAGCGCAACGTGCCACGGAAGCGCGTGCGCCTCTGGACCCAGGACGCGGACGTCATGCGCGGGTGGCGGCGCCACGTCCTCGAAGGGGCGCCGATGGCGCGCCAGGACTCGCTGTGGTCGTGGGTGGAGAACGTGGTGGATGTGCGGGTGCGGCAGGAGCGGGTGCTCTAAAGGAGGACGGGGGAGGACGGGGGAAGACGGGAGAGGTTAGAGGACGCTGTCCGGCAGGCGTACCAACCTCCCCCGTCTTCCCCGTCCTTCCCCGTCCGTCTACCTGCAGTACTCGTCAAACGCCGCCGTCAGGTCCGCTGCTATCTCCTGCGCCGCCCGCCCCTCGATGTTCTTCCGCTCGAGCATGAACACGAGCTTCCCCTCCTTGAACAGCGCCATCTGGGGTGAGGAGGGCGAGTACCCGGTGAAGTAGCTGCGGGCCCGCTCGGTCGCGTCGGCGTCCTGCCCGGCGAACACCGTGAGCAGCCGGCGGGGACGACGCTCGTGCTGGAGGGCGAGTGCGGCGGCGGGGCGCGCGTTCCTGGCCGCGCAGCCGCACACCGAATTCACGACGACGAGTGTGGAGTCTGTGGGTGCGCCCAGCGCGCGGTCCACGTCGGCCGGTGTGCGAAGCTCTTCGAAGCCGAGTCGGGTCAGCTCCTCGCGCATCGGCTGCACGAGCCGCGGGTCGTACAGGGGGACGTTCAAGCTCGCCATGGTCACCTCGAGTAGATATGTGACGTCCCTTCAATCATAATTGAAAACCCGGATCCCTGGTCCCTGATCCCCGTTCCCTACCCCATGCGCGTGCTCATCGTAGAAGATGATCCTGAGCTGGCGAACCTGCTGCGGGACGGCCTGCGCGCGCAGCGCATCGAGGCGACGCTGGCGGCGACCTGGACAGAGGGCCGGGACCGCGCGGCCGCTAGTAGCTACGACGCGATCATCCTCGACGTCCGTCTGCCCGGCGGGGAGGGGGGGAGCGGCTTCGAGCTGTGCGCCGCGCTGCGCGGGAGCGGGGTGACCACGCCGGTCCTGATGCTGACGGCGCTGGACGCGGTGGACGATCGGGTGCGCGGACTCGAGGTCGGCGCCGATGACTATCTCACGAAGCCGTTCGCATTTCGGGAGCTGTTGGCGCGGCTCAAGGCCCTCACACGGCGACGGCCGGCGTTGGTACCTTCAGTGGTGCGTGTCGCGGATCTCGAAGTGGATCTTGGTTCCCGTGAGGTGCGCCGCGGCGGCCGCCCTGTCAGCCTCACGGCGAAGGAATTCACCCTGCTCGAGTTGTTCGTCAGCCGGCCCGGACAGGTACTCGATCGCGCCACCATCACGGCGCACGTGTGGGACGACAACCACGATCCGTTCGCCAATCTGCTCGAGGTGTTGGTGCGGCGCCTCCGGCGCAAGATCGACGACGGGTTCGAGCCCAAGCTGATCACGACCCAGCGCGGCGCGGGGTATCGGTTCGGCCCGTGACGCGCGCCCCGACGCCGCCGCTGGCCCGCCTGCGCCTGCAACTCACGCTGTGGTATGCCAGCATTTTCATGTCCATTCTCGGCGCCCTTGGGGTGGGGCTGTTTCTCGCGGTGCGGCACCGCATGTCGTTGAAGCTGGACGAGTCGCTGCGCGCCGCCACGTCTGCCCTCATGCGTGCCGCCAGTGTCCGAGAGACCGAGCAAACGTCGGCCCGGGGAGTGGTGGCGGACGCCGTGGACGAGCTGTACGTCCCCGATCGCTCGCTCTTCTTGTTCGACACTGCCGGGCAGCCGATCAAGCCGTCGCAGGCGGCGGACTGGGTGCGGGAGGCGGCGCGGGAAGCCGGACGCTCCGGACGGGCGGACCGGGACTTCGAGACGCCCGACGATCACGTCGTGCGGCTCCACGCGGAGCGGTTCACCGGGCCGAGCGGCAAGGGGTATGTGGCGGCTGTGGTGGCCGATCGGTTGGAGCTCGAATCCGAGTACGCATCGCTCATTCGCGCGTTCGGCGCGGCGGCGGTGATCGCCTTGCTACTGGTGGCGGGGGGGGGCTACATCCTCGTGCGCAAGTCCACGGACCCCATCGAGCAATCGATGGAGCGGACACGCCGCTTCATGGCCGATGCCGCCCACCAGCTCCGCACGCCCATCACGATTCTCCGAACGCGGGCTGAGATCGCCGCCGCGCAAGACCGGGAGCCGGCGCGCGACGCCGCCACGTTCCAGGCGATCGAGCGCGAAACGGCACGCACCGGCGAGATCATAGGCGAGCTGCTGACGCTCGCGCGCGCCGACGCGGGCGAGCGCCCGACCGTGCGCGCCACGGTGTACCTGGATGACGTGGTAGCGGGGGCGGTGGAAGCGGCGCGGGCGCTCGCGGAGCGCAAGCAAGTCCGGCTCGAGGTCGCGGCTTTCGAGGAGGCGAAGGTGGTCGGTGATCTCGCCCTGCTCCGTCAGCTTCTGCTCATCGTCCTGGATAACGCCATCAAATTCACACCCGCTGGTGGACGGGTGCGGCTCGACGTGTCCGCCCAAAATGGCCGGGCCGCGGTCGTCATCACCGACAGCGGCGTCGGCATTCCCGCCGCGGACCTCCCCCACGTGTTCGAGCGGTTCTATCGGGGCTCCGCGGCCGGCCGGGAGCCGGACGGGGCCGGGCTGGGGCTCGCGATTGCGCGCTGGATCGCGGACGTCCATGGGGCGGAGATCGACCTCGCCTCGGAGCCTGGCGTCGGCACGCGCGTCACCCTGGCGTTTCCAGCGGCTGCCTGACGTCCGGGTGCAGCGTGTAGTCGGCGCCACGGATCGCGACGAGCAGCGTGGGCACGACGAACAGCGTGACGGGCGTCGACAACGCCAGCCCCCCGATCACGGCGAGCGCGAGCGGGCGCTGCAGCTCGCTCCCCGCGCCGAGTCCCAGCGCGAGGGGGAGCAGTCCGAACAGCGTACACAGCGTCGTCATGAGAATCGGCCGCAGCCGCACGCGTCCCGCTTCGCGAATTGCGACGCCGAGCGGTGCGCCGTCGGCGCGCATCCGCAGCCGCGTGAAGTCGAGCAGGATGATGCCGTTCTTGACGATCAGCCCCACCAGCAGGATGAGCCCCATGAACGACGAGACGTTGAGCGCGGTGCGGGTGACGAGGAGCAGCGCCATCGCGCCCACGAACGACAGCGGCGCGGCCAGGAGCACGACGAGTGGCTCCACGAACGACTCGAACTGGAGGAGCATGACGCCGATCACGCTCGCGGCGGCGAGGCCGAGGACCAGGAGGAGCGAGCGGAAGGCGGTCTGCTGGCTCGCGTACTGGCCGCCCAGCTCGACGCGGATGCCGGGGGGCGACGTGTTCCTCGCGAGGACGTGCTTGACGTCCTTCATGACGCTTCCGAGGCCGCGCTCGCCGAGGTCCGCGGTCATCATGATCATCTGTTGCTGGTTCTCGCGCAGCAGTTCGGCTCTGGCATCGAGGGGCGTGACGCGCGCGAGCGACGCCACGGGCACGGGCGCGTGGCGCTCTGGGGCGAGCACCGGGATGGCTCCGAGCCGGAGCGGGTCGAACCGCACCGAATCGGGGGCGCGAACCCGGACGCCCACGCTGCGGTCGTCGAGGTAGATCTGGCCCGCCTCGACGCCCAGCAGCGCGCCGCTCACGGCTTGGCTCACGGCCGCCGGAGTCAGCCCCACCTTGTTGGCCTCGGCGGCGTCGATGTTGAGCATCATCTCCGCGCTCGGCTCGCTGACGCCGCTGAAGAGGTCCTCGAGGCCCGTGACCCCGGCCAGCGCGGAGTCGATTCGTGTCCCGTATGTTTCGAGGGCAGCGAGGTCGGGGCCAAACAGCTTGATCTCGACCGGGCGGGCGTTGCCGGCCAAGTCGTTGACGACGTCGGAAAGGATTTGGACGAACTCGATCCGCATCCGCGGAAGCGCGGCACTGGTCTGCTGCCGCACTTCGTCGATGACCTCGAAGCTCGAGCGGCGGCGTTTGCCCTGGGGCGCGAGTCGGACCACGTAATCGCCGCGGTTTTGCAGCGTCGCGAACAGACCGAGCTCGGCGCCCGTGCGCCGACTGGTGCCGGCCACCTCCGGGATGCGGGCGAGGAGTCCGTCGATGACGTGGAGCTGGCGATCGGTTTCGGTCAGCGCCGTGCCGCCCGGGGCCCAGTAGTCGATGACGAACGCGCCTTCGTCCATCTCTGGAAGGAATCCGGTTTCAGCCACGCGGTAGGCGAGATAGCCGGCCACGCCGAGGGCGCCCGCGGTGGCGGCGACGCGCCGCGGATGGCGAAGCACCGCACCGAGCGAGCGTGCGTACCCCCCCGCCAGCGCGTCGATCCGAGACCCGAGGCGCTCGAGTGCAGTCGGCGCCGTGCCCGGCGGCGACGCGGCGTGCTCCGCGTCGCGTGGCGTCAGGTAGCGCTCGCTCAAGAGCGGGATCACGGAGCACGCGAGCCCGAGCGACACGAGCACCGCGATCGTCAGCGTAATCGACAGCGCGTGGAAGAATTGTCCGACCACCCCCTGCAGCAGGCCGAGCGGCAGGAACACGACGACGGTGGTGAGCGTCGAAGTCGTGACCGGCCACAGCAGCTCCTGGATCGCGTCGCGGATGGCGGCGGTCCGGTCCGGGTTCAAATCGAGGTGGCGAACGATGTTTTCGGTGATGACCACGGCGTCGTCGATCACGAGGCCGATGGCGATCGCCATCGCGCCTAGCGTCATCAGGTTGAACGTCTGACCGAACAGCGACATCACGAACATCGTGATGACGAGAGTGAGCGGAATGGACGACGCGCTGACCGCGGTGATGCGGCCATGCCGGAGGAAAAGGAGCAGCACGATGACCGCGAGCGCGGCGCCGATGAGCATCGCGTCTCGCACCGCCTTCACGGCATCGCGCACCAGCGACGCCTGGTCGTAGACGAGCTGGAGCCGCACGCCGGGCGGCAGCGGGAAGGCGTGGACCACGCCGGCGACGCTGTCCGCGATCGCCAGCGTGTTCCCGCCGAGCTGGCGCGTGATGTTGAGCTGCGCCACGGGTCGCCCGTTGCCCGCGATGATGCTGACGCGGTCCTCGGTGCCGGGCCTAACCGTGGCCAGGTCCCGCACCCGGAGCCCGTGACCGACCACGATGTTCGCGATGTCGTCGGCCGAGTGCGCCTCCGTCGCGCTCACCATGAGATACTGCTTATAGTCGCGCGGCATCCGCCCGACCGCGGTCACGGTCGTCGCCGCGCGGATGGCCGCCGCCAGGTCATCGAACGTCATCCCCTGCTGCGACAGGCGCACCGGATCGACGATGACCTCGACCTCGGGTACGTCGCTTCCGAGCACGTCCACGCGCCCGACGCCCGGCACGCGCGACAGGATGGGTTTGATCTGGTAGCGCGCGATATCGTACAGTGTCGCGGGGTCGCTTCCCTCGACGTTGTACGACAGGATCGGGAACAGCGACGGCGTCATCCGCTCGACCTGCATCGTCACGCCGGCCGGGAGGTCGGGCACGATCTGGTCCACGCGTGCCCGGACCTCCTGGAGCGCGTTGACCATCTCAGTGGTCGGTGAGAAGTCCACGTTGATCTCGGTGCCGCCGCGGATGGTAAGGGACCTGACCCGGGTGACGCCGGGGACGATGCTCACGGCTTCCTCGATCGGCCGCGACACGCTGAAGAGCTGCTGGCGAGCGCCGAGCGACGTGCCGGTCGCCACGATGGTGAGACGTGCGAAGTTCAGCTCGGGGTAGATCGCCGAGGGGAGACTCGAGGCGGCCCAGACGCCCGCTCCCGCGAGGAGCGCCACGAGTAGATAGACGAACCGGCGCTGGCGGCTGAGGACGTCGAACAGCGTCATCGAGAGGGCGCGGGAGAGGCCGCTCCCACGATCCTCGCGCCGTCGGCCACGCTGTAGGCACCGCTCGTCACGACGCGCTCCCCGGCCGACAGGCCGGACGCGATCTCCGCCACCGTCTCGCTCCGCCCGCCGACCGTGACGGGACGCGCGTGGGCGACGCCCGCCGAGTCTACGACGAAGACCTGAAATGCTCCCTCCGCCGCGGGGACGAGCGCGGCGATCGGGACGGTGACGGCGCGCCGCTGCACCGCCGTCACGATCCTCCCGGCTAGCGACTCGCCGACCCGTGGGGGGCGCACCGGGTGAGACAACCGGGCGCGCACCGCGACGGCGCGGGACAGGGAATCGACCGCGGCGGCGACGCCCGTCACCGTGCCGGAACCGAGGGGCGCGCCCGCCGCCGATTCGCTCGTGACCGCGACGGAATCGCCGGGGCGAATGTCGGCCGCCTCGGCGGGCGAGACGTTGAACGCAACGTCCAGCGCTTTGGGGTCGACGATCTCCACGAGCGGTTGGCTGGCATCCACCGACGCGCCCAAGACGGCGGTCATGCGCGTGACCACGCCGGCGAGCGGCGCGCGCAAGGTGGCGAGCTGTTGCGCGCGGCGGGCGGTCACCGCCGCAACCTGCGCCTGCGCCAGCTCGGCCGCTGCCTGGTCCGAGTCTTTCTGCGGCAGGATCCCTGCCTGCACGAGCCGGACCGCGCGCGCGTAGCTCCGCTGCGCCGCTTCGAGGGCGGTGGAGGCGCTCTGCGCGGCGGCATCGAACGGCGCCCGCTCGAATTCCACCAGCGAGTCGCCGACGGCCACCGATTGGTCGGGCGTCGCGAAGATGTGTGCGACGCGCGTCGGTCCGGGCGCGGCCAGCTCGGCAAAGTGTCCCGGGCGAGGGGTTACCGTGCCGATTGCCCGGACGATGCGAGCGAAGGGCTGCTCCTTCGCGACGGCGGTTTCCGCCGGGACCGCGGGCTGCGTCGTGGATTTGGCGTCGGATTCGTCGTCTGCGGACGCGCGGGCGCGGCACGCGGCGACGAGCGCCAGGAGCAGGACGAGGCGTCTCATGGCCGGTCGACGGTGGTGGTGAGGAGCCGCACGGCGCCACGGGCGTCGCTTGCGAGCGCGAGGTCGTCGATGTAGCGACCCAGAGCTTCGCGCGCGTTGCGCTGCGCTTCGAGCACGTTGGCGAGGGGGATCGCGCCTTCGGCGTAGGCGCGGAGCGACATCGCCGCTACCCGGTCAGCACTCTCGAGCAGCCGCCGGCCGCGCGCGACTCGCGCGAGCGCCGCCACGAGGGCGCGCCGCGCCCGCGCCGCCTCGGCCGCCGACTCGCGGCGGGTGAGATCGAGATTCGCTTGAGCGTGGTCGCGGGCGGCACGCGCCTGCCCGATCTGGCCGCCGTTCCAGTTGAACAGCGGCAGCGGCAGCGAAAACCCGACGGTCGGCAGCAGCGTGCCGGGGGGCTCCGACGGATCGTCCGTCTCGACGCCGATCTGCAGGTTGGGCGAGAGGAACACGCTGCGGTGAGCCAGGGTCAGTGCCCGCTCCTCCGAGCGCAACGTCGCCGCGGCGGCGGCCACGCGGAGTGGCTCTCCCCCGTCGGGCGCGGTGTCCGACGGCGGCACGAGCGAATCGACCAGCGTGATCGTCGGCGTCGTGCCGGGGAGGCCCATGGCGAGCTGGACGGCGAGCAGCGCGTCCAAGGCGGCGAGCGAATCGTCCACGGCGACGTTCTCCAGCTGCCCGGCGTTCACCTCGGCGAGCCGCACGTCCAGCTCGCTCACGTCCCCCACATCACGACGCAGACGGGCCATGCGGAGCAGGCTGTCGGCGTCGCTCGCAGTCCGCCGCGACAAGCGGGCATGGGCGAGCGCCGCGAGCGCGTGCGTGTAGGTCGTGTCCATCTCGAACCGGATCGCCGCTCGCTCGAAGCCGAAGCCGTAGCGCGTGGCGTCGCGGGCCGATGCGGCGGCGCCGATCCGGGCCGACCGCAGCCACGGGAGGTCGAGCGGAAAATCGGCGACGTAGTGCTGATGGGGAACGTCCTTCGTGTAGGTCGCGGCGAGGGAGGGGTTGGAAAACGCGCGGGCGGTGCGCAGCACGCCCGCCGCGAACGCCGTGTCGGCGCGCCCCAAGGCAGCGCGGGCGCCACGCTCGAGGGCCGCGGCGATCGCGTCCACGCGGGTGACCGGCTGCTGCGCGCGAAGCGGCACGCCTGCGAGGAAGCAAACTCCCAGCGCGCGCCGTGTGGTACGCGCGAGGCTGTTCACATTTAACATGGCAGAGCGCAGAAACCTACACGGCGAACCTGTCAGGAAGCTGTCAGTGGGGGGCCGACTTTCGCTCCACAAAGCGCAGCGCAAACGCGATCGCCAACAATCCGACCGCGATCCACACGAGGGCGCGTCGTTCCGTCGCCATGCCTGCGAGCCCGCTCACGAGGCCGGCCCCAGCGAGCCAGGCCTTGGCTACGAACGCCCGGCTCATCGCTTGAGGAACGCCTGCAAGGCGGCGCGGAAGTCGGGAGTGGTACGGCTCACGGCGTTCACGTCGGCGCCCAACCGGATACCGTCTTCGAGGCGCAGGCCGTCGAGCTGGTAGAACTGTCGCTTGGTGAACGCCAGCGCGGACGCGCTCGCGGCCGCCAGCGACCGGAGCACCTCGCTCACCTGGTCGTCGAAGTCGGTATCCTCGTACACGCGAGACACGAGCCCCACCCCCGCGGCCTCCGAGGCGCTGAGCATGCGTCCCGTGGCCGCGAGATCGAAGGCGACCTTCTCACCCACGGCGCGCTTGAGCAACGTCAGCACGATCGCGGGGACGAATCCCCGCTGCACTTCGGGATAGCCGAACTGAGCCGATTCGGTCGCCAGCACGAGATCGCAGGCGGTCGCGAGCCCACAGCCGCCGGCGAGCGCCCGTCCCTGCACCACCGCCACGATCGGCTTGGGAATGCGGCGCATGTGGAGGAAGATTTCCCCGAACTGGAGCGCGGCCCGGCGGTTCTCCTCGACGGTCTGGTCGGCGGAGGCGAGCAGCTCGTTCAGGTCCATCCCGGCGCAGAAATCCCGACCCGCGCCCCGCACGGCCAGCACGCGGACCGCGGCGTCGAGATCGGCCCGCTCGAGGACGCCCTCCAGAGCCTCGATCATCGGGGTGTCGATCGCATTCTTCTTCTCGGGCCGATTCAGGGTGGCGGTGAGCACGCCGCCGTCGATGGTGACCAGCACGCGATCGCTCATCCCGGCGGCTCCACTTCGAGCCGCAGCAAGGCGGTCGAGAAGACTTTGCCCTGGGCGTCGGTCTTAAGTGAGATCGTGCCGCCGCCGTCGAGCGCGCCATGCAGCAAGAAATTCAGGGCGTGCAGGTTGGGCAGCTCGTACCGCTCCACCGGACCCGTGATCATGCCTTTGAAATGCTCGGCCACGCGCGCCGCCGTGACCTGCTTCACGAGGATGGGATACCACTCGGGCTTGAGCGCGATCAGCCCCACGTTGGCGGTATCGCCTTTATCTCCGGACCGCGCATGTGCCAGTCGGAGAAGCGGCACGAGTTTCTTCGTCGACCGTCCGACCGTCCGACCGTCCGACTCGTTCTTCATACGTCCACGAACTCCACGCAGGGCTCGACCATCCGCTTGTCGAGGAGCGCCGGCCAGTACGCGACGATCTCCTCCGGTTTGGGGCGTCCTCCCGCGAATCCGGTGACGCTGGGCGGGCCATTGAGAATGAGGGGCGCGATCTCGCGCGTGAAGCGCTCGACCGGCGCTTGCTCGGGTGCCCGTACCCCGATGCGGAGCTGCACTTCCGGCAGCTGATCGAGCGGCGCGGTGGCGCGCGCCAGCGGACCGTGGGTCGCATCGACCCCGACGAACTCGGTGAGGATCGCTTCGAACTTGAGGCGCAGGTCGGCGAGCCGCTGGCGCAGAATCCGGTCCGCGGCCTGGGCCTTCTTGTACGCGTCCGGCCAGGCGTACACCAGGGTGCCGATCGCCTTGTAGCCGTAGAAGTAGGCGACCGACACCTTGAGCTTGTCGGTGGCCGGCCGACCTTTGATCCGCGAGAACCGAACCCGGTCTCGCCCGCTCTGCTCGAGCTGGATCGTCGTGAAGTCCGCGATGCAGTCGGGGGTGATGTATTCGGCCGGGTCGCCCATCTCGTACACCAGCTGCTCGGTGACGCCCGCGACGTCGATGCGCCCACCGGTGCCGGGATGCTTCGTGATCTCGAACGTCCCGTCGGGTGCAGCGTCCACGATCGGGTAGCCGACGTTGGCGAGGTCGGGAACCTCCTCCCAATTCACCAGGCAGTTCCCTCCGCTGCACTGCGCACCGCACTCGATCGTGTGGCCCGCCACCGTCCCGGCCGCGAGGAGGTCCCACGCGTCGGGCTGCCAGTCGAACGCGTGGATCAACGGAGCGAGGGTGAGGCCGGTGTCGGTGACGCGACCGGTGATCACGATGTCCGCGCCGCCGCGTAGCGCCTCCACTACTGGCCAGGCGCCGAGATAGGCGTTGGCCGAGCGGACGCGGTCACGCACATCGGTGAGCGGCCGGCCGGTGTCGACGTTTCGGAGCTCGTGCCCGCGCGCGAGCAGACCGTCCAGGCGCTCCAGCAGGTCGTCACCCGTCACGACTCCGATCCGCAGTTTTCCCCCCAACCCGAGGCCACGGGCGGTCTCCGCGACCGCCTGCGCGCAGGCGCGCGGGTTCACGCCGCCGGCGTTGGCGGTCACCTTGATGCCACGCTCGACCAGGAGCGGGAGGATCCGCTGCATCAGCGGTATGAAGTCCGTCGCGTACCCGCGGGCCGCATCGCGGGACTTCTGCTTCTGGAGGATGGACATCGTGACCTCGGCGAGGTAGTCCATCATGAGATAGTCCACCGGTCCGCCGGTCACCTGACGATACGGTGCCTCGAGCCAGTCACCCCAGAAGCCCTGGCCGGCGGCGACGCGCACCGTTTTGGCTCCTCGAGTCACGGGCGCAGCATCACGCGCCGAATGGCCTCGAGACCCGGCCCTCCCCCCTTGGGGCGCACCCGCAGTTCCGCGAGCGGCGCGAAATCGTCGGGGAGCGGGAGGTCGGCGTGCTTGGGGAGCGGCACCGCGACCCTTCCTCCCGGCACGACCGTCACGTCGGCCTCACCGCCCAAGGACCGTGGCTCCTCGAGCAGAAACCGCACGCGGACGCTGGCCCGCCAGGGATGTGTGCCGTTGGCACGCGCGAACGCCGGGAACAGCTCCACCGTGACGGGATGGCCGCGGAGCGTCGGAGGGACGGTGACCGTGTGGCGACCGAGCGCGTAGTTGAGCGCGCCTTGCCCCACCTGTTGGCCGGCGGAATCGAAATCGGTCACCCCGAAGTCCGTGAAATCGTCCCACTGCTCCCGCGGCATCACCACGTCCACGACGGCCCGAGCGGCCCAGTCGGGCACGCGGACGGTCACGCTCTCCGGCACGCCGCCGCGACCGCTCACCGCGACATCCCGCTCGGCGCCGACCAGCCGCATCGACGTTTGCGCGGCGGCGGTCGCGTCGCCGGTGTTTGTGGCTTCCACCGTTCCCGACGGCTCGCCCAGCGCCAGCGGCGCCACCGCGGCCCGGACGGTCACGACCGCAGCGCTCAACGGGGGCGCGAACACATCCAGCTCGTACACGCCCGGGACGAGGTCCTCTGCCCGCACGACGAAGCGGGCGGTGCCCGGCTCGGTGCGCCCGATGGTGACCTCTTCGGCGTCACGGAACGGCTGGCCGCCCGGCTCGTACAGTCGCCCCGTGGCTCCCTGTTGCGCCGAATCCGGAAGCGTGATACTGGCTCCGAGCGTCGCGCCCGAGTTCGCGACCCGCAGAAAGTAACGTTGCACGCGCGCTGGCCCGATCGCGCGACGCTCGTCGAACAGCGGCTTGGCGCTCAGGTCCCACGGGACCGCGACGGTGTTCGCGAGGGTGAACAACGGGCCCGCCAGGGTGTCACTCGGGTTCCAGCCGCGCACCACACCTACGTACTCGCCCGGCGCGGTGAGCGCCCCCGGGGTGTACGTCACGGGGATTTCGGTCTCGCGGGCGCCAGCCGGGACCTTCGGCGCGACGGAGAGCCAGGGGACGTTGCTCCTCAGGAGGAACTCGGCCGCTCGCAGCCCCGCCGCGTGGCGAACGCGGAACAGCTGCACGGTATCGCCGGGTCCGGCGAGCCCGCCCGAGCGGAACGCCGCCGACGCGCCGCCCGCGGCGCGGACGACGTAGGCCGACCCTTGGTGCCCCGCGACCAGCCAGCGGTACGCGGCCTCCAGCCGGGGCAGCCCCGCGCCCTCGTCGATCACCGTCTCGCCGGCGAGCGGGACCGCGCTTGCCCGCAGCGCCTGCATGACGTCCGCCGCGCTGACCCGGCGACCCGATTGCTGCATGGCCGATAGGAGGCAGGCGGCGAGGCCGGCGGCGTGCGGTGCGGCCATGCTCGTTCCGCCCTTCACCTCGTTGGCCGTGTCCCATCGCGGAACGGACGAGAACGCCACCCCCGGTGTGACGAGATCGGGCTTGGCGAGCTCGCCGCCGCGCGAGCTCCACCACCCCATCACGTCGGGCTCAGCGGGCATCCCCGCCTGCGGGGGTCGCGCGAATGCGCCGGGGTAGGATGCCCCGACGGACAGCGCCAGGTCCGCCGATCCGGGGAACCCGACCGTGGAAAGGCCGGGGCCATCGTTTCCGGCGCTGATCGTGAACACTACGTCGGGATGCGCCACCAGGAAGGCGTTCACGATCGAATCGATGACGGCGTGGCCTTCGCGCTCGTTGCCGACGCCGAAGCTCAGGTTCAGGACCAGCGGCAGATTGCGCTGCTCGGCGTACTGCGCCGCGTATTTCATCGCGCGCTCCATGCTGCCGGTGACGGAAATACCGCCCCGAGCCGCGTTGGCGATCTTCAGGCCGAGCAGCTGCGCGCCCGGCGCCACACCGTCGAAGCCGCTTAGGTTGAACAGGTTGTGACCCGCCGCGATGCCGGCGACGTGGGTGCCGTGGCCGCCATTGTCGAAGAAGAAGTCGAGCGCGGGAACGCCACCCGCTTCCGAGAAGTTGGCCGCGAGCGTGATGGGCTTGGAGCCGAGGGCGATCGTCTCGCGCCCGCCTCCCTCACGATAGTCGTGCAGCGGCATTTCGTCTTCGAAGGACCCGTTCAGGTTGGAATCGATGAACGCGACCCATCCGTCGGTGGCCTTCACGACGATCACCGGAAACGCGTCGGTGTTGTTGCCGTCGCCGTTCAGATCGGAGGCGGGCAGCTTGCCGAGCGGCAGCTCGTGCAGCAGACCGGCGTACCACGTGGTGGCGCGCGTGAGGCGTCCGATGCGGCCCGCGCCCGCGAGCTTCTGCCCGCCCACCGACACGGTGCCGTCCTCGGCCGGCGTAACCGGGCTGAGGGCGACCCGTCCTTCGCCCGAGAAATCACGCAGCTCGACGATCTTCGGCGCGCCGGTGCTGGTGGTGATCATCCCGTCCACGCCGGGATCGATACCGGTGTCGAGAATGGCGATCAGCACGCCCCGCCCGTCGTAGGTGGGATGCCGAATCCGGAACTCGTCCGCGCCCGTGCTCTTCAACGGCATCAGTCCGGCCATCAGCGCGACCGCTGGCGGGAGCGCCGGCTCGCGTCCGGGGGGCGAAGCGGCGGTGGCGTCCGATGGTGCCGGTGGGGGGGGAGGTACCACCGCGGGCGGCGGCTGGGGCGAGGGGGTGGTCGCGGGGCGAGGCGTGACGGGACCACCGCACGCCGCCAAGACCGCAAGGCCGACGACGACACTACGGCAAGAGGTCATGAGTGCTCCGGCAGGACGAAGGCCCCGAGATGAGGACCGGTGAATTCGCCAGTGGCTTCGAGTAGGAAGGCGAGGGTATCGCGCGTCTCTTCGGGAAGTACGATGGCGTCCACGAAGCCGCGGGCGCCGGCGAAGCGGGCGTCGAGCTGGTGGTCGTAATCGGTGCGCATGGCGTCCACGGCCGGAGCGTTCTCAGGCTTCGCCGCGTCGTTGCCGAAGACCGCCTGGATCGCCGATTCTCCTTCCATGACTCCCATGCGGCCGGTGGGCCAGGAGAGGATGAAGTCGGGATCGAATCCCTGCCCCGCCATGGCGTAGTAGCCCGCTCCCGAGGCGTGGTTCATCGTGAGCACCAGCTTGGGGACGGTGGCCGTGGCCATCGCTTCGACGAAGCGCGCGCCGGCCCGGATGATCCCCGAATGCTCCGCGGCGGTCCCCACCATGAATCCGGACACGTCCTGCACGAACAGTAGCGGCATGCGCTCACGGTCTGCGTTCTCGATGAAGTAGGCGACCTTATCCGCACTCTCCGTATAGATGATTCCGCCGATCTTGGGCGGCTCTCCACTTCCCCTCCTTGCTCCCTTGATGACCCCGCGCGAGTTGGCGATCAGGGCGACCGCCCGGCCCTCGATGGCGCCATGACCGCAGATCATCTCCGGTGCCACATCGGGCTGAAACTCGTCCAGCGCGCCGTCATCGAGCAGGCACTCGAGCACGGCCCTGACGTCGTAGCTCATGCGATGGTCCGAGGGCAGCAGCTGGTACAGCTCCTTCGGATTCCGTTTTGGTTTCCCTAGCCCCCCCCCCGCCGCAGGTCGCGGGGTGCGCGGCAGCCGGGCGACGTACTCGCGGATCCGGGCCAGGCACTCGGCATCGTCTTTCGCGCGATAATGAGCGACGGCACTGATTGCGGTATGTGTGCGCGCGCCGCCCAGCGACTCCGCGTCGACCGTCTGTCCCGTCGCGCCCTTCACGAGGTTGGGGCCTCCCAACCCCATGAACGACGTTCCTTCCACCATGAAGATCACGTCCGACAGGGCTGGTAGGTACGCCCCGCCGGCGATGCACGGGCCCATGACTGCGGCAATCTGCGGAACGCTGAGGTAATGGCGCATGATCGAGTTGTAATAGAAGACTCGGGCCGCTCCATATTGGCCGGGGAAGACGCCACCCTGATACGGAAGGTTTACGCCGGCCGAGTCCACCAGGTAGACGATCGGGATACGCTGGCGCATCGCGATCTCCTGGGCGCGGAGCATTTTCTTGATCGTCTCGGGCCACCACGATCCCGCCTTCACGGTGGCGTCGTTCGCCACTACCACGACCGGGCGACCCGCGATCCGCCCTAACCCGGTAACGACGCCCGCCGCGGGGGCCTGGCCCTCGTATTGATCGAACGCGACCAACAGCCCGATTTCGACCCATTCCCCGCCCTGGTCGAGCAAGCCCGCGACGCGCTCGCGCGCGGTGAGTTTCCCCTGCTCGTGCTGGCGGCGCACCTTGTCGGGCCCGCCGCCCTGCTCCAGACGCGCCCTGAGCTCGCGATACTCCGCGGTCAGGGTCTTGAGACGGCTCACCGGCGAGTGCGGAACGCGGAGTGCGGAATGCGGAGGGTCTCAAACCCGCACATGTTCCGCCGCCCATTCGTCGATGTACTTGACCAGCTCGGATGTGGGGGTGCCCGGGCCGAACAGCCGGCCGATTCCCTGCTGGCGCAGCGTCTCGATGTCCTCGGGAGGAATGATGCCGCCGCCGGTCACCAGCACGTCGTCACGGCCCGCATCGACCAGTAGCTGCTTGACGCGCGGGAACAGGGTGAGGTGGGCTCCCGAGAGAATCGACAGTCCCACGACGTCCACGTCCTCCTGGATCGCGGCCTGCGCGATCATCTCGGGCGTTTGGTGCAGCCCCGTGTAAATCACCTCCATTCCGGCGTCGCGCAGTGCCGCGGCGACGACCTTGGCGCCGCGGTCGTGGCCGTCCAGACCGGGCTTCGCCACGAGCACCCGGATGGGACGTTTGGGCCCGACCATCAGCGGCGGAACCGGAGCAGCGCGGCGAGGCCGTCGACGGCGCGGCGAGCCTTGTCGTCGTACAGCACGTCCACCTGCGCCCGCTGTCGCAGGGCCTCTTCCACCGCCTCGTCGAGCCGCGGATCGTCGTCGTTGCCGTCCGCCAGGAGCGTACGCACCTGCCCCCTGGCCAGCGCCTTCCCAGTCGGTTCGACGCCGTTGACGGCCCAGCCGGTGCCGACTCCTTCCTTCACCGCCTCGGCATGGGCCTGCTCCCAGGCGCGCTCCCGCCGGTCCCGCAGCAACAGCGCCGCATCGCGCACTTCGGCGGGGCTCGCCTGCTTGGGATTGAGCTTCACGACGCCCAGCAACAAATCGTGCAGGTAGGTATGGAGATGCGGTACCAGCGCCGCGGCGTCGACGCCGATCCCCGCCACCGCGAGCCCCGCGAGGGGTCGCTGGCTATGCACCTGGTAGACGTAGTCCGCCACACGAGCGTAGTGCCGGTGCTTCTCCTCACGGATGCGCATGTGGTAGTTGTGCTCCCCGTAGCCACCGCCCAGCATTGCGCCTCGCTTGGCCTGGCGCCCGCCGTGAAACTTGCCGGGCCGTGTGGCCCCGGCGGTGAGGCCGGGAAGCTCCCGGACTTCGAAGGCGGTCACCTCGAAGAAGCGCGCGCCGGTGCGATCGCACGCCGCGACGAGGATCGTTCCGAACTCCTGCTCCAGCGCCAGCAATTCGCGCACCAGGGGTGTCGGCTCCACGCGGAGCCGCGAGCGATAGACGTGTGGCAGCGGCAGCACCTCGAACAGTCGAAGCGGCGCGCAGGCGAACAGCGCGATGCCACGGGAGGCCGGGAGACGTCCCGGATCCTCGAAATACGCGCGCACCCGCTCCAGATCCGCGGCCACGCCGTCCGCCACGGCGCGTTCGAGTCCCTGGCGCCGTACCGCCGCGAGCGCCTCGCGGACGCGGTTCTTCATCTTGATGAGGTACTTGCCGCGGGTCTTGTCGCGTGGCTCGAGCTTCAGGTAGCACGAGACGACGCGGTACGGGCCGGGCTCCGCGGCGGCCAGCCGCCGCAGCACGTCGCGGACGGCGCTGTCGGTCGTGGCGATTGGTAAGGCCGTCATGCGCTAGTACCGTGCCAACTTGTTCGGGCTAGAAGCAGGCTCGTGACACATCGCGTCCCTGTGTTGTCGTGGAGAACGGACATTGGGCATGAAGAGTTGGAACGGCACTAGAAGAACACCGGCTCGCGGTAGGCACCATAGACCGCTTCCAGGGCGTGCCGAATCTCGTACAAGGTGCAATAAGCGCGGGCGCAGTCGAGCATCGGTCCGAGCACGTTGCGGTCCGCTAGCGCCGCCTGGCGTAGCGCCTCGAGACGCTCCGCGACCAACGCCCCGTCGCGCTCGCTGCGGAGCCGGGCCAATCGACGCCGCTGGCTTTCTTCGGCGTCGTCGGAGACTTTGAGGATCTCCACGGGGTGGTCGTCCTCGCTCAGGAACTCGTTGACGCCGACGAGGATGCGCTCCCCCGTCTCGACGGCGCGCTGAAACTGCTCCGCCGAGCGCGCGATCTGGCGCTGGAACCAGCCGTTTTCGATCCCCTTCACCACCCCCCCCATCGACTCGATCTCGGCGAACAGCGCCTCGGCTTCGCGCTCCAGCTGGTCGGTGAGCGACTCGAGGTAGTACGATCCGCCGAGCGGGTCGATGACGTCGGCGACGCCGGTCTCGTGCGCGATGATCTGCTGGGTCCGCAGCGCGAGGCGCACCGCCTCCTCGGTGGGAAGCGCCAGCGTCTCGTCGAGGGAGTTGGTGTGCAGCGACTGCGTGCCGCCGAGCACGGCGGCGAGCGCCTGGTAGGCCACCCGCACGACGTTGTTCATCGGCTGCTGGGCGGTGAGCGTCACCCCCGCCGTCTGGGAGTGAAACCGCATCATCCAGGAGCGCGGATTCTTCGCGCCATATCGCTCGCGCATGTGACGGGCCCAGATGCGGCGCGCCGCGCGCAGCTTGGCGATCTCCTCGAAGAAATCGTTGTGGATGTCCCAGAAGAAGGAGAGCCGCGGCGCGAACGCGTCCACGTCCAGACCCCGCGCCAATCCGCGCTCGACATAGGTGAACCCATTGGCGAGTGTGAACGCGAGCTCCTGCGCCGCGGTGGCGCCGGCTTCACGGATGTGGTACCCCGAGATGGAAATCGTATTCCACAGCGGGGCGTGCTGCGAGCACCACTCGAACATATCCACGATGATCTTGAGCGCCGGCTCGACGGGATACACCCAGGCGTGCTGGGCCATGTACTCCTTGAGGATGTCGTTCTGCACCGTTCCGCGCAGCTTGGCGCTCGGCACCCCCTGCTTTTCCGCCGCAGCGACGTAGAAGCAGAACAGCATGGCGGCGGGCCCGTTGATGGTCATCGACGTCGACACCTGATCGAGCGGAATGCCGCGGAACAGGTCTTCCATATCGGCGAGCGACGAGATCGCGACGCCGCAGCGGCCCACCTCCCCCTCCGCCCGCGGGTGGTCGGAGTCGTAGCCCATCAAGGTGGGAAAGTCGAACGCGACCGACAGCCCCGTTTGCCCGTGCTCCAGCAGGAACTTGTAGCGCCGGTTGGTGTCCTGGGCGCTCCCGAAGCCGGCGAACTGGCGCATCGTCCACAGCTTGCCGCGGTACATCGTGGGGTGGATGCCGCGCGTGAACGGGTACTCGCCCGGCGCCCCCAGGCGGGTGCGCGGGTCGAAGCCGGCCAAGTCGGCCGCGGTCGAGGACGGTTTCTTCTCGCCGCCGCTCATCGGGTCGTCCCGGTCTTCACCTGATCGAGGATCTCCGCCGCCACGTCGTAGGGGCTCTTGCGGCCGTCCGCCAGCTCGTCGAGCCGTCGCGCGAGCAGCTCCTCCGCGTTGGTCGCCTCCAGCAACCAGCGCTGCACGCTGCGTTCCAACACGGCCCGCGTGCGGGCCGCGAGGCGCTGGCGGCGCTCGCGGGCGAGCTTGCCGCTCGCCTCGAGATAGGCGTGGTGGCGGTCGAGGGCGGCGGCGAGCGCGTCCACGCCCTCCCCACGGGATGCGACCGTCTCGAGCACCGGAGGGTCCCAAGCCTCGGACGGTCGGACAGTCGCACCGTCGGACGGAGAGTTTGTACGGTCCGACCGTCCGACAGTCCGACTGTCCGACGGGTGGTGCGGGGCGATGTGGCGGAAGGCGTTGCCCCGCCGAAGTCCTAACATCACCTCGACCTCTTGCCGCAGCTTGTCGGCTCCTGGACGGTCGCTCTTGTTCACGACGTACACGTCTGCGATCTCCATCACGCCGGCCTTGAGCGCCTGAATGCCGTCCCCCGATTCAGGGACCAGCACCAGCACGGTGGTATCGGCAGAGCGCGCGATGTCGAGCTCCGCTTGTCCGACGCCGACCGTCTCCATGATGATGCGCTCGAACCCGAACGCCTCCAGCAGGTCGGCGACCTCTTCCGTCGTGGTCGCGAGGCCGCCGTGGGCGCCGCGCGTGGCCATCGAGCGAATGAAAACGTGGGGGTCGAGGCCTGCCGATTCCATCCGAATGCGATCGCCCAACAGGGCGCCACCGGTGAAGGGACTAGTCGGATCCACGGCCACCACGCCGACGGTGCGTCCCTGGGCACGGAAGCGTTGAATCAAGGCTTCCGTGAGGGTGCTTTTCCCGGCGCCGGGCGGGCCGGTGATTCCGACCCGCCGGGCCCCGCCTCGTCCCAGCGATCCGTGCGCCTGCGAGAGCACCCGCTCGAACCCATCGCGCTGATTCTCGACGAGGGTGATGGCCCGCGCCAAGGCGGCGGGCTCGCGCCGGGCGAGTCCCTCGAGGATTCGTTCCACGCTCATGCAAAATAACCATAGCCGAGGTCGCCCATCACGCGGGCTCCTCGGTGCGGTCGAGCGGCACGGAGCGTACCGGGCCCGGGCGCACGGCGACGCGTTCCACGCGCGTCGCGGTGGCGGCGAGGACGTCGAACTCCAAGCCGCGCAGTGTGAAACGCTCGCCCGCGCGGGGAATTCGTCCGAGCGCCTGCACGAGCAACCCGCCCACGCTCTGGACCTCCTGCGCCGGCAGCAGGACGCCGAGTGCGGCTTCGACGCGACTCGCGGGAGCGCTGCCATCGAGCTCGAGGACGCCCGCCGGCGCCTCGACGCCGAGGGGGCCGGGGAGGCTGGGAGGGCTGGGGGGAGAGGGCGGAGGCGGCTCGAAGATCTCCGACACCAGATCGCGGAGCAGATCTTCGAGCGTCACGAGGCCCGCCGTCCCCCCGAACTCGTCGAGCAGCACGGCGAGGTGGCTGTTGCCGCGTTGCATTTCGAGCACGAGATCGGCGGCGCGCGTGGTGCCGGGCACGATGAGCGCGGGGTGGACGGGAACGGGCGCGTCGGGGGCGAGGCGCAGCAGGTCGAATGCGTGCGCCACCCCCACCACCTCGTCGAGCGAGCCACGGTAGACGGGATACCGGCTGTAGCGGGATTGCAGGACCACGTGGGCCGCTTCTGCGGCGGGCAGCGCCTCGGGGATCGCGACGATCGAGGTGCGCGGCGTCATGAGTTCACGCACCGGGCGATCCGCGAACGCCAGCACGCCGGAAACGACGGCCATCTCATCGGCGGAGGCGAGCGCCTGGGTGTCGGCGTTGGCGAGCACGGCAGCCAGCGTGGTGCGCCGGGAGGGGTCTCGCCACGGCACGAAAGGCGCGAAGAACTTGCCGAGTCGCTCGAGGCGGGGCGCCGCGTGTGCCACGATCGGCTCCGCCCAGCGGCGGCCCACCACCCTGGGCACGAGGTACGCGGCGCTCACGAGGAGCGGGACCCCGAGCGCGACCGTGAACACGCTCAGCACGGTGGGCGTGGTGCGCGCCAGGAGGGCCGGTATCACGGCGGCCGCGCAGATGATGCCGAGCGTGGTGAGAGCGTTGGCCGTGGCGAGGACGCGCCCCGGGTTCTCGAGGACGCCGGCGGCTCCCCCAGCGCCGCGCAGCTTGTACGACACCCAGCGCGTCAGCTCCAGCTGGCTGACGGCCGCCGCGGCGACCCCTACTGCCGCCGACGCGATCGCGAGCACCAGCCCGCCCGCGAGCAGCACGAAGGGGAGCGTCACGACTGTCGCTGGACCAGGACGCGGGTGACCCGGCGCCGATCTACGCGATCGACCACCACCTGGTAGCCGTCGAGCGTCACTGCGTCGCCGGCGCGCGGGACCCGACCCAGGACCGAGTACACGAGCCCGCCGATGGTCGAGACCTCGGGGTGCTCGAAGGCGCGTCCCAGCGCCGCCGAGAGGTCATCGAGTGTTACTCGTCCATCCACCCAGTAGCGATCGCCGTCCTGGCGGATGGATGGCGGCTCCCCGACGTCATGCTCGTCGTGGATCTCCCCGACGATCTCTTCCAGAATGTCCTCGAGGGTGATGAGGCCGGACGTGCCGCCGAACTCGTCCACCACGATCGCCAGGTGCGCGGGGCCGCGCTGGAAGTCGCGGAGCTGACTGTCCAGCGTCTTCGTCTCCGGTACGTAGCTCGCGGGACGCACCAGGTCCTGCCAACGCGTCGCGGCGGCCCCTTCCCCGAGCCCCATGGCGAAGGGCACGAGGTCCTTGGCGAACACGGTGCCGACGATGTTGTCCGGGGTGCCGTCGCACACCGGCAGCCGCGTGTGCTGGCTTTGGCCGAACGTCTCGACTACTTCCTCGGTCGCGGCGGCGAGGTCCACCGCGACCATATCGAGGCGCGGCGTCATGACCTCGTCCACCTGGGTGTCGGCGAGGGTGAAGACGCCGAGCAGCATGTCGCGTTGGGCGACGCCGAGATCGGGCTCGAGCGGGCGCGGGGTCGAGATCAAGCCATGGAGGCCCTTGTCGACCCAGCCCAGCAGCCAGAGTAGCAGGCCGAACGGGGCGAGGGTGCGCCGCGCCAGGGGGAGGGTGAGCGCCGCGAGCTCGGGCGCAACGCGCGCCAGACTGCGCGGCAGGGCGTCGCCCACGATGAACAGAAACCCGACCGCCACTCCCCAGCGGCCCAACCCTTCCAGCCATGAGCGGTTCCACCAGTCGACGGCATCGCCCGCCGCCACCGCGCCGAGCACCAGGAGCGCCAGGCGCGCGACATGGAGCGCGCGGTGCAGCGGCACCCGGCCTCCCCTGGTGGCCGGAGAGGGGGGGGCGTCGCCGAGCGTGTGGACGGCCTCGCCCACCGCGGCTTCCTCCGCCAGTGCCAGCAGGCCGGCCCACAGGGCGGCGGCGGAGGCGACCAGCGCCCCGCCGAACGTGAGCGCGACGCCGACGACCGCCATCATCGGACCGTCCTCGCCAGCCGGCGCACGTAGCGCTCCTGGCGGCGCCACATCGCGGAGCGGGTACGGGCGGGACCCTCCGGGTGGTCGTAGCCGAGCACGTGAAGCGTCCCGTGCACCGCGAGGCGCAGGAGTTCCACGTTCCACGTTGCATGGTCCACGTTGTCCCTTCCTCGCCGGCCGTTTCGTGCAACGTGCGACGTGGAACGTGCGACGTTCTCGACCCAGTGCCGCGCGGCTTCCGGACAGATGTAAACATCCCCCAGCAATCCACCGTCAGGTTGCGGCAACGCGAATGCGATCACGTCGGTCAGGGCGCGGCGCCCGAACGCGCGGTGGTTGAGGCGGCGCATGGCGGCGGCGTCGAGCAGCGTGAGCTCCAGTCGCACTCGCCGCCCGCCGGCGCGCTCCCAGCGGAGCACGCGACGCGCGGCGTCCACCAGGCGGTCACGCCGAAGCCTTAGGCTGCCACGTCGCCGTGATGCCGCCACTGGACTCCGGATAGTCGATGCGGTTGTGGTACATCCCCGTGATGATGCGCAGGAATTCCTGCTTCGCCTGGTCAATCTGGCGCAAGGTCATCGGCGCTTCGTCCAGCTGGCCGGCGTTCAGCTTGTTGCGCACGATGTGGCTCACCACCTCTTCGATCTTCTTTGGCGTCAGATCCTCCAGCACGCGCAGCGCGGCTTCGACCGAGTCGGCGAGCATCGTGATGGCCGTTTCGGCGGAGTGCGGCTTGGGTCCGGGATACGTGTAGTCGCTGGCCTGGGCCCTTGAGCCGCCGTCGCCGCTCTTCTTGGCGCGATCGAGGAAATACGTGATCTCCGTGGTGCCGTGGTGTTCCGGAATGAAGGCGGCGACGGCATCGGGGAGCCCCGCTTCCCGCGCCAGCGCCAGCCCGTCGGTCACGTGGGCCTTGATGATCTCCGCCGACTGATGCGCCTTGAGCCGGTCGTGCGGGTTGTTTCCGCGCGTCTGGTTCTCGACGAAGTACTGCGGGTTCATGACTTTGCCGATGTCGTGGTAATAGCATCCCACCCGCCCCAGCAGGCCGTCGGCGCCGATGCGATTGCAGGCTGCCTCCACCAGATTGGCCATCGCCACCGAGTGCGCGTACGTCCCGGGCGCCTCGAGCGACAGCCGGCGCAGCAGCGGTCGCGAGGGGTCGGACAGCTCCAGCAGCGTGAGGTCGGTCGTGAGGCCGGTGAGGGACTCGGCGACCGGCAGCAAGAAGAAGGTGAGCCCGGCCGACACCAGGCCGTTCGCGGCTCCCCAGACTCCCCGCAGCCCGATGTCCGCGGCGCTCCAGCTTCCCGCGAGGCCGAGCGCGAAGGCGCCGGCGAGGTACCCGAGCGCGATAATCAACACCGGCACGTAGAAGTTGCTGCGGCTGCGCAGCGTCCGGACGCTGAGGGCCGCGGTCACGCCGCCGATGACGCAGAGGAACAGCGCGGGCAGGTCGTGGAACACCGTCTGCAGCCCGATGACGATCGCCAGGATCATCGCGGCGATCATCGAGACGCGGCCATTGAAGAGCACGGTGAGCATCATCGCCATGAACGGCAACACGATGACCTCGGGATGCCGTGGGGCGAACCGGGCCACGACCGCGGCTTGCAGCAGGACGACGGCGAACAGGCCGCCGATGAGCGCTACCTGGCGGCGTTCCTGGTAGGTCTCGCGCCGGTATAGGACGAGCAGCACCCAGAAGATCGCCAGGACGAGGGAGTCGCGGAGCACGGAGCCGAGCACGCCTCCCAGCGAGTGGCTGGTGGCGCCGCCGCGTCGCACCAGGTCGCTGTGCAGGGCCACGAGCTTCTCGTGCGCCTCGTTGGTCACGACCTCGTGCGCGCCCACGATCCGATCGCCCGCCCGCACGATGTACTTGCTGGGATCGACGCTGCGGCGCAGCTCGTCACGGCGCCGCTCGGTCTCGAGCGTGTTGGGGATCAAGGTGGGACGGAAAAAATGCCCTGCCAGGCGCACGTACAGCTGGTCGCCCACGCTGGACCCACGGTCGGGGTGAATGGCGCGCGCGCGCGCGAGATACTGCGCGTACGACAACACCTGATCGCGCGCCACCGATTGTTCTCCGGAGCGGCGGCGCACGATGAGCTCTGGCGCCTGCTCTACCTGAAGCACGCCCGGGCCCGCGACGCCGAGTGAGAGCGTGCGGTCGAACAACTCGCTCAAGGCTCGCTCCAGGGCGTGTCGCTTGCCCCCCTTGGCGAGGTAGGCGGCTTCTTGGGGGCTGAGCGCGAAGCCCTGCGCCTTGGCAGCCGGAAGGATTGCCGACGCTCCGCCCCGGTCGGCCGCGTTCTCGATACTCGAGAAGAACGCGTGCAGCGCGAGCTTGGCGCTGTCGAGCGCGCGCTCCTGGTACTGGTAGATCGGTTTGACGCTGGCGGCAAGCTCCTCCGCTTCGCGGGCGAGCTCCTGGTCCGACTTGTTCACGGGGAACGTAAAGGGCGCGATGAGATCGCGATCGGACACGGCGCCGGGCTCGAGCAGCGGGGCCACGTTGGTGGCGCTCGACGGGAACATGACATAGGTGAGCGCCGCGAGGCCCACCACCCACGCCCAACGGGCGCCGTGATAGCGCAGCTCGTCCCGCGACGGCAGCCGCATGTCAGCCCCGCGCGTCCTCGGCGTACGCCCGGATGATGTCGCGCACCAGACGGTGGCGCACGACGTCGGTGTCCCCGAGGTAGCAAAAGCCGATCCCCTCGATCCCGGGCAGGATGCGCTCGACCTGGAGCAACCCTGAGTCTTCCCGGTTCGCCAGGTCGATCTGGGTCTTGTCCCCGGTGATGACGGCCCGTGAGTTCACGCCGAGCCGCGTGAGGAACATCTTCATCTGCATCCCGGTGGCGTTCTGCGCCTCGTCGAGGATCACGAACGCGTCGGCCAGGGTGCGGCCCCGCATGTAGGCGAGCGGCGCGATTTCGATGGTCCGGCTCTCGATCGCCTTCTGCACCCGGTCGCGCGGCATCATGTCCTCGAGCGCGTCGTAGAGCGGTCTCAAGTATGGATCGACCTTCTCGTGCACGTCGCCGGGCAGAAAGCCGAGGCTCTCTCCGGCTTCGACGGCGGGGCGGGCCAGGACGATGCGGCGCACCCGCTTGCGCGCCAGGGCGTCGATCGCGGCGGCGACCGCGAGATACGTCTTTCCGGTGCCCGCGGGACCGATCCCGATCACGATGTCGTGCCGCGCGATGGCCGACAGGTATTCGCCCTGCCCCGCGGTCTTCGCCTGGATCACGCGACGCAGGCCCGGCAGGATGATGCGATACTCACCCTCGGCCGTGGGGTCGGGAGGATGATGCCCCTCCTCGCTCACGATCCGGTCGACGTCGGCGGCGTCCAGCGCGTCGCCCATGCGCGCCAGGTCCACGAGCGCCTGCGCCACGGGCGTGGCCCGCTCCACGGCCGCCGGCGGACCTTGCAGCATCAGGGTCTCACCGCGTAGCGAGACGCGCACGCCCAGGCGCTTCGCGAGCTCGACCAGGTTGCCGTCGTTCACTCCCGCGAGGGCAAGGGGATCGACCCCCTCGGTCGAGAGGCGCTGGGTCACGTCATCGCTCATCGCTTGACCTCGATGTGGAGGGCCGTGAGATCCGCCGGATCGGTCGGCGCCGGCGCTCCCTCGAACAGCGCGCGCGCCGCCGTGGTCTTTGGGAAGGCGATCACGTCGCGCAGCGAGCCGGCGCCGGCCAGCAACATCACTACGCGATCGAACCCGATCGCGAAGCCGCCGTGGGGCGGCGCCCCCGCTTGCAAACCGGCCAGCAGGAATCCGAACCGGGCCTCGGCTTGCTGCGACGACATCCCGAGCTGGGCGAACACTCGACGCTGCACCGCCGCGTCGGTGATGCGGATCGATCCCGAGCCGAGCTCGTTCCCGTTGTACACGGCGTCGTAGTGTAGCGCGCGGCAGGCGAATGGCTCGCGGTCGAACCGGTCGACGTCTTCCGGGTGCGGCGCGGTGAACGGGTGATGCGCGAATACGGGCCGCCCCGTCTCGGGGTCGGCCTCGAACAGGGGGAAATCGATCACCCAGCAGAACGCATGCGCCATCGCGGGCGGCGGTGCGAGCCGGCGAATCACTTCCAGGCGCACGCGGTCGAGCACGGGCGAGGTCACACGATCAGGACCGACGGTCATCAGGGCCGCGTCCCCGTCTCCCACGCCGAGCGCGCCGAGCGCCTCTGCCGTGAAGTGCTTGCCGACGGAGCCCGAGATCTGCTCGCCCTGCCGCTTCACCCAGGCGAGTCCCGCGCCACCGAGCTGCTTCGCGGCCTCTGCGAGCTGGTCCACGTCCTTGCGTGACAACGTGCCTCCCCCCTTGACCGCGAGCCCGCGGATTCGGGCGCCGTCCTTCGCCGCCGCCTGGAAAAACGGCACCCCGAGCGGCTTCACCAGCGCCGTCCAATCGGCGATCGGGAAGCCGAAGCGCAGGTCCGGCTTGTCGGTGCCGTACCGCTCCAGGGCGTCGCGCCACGTGATCCGCCGGAACGGCCGCTCGACCTGCTGCCCCGCTTCGTCCCACAGCGCGGCCAGCACGGCCTCCACGTAGCCGAGCACGTCTTCCACTCCCACAAACGACGCTTCCAGGTCGATCTGCGTGAACTCCGGTTGGCGATCGTTGCGCTGGTCCTCGTCGCGGAAGCACCGGGCGATCTGGAAGTACCGATCGTAGCCGGCGACCATGAGCAGCTGCTTGTAGAGCTGGGGCGATTGCGGCAGTGCATAGAATTCGCCCGGGTGCAGGCGCGACGGAACCAAGTAATCGCGCGCTCCTTCCGGCGTGGGCTTCGTGAGGACCGGCGTTTCGATCTCGAGGAAGTCGAGGTCAGACAGCGTGCGGCGCGCGCGCTGAAGCAGGCGATGACGGAGCGTCAGGTGGGCCTGCATTTCCGGCCGGCGCAGGTCCAGGTGGCGATACTTGAGGCGCAGCTCCTCGGCCGCCGGCTGTTCGCCTTTGCCGCGGGCGACGGGAATCGCGGGCGTCACGGCCGGACCAACGACGGCGAGTTGCGACGCCTGTACTTCCACATCGCCCGTCGCGAGTTCCGGGTTTTTCATGTTCGCGGGGCGTGCGGTCACCTCACCTTCGACTTCGACCACCGTTTCGCTCGTCAGGCCACCGGCCGTGCGGCGCACTGTCTCCGGCGCCCCGGGCCCCACCGCTACCTGAACGATCCCGGCTCGGTCGCGGAGGTCGATGAACACGATCCCCCCGAGGTCGCGGCGGCGGTGCACCCATCCGCCGAGCCGCACCCGCTGGCCGACGTGCTGCAGGCGCAGGTCGCCGCAACGATGTGTGCGGCGAGAGGTGGCGCTTGCGCTGGCTATGGAGCCTCCGCCTCGCACAGGACGCGGTAGAACTCTTCCGGCGTGCCGGCACCGAGCAGCCGGTCCCGCACCGGCTCGCGCCGGACCAGCCGGGAGATGCGACTCAACGCCTTCACGTGCGCTCCCGCCGCCGACTCCGGTCCCGCGAGCAGGAAGAACAGCCGCACCGGCTCGCCGTCGATCGTTTCATACGGCACCGGTGTGGTGGTCGTCCCCGCCACGATCACCAGGGTGGGCAATGCCGGCGTCTTGCCGTGAGGGACGGCTACGCCGTAACCAATGCCGGTGGGGAACTGCTTTTCGCGCTCGAGAATGGCGCCCAGGACCTCGTCCGATGCCCCACCGCCGTTCCCGGCGGCAACCAGGGCCACCAACTCGCGCAGTACCCCTTCTTTATCGATCGCATGGAGGGGGACCCGAATACGGGCTGGGGTGAGCAACTCGGACAGGCGCACGATGATCCAAGTGTCCTAAGCGGTTGAAGATAGTTAAGTTAACTGCTACATGCAACGCATTTCCGGAGCACGACTTACGTGCCAGATCTACTCGGTCTGACACCCCGCGCCGCTCGCGAGGCGCTCGCTCGCTGGCTGGCCGAATCGGGCGAGCCGCCATACCGCGCGAAGCAAATCCTGCCGCGCCTGTGGCAGCGGCCGATCGGGTCATGGGACGAAGCCACCGAGCTACCGGTGGCCCTCCGTCGCGCGCTCGGGGCTGCGTTCCCGCTCCGTCGCCTGGCGATCACCACGCGCCAGATCTCGCGCGACGGCACTGAGAAGTACCTCTGGGACCTCGGTGACGGCGAGGCCATCGAGTCCGTGCTCATCCCGGGGGGGGGGCGTCGTCGCACGATGTGTGTGTCGTCTCAGGTGGGGTGCGCGTTGGGATGCGTGTTCTGCGCCACGGGACGGATGGGCTTCCGCCGCAACCTTGCCGCCGCCGAGATCGCCGGCCAGGTGCGGGAGCTGATCTTGCTCGATGCCACACTCAAGCCGACCAACGTCGTCTTCATGGGGATGGGGGAGCCGCTGCTCAACTGGGAGGCGGTGGACACCGCGCTCACCATTCTCAACCAGCCCGACGGGCTCGGCATCGGAGCGCGTCACATCACCGTGTCGACGGTCGGTATCCTGCCGAGCCTCGCCAAACTCGCTGGGCGGTCCGAGCAGTTCCGTTTGGCGCTGTCGTTGCACGCGCCCACGACGGAGCTGCGTCGCGAGCTGATGCCGATCGAGCGCAAGTACACGCTGCCGGAGGTGATCGACGCGCTGGGGCGGTTCCGGCGGCGCGTGACGCTCGAGTACGTAGTGATCGGGGGAAAGAACGACGGGCTCGAGCAGGCGGACCAGCTGGCGCAGCTGGCCCGCCCGCTCGGCGCGCTGGTGAATCTGCTGCCGCTGCACCCGGGCGGCGCCCCGGACTTGGCGGTCAGCGCCCGCCCGCAGATGCTCGCCTTCGCGCGGCGGCTCCGGAGCCGTGGAGTGGAGGCGGTGGTGCGGCGCAGCCGCGGGCTCGACATCAGCGCGGCGTGCGGGCAACTACGGGTGGAACTCGAGGCCCGTCGGCGCAAAGTCGGCGCCCAGGAACACGCTCGCGTCGAGTAGCCGCGTGCTGTCGAGTTGAACCACCACCCGGCCGACGCCGAGCGCGGCGCGCACGCGCTTGGCGAGATCGGTGCCGCCCCGCCGCACGACAATCCGCGTCGAATCGAGTGCGCCGGTTCCCTCCGCGGCGTTGCCAAACATGAGAACGTCGATGCCGGCGCGCCGCAGCACGCGGGTCCCGACGCGAGCCAGTCCCGGCTTGCCGCTGGCGTTCAGCACTTCGACCGTGATGTGGCGACCGCGTTCTCCGGGGATGGGAAGGCTGTTGCCCCGGCCCCCGGCTTGATCGTTCTGGCAGGCCGTGAGCGCCGCGGCGCAGACGATCACGCCCCAACGAGCGAGTTCCAAAAGCTCACAGTTTCGGGGACGAGTGGCCAACGACCGTCGATGACCCTGTGGATGCGGCGGGCCGCGACCTCGAGCAGGACGGCGTCCCGCTCCTTGGGCACGCGCGCCGCGAGCGAGCCCCGCAGCTCGCGATCGTACGAACGACCGGGCTCGAGGTAGTCCGCTAAATACAGTATGCGCCCCGCGTCATCCCAGCCGGCGAATCCAAGCGAATGAAACCGCACCGCGTCGAGCACGCCGCGATCGGTCTCCCCGTCACGTGCGGCTCGCTCGGCGGCCATGGGGCCGTGCGCCAGCTCGTCCGCCGCCGGGGCGTCGCGCAGCGCGTCATGCAGCCATGTGGCGCGCAGCCAACGCGCGCGCTCCGCTTCCGGCGTCTGCATCGCTTGCGCCCACGCGGACACCAGCGCGGCCACTCGCTCGATGTGAGCCCGCCGTGCGGGTGTGACCACCGCCCATGAGGGCAGGCTCAAGGCTCGGCCCAAGCTGCGTCCCGGACGACGCCCTCGCGCCGAGCCGGGGCTTCAGCCCCGGTCTCATGAGCCGCGGACTGAAATATCATTTCCGATTCCCTCGCCCAGGACGACGTTGTCGATGAGTCGGGTGGTCCCCACCCGCGCCGCGAGCACGACCACCGTGCGGGCGTCGGCGCGGGCGACCGGGCGCAACCGCTCGTCCACCAGGGCCAGGTACTCCGGGCTCACGCCCGGTACGCGCAGCACCTCGAGGCCGCGACGCGCGAGCGCCGCGGGATCGGCCTCCCCGCCGCGCCACGCCTGCTCGACGGCCCGGAGGGCGCGGGAGAGGGACAACGCGCTACGTCGGTCGTCGCCTTGCAGATACGTGTTGCGCGACGAGAGCGCGAGGCCGTCCAACTCCCGCACCGTCGGGGCGATGTCGATCTCCGGCGCGAAGTCCAGGTCGGCCGCCATGCGTCGCACGAGCATGGCCTGCTGGAAGTCCTTGCGCCCGAACACGGCGATGTCGGGCTCGACGACGTGGAGCAGCTTGGCGACCACGGTCAGGACGCCCGCGAAATGGCCGGGGCGCGCCGCGCCCTCGAGGGTATCCGCCATCGGCCCGGGACTGACGCGCACCAATGGCTCCTCGGGGTAGACCGATGCTTGGTCCGGAACGAACAGACAGTCCACGCCGCGCGTCTGAGCAAGGTCGCGGTCGCGTTTGGGATCGCGCGGGTACTGCGCGAAGTCTTCGCGTGGTCCGAACTGGAGCGGATTCACGTACGAGCTCAGTACCACGCGATCGGCACGCTCTTTTGCGCGGTCCACGAGCCGCAAGTGTCCTTCATGCAAGAACCCCATCGTCGGCACGAACCCGATGCGGCGGCCGCGAGCACGCTCGGCGCGGGACCAGGCGCGCATGTCCTTCGGGCTGGCGATCTCGTGCATGCCGGCTGAAAGCAAACGGGGGACCCTACCGGTCCGGTAGGTGCCGCGGCTAATCCGCCTTGAGCACCACGCAATCGGTCAGGTAGGGATCGGCGAACCGGGCGACCTCGCCGACCTTCCTCCCCGGGACGGGGAACAGCCGGGCGGAGAGCGGCTTGCGCAGCTTGGTGGAGAGGGCTGCGACGTCGGCGATCAGTGCGGCCAGCTGGTCGGCCCCTGTGTCGCCCGGGAGCGGGACGACATCGAGTCCCGTGCCGCAGACGCTCGAGTAGAGCAGTAGATCCCTGACATTGAACCGCCCCTCGGACGCGCGCTGCGCCAGCACCGGGTCCTCCAGCACAGGGAGCATGAGCCCCGAATACCCGCACGTCTTGACCTTGCCAAGGTTTTTCAGGACATCGGTGATCGCCGCGCACCCGGCGAGCGTGGAAGCGGCGCCGAAGGGGACTCCGGTGAGCGCCTCGATGGCGGCACCGATGCTCGCGTCCTTTCCAGGCGCGGGAGAGACGTCGATACCGCCGTAGCCGCGCTCATCGCGCCGGGCGACGTCGCGCACCAGCCGCTCCACTGGCCCGAGCCGGGACTCGAGCAGCCCCGTGAGCCGCTGCTTGGCATCCGCCAACGTGTTCGCCCCGGTGAACGCTGTGATGAGCAGGGGCGGCGACTCGAGGCCCACGGTCGCTGTCTCCGAGCCATGGTGGTACGCGACCGGGAAGAAGGGCGTGCCGGCCGGAACGTTGGCGGCGGCGGCGAACCGGAAATTGCCGATGCCGCCCGGTGTGGCGTGCGCGATCGCGGCCATCGCTTCCCCCGCGGCCGTGACCCCGTGCGGGGTGGCGCCGCGCTCCGGCGACACCACCCGCACCGTGAAGCTGAGGTTACGCGTCGTCCGCGCGAGCTCGGCGGCCCAGCGGCCGAACTCTGGATCGCCGCCGTCGGGGGGGAGTACGGGCCCAATACTCAGGAGCACGCCTTCCGCGACGACGAGGCGGTCGAGCGCCTGCAGGGCAGGAAGCGCATCCGCGCGCTCGCGCACGGTCGCCTCCTCCAGGAACGGGTGCGTCGCGATGCGAAGCGTTTGGACCTCATAGCCCGCGTCGCTGAGGACGCGCTTGGCGCGCTTGAGAAAGGCGATGGGCGGTTCCAGAATCCGCGTGTCGGCGGCGCGTCGCAGATTCACGCCGGCGGTGATGGTGCGGATTCGGAAGCCGGGCGCTGCCGAGTCGTCCGGCGACGTGTTATCGAACGGTCGGATGAGGGGAGTGAACGTCGCCGCGCCCAGCATCGTGATCAGGTCCCGCCGCGTGAGGTCAGTCATGTCGGAAACGAGTGCTCCGGTCCAGGGTATCGTCCCTCCCGCACTTCCGCCGCATACAGCTTGACGGCCTCGCGCACGTCCGTGGCGAGGGTCGCGTAGCGCTTGACGAACTTCGCTGCGAACTGATCGTTGAGGCCCAACATGTCGTGGAGCACGAGCACCTGCCCGTCACACGCGGGCCCCGCGCCGATGCCGATGGTCGGGATCGTAACCGCCTTGGTGATCTGCGACGCCAGCGGCGCCGGGATGAGCTCGAGCACGATCGCGAACGCGCCCGCGTCCTGCAGCGCCTGGGCGTCCGCCCGCAGACGCTGCGCGGCCTTGTCGTCCCGTCCCTGGACCCGGTGGCCGCCGAGCGCGTGCACCGACTGCGGCGTGAGGCCCAGGTGGCCCATGACCGGGATCCCCACGTCCACCAGCGCGCGCACCGTAGCGGCCATCGGCGCGCCACCTTCGAGCTTCACCGCGTGGCAACCGGTCTCCTGCAGCACCCGCCCGGCGTTCCTGATCGCTTCCTGAGGCGAGATCTGGTAGCTCAAGAACGGCAGGTCGCACACGACCATCGCCCGCGTGACGCCACGCCGCACGATCATCGTGTGGTAAATCATCTGCTCTAGCGTGGCCGACAGGGTGGTCTCGGCCCCGGCGAGCACCTCGTTGACGGAGTCGCCGACGAGCAGCACATCGACGCCCGATGTGTCGAGCAGCCGCGCGAACAGGGCGTCGTAACAGGTGAGCACGACGATGCGCTCGCCGCGCTCCTTCATCTTCAGGAGCGCGTAGATGGTGACCTGCCGCGCGCTATCGTCCATGAGCCGGCTCGGGCGTCGCGTCGAGCTCCGCGATCTCGCGCCGCCAGAAGTCGCGGTGCAGTAGCTCCGGATGCGGGAGCGTGACGTCGGTGCCGTGCACGACGCGATCGCCGTACCGCACGATGTCGAGGTCCAGCGTGCGCGGGCCCCAGCGAACGTCGCGGACGCGCCCCCGCTCGGATTCGATCGTGTGGAGGAGGGCGAGCAGCTCCGCGGGCTCGAGGGCGGTCTCGAGTAAGACCATCTGGTTGAGGTACGGTCCCTGCGGGACTGGCCCCAGGGGGGCCGTTTCTTCGACACGGGACTCCTTCAATAGGCGGGTGCGAGGCAACGCCGTCAGGCGCGCCCGCGCGAATGCGAGGTGCGCGGCGCGATCTCCCAGGTTCGACCCCAGCGCCACGTACACGCGCTCGCGCTTCCGTCCCTCCCTGGCCACGAGGGAATGGTAAGCCGGCTACGCGATGCTGGCAAAGCCGCGGGTCAGTTCCCGCAGCATGGCTGCGACCTCTTCGAGCTCCCGGGTCGCGCGCTCCAGGTCGGTGAGCCCGCGCGCCGCCTCGTCGGCGCGCGTGGCGACGTCGTCGGCTTCGGCGCGGTTCTTTCCCGCGATCTGCGCGACGGCGTGGATGCGCTCGCGCAGCTTGGCGAACGCCTTGTCCTGGTCTCCGGCGGCGGCGGCGATGCGCTGGGCGTGCGACGTCGCCTCGGCCGTGGCCGCGACGATCGCGTCCAGCGCCTGGAGCGCCGACGAGGAGAGCTCCTCCACGCCGCCCACGTTGACCTGCCCGCGGCGCATCTGCTCCACCACTTCACCCACCTCCCGATGGATGTCCTGCACCAGCTCGCCCGCCTCCTGGGCAGCGCTGGCGCTCTGCTCGGCCAGCCGGCGCACCTCGTCCGCGACCACCGCGAACCCCTTGCCGTGCTTCCCCGCGCGCGCCGCCTCGATGGCCGCGTTCAGGGCCAGTAGATTGGTCATGTCGGCGAGCTCGCGGATCGACGCGATGAACCCGGTGATGCGCCGGGTGACCTGGCCGAGCTGCTGCACCTTGCTCGACGTCTCGCCCACGAACGTCTTGAGCGCCACCAGCCGGCCGATGGCGTCGCGAATCTGCTGGCGATTCTTGTTCGCCACCTCGCTCGCGGTGCTGGACGCTTGCGCCGCCTCGGTCCCGTCCTCCGAGACGCGCCGCGACACCTGCGCCAGGCTTTCCGTGGCCGCGAGCCCGCCCGAGACCTCCCCTTCTTCCGCGAGCACGCCCTGGCGGATCGTCCCGGTCGATTGGGCGACCGCGCCGGCGGCCTCGCGCATCGACTCGGCGGCGCGCGCCAGCGTGGCGAGCTGCTGGGTGAGCGTGTCCACCGTCTCGACCAGCGGCCGGCGCAGCTCGGTGATGTGGATGGCCGTGGCCAGCTGGTTGGCGAAGGTGTTGATGGTGAGCACGTCCTTCGCCCGGTAGACCTTGCGCTTGTGGTGCTCGAGCTCGAGCGTCCCGATCACCTGGTCGCCGAACTTGAGCGGCACGATGACCAGACTCTGCACGGCGAGGGGCGCATCGGCAATGCGCCGATCGCGTGTCACATCGTGGATCACCACCGGCTCGCCGCCCTTGGTCACGGCCTCGCGCAGTCCCGCGGTGTCGGCGCTGGGCTCGCCGCGCCCGGCGCGTCCGATCTGCCCCCGGTAGGCGAGCTGCAGCGCGCCCTCCTGCCGCCGGTAGATGCGGAAGTCGCCCCAATCCACCAGTCGGTGCGCCAGGCGCTCGATCCGGGCGAACGAGTCTTCGAGACTGATGTTGCTCGTGATCACGGCCTCCATCGCGTGAATCTTGTTCAGCTCTTCGGCCGCGATCGCTTCCTCCACGGTGTACTTGAAGAGCAATCCCAGCGCGCCCAGCGCCGCGCCGACGAACACCCACGCCAGCGGCGGCCAGTAGATCACCGTCCCGACCACGATGCCCGTCGCGATCAGCGTGGCGCCGTAGCCGATGCACTCGTACCGCAGGATGAGCAGGCGCTCGTCCTGCTCGAGCTTGCCCCGGATGATCAGGGCGAAATAGAACAGCAGGCGGCTGATGACGAAGTAGGCGAGGCAGTAAAAGAACAGCGCGGGCACGAGCTCCACGCGCAGCCCGGGCGGGCTGACCTCTGAGAGGCGCAGGGTGCCCGCGTACACGCCGAACCCTCCCACGAGCGCGATCACTTCACGTCCCACGTTCACGAGCGCCGCGCGGAACATCTTCTTCTGCCAGAGCCAGTCGGCTCCCAGCACGCCGATCGCGACTGCGAGCGTCGTGGCGGGCACGCCTACGAGCAGGCTGCCGGTGAGGGCGACGAGCGCCGTCTGGGTGAGATAGGAGTACTTGCTCAACGGCACCTGCGCCGCGCGCAGCACCAGGGAGGCGAGGAGCAGGCCGAACACCTCGACCGGCTGACCGGTCCAGCGGGGGTCGAGGATCAGCATCGCGATGAGGACGAAGGGCCCCCCGATGGCGAGGGCCCAGCTGTAGATCGTGACCAGCCGGTTCGCGGTCATGCGTGCCGCGCCGCGGCGGCGAGCTCCCGCACCAGGCGCTCGGCGGCGGGCGGACCGCCCGCACCCAGGGCATCCACGATCGCACTCCCCACCACGACGCCGTCCGCGACCGCCGCCGCCCGGCGCGCCTGGTCGGGCGTGCTGATGCCGAACCCGACCGCCACCGGGAGCGAGGACGCGGCGCGGACGCGCGCGACGTGCTCCGCGAGATCGGGGGGCACCCGGTCACGCGCCCCGGTGACCCCGAGCCGCGAAATGAGATATACGAAGCCGCCGGCGCCGCGGACCGCGCACGCCACCCGCTCCGGCGTCGTGGTGGGAGCCACCAGCCGGATCAGTACGAGTGGGCTCGCCGTCACCACGGCCTCCACCGCGGGGTCGGCCCCGGCGGGCAGATCGGTGAGCAGCAGGCCGGACGCGCCGGCGGCCGCGGCTGCGCGCACGAACCGCTCGACACCGAACGCGATGACCGGATTGAGGTACGTCATCACGATGACCGGGATCGGGAGCGCCGCCCGATGGATCAGCTCGAGCACCCGCGGCACGGTCATGCCCTGGTCGAGCGCCGCCTGCGTGGAGCGTTGAATGGTGGGACCGTCGGCGAGCGGATCCGAGAACGGGACGCCGACCTCGACGAAAGCGGCGCCCGCGGCCGCGACCCGACGCAGGGCCTCGAGCGACTGCTCGGGCGTCGGGAAGCCTGCGGTGAGGTAGGGAATGAGTGCGGCACGCCCGACAGCCCGCCAGCGCGCGGCGATCGGATGCTCAGACAAAGTAGTCGCTGACGTTGATGCCGTACTTCAGCGGGTCGGTAACCTTGACGACCGTCCTCGGATAATTGCCCTGGGCGTCGCGCTGCGCGAGATCCGCGAGGAAGCCGGGATGCTGCACCCCTCCCTCCGGCGTGGTGACGATGCGGACCACCGGCCGATGCACGTGCATGACGTCGGGGTTCGCGCCGTGGACGATCGCCACCTCGTACGTGTCGAGGATGACGCAGGTCCCCACAGGGTAAATGCCGATCAAATTGATGAACGCCTTGACGACGATGGGATCGTAGCCGCGCCGCGGGTTCTCCCACATCTCCTTCAGTACCTGGTCCGGCTGGATCGGGACGGTTTGATATACGCGCCGGCTGGTGGCGGCGTCGAACCCATCGGCGACGGCGACGATCTTGGAGTAGATCGACAGCTCGCGCGGTCGCACGGACTTGGGATAGCCCGTCAGGTCCGTCTTCATGTGGTGCTCATAGGCCACGATCATCCCACGGTAGGGGATCTCGCCGTAGCCGCGCAGCCCGAATAGCGTCAGGACACCCAGCCAGGGGTGGGCCTGCATGATGCGCCACTCTTCGTCGGTGAGGCCGCCCTGCTTGTTCAGCACCTCGAGCGGCACGCGCGACTTGCCGACGTCATGGAACAGCGCGGCCATGCCGAGGTCGTAGAGCTGCAGCTTGGTGAGGCCGAGCTTGCGCCCGAGGGCCACCGAGAAGATGCAGACGTTGACCGAATGGGTGAAGGTGTATTCGTCGTAATCGCGCAGCGTCGTGAGCCCCACCAGCGACGCCTCGTTGTTCAGCACCTGATCGACGATCGCCTGCACGGCCCGCTTCACCTTCTTGACGTTGGCGGTGCGCCCCATGCGGATCGAGTTGATCACTTCCTTCGTCACCGCCACGGAGCGCGCGTAGGTGCGCTTCGCCGCCTCCTTCTGTCGCTCCTCGTCCTCGGCGTCCTCTTCGGTCTCGAGGGGCGGCTCGACGCCGATATGGGTCACGCCACCATCGGACAGTTTCTGCCCCAGCTCGAACACCTTGTTGGGCGTGGGCTCTTTCGCGGCGTACGACAACAACAGCGACACGAACAGCTGCAGCTGCCGCCGGTCCACGCCCTCGTCGATGCGCACGGCCCCGATGCCGCATTGCCGCAGCACCCCGAGGATATGGGAGAACGAGGCGTAGTTTTCGAGGTCGAGGCGCAGCCGCGTGGAGTTGACGAAGATGAACTCGCCTTGCAGCCGCAGCTCGACCTCCTTCTCGACGTCCAACAGCTGCTTGGTGGTTTGCGCGAGATCGTTCAGCGCTTTCTGCACCTGGGCGTTCTCGAGCGGGTAGAGCTTGACGGAGCGGAACGCGGTATAGAGCACCACGAGGAAGTCTCGCCCGGCGTGCCGCAGGAAGCCGTCGGTGGTCTGGATCGTCTCGGCGATCGAACCGTGCTCGGCGCCATGATCCGTCACGTCCCGCCTCCCCCGCCCCCTTCACGCAGCGCGCGACTCACCGCGTTGCGCACCAGCGGCTCCTTGTCCTGCGACGCCCGCTCGAGCACCGCCCTGGCCTCGGGCGTCCGGATCTTCCCGAGCGCCATGGCGGCACAGGCGCGGGTCTCGGGATCCTCCTTCTTTCCGAGGAGCCCCTTGGCCGCGAGCAGCTTCTCGAGCACCGGCACGCCCTTGCCGCCCACGAGCGCACCGAACGCCTCGAAGAAGGCCATCTTCTCCGTCAGGTCGGCGTGCTTCAGCTTGGCGCCGCTCACCATCGTTTCCACGCGGGCCGCGGCGTTGCGATAGCCGCGCGACGCGAGGAACCGCACCGCGGCGATGCGCACGTCGCGGTCGCCGTCCTCGATGATCTTCTCGAGCAGGCGCATGGCGGAGGGACTGGCGATCGCCGTGAGCGCCTCCACCACGGCGAGCTTGAGCCCCTTGTCCTCCTTCCCGAGCAGCGGCTCCATCCCGTCGGGCGCGCCCGGCAGCCGCAACCGGCCCGCGAGCTTCACCATCTCGAGCTGCGCGGCCCCGTCCTCGCTGGCGAGCGCCTTCAGCACCTCCCCGGCGTTCGCCTGCGCCAACTGCGAGGCGGCCCCTTGCACGAGATCGCGGACGTACGGGTCGTGGAGCTTGGCGACCCACGACATCAACGTCGGGAGGGCGGCGGGACGGAGCTCCTGCAGCAGCTCCGAGAGGTCTTCCTCCGAGGGATGGACCGTGGCCTCGTCCAGCGCCTGGAGCAGCTGCGACAACGCCTCCGGCTGCGACAGCCGGGTGGGGAGAGCCTCGAGGGTCTGGTGCTGCTCCGGGATCATCTCGCGCGCGCGCTGCAGGATCGCGCGGGTCTCCCGCAGGATGAACGCGACGGAGCGGAAATCGCCGGCGCCCAAGAGGTAGGGGATGAAGTTCTCGGTGATCGCGATGAGCTCGGCCCGGACCGTGCCGTAGGTCTGCAGCTCCAGCAGGTCGAACAGCATCGACAGCACGTTGCGCCGCAGGTCCTGCGAGTACTCGCGCTCCACGTCCCGCTTGAGGTACTCGATCTCGCTGTCTTCGAGGAAGTAGAGCGTGGTGTCGAACTCGTCGATCGACACCAGGCCCTCGCGCTTGGGCGGCGCTTCTTCCTGCACCTGTTGGCGGAGTTGCGCGGGCGCCGTCGACGGCATCGTCTCGCCGGCTGCGATCGGGACCGCGTTCTCCGGGACGAGCTCGCGGAAGGTGTAGGTAATGAGTTGGAAGTCCTGGGCCCACAGCAAGGTCAACAGGTCGTCGGCCGCGTCGGCCTGGAGACTGCGCGCTTGTTGCAGCACGCCGAGGAATTTCACGATCTCGGTCTCCTCGACGCCTGGTTTGAACGCCAGCGAGCGGACGCCGTCCTTGTACAGCGTCCACGCGATGCTCTCGGCCCGCTGCTCCTGGCTGTACACGACGGTGTCTTCCCAGCGCATCTCCGTCTCGCCCACGTCGAACACGAGATCGTCGGTGGCCTGCCAGATCTGGCGAAACGCGGCCCGGATGTTGTCGACGGCGCGCTGGTACACCGGGTTGTTCGGCAGGTACAACTGGGTCGCCCGGATCCCCTTGGAGAGGACCTGCATCAGCTCCTCGACCTGCTGCGGCGGCAGCGCCAGTTCGGGTACGGGCGCGTTGCTCAGAGTGCCGCTCCCGTGAGATCGGCCACCATGGCGACGTCCTTATCTCCCCGACCACTCAGGTTGACCAAGACGATGTCTCCCGCGCGCCACTCACCGCACCGTGCGAGCACCCAGGCCACGGCATGTGCACTCTCCAGGGCCGGTAGGATGCCCTCGAGACGGGACAGCGCCGCGAAGGCCTCGAGGGCCTGCCGGTCGGTCACCGCCTCATACAATACGCGACCGCTGTCCTTCAAGAAAGCGTGCTCGGGTCCCACCCCGGGGTAGTCAAGGCCGGCGGAGACGCTGTGCGCCGGCTGGACCTGTCCATCGGCGTCCTGCAGGAGGTAGCTGAGGCTGCCGTGAAACACGCCCGGCCGGCCGCGGCCGAGCGACGCCGCGTGCCGGCCTGTGGTGAGCCCCTCGCCGGCCGCTTCGACGCCGACCAGCGCGACGTCGCGGTCGTCGAGGAACGCCGTGAAGATGCCGATGGCGTTCGAGCCCCCCCCGACGCACGCTACCACCGTTCCCGGCAGCCGTCCCCACCGCTCCAGCGCCTGCGCGCGCGCCTCGCGGCCGATGACGGCCTGGAAGTCTCGCACCAGCCGCGGAAAGGGATCGGGCCCCACCACCGACCCGATGATGTAATGGGTTGTCGTGACATTGGTGACCCAATCACGCAGCGCTTCGTTGGTCGCGTCCTTGAGCGTCCGGGTGCCCGACGTCACCGGCACCACCCGCGCCCCCATCAACTCCATGCGGTACACGTTCAAGCGCTGGCGCCGCATGTCCTCTTCACCCATGTACACGACGCACTCCAGCCCGAAGCGCGCGCACACCGTGGCGGTGGCGACACCGTGCTGGCCGGCGCCGGTCTCGGCGATGATCCGCCGCTTCCCCATCCGAAGCGCGAGCAGGACCTGGCCGAGGGTGTTGTTGATCTTGTGCGCGCCGGTATGGTTCAAGTCCTCGCGCTTGAGCGCCACGATCACGCCCGGTCCCAGCTGGGCCGCGACCCGCGGTGCCTCCGTGAGGGGCGTCGGGCGACCGACATAGTCCTTGAGGAGCGTGTCCAGCTCGGCCCAGAACGTCGGGTCGCGCTTGGCCGCCTCGTGCACCCGATCGAGCTCCTCGAGCGCCGCCATCAGCGTCTCGGGGACGTAGCGGCCCCCGTAGGGGCCGAAGCGCATCACCGTCCCCTTCCCTTTCTCCGTACGCCCGTCAGCTCCCGTACAGCGGTTTGTGGATCCGCTTGGCGCGCCACCGCGGTTCCCACCAGCACCAGGTCTGCTCCCGCCGCCGCCATGCGTTCCACTTCCGCTCGAGTCGCGATGCCGCTCTCCGCGATCGCCGGAACGCGCGATGGGACTTGGGCGACCAGCCGCTCGGCGAGCTCGATGTCCAGCGTGAAGGTCGCGAGGTCGCGGCTGTTGACGCCGACAGCGGTCGGCTCCGCACCGAGCGCGGACTCGAGCTCAGTCGGGGAATGGACTTCGACCAGGACGGCCAGTCCTTGGCCGCGGGCCGCCCGGGCGAGCGTTTTCAGTCGCTTGGTCGTCAGCGCGCGCACGATCAGCAACACCGCGCTCGCCCCGGCGGCCCGAGCTTCGTACAGCTGTAGCTCGTCGAGGATGAAGTCCTTGCGGAGCACTGGGAGGGGCACGCCGTGCGCTACCCGCGCCAGATCGTCGAGCGAGCCGCCGAAGTGCAGCTCGTCGGTGAGCACCGAAATCGCCACCGCTCCGCCGCGGGCATAGGCGCGCGCGTGTTCGACGGGGTCCAGGTCTTCGCGAATCGGCCCGGCCGACGGCGAGCGCCGTTTCACTTCGGCGATCACACCCACCTCGGCACCGGCGAGCGCCGGTGCGAACGGGCGTGGCTGCGGGGCCGCCGCCGCCCGGCGCTCGAGCTCGCGCGCATGCGTCCGGAGGGTGGCGACCCGCTCGCGGGTGGCGGAGAGGATGGCGTCAAGCCTGGTGTTCGGCGTTGCTTGCATTCGGGCGATTTTCGGGTAGATTAGGCTTCGGTTTCCCTTCGGGAGATGTCGTGCCGCTCACCCGCCGTCAGCGCGAAATCCTCGATTTCATCTCGACCCACATCGCGGGTCAGGGCTACGCTCCGAGCTTCGAGGAGATCGCCGAGCGTTTCGCGTTCCGTTCCCTTGCCACGGTGCACGAGCATCTCACCAACCTCGAGCGCAAGGGCTACATCCACCGGGCCCACAACGAGAGTCGCGGCATCGAGGTCGTGCCGCCGCGCGGGCAGACCGGCGCTACGGAGCTGCCGTTGCAGGGCCTGGTGGCCGCCGGCGAGCCGATCGAGGCGGTGACCGGAAACGACACGATCGCCGTGCCGGACGACCTGATCCCGCGACGCGGACGCAGCTACGTGCTCAAGGTCCGCGGCCAGTCGATGATCGACGAGCATATCAAAGATGGCGATTACATCGTGGTGCACGAGCGCAATCAAGCCGATAATGGCCAGACGGTGGTCGCGTTGGTGCAGGGCTCGAACGCCACGGTCAAGCGGTTCTATCGCGAGCCCGGCGGCTGGATCCGGCTGCAACCCGCGAACGCCAGCATGGCCGCGCTTCGCCTCAACGAGCGGGACGTGCTGGTCCAGGGCGTGGTGGTGGGCGTCATCAGGAAGTACTAGTCGCGCGGCGCAGCCGTTCGAGCGCGGCCCGCCCCGCGCCCGAGCGCACCACGTCGCGCGCCCGCGCGATGCCGTCCTGATAGGAGGTCGCCAGCCCGGCCACGTAGATGGCGGCGCCGGCGTTGAGGAGCAGGGCCGCCGAGCCGGCGGTATCATCGCGCCCGTCGGCGAGCAGCTGCTCGATGCGCGCCGCGTTGGCGGCGGGCTCTCCGCCCGAGAGCGCGGTCACATCGCTGCTCGCGAGCCCGTACTGCGCCGGGTCCAGTTGCCACTCGGATATTCCGTCGGGCCGGACTTCCCACACGTCGCTGATGCCGTGGGGCGCGATCTCGTCCATGCCGACGCGGCCATGTACTACCCAGGCGTGATCGACCCCGAGGCGTGCCAAGGCCCGCGCCATCAGCGGCGCCCGGCCGCGGTCGGCGACGCCCACGACCTGTCGACGCACGCCTGCGGGGTTGGCGAGCGGACCGAGCATGTTCATCACGGTGGAAACGGCGAGCTCACGTCGTACCGGAGCGGCGTATTTCATGGCCGGGTGAAAATTCGGCGCAAAGAGAAAGGTGATACATGCCTCGCGCAGCACGCGCGCGGCGTCGTCCGCGTCCGGGCTGAGCCGCACACCCAGCGCCTCGAGCACATCGGCCGAGCCACACTTGGAGGTGAAGGAGCGATTGCCGTGCTTGGCCACCGTCGCCCCCGCACCGGCGGCCACGAGCGCCGCCGCGGTCGAGATGTTGAACGTGGACACGCCGCCACCGGTGCCGCAGGTGTCCACGAGGTGCTCGCCCTGCACCTCCACTCGTACCATGGCGGCACGCAGCGACCGCGCCGCGCCCGCCACCTCCTCCGCGGTCTCCCCCTTTACCCGCAACCCCATCAGCAGCGCCGCGATCTGCACCGGCGTCGCTGCGCCGCGCATCACCGTCCCAAATACCTCCGTCGCCTCCTCCTCAGTCAGCGACTTGCCATCGGCGAGGGCGGCGATCGCTTGCTGCAGCGCTGCAGAGGCGAGGGGGGCGTGGGACGACGCGGACACAGGGCACGGGGGTTTCGGGCCTGCCAAAGCTACCGCGAAAAATCGCCTTTTGTCAAATAGCACAACGGGTTGCGCAGCTTGATTGACCCCTCGCTTCGCCCTATCTTTCGCCCGTGGCGCTCGTGACGAGCCGGCCATTCCTCGCGGTGGTGCAGTACGACGGGGCGCTGTTCGCGGGCTGGCAACGGCAGCCCGATGCCCGCACGGTGCAGGCGGAGTTCGAGGGTGTGCTGGAGCGTCTGATGGGACGCGGCATCCCGGCGACGGGCGCAGGCCGCACCGACACCGGGGTGCACGCCCTCGGGCAGGGGGTTGGGTTCGTCGCCGATGGGCGCTGGGTCGCGGATTGGGCAGGGCTGCATCGCGCGCTCAACGCGCTCCTCCCCCGCGACATCTGGGTGGAGTGCGTGCACCCGATGCGAGCGGGGTTCGACGCGCGCAAGAGCGCCGTAGCGCGCCGTTACCGGTACGTGATCGGCACCGACGAGGCGGCGCACTCGCCGTTCCGGCGGCCGTATGAATGGACGCTCGGTCGCCCGCTCGACGAGGCGTTGCTCCACCGCGCCGCGCCGCTGCTCGTCGGAGAGCACGACTTTCGCGGGCTGGCCGCGACCGGCGCGGGCTCCGCGAAGCCCCACTACCGCAGCCGCGTGGCGCTCGCCCAATGGGCGCCGCGGACCGACGGAGCGGGGGTGACGTTCACGATCGAGGCCGACCGGTTCCTGCATCGCATGGTGCGCTTCCTCGTGGGCGCGATGGTCGACATCGCGCTCGGCCGGCGTCCACTCCAAGACCTGTCCTGCCTGCTCGTCGCGCCCGACAATCAGGCGGCCAGCCCGCCCGCGCCACCGCAGGGACTCTATCTCATGGCGGTGCGCTATCCCCCGGACCTCTACGCCGAGGCCTCCACTGTATGAAGTTCTTCCTCGATACCGCGAGCCTCAAAGACATCAGCTGGGCGGCACAGGCCGGGCTGATCGACGGGATCACCACCAATCCGTCCCTCCTCGCCAAGCAGGCGGGCGACCTGGATCCACGGGACGTCTTGAAGGAGATCTGCTCCCTGGTGGAGGGCCCGGTCTCCGCGGAAGTGGTCGCCGTCGAAGCCGACGCCATGGTCCGCGAGGGACAGGAGCTCGCGAAGATCGCCGACAACATCGTGGTGAAGATCCCGATGCTCGAGGCGGGGATGGTGGCCGTGCGCCGGCTCGCCGCGCTGGGCATCAAGACCAACGTGACGCTGTGCTTCTCGAGCGTACAGTGCCTGATCGCCGCAAAGGCGGGCGCCGCGTACGTGAGTCCGTTCATCGGCCGGCTGGACGATGTGGGTCAAGAAGGGATGGACGTCATCCGCGAAGCACGCGTGATCTTCGACAACTATCAGCTCGCCACCGAAATCCTGGCGGCCTCGATCCGGCATCCGCGGCACGTGGTGGAGGCCGCGATGCTCGGCGCCGACGTCGCCACGCTCCCGCCCGACGTGTTGAAAAAGCTGTTGCGGCATCCGCTCACCGACCGCGGGCTCGAGCAGTTCCTCGCGGACTGGAAGACGCTTGGGGCCCGGCCGAAAGCGCGGGTATGACCTACCTCTCCCCGCTCTCCCAGCGATATGCCTCCCCGGCCATGCAGGCGCTGTGGGGAGAGCGTCGGCGCATCGGATTGTGGCGGCGGCTGTGGCTCGCCTTGATGGAGGGCGAGCGCGAGCTGGGCCTCGACATTCCGGAGCGGGCAGTGGCGGAGCTGCGCGCCCATCTCGACGACGCCGATCTCGAGCGCGCGGCGGAGCACGAGAAACGGCTGCGCCACGACGTGATGGCGCACATTCATCATCTGGGAGAGCAGGCGCCGGCGGCGCGCCCCTACATCCATCTCGGCGCCACCAGCGCCTACGTGACGGACAATACCGATCTCGTACTTATGCGCGAAGGGATGCAGCTGCTGCTCGGTCGGGTGGCGGCGGTGCTGGTGGCGTTCTCGAAGCTTGCCAGACGCTACCGCGCCACGCCGTGCCTGGCCTACACGCACTTTCAGCCGGCACAGCTCACCACCGTTGGGAAGCGAGTCACCTTGTGGATGCAGGAGCTGCTGCTGGACGCCGAAGAGCTGCTGCACCGGCTCGCCACAATGCAGTTCCGCGGCGTGAAGGGCACGACCGGCACGCAGGCGAGCTTCCTCGAGTTGTTCGACGGCGCCGACGACAAGGTTCGCGAGCTCGATATCCGGGTGGCGCGGCGCATGGGATTCGCGCGCGTGTTTCCCATCACCGGTCAGACCTACACGCGCAAGCTTGACGCCGAGGTGCTGGCGGCGCTGGCGGGCGTCGCCCAGTCGGCAGCGAAGTTCGCGACCGACCTGCGGCTGCTGCAGCACGAGGGCGAGATGCTCGAGCCGTTCGAGGCCGACCAGGTGGGCTCGTCGGCCATGGCTTACAAGCGCAACCCCATGCGGGCCGAGCGCATGACCAGTCTGGCGCGCTTCGTGATCGAGCTCGCGGGCAACACCTGGCACACGGCCGCGGAGCAGTGGCTCGAGCGCACGCTCGACGACAGCGCGAACCGCCGGCTGGTGCTGCCGGAGGCGTTCCTCGCCACCGACGCGATCCTGGTGCTCGCCACCAACGTCGCCGCAGGGCTCGAAGTACGCGAGGCCGTGATCGCCCGGCGGGTCGCGGAGCAGCTGCCGTTTCTCGCCACCGAGCGTTTGCTGATGCGCGGTGTGAAGGCTGGTGGAGATCGCCAGCGGCTCCATGAGGTGATTCGGACACACAGCCTCGCGGTGGCGCAGGCCGTTGCCGAGCGCGGCGCGCCCAACGATCTGCTGGAGCGGCTGGCGCGCGACCCGGCGTTCAAGACGCTGCGTGTGGCGGTGCGGGATGACGAGCTGGACCCGAAGCTCTACATCGGACGCGCCCCGCGCCAGGTGGACGAATTCCTGGAGCAGGTGCTGCCCGACGTGTTGCAGCGCATCGAGGCGGTGGCCCCGACCGCCGTAGCGGCCGAGGTGACCGTATGACGACGCCCCCCCCGCCCCCCCCGCCCGCCCCGCTCGTCGCGAGCGCGTTGCCGCTCCCGCTCGTGCGCCGTGGCAAGGTGCGCGAGGTGTACGAAGTCGACGCCGAGACCCTGCTGTTGGTCGCGAGCGACCGCGTCAGCGCGTTCGACGTCGTGCTGCGTGAGCCCATTCCCCACAAGGGGGCGGTGCTGACGCAGCTGAGCGCGTTCTGGTTCGAGCGCACGAGCAGCGTGATGCCGAGCCACTTTCTCACCGCCGAGGCCGACGAGATCGTCGCCCGCGTTCCGGCCCTGGTCGAGCATCACGCGGCGCTCGTGGGCCGGGCCATGTTGGTGCGCCGCACCACGCCGGTGCCGTTCGAGTGCGTGGTGCGGGGGTACATCACGGGCTCGGCGTGGGCCGAGTACCGCAAGGCGGGAACGCTCGCCGGCGAGCTCCTGCCGCAGGGACTCGTGGAGAGCGCGCGGCTCGATTCGCCCATCTTTTCCCCCGCTACCAAGGCCGAGGTGGGGCACGACGAGAACGTGACGTTCGGCCACGTCGTGAATGCGGTGGGGCGCACGCTCGCCGAGCGGCTGAAGCGGGCCAGCCTGGAGCTGTACCAGGCGGGACGCGCCTACGCGGCGCCGCGCGGCATCATCATCGCCGATACGAAATTCGAGTTCGGCCTCACACCCGGTGGCCGGCTGCTCGTGATCGACGAGATCCTGACGCCCGATTCGTCGCGCTTCTGGCCGGCGGACCGCTACGAGCCCGGCCGGAGCCAGCCCAGCTTCGACAAGCAGCCGTTGCGCGACTACCTGGCAGCGCTGCGGCAGGACGGGAGGTGGGACGGCGAGCCGCCCCCGCCCCCGCTGCCGCCCGACGTCGTGCAAGCGACGAGCGAGCGGTACTTGGAGGCCTATCGACGGCTGACGGGACGGACTCTGGAATGAACGCGGACGTCGGAACGCGGAATGCGGAACAGAAGTGGAGGCGACGTGCGACGCACCACCTTTCGTCGCCGTTCCGCGTTCCGCGTTCCGCGTTCCACGTGGTGGGGGGGACGCAGTGCGGCTAGCTCCCGAAGGCTGGCCCTTCATCCTACCCGCATGGGCGGTCGTGATCCTGGGCGTCTGGGCGGCGCGCGGAAGGCCCTGGCTGTGGGTGCCCGAGACCATCCTGCTGCTGCTCGCGGTCTGGCTGCTCGTGTTCTTTCGCGATCCCCGACGAGCGGGGCCCCGCGGCGAGCGCTACGTCATCGCACCGGCGGACGGCAGGATCGTGGACGTCAGCGTGGTGGATGAGCCGATGTACCTCAAGGCCCAGGCGACGCGGATCTCGATTTTCATGAACGTGTTCGACGTGCACGTGAATCGCTACCCGGTGACGGGAACGGTCGAGCTCACGCGCTACAATGCGGGCCGGTTCCTGCACGCCGCGTCCGACAAGGCGAGCCTCGACAACGAGCAATCGTCGGTCGGCGTGCGCGGGGTGAGGGGGGGGCCGCTGCTGGTGCGCCAGATCGCGGGTCTCATCGCGCGGCGCATTGTCACCGACGCGACGGCCGGCGCGCGAGCGGTCCAGGGGGAGCGCATGGGCATGATCCGCTTCGGCTCGCGGGTGGACGTGTTTCTTCCCACCGCCGCGCGTGCCACCGTGCAGGTGGCCGTGGGCGACCGGGTGCGGGTCGGCGCCACCGTGTTGGCGGAGTACGGCGCTTGAGACCGTTCCGCGGGCCGGGCGGGGGCATGCGACGCGTGGTAATCGTGGTGCCCAGCCTGTTCACGCTTTTCAACCTGTTCTTCGGCATCTGGTCCATGGTGCTGGCCTCGCGCGGGGAGTTCTACCGCGCCGGCTGGTACATCTTTTTCGCGGGCGTCCTGGACGCGCTGGATGGCCGGGTCGCGCGACTCTCCAAGACCGGCACCCGGTTCGGCGCCGAGCTCGACAGCCTGGTCGACGTGGTGAGCTTCGGCGTCGCGCCGGCGTTCCTCATCTACGAGCTCGAGTTCTCGAGCGCGGGACAGGCGGAGTGGATCTTTTGCTACTTCTATGTGATGGCGGCGGCCATCCGGCTCGCGCGATTCAACATCACGCAGGCGGGACGAGCCAAGCGCCACTTCATCGGCCTGCCGTCGCCCGCGGCGGGGATGACGCTCGCCACCTTCTTCCCGTTCACGACGACGGGGCTGTACCAGGAGGTGTTCCGGTTTCTCCCCCGGCATCACCTGATGCAGCTGCTGATGATCCTGCTCACCATCCTGATGGTGAGCAACGTCCGGTATGCGACGCTGCCCCGGGCGGGCATCCGGACACTCAGAGGGCTCTTGGGGCTCGCGACGATTCTGTTTATCCTCTTTTTCGGCATCCTCGAGCACGACGCCTTCTTCTTTCCTCTAGGGATCGCGTACATGGCGTATGGCATCCTGCGGGCGACGTTGTTGGGGTTCCTCACCGACGCGGAGGACGATCGGGAGACGGACATCGCCGGACCGATCGTCATCGCCGACCGGCAGGAGCCCGGCGAGACATATGTGCCCCCCCCGGCGGCGCGCGGGATCGCGCCGCGGGGAGGTCAGGGATGAGCGCGTTCCGGGTCGAGGTTCGCGTGATGCCGCGGGCCGCGTTGCTCGACCCGCAGGGCCAGGCGGTAGAGCATGCCCTGCAAGCCCTCGGGTTCGCGGAGGTCGCCCGGGTGCGTATGGGGAAGCACCTGGTGCTCGAGCTCGGGGCCGCGTCGCGCGACGAAGCGCTGGCCCGCGCCCGCGCGATGTGTGAGCGGTTGCTCGCGAATCCGGTGACGGAGGATTATGAGGTGGCGGTGGACGGCGAGGTACCGCGATGAGGCGGGTGGCGGTGATCCGGTTTCCGGGCTCGAACTGCGACGTGGATACGCTCGCCGCCGCCCGCGAGGCCGGCGCGGATGCCTACTTCGTCTGGCACCGCGACACGGACCTGCGGCAGGCGGACGTGGTGATCCTGCCCGGCGGCTTCAGCTACGGCGACTACCTGCGTTCCGGAGCGATCGCGCGGTTCTCGCCGGTAATGACCGCGGTGGCCGCGCACGCGCGCGCCGGCGGGGCGGTGCTCGGGATCTGCAACGGGTTTCAGATCCTGTGTGAGGCAGGACTGCTGCCGGGCGCCCTGATGCGCAACGCGCGGCTGCGATTTTTGTCTCGCCCGGTCTGGGTGAGGGTGGATCAGACCGAGACACCGTTCTCCTGCCTGTACGACAAGGGCGAGGTGTTGGAGCTGCCGATCGCGCACGGCGACGGTCGCTACGTGGTGGACCCGCACACCGCCGCCGAGCTGGAGGCGACGGAGCGAGTCGTGTGGCGGTACGTGCGCGAGAACCCGAACGGCTCGACGAACGACATCGCCGGGGTCACGAATGCCGGCGGGAACGTGGTCGGGCTCATGCCCCACCCGGAGCGACGCACCGCCCCGGCTGTGGGCGGCCCGGATGGCGCCCGAGTCTTTCACTCGATGGAGGCTCGACATGCGACGCAGCACGCTGTGGATATGCGCGCTCCTGACGATCGCCACCTCAGGGTGTAAGCAGGTCAACGAGCAGTGGGCGAAGGTGAAAGCGAAGATCGACGCGGCACGCCAGCGGTACGCGAGGAAACCCGCCCAGCCGGCACCCGCGCCCGCCGTGCCGGCGCCCGCCTCGGCGCCATCGCCTTCGACCATGGACCGGCCCGTCGGCAGGCACGGGGAGCCGCGCCAGGAGCCTCCAGTCCCGGCGCGTCCCGTCGCGTTGGCCGATGTCCCCTACCACTCCAACGACACCGGCACGATCGCTCCCGGAATGAGTGAAAAGGACATCTATTCGTTGTGGGGGCCTCCGGCCGACGTCCGCCGCCAGGGACAGTACACCTATCTCTTCTTCCCGAACGGCTGCGAGCACACCTGCGGCACCGCTGACGTCGTGATCCTCCAAAGTGGCCAGGTGGTCGATGCCGTGTTACGGTGGCCGGGACATGGCTACAGCGGGCAGTCGTCGTCGCCCGCCGCTACCCCTCCCCATGGGCCCCCCCGCCCGGGCGGGGACACGCTCACGACGAAGTCTCCTTCGACGCCCTGATGCCCGACAAGCCGAGCAGAAACGAAGAGGAATACTTCGCGAAGCGGGATGCCGAGCTACTGCGGCAGCAGCGAGCCAGCGTCCAGAAGGCCGCTGCCGAGGCCGAGCGGCGATCGCACTACATGAAGTGCCCCAAGTGCGGGTACGATCTCCTCACCGGCGAGTGGCACGGCGTGCAGATCGATCAATGCACGCACTGTCACGGCCTGTGGTTCGACGCCGGTGAAGCGGAAAGCGCTCTGGCTCATCCCGAGCCCAACATCATCGGGCGTGTCTTTCGGGCCGTACTGCGGGGCGTATCCGGGGCGAAAGCGTCCGATACGTGAGCCCCCACCCTTCGCCTACTCCGTTCCCCGGCGATCCCCCGATCACGCCGCAGCTGGTCCGCGAGCACAACCTCACCGACGGCGAATATCGCCACATCACCGCTCTGCTGGGACGCGCGCCTACGTTCGCCGAGCTGGGTGTGTTCTCCGCCTTGTGGAGCGAGCACTGCTCGTACAAACACTCACGGCCGGTGCTGAAGACGTTGCCGACGGCCGGACCCCAAGTGATTCAGGGACCGGGTGAAAACGCGGGGGTGCTGCGGCTCCCGGACGGCTGGGCGGTGGCGTTCAAGATCGAATCGCACAATCACCCGTCGGCCGTCGAGCCGTATCAAGGGGCGGCCACCGGCGTGGGTGGGATCCTGCGCGACGTGTTCACCATGGGTGCCCGACCGGTCGCCCTGTTGAACAGCCTCCGGTTCGGTCCGCTCGACGAGCCCCGCAACCGCTATCTCTGCGTCGGCGTGGTGAAAGGCGTGGGGGACTACGGCAACTGCGTGGGCATTCCCACGCTGGGCGGCGAAGTGGATTTCGCGCCCGGCTATTCCGGCAATCCCCTGGTGAACGCCATGTGCGTCGGCCTGTTGCGGGAGCGTGACGTGATGAGGGCGGCGGCGCGCGGCGTCGGGAACGTGCTCCTGGTCGTCGGCTCGCGCACGGGACGGGACGGGATCCACGGGGCGTCGTTCGCCTCGGAGGAGTTGACGCACCAGAGTGAACGGCGCCGACCCCAGGTCCAGGTGGGCGATCCATTCACCGAAAAGCTGCTGCTCGAGGCCAGCCTTGAGCTGATCGCGTCCGGCCACATCGTGGCGATTCAGGATATGGGGGCGGCCGGTCTCACCTCGTCCTCGGCGGAGATGGCCGCCCGGGGCGGCGTGGGGGTGGAGATCGATCTCGCCCGCGTGCCGACACGCGAGCCCGGAATGACCCCGTACGAGATCCTGCTGTCCGAATCGCAGGAACGTATGCTCGTCGTGGCGAAGGTGGACCGTGTGGAGGCGGTGCGAGCAATCGCGGCCCAGTGGGAGCTCGCGGCGACGCCGATCGGTCGCGTGACGGACGACGGCATGTATCGGGCCACGTGGGGCGACAAGGTGGTGGTGGAGATCCCGGGAAAGCAGCTGATCGACGACTGCCCCGTGTACCATCCCGAGGCACAGGAGGATCCCCAGATCAGCGAGCTGCGCCGGCGGCGCCCGGACCCCGGATCCCGGATCCCGGATCCCGGTGAGATCCTGCTCGCGCTGCTGGATTATCCCCCCGTGGCGTCGAAGCGCTGGGTGTACGAGCAGTACGACTCCACGATACAGGCGAGCACCGTGATTGGGCCGGGCGGCGACGCCGGTGTGATTCGCGTGCGCGACGCCGACTTCGGCATCGCGGTCACCACCGATTGCAACAGCCGCTATGTGCTGCTCGACCCGTATGAGGGAGGGAAAGCGGCTGTGGCCGAGGCGGCGCGCAACGTCGCGTGCACCGGTGCCCGGCCGCTCGGCATCACCGATTGCTTGAACTTCGGAAGCCCGGAGCGGCCGGCCGTGTTTCACCAATTCCGCGAAGCGTGTCGCGGCATCGCCGAAGCCTGTCGCGCGCTCGACACGCCGGTGACGGGTGGGAACGTCTCGTTCTACAACGAGAGTCCAACGGGGGCCGTCGACCCCACGCCGGTGATCGGGATGGTGGGTCTCCTGTCCCGGGTGGATCGTGCCGTGCCGAGCCATGCGCGGGCGCTGGGGGAAGCCGTCTTCGTGCTGGGCGACACCCGGGCGGAGCTCGGTGGCTCGCAGTTGTGGGAAGCGATCTACCGGTTCGTGGGCGGCTCGCCCCCGCGCGTGGATCTTGCCGCCGAGCGCCGCCTCGTGGACTACCTTGTGGCAGCGGCCGACCGGGGCTTGTTGCGCTCCGCGCACGACTGCTCTCAAGGCGGCCTCGCGGTGGCGCTCGCGGAGGTCGCGATGGGCGGACCGTACGACGAGACCGGGTTCGGCCTCGACATCGATCTGACCGCTTACGGCTCACCGCTCACGGCCGTCGAGCTGTTGTTCAGCGAGTCGCACGGCCGCGCCGTCGTCACCTGTGCGCCCGAGCGCGTGACCGCCGTCGCGGCGCTGGCCCAGGAGCTGGGCGTACCGGCGTATCGCGTCGGCCGCGTGAGCGAGCGTCAGGGCGCCTTGCGGTTGCGACTTCGGGACGCGCTCGTCGAGCACCCCGTGGATCGGCTGCGCCAGGTATATTTCCCCGCTCTACCCCAGCGCATGGGAGACTGACGGACGGATGTGCGGCATTATCGGCGTCACCGGCGTTCCCGACGCGGCCCGCGTCGCCTATCTCGGGTTGTACAGCCTGCAGCATCGCGGGCAGGAGTCGGGTGGGATCGTGGCGGTGGATGGGGAGGGCGTGGCGCGATCCCATCGTGGGATGGGACTCGTCTCGGACATCTTCACTGAGAAGGTCCTGGGCGACCTGTCCGGCGATGTCGCCATCGGACACACGCGCTACTCCACCGCCGGCACGTCCGTCCTCGCCAACGCCCAGCCGATGCTGGCGCGCTACCGCGAAGGTCCCCTGGCGCTCGCTCATAACGGCAACCTCACCAACGCCGTCGCCCTCCGGTCCGACCTCGTCGCCAAGGGCTCGCTGTTCCAGAGCTCCTCCGACAGTGAAGTGCTGGTCCACCTGATCGCCCGCTCGGAGGCCCGCGAGCCCGAGGACCAGCTGCTCGACGCGCTCGAGCGGGTGGAAGGTGCGTACTCGCTCCTCGTCACCATCGGCCGCACGTTGTATGCGATCGTGGATTCGCGGGGATTCCGGCCGCTCGTGCTTGGGCGGCTGGGACGCGGCTGGGTGGTGGCGTCGGAGACCTGTGCCCTCGACATCACCGGCGCGACGCCGGTGCGGGAGCTCGAGCCAGGGGATTTCGTCCGCATCCACGGCGAGGACGTGGACGACCTGCCCAGGCTTCCCGCCAAGCCGCACCGCCGCTGCGTGTTCGAGCTGGTGTACTTCTCGCGGCCCGACAGCACGGTGTTCCACCGTTCCGTGGACGGCGTGCGGCGGGCGCTGGGTCGTGAGCTGGCGCGCGAGCATCCGGCGCCGGGGGCGGATTGCGTGTTCTCCGTCCCCGACTCCTCCAACGCGATGGCCCTGGGATTCTCCGAGGAGTCGGGGGTAAAGCTGGAGCACGCGTTGATCCGCAATCACTACGTGGGCCGGACGTTCATCCATCCAGCCCAAGCCGGTCGCATGGCGAAGGTGAAGATCAAGTTCAACCCCGTGCGCGAAGTGCTGGCGGGAAAGAAGGTCGTGGTCGTGGACGACTCGATCGTGCGGGGGACCACGAGCAAGGCGCTGGTTCAGTTGATTCGCCAGGCCGGCGCCGCGGAAGTTCACTTCCGCGTCGCGTCTCCGCCCATCACCGGGCCGTGCTATTACGGGATCGACACGCCCACGAAAGCCGAGTTGATCGGCGCCAGCCACGACGTGGAGCAAATCCGCGAGCACCTGGGAGTCGACTCGCTCGGCTATCTGTCGCTCGATGGAATGCTACGCGCAGCGGGCGGCGATCCCGCGGCCTTCTGCCACGCCTGCTTCTCTGGCGTCTACCCGACCGAAATTCCGGAAGCCGACATGGCGGGGGCGCGGCACGCCGCGCCGCTCCTCACCACCGCCGTCTGATGGACCGGTGCCCTCGCTCGAGCGGTGGGTCTACTCGTTCGGTAACGGCCGCGCTGACGGCTCCGCCGCGATGCGCGACATCCTGGGCGGCAAGGGCGCGGGCCTCGCCGAGATGGCGAACCTGGGCCTTCCCGTTCCGCCCGGGTTCACGATCTCCGCCAGGCTGTGTCTCAGCTACCTTGAGCAAGGCACCTTCCCCGATCAGCTGCACGAAGAAGTCGACCGCCGACTGAAGCAACTCGAGCAAGCCACCAAGAAGCGCTTCGGCGACCCCGCCAACCCGCTGCTCGTCTCGGTGCGCTCGGGAGCCGCGGTTTCGATGCCCGGGATGATGGAGACGATTCTGAACCTGGGCTTGAACGATCAGACCGTGCAGGGGCTGATCGCCGGGTCCAAAAACGCGCGCTTCGCCTACGACTCGTACCGTCGCTTCGTGCAGATGTACGGCGACGTCGTGTTCGATCTCGGCAAGCAACCGTTCGAGGAAGTGCTCGCCGAGCTCAAGCAGCGCAAAAAAGCGACGCGCGAAATCGACCTGCCGGCCGAGGACCTCGAGGCGCTGGTCCGCGAGTTCAAGTCGATCATCCAGGCGAAACGCGGCGCGCCGTTCCCCGAAGACCCGCCCACCCAGCTGTGGGGCGCGATCGAAGCGGTGTTCAAGAGCTGGAACACCCGCCGGGCCGCCGACTACCGCAAGGTGCACAGCATCCCGGACGACATGGGCACGGCAGTCAACGTCGTCGCGATGGTATACGGCAACCTGGGTGACGACTCTGGAACCGGGGTCGCGTTCACGCGCGACTGCCGCACCGGCGAACGGGTGCTGAACGGCGATGTGCTGACCAACGCGCAGGGCGAAGACGTCGTGTCGGGCGCGCGCACGCCCGAACCGATCGCGAAGCTGAAGCGCGGCGGGCTCGCCAAGGTATACGGCGAGCTGGAGCGCATGGCGGACAAGCTGGAGCGTCACTTCAAGGACGTGCAGGACATCGAGTTCACCTTCGAGCGCGGTCGGCTGTACCTCCTGCAGACGCGGCGCGCCCAGCGCACCGGGCTGGCCGCGGTGCGGAGCGCGGTGGACATGGCCAAGGAGGGCCTCATCACGGAGAGCGAGGCGGTACAGCGCGTGCCGCCCCAGGACCTGGACCAGGTGTTTCACCCGATGGTCGATCCTCGCGCCGCGGTCACCCTCGTCGCCAAGGGCCTGCCGGCCTCCCCCGGAGCGGCGATCGGCGAGGCGGTGTTCGACGCCGACGAGGCCGAGGCGCTCGCCGCGAAGGGCAAGAAGGTGGTGCTGGTCCGCCCCGAGACCAGCCCGGAAGACTTCCACGGGATCGTCGCGGCCCAGGCGGTGCTCACCGCCCGTGGCGGCATGACGAGTCACGCCGCCATCGTGGCGCGCGGCATGGGCAAGACGTGCGTGGTCGGAGCCAAGGACATCGAGGTGGACGCCGCCGCGCGGCGGTTCCGCGCCAACGGCCGCCTGGTGAAGCAAGGCCAGCTCATCACCGTGGACGGCACGACCGGCCGTGTGCTGCTCGGCGCGGCCAAGCTGGTGCTGCCGAAGATCGGGACGCACTACGCCAAGCTCATGGCGTGGGCCGACGAGCGACGCCGGCTCCGGGTGCGCACCAACGCCGACACACCCGCCGACGCCCGGCGCGCCCGGGAGCTCGGCGCCGAAGGCATCGGCCTGTGCCGCACGGAGCACATGTTCTTCGAGGGCGACCGCATCACGGCGATGCGCGAGATGATCGTCGCGCGCGACGAGACCGGCCGCCGCAAGGCGCTCGCTAAGCTGCTGCCGATGCAACGGGCGGACTTCGAGGGGATGTTCGAGGCCATGAGTGGCTATCCCGTGACGATCCGCCTGCTCGATCCACCGCTGCATGAGTTCCTGCCGCACGGCGACGCGGAGATCGCGACGCTCGCCCGCGCCATGGGGCTGGCCCGCACCGAACTCAAGCAGCTCGTCCACTCACTGGTGGAGGCAAACCCGATGCTCGGCCATCGGGGGTGTCGCTTGGGAATCACCTACCCCGAGATCACCGAGATGCAGGCGCGGGCGATCTTTGAAGCCGCCTGCCACGTGGTCGCGGGCGGCAAGACCGTCGTGGCGGAGGTGATGATCCCGCTCGTGGCGCACGTCGAGGAGCTCAAGCGCCAGGTGGCGATCGTCCGCCGCGTGGCGCAGGAGGTGTTCCACGCCGAGGGGCGGGCCGTCCCGTATCTGGTGGGGACGATGATCGAGCTGCCCCGCGCGGCGCTGACCGCCGATGAGATCGCCAAAGAGGCCGAATTCTTTTCCTTCGGGACGAACGACCTCACGCAAACCACCTTCGGCCTGTCGCGGGACGACGCGGGCCGGTTCCTGCCGTTCTACGTGGAGCACGGCATCCTCAACGACGATCCCTTCCAGGTGCTGGACGAGGACGGGGTGGGCAAGCTGATGGAGCTGGCGGTCCGGCTGGGCCGGGGTGTCCGGCATGATCTCAAGATCGGCATCTGCGGCGAGCACGGCGGCGAGCCGCGCTCCGTGAAGTTCTGCCACCGCGCCGGGATGAACTACGTGTCGTGCTCGCCGTTCCGAGTGCCGATCGCGCGATTGGCGGCGGCGCAGGCGGCGTTGGAGGAACAGGGAGTTGTCAATCGTACGCGGGCGACTGTTTGAGGGGCTAGGGGCTAGGGCCTAGGGGTTCGGGAGCGACGCGCACTAAGACTCTTTCGGAGAGCGCCCAACATGCGACCGATCTGATCGCATGCATCCAACAGAAACTCAGCTTGCTCCGCTCGGAGAAACCCAAGTCGGGTGCTCAGGATGAGCTGAGTCTCCATCTCCGTGAGCGAGCCTTTTGAGACAAGCAGATGCCGGACATTGCGGGAAGAGGCGCCCTGGGACTTCGGACCTGGGCACGGCAATAGAGAGTGCCTCTCCCTAGGCCCGAGCCCCCAATCCCTAGCCCCTCGACAGAGCAGCCCCCAGCAACAGCGCGAGCACGACCTGGATCGACGCCGCCGTATACGCCGTGCCCTTGGACGCTCGGTGCGTCACCGCGATTCCCACCGCCGTGAGGAATAGTCCGTACAGCGTGAAGGGGTTGATGCCGCGGAGCAGGGCCAGCGTGAATCCCTTGGCGTCGGGCGCGAGCAGATCGAGCCCGACGGCGGGCTGCAGGTCGAGCATGCTGCCGATCGAACCCGTGCCCCGCATCGTCAGGACGATCAAACCGACGATTTGGAGTAGCGCGTAGGTGATCGACGCATAAGTGGTGACGCTGAGCAGGGTCGCGTACTTCGCTTCGCCGCCCAGGACCGAAACGGTCACCCACAGGATGAACGCGTTCAACAGCAGGAACAAGCAGTAGGCGATTGGGGCCACCACGATGCCGACCGACGCGAATTTGAGGCCGGCTTGCGCCTGCTCGGGAGTCATGTTCGGCGTCTGCGCGAACTGCGCCGTGAGGGCGGCCTTGGTGTAGGGGAGCTGCAAGACGACAATCACGACCGTTATGAGAGCGAGGGCAAGGAAGGGCGCGAGGAAGCGCGGTCTTTCCCGGACTCGCTCGAAGACGGCCGTCGGCTCGAATAGTACGCGCACCAGGTCGAGTACGGCGTTCATCTATGCCTCCCGCACGAGTATGAGATGTGGACGGCGCCACATCTTAGCACGGATGGGCGAACGGTGCGATGGCTACTAGGAGGCTGGGGGGACTCGCAATTAGGACACCCAGTACGCACGGGGGCTCGAGACTGGGGGTTGGGGACTAGAGGATGCACCCCCTGGTCCCCAATCCCAAATCCCGAGCCCGCAATGGAGGCGCGGGGAATCGAACCCCGGTCCGAGAATGACTCCGATGCCGCTACTACGTGCGTAGGCGAGGCTTATGTCGTCTCACCACCGAGGCGCCTCGCCGGCCTCGGCGGTAACCAGCCCTTACCGACTCTTACGCGACCCGTTCGGGCCCCGGATCACGCCAGCCCGATTTTGCGATACGTGAGCGCCGCCTCAGGCGGGCTGCCACTCACGCAGGTGCGTGAAGCCGAAGCTTACGCAGCCAGTGCCAGGTTTGAATTGGCAGTTATGAAGTTGCCAGTGGATTTACCAGGTGACTGACGCCCTGGGCACGCAGCGATATCCTCGCCAAACCCGTCGAAACCTTTCGCCCCCCCGCTGTGTGGCAAACCTAGTCACCTCCGCGGGCCTTTTCAACGCTGGGGCCCCCCCATTGCGCAAAGCGCGAGGGCAAACCGGGGGTCACGGCTCGCGCCATCTCGCCCCCATCCGCGCGATGAACTCATTGGCGACCTCGGGCCCCCAACTGCCCGCCGCGTAGTTCGGGAAATGATCCGGCCGCTTGTGGTCCCAGTAATAGATGATCGGATCCACCGCCGACCACGCCGCCTCCACCTCATCCGACCGGGTGAACAGCGTCGCATCGCCCAGCATGCAGTCGAGCAGCAGAGTCTCGTATGCTTCGTGGCTCGCCTCGCCGAACGCTTGGTGGTAGTCGAAATCCATGTCGACGGAGCACATCCGCACGTCCACCGCCGGGACCTTCACCTCGAAGCGAAGGGAAATGCCCTCGTTGGGCTGGACGCGAATCGCCAGCACGTTGGGCTCAAGCTGCTGGCCCGGCGGCAGCGAAAACAGCAGGTGCGGGGGCTGCCGGAACTGAATCGCGATCTCGGTGGCGCGCCGCGGCAGCCGCTTGCCCGAGCGCACGTAGAAGGGCACGTCGTGCCACCGCCAATTGTCGATCATGAAGCGTGCTGCGGCATAGGTCGCGGTGCCGGATTCGGGGGCGACGTCGGGCTCCTCGCGGTATCCCGGCACGGCCCGGCCGTCGATCGCTCCCGGGCCGTACTGCCCGCGCACCAGATAGTCGTGCATCTCCGTCGGCGTGATCGGCCGGATGGCGCGGAGCACCTTCACCTTCTCATCCCGCACGGCGTCGGCGCTGAACGTGACCGGCGGCTCCATGGCGGTGAGCGTCAGGAGCTGCAGCAGGTGGTTCTGGAACATGTCGCGCACCACCCCGGCTTCCTCGTAATAGCGCCCGCGGTGCTCGACGCCGACGCTCTCGGCCGCCGTGATCTGCACGTGGTGCACGTGCTGGCGGTTCCACACCGGCTCGAAGATCGAGTTGGCGAACCGGAACACCAGGAGGTTCTGGACGGTCTCCTTGCCCAGATAGTGGTCGATCCGGTAGACCTGATGCTCCGCGAACGCTTCGCGCACGATCGCGTTGAGCGCCCGGGCGCTTTCGAGGCTGTGGCCGAACGGCTTTTCGATGATGATCCGCGTCCATGGCTGCGCCGCCGGATCGGCCACCCGCGGCGCGACGCCGCTCCCGTGCAGGTGGCGAATCACGTCGGGATAGACGCTGGGCGGGATGGCGAGGTAGAACAGGCGACCCCGCCGCGTCGTCAGGGGGGGCTTTGCCTCCAGCGCGTCGATCCGCCGCCCCAGCGCGGCGTACGTTTCCGGGTCATTGAGGTCGCCGGCCACGTAGAACAGCCGCTCACTGAGCGTGGCCCACACATCGGGCCTGGCGCCGTCACCCGCGAACTCCTCCAGGCCGCGCTGCATCGCCCCGCGGAACGACGCATCGTCCAGCCGCTCGCGCGCCACGCCGATCACAGCCAGCGTGGGCGGCAAGAGCCCGTCCTGCAGCAGGTGGTACAGGGCTGGAACGAGCTTGCGGCGCGTCAGGTCGCCGCCCGCGCCGAAAATGACGATCGTGCACGGTTCCGCCGTCTTCAGGGCGAAGGTCGACGGGTGCAGCGCCTCGGCGATGCGCGCGGCGACGGAGACCGGTTGGCTCATGCCGACTTCACGGCATGACCACCGAACTCGTTCCGCAGCGCGGCGATCACCTTGGCGCCGAAGGACTCCGGCTGCCGCGACCGGAACCGCGCGAGCAGCGACAGGGTGATCACCGGCGCGGGGACGTCGAGGTGCATCGCCTCCTCCACCGTCCAGCGGCCCTCGCCGGAGTCCTCCACGAATCCTTTGATGGACGCGAGCTGGCGATCCTTCTCGAACGCCCGCGCCGCCAGCTCGTTGAGCCAGGAGCGCACGACGCTCCCCTGGTTCCACAGGTGTGCGATGGCGCAGAGGTCGAGATCGAAGTCCTTCGAGGCGTGCAGGATCTCGTAGCCTTCGGCGTACGCCTGGAGCAGGCCGTACTCGATGCCGTTGTGCACCATCTTCACGTAGTGCCCCGCCCCCGTGGGTCCGACGTGCGCGTATCCGTCCGGCGGCGCCAGCGTCTTGAAAATGGGCTCGCAGTGGCGGAAGGCCGGCGCCGACGCGCCGATCATCAGGCAGTAACCGACCGTCAACCCCCAGATGCCACCGCTCGTCCCGGCATCGATGAACTCGAGGCCCTTGGCATCCAGTGTCTTTGCCCGACGCATCGAGTCGCGGAAGTTCGAGTTGCCGCCATCGATCACGATGTCGCCGCGGGTGAGATGAGGCAGCAGCTGCTCGATCGTGCTCTCGACCGGCTGACCGGACGGCACCATCATCCAGACAACGCGCCGACCGCCCAGCTGGCGGCAGGCGTCGGCGAGGTCGTGGGCTCCTTTTGCCCCCAGCTGGACGTGCGCCTGTATCGCCTCGGCGCTGCGATCGTAGACCACCACCTCGTGCCCGCCTTGGAGCAGCCGCCGCACCATGTTGCCGCCCATGCGGCCCAATCCGATCATCGCCAGTTGCATCGCTGCTCCTCCTTCAGATAGCCACGGCCAGGGCTGCGAGATCGCGGCGCAGCCGGGGAGCGTCGTGATAGAGAATCGTGTGCATCCCCACCAGTCCCGCAGTGGTCAGGTTGTGCTCGCGGTCGTCGATGAACACGGCCGCCACCGGCTCGGCCTGCGACATCACGAGAGCGCGCTCGAAGATCTCCCGTGCCGGCTTGAGGACTCCCAGCCAGCACGACGTGAAGAAGGCAACGAAGATGTCCACCAGCCCGAACGCCTGGACGCGGTGGGTATTCAGCTCGGCCGATTCGTTATTGATGGTCATTAGGCGGTAGCGACCGGTGGCGGCGAGATCGCGGGCGACCGCGATGGTCTCCGGGAACGCACGGCTCTGACTCAGCATGAAGGCGCGGAACGCCTCCCGTGTGAACGGGCGCTCCCGGCAGAACACGGTGTGGTCGAGATACTGGTCGAGCGACATCCCGCCCGCCTCCCACACGCCGACCACCGCGTCGTGCCGCTTGCTCAAGTCGCCGGGATCGAGGCTGAACGCGGTCGCGGCCGCCGCGCGCTGCTCGTGGTCCCACCCGTTCGTGCCAAGCACGCCACCCACGTCGAAGAACACATGCGTGATCCTCACCGCTCGAGCAGCGTGAGACTGTCGATCCGGACGGCGGGCCGGCCGCGCTTGCGGAGGGCGCGCAGATCGCCCTCCGCCTGCGCCGCCTCCAACTGGCCGAACGTGTACGGCACCCCGGGAATCGATACGTCCTGCTCGACACGCTCGGTGATCTGCACAAAGCGGCCGACCGGTGGCCCGCCCTTGTGCAATTGCCCCGTCGAATGCAGGAACCGGGGGCCGTACCCCAGCGTCGTGGCGACTTTGAGCCGGTCGCGCAGCCGCAGCCGAGCGGCGGCCAGCCGCCGGTCGTTCTCGGGCGTCGGCGGCAGGTACGCCATCAGTGCGAGGTAATCGCCCGGCGCGACCCCCGCGAGCAGCCGATCCAGCTCGGCGGCCGTGCCCGGAGCAGTGGGCGGCTGACCGTGGGCGAGCACATCCTTGGTGTTCTGCTTACTCTCGGCAACGTTGGGCTGGTCGAAGGCGTTGATCCGGAGGATCGCCCCCGCCACCGCAGTCGCGAACTCCCACCGGAAGAATTCCTGCCCCAGATCGTAGCGGTCCTCTAGGGTGAGCCGCACGACCGGGTGGCCGGCGGTGGTCAAGGCGCGGAGCTGCGCGTCCGTGGCGTCGCTCGCCTCGCCCGCGAGGGTGAGCGCCACGAACAAGCGATCGCGGCCGTACACGTCCGGTGCGCCTAGCGGCTCTTCCGCCACCGGCACGATGCCAGTGCCTTCCTTGCCCGTACTTTCCGCGATCAGCTGCTCGACCCACAGCCCGAGGCTGCCGATCCCGGACGACAGAACGAACGTGGCCTTGTTCCGGCCCGCCAGTGCCGCCTCGCCGAGGATCGCGCCCAGCCACGCGGCCGGGCTTTGACGGGCGGGGACCCAGGCGGCACAAGCCTCGGCCATGCGGTGTGCGCGGTGCAACAGCTCCCCGACGTCGATCCCGAGGAGCGCTGCCGGCACGAGTCCGAAGTACGACAGCGCCGAATAGCGGCCGCCGATGTCCTTGGGATTCAGGAATGTGCGGCGGAAGCCCCGCTCGCCCGCCAGCTGCGCGAGCGCGGTGTCAGGGTCGGTGACCGCGACGAACTGCGCGCCCCGGTGACCGCTGCTCTCCCAGAAGTACCGGAACAGGCAATCGGTCTCCTGCGTCGTCCCCGACTTGCTCGAAACCAGGAACAGCGTCCGCGCGATGGCTCCGCCGCTGGCAACCGCGCTCACGGCGCGGGGGTCAGTGCTGTCCAGTACCGTGAGCGCCGGGTATCCCGCCCGGCGGCCGAATGTGCGCCACAGCACTTCGGGCGCCAGGCTCGAGCCTCCCATGCCCAACAGCACGACGCGGTCGAACTCGCTGCGCACCTCCTCGGCAAACGCTGCGAGCCGCTTGACCTGCTGGGCCATCATCTCGCCCACGCCGAGCCAGCCCAGCCGGTCGCCGATCTCGGGCGTGGCGGGATCGGGCTTCCACACGGTCGGATCGCGGCTCCAAATGCGCTTCGGCACACCCGCCTGCTCCAGCTCGGCCAGCCGCGCGTTGACCGCCTGGTCGAAGGCCCGGACCTCCGCGGAGTGCCGCGGGGGAGCCATCGCCGCCATGAGGGCCTTGCGCTTGGTAGCGATCACGCCAAGCAGCGTATCGAAGGAGTGCGCAAACTTCTCCACCCCTTCCTGCTCGAGCACGCGGGTCACGTCGTTGAAGTCCATTACCGGGCCAAGCCGCTCGAACACTCGGCGTGCGGCGGCGACGTCGCCCGGCAGCGTTGCCCGGACCGTGCCATGGTCCTCGAACAATTGCAGCGTCTGCGGCGGCACGGTGTTGATCGTGTGCGGGCCGATCAGGGAATCCACGTACAGCACGTCGGAATAGGTCGGGTCCTTGGTGCCGGTGCTCGCCCAGAGCAGGCGCTGGGGTTTCGCGCCCGCCTCCGCCAGCGCGCGCCAGCGCCGATCGACTAGCTGGTCACGGAACCAGGCGTAAGCCAGCTGTGCGTTCGCGATCGCGACTTTGCCGCGCAGGCCGCTCGCGCTGTTTCCACCGGCCGCATCAAGTCGCCGGTCCACCTCGGTGTCTACCCGGCTTACGAAGAAGGACGCGACCGATGCGATGCGGTCGATCGGCTGCCGGGCCGCCCGCCGGGTTTCCAACGCTCGCAGGAATGCTTCGGCGACGGCGCGATAGTGCTCGAGCGAGAACAGCAGCGTGATGTTGACGTTGACGCCCTCGGTCAGCAGGCGCTCGATCGCGGGCCAGCCCTCGCGCGTCCCAGGCACCTTGATCATCACGTTCGGCCGGTCTACCGCGGCCCACAGCCGGCGGGCTTCTGCGACGGTGCCGGCCGTGTCGCGCGCGAGCGCCGGTGACACCTCGAGCGAGACGAACCCGTCGGCCCCATCCGAAGCATCGTAGGCCGGGCGAAACAAATCCGCGGCCGCGCGAACATCGTCGACGGCGAGCAGCTCGAACACCGCGCGGTCGCTGCGCGGCGACGCGGCCACTCGCGCGAGCGCCTCGTCGTAGTCGCTGCTGCCCCCGATGGCGTGTTCAAAGATGGTCGGATTGGACGTCATGCCGCGCAGGCCATCGTCGATGAGCCGTTGCAGCTCTCCCGATTGCAGCATCCCGCGCCGCAAGTAGTCGAGCCAGACACTCTGCCCGAGGTCCAGCAGCTCCTGCATTGGAGTCTTCGTTGCGACTTTCGACATACACCCTTCCTCGGGATTGAACCCTGTCTCAGGGGAGCCGCGCGGCGACGGCGGCTGCGCCCAGCAGCCCGACGTGCGGGTTGACGATCACGTGTACCGGAATACGCGCGAGATACGCCGACAGCCGGCCCTTGTCTCGAAACGCCCGCAGGAACGCCCTTTGACGCAAATGATCCACAATGCGCGGGGCGATTCCACCGCCGACGTAGATCCCTCCCCGGGCGAGTATGGTGAGAGCCAGGTCTCCCGCCGCCGCTCCGAGCGCATCGACGAACAGATCCAACGTCTCACGGCACAGCGCGTCGGTCCCGCTCATCGCGTGTCGGAAAATGACCGCCGCCGGGTCGCCGGCGTCGATCTCGGCGCGGATCGCCGGGTTCTCCGGCGCTGCGCTCGCCCCCGGGGTCGCGAGATACCGGTACGTCGCCAGGATTCCCGGTCCCGAGAGGACGCGCTCCTGCGAGACCCGTCCGTATTCGCGCTCCAGCGCGCGCGCCAAGCCTCCCTGCCGCTCGCCGCGGGCCGCAAAACCGTTGTGGCCGCCCTCGGAGCCGTGGACCTCATAGCGATCCCCGCACCAGGTGAGGAATCCCACACCCAGGCCGGTCCCCGCGCCGATGAGCCCGATGGGCGCGCGTGCCTTGGGCTCCCCCACCTGTAGCGTCTCGACGTCGGCGCGGCCCAACAACGCGATACCGTGGCCCATCGCGGTGAAATCATTGATGAGCGCGCTGGCCGCGACCGCGATGTCCGCGGCCAACTCGGCGGCCTCAACGCGCCACGGAAGATTCGCCGAGCGGCACTCGTCCTCCGCGGCCGGGCACGGCAGTCCGATGCACGCCCGCTCCGGCCGGGCGCCCGTCTCTGCATAGAAGGTCCGCACGATCGCCGCGAGCCCGGAGTACGCGCGGCTGGGGTACGTCCGCTGCTCGCGGATGGTTGGCCGCCCGTCCGTCACCTCGACGAGTGCCAGGCGGGCGTTCGTTCCTCCCACGTCGCCGGCCAGGACGTTCATGTGACGACCCGGGCCAGTTGCGCCGCCGCGGCAGGATCGAGGAACCACACACCGTGCCGGGCGAGCGACGCCGGGACCTCGGTCGCGGGCGTATGGTCGTCGAGGGCCCGGGCGACGGCCGCTGCCTTTTCCTTCCCCGTGGCCAACACCGCTACCTGCCGAGCCGCCGTGATCACCGGCGGCGTGATCGTCAATCGCCGGGCGGGCGGCTTGGGACCCTCGACCGCCACGACCCGGCGCCGCCGCTCCTCCACTGCCCACGAGCCTGGAAAGAGGGACGCGGTGTGCCCGTCCGCACCCATGCCGAGCACGAGGATGTCCAGCGCCGCGGGTAGCAGCCTGTCGTAGGCCGCGGCCGCCGCGCCCAAGTCGGGGCGCTCGGCCTCCATCCGGTGAATGTGCGCCGCGGGGACGGGCACGTGGGCAAGCAGCGACTCGTTCACCATGCGAAAGTTGCTGTCGACGTGGTCGGTCGGAACGGCGCGCTCGTCACCGAAGTAGACGTGGACCCGGCTCCACTCGATGCCGCCGGCCAGGTCGGGGGTCGCGAGCGCGGCGTACACCGGTCGCGGCGTGGTGCCGCCGGACAACGCCATCGCGCATCGCCCCCTGGCCCTGACGACCTCCGCCAGCGCGTCCGCCAGCCAAGTCGCGGCGCGGCGCGGAAACGCTTCCGAACGTTCGACGACGATCTGACGCGACGTCATGGCTCGCTCTCGACCGCCTGCGGGGGCCGCGCGGGTTCGTCTCTGTCGGGAATGGCCGCCAACCGGTCCGTGAGCCGCGATTTGCGCCCGGTTTGGTGCCCACACGTCGGGCAGCGATTGAGGTGGGCGGTGCGGTCCAGGTACTCACGGACGACTCGTACGTACGCGGCCTGACTCCACGTGAGCGGCGAGACGGACAACGGCTCACCGGTGTAGGGGTGGAGCTGTTCCGCCATCACCCCTGATGGCAGGGCTCGCCGGGCCGCCCACTCGATGAGCTCCAGGCCCTTGGCCAGATCCTCCGACGTCCGCGCCTGCAGCAGGCGATAACGCGCAAGCCACAAGGTGCTGATGAACCAGGGATTGCCGGGCACGCGCTTCGTGTCCGCTCGCTCCACCTGGTAATAGGCGTCGTTCTCGTAACGCGCGAGGCCGCCGACGTCGGTGTGGACCCAGAGCCGCTCCTCGACCTGGCGCAGCGTGGCCTCGAGGTGCGGATCGTCGGGCGGGAGCGCGCCCAGCTCCACCAGCCCGAACAGGCTCGAGTCGACTGTCATGTCGAGCGTGTATCCGTTGGGCCCGGGTGCCGCCATGCGCGCGAACCGCTGCTCCCGCTCGTTCCACAGCACGGCGCGCAAACCGTCGCGCATCCGCTCCGCGCCGCCTACGTAGCGCGTGGCTCGCTCGGACTCCCCGAACGCATCGCAGACGCGGGCCGCGGCTCGCAGGCCGGCGATCACCGCCGCGACCGTGAATGTGTGCACCCCCCAGCGCTCCTCCCACAGATCGTGCGATGGGAGTGGCAAGCCGGTCGCCGTATCCACGTAGCCGAGCAGGAAATCCGCGGGCCGAGTCACCAGCGCCCGGTAGAACGGGGCCGTCTCCTCGATCGGCTGGTACAGCTCGAAGAACTGCCAGAGCGCCCAGATGATCAGCGCCGTCTCGTCTTCCTGAATAGGCAGCACTGGCTTGCCTTCGCGCACATAGCCGTGCCACGAGGACGCGAGCGTCCCATCGGGATTGTACTTGTGTCGCACGTACCCGAGGGGTGAGATGACCTTGGCGCAGAATTCGAGGAATTTCTCCGGTGCCCCAACGTGTCCGCCTCGTAGCAACGCGGCGGCGACCAGGGCACCATCGCGCGGCCACATGTAGGAGTATGTGTCGCGCGCGAATCCCACGATGTCCGTATCGTTGGCGGCGGTGATCGCGCCCTCATGGTCGATCTGCGAACGAATGATGAGCAAGCTCTGGCTATAACGCTGAGCCACAAGTTCTGGCAACTGGTCGAGACCGCGTCGGTCCTTCCGCACCCACAAGCGCCAGTAATTGCGCGTTCGCCGGAGCAATTCGCCGGGCGTCTTGTCACGCACGACCTTGTCGATGGTGGCGACCTCACGGAAGTCCCGCCCCGCCGCCATCCAGTAATCCGCTTCCGCCGCGCCGCGCGCCGCCACGATGAGCGACAGGCCGAGCGTCGAATCCACGGAGCCCTGCGCGATCGGATTGCCCTGGAGCTCGCCGTCTTCCGCGTCGCGCCAGGTCCCTTCCGCTCCAGCGACCTCCTTCTGCCCGCACGCGTAGCGCCGGACCCCGGTGTCACCACCCACGGCGCAGTTCATGAGGAAGTAGCGATCGTCCTTGTAATGGATCAGGGCCTGCGTCTCGGGCGAGTAATGCGCGGTGTCCCCGATTTCGTTCCCGCGAATGTGGAAGTCGTGGTGGAAAAACAGCCGGATCTCCCGCTCGCGATCCTGCAGGTTGCTGACCTGGAGATGTCGGACGAGGACGTTTTCGTAGAAGTCCACCGCGTCGTGGCACACGAGCTCGACGCCCAGCGCCTCGTTGCGGGCCCGCACGTCCGTCACCATGGAATCCGCACTGTAGCGCCGGTCGAGCTGCCACTCCGGGGCCGGGCCCAGCCAGCTGAACGCGCCCGACGTCCACACGCCGACGCGGAAGGGATGCCCGGTCGCATGGTTTTCCTTGCCGACGTGCGGGAAGTAGATGTCGTGGATGAGGTAGTCTCGACCGAAGGCTACGAGCAGCCGGCCGTTCGAGAGCGGCAGGTCACGAGGCATGCGACCCCATTTTCCTGCCCTCGAGCTGCCCCCGCGCGGCCGCGACGACGTGATCCGCGGTGAACCCGAACTTCTTCTGCAGCTCCTGCAGCGGCGCCGACGCGCCGAACGTTTCCATTCCGATGCGCACTCCCTCCGGTCCCACGTACCGGTCCCAACCGAACCCACTCGCCTGCTCCACCGAGACGCGGGCGGAGACATCTGGGGGGATCACCCGATCGCGATAGTCCCGCGGCTGTTGCTCGAACAACTCCCACGACGGCATGCTGACGACGCGAGCCCGCACGCCCTCGGTGGCGAGCCGCTCGTACGCCGCCACGCACAAGGCCACCTCGCTCCCCGTGGCGAGCAACAGTACATCGGGGCGGACTCCCTGCCCGGCGTCCGCGAGGACATAGGCCCCGCTCGCGACCCCGGCGGCCGAGGCGTAGCGGGTGCGGTCGAGCGTGGGCAGCGGCTGCCGCGACACGACCAGCGCGGCGGGCACGTGGCGCAGCTGGAGGATCACGCGCCACGCCTCGCGCACTTCGTTGGCATCCGCCGGGCGCAACGTGATCAGACCGGGAATGGCGCGCAGTGATGCCAGCTGCTCGATGGGCTGGTGCGTCGGCCCGTCCTCCCCGACGCCGATCGAATCGTGCGTGAAGACGTAGATCACCGGAATTTCCATCAGCGCCGCGAGCCGCAAGGCCGGCCGCCCGTAGTCGCTGAAAATCAGAAAGCCCGATCCGAACGGACGGACCTTGGACAACGCCAGCCCGTTCAGCACGGCGCCCATCGCATGCTCGCGGATTCCGAAATGTACGTTGCGTCCCCCCGGCCTCTCGGCGGTGAGGTCTCCCGCCTCGGGGAACGTCAGACGCGTTTTGGTCGACGGAGCCAGGTCTGCCGATCCGCCGATGAGCCAGGGGATGTTCCGCGCCGCAACGTTCAGCACCTGCGCGGACGCGTCGCGGCCTGCGATCCCCTTCGGATCCGCGGGGAACGTCGGGAAATCCCGATCCCAGCCGTCCGGCAGCTGCCGATGCTGCATGCGGTACACCCCGTCTGCGAGCTCGGGATGGGCCCGCCCGTACTGCTCGAACAGGGCAAACCAGGCATCGCGCAGCTCCCGTCCACGCCTGCCCACGCCAGTAGCCACGTGCTCCCGCACGCCATCGGGAACGAGGAACGTCGCGTCCTCGGGCCACCCATACGTGCGCTTGGTGAGGCGGATCTCTTCCTCCCCGAGCGGCTCTCCGTGTGCGGCGCTCGTGTCCTGCTTGTTGGGCGCGCCATAAGCGATGTGGCTGTCCACGATGATGAGCGTGGGCCGATCGGTCGTGTGTTGGAAGGTCCGAAACGCCCGCCGCAGCATGTCGAGGTCGTTGGCGTCGCCGACCCGCGTCACGTTCCAGCGGTAGGCGATGAAGCGTATCGCTACGTCCTCGGAGAACGTCCAGTCGGTGTGGCCCTCGATCGTGATCTTGTTGTTGTCGTAGATCCAACAGAGGTTGGAAAGCTGGAGGTGGCCGGCGAGCGACGCGGCTTCCCCCGAGATGCCCTCCATCATGCACCCATCGCCGCACAGGGCGTACACGTCGTAGTCAAACAAGTCGAAGTCCGGCCGGTTGAAGTGCTGCGCCATCCAGCGACCGGCGATCGCCATGCCCACGCTCGTGGCGACGCCCTGTCCTAGCGGGCCCGTCGTGGTCTCGACGCCCGAGGTCCAGCGGTACTCGGGGTGCCCCGGCGCCTTGCTGTCGAGCTGCCGGAAGCGCTTGATGTCATCCAGGGTCACGGCGAGCTGGCCGAGCCGCTCGTACTTGGCGTTCACCGCTTTCACCCCGGCGAGTGTGAGCATGGAGTAGAGGAGCATCGAGGCATGCCCCGCCGACAGGACGAACCGGTCCCGATTCGGCCAGATCGGATCGTCGGGGTCGAAGCGCAGGAACTCCTGCCACAGGCAGTAAACGACTGGCGCCATCGCCATGGGGGTTCCGGGATGTCCGGACTTCGCGCCCTGCACCGCGTCCATCGCGAGCGTGCGAATGGTATTGATGGTGAGGCGGTCGAGGTCGATCACACCGCGGTCTCCCGGAGCGGGGCAACATGGCGCAGGCCCCTCGCCGTCGCTAGAGCCGTCCGAGTCCTGTGGTCCGCTTACGTATTGCTGAGCCGGCGAGCGTTATCCCTTCGGTCTGAGTACTTCTTGGAACGGCGGATAGTCGCGCAGCGATTCGAACGCGAGGTCCGTGTGCAGCGAGTGGAGGTGCGGGTACCTCTGGGCGAGCGCCTGGCGCAAGATTCACCCCGTTTATCGAGTCACGCCATACAGAGCGCGCTCCACCCGATTGCGCCCCGCTTGCTTTGCGCGATACAGCGCGGCATCCGCCGTGCTGCGAAGGTTCGCCAGCTCACCCACCGTGTCTGGATATCCCGCGACGCCGCACGAGATGCTGAGGGCATACGCCTCGCCGTTCCACCGCCACGTGGTCGACTCGACGGTGGCGCGGATGCGCTCGGCCACTTCGAGGCCCGACTCGATCGGGCTGTGCGGCATCCACACCGCGAACTCCTCGCCCCCGATCCGCGCCACGAGATCCTTCTCGCGCACGGCGCTCTCGAGAATCCGCGCCACCTGACGCAGCGCCGCGTCGCCGGCGGCATGCCCCAGCGTGTCGTTCAACTTCTTGAAGTGGTCGAGGTCGGCGTAGATCAGGGTCGCGACGGCCGGCGTCTTGTTTCCCAGGGCCATGGCGCGCTCGAGCTCGCGGCGGTTGCGGAGGCCCGTCAGCGGGTCGCGGACGGCACGCTGTTCCGCTTCGTGCACCGCCCGCGCGGCCGCCAGTCTCGAGCCCAATTCCGCCACCAGCCGCTGCAGCTGGCCGCCGGCGGGCGCGCCGCCGGGCAGCGGCAACCCCATGACCACCAGCGCCCCAATCGCGAAGTGCCCGTCCAACAAGGGATACGCCGTGCCGGCCCGATCCCGTCGCCGCCGATCTGCGACGGCGGTCCCGAACACGTCTTCCGTACCCTGCGAGGCGATCGGTACGCGGGATACGATGGCGCGCAGCGCGGGGGCATTGGGTCCGAGGGCGAGCCCTTCGAGCCGGCTGTCGGCGGCGCTCGAGACCGCCACGATGCGCGCCTCTCCCGCGGAGGAGCCGAGCCCCTGCAGAACGATCACCACACCGCGTTGGACGATCTGCTGGGCCAAGGCCACGCCCGCCTTTGCGATCCCTTCCAACGTCTGCGCGCCGCCGGCGATCGCCGCCAGTTGCTTGGCGACGAGCTCGGCCGGCTGCTGTTCGGCGTCCTGCCGCTGCGCCATGCGCATGCTCGCGACGAGGCGGCGCAGCTCGTCCGCCACCGCCTCCGCCTGATGCGCCGGTGCGTCCGACTGAGGCAGGAGCAGCCCCGCGCCAAACGGGAAGTCGCCGACGGCGATGTAGCTGCCCGCGGCCTCCCGCGCGACGTGGGCACGTCCGTCCACCGACGCGAGTTGCACGAGAGCGGCGCCCCGTTGGCGCGCCGCGCGGTCCAGGTGTCCCGGATCCACCGCCTCGAGCTCCGTGTCGTCCAGCCCGACGATCCATCCCGCTCGGGCGCCGTGCGCCCGGCGGAGCAGGTCGAGCAGATGGTCGAAGTCGGAGGGCCGCACCAGGGGCGCGTCCGCCAGCCATACCCGGACCAGCGGCCCGAGGGCGAGGCCGGTGGCGGCGAGAAAGCCGCCCAGCGCGGCGACCAGCGCCCACAGGTTCGCGTTCAGCACGCCGTAGACCACGGCGACGAGGCCGACGAGAGCGAACCCGCGGCCGAGCCAGACGCCGGCCGGGGGGAGCTTCACGAGTGGTTGATGCGGCTCGCCGCAGCGGCGGCGCCGAACCCGTTGTCGATATTGACCACGGTCACGCCCGACGCGCAGGAGTTCAGCATCCCCAGCAGCGCGGCGATCCCGCCGAACGACGCGCCGTAGCCGACGCTCGTGGGGACGGCGATCACGGGGACCGACACCAGCCCGCCGACGACGCTCGGCAACGCGCCTTCCATGCCGGCGACCACGATGATCACCGCCGCGCTCCGCAGGGTGTCGGTCTGGGTGAGAATGCGGTGGATGCCCGCGACGCCCACATCCGTGAGGCGGGCGACGCGGTTGCCGAACGCCCGGGCGGTGATCGCCGCCTCTTCGGCGACCGGCAGGTCGCTCGTCCCGGCGGTGACGACCAGAATGGTCCCTCGTCCCGTGGGCTCGGGCTCGGGAGACGCCGGCAGGTACACCGCGCGCCCCAGCTCGCTCACTTCGGCGAACGGGAATCGCGCCGCGAGGGCCGCGCGGTGCTCCGGCTCGGCGCGCGTCGCGAGGAACGTGCCGCTGGCCGCTTCGAGCCGCGCGGCAATCCCCACTACCTGCTCCGGAGTCTTGCCCTGGCACAGAATCACCTCCTGATGCCCTTGCGTTGCGGGCCGGAGGTGATCGATCGATGCGAACGGAAGGCGCTCGATGAAGCGCCCCAGGTCCTGCAGGTTCACGCGGCCTGCTCCACGCTGCTCCCGGCGAGGTACGCCGTGAAGATCGCCTCGGCTTGCTGCATGGACTCGACCTGGAGCAAGCGCTCGCGCAGGGCGGCTGCGCCCGGGACGCCCCTCGTGTACCACCCGAGATGCTTTCGGAACTCGAGCGTCGTCTTGCGCGTGTCACCCTGGAGCCGCAACGCCAGCCGGGCGTGCTCGAGCGCCGTCGTGAACCGCTCGGCCGGGTCGGGGTCGGGCCGCATGGCACGACCGGCCAAGAGATCGCGCGCTTGCGTGAAGATCCACGGGTTCCCGAACGAGCCGCGCGCGATCATCGCGCCGGCACAGTTGGTGTGCGCCCGCATCGCGACCACGTCGGTCGCGGTCATGAGGTCGCCGTTGCCGATCACTGGAATGTCCAGGGCTTCGACGACGCGGGCGATCTCGTCCCAGTTGGCCTTGCCCGAGAACATCTGGGTTCGTGTGCGAGCGTGCAGCGTGAGCGCGCGGGCGCCCGCCTCGCGGCAACAGCGCGCGATGGCCACCGGATCGCGTTGTGTGTCGTCCCAGCCGCTGCGGATCTTCACGGTCACCGGCAGGTGCGTCGCATTCTGCACCGCGCGGATGATGCGCGCCACCAGGCCGAGGTCCTTCAGGCAGCCGGACCCCCCGTTGTTCTTGACCACTTTCTTTACGGGGCATCCGAAGTTGATGTCGATGAAGTCGGGACGGCACACCTCGGTCACCATCCCGGCGGCGCGGGCCATGACTGTCGCGTCGGCGCCATACAGCTGGATGCCGATGGGACGCTCCTCCGGCTCGAATCGCATGTCCTCGAACAAGTGCTCGACGCCCCGGGCGACCCCTACGGCCGAAATGAACTCGGAGACGACGACGTCCGCGCCGTGGCGGCGCGCGAGCAGCCGGAACGGCGACTCCGACACCCCCGACATGGGGGCGAGGAAGAGCGGAAAGTCGTGCGCGACGGGATACGGGAAGTGCATGTGACACAACGTAATGACGCGTTGCGCCGCGAGCAACCAGTCATTACGTTTCGCCGCCGTTTCGACCGGAGTGACTCGCCGTGCGGTTGCGCGAATTCTTCAGCGACGACGCGATCAACCTGCAGCTGCAAAGCGCCACGAAGGACGACGTCCTGAAGGAACTCGTCGGTCTGCTCAAGCTCGACGACAAGGCCGAGCAGACCCTGGTGAAGATGCTGAAGCGCCGCGAGACGCTGGGCTCGACGGGGATCGGCCAGAACATCGCGATCCCGCACTGCCGGGCCCTCGCGGTGAATCGGCTGCGGGTGGCGTTCGGCCGGAAGCTTCAGGGCATCGACTTCAACGCGATCGACGGCAAGCCGGTGCACTACTTCTTTCTGATCGTCGCCCCGCCCTTGGAAGTCTCCAACCAGTATCTCCCTGTGCTCGGCAAGATCGCGCAGTTCGCGAAGGAGGCGGATGTGCCGGAGAAGCTGGCGAAACTGGGCACGCCGCAAGAGTTTCTGAAACTGTTGGAGGATAAGAACATCTAGAGGCGTCGCCCGACGCCACGACGCCACGTTGCAGCGCGATGTTTTGGCCCGCGGTGCGCCAAATGGATGCCTGCGACGGGGCCGTTGTCAGCGATTGTTGGTGCTGCATGGGTGACTTCAAACGGCTTCGCGCTTGGCAAGAAGCTCAACGACTGGCCGTTCTCTCCAAGGCCGCAATCGCCAAGCTTCCACCAGATGAGCGCTACGCGCTCGGGGATCAGTGGCGCCGAGCTGCCTACAGCGTCGCACTCAACATTGCCGAAGGTGCCAGTCGCCGTGGGCCCAAGGAGTTTCGTCGCTTTTTGGATATCGCTCGATCTTCTCTGCACGAGCTGGAAGCCGTGTTCGAGCTCGTCGCGGCACAGGGGTACCTTACCGATTCCGAGCGCGAGGTACTCCGCACCAGCCGCGCGAACTGTGCGAGAATGGTGTACGGACTGCTTCGCAAAATGAGTGAGCGGAGCATTTAGCCTCATCGTGGAACGTGGCGTCGTGGCGTCGTGGCGTTGTGCAACGCCTCATTCCCATTCGATGGTGGCAGGAGGCTTGGAGCTCACATCGTAGACGACCCGATTGACGCCCGGGACTTCGTTAATGATCCGCCCGCTGATCCGCCCGAGCACCTCCGGCGGAAACGCGAACCAGTCCGCCGTCATGCCGTCGCGGCTCGTCACCGCCCGCAGCGCGACTACGTGGTCGTAGGTGCGCCCGTCGCCCATCACGCCCACCGACTTGATGGGAAGCAGCACCGCGAAGGCCTGCCAGATTTGGTCGTACAGCCCCGCCGCGCGGATCTCCTGGATGTAGATCGCGTCCACCCGGCGCAGCAGGTCGAGACGCTCCTGCGTCACGGGCCCGAGCACGCGAATGGCGAGCCCCGGCCCCGGGAACGGATGCCGCCCCACGATCTCCTGCGGCAGCCCCAACTCGCGGCCGACTTCCCGCACTTCGTCCTTGAACAGCTCCCGCAACGGCTCGATGAGCGTCCAGGGAAGATCAGGGCGGAGGCCGCCGACATTGTGATGGGTCTTGATGGTGACGGACGGACCGCCGCGCGGCGACGACGACTCGATGACGTCAGGATACAGGGTGCCCTGTACCAGGAACCCCACGTCGCCGGCCACGTGCCGAGCTGCGTCCTCGAAGACGTCGATGAAGATATGGCCGATGCGACGCCGCTTCTCCTCCGGGTCTTCGACGCTCGCCAGCGCGGATAGAAACGCCCCGGTCGCGTCCACCACCCGCAAGTCGATGCCCATGTGCGCGCGAAACGTCTGCTCTACCTGCTCCCGCTCGTTCAGCCGCAACAGCCCATGGTCCACGAAAATGCAGGTCAGGCGGTCGCCGATGGCGCGGTGGACGAGCCCCGCGGCCACCGCCGAATCCACCCCGCCTGAAAGCCCGCAGATCGCACGTTTCGAGGGACCGACGACCTCACGAATCCGCCGCACCTCCTGGTCGATGAAATGACCGGGCGTCCAGTCGGGGGTGCAGCCGCAGATATCGAACAGGAAGGTGTGCAGGATGTCGCCGCCCCGGGGCGTGTGGGCGACCTCGGGGTGGAACAGCACGCCGAACACCGGCCGGGACTCGTGCTGAAAGGCGGCCACGGGCGCATTGGGGCTCGAGGCGGTGACGCGGAAGTGCGGCGGCGCTCGCTCGATTCGGTCGCCGTGACTGGCCCACACAGTGACAGCCTCCTGCCGGTCGAACCCCGAGAACAGACTCCCCTTCCCCGCATCGCACACGGTCACTTCGGCGCGGCCGTATTCCCGCTCCGGAGAGGGCGTCACGGTGCCGCCCGCGAGATGGGCGACGAGCTGCATGCCGTAGCAGATGGCGAGGATCGGCGTGCCCAGCTCCAGGAGCCCCGGGTCAGCGGTGGGCGCGCCTGCGTCGAACACCGAGCTCGGGCCGCCGGAGAGAATGATGCCCTTGGGGGCGAACTCCTTGATGAAGCCCAGATCGGTGCCGCGGGCTGCAGGGTGAATCTCGCAGTAGACGTGCGCCTCACGCACGCGCCGCGCGATGAGCTGCGTGAATTGCGATCCGTAGTCGAGGATGAGAATGCGGTTCACGCCCCCGCCCGGAACCAGGTCGTGGGCTCGAGGACTTCGCCGCGCAACAGGTCGTCGAGCGTCTCGCGCTGGCGGGCCACGTAGTAGCGGTCTCCTTCCACCAGCACTTCAGGCGGCCGGGGGCGCTGATTGTAGGTCGAGCTCATGACGAACCCGTACGCCCCCGTCCCCAGCACCGCGAGGTACTCACCTGGCTCCACCGGTGGCAGCTTGCGATCGAGCGCCAGAAAATCCCCGGACTCGCAGATCGGGCCCACGACGTTCACCAGCTCCTCGGCGCGACCGCCGTCGTTGAGCGGCACGATCTCGTGATGTGCATTGTAGTGGCTGGGGCGCACGAAATCGGTCATGCCCGCGTCCACGACGACGAAGTCTTTGCCACCGGCGTGTTTGCGGTACAACACCTTGGTCACGAGCACGCCCGCATTCGCCACCAGGTACCGCCCCGGCTCGCACACGAGTGCGAGGCCGGCTTGCTTCACCGCGGGGGCCACCGCGGCGGCGAACGCCTCCGGGCTCGGCGCCTTCTCGTTGTGATAGCGCACCCCCAACCCCCCGCCGACATCCAGCGCTTCGATCGTGGCGATCCCCGACGCCCGCAGCGCCGTGACCAGCTCGAGCAGCTTGACCGTGCCGCGATGATACGGCTCGACGTCGGTGATCTGCGAGCCGAGGTGCATCGCGAGCCCGCGCACGGTGAGGAGCGGCTCCGCCGCCGCGCGCTGCGCCACGCTGACCACCTCGTCGTAGGGGACGCCGAACTTCGCGGTCTTCTCGCCGGTCTTGGTATAGGGATGGGTCTCCGTGGCCACGTCGGGGTTGACCCGGATGCCGAGCCGGACGGACTTCTTGAGCCGCCACACGGTGGCAATCACCGCGTCCAGCTCGGCAGGGGACTCGACGTTGAGGAAGCCGACCTCCATACGCACGGCCTCCTCCAGCTCGCTCGTCGTCTTCCCCACCCCCGAGAAGACGATCGACGCGGCATCGAAGCCGGCCGTCAACGCGCGCCGCAGCTCGCCTACCGACACGATGTCCGCCCCGGCGCCCACGCCCTTCAGCACCTTGAGGACGCCGAGGTTGCCGTTGGCCTTCACGGAGTAGCAGATGCGGTGCGGGACGTCGCGCAGGGCGTCGTGCAGCGCGTGGTATTGGGCGCGGATCAGGTTGGCGCTGTACACATACGCTGGCGTCCCCACTCGCTCCGCGATGGACCGGAGGAGCGCGGGGTCGAAGCCTAGTAGGCCTGCGCCCACACCGCCTCCGCGATGCTCGGTTTGCCGCACCACATGCACGACTTGGGCGGCTCCGGGGAGCGGAACTCGGGATCGGGTAGCACTCGCACCGTCGCCGCGGTTTGCTGCTTGATCTCCGCCTCGCACGCCGGGGAGCCGCAGAAGCCGCCGTAGGCGAATCCGCCGGTGCCCTTCATGAACTCGATGAACTGCTGCTTCGTGACGCCGCGGATCGAGTGCGCCTCGCGGCGATCCTTGGCGGCCTTGAACAGCCCTGCCTGGATCTCGCCCAGCGCGGCGGTGACGGTCGTGGCGACACCCTGGAGTTTCATGGGCGCCTTGCCGCCGCCGCGGCGCGCCGCCATCACCTGCCCGGCCGCCACGTCGCGCGGTCCGATCTCGAGCCGCAGCGGCACTCCTTTGGCTTCCCACTCGAAGTACTTGGCCCCGGGCTTGAGGCTGTCGCGCGCATCGAGCTCTACTCGGGTCCCGGTCTTCGCGAGCTCGGCCTTTACCTGATCCCCGATCCCTAACACCTGACCCCGCTCTTCATCCGACTTCCAGATCGGCACGATCACGACCTGGACCGGCGCCAGCTGGGGCGGGCAGACCAGTCCATTGTCGTCCGAGTGCGTCATCACGAGCCCACCGATCATGCGGGTGGAGACGCCCCAGGATGTGTTCCACACGTATTCCAGGACACCCGATGCGGTCTGGTACTGCACATTGAACGCCTTGGCGAAGTTCTGACCGAGGTTGTGCGATGTCCCGGCCTGCAGCGCCTTGTTGTCCTGCATCAGCGCCTCGAGCGCGTAGGTGCGCAGCGCGCCCGCGAACTTCTCGCTCGCGGTCTTGCGGCCGGTGATGACCGGCATCGCCATCCATTCTTCCTGGAATCGCCGATACACGCCGAGCATCTGGCGGGCTTCCGCCTCGGCATCGGTTTCCGTGGCGTGAGCGGTGTGCCCCTCCTGCCAGAGAAACTCGGTGGTGCGGAGGAACAGGCGGGTGCGGAACTCCCACCGCACGATGTTGCACCACTGGTTCATGAGCAGCGGCAAGTCGCGGTAGCTCTGGATCCACTTTGCGAACATGGCGTAGATGATCGTCTCCGAGGTCGGCCGCACGACCAGCGGCTCCTCGAGCGCCGAGGCGGGATCGGGCATCACCGCCTGCGCCCCCGTCTTGCCCGTGGCCTTGAGCCGGGTGTGGGTCACGAGCGCCACTTCTTTCGCGAACCCTTCCACGTGCTCCGCTTCCTTCGCGAGGAAGCTCATGGGAATGAAGAGCGGGAAGTAGGCGTTTTGATGGCCGGTGGCCTTGAACATGTCGTCCAGGGCGCGTTGCATCAGCTCCCACAAGCGGTAGCCGTGCGGCCGGATCACCATGCAGCCGCGCACCGGCGAATAGTCCGCCAGCTCGGCCCGCATGACGACGTCGTTGTACCACTCGCTGAAGTCTTTGGCGCGTGGGGTGATTTGCTGAGCCTGGGCCATCTACTTGAACACGCCTTTGCGCACTTTCGTCAGTAGCACCTTGTGCTGCCTCCCTGTCTTCAGATCCCGGACCACGGCGACCTTGGCCTTGCGTTCGTCGGGCCCCACGATCACGGCCCGAGGGGCACCGTGGGCGACCGCGAGCTCCAGCTGCTTTCGGATGGGAGCGTGCCGGAGCGCGTACTCCACCGCGACACCGCGATCACGCAGCACGTGCGCGAGCTCGAGCACGAATTCGACGTCCTCGCCGCTCACCGCTATCAAAAAGGCGTCGAGTTGACTCGGCGCCTCGGGAGGCTTCTCCTGTTCCTTCAATAGTTCGCCGAGGACGACGTCTCCCATGCCGAAGCCGACACAAGGTAAATCTATGCCGGCGATCTCCTTGATGAGGGTGTCGTAGCGGCCACCGCCGCAGATGGCCCGCAACGACTGCTTCGCGTCGAACAGCTCGAACACGATACCCGTGTAATACGCGAGTCCGCGCACGATCCGAAGGTCGATCTCCACGAATTCCTCGAGTCCCATGGCTTGGAAGCGCTCGATGCACTCCGTCAACGGCTCGGCGGCAGCCGACTGCATCAGTTGTGCGTCGGCTCGGCCCCGTGACGCACCGAGCTCTCCCAGGAATGCGATGACTGACGCCTCGCGCTCCGGCGCCGCGCCCAACGCGCCATGGACCTCGCGCTCGGTTGCCGCACGGTCACGCTCCCACTTGTCGAATGCGGTGAGCACAGCGGGGATTTCCGCCTCCCTGACCTCTCGCTTCAGCAGCTCGGCCACCATGATCCGCCGGTCGGACACGCGCAGTCGGACGTCCTTCGCCCCGAGGCCGAGCGCCCTCGCGATGTCGATGACCGCCGCCATGATCTCGGCGTCGGCGGCCGGTCCCGCCTCCCCGATGATGTCCATGTTGAGCTGAAAGTGCTCGCGGAGGCGGCCCCGCTGCTGCCGCTCGTAGCGGAACAGCTGGGGGATCGAGAACCAGCGGATCGGCTTCTTCAGGGCCTGGGCCCGCGCGCCCACCATGCGGGCCAGGGTGGGCGTCATCTCCGGGCGCAGCGCGACGCGCCGGTTGCCCTTGTCGGCGAACTCGTACAGCTGGCCGACGATCTCCTCCCCGCTCTTGGCCGTGTACAACTCCAGCGGCTCGAGCGGCGGCCCATCGTACTCCTGGAAGCCGTAGCGCCGGGCCACGTCGCGCCAGGTAGCGAAGATGTGGTTGCGGAGGGCCAGCTCGTCGGGGTAGAAATCGCGAAAACCAGGTAAGGCCTGTCCTTGCATCGCGACAAATTAGTCGGCCGGCGCGAAGCCGGGCAAGCGGGCGAGCGCGTCGCCGACGGTGTGAAACGAGCCGGTGACGATCACCGTCGCCGCGTCATTCTGCACGCGCTCCAGCGCGCGCTGGAAGTCCGGTTCGAAGCCGTGCCGCACCGCGAGAGCACCCAGCTCGGCCTCGAGGCGACGGAGATCCCAGCGGCGCCGCTCCGGCGCCGTCGCGGGAACGGTGAAGGTGAACGCGTCGACGTCGTCCTTCAGGCTCTCGATCATGCCGAGGTAGTCCTTGTCGCCCAGCACGCCGAGCAACGCGTGCCGCGGATGGGGCGGATCGTATTCGCGCAGCGTGTCCGCCAGGACGCGCGCGCCGTCGGGGTTGTGTGCAACGTCGAAGATCCAGCGACCACGCACGTCGAACCGGCCGGCGATGTACGCATGCCCGAAGCTCTCCGGCCAGTCGCTCCGGCTCGCTCCAAAGGAGGGGGGTAAAGCGTTCAGCGTCGCCAACGCCACCCACGCGTTGACGTGCTGGTGTTGGCCGCGCAAGCCGAGCGGCCGGGTCGCGGGAGGGGTCGTATCCACCACGATGATCGGCCTCGCGCCCCGCCGCTCCGCCTCCGTCACGAGCACTTGGCGGACGGCGGGCTCCACCTCGCCGGTAATGAACGGTACGTCGCGCTTCGCGATCCCGGCCTTCTCTCGCGCGATGGACGCCAGGTCGGTGCCGAGGTAATCCGTGTGCTCGCGCGCGATCTTGGTCACCGCGGCGACGAGGGGGGTGATGACGTTCGTGGCGTCGAGCCGGCCGCCGAGCCCGACCTCGATCACGGCGACGTCCACGCCGCGCGCCGCCAGATCGGCGAACGCGATGGCCGTGGTCGCCTCGAAGAAACTCGCGTCCAGGCGCTCGATGTGAGGTTGCAAGAACGTCGCCCACTCGACGAACGCCTCTTCGGGGATCGGAGCGCCATCGACCACCATGCGCTCGCGCACCGATACCAGATGTGGCGAGGTGTACACCCCCACCCGAAGCCCCCGGGCGCGGAGCTCCGCGGCCACGAAGGTGCAGGTGGAGCCCTTGCCGTTGGTGCCGCCGATGTGGATGGAGGGGAAGCGCCGCTCCGGATGGCCCAACACGTCGAGGAGCCCCTCGGTCGGCCCGAGGCTCCACTTGATACGGCTCCCTTGTCGCGCGAAGAGAAAGCGGCAGGCGTCCTCGAAGGACAGCCCTGCGCGGGTCAGTCGGCGGCCTCTGCGGGCTGCCGGCCGCCCATGTGCCGCAGCAGCTGCGCCGTGGTATCGCGCAGCTCGCTCCGTGGGACTACCGCGTCCACCATGCCGTGCTCCACCAGAAACTCGGCCGTCTGGAACCCCTCGGGCAGGTCTTGACCGATCGTCTGCTTGATAACGCGCGGTCCGGCGAACCCGATCACCGCCCCCGGCTCCGCCAGGATGACGTCCCCCTGCATCGCGTACGAGGCGGAGACGCCTCCCGTCGTCGGGTTGGTGAGGATGGAGAGGAAGGGGACCCGCGCCGCCCGCATCCGGGCGATCTCGACCGAGGTCTTGGCCATCTGCATCAGCGAGAGCACCCCTTCCTGCATCCGCGCCCCCCCCGATGCCGACACGATGACCAGCGGGATCCGCCGCTCCGCCGACCGCCGCGTCAACCGGGCGATCTTCTCACCCACCACCGAGCCCATCGAGCCGCCCATGAAGTTGAAGTCCATGACGGCGAGATCGAGGGGCATGCTGTCCAAGCGGCCGTAGCCGGTGCGAACGGCCTCCAGCGGTCCGGCCTTCTCCGTCGCCAGGTCGAGGCGTTGAGGGTAGTTCTCAAAATGGAGGGGATCGGTCGACTGCAACCTGGCGTCGAGCTCGTGCCACGACCCTTCGTCCATCAAGAGGTCGATATAGTCCTGGGCGGGAATGCGGCGGTGGTACCCGCAGTTCGGGCAAACATTGAGCGCCCGGACAAACCGGTCCTTGATGTCGATGTGGCCGCATTCGTCGCATTTTTCCCAGGCGTCGGCCGGAATCTCCAGCTTGACCCGTTCCGACGTTCGGGGTTTGCGCTCTTTTTTGAACCAGGCCATTCGCGCCATGGAGGGGGCTCGGAAGGCGACAATTTGGAAGCCCCCCACCCCCTGCGCCAGTCCCGTCTGCGTAACTCCTTGTCACAGCTCAGCATAACCTGACTGGCGCGCTTCCCACGCCACCCGCAGCGAGATCCCCACCGTCAGGAAGCAGGCGAGCAGGAACGACCCACCGTATGAGAAGAACGGTAGGGGAATGCCCGTGATCGGCAACAGGTTCACCGTCATGCCCACGTTCTCGAGGATATGCGTGAACAGCATCCCGGTGACACCGAACACGCACAGGCTCGAGTAGGGATCCGTGGCGCGGCGCGCGATGCGCAGCAGGATGAGGATCAGCGCCGCGAACAGGCCGAGCGCCACGAGCACCCCGAGGAACCCGAGCTCCTCCCCTACCACCGAGAAGATGAAGTCTGTGAACTGGGCTGGTAGGAACGCCAAGCGCTTCTGGGGGCCGTGCGTGAACCCCTGACCGAGGAATCCTCCAGACCCGATGGCGATCTTCGATTGAATCACGTGCCATCCCGTGGCACGGGGGTCCTCCTGGGGGTTCAGGAACGCGAGCAAGCGGTTCTGTTGGTAGGGTGCGAGCCGCTGCCAGAAAGGAACGGCGACCACGCCCATCACGACGTTCGCGAGCATCACCCCTAACCCTTCCCAGACGTATGGCCGCCACCACACGAGCAACGCCACGAGCGCCACGATCCAGGCGCCCCAGGCGACGGTCGAGAACGCCAGTACCAGGCCGATCACCGGGGAGCCGAGGAGCAGCAGGAGCGACGGCTTGGTGCCGGCCCAGAACAGCATGGCGAACAGGATGGTGATGAACACCATCGCGCTGCCGAGGTCGGGCTGCTTCGCGACCAGCAGCGTCGGGACGCCCGCGATGACGCACGCCGGGAGCAGGTCGCGCAGGGTGGCGGGAGCCTCGCGCCGCTCCGCTAGCCAGCGCGCCAGCATGAGCACGACGGCGAGCTTGGCGAGCTCCGCCGGTTGGCCGATCCGGACCCCGCCGATGGTGATCCAGGAGCGCTCGCTCGCCGCGGTCCCCCCCCCGGTCCCCACGAACAGCGTGAACACGAGCACGAGCACGGAGATTCCGTAGGCATACGGCGTGGCCCACTCGAGCAAGCGAGGCGACGTCCGAAACATCAGCACCGCGGCGACCAGCCCGACGGCAAGCCAGATCAGCTGCTTGTGCCAGATGGTGGCCACGAACGTGGGCACGTCCGTCTGGCCGGCGGAGTAGAGTGTCGCCAGTCCGTAGGCCGACAGGGCGAGGACGACCGCCCCGAGCGGTTTATCGAGCTCGTGGACCGGGGGTCGCATGACCCGTATCCGGTCGCGCCACCGTGTCGAGCGGCGCGGGCGGAGTGGGCGGCAGCTCGGTATCCGGGGGCATCGCCGTGGTGTCTTCCTCCGGGGGACCCGGCAGGACCTGCATCGGGCGGGGCGCGGTGTCCGTCGGAAGCACGATGCGGACCCGCGACGCCGCGGTCGTGTCGACGCCCAGGTAGTGCCCGATCACGCGGGTGACGAGCGGGGCGACGTACGGACCCTCGCGGGCGAACTCCACGATCGCCCCTACCACGATCTCGGGTTTTTCGACCGGTCCGAAACCAATGAACCAGCCGTGGGCCGGCCCATGCGGGTTCTGTGCGGTGCCGGTCTTTCCGGCGATCGAGATGTTGCCACCGAAGCGTGCCGCGCCCCGGGCGGTGCCCTGCTCCACGACGCGGTTCATAGCCTGTCGCAGGCCGGCGATCTGCTCGGGGGAGAGATTGAGATTGGCGGTCTGACCCGAAGGCGGGCGCACCAGGTATGGCGCGCGCTCCTTGCCGTCGCTCGCGAGCATCTGGTAAAACCGCACCATGTTGACCAGCGTCTGCGCATTCTCCCCCTGGCCGATCGCGAGGTTCAACGTCACCGCCGCCGTCCACCGCCGCGGTCCGTAATAGCGATCATAGTACTCCGTGCCGCTTGGGAACTCGGACGCCATTTCCCCTGGAAGATCGACCCCGGTGCGGGAATGAAAGCCCAGCCCGCTCGCGTCCTCGAGCAGGGACGTAAGCCCGAGCTTCAGACCCAACTGGTAGAAGTAGACGTCGCAGCTTTGGGCGATCGCGTCCACCAGGGCCAGGTCGCCATGCCCCTTCCCCGCCCAGCACCGGAAAAAGCGATTCCCGTACTGCAGGCCGCCACGACACGGAATCGGCATGTGGGAGTGGAGCGTCACGATGCCCCGTCTCAGGGCCATCGACGCGACGGCGAGCTTCCACGTGGAGCCCGGAGGATAACGTGCCTGGATGGTGCGATCGAACAGCGGATGCGCTTCGCTCTGGTTGAGTCGGCGCCAGTAGTTGGGGTCCACGCCCCCAACGAACGCGTTGGGGTCGAAGCCCGGCGCGCTGTACAGCGCGAGGATCTCACCGGTGTTCGGGTTCATGGCGAGCACCGCGCCCCGCTGCCCCGCCGGAAAGATCTGCCCGATGTAACGCTGCAGGTCGAGGTCGATGGTCGTGTGGAGCGCGCGGCCCGGCACCGGCAGCAGCCGGGAGGCGGCGCCCGCTTCGCGGACGACGTGGCCGAGGGCGCTCACCTCCACGAAGCGCACGCCGTCCGAGCCTCGCAACGAGTCGTCGTATTGGCGCTCGAGCCCGTCTTTCCCGAGAAGCCCGCCCAGCCGCACCGACGCGAACCGTCGCTGCGTACGCTCGCCTTCCGTCACCTCGCCGACGTACCCGACCAGGTGCGCCACCAGCGAGCTGTCCGGGTAATGCCGCCTGGGCTCGGGCTGAATGAGCAGGCCGGGGAAGATGAGGCGTCGCTCTTCGAGCTCCGAGACGACTTCGAACGAGGCGTTGGGAAGCACCGTGAGCGGCAGGTACGGCGCCCGCCGGTAACGGCTCAGCACGCGTTCGATCGCGAGGCTGTCGAGCTTCACGATGGGCGCGATGCGGTGCAGCGTGGCCCGCAGCGAGTCGAGATTGGCGCCCGGCAGGAGGGCCACGGTGTACCCGGTGACGTTCTCTGCGAGGATCTTGCCGTTGCGGTCGGTGATGATGCCGCGCGGCGCGGGGAGCGGGATGGGCCGGAGGCGGTTCGTCTCCGACTGCAGCTGGTACTTTGAGTGCTCGAGAATCTGAGTGCGGAAGAAGACGATCACGAGCGCCGCCATCGCACCCCAGGCTGCGCCCCGCGCCACGCGCAACCGCCGCTCGAGGAGATAGGGGTGGAACGAGCTCATGCGTCGCTCAGGCGGATGGCGAGATGACGCCCGAACAGCCAAAGCACGAGCACACCCGCCACCGCCGTGGTCAGACCCTGGATCGGCGACCAGACGAGCAGCTCCCAGCCGAGCATGCCGCCTTTCAGCTTACCGGACGCGAGCGCCACCGCGACGTTGCGGCACCAGGTGCCCGCGAAGAACAAGCAGCCGTTCACGAACAGGTTCTCCGCGAAGAACACCGCCTTGCTGCACGAGGACAGATACCCCACGAGCGTGTGGGCCAGCGCCCCCGCGCCGAACGACGCGGGCGTCAGGGCATCGCGCACCAGACCCACCAGAAAGCCGGCCGCAGCGCTCGGCCCCGGCCGGGCGCGGATGGTGTAGATGAGCAGCGCGAGCAGCAGGAAATCGGGGGCGATGCGGTCACCGCCGAGCCAGCCGCGCGCGGAGAATTGCAGCACCACGAGCACCAGCAGGATGACGTAGAAGCGATACTTGTCGGTCCGTCTCATGGCGCCGGCTGGCTCGATTCGAACACCGACCGCAGGTCGCCTCCTCCCCGGACCGGAGGCGCGGTGAGGATCATGACGTGCGTGACGGCGGCAGGGTGCACCGCCGGCCGCACCAGATAGGTCCGCTCCCACCCCTCCGCCTCCCCGGCGAGGCCCACGACGGTGCCGATCGGTATGCCGCGCGGCAGCACGCCACCCAACCCTGAGGTGAGGATCTGGGCGCCGCTCTGGACCAGCTGCCGATAGGCGATCCCTTCGAGCTGCAGCAGCCACACGCCCGGTCCCTCGGTCCCGTGCGGGGCTACGATCCCATAGACGCTACCGTCAGCGGCCATGGCGCTGGCGCGGAACTCCGGGTGCGCCCAGGTCACCACCACGCTGGTCTGGGCGTCGACCGAGCTCACGATTCCCACCAGGCCGTCCGGACTCACGACGGCGGACAGCGGCTTGACGCCCTGTTTCTTTCCAGCGGAGACGATGAACGTGAGGGCGCTGGTCGGCTCCGCCTGCTTGAGCACTTCGGCCGGCACGTAGCCGCTGCCGAGCCGTGTCCCGAGACCCAACAGGCTCCGCAGCCGGACGTTTTCCTCGCGCAGCTGGGGGAGGAACGTGGCCGCGAGCGCTGCGGAATCGCGCTGGGCGACCACGGCATCATAGCGCGCGAGGGAGGCGGTCAACAACTCGATCTGCCGCTGCATCGTCAGGAGCGGGGAGAGGACGGTCTGGCGCAGCTCGCGCGCAACCGGATCACGGATCCGTTGGGGCAGGCTCATCGCGGCGACGGACAGCGCGACGCACCCGATGAAGGCGAGCGTGTCGGCGCGCGAGCCGTAGCGGTCAGCTTCGATCGCCATCGGCTACGTGGTCAGGACGTTGCGGTATTTCTCCGGATCGTCGAGGATCCGCCCCGTCCCCCGCACGACGCAGGTCATCGGGTCCTCGTCCAGGTGGATCGGCAGGCCCGTCTCCTGCTGCAGCAGCACGTCGAGGCCGCGGATCAGCGCTCCCCCGCCCGTCATCACGATCCCGCGGTCCACGATGTCCGAGGCGAGTTCCGGGGGTGTGATCTCGAGCGCTCGCCGCACTGCATCCACGATCTGTTGGATCGGCTCCTGCACGGCTTCACGGATTTCACTCGAGTGCACCCGGACGATCTTCGGGATGCCGGAGACGAGGTCGCGACCCTTGACCTCCATCTCGCGCTCCTCCCCCACCGGCGCGGCGGATCCGATCTGGATCTTGATCTGCTCCGCCGTGGGCTCGCCGATAAGGAGGTTGTAGTTCTTCCGCATGAACTGCACGATCGCTTGATCCAGCTCGTCGCCGCCGGTTCGGATGGACGTGTCCGACACGATGCCGGAGAGCGCGATCACGGCGATCTCGGTGGTGCCACCACCGATGTCGATCACCATGTTCCCAGTGGGCGTCTCGACCGGAAGCCCCACGCCGATCGCCGCGGCCATCGGCTCGGCGACCATGTAAACCTCCTTCGCCCCCGCCGACTGGGCCGAGTCGCGCACGGCCCGCTTCTCCACCTCGGTGATACCGGACGGCACGCACACGATCACCTTGGGCTTCACGCGGAACAGGTGCCGGTCGATGATGGTCTTCAGAAAGAACCGCAGCATCTTCTCGGTCACGTCGAAGTCGGCGATCACGCCGTCCTTGAGCGGCCGCACCGCCAGGATGCCGTCCGGGGTGCGACCCAGCATCCGCTTGGCCTCGAGCCCGATGCCCTTGATCTTCCCGGTCGACTTCTCGATCGCGACTACGGAGGGCTCGTTGAGCACGATGCCCTCGCCCTTCACGTAGATCAGTGTATTGGCCGTACCGAGGTCGACGGCGATCTCATTCGCCGGACTCCAAGCTCCGAGCTTCAGATTCGGCCAGCGTAGGGGCACAGGGGCACGAAGTCGTGGGTGAAAGTTCTCGGGGGGCGCGCGCGAGCGCCTCAACCTAATGAAAAGCGTAACTCCAAGCAAGGCTGATGCTTGACGGCCTTCGCGGCAGCCGCTACCGTTTGCCCATGCGACCCGCGCAGGCGCCTTCCGAGATCGCGGTGGTGGACCTCGTTGTGTGCGACCGCTGCGGGCTCTGCCTGCCGCTGTGCCCGCCCGAAGCGATTCACCTTGTCCTCGATGACCTGATTGTGGATCGGACCACCTGCACCGGCTGTCGCAAATGTATCGCTCCCTGCCCGGTCGGCGCACTTGCAATGGTCCCGGCGTGACGCGCGACACCGATATCCTGGTCATCGGTGCGGGCCCTGCGGGTGCGCTCGCGGCTGGGGAAGCGAAGCGGGCCGCTCCCCAGCTCGAGGTCGTGCTGCTCGAACGCGACAGCGCGGTGGGGACGCCAGTGCGGTGCGCCGAAGGCGTTGGCGACGCGGGGCTCCGCGAGTTCGCCGACCCGGATGGCGCGCCGTGGGTGGCGCGCAAGATCACGCGCGTGATCTTCCTCGCGCCCGACGACACCGAGGTGAAGGTCGCCGAGCGGGACGTGGGGTGGATTCTCGATCGCACCCGGTTCGATGCCTTTCTTGCGGACCGGGCGGCGGCTGACGGCGTCGACGTCCTCGTCGGCACGGAGGCCGCGGGGATGACCCGGGCCGCGGATGGCCGTTGGGAAGTGACGTTACGCGGCGTGCACGGTGAGGGGATGTGCCGGGCGCGGATCGTGATCGGGACGGACGGCGTGGAGGCAATGGTCGGTCGCTGGGCCGGGCTCGACACGCGCGTCGCCGCTCGTGACATGGAGTCGTGCGCTCAGTACGTGGTCCAGGGTATCGATTTCGATCCGGACGCGATCTATCTGCAATTCGGCGGCCGGATCGCACCGGGTGGGTATGCCTGGCTGTTCCCGAAGGGACCCGGAGTCGCGAACGTCGGCCTCGGCATCGTGGCCTTGCGAGCGGACGGACGGAACGCGCGGGAGTATCTGGACGACTGGATCGCCCGTCGCTATCCCTCGGGTGCGAAAACCGGCTACACGGTCGGCGGCGTGATCGTGCACACCACGATCACGCGGACCTACACCGACGGCGTCATGATCGCCGGCGACGCGGCACACATGATCAATCCCCTCTCGGGGGGTGGCATCGTCAACGCCATGAAGGCGGGGCGGCTCGCGGGGCGCACGGCGGCCGCCGCGATCTGCGCGGGGGATACGAGCGCCCGGCGGCTCGCCGCCTATCATGCCGCGTGGATGCAGCTGCTCGGCGACGACCATCTCAAATACTATCGGATCAAGCGCGCGCTCGAGGACCTGGACGATGAGTTCTTCAACGCCCTCGCCCGCACCGCGAACGCGATTTCCTCCGAGAAACGCACGCTGGGCCGCATCTTCGGGCACGCGCTGGTCAAGCACCCGCAACTGATTCCGGTGGCGGCGAGGTTCTTCCTGTGAGTCGTCGGTCGTCAGTCGTCAGTTATCAGACTGACAACTGAATACCGATAACTGAGGACCTTCTCATGCTCAGCATTGACTTGAGAGGCAAACGGGCATTAGTAGCGGGGGTCGCCGACGACGCCGGCTACGGCTTCGCGATCGCCAAGGCGCTGGCGGAAGCGGGCGCCACCGTCTGCGTCGGCACCTGGCCCCCGGCCCTGAACATCTTCCTCAATCTGCTGGAACGCGGCAAGATCGATGATGCGCGCCGCATGCCGGACGGATCGCGCCTCGAGTTCGAGAAGATCTATCCGCTCGACGCTGCCTACGACACCTTGGCAGACGCCCCGGACGAGATTCGTGGGAACAAGCGTTACAAAGACGTCGGCGACTTCTCAGTCGCTGGGTTGGCCACGCGTCTGGTCCAGGATTTCGGGCAACCGTCGCTCGACATCCTCATCCACTCGCTCGCCAACGGCCCCGAGGTCAAGAAGCCGCTGCTCGAGACGAGCCGCGGGGGTTACCTCGCGGCGGTGAGCGTCAGCGCCTACTCCCTGGTTTCGCTGGTGAGCCGACTGGGACCGCTGCTCAAGCCCGGCGGCTCGGTGCTCTCGCTCACTTACATGGCCAGCGAGCGTGTAGTCCCGGGGTACGGCGGCGGGATGTCGTCAGCCAAGGCGGCGCTCGAGAGCGACACCCGAACGCTCGCGTTCGAAGCGGGCCGCAAGTACGGCCTCCGCGTCAATACTATCTCCGCCGGACCGCTCGCTTCGCGGGCCGCAAGCGCCATCGGGAAGATCGAGCGGATGGTCGAATACTACGCGGCCAATGCCCCGCTGGCCGACCGCCTCAGCGCCCGTGAGGTCGGCACTACGGCGGCGTTCCTCGCGAGCCCCTTGGCCAGTGGGATCACGGGGGCCACGATCTACGTGGACAAGGGCTATCACGCCATGGGAGCCGCCGTGGCGACGGGGAACCTGCTGTGAGTCGTCTGTTGTCAGTCGTCAGATGTCAGTTACTGATGACTGACGACTGAAGACCGACATCTTCATCACGCTCGTCCCCACCGCGCACCGATTCGCGACGTGCGCGGCGATCCTCGCTAGCGTGCCCAAGCCGTCCCGTCGTAACCCGAAGGGTACGTCTCCGACGTCCCAGCCGTATACCGGCACTCGACCGAGGCCGAGCGTGCCCCCTCCTTCGCCGCTGTTGCGGACCGCCCCGAACCCTAGCTCATAACCGGCTGCCTGCGCGAGACGCTCCACGCGCCGGTCCCGCGCGCCGAAGGGGTACGCCACCGCCCGGCCGGCGCTCGGTCCCAGCCGATCCATCAGAGTGGCGCGCGACCGCACCAACTCGGCGCACGCGACGGCGTCGGACAACCACGTGAGGCGCGCATGCGATGCCGAGTGAGACCCGAAGTCGAAGCCGCGTCCCCGCCACCGCTCGACGGCGGCCCAGTCGAGGTGCCGGAGGCGCCGTCGGGTGTAGCGCACGTCCCAGGTATTCAGGCGTCCCACGTAGTCGGTCACGAGGAAGGTGGTGGCGGTGAACCCGAGGTCGGCGAGGAGCGGATAGGCATTGTCGGCCAGGGACGCATAGCCATCGTCGAACGTGAGAAGGAGCTCGTTACACGACGCCACGTTGCCACGTTGCACGCGGGTTGCGAACTCGCTCAGCGACAACGTGCGCCATCCTGACCGCGCGAGTGCGTGCATCTGACGCGCGAACACCGAGCTCGCCACGCGCGTCACCCCGAGCTCCAGTGGCCCACCGATCCGATGGTAGCAGAGCACTGAGGGGGAGAGCCGCGTCACTCGACGTGCCCACCCGGCCAGCTACCGCTCGCGAGCGCGGCGCCTGCGTCGCTCCACCGGTCGCCCGGCTCGGCGGCGCGGCAGCGCCGACCCAGTTCGCCGAGCCATGCCGGTATCGAGCGGACCGCCTCGAGTGGCTCGGCTCGCTCGGTCGGCGGGTGCCCGGTCAGCATTTCGTGGAGCATCACCCCGACCGCGAAGACATCATCCCGGGACCCCGCGCGCGTCCCGCCCGTGCGGCGCTCGGGTGCCACGTACTCGCTCGAGCACAGCGCCGTCATCGTGGTGCCGCTTGCGGGCCCCCCCCCCGCCCCCCCCGCCCCCCCCGCCCCTCCGGCCCCCC
>DATLKF010000034.1:0-11201 GCA_035538515.1 Gemmatimonadales bacterium
GCGCGTCTTCGAGCGACGTGATCAGGTCGGCGAGCGTGGCGTAGTAGACACGCCGACCGCCTTCGGCCGCCGCGACGGCGAGACTCACCGCCAAGTGCGTCTTGCCGACTCCCGGTGGCCCGAGAAAGACGACGTTCTCCCGCCGCTCGATAAAGCTGAGGGTGTGGAGGCTCTCGACTTGGTCGCGTTTGACGCTCGGCTGGAAGCTGAAGTCGAAGTCGGCCACGGTCTTCACGGCCGGGAGCCGGCAAGACGCACTTGGCGGTGAGTCTCGCCGTCGCGGCGGCCGAAGGCGGTCGGCGTGTCTACTACGCCACGCTCGCCGACCTGATCACGTCGCTCGAAGACGCGCAGCAAGCCGGGCGGCTGAGCCACCGCCTCCGGACCCTCGTCTTCCCGAGCCTCATGATCATCGACGAGATCGGCTAGCTGCCGATCAGCCGCACCGGCGCGATGCTGTTCTTCCAGCTCATGAGCCGCCGCTACGAGCACGCGAGCACCGTGCTCACGAGCAACAAAGGCTTCGAGAGTGGGGCGAGGTCCTAGGCGACGACGTGATGGCCGCGGCGCTCATCGACCGGCTCCTGCACCACTGTCACATCGTCAACATCCGCGGTAACAGCTACCGGATGCGCGAGCACCGGGTCCTCGCCACGCGCTTGGCGACCGCCCCGGTCAAACCGCCCGCCCCCCGTCCCCGTCGGCCGAGCCGGCAGGAGGTCTGAGCCGATCCCCCTGGGCTGGCCACCCCCTGAGTGTGCAATTTCAGTCGGCGAAACTGTGCAATTCAGATCGGCGTTGACACGCCCCCTTGAGGGCGAAACTCAAAGCCCCAGGTGCATCTGCCGCGGCCTCACGTAGTCGTTCTCGGACATCTCCCATTACGGACCTCCGGTGTCAATGTGAACCCAGCCAAGCTAACGCCGGGTAACACGGCGAGAAGCCTCACGCCGCTTTGCGTTGACGATTGGGACGTACCGAGGGGCTCAGTCCGTGCACTTTGTCGCATTTCCGCCCCTTCGTGCCGCAAAACCGGCCTAGCACGCCAAACTAGGGGCCCACACGTTGGGTGCACCGTAGTGAAGTGACGGAAGGACGCCGCATGGCGATCGTGACGCTGGACCAGCTGGAGGAGGGCACAAAACCCGAGCTCGTAATCGGACTCGTGGCCGCCGTGGGCGCACCGTTGGGCGTCTTTACTGGCGCCCTGGAGGACCTGCTCGAGGCTAGGGGCTATGACGTCCGCCTAATCCATCTCAGTGACTTTCTCATGAAGGCCGTGAATCTCCCGACGCCTCCACCTCCCGTCGGAGCAAACGAGTACACACGGATCTCCGCACTCATGAACCGGGGTAACGAGCTCCGGGAGAGCGCAGGGAGCGGGGAGGCACTCGCGCTCTGGGCCGCCGCTCACATCAGTGGTCTACGTCCCGAACAGGCCCCTCGCAGCCTGCCGGGCAAGGCTTTCATCCTCCGGCAACTCAAGCACCCCGATGAGGTGGAGTGGTTGCGACGCATCTACGGCCACGCCTTTCACTTGATTGGTCTCTACTGTCCGCGTGCGAAGCGAGAAAAACACTTACGTGTGGTCAGACGACTGGCGGCTACGGAAGTAGAAGACCTTATCAAACGCGACGAGGAGGAGCCAGCCCGATGGGGACAGCACCTTCGGGACGCCTTTCACTTGGCGGACGTGTTCGTGGAGCAATGGGATGACAGCGACATCGAGAAAGCTGAAGGAGAGCTAGCTCGGTTCCTAAAGCTTCTTTTTGGCGACGAAATCATATCCCCCACCAGAGACGAGTATGGGATGTCGCTGGCCCACGCTGCAGCACACAGATCGGCAGACTTGTCGCGACAGGTCGGCGCAGCAATTCTAGCGCCCGGCGCAGAAGTCTTGTCGCTGGGGTGCAACGAAGTACCGCAGTTCGGCGGCGGTCAGTATGAGCACGGTAAGAATGACCAACGGAATCACGTTCTCGGGTACGACTCGAATGATCGGGTCAAACGAGAAACACTCGAAGAGATCGTTGAGCACTTCGACCCACATTGGAAGGAGTTGGAGCCGAACGCTCGAAGGGCAAAACTGGAGGAGTTGACGCAAACGCTCAGTACGACGCGTCTGATGAACCTCACCGAATTTGGCCGAGCGGTGCACGCCGAGATGGAGGCAATCATCGGGGCCGGGCGAGTCGGAGTGTCTGTGCGGGGCGCCACTCTCTACACTACGACGTTTCCCTGCCACAACTGCGCGAAGCACATCGTGGACTCTGGCGTAAAGCGCGTCGTGTACGTTGAACCGTACCCAAAAAGTCTGGCGCGACGTCTTCATGAGGACTCGATCGCGCTCGACGACGATTCAACTGGAACCGAACCGCCGAAGGTGCATTTCGATCACTTCGTCGGGATTGCCCCTCGCAGATACGGGCAGCTGTTCTCCACTCTCAGCGACACTGGACGACGGCTGCGTCGGAAAGACGCATGTGGCGATATAAGCCAGCATTCGCTAGGATACCGCCTGCCCTCCTCCCCGTTATCATATACTGAGCGGGAGAGCGTAGCCGCGCTGGCGGCGGAGAGAATCGGTAAACGTCCAGTGAAAGGAGGCCAAGCATGACCGAGCCGACATTGAGAAACGATTCAACAGATGACGGCAAGAAAATTTGGGAGGAAGTCGATCGAGCGGCGGCAAAGGCGCCAGAGTGGGTGAAGGCCCGCCTCAAAGAAGCTGAAAGCCAGGCGGATGAGACCGAAGCGAAATAGCGCGTCAATGCTAATGTCACAGGGCCCCGGCGCTCCGGGGCCTTTTTGTTAGGCCCGCCTCGTCCACTCGACTCGCCTCGGGATGCTGATGCGACGCCAACGGACGACTCGCGGCGTTTCGGATTGCTACTATTAGGCCACCAGATCAAAGAGGTGTCAACACGCTCATTGGCATCGCATTATCCCTCACTTCCAACGGTCGAGGGGCCGCCGATCAACACCTGGCTGGCAGGGCCGGTGAGGGTTACAATCGCAGACCGCACCTTCTTGGGAGGTCCCATGAGATCCCGCCTTGTCATCGGCGTCCTTGCTGCTGCCGGGGTAGGCCTGCTCGCCTGCGAGCGCGCCCCCACGGCGCCCGAGCGCGCCTACCGCCCATCCTTCATTACAAACGGCACCCTCGACGGCGACGCCCATCCGGCGGTCGTCCTCCTCGTAATGGATGTCGCCGGCAAGCCGGCGTTCCGCTGCTCCGGCACCCTCATCGCGCCCAAGGTCCTGCTCACCGCCGGCCACTGCGCCGGGGAGCCCGGGGAATTCTCGGGCATGCGCATCTTCAACGAAGCGGACGTCCAGGACGACCCGACCTTTCCCGGCCCCGGCGGCCCCAACACCATCGAGGCCGTGGCCTGGCACGCCCACCCGCTGTTCACCGAGAGCGCCTTCTTCCTGCACGACGCAGGCGTGGTGCTGCTCTCCAAGGCCGTGAAGCTCTCCGCCGGTCAGTACGGCCAGCTCCCCAGCGCGGACCAGCTCGATGCCCTCAAGCCCAGCAGCGCCACGACGTTCACCGCGGTGGGATACGGGCTGCAGCAGATCAATCCGGTACACATCGAGGCGCTGCGGATCCGCATGTTCGCGGAGCCGCACCTGATCCAGATCAATGGCGGCATCGTGGGGGACTTCTCCCTGCTGCTCTCGAACAACGCCTCCACCGGCGGCACCTGCTTCGGCGACTCGGGCGGGCCCAACTACCTGGGTTCGAGCAACGTGATCGCGGGCGTGACCTCGTTCGGGCGCAACGGGAATTGCGCCGGCACGGGGGGCGTGTTCCGGCTGGACCGCAAAAACGTGCTGGATTTCGTGACGCAGTTCTTGCAATGATGGCTCGCTGAATATCAGCGGAGCGTGTCCTTGGTCCAGGCACCTCCGACCCGACACGCCGTGCCGTCCAATGAGGTCGGGGGGCCGCCGTGGCTGACCTCGCGGTGGAAGCGGCGACACTGGCGTCCGGTGGAGTCGGTGAACGGCGCGAGCGCCATGGCGCGGACCTGGAGTGCTGGGGTGCCGCTGGCGAAGGTCTGATCGTACAGCGCCCCATTGCGGCCGCAATCCAGGACCCACGTCGAGAAGTGCTCGACGTACGCCTCTGGCGTCAGCGAGCCGCGGGGGAGACGGTACTGGGCGCACGGGTCGCCATGCCGGGCAGCCCAGTGACGATACACCCGGAAGGTGGCTAAGCCGACGACGACCGCCGCCGCGCCTCGCACCAGCCACGTCGTCACCATCTGGACCGCTTGCTGTCGTCGCATGCGCTCTGGCTCGTGCTGGTGTTCCACGTTACAATCGCCCCGTGGAGACCGCCGCCGCCGCCGCCGCCGCCGCGTCACCGCTCTCCGCCTGGGAGAGCTTCTACGTCATCGTCGGCTCGTCGGCCGCGGCGCTGACCGGCCTCCAGTTCGTGGTGGTCGCGTTGGGCGCTGAGGCACGCACCATGCGGGGCCCGGAGGTCGGCGCCTTCGGCACCCCCACCATCGTGCACCTGTGCGAGGTGCTGCTACTCTCAGCCATCCTGAGCGCTCCCTGGCGCACGATCGCGAGCCCGGCCCTCGCGCTCGGCCTCGTCGCCGCGGGGGGGCTGGCGTACACGGTGATCGTTACCTGGCGCGCCTCGCGGTCAATGGTCTACGCGCCGGTGCTGGAAGACTGGCTGTGGCATGTGACGTTTCCGTTCATCGCGTACGCCGGGCTGTTCGCCGCGGCGTTCCTGGTCGCGGACGACACCGGCACGTGCCTGTTCGCGATCGCCGCCGCGGCGCTGTTCCTGCTCTTCATCGGGATCCACAACGCGTGGGACGCCGCTACCTATATCGTGAGCCTACCGGGGCGCGAGAAGGAGCAGTGACGCCTTCCCCCAGCGCCGGTCTCCCGATCGTGGGATGATGCGGCGCCGCGGCGGGCGAGTCTAGGGCCTCGGGTCCCACACGGCGACCCCCACCCGCGAGTCCGCCGTCCCATAGTAGAGAAACCAGCGACCGCGGAACGACACGAGCGCCTCGACGAACGTCGTTCCCGCCGCGTACTGTCCGGTGCGCTCGTACGGCTCGGTCGGCTTGATGAACGGCGCGGTGGATCGCGCTATTAGCTTGGGCGGATTCTTGGCGTCGAACAGCGCCTCCCCGCCGCTGTAGGCGCGCGCCGGCAGGCTGGAATCGCCGTCCCGCTCGGAGTTGGCCGCGTTGTACAGCACCACGATGCCGCGCGGCGTGAGGAGCGCCGGCGCCCCGCCCTCCACCAGCCAGGAGTCGAAGTATCCCGGCCGCGGCGAGAGAACCTTGATGGGCCGGCCCTCCACGTCCTCGAGCGGCGTCCAGTCCAGCAGATTCTCGGACGTGGCGATGAGCAAGTCGGGGACGCCGAAGTACATCCAGTACACTCCGCTCACGCGGGTCGCGATCACGCGGTCGCCCTCGACGCGCGCGACGATCGCCCCGGACTTGGATTCGCGATTCAGGTACTTCCCCCCGGCGCGGGCGAAGGCGGGCCCGTGCTTCGTCCACGAAACGAGATCGCGCGACGTCGCGACGGCGAGGCGTGGCACCTCGCGGTTCCACTGCGTGTAGGTGAGCACGTAGGTCCCGTCGTCGGTCTCGACGAGGCGGGGGTCCTCCACTCCTCCTGGCCATTCGTTGAGCCGCTGCGGGTCGCTGTCCGGGTATAGCACCGGTGTGGCGCGGCGCGTGAAGTGCAGGCCGTCGGTGCTCTCGGCCAGGCCGAGCCGCGAGGTGTGGCCGCCGATCCGGCGCTCGCCGCTTGCGTCTTCGGCGCGGTACAGCAGGTAGATCTTCGCGTCTTTGACGGCCGCGGCGGGATTGAAGGTGGCGTACTCCTCCCACGCCACGAGGCTGTCGGTGATCGGCGAGCGGAACCGCGCGGCGGGATCGGGTGTGATGACGGGATTTACCTGGGTGGGTTTCTCGAAGGGGCCGAGTATCCACGGCTGCTGGAGCGACGAGAGCCGCAGAGCGGCGGCCAGGATCGTGGACGCTTGGGTCACCACTTCCAAGCTGAAGCTACTAGGATTGTGAGCGGGCCGGCCGCGGCTTCCGGCAGATCGGGCACGGCCCCATGTGCGGCTCCCTCCCGAACACGAGTTGCACCGGGCCGAGCGTGACTGCCGTATCGGTGAGCGCCACCGTCAACGTCATCATATCACCCTCGACGGTCCCGACGAAGCGCGCGGGATGGTCGGGACCGCGGGCCACTGGGTAGAGCGTGATGTTGTAGCGCCCCGTCACGTCGAACCGCCCCTGCGCATCGGCCACGATGGCCTGCTTGGTGTCGCCCGCGGTGCATGCAATGTGGACATGGGCGCTCGTGTCGCCGGCGATGAGTCCGGCATTCTCCCCACCCCAGGTTCCCTGGATCGGCCCAGGCGAGGGTCGCGGGCTCGAGACATTGCACTCGCGTAACAGGACAAACGCGAGACCGGCGAAGACCGCTCTGTTCATGGAGCCTCCCGATCGAACAGGGGCAGCAGGCGTTCGGCGGGCTGGAGCGGCGCGCTGGTAAGGTTCGCGAGCACGGCGACCACCACGTGCGAGTCGCGATCCACGCCGAACGCTGCCGTGCCGCCCACGGACCCGCCACCATGGTATACCCAGCGATGCCCCAGGGAGTCACTTCCCACAAACCATCCCACGCCGTATCCCGTCGCCTCCCCGGTGGTGGTCGTCTGCGAGGTGAACAGCAGATCCAGTGTTTCAGCCTTCAGGAGCCCCGGCGCGAGAAACGCGGACCCGAACGTAACCAGGTCTTCGGCGGTGGACACGAATCCGCCGCCGGCCCACTTGTAGCTGTTGTCCACGGTGGGCGCGACCATGTAGCCGCCTGCACTGTCGGCTTCGTAGAAAGCGGTGCGATTGGGGATCACGCTGTCTACCCGGTCGGGCGCCGTATGGGTCATACCCAACGGGCGGAGCACCTGCGCCGCCATATAATGGAGAAAGTCCTCGCCGGAGGCGCCCTCCACCACCGCGGAGATGAGGTTCCAGCCGTAGCTCGAATATGAGAACTTGGTGCCGGGCGGAAACAACAGCGAGTCGGCCGCGAAGATCGCGAGCCCATCGAGCACGGTATTGTAGTGTCGGTTGCTCAGGAACTCGTCGTCCTGATAGTGGCGGATCCCAGCGAGATGACCGGCGAGCTCGCGCGTCGTGATGGCATAGCGCTTCACGGGAAACGACGGAACGTAGCGCTGCACCGGGGCGTCGAGGTCGAGCTTCCCCTGCTCGTACAAGAGCGCGACCGCGGTCGCGGTGATGGGCTTCGAGACGCTGCCGATCCGGAACTGCGTCAGGGGGGTGACGGGCGTGTGATGGGCGAGATCGGCGTACCCGAACGCCTCGGACCAAACCACCTGCCGATCGACGGCTACGGCTACCTGGACTCCCGGGATGTGGGTTAGGAGCCCTGCACACACCAGGGCGTGGGCGTGAGCTGCGGCCGCGCGATACGCCGGGGCCACCGGCGCGGCGAGCTGCGAGACGCACTCTTGCTGGGGACGAGCCGCGTCGGGGAAGGCGACGAGGACGAGGAGCGCCCAGCGCTTCATTGCGCCAACCAGCCGCCGCGTGTCAGGAGCTCCGCGACGATGTCGGGCGCGCTGCGCCCCGCCGCTTCCGCCGCGAAGTTGATCACCAGCCGGTGGGTGAGGACGGTGGGCGCGACCGCCCGCAAATCGTCGTAGTCGGGCATCGGCCGGCCGTCGAGCGCCGCGCGCGCCTTGGCGCCGAGCACCAGATATTGCGATGCCCGCGGACCCGCGCCCCACGCCACGTACTCCTTGACGAGTGGCGGCGCCTCGGCGTCCCCCGGCCGGCTCATCCGCACCAGCGTCACCGCCGCGCGCACCAGTTGCTGCGACACCGGAATGCGGCGCACCAGGTGCTGCAGCGCCAGCACATCCTCGGCCGTCAACACGGGCGTAATCTCGGCCGCGAGATCCCCGGTCGTCGCTTCGACGATCGTCTGCTCCTCCTGCTTGGAGGGATACGACACCCGCAGCTCGAACATGAAGCGATCGAGCTGTGCCTCCGGGAGGGGATACGTTCCCTCTTGCTCGATCGGGTTCTGCGTGGCGAGCACGAAGAACGGTGCAGGCAGAGAATGGGTCTGCCCGGCCGCCGTCACCTGATGCTCCTGCATCGCCTGCAGCAGCGCGGCTTGCGTCTTGGGAGGCGTGCGGTTCACCTCGTCCGCCAGCACGATGTTGGCGAACACCGGCCCGGGCACGAACCGGAACCCTCGCTTTCCAGTCGTCTGGTCTTCCTCGATGATCTCGGTGCCGGTGATGTCCGAGGGCATGAGGTCCGGGGTGAACTGGATGCGGGAAAATTTGAGGTCGAGCGTCTGCGCCAGCGTCTGCACCATGAGCGTCTTGGCGAGCCCGGGCACGCCGAGCAGTAGGGCGTGACCGCCCGAGAAGACGGCCGTGAGGATGCCGTCGAGCACCTCTTGCTGCCCCACGATGCGGCGACCCACCTGCGCCAGGAGGTCGGCGCGGGCGCGGGCGAGCCGTTCGAGGAGCTCGACGTCCCCTGCCGCGTGAGCGGTGGGACGTGGAACGTGCGACGGGGTGGGGGTGGGGGTGGGGGTGGGGGGCATTGGGGTCTAGGTTAGCACATCATACTCCCAAGCGCCACATAAGTTTGCGCGCTAGGACATTGCTTGCGAAATTTTTCACAAGGGGGTATGTTCTCGGCCGTATCATGCCCCCGGACGACAACAATCGCTTCGCGCGCGGCTTCGGCGAAGGTTATTCCTACGTCGCGGTGGGATTGCAGCTCGCCGTCGCGATTCTTGTATTCGGGGGGCTCGGTTGGTGGCTGGACGGGGTGCTGCACACGCGGCCACTGTTCGCGCTGATCGGGTTCGCGCTCGCCACGGTTGGTTGGTTCGTGAGCCTCTATTATCGCGTGCAGCGCGACACGGCGTCGGGGAAGGGCGGCGGCGGGAAGAGGAAGACGTGAGGCCGTACCTAGCGCTTGCGGCGCTCGGATTCGGGCTCGTGGCGCTGGTGACGGTGCTGGGGGGCAAAGCAGCGGGGATCGGCGGCGCAATGGCGCTCGTCGCCCAGCTCGCCGCGGTGGCGCTGCTGCGGCCCGCCATGCGGGCGCCGCAGCCGGTGTTCATAGCGCGGTGGCTCGGCGGGATGGGCTTGCGAGCGTTGACCGCGGGTGGCCTGCTCGCGTTCGCGGCTACGCACCGTGCCGTCGTTGCCTTGCTGCCCGCGTCGCTCGGCTTCCTGGGGGTGCTGCTGCCGTTGCTGTTCCTGGAGACCAGGTTCCTGAAATGATGCAGGGTCCCGACATCGGCAAGGTGATTATTGAGCACACGTCCGACAGCTACGTGATCGAGCTGCCGTTCGGACGGACGATCCACCTTCCTGACGACTGGATCGTTTTTGGGATCAACCTGTCGCCCACGAAGCACGTGGTGTTCATGGCGCTCGCCGCCGCACTCGTGTTCCTGACCGTTTGGTACGGCGGCCGCCAGGTGCAGCGGCGCCACCGCGAGGGCAAGGCGCCCGCGGGTTTCGGCGCAGCGATCGAAGCGATCGTGCTGTTCGTGCGCAACGACGTCGCGATCGCCAACATCGGACATGGCGGCGAGAAATTCGCGCCCTACATCCTCACGCTGTTCTTCTTCATTCTCTACTGCAACCTGCTCGGGCTGGTGCCCTGGGGTGCCACGCCTACCGGCAACCTCGCCGTCACGGGCACGCTCGCCCTGACCGCGTTCCTGACCGTCGAGATTTCGGGATTCCGGGCCCTCGGGCCCAAGGGCTATCTCAAGACGATCGTATTCGTCCCGCCCGGCGTAACGGGGATCGGCGCCGTGTTGATGGCGCTGATCATGACGCCGATCGAGATCATCGGGAAGATCGTGAAGCCGTTCGCGCTGACGCTGCGGTTGTTCGCGAACATGACGGCCGGCCACTTCGCGATCCTGGCGCTGCTCGGTCTCATTTTCATCTTTGCGAACTGGGCGGTGGCGGCGGGCTCGGTCGCGTTCGTGACGTTCATGATGCTGCTCGAGATCCTGGTGGCGTTCCTGCAGGCCTATATCTTTGCGCTGCTGACCTCGGTGTTCATCGGGATGATGCAGCACGCGCACTGACACTCATGAGGGGACCATGGTGAACCTACTGATGGAGCTGCAGGGTGCCCAGCCGACCGGCGCGGAGCTCGCCGCCGCGGCCAAGAACGCCAACGCGTTGCTCGGCGCGGGGCTCGGGCTGGGGCTGGCCGTGATTGGCGTGGGGCTCGGGATCGGCCGCATCGGCGGCCAGGCGGTGGAGGCCATCGCGCGCCAGCCCGAAGCATCGGGCGACATCCGTGGCGCCATGATCCTCACGGCGGCGCTGATCGAAGGCGTGGGACTCGCGTCCCTCGTGTTCGCGCTGCTCTTCAAGCTGCTCTAATGGCGGCGTTGCTCGTCCTCCTCCAGGAGAAGGAAGGAGGGGGGGGGTTCACTCCCTTTTCCATCAACGAGGGTCTGATTTTCTGGACGATCCTCGTGTTCGGGGTCCTGCTGGTGCTGCTGTGGAAGTTTGGCTGGCCCGCGATCCTCAGGTCGGTCGAGGAGCGGGAGCGCCGCATTCAGCAGCAGTTGGACGACGCCGAGCGCGCCCGCGCCGAGTCGGCCCGGCTGCTGGAGGAGCATAAGCGGCTGGTCGCCGCCGCCCGCAGCGAAGCGCAGGAGATCGTCGCCAAAGCCAAGACAGTCGCCGACAAAGAGCGCGAGACCCTGCTCGCCGCGGCGCGCCAGGAGTACGAGCAGCTGCTGGAGCGGGCGCGCAAGGACATCGCCGCCGAGAAGGAGAAGGCCATCCTCGAGCTCCGGCGGGAAGCAGTGGACCTTTCGATCGCAGCCGCCTCGAAGCTGATCGAAGCCCAGCTCGATACCGAGGCCAATCGCCGGCTCGTCAGCGAGTACCTGGCCACGCTCGGCAGCGGAGCCCAGGGATGAAAAGCACGACCGTCGCCCGCAATTACGCCGAGGCGTTGCTGCTCGCGGCGGAGGCGCGCGACGGAGGGGGGGAGCCGGCCATGGAGCGCTACGGTCGCCTGCTGGACGGGGTCGCGGGTGCGGTGGCCGCGGACGAGCGGATCGCGGTGGCGCTCGAGTCACCACGGGTCTCCAAGACCGCCAAA
>DATLKF010000035.1:0-204792 GCA_035538515.1 Gemmatimonadales bacterium
GCCTGGCAGCCCGTTTCCAGCATTCCGCCCCTCAACATCGATTTCCCCCGGCTGTTTGCCATCGCCTGGGAAGGACTAGAGGAGCGCGGCTGAGCCCGGGGCAGCACCCCGCTACAATTCGCGCCCTCAGAGGGCGCGCTCCCTCCTACAGAGCCTCAGCGTGACTCCGATCACACAAAGGCGCCGCATTCGCGCTACAATTCCCCGATGGAGCCCCGCCCTCCCCGCCCTCCCCGCCCTCCCCGCCCCCCCCAGCTGCTCGTGGCGAGTCATCACGCCGCCGCCGCCACCGAGTTGCAACAGCTCGCCGAGCGCCGGGGCTATCGCGTGCTCCGCAACTTTACTGGTACGCAGCTGCTCGACCAGGCCCGCACCACACCCCCCGACGTGGTGGTGCTCGACCAGTCGCTCCCCGACCTCGATGTGCTCGATGCCAGCCGCGCGCTGCGCGACGACGCCTCCGTGGGCCCAGGCACGCCCCTCCTTCTTATCACAGCCGGCCGGCCTAGTACCACGGAGCACCATGCAGCGCTGCGCGCCGGCGTGTGGGAATACCTGCAGCTGCCTTTCAACCCCGAAGAAGTGGGCGCCAAGCTCGACGGCTACATCCGCCTGAAGCTCGATGCCGACCGCGTCCGGCGTGCCAACCCTTTGCAGGACGAGGCCGGGTTTTACACGCTGCCCGGCCTGGCGCTGCGCGCCCAAGAGCTCACCCTCCAGGCGTTTCATCACGCCGAGCCGGTCGCCTGTCTCGCCCTCGCCCCGGTCACCGCCGACGAGCAGAACGCGCTCGCCGTGGACCTCGTGGCCGAGGTGCTGCGCACCACGCGCCGCCGCTCGGACGCGGTGGGCCGGGTGGGCCCCGGCGAGTTCGCAGTCATCGCGCCGGGCACCGACCGCGTGGGCGCCGTGATGTTCGCCGAGCGGCTGGCGCGCGCTATCGCGAGCGCTACACCCCCCGCCGCGCCGCGCCCCAGCCTGCGCGCCGGCTACGACGCCGTCGCCAACGCGCGCTACACCCCCGTCGAGCCGCAGAAGATGCTGTCGCGCGCGATGACCGCACTCCGAACGGCAAAGGGCTTGGGTGGGCCGAATTGGATTCAGGCGTTTAGAGGCTAAGACAAAACAACGGCGTGGTGCGTGGTTGCTACGACGCGTGTTCACGCGACGCGTCGTCTCAGTTAGCATCGGATAGAACCACGCACCACGTACCATGCACTCGTTAGTTTTGTGCGATGCCTCTCCCCCTCACCCGCCGCCAGCTTCTCCTCGGAACCGCCGGATTCATCACCGCCGCAGGACTCGGCGACGGCTTCCTCGTCGAGCCGACCGCCATCGAAGTCACGCGACACGACGTCTTCGTGCCGCAGCTCCCGCACGACCTTGAAGAGCTTCGCATCGCCTGCGTCACCGATCTCCACCTGCACAAGGGGCTGCACCGCGCGGCGCGCGCCACGCTCGAGCACCTGGCGCGCGAGCGGCCGCATCTGGTCACGCTGATCGGCGACATGTGTAACTGGAAGAGCGACCTGCAATACCTCACCGCTTGGGCGCGCGAGGCGCACGGCAGCCTCGCCACCGTGGCGACGCTCGGGAACTGGGAGCACGACGCCGGCATCGACCGCAGTACCGCCGAGGCGGCGTACGGGCGGGCGGGAGTGGAGCTGCTCTTCAACTCGGCCGCGCGCGTGCGCGTCGGCACCGGGACGTTCACGGTGGTGGGGATCGACGATCCGGTGCTGGGACGGCCCGACGTGGCCGCGGCAGTGCGGGACGCGGACAGCGCGGCGCCGGCGCTGTGGATGCTGCACGCTCCGGGGTTCGTGGACGGGATCACGCGCGACCAATTTCCCCGCCCGGCCGCCATCCTGACCGGCCACACCCACGGCGGCCAGGTGCGGCTCCCGTTTCTCACACCCTACACGCCCTACGGCAGCGGCCGCTTCGTGGCCGGATGGTACCGCGACACGCTCGCCCCGCTGTACGTGGCACGCGGCATCGGCTGCGTAGGGATTCCCGCGCGGCTGTTCTGCCGGCCGGAAATCGCGGTGTTCACACTGCGGGCGGTGCGCGAGTGAACTCGCGGCTCGGCGCTTGTCGCTGAAGCGGGCGAGCCACGCACGTTTTACGGGCAGACGCCGAGCCGCGGCTTCAGCCGCGGACCGAGAGCGGCGATCATTGTCCCCCGTCATCGACGACGAGAGGGAGAGGAAGAGTGAAGAGACCCGCCCCGCTGCAAGGAGGGTTGCGGCACAACGAAACGAACCTCTCCCCTCTCCCTACTCCCTATGTCGCTCACTCCACCGTGACGCTCTTCGCCAGGTTCCGGGGCCGGTCCACGTCGCAGCCGCGTAGCACCGCGATGTGGTACGCCAGCAGCTGCAGCGGAATGGTGGTGAGGATGGGCGAGAGCAGCGGTAGCGTGGCGGGCACCTTGAGCTGCGCCTCGACCAGTCCGCTGAGATCGCCGTTTCCTTCCGTCGTCACCGCGGTGATCCGGCCGCGGCGCGCCCGCACCTCTTGCATGTTGGAGCACACCTTCCCGTAGACGGCGTCGTTCGGCGCCACGAACACGACCGGCATGTTCTCGTCGATCAGCGCGATCGGTCCGTGCTTCATCTCGGCGGCGGGATACCCCTCGGCGTGGATATAGCTGATCTCCTTCAGCTTGAGCGCACCCTCGAGCGCCACCGGGAAATTCACGCCGCGCCCCAGATAGAGCGCGTTCTGCACCCCGGCGAACCGCTCGGCTAGCGCCCGCACCTGGGGCTCGAGCTCGAGCGCGCGCGCCACGAGCTGGGGCAGCTGGATGAGGCGGCACACGAGCTCGCGGCCGCGCTCCTGCGACAGCGTCCCCCGGGAGCGGCCCAGGTACAACCCGAGCAGCGCCAGCGCGACGATCTGGGACGTGAACGCCTTGGTCGACGCCACGCCGATCTCCGGCCCGGCGTGCAGGTAGATCCCGCCCTGGGCTTCGCGCGCGATGGTGCTGCCGACGACGTTCACGATGCCCACCACGCGCGCACCAGCCGCGCGGGCCGCCCGCATCGCCTCGAGCGTGTCGGCCGTCTCGCCCGACTGCGAGATGGCCACCGCTAACGTCCCCCCCAACGGGAGCGGCCGGCGATAGCGATACTCCGAGGCGTACTCGACCTGGACCGGAATGCCCGCCAGGTCCTCGATCAGCTCGCGCCCCACGAGCCCCGAGTGCCACGACGTGCCGCACGCGAGAATCACGACCCGCTCCACCGCCCGGCACTGCTCGGGCGACAAGTCGAGGCCGTTCAACCGCGCGCTGCCCTGCTCGGGAAGCAGCCGGCCGCGCAATGTGGCGCGCACCGTCTCGGGCTGCTCGCAGATCTCCTTGAGCATGAAGTGCGAGTAGCCGCCGAGCTCGATCTCGGCCAGGTCCCACGCCAGGTCGTCCACGGCGCGCAGCTGCACATGCGACTGGCGGTCCAGCACGTGGTAGCCGGCCCGCGTGAGCACGGCGATATCGCCGTCGTCGAGATACACCACGGAGCGGGTGTGCTCGAGCACCGCGGAAGCATCGGACGCGACGAACAGCTCGTCGTCGCCGATGCCGAGCAGCACCGGCGATCCCTGGCGCGCCACGACGATCTTCCCCGGCTCGGCGGCCGACATCACGGCCAGCCCGTACGTGCCCTCGACGTGGGCCAGCGCGGCGATCACGCGCGCTTCGAGCGTGTCGCCCGGGGCGTCCTCGATGAGGTGCGCGACTGTTTCGGTGTCGGTGTCCGTGGCGAAGCGATGTCCTGCGGCCGCGAGCGCCCGGCGCAGCCCATCAGCGTTCTCGATGATACCGTTGTGGACCAGCGCCACGGCCCCGCGGCAATCGCGGTGCGGGTGGGCGTTGACGGTCGTGGGCGCGCCGTGCGTGGCCCAACGCGTGTGGGCGATGCCGCTCGTGCCGTGGACCGGCTGGCCCTCGAGTGCGTCGCGCAGCGCGGCGACGCGCCCGGCGAGCTTCACCACGGCCAGCCCCGCGCCGTTCTGAATTGCAACGCCCGCCGAGTCGTAGCCGCGGTACTCGAGCCGATGCAGCCCTTCCACCAGGATGGGCGCGGCGGCGCGCCCTCCGAGGTAGCCCACGATGCCGCACACGTCAGTCGATGTCCTCTCCGGAGGAGCCCGGCGTCTTGAGGATCGGCGCGGCGTGGTCGAGCAGACCGAAGCGCGCCAGCTCGGAGAGCTTGTTGAACAGCCGCTCCGCCATGCCCGCGGGCGGCTGCAGGCGGCCGCAATCGGGGCACAGCTCGCCTGCCCGAGGGGCGGGTCCCCGCGACGACCTAGCGTCCGGCGTCAGTGCGCTGCAGCGCGGGCACTCCATGTACGGGCCCAAGTTCAAGATTGAGGCCGCGTGGCGCCGCCTGCGGGGCCGCCCCGGGGGCGGTTCGGGCGCGGCAACCCAGCTACAAGCTTGTGAGCATATTCCCGCGCCCGCGTGGCAGTCCCGAGCCTCGGGGCCGGCAAACCCCTTGACCGGCAACGCCCTTCCGGGCCCCCGCTCCGGCGCAGGTGTTGCAGCGGCTCCCGGCGGCTCCGAATGCGCAAAATGCGCACAGTCGCTCCGCGAACCTCCCTCTTTAGGTGATAGGCCCCCATGCGGGACCGCGCAGCCAGATCCGACCCTCCCCTGATCCTCGTCGCGCACGCGCAGGAATGGTTCGCCCGCTCGCTCGAGAGCATCCTGCGACCCGCAGGCTACACGGTCCACAAGACCTATACCGGTCGCGATGCGCTGGCACGCGCCCGCCGCGTCCGTCCCGACGCCGTCGTGCTGGACGCGCAGCTTCCTGACAGCGATGCGCTGGTGCTGTCTCGCGCGTTGCGCATGGACCTGCGGCTCGCGCCGAGCATGCCGATCCTCATGACCACCGCCGGACCGGCCCTCCGCAGCCTCACCCTCGACGCGCTGCGCGCCGGCGCCAACGGCGTGTGGGGCCAGCCGCTCGACACCGAGGAGTTCCTGCTGCGGCTCGAGGGGCACCTGCGGGCCAAGTTCGACGCCGACCGGGCGCGGGATCACGGGCTGGTGGACGAGGACACCGGCCTGTACAACGCGCGCGGGTTGGAGCGGCGGCTCGAGGAGCTGGCGGCACACGTCGACCGGCAGGGCGCGCCGCTCACCTGCGTCGTCGTGGCGCCGGCCGACGACTCCCGGACCTCCCGGCCCGCCCTGGCTCCTTCAGCTGCCAGGGGGTTCGAGCACCGCGGCGGCGACGGCTACGATCCGCAGGTCGAGTCGCTGGGTCGCATGCTGCGCGCGGCAGGCCGGGTGTCGGACGCGATCGGCTGGGCCAGCCAGCGGGCGTTCGCGGTGCTCGCGCCCGAGACCGACGCGCAGGGAGCGGTCTGCCTGGGCGAGCGGCTGGCCGCCGCCGTGCGGCGGCTCGCCGGCGCGCTGGGCGACGCCCCGCCCACGCTGCACGCGGGCTACGACACGGCATCGGGATTTCGCGACGGGGGGCTCGAGCCGCACGACCTCCTGACACGCGCGTTCAGCGCGCTGAGATCGTCCGAGCTGAGCGAGGACGGCCCCTGGATCCAGCCGTATTCGTTGTCCGTTATCCGTCATCCGTTATCCGTACATACGGATGACGGGCAACGGATAACGGACAACGGATGAACGGATAACGCTACTCACTCGGGCGCCTGCAGCACTCGCCCCGTGATCTCAGCGGGCTCCTCCTGCGTCTCATAGCCTTCCAGGTAGTACGAGTAATAGCGATACACGCCGCTGAACCGCACGTCGTTGAGCACGGCGCCGAGCAAGCGGATCGGCAGGTGGTCCAGGACGTCGAGCTTCGCGTGCGCGAGCTCGCGGTCGCTCACGCCGGCGCGCAACACCAGCACCAGGTTCCCCGTCGCGGTGCCGAGCGCGTACGCATCGGCGCCCGCCGCGAGCGGGGGGCTGTCCACGATGATGACGTCGTAGTTGGGTCGCAGCTCAGCGAGGGCGCGCGGCAGCGCCGCCGAGCTGAGCAGCGCGGGGCCGTCGTGGCTCCGCGTCCCGGACCCGAGAAACGTAAGCGTGGGATAGGCCGTGGCCTGGAGCACCTGCTCGCCCGTCGCCTGCCCGTCCAAGAGATCCATCAGCCCCGGCACGCGGGCCAGCTTGAGGGTGCGATGCAGCCGGCCGCGGCGGATGTCGGCGTCCACCAGCAGTGTGCGGTTGCGGGCGTCCGCGAACGCCAGCGCCAGGTTGGACGCGACGAACGATTTGCCGTCGCTCCGGCCCGGGCTCGTCACCGTCACCAGCACCGGTCCGGTGCCGTGGGCGTGGTCGACGTTCAGTCGGATGCCTCGCATCGCCTCGACCACCTGTTTCAGACTCTCGGGCGACTTGCCCGCTCCCCCCCCGTCGCGCTCGAGGTGCGGCACCGCGCCCAGAATGGTCAGCCCCATCGCGCGGGTCACCTGCTCCGGATAGTGCAGCCGCGGGTCGGCGTGATCGAGCACCGCCGCGGCAGCGACGCCGCCGACGAGGCTCAGCAGTAAGGCGAACGCGACGATCACCCGTCCCCAGTTGGTGGACGGCTCCTGCGGCTCGACCGCGGGATCCACCACCCGCACGTCCGGGATCGCGCTCACCTCGGCGAGCCGCGCCTCGTCGTAGCGCCTCTGCAGGCTCGCGACCGCTTGCTCAGCGCCCGTCACGTCACGCTGCAGCCGAGCTTCCTCCACCGTGAGTGGCGGGATGCGCCGCAGGTCGCCCGCCGCCGCGTCCACCCGCCCGGACAGCTCGGCTTCGCGCAGTGCCAGCTCCCGGGTGATGCTCGTGGCGAGCGCCGGGATGGCGCGCCGCTCCAGCGCTTCGACCTCGCCCCTCAGCCGGCGCACGGCGGGGTTCGCGTCGGGGTACCGCGACTGCAGGGTGCGCAGTTCGGCCTGCTTCGCCGTGAGGTCGTGCAGTGCCTGGCTCAACTCGGTGGATCGCTGCACCGCGCCGATCGTCGCCAGCGCGTCCACGGCGAGTCCCGAGTCGGGAGCCTGGGCGAGGATGCGGGCGATCGCGTCGCGATCGCGGCGCAGCTCGTCGCGGCTCACCTTCAGGTCGAGCAGGCCGGCGAATACCGGATCGTGCGGGAACGCCATGTTCGGGGTCACCGACGCCGCGCCGTCCGCGTACGCCGTGACCGTGCGCACGCGGAAAGCGCGGAGCACAGTTTCGGCACTCCGCAGCTGGTCCCGCGCCCGCGCCAGCTGGTCAGCAAGGATGCGGGTCAGCTGCTCCAGGTTCTCTTTCTTTAGGTCGGCGGCGAGGGAGACGAACCGTCCGGCCACGGCGTTCACCACCGCGGTGACCCGCGCCGGATCCGGTCCACCCAGCTCGATCCGCAGGAAATTCGCGTCCGCGTCGGCGCTCAGCTTGAGGCGCTTGCCCAGCACACGCGCTGCCTCGTACGGCGAGACGACGGTGAACTCCACCGTGCGGCCGGGAGCGAGCGCGGCCGGCGGCGGTACCCAGGCGAAGCCCAGCGTCGGTCCCACGGAATCGCCCACGGCTCCCTGCAGGCGCACCAGCTTCTTCGTGTCCGTGAGGGTGAACGTCTTCGCTTCCGTGTCCACCCGGAGCCGATATGTCCCCGGGCGCACCCTGTCCTTGAGGGCGAACGTCGTCAGGGCGTCCGAGTCGCCTGCCTCGGTAGGGGTCACGTACAGGCGTTGCTCAGCCGCAACGTCCTGAAGCACGACGTTGGTCTGTGCCAAATCCATCCAGCCCGTGGAGATCGGCAGCTGGGCTTGCCAGATGGGCCCTTCATCCCGAGCCTCGCGCGCGCGCCGGGCGGCTCCTTGGATCCACACCGTGGCGTGCGCCACGTAACTTCTTTGGACAAATAGCGATACGACGATGCCCGCCAACGTGCCGACCGCAGTGATCGTGAGCACCAACCAGCGGTAGCGACGGGCCGCGAGCACGTAGCGCCGCCACTCGGGGACGGCGTCAGGGGCTGGGGGCTGCGTAGTCGGGAGGTCGGAAGGCCGATAACGGGTAGGGAGGTCGTGTGGCGTCGACGCAACTCGCCCTGGCAGGTCGCCGGTCTCCATGTTTCTTGGTGGGTCCCCTCCGCAGCCTTCCGTCACACAGCAAGGTCAGTACCGCCCGCGTCGTCTCCGACACTGGTCGCAACGTGTCATCCGTCACAGAGATACGGCCGCCTTCTTTCAACAATTCGGTAGGCGTCGGCGTGGCCTGTAGCCGAACAGCCACAAGGTTGCCGGGCGGGCCCAGGGGGACTCACGCACGGGCCCGATTTGTGCTAATGTTGTCCCCCGAAAAGTGGCGCGATGTAGCCCTCACGCATCGCTCCGGCCCTGGTGACCACTGAGCACGCAGGAGACGGTCCGATGTCCATGCCGACGGCCTTCGATCCGCGAGTCCCCCCACCCACGGATCGGCGGGCAGCTGCTGCCGGCAATTCCGCCCCGCGCGACGTGACCGAGCTGCTGCCGCTCGACCGTGTCGCCAAGACGAGCATGCGCATCCTCGTCATCGACGACGAGCGCACCTTGCGCGAGAGCTGCGCCAGCGTGCTCGAGGTCGAGGGATATCGCGTGCAGACGTGCGCGCGTGGCGAAGAAGGGCTCGAGACGCTCAAGCGCCAGGTGTTCGACATCGTGCTGATCGACCTGTACATGAGCCAGGTCCCCGGCCTGCAGCTGCTGCAGGCGGCGCTCGCGGCGAACGCCGAGACGGTTGTCATCATGATCACCGGCAAGCCGAGCGTGGAGACCGCGCTCGAGGCGTTGCGCGCGGGCGCGTGGGACTATCTACCGAAGCCGTTCACGGGATCGCAGCTGCAAGTGTTGGTGGGCCGCGCGGCGCACACGGTGCAGGTTGCGCGCGAGTCCGGCGCGCAACGCGCGCGCGGCGAGACGGACGGCTCCTCCTTTGAGGTCTTGGGCAACGCGCCAGCGTTTCGCGACGCGATCGCCCTGGCGCGCCGCGTCGCGGCGACGGACGCCTCGGTGTTCATCACGGGCGCGAGCGGTAGCGGCAAGGAGATGATCGCGCAGTTCATCCACCGCAACAGCCGACGCTCCAGCCGTCCGCTGGTCGCGGTGAACTGCGCCGCGCTGCCCGAGACGCTGCTCGAATCGGAGATGTTCGGGCACGTCAAGGGCGCGTTCACCGGCGCGATCCGCGACAAACCGGGACTGCTCGAAGCGGCGAACGGCGGCACGATGTTCCTGGACGAGCTGATCGAGATGTCGAAGCCGATCCAGGCGAAGCTGCTGCGCGTGATCCAGGACGGGGTACTGCGGCGCGTGGGCAGCGAGGGCACGGACGCGGTCGTGAACGTGCGGTTCATCGCCGCCACGAACCGCAACCCCGAAGAGGCCGTGGCTTCGGGCCTGCTGCGCGAGGATCTGTACTACCGGTTGCGCGTCGTGCCGATCCAGGTCCCCGCGCTGCGGGAGCGGCAGGATGACATCCCGCTGCTCGCGACACACTTTCTGGAGCACTACTGGCGCCGCCACCGTGGACCGAGCGAGCCGGTGCCCAAGCTCACGAAGGCAGCGGCGTGGGCGCTGCGCGCCCATTCCTGGCCCGGCAACGTGCGCGAGCTGCAGAACGTGCTCGAGCACGCGGTGGTGCTGCTCGAGCCGGGGGCCGACGTGCGCCCCGAGGACATACCGTTCATCAGCGATAACCGCGCCGAGCAGGAGGTCCAGCCCGAAGAGACCACGGCGAACGACGGCTATTATGCCGCGCGCGACCGGCTGCTCGCCAAGTTCGACACGCGCTACCTCACCAACGTGGTGCTGAAGGCTGGTGGCAACCTCTCCAAGGCCGCGCGGATGGCGCGCGTGGACCGCACGACGTTCTACCGCCTGATGGAGCGCCACGGCCTGCACCGCAGCTTGCTGGGCGGCACGGAGGAGTGATGCCGCCGAGAGCCACTCCCCCGCGCATCGCGCGATCCGAAGACCCGGAGCCCCTACCGGGCTGGCGGTCCGGCGCCACCGCACCGGTCGCCGGCGTGTCGTCGGCGATCGTCAGCGCTGCCACCCGGCGCGTGGCCCGACGCTGGCGCGAGCAAACCGCCGCCCAGGGGGGCAATCCAACCGCGGACGGCGAGATCGTCGCGGGATTGCTCGCCGCGCTGGCGCTCGCCGTGGATCATGGACGGCCCGGGTACGTCACGTCGCTGCTGCCGCGCCCCAACTCCAGCCTCGGCCTGCGGCTGGTGGACATGCTGCAGAGCGAGCTGTTGCAGGCGTGGCACGAGTCGCATACCGCGATCGCCCCGGCGGCGATGTTGCAGACCCTGCGGGTGCTCGACGAGGTGCGCCAGGCGATCACCAAGAGCAGCGCGCGCGGCCTGGAGGCGCCGTTCGCCGCCCCGCACGGGCTCGACGTCCTGGTCGAGGTCCTGCACGATCTGCGCTCCCCGCTCACGTCGATCTTGTTCCTCGCCGAGATCCTGCAACGCGGACAGAGCGGCGAGGTGAACGACGTGCAGCGCCGTCAGCTGGGGTTGATCTACAGCGCGGCGCTGGGGCTGAGCTCGCTCGTGGCCGACGCGGTCGAGTTGGCGCGCGGAGGCGACGAGCTCGCCGAAAGCCACCTGACGCCGTTCTCGGTCGCGGAGCTCATGGAGTCGGTCCACTCCATCGTCCGGCCGATGGCGGAAGAGAAGGGCCTCGCCATCCTGCTCGTGCCTCCGCAGGCAGACCACCGACTCGGCCACCCCGTGGCGTTGAGCCGGGTGCTGCTCAACCTCACCACCAACGCGCTCAAGTTCACCGAGCGCGGGTCCGTCGAGATCGGCTGCCGCGAGCAGGGCGCGACGGCGGTCACGTTCTCGGTGGCCGACAGCGGGCCGGGGATCCACCCCGAAGCCCGCGCGACGCTGTTCCAGCCGTTCCGGCGGGCGCGGGGTCCCGGCGGCTATTGCTTCTCGAGCACGGGTCTGGGGCTGGCCCTCACGCGCCGCCTGGTCGAGGCGCTAGGTGGCACGCTCGACTTCGAGACCGGCCCCGAGCGGGGCACCCGCTTCTTCTTCGAGCTCGATCTGCCGCGGCACGGCGTGTGAGTCAATAGTCTTCAGTCGTCAGTCCTCAGTCGTCAGTCAGGAGACATCCACTGACAACTGAGGACTGATGACAGATGACTGATGGCATGGTTCCCTACCGCGTCGCCCGCGTCGGTTCCTTGAGAAACTCCCACATGTCGGGCGCGTGCGCCGCGGCCTGCGGGAACGCCGTCACGCCGAGCACCGCGAGCGAAAACCGCAGCAGGCTCTGATGCTGATAGAACCGGGTCGACTGGTAGCCCGGTTTCCCCTGCGCACCCACGATCACACAGGCGATGCGGCCGCCGCCGTGCACGTTATCACGCCGCGATTCGTCGAATGTGATGATCAACAACCCATCCCGCTGGAAGGGCGCGCTCTTCACGAGCGGATCGATGTGCCGCTGCAGCCACGTATCCGCCGTCCGCAACGGACAATCGTGCGCGTCGTTGCATAGATTGGGAATAATGAACGCGTAGTTGGGCAGCGTTTGGGCCGCCAAGTCGCGCTCCAGTTGGGTGAACGGCACCAGGTTCGCGACCTGCGCGGAATCGTTCACCACGTCGTCGAGCAGCGCGAACACGTTGTGCTTGCGGGCGTAGCGGCCCTTGCCTGCTCCCGTATAGCCCACCGCGGGGAGGTCTTCGGCGTACGCCTTCCACGTTTTGCCGGCCTCGACCAGCGCGCGCACCACGTTGTCGCCCGGGACGATCTTCGAGTACCCGTCGTCGTTGGTGATCGTGTCCCCTACCGTCATCATGAAGTAGTTGCCGATGGATGGGTGGGCGTTGGCATAGTATTGGGTGGCGAGGGCGTACTGCTGCGCCAGGCTGTTGAGGTAGGGCATGGCGGTGTCGCCGATCACGTCGGCGTAGTTGGCGTTTTCCTCCACGATGATGAACACGTGCCCGACCCGGCCCCGCGCCGGCTGCGTCGCGCCCGCCCGCAGTGTATGGCGCTGGGAAGGAGGGGGCTGCTGCCGCTCGCATCCCCCAACCACGAGGGCGGCGAGGAGCACTGCTCCCAGCCGTCGCGTCAATGGAAGATCTTCGTCAGCGTGTAGATCGTGACCGGGATCCCCAGGAGCACCGCCACGAGCTGCGCCGGCCCGTACAACCCGGTGATCGTGCCGCCGCGCGGCACCGTGAGCACGTCGCCCGGGCGCAGCTCCAACTCATCCACGGTGCGTCCCTCGGCGATGGCCCGTCGCAACGCGTCCCCCTCCCAGATGGTCTTGCCGTCCCGCTGGATCTTCAACTTTGCAAGCTTCGCCTGCTGTGTCGTGCCGCCGGCCGCCATCAGCACCGCGGGAATCACCGCGTCGGCCGGCACGCTGTAGTACCCCGGACGCGTCAGCTCCCCCGCGAGCACCAGACCGACCAGCGGGCGAGCGTGGACCACCGGATCGCGGATCACACGGCTGATCTCCTGGCTCAAGAGGGCCTCGAGCTCCGAGCGCAACACGCCGCGCAGCCGGACCACGCCCACCACCGGCAAGGTGAGCTCCTGCGCCGCGCCCACCGTAAAGGTGTCCGACAGCTGCTGCTCAGTCGACTTGATGACCGGTGTCGCGGCCACCGTGGCCGGGGGCTCCGGATCTTCCACCGCGATCAGGACGCGATCGCCCGCGTGGAAGTCGCCCTCCTCCAACCGCCGCCGGATGTAGCTCGTCTCGCTCGAGACCAGCTCGCGGGACATTCCGCCTTCGTATCGGCCCGTGGCGTCCATGGTGATGAGGCGTTGAAGCTGCCGCTCCAGCTCGGACCGGCTTTGGCTCAACCGGCGCGAGTACGCCGAGACGGAGGACGACTCCGCCTGCGCCGCGGCGCGCGAGAGGCTACCCACTGTGAGGAGGAGTGTCAAGACGAGACGCATCGATGATCCTTTCACGCAGGCTTCACTCCGGCCCGCGCAGTACCTGCGTTGCCGTGTCGGGCTCGTTCTCGGTTTCGTACCCCTCCAGATAATACGAGTAGTTCCGGTACTTGCCGCCGGCGCGCATGTCGTTCAACACGGCGCCCAAGACGCGGATCGGGAGGTGATCGATCAGCTGGAGTTTGGTCTGGGCCAACTCGCCGTCGCTGACGCCGGTCCGCAGCACGAGCAGCATGCTCCCCGTCGCGACCCCGAGGGCGAACGCATCCGCGCCAGCGGCGAGCGGCGAGCTGTCCAGGATGATCGCATCGTAGCTCGAGCGCAGCTCCGCCAGAAACTGCGGCAACGCCGCGGAGCTGACGAGCGCGGGTCCGCCGTGGGTGCGGGTGCCACCGCCGACGAATGAGAGCGACCCGTAGGCGGAGAGCTGGACCACTTGTTCGGTGGTGACGTCTCCCGCGAGGCGGTCGGTGAGTCCCGGCTTCCGGGCCAGGTGAAGCGCCCGGTGCAGCCGGCCGCAGCGGATGTCCGCGTCCACGAGCAGCGTGCGGTATCCGGCGTCGGCGCACGCCACGGCCAGGTTGGACGCCACGAACGACTTGCCGTCGGCGCGGCCGGGACTCGTCACCGTCACGATCGCTGGTCCGACGCCGTGGGCGTGCAGCACGTTGAGCCGGATCCCGCGCATCGCCTCGATGACCGCGGTGCCGGACGGTTTGGCGCGGCCGTTGCGGTCGAGGTGCGGCACGACGCCCAGGATCTTGAGCCCCATCCTGCGGGTCACGTCCCCGGGCTCGTGCACGCGATGGTCACTGCGATCCAGCAGGACCGCCCCTCCCACTCCGGCGCCGACGCTCGTGATGAACGCGAACAGCACCAGCACCGGCGCCCAGTTCTCGGCGGGCACCTGCGGCTCCACCGCGGGGTCCACCAGCCGCACGTCGGGGATGCTGCTCGCCTCCGCCAGGCGGGCCTCCTCGTAGCGCTGTTGCAGATTGGTGAGCGCCTGCTCCGCCTGCGTCACCTCACGCTGCAGCTGCGTCTCCTCCACTGCCAGCGCCGGCACGCTCCGCAGGTCGCCCGCCATCGAGTCCACGCGCTGTCCCAACTCCGCCGCGCGGCGCTCCATTTCCCCGGCTAGCCCCGTAGCGAGCATCGGGATCGCATGCTGCTCCAGCGCGGACACCGCGGCGGCCACCCGTCGGACCGCAGGGGCGTCGGGCGTATAGCGCACCTCGAGCGCCCGCAACTCCGCCTGCTTGGTCGTGAGGTCCCGCAGCGCCTGACTCAGCTCCGTGGATCGCTGCACCGAGCCGATCATCCCGAGCGCATCCACCATGAGTCCCGATTCGGGCGGCTGTGCCAGAATCCGCAGGATGGCGTCCCGGTCCCGCAGCAGCTCGGCCCGCGTCGCCTTCATGTCGAGCAGGGCAGCGAACATCGGGTCGGACGGGAACCGCATGTTCGGCGTCACCGAGGTGGCGCCGGCGCTGTAGCGGGTGACGGCGCCAACGCGAAACTTGCGAAGCGCGGTTTCGGCCTCGCGCAGATTGGCCTGCGCGTGCTCTAGCTGCGCGGTGAGAATGCCGGTGAGCTGCCCGAGCTTGTCGTGCTTCAAGTCGGCGGCCGCCGCAACGAACCGCTCCGCGACGGCGTTCACGGTCGCCGTCGTGAGCGCCGGATCGGGGCCCACCAGCTCGAGCCGCAGGAAGTTCCCATCCACATCCGAGCTGACCTTGAGCTGCTTCCCGAGCACGGAAGCGGCGTCGCTGGGAGACGTCACGGCGAACTCGATGACCCGCCCGGGGCGCAGGGCGGGCGGCGGGGCGACCCACACGAACCCGAGCCGGGCCCCGACCGAATCGCCCACGACACCGCCGTCCACGACGCCCGCCTTCCGCTCCGAGAGCTTGAACGTCTTGCCCGACGCGTCCACCTCGAGCTTGTACGCGCCCGGCCGCACCCGCTCTTTCTCGGAGACCGCGAAGGTGGCGAGTGCGTCGGAGTCGGCCGCGACCGGCAGGCCGAGGTAGAGCCGCTCGAGTCGCACCACGTGCTCGAGCACGATGTTGGTCCGGAGCAGGTCCACCCAGCCCGAGGAGATCGGCAGCGGGCCGGACCAGATGGGGCTCTCCTCGCGCACCAGGTGCGCCGGCACCTGGATCCAGACGGTGGCACGGGCGACATAGCCCGGGGGCAATACCGCGCGGGCCAGCGCCATCCCGACGGCGGTGCCGAAGATGGTGAGACCGATGACGAGCCACTTGTAGCGTAGCACCGAGCCCAGGTAGCGGCGCCCGTCGGCGAGCCAGTCGGCGCCCTCCTCGGGCGGCACCGGCGCGAATCGCGCCACGGCCCGCCCGTGCTCGAGAGGAGAGGGGGAGGACGAGGGTTCGTTTGATTGCACTGGGCGAAGCGGTGGCGGCGTGCGGCCGGTGGTCATACGGGGGATGTGGGGCAAAGTCGGTACCATCGGTTCGGCGGTGACTCGGGGCGTAACCTGATACGGGGCGTCAAGATAGGCAGCCAGCCCAAGGTGCCGTCGCGCTGACCGCTGCGCGTTGTAAGGGAACTGCCACACTGTAGTGGACTAGGGCGGCGCGCGCGTGAACTCGCGACTCGACACCTGCCCGTAAACGGGCGTAGCCGCTTGAGCGGCAGACGCCGAGCCGCGGCTTCAGCTGCGCATCACTCGGGGTCACCAGGCTCTCAGTCCTTCAGCGTCGCACAACGCTAGCGCAGTTGTAAGTAGCGCGCGTCACCTCGCGCGGCGCGCGCGCCACGCCGTGCCGTAAGCCCTTCCCGCTCAAGGCGTCACACGGGGCGACCTTGCGCACAAGACCTGCCTGTGTCGTGCGCTGCACTCACTCATGGACGTAATGGCCACTTCTCCGACACGAGTCGCAGCCGCGGCCGTCCCTGCCCCTGCGGGACGACGCGAGTTCCTGCCCTTCTCGCCGCCGCTGATCGGCGAAGAGGAGATCGCGGAGGTGGTCGACACCCTGCGGTCCAGCTGGATCACCACCGGGCCGAAGGTCAAGCGGTTCGAGCAGGAGTTCGCGGCCTACCTCGGCGCGCCGGCGGCACTCGCCCTCAACTCCTGCACGGCCGGGCTCCACACCGCCCTCGTGACGCTCGGCATCGGCCCGGGCGACGAAGTCATCACGACGCCGATGACGTTCACCGCCTCGGTCAACGTCATCGAGCACGTCGGCGCGCGGCCGGTGCTCGTGGACGTGGAGCCCGATACCCTCAACCTGGATCCGGCGCTGGCCGCGATGGCGGTCACCCCCCACACGCGCGCCATCTTGCCGGTGCACTACGCCGGACACCCGGCCGCGCTCGACGTGATCCACGAGGTCGCGGCCGGGGCGCGACTGGCAGTGGTCGAGGACGCGGCCCACGCCCTGCCAGCGAAGTACAAAGGGCGCTCGATCGGCGCGGGCCCCAACCCGACCGCGTTCAGCTTCTACGCCACCAAGAATCTCACGACCGCCGAAGGCGGGATGCTGACGGGCGACCCCGGCTTCCTCGACCGGGCGCGCGTCGTGAGCCTGCACGGCATGAGCCGGGATGCGTGGAAGCGCTACGACAAGGGCGGGAGCTGGTTCTACGAGGTAGTCGCCCCCGGGTTCAAGTACAACATGACTGACATCCAGGCGTCGCTCGGGCTGTGGCAGCTGCGCAAGCTCGCCCGCTTCCAGGAGCGGCGCCGGGCGGTGGTGCGGATGTACAACGAGGCGTTCGCGACCGACGAGGCACTCGAGCTGCCGGCCGCGCGCGGTGACGTCGAACACGCCTGGCATCTCTACGTGCTGCGCCTGCGGGCCGGCGTCCTGCGCATCGACCGTGACGTGTTCATCGAGGAGCTGAGGCAGCGCAACATCGGGACCTCGGTCCATTTCATCCCGATTCATCTGCACCCCTACTACCGTGACAAGTACGGCTACCGGCCGGACAGCTTCCCGGTGGCGTACTCGAACTACCAGCGGATGCTCAGCTTGCCGCTCAACCCCTCGCTCTCCGACCAAGACGTGGGCGACGTGATCGATGCGGTGCTGGCGGTCGCACACCGCTACCGCCGCTGAAGGTTCGCCATGACACGGCAAATCCTGATCATTGCCGCCCACCCGGACGATGAGGTCCTGGGGTGCGGCGCCACGGCCGCCTTGCATGCGCTGGCGGGCGACGAGGTGACGGCGGTGATCGCATGTGAAGGGGAATCACTACGCTACGGCCCGGGCGGCGTCGGCCAGGCGGACCACATGCGCCGCGCCGCGGAGGAGCTGGGCCTGAAGGAGAGCCGCCAGCTGGGCTTCGCCGACCAGCGGCTCGATACGCTGCCCCTCACCGAGATCATCACGCCGCTCGAGCGCGTGGTGCGCGAGCTGTGCCCCGCGGTCGTGTATTGCCAATTCGGCGGCGACGCCAATCGCGACCACGAGCTGCTGTTTCGAGCGGCGCTCGTCGCCACCCGGCCCATCGAGCCGTACATCGAAGCAGTGTACGCCTTCGACACCGCGAGCAGCACGGAATGGGGATTTCCGCGCAGCTTCGTGCCCGACACCTGGGTCGACATCGCCGCCACCCTCGAGCGGAAGCTGTGCGCGATGGCGTGCTACGAAAGCGAGGTGCGCCCGTATCCGCATCCCCGCTCCCTCGAGGCGCTGCGCAATCGCGCGCGCGCCTGGGGCAATCACTGTTGTCTGGACGCCGCCGAGGTGTTCATGACCGTGCGACGGACGTGGCGCGGTGGCCAAGCGCCTGTTTGACGTCGTCCTCGCCACGCTCGGGCTTGTCGTCGCCACCCCCATCCTGCTGGTGGCCGCCATCGGTATCCGGCTGTCGAGTCCCGGTCCGATCCTGTACCGCGCGCGGCTCATCGGCCGCTGGGGACAGCCGTTCACGATGTACAAGCTCCGCACGATGCACGTGCACGCGCCCACTGCCGGCCCGGTTATTACTGCCGAAGTCGATCCGCGCGTGTTCGCCTTCGGGAGCTTCCTGCGCCTCTCCAAGATCGATGAGCTGCCTCAGCTCGTGAACGTGCTGCGCGGCGAGATGTCGATCGTGGGACCACGGCCCGAGCACCCGACGATGGTCGAGCGCTACACCGCGGAGCAGCGCGAGACCCTACGGGTGCGTCCCGGCCTCTCGAGCCCAGCGAGCCTGTACGATTACACCCACGGCGCCCGCCTCGTGGGAAGCAAGGATCCCGTGGCTGCCTATATCAACCGGTTGCTCCCGCTGCGGCTGGAGTTGGAACTGGTGTACGTGCGCCGTGCCTCTCTCCGCTACGACATCGCGATCATCGGCCGGACGCTGTGGCTGATCGCCCTGACGTTGCTCGGCAAACGGTCGTTCCCCGATCCCCCGGAGCTGCGGGAGGCACTCACACTCCTGCCGAGGCGTCGCAAGAGCGACCGTATCAGCCCCCCGGCGAAGATGTAGCGGTGACGCCACAGGGGCAGTTCAGTAATGAAGCGCGCGAGTTGGCAAGCCGTGTCGCGGCTGTCGGTTATACAAGTCCCGCCGGTGCACGAGTCCTGCCTTGCCCCGCCACGGCCGGATGACGGGTTTTCTTGGGCCCCGAGCCCCTAGCCCCTAGCCCCTGAGCAAGGCTCCTCACATGGCACTCAGCCGACGCGCCCTCATAACCGTTCCAGGCGTACTGGCCGTGACGGTGTTCCTGACCACCTGCTCCGGCGACCGCTCTGTGGGGCCCGGTGCAGCTTCCTCCGGACCGATTCCCGAGGGCGCCACCGGCACTGTCGTGGGACAGGTGCTGGTGGGAGCAGGCGACATCGCGCGCTGCGACCGTACCAACGACGAGGCCACGGCCGCGATTCTCGACACCATCCCCGGCGCCGTCTTCACCCTCGGCGACAACGTGCTGGGCGGCAGCTCCAATCCGCCGGACTTCATCAACTGCTACAATCCCTCGTGGGGCCGTCACAAGGCACGCACCCGTCCCACCATCGGCCACATGGAAGGCTTCAGCCCGGGCTCTTCAACGTATGTGCAATACTTCGGTGCCGCCGCGGGCGATTCCGGGAAGTGGTACTACAGCTACGACCTGGGCAGTTGGCACATTGTCGTGCTCAACAGCAACATCTCGACCTCGGCGGGCTCCCCTCAGGAGCAGTGGCTCAAGGCGGATCTGGCGGCCCATCCCGCGCAGTGCACGCTGGCCATGTGGCACGTGCCGCTGTTCAGCTCGACTTCGAGCAATGGCCTCCCGGCGGTCTACAGCGCCGTGAAGCCGCTGTGGGACGATCTGTACGCGGCCGGGGCGGAGATCGTGCTCAATTCGCACTACGAGGTCTACGAGCGTTTCGCCCCGCAGAGGTCCGATGGCACGCCGGATCCGCAGCTCGGCATCCGGCAGTTCACGGTCGGCACCGGCGGCATCGGGGTCAACAGCTTCAATGGGGGACTGGCCGCGAACAGCGAAGTCCACAACAGCGGCACGCCGGGCGTGTTGAAGCTGATCCTCGGCGACAACGGCTACTCCTGGAAGTTCATCCCCATCGCGGGCTTCACGTTCACGGACTCGGGGACCTACGATTGTCACGGCACCACCGCAGGCCCACCGGTCTCGTCGGTGGCGGTGAGTCCCAACCCCGCGAGCGTCGAGGTCGGGGTCGACGTGCAGCTGACAGCCACGCCGCTCGACGCCTCGGGTAACCCGCTGAGCGACCGGCTGGTCACCTGGTCGACCAGCAACACGGCGGTCGCGAAGGTTAACGGCTCGGGCGATGTGTTCGGCTGGGCGCCGGGCACCGCGACCATCACGGCGACGAGCGATGGCGTGAGCGGCACGACGACGGTGACGGTGGTGTCGACGACGGCCGCGACGCTCGTGGGGGCGGGCGACATCGCGGTCTGCAACGTGCCGGAGGACGAAGCCACCGCGGCGCTAATCGACAACATCCAGGGTACGGTGTTCACCGCCGGTGACAACGCTTACCCCGATGGGACCGCCGATCAATTCAACAACTGCTATACGCCGTCTTGGGGACGTTTCTTGTCGCGAACCAGGCCGTCCCCGGGGAATCACGACTACACGACCGCCGGCGCCCCCGCCTACTACAACTATTTCGGCGCCTCCGCGGGCGACCCCACGAAGGGCTACTACAGCTACGATCTCGGCGCCTGGCACGTGATCGTGGTCAACAACTACGTGGACGCGAGCGCGGGCTCGACCCAGGAGCAGTGGCTCAAGGCCGACCTGGCCGCGAGCACGAAGCAGTGCACCGCCGCGATCTGGCATGAGCCGAAGTACAGCTCCGGCATTCTCCACGGCGACAACAACACGTGGCTCGCGATCTGGACGGATCTCTACGAGGCGGGCGCGGAGATCATCATCAACGGGCACGAGCACACGTACGAGCGCTTCGCACCGATGACACCCAACGGCGTCGCGGACCCGGTCAACGGGATCCGGGAGTTCGTGGTCGGCACCGGTGGGGCGGGCCTGGAAGCTCTCGGCACGATCGAGCCGAACAGCGAGGCGGTGCAGAACAGCGCCCACGGTGTGTTACGCCTGGTCCTGCGCCCCACCGGGTATCAGTGGCGGTTCTTCTCGGAGGCGGGGCAGACCTTCTCCGACACCGGAAGCGCCCCGTGCCACGGCCCGCCCACCGACAAGCCACCCATCGCCTCGTTTACTACGAGTTGCAGCGGGCTGACGTGTCATTTCACCGACGCGAGCACTGATCCCGACGGCAGCGTGGTGGCCTGGAGCTGGACGTTCGGCGACGGCGCGACCGCGACCGGTCAGAACGCGGCGCACGTGTACACCGCAGGCGGGACGTATACGGTGAGCCTGACCGTCACCGACAACAGCGGCAGCACGGGCTCCACGTCACAAAGCATCACCGTGGCGCCACCCGACGTCCCGCCTACCGCGTCGTTCACGCGCACTTGCACCGGGCTCGCCTGCAGCTTCACGAGCACTAGCAGCGATCCCGACGGCACCGTGGTGGCCTGGAGCTGGACGTTCGGCGACGGAGCGACGGCCACGACCGCCAACCCGTCGCACACCTACGCGGCTGGCGGCACGTTCACCGTGAATCTCAGCGTCACCGATAACAGCGGGGGCACGGGCACGACCTCGCAGACGGTCACCGTGAGCCCGCAAGATGTCCCACCGACGGCGTCGTTTACGCAGAGCTGCACCGGGCTTACCTGCAACTTCACGAGCACCAGCACCGACCCCGACGGTACCGTCGTGGGTTGGAGCTGGGCCTTCGGTGACGGCGCCACCGCCACGATCGCGAACCCGTCCCACACCTATGCCGCGGGTGGGACGTACACGGTGACCCTCACCGTAACTGACAACAGCAGCGGCACCGGCTCGACGTCGCAAAGCGTCACCGTGACGCCGCCCGACGTCCCACCCACCGCGTCGTTCACGCGCAGCTGCACGGGACTCACGTGCAACTTCACGAGCACCAGCAGCGATCCGGACGGCACCGTCGTGGGCTGGAGCTGGACCTTCGGCGACGGGGCCACGGCCACGACCGCTAACCCGACCCACACCTACGCCGCGGGCGGCACCTACACCGTCGCCCTCACTGTGACCGACAACAGCGGGAGCACGGGCACGACGTCGCAATCGATCACAGTCGCGCCGGCCAACACGCCGCCGACGGCCTCGTTCACGAAGTCGTGCACGAACCTGACCTGCAGCTTCACGAGCACCAGCACCGATCCCGACGGCACCGTCGTGGGCTGGAGCTGGACGTTCGGCGACGGCGCGACCGCCACGACCGCAAACCCGTCCCACACCTATGCCGCGGGCGGGACGTACACCGTCACCCTTACGGTTACCGACAACAGTGGCGGCACCGGCTCGACCTCGCAAAACGTCACCGTGACGCCACCCGATATCCCGCCCACCGCCTCGTTCACCCGCAACTGCACCGGGCTCGGCTGCAGCTTCACAAGCACCAGCAGCGATCCCGATGGCACCGTGGTGGCCTGGCTGTGGAGCTTCGGCGACGGCGCGACGTCCACGGCGCAGAATCCGAACCACACCTACGCCGCGGGGGGGACGTACACCGTCGGCCTCACCGTGACGGACAACGGCGGCAGCACGGGCGCCACGTCGCAGTCGGTCACCGTGACCGCGCCGGATCTGCCGCCGACGGCCTCGTTCACGAAGTCGTGCACGAACCTGACCTGCAGCTTCACGAGCACCAGCACCGACCCCGATGGCAGCGTGGTGGCCTGGAGCTGGACCTTCGGCGACGGCGGCACGTCCACCGCGCAGAACCCTGCGCACACCTACGCCGTGGCTGGCACGTACACCGTCGGCCTCACCGTCACCGACAACAGCGGTTCCACGAACTCCACGTCGCAGACCGTGACCGTCACCGCGCCTGGCCCGTCACAGGTCCTCGTGGGGGCCGGGGACATCGCGCGCTGCGACCGCACCAACGACGAGGCCACGGCAGCGTTGATCAACAACATCCCGGGCGCGGTCTTCACGGTGGGCGACAATACGCTCGGCTCGAGCACGAGTCCGCCGGACTTCATTGGTTGCTACGACCCCTCGTGGGGGCAGTTCAAAGCCCGCACCCGGCCCGCGATCGGTCACATGGAGGGGTTCAGCCCGGGCTCGTCGACCTACGTGCAGTACTTCGGGGCTGCCGCGGGCGATTCCGGGAAGTGGTACTACAGCTACGACCTCGGCAGCTGGCACATCGTCGTGCTCAACAGCAACATCTCGACCGCCGCCGGTTCGCCGCAGGAGTTGTGGCTCAAGAATGATCTCGCAACGAGCACCAAGCAGTGCACGATCGCCATCTGGCACCTGCCGCGCTTCAGCTCCACGTCGGGGACCGGCCTGCCTGTCGTCAATGATGCCGTCTTGCCGCTGTGGAACGACCTCTACAGCGCGGGCGCCGAGATCGTGATCAACGCGCACTACGAGGTCTACGAGCGCTTCGCCCTGCAGACGCCGGGCGGTGTGGCGGATCCCCAGCTCGGGATCCGGCAGTTCACCGTAGGCACCGGCGGGATCGGTATCAACAGCTTCAAGGGGGGGACGGCCGCCAACAGCGAAGTCCACAACAGCGGTACGCCAGGAGTGCTGAAGCTCACGTTGTCGGACAACGGCTACGCCTGGCAGTTCATCCCCATCGCGGGCATGAGCTTCACCGACAGTGGCAGTGGGTCCTGCCATTGAGCGTATCACTGGTTCGGCGAAGCTGTGGGCGTCCTGCAGCAAGTGGCGCGGGGGAACGTCCGAACGGGTTGGTAAGCGCCTATGACACCGGCGGTTAGGCCACTGGCATCGGCGCACGAGTCATGCTTCCCATGCAGCCGATGCGCATCCCCCCTCACCAGTGACCGAGCCTTCCGAGGCAGGACCCGCGTTGGCGGGTGGAGCGCACCCGGGATCGGGCGCTCTCACTCGGCAAACGCTCGGTGGCTTGATGTGGATCGGCGGCGGCAAAGTGGTCTACGCCGGGCTACGCATCCTGGTCCTCGCGCTGCTGGCTCGCCTCCTATCCCCCGCGAACTTCGGCGTGATCGGTGCCGCCCTCGTGGTGGTCGGGTTCTCGGCGATCTTCTCGCAGCTCGGCCTCGCCCCGGCCATCATCCAGCGGCCGCTGCTCGAACGGCGGCACCTCGAGGCCGCCTTCTCGGCTTCGGTGCTGCTGGGCGTGCTGCTCGGCATCACGCTGTGGCTCGCGGCACCCCTGGCCGCGCGGTTTTTCCACATTCCGGCGGTCGCCCCGGTGTTGCGGGTGCTCGCGTGGATTTTCCCGCTGGACGGCCTCTCGGCGATCGCCGAGTCGCAGGTCCAGCGCGAGCTGCGGTTCCGTTGGTTGGCCACCATGGAAGTGAGCACGTTCCTGGTCGGCTACGGGCTGATCGGCGTCGGGCTGGCGTTCCTTGGCGCCGGCGTCTGGGCCCTCGTGGCGGGGCAGATGGCCCAGACGACGCTCTACACCCTCATCCTGATCGTGACCCGCCCGCCCGTGCTGCGGCTCGTGCCCGACCGTGCTGCCTTCGTGGAGCTCATGTACTACGGGGGCGGTTTCACCGCCTCCAAGGTCGCGAACTATTTCGCGCTCCAGGCCGACAACCTGGTGGTGGGCCGCTGGCTGGGGGCGGCCGCGCTCGGGTTCTACGGCCGCGCCTACGAGCTGATGGCCGGTGCGCCCGCGCTGCTCGGTGAAGCGGTGGACCGGGTGCTGTTCCCAGCGATGGCGAGCATTCAGCAGGAGGCGCAGCGGATGGCGGAGGCCTACCACCGTGGCGTGGCGCTCATGGCCCTGATCACGCTGCCGGCGAGCGCGATCCTGTTCGTCCTCGCGCCCGAGCTGATTCGGGCGCTGCTCGGGCCGCAATGGACCCCCGTCGTGCTTCCGTTCCAAATCCTGGCGCTCGGCATGTTCCTGCGCACCAGTTATCGGATCAGCGACGTTACGGCCCGCGCCACGGGGGCCGTGTACCGTCGCGCCTGGCGGCAGCTGGTGTACGCGCTCTGCGTGCTGACGGCGGCGTGGTTCGGCAAGGCCTGGGGGATCGCCGGTGTTGCCGCCGGCGTGCTCGGTGCGCTCGCCGTGAACTTCCTGCTGATGGCGCACCTTGGGCTGCGGCTGACGCACCTGACGTGGCGGAGCTTCTGGCATGCGCACGCCCCGGCAGTGGCCCTCGCCGCCGCCGCCGGACTGATCGCCTGGGGAGCCGCGCTGCCGCTGCGGGCGCTGGCCGCTCCCCCGTTGTTCGTGTTCGCGGTGACGCTGCTAGTCACGATCGCCGGCGTGCTGCTGCTCGCGTTCGGGGCGCCGCGCGTGTTCTTCGGGCCGGACGGACAGTGGCTCGTGGCGCAGCTCGGCGCCTTCCTCCGCCGGCGGCAAGCCCTCCTCGGGGCCGCCGCGCCTGCGGCGGCGAACGGCACGATGCCGCTCGTGCGCCAGCTCGGCGACGCCCTCCGCGCCAACCGGATCCGCTACTGCCAGTGGAAGGGCCACGGGAAGCGAGAGCGGTGGGCGCGGGGGAACGGCGACGTGGACCTCCTGGTGGATGAGTACGATCACGATCGCTTTGTCGACGTATTGCGGGGCCTGGGGTTCAAGCCGACGCGGTCCAGAAACGGGAACCACCGTTCTGACGACTTGCACTACTTCGGTCTCGACGTCGCGACGGGGTCCCTGCTCCACCTCCACGTGCGCCAGCGACTCGTGTTGGGCCGGCCGTGGGCGACGACGTACGCGCTCCCTCTCGAGCGGGCCCTGCTCGGCTCCGCGGTCCAGAACGACGTCTTCCGGGCGCCGACGCCCGAGCTGGAGCTCGTGGTGCTCGCGCTGCACAGCGTCGCTCGCATGTCGTGGCTGGAGACGTGGACGCCGGGCGTACCACGGTGGCTCGTCACCGCCCGTGCCGAGCTGGCGCGCCTCGAGGGAAAGACGACCCGTGACCGGCTGCGGGACGCGCTCGAACGCCACGTTCCCTGGGTCGACCTCGCGTTCCTCGATGACTGCCTGGCGGCGCTGCGTGCCGACCCTCCCACCTGGCGGCGTGCAGCCGCGAAGCTCGCCCTGCACCGGCGCCTCCGGTCGCATGCCGAGCACCCATCGCTCACTGTGCGGCTCGAGACGTGGCGACGCCGTCTCGTCACGCTGGGTGGGATGCTGGCGCGCCCGCTGCCCCCCAAGTACAACGCCGGCGGCGGGAAGATCGTGTCGTTGGGTGGCGGCGACGGCGCGGGCAAGACCACGTGCGCCGCCGCGCTGCATGCCTGGCTGTCCAGGGATTTCGCCACGATGCGGGCGCACCTGGGCAAGCCCCCGAAATCCCTCACGAGGCTCGGCGTGGGAGCGGTCTTGCGGGTGGCGAAGTGGTTCGACCGCGCCGGCACTTCCGCCATCGTTCGCTACCTAGAGTACTGCTATTACATCGCGACCGCGCACGATCGCTACCGGCTGTACGTCAAGGTGCGCCGGTTCGCGACCAATTGCGGGGTCGCCATCTGCGAGCGCTACCCGGCTCCTGAAAATCTCGACCTCGTGGGACCACGCATCGCGCGGCTCATCCATGGGGTCCCTCACTCGCGCCTGGCCGATTTCCTGGCGCGAGTCGAGCTGGGCTACTACGACCGGATCGGGTTCGACGACTTGCTCATCATCCTGAAGCTTGATCCCGAGACGGCGGTGCGTCGCAAGACCACGGAGCCGGCGGACTATGTCCGGAAGCGCGCGCAGCTGGTGCTGGACAAGGATTGGACCAACACCCGCGCCCGGATCGTAGACGCGAGCCGACCGCTGCCCGAGGTCGTGGCCGACTTGAAGACGGTCATCTGGTCGGCTCTGTAGCGTGCCGTGCGGCCGCCGCGTGTCGTGGTCGAACTGGTCGGCCCACCGGGGGCGGGCAAGACGACGCTGGCGCGGCATCTCGCCGAGCGTCACCGCGGGATTCGCGCCGGATTGGGGGCGGACGGCCTCCCGAGACCCCTACTCGCCGCGAGCACGCTGCGCACCCTGCCCACGCTGCTGGACCTGTACCGCAGCACGGGCGGGCACGCGTGGGCGGAGAGCCGTCAGATCATTCGGCTGCATGCGCTGGGGACCTTCCTCGATCGGGGGCGGACCAACGGCAGCCGCATCCTCCTGCTCGAGGAAGGGCCGGTGCTGGTGCTGGGTTGGCTCGACGTGTTCTGTCCCATGACGCGCGGCGACGTCGTGTTGACGCGCTGGCGCGAGCGGGCACTCGCATATTGGGCCGCCGTCGTGAAGCTCGTGCTGGTGCTCGATGCCCCCGACGCAGTCCTGCGGGGCCGCATCCGCGCGCGGTCCAAGCCGCATCCCGTCAAAGGGAAGAACGACGCGGAAATCGACACGTTCATCGCCGACTTTCGGAGCGCGTTCGATCGGATCGGCGCCGCCCTCGAGCGCCAGGGCACGCGGCTGGTTGCCGTGCGCACCGACGAGGAACCCGTGTCGCGTGTGGCCGAGCGGATCCTGGCGGTGCTGGAGCGGGAGCGCGCGCGATGACGATCGCCGCGCGGCTCGCATACGGCGCGCCTCCTTCCGAGCTATCCCAGCCGGACGTGAAGGTACACCCGCTGGTCCGTGCGGCCTTCTACTTGTTCGTGTTCTCCCTGCCGTTCGAGTACCCGAAGCGAACGATCCCTTGGGAAGTCACGACCATCACGTGCGCCGTGTTTCTCGGGACTGCGTTTCTTCAGCCGCGCGTCAGCCTCGCCCGCCTGCCGTGGGCGGTGCGCCTGTTCGGGATATACCTGTACGTCTTGCTCGGTGCGTTCGTGCTGGATGGCGGGCACTACGGCGAGGAGGTGCAGAAGCTCTTCATTCTGCTGCTCGAGGCGGTGCTCTTGCTGTGGACCGCCTCCAATCTGTTGCGCTTCGAGAACATCACCCGAACCGCGTTGCTCACGCTGGGCATCGCCTGTATCCTCCGCGCGGCGATCCAGCTCGCCGGCATTGCGACCGTACGCATCGTCCAGTGGACGGGCGGCGTCCGCGTCATGTCCCTCGGCCAAAACGAGAACCACAGCGCGATGATCATGACCGGCGGCGTCATCGCCCTGCTCGGGCTCGCGTACGGCCGCTCGGGCGCTCCTCTCTGGGCCCGCGTCGTCACGTGGCCGTGCGTCGGGGTCATCGCCGTCGCCATCGTGCAGAACGGCTCCCGCGGGGGGATGCTCGGCTTGGGCGCCGGGCTCCTCGCGCTCTCGTTCGGCGGCGCGAGCCTCACGACTCGCGTGCGCAACGCCGCCGTGGTGCTGCTCGCCCTCGGCCTGTTGGTGTGGGGCTCGTTCCAGTTCGAGGGCACGCGCAACCGGTTCTTGCAGACGGCGGAGACCGGGTTCACGGCGGGGCGAGAGCGCATCTTTCCGACCGCGCTGCGCATGTTCGCGGAGCGCCCGCTCACCGGCTGGGGACCGCTCAACAACATGTACGAGCTCGGTAACCGGTTGCCCGAGCAGCACGTTCCCCGCCGCGACACCCACAACCTCGTGCTCGAGGTCGCGACGGCGACCGGGCTGCTGGGGTTCGTCCCCTTCGCCATCGGCACCTGGCTGTGCGTGGCCGCCGCCTGGCGCGCCCGCAAGAGCGTCGAGGGGACCGCGCCCTTCGCCCTGCTCACCGCTCTCCTGGCGACCAACATGAGCGGTAACTGGGTGGCCACGCCGCTGCTGTGGCTCACCTTCGCCTACGCGCTCGCGGGCGGCCGTCGCCCTCCCGTGGTCACCTGACATGTGCGGCCTCGCCGGTCGGTTCCATCCCGTCGCCCTGCGCGCGTCCCCGGGCTGGGCCGCTCGCGCCTCCGCCCTGATCGCACACCGCGGGCCGGACGGCGAGGGCCAGTATCACGACGGCCAGTGCGAGCTGGTGCACCGGCGGCTGGCGCTCATCGATCTCTCCCCCACCGGCCACCAGCCGATGGCCAACGAGGACGGCACGATCTACGTCGTGTACAACGGAGAGATCTACAACCATCGCGAGCTGCGGACGGACGTGGAGCGCCGAGGGCACCGGTTCCGGGGGACGTCCGACACCGAGGTCCTGGTGCATCTGTACGAAGAGTACGGCGCGCGCATGGTGGAGCGGCTGCGGGGCATCTTCGCGTTCGCCATCTACGACGTGCGGCGGCGCACCCTCTGCCTGGTGCGCGACCGCTTCGGCGTCAAACCGTTGTTCTATGCCCGCCGTGGCGACGAATGGGTGTTCGCGAGCGAGATCAAGGCGATCCTCGCGCTGCCGGGGTTCCGGCCGGCCATCGACCGGCAGGCCTGCTACGACTTTCTGGGCCTGGGCTACGTGCCGGAGCCCGCCACCGGCTTCGCCAACGTGCACGCGCTGCCCAAGGCCACCGTGCTCACGATCGACGTCGCCGGGTCGCGGTCGGTGTGCTTCCACGAGATCGCCGCGCGTCCGGACGGCGGGCACGACCTCGACGCCGCCGTCACGCAGGTGGAGGACGCGCTGCTCCGCGCGGTCCGCGGCCAGGCCGTCGCCGACGTGCCGGTGGCCGCCCTGCTGAGCGGCGGCATCGACAGCTCGCTCGTGGTCGCGGCCCACCGCCGGGCGACGGGCGGCGCGACGGCGACCTTCAACGTGCGGTTCCCGGCGAAGAGTCACGACGAGACCGCCGTCGCCGTCGCCGTCGCCGAGCACTGCCGCACCGCCCATCGCACCATCGACCTCGGCGACTGGGTCACGAGCAGCGAGGGCATACTCGACCTGCTGCGGCATTTCGACCAGCCGTTCGCAGACATGAGCCTGCTGCCGATGTACTGGATTTCTCGCGCGATCCGCGATCAAGGCATCATCTGCGCGCTGTCGGGCGATGGGGGGGACGAGGCGTTCGGCGGCTACCCCCGCTTCTGGCGCGCCAACCGTCTGGTCCAGCTGATGCGCCTGCCCACGTGGCTGGGACAGGCGGTGCGCCTCGGCGGCGGCGCGCTGGCGGGCTGGACCCGCGACTGGGGCCGTCAGGTGGCCAAGGCGGTGCAGCTGGCGCAGGCCGGCGCCCACGACGCCGCCTTCCTGATCGCCGGCCTCTCGAACTATCTGAGCGAAGACGACAAACGCGAGCTGCTGCGACCGACCGCATGCGGTGGGTTCCTGCCCGCCTGGCGCCACTTCGACGGCTACGAGCCGCCCGCCGTGACCGACCTCGAGGAGCTGTCGCTGCGGCTGACCGAGACCCTGTTCGAGGTCAGCCTGCCCTCGGACATGCTGCGCAAGGTGGACATGATGAGCATGCGGGCCAGCATCGAGGTGCGTGTGCCGCTGCTCGACGAGAATGTCGTCGCGCTTGGGCTCACCCTGCCGCATCGGCTCAAGACCGACGGCGCCACGGGCAAGCGAGTGTTGCGAGCCCTCGCCGGCCGCTGGCTTCCCGCGCAGGTCGCCGCCCACCCCAAGCACGGGTTCGGGGTGCCGTTGGACGTAATGGTGCCTCAAGACTTCTACGAGGTGCTCGAAGCGCTGCTGCTCGCGCCCGACTCGAGAACCGGCGGCTTCCTCGCGCCGGAGCTGGTGCGGCACTGGCTGCACGCGTTCCGCCGCGCGAAGGAAGGCCACTACCTCGGGACCATCAGCCGGGGCGGTCTGTACCAGCGCGTGTTCATCGTGCTGGCCCTGGAGCTGTGGATGCGGGAGCACGCCCTGTCATGGTGAACGCGCGGTCGCCCCTCAAGCTCGCCGTCTTCACGAGCACCTACCCCGCTCGGGTCGCGACCTTCTTCGAGCGCGACATGCGGGCGCTGCTCGAGGCCGGCGTCGAGATCGACGTGTTCGCCGTCGCGCCCTTGAACCGCAGGCTCTGGCGATATCGCCTGGAGCTGCTGGGAGAGGACGTTCTACCGCGCGACCGGCTACACCATCTCAGCCTGCTCGCGACGCTGCGTCAGGCGGGCACCTGGCCCTGGCGCCGGCTGGCCGGCTTCGCCCGCGATGCCGCCGCGGTGACCGTGGCCGCCGCCCGTTACGGGCCGATGCCGCTCGCCAAGAGCGTCTACGTATTCCCCAAGGCACTCGCCTGGGCGGGGGTACACGCCGGCCGCTACGACCACGTGCTCGCCTACTGGGGCAACTACGCCGGCACCTGCGCCTACCTATTCCACCGCCTGATCGCGCGGCCCCAGCGGCCCATCCCCTTCTCCATCTGGCTGCACGCGGGCACGGATCTGTATCGCTCCCCGGTGTACCTCCGCCAGAAGCTGCGGTACGCCGACGCGATCATTACCTGCTGCGAGTTCAACCGCCGGTTCCTCGAGGAGCAGTACGCCGACGACTTCGCGGCGATCGGCCCGAAGGTGTTCGTCAGCTATCACGGACTCGACCTCGCCGGATTCCCGTACCGACCGGACGGTCGGCCGCCCCGCACCGTGCTCGCGGTCGGGCGGTTCGCGCCGGAGAAGGGCTTCGACCATCTGGTGCGGGCGGTCGCGGCGCTGAACGCGCGCGGCGCTCCCGTCGATCTCGAGCTGGTGGGAGACGGGCCCGAGCGCTCCACCCTCGCCGACCTGGCCCGCGAGCTAGGACTAGCCGCGCGAGTACGGTTCCGCGGCTGGCTGCCCTTCACGCAGGTACGCGAGGCCATGAGCCAGGCGACCGTGCTGGTTCACCCGTCGCCCGGGCTGGGCGACGGGCTCCCGAACGTGTTGCGCGAGGCGATGGCTGTGGGCACACCCGTCGTCGCGACGCGCGTCGCGGGCATGCCGGAGGCGCTCGATGACGGTCGCTGCGGCGTGCTCGTGCCGCCCGGCGACGTGCCGGCCCTCACCGATGCTATCGCCGGCCTGCTCGCCGACTCCGCCCGGCGGCGCGAGTTCGCGCTCCTGGGGCGCCGCCGCACCGAGCAGCTGTTCGACGCATGGCGCAACGGCGTGCGGCTCGCCGAGCATCTCCGCACCGTCGAACGGACGCAGGGCAACGGGGTGGTCGTCCCATGCTGATCACTTTCTCGGGACTCGACGGCGCCGGTAAGTCCACGCTGATCGAGCGGCTGAAGACCGCGCTCGAGCGGCAGGACCGGCGCGTCGCGGTGTTCCACATCAACGATCACGTGGGCCTGTACGCCTATCTCCGGGTCCTGCGCGATCGGATCAGCGGCGCTCCGGCGGGAAACGGGGGGGCAGGTGGCCCGCCACCGGGGAACGGCGAGCGTCCTGGCGCCGCGCACGGGCTGCGCGGGGCATACCGGCGCATCCGCAACGCGATCCTCTGGAACAAACCACTGCGCCGTCTGATCTACCCGCTAGATCTACTCGTCTTCCTCGGGTATCGCTTCTACGTGGAAACGCTGCGGAATCGGGTCCTGGTGATGGATCGGTACTTCTACGACACCCTGGTCGACGTGGCCTACGACCGGGCCTGGGGCTGGCTCCGTTTGCTGCAACGCATCACCCCCACGCCCGATCTGGCGGTGTTCCTGGACATCACGCCGGAGGAGTCCTTCGCTCGCAAGGGGGAGTACTCGGTTCCGTACCTACAGCGCCGTGCGCTCGCGTACCGGGAGGTCTTCAAGCACGTGCCGAGGGTCGTGGCTCTGCCGAACTCCGATTTCGACGCCACCGCGCGCACCCTCGAGGGGCTGGCCCTGGAACGGCTGCGGTCGCGATGAGCGCGCTCCCACTTCCCGCTGCTCTCTCCCGTCCCGATCCCGCAACCGGATTCCGGGTGCTGCCGGCACAGGCGCTCGGGCCCGAGCTGCCGGATGACCTGCGCGCCATGCTCCTGTACGAGCGGGCGGCGGTCGGCGAGACCATCCGAGTGTGCGCCGTCGGCGACACCGGCTTCTCGGGACAGGTCGGCCGTACGGCCTCTGCCGCGGGCTACGGCGTACTCCTCGCCGAGGTCGCTCCGCTGTTCCAGGGCTCGCAGGTGGCATTCGCAAATCTCGAGGGGACGTTTATCGAGCACCCCGTTGGCGATGGGCTGTTCACGGCGCCCCCCGCCGCGGCACGCGCCCTGCGGCAGGCGGGTGTGACGCTCGTCCATGTGGCGAACAACCACGCGTCCGACCTCGGGCCGGCCGGGCTCGCCTCGACCCTGTCGGCCCTGGCGGACGCGGATCTCGTGGCACTCGGCGCCGGTGCGGATGCCTCGGCGAGCCGGAGACTGGTGCGCACCGATCGCCGGGCGGTGCGGCTCGGCTGGCTCGGCTGCGGCCGCACGCTCGTCGCGCAGGTCGGTCAACCGTACTTCTGGGAGTTCAACGAGCAGGAGCTGCTCGCGGCGATCCGCGTGGCCCGTCCCACGGTGGATGTCCTGATCGTGTCGGTTCACATCGGCTTCATGTATCTGGACTACCCGCATCCCGACCACAAGGCGATGGCGGAGCGCTGCGCGGCGGCCGGAGCCGACGTAGTCCTGATGCACCACCCGCACGTACTGCAGGGCGTCGAGACCACGTCCAACGGGAAGATCCTGTGCTACAGCCTCGGGAACTTCCTGTTCGACTGGAAAGAAGGGTTGATCACGAATCACGTGATGGTCCGGGAGCAGAATGAGGGAGCGGCGTTCGTGTTCGACGTCGATCGCGCCGGGGTGCGCCGGGCGGCCGTGGTCCCCACGTGGACCGACGAGCGCTGCGCGGTGCGCTGGGCCCGCGGCGCGCGGGGCGCCGAGATTCTCGAGCGGTTGCTCCGGATCAGCCGCGACCTGCGCGGCAATTACGCGCCCGCGTTCTGGCGGCAGCGCGCCGAGCGAAACACCAATCACGTGCTACGCATGTTGCGCTTCTACATCGTGCACGGTCAGTGGAGTAGCGTGTGGCGGATGTTCACCAAGGTCCGCCGCCAGCACCTGCGCATGCTGGTGTTGTGGGTGCTCGCGAGCCTTCGGGTCCGCGGAAGAAAGGATTCGCATGTCCCGGCCGGCTGACCAGTCGAGCGCCGCAGCGGCCCTCTCCGAGCTGCTGCTCCGGTTGCTGCTCGGGAGCCCGATCGACCCGGACCGCGAGTTGAAGGGACCCGACTTCTGGGACCCCTTGCTGCACGTCGCCGGCGGCAACGGTGTGCTGTTGCGTGCCGCCCTGGCGCTGGATTGCCTCGGCGTCGAGGGACCGCCGCGCTTCCTGGTCGGCGTCGCGTTCGAGCGCCAGCGGGCTAAGGCCCTGTTCGCGGGCGTTCAAGCCGTGAGCCGGATGTGCTCCCGCCATCAGGTGGTCCACCTGTTCCCGAAGGCCTTCCAGCACTACCCGGATATAGGTCAGGACGCGGACCTGCTGGTCTTCGCGCGCCCCAGTGAGCTCGCGCCCGTGCTCGAGGCCCTGCGCGCCGAGCCGCGACCCGGAGGGTTCTCCAATTGGGTGGCCGCGACGGTCCGCTACGCGGTGCCCGGCTGTCCCGGACCGCTGGACGTCCAGTTCGGGACGCTCGGGCTCGTGGGAGAGCACGCGCGCTTCGCGGCCCAACTGGTCGACAACCGGACCTGCCGGATGATCGACCACTCGACCGTTCTGGTCCCAGCGGTCGAGGATCAGCTGCTCCTACAAGGCGTCCAGCGCATCTTCGGACGCCTCTCGCTTCGGATCGCCGACGTGCTCTGGGCGATCGACGCGCTGCGGCACGAGCGGCTGGACTGGGACTACGTGCTGGACACCGCCGGGCGCGTCGGCGTGCGGCACGGCATCGGGTGTTTCCTGAGCTACATCGAGCAGATCCACCGCCGCGTATTCGGGACCGGCGTGCTTCCCCCCGCGCTGCAACGCCAGTTGCCGCTCGACGGTTGGGGGACGATCGGGTTCCGCGACGGCCGCTATCGCTTCCCCGCCCTCCGCGCCAACCTGCGGCTGTCGCTCGGGGCGTTCGAATCGAAGCTGGCGCGGCGGGACTGGGCAGCCGCCGCCCGTCTGTCGCTGGTCCCGCTGCTCGGCGTGACCTCGACGTTCGGTCGCCTCTCCCACGAGGGAGGGACCCCCCGATGAGCGACACGGCGCTTTGGCTGTACCATCGGCTCCCGAGTTCGGCGCGATCCGTCGCCGCATCGCTGCGCGGCTACTATCTGCGCTGGTGGCGCTACGGAGCGGAGACCGATCGGTTGATCGCCGAGGCGCTCGAGCGCGACCACTGGACGGCTACGCAGTGGGACCTGTGGCGTGAAGAGCGGCTCGCCTATGTCCTGCACCGGGCCGCCACGCACGTGCCGTACTACCGCGAACACTGGCGCGCTCGTCGCCGCCGCGGCGATCACGCCTCCCGCGATATTCTGACGAACTGGCCGCCGCTCGACAAAGAAGCCCTCCGCACACTGCCCGAGGCCTTTCTCGCGGACGACTGCCCCAGGAGCCGCCTGAGGCAGGTACATACCAGTGGGACGACCGGGAGCCCCATCACGATCTGGCGCACGCGCGAGACGGAGCGCGCCCTGTACGCCCTGGCGGCCGCCCGGCGGCGCCGCTGGTACGGGATCTCACATCGCGACCCATGCGCGCTACTGGGCGGACAGCTCGTCACCCCCGCGTCGCAGCAGCGCCCTCCGTTCTGGGTCTGGAACGCGGCGCTGAACCAGTTGTACATGTCGTCCTACCACCTCGCCCCCGCGTACCTGCCCTACTACCTCGACGCGCTGGCGCGCCATAGCATCACGTACCTCGAAGGCTACACGTCGTCGCTCTACGCGCTGGCGCAGGAGGTGTTGCAGCTCGGCCGGCGAGATCTCCGCTTGGCGGTGGCGATCCCCAACGCCGAGCCCGTCTACGATTACCAGCGACAGGCGATCGCCGCGGCGTTTCAGTGTCCCGTCCGCGAGACGTACGGCATGGCGGAATGCGTCGCCGCCGCCAGCGAATGCACGGGCGGCCGGCTGCACCTCTGGCCGGAGGTGGGATGCCTGGAAGTGCTAGAAGGCGACGGGCGGGGCGGGGGGGGCGAGCTGCTCGCGACCGGACTGATGAACGCCGACATGCCGCTCATTCGCTACCAGATCGGGGACCGCGGGGCCCTGGCCGCCACGTCCGCACCGTGCCCCTGCGGCCGCTCCCTCCCGATCCTCGCGGCCGTCGAAGGGCGCGTGGATGACGTCCTGTACACCGCCGACGGGCGCCGCATCGGTCGCCTCGACCCCGTCTTCAAAGCGGACCTGCCGGTGCGCGAGGCGCAGATCGTTCAGGACGCGCTCGACCGAGTGCGGGTGCGTTACGTGCCAACCGCCGCGTTTACGCCCGACGCCGCCCGGTGCCTCGTGGACCGCGTGCAGGCACGCATGGGCGCCGTCGCGGTGGTGCTCGAACCGGTCAGCGAAGTTCCTCGGACGACGGCCGGAAAGTTTCGCGCCGTCGTCAGCAACCTGACTGCAGCGGAGCGCGCGGCAATCCGCGCCGTCGACCATGCCCACGCTGATCTCTCGCACCGCGCCTGACCTCGGATCCAGCCGCGCCGCGATCGGCTCGCCACGGCACCGGCGTGTCCTGGTGCTCGATGGCCAGACCAACCAGGCGCTGGCGTGCGTGCGGTCGCTCGGGCGAGCGGAGTACGACGTGCTGGTGGCGAGCGACCGACGCTGGCCGCTGGCCGCCTGGTCGCGCCATTGCACGGACGGCTTCCGCCTCGCCGGAGAAACGCTGGCGGCGTTCGCCCAGCTGCGCGAGTGGGCGGCGCGCGCGCACGTGGACGTGGTGTTACCGCTTACGGAGCGCTCCTGTGTCCTCTGCGACGCGGAGCGGGCGGCGTGGACCGACGCGGGCATCACGGTCGGCTGTGCGCCCGCCGAGACGCTGCTCGAGGCATTCGACAAGAGTCGGCTGATCGAGCAGGCCGAGGCGTTCGGTGTCGCGGTCCCCCCGACCGAGCTCCCCCACTCCCTCGCCGCATGCCACCTGGCGGCGGAAATCGTGGGGTTCCCCTGTGTGGTCAAGGCCCGGTCCAACAACGTCCTGACCGAACGGGGATTCATCCGCGATCCTGGGCCTGCATACGTCGCGTCGCACCCAGCGCTCGAGCGCGCCGTCCTCGCGCGCTGCTTGGGGAACCAGTGGCCGTTGATTCAGGGCTGGGTGCCGGGACGGGGGAAAGGCGTGTTCGCCTTGTGCGATCGCGGGCGGGTGGTAGCCTGGTTCGCCCACGAGCGGCTGCGCGACGTCCAACCCTCGGGCTCGGGCTCGAGCCTGCGGCGCTCGGCGCCCATCGACGCCCGCTTGCAGGCGCCCGCCGAGCGGCTGCTCGGCGCCTTGCGGTGGCACGGTCCGGCCATGCTGGAATTTCGCGATGACGGCGTGCACGCCCCCTGGCTCATCGAAGTGAATGGCCGGTTCTGGGGATCGCTCGCGCTCGCGATCGCCGCCGGCGTCGACTTCCCACTGCTCTGGCTGCGGTTGCTCCTGGGCGAGACCCTGGACGGGCCGCCTGCCTATCGGGAAGGCGTGACCGTGCGGTGGCTGTGGGGAGACGTGAAGCGGTTCCTGCTTATCCTGCGGGGGCGCCCCGCGGGCTTTCCGGCCCCATACCCGAGCCGCGCGCGCGGACTGTGGGAGCTCGTGGGTCCACAGCCCGCCGGCACGCGCATCGAGACGTGGGATCGGACCGATCCCTGGCCTGCGGTGGGGGAGTGGGCCGAAGGGCTCCGTGAGCTCGTGGCCCGGATCACCTGACATGCCGGTCCAAAAGCCCACGCCGTTCGTTTCGATCATCGTGCCCTGTCGCAACGAGGCACAGCACATCGGCCGCTGCCTGCAGTCGATCATGGAGGGGGACTACCCGGCGGAACAGTTGGAGGTGCTCGTGGTGGACGGCCGCAGCGACGACGGCACCAGGGAGATCGTCGAGGAGTACACCGCCCGGTACCCGATGCTGCGGCTCCTCGACAATCCGAAGCGGATCACGCCGGTCGCCTTGAACATCGGCGTGCACGCCGCTCGCGGCGACGTCGTGATGCGGATGGACGCGCACGTGGTGTACCCGCGTGACTACGTCGCGAGCCTCGTCGCGGCGCTCGAGGAGAGCGGTGCCGACTGCGTGGGTGGCGTGATCGAAACGCTCCCGCTCGACCAGACCCCGATCGCGCGTGCCATCGCGCTCGGGCTGTCGCACCCGTTCGGCGTGGGCAACGCGTACTTCCGGATCGGCTCGCGCCAGCGTCGCTGGGCGGATGCGGTCTCGTTCGGCTGCTACCGCCGGGAGGTGTTCGACCGGATCGGCCTGTTCGACGAGGATCTGGTGCGCAACCAGGACGACGAGTTCGACCTGCGGCTCTTCAAGCATGGCGGGCGGATTCTGCTCGTTCCCGAGGTCGTGTGCTCGTACTACGCACGCCGTTCGCTGCGGCAGCTTGGGCGCATGTTCTACCAGTACGGCTATTTCAAGCCCCTCGTCGCGAAGAAGCTCGGCAAGGTGATGACCCTACGCCAGCTGGTCCCGGCCCTCTTCCTGCTGACCGCGGCCGTCACCGGGCTGGCGGGCCTCGCCTGGCCACCCGCGCGACTCGCGTTCGCGGGCGTGGTGGCCGCCTACGCCACCGCCGTGCTCGCGTGCGCGGGACTGGCCGTTCCGCGACAGGGGTGGCGCTGCGGTGCGGCGCTCGCGGTGGTGTTCGCGGTGCTGCACGGGAGCTATGGAGCCGGCTTCCTGCGGGGAGTGGGCGATCACCTGCTCGGCTGGCGCAGGCAGCCGGCGGCGGGCTTCTCGTTGACCCGCTAGGAGAGACGCATTTCGTGAGATTGGGACCGGAACTCGCAAGCTTCGGCTACCACGAGGTGACCGACGATCCCACCGCATCCGGCTTCCAGCGCCCCGCCGCGCGGCCGTACAAGCACACGCGCCAGGCATTCCAGCATCAGCTGGCGGCCCTCGCCCGGGCGCGCCTCGCTCCCGAGCTCGTGCTCGACGTGGACCTCGAGCAGCCCGGCCGCCATCTGCTGCTCACATTCGACGACGGCGGGAAGAGCGCCCTGCATGTGAGTGACGAGCTCTCCCGGCGCGGCTGGAAGGGTCACTTCTTCATCGTGACGAGCCTGATCGGCTCGCGGACCTTCCTCGACCGCGGCGAGATCAGGAGCATCCGCAGCGCCGGGCACCTGATCGGCAGCCATTCCCACACCCACCCCGATATCTTCCGGGACCTGACGCCCGCGCGGATGGCCGCGGAGTGGCGCACGAGCTGTGACCTCCTCGAGGACTTATTGGGCGAGCCGTGCCGCGTGGCCTCCGTCCCGGGCGGCGATATCTCGGGCTCGGCGTTGCGCTCGGCAGCCAGGGTAGGTCTCCGGTACCTGTTCACGTCGGAGCCCTGGACCCGGCCGCGCCAGGTCGACGGGTGCTGGATCCTCGGCCGGTTCGGGCCCAAGACCAGCACGTCGCCCGCGAGGACGGAGGCGCTGGCGCGGTTCCGCGGGTGGAGTCGGGCGCTGCTGGTCCGCCGTGCCACCGACGTCGCCCGCCGTGCCCTCCCAACGCTCTATCGTCTCTACGTGAGACAGAGGACCCGCGAGTGGGCGGCGTCCTGACCCCCTCGGTCGAGGAGTTCACCGGGTCCGCCGCCGAGTGGGACGGATTCGTCCGCGCGCAGCCGCGCTGGACTCACTTCCATTTGCTGGGCTGGAAGACGGTCATGACGCAGGCCCTCGGGCACCAGTGCCTGTTCCTCGCGGCGCGTGACGCGGAGGGCCGGCTCGCGGGCGTGCTGCCGCTGGTCCGCGTGAACAGCCTGCTGTTCGGCCATTACCTCGTGTCCATGCCGTTCCTCAACTACGGCGGTCCGCTGGGCAACGCCGCCGCCGTGCAGGCGCTCGTGACCCACGCCGCCGGCCTCGCGCGCCGGGGCCGCGTGAAGCTGCTCGAGCTCCGGAGTCGCGGACCGCTCCCGATCGAGCTCCCCGTGTCGCATCGCAAGGTCACGGTCCTCCTGGACCTCGTCCCAGGCTCTCCCGTTGAGGCGTGGCAGGCCCTCAACCCCAGGCTCAAGAACTACGTGCGACGCACCCAGAAGGCCGGCGTGACGGTGCGCTTCGGGCTCGACCAGGTCGGGAGCTTCTACGAGGTGTTCAGCCGTCACATGCACGAGCTGGGGACGCCCACCCATGGGCGCCGGCTGTTCGAGACGATCGCGGCCGTCTTCCCCGACGACGCCTGGTTCGGCTGCGCGTATTACGGCGGCCGCCCCGTCGCCGCCGGCTGCGGGTTACGGTGGGCGGACGAGGTAGAAGTGACCTGGGCCTCGGCGGTGGCGAGTGCACCGGAGCTCCGGCCCAACGCGCTGCTGTACTGGGCTTTCATCGAGCGGGCGGCTCAGGAAAACCTCCGCACGTTCAACTTCGGTCGCTCCACGCCGGACTCGGGCCCACACGAGTTCAAGCGTCGCTGGGGCTCCCGGGATGAGCCGTTGTGGTGGTACGATCTGGCCGCTCGCGACGGCACCACCACGCCCTCGCCGCAGGATCCCGCGTTGGCCTGGGGTCCCCGCCTCTGGAAGCGGATGCCGGCCGGCCTCGCTCGGGCGCTGGGGCCGAGCATCGTGCGCTGCCTACCGTGAGAGCTGGTCCCGCCGCCTGATACACGATTGAGACTAAAGTGTGGTCGGTGTGTTGCAAACGCTTCCCCCAGGGCCGGGGACTCACCGGATAACACCAGCCAACTCACTGCGGGTTATTGAGTTACCGCGCACCAACGGGGACCTGGCCCGGCACGGGAACTGATACGTCTGTGCGCGCGTGCTCCGACCGTTCTCGAACCCTGACCTCGCTCTGGGATGACCTCGATCAGTATCGAGCTGGACCAACTCGCGCACCGGATCGCCTGGCCCGTCCGGGCGCTCGCATCTGCGGCCCGTTCCCTCGACCCCCTGCTCCGCACCTCGGGCGTGAGGCGGTTCGTGAAGGCGGGCGTCGACTTCTGCTGCGGCGCGACGGCCGTCGTGGCCGGCGTGGCAATCGGCGAGGGGTTCGGCGTGTTCAGCGCGGCGCAGACCTCCAAGCTCGCGGTGCTCGTAGGGCTCTTCCTGGTGGTGGCCGAGACGAGGGGTGGGAGCTACCGCACCATCTGGCGCTATACGAGCCTGCCCGAGGCGCTTTCGATCGGTCTCTCCTGCGCCATCCTGCTCGGCGCGCTGCTCGTGGCGCGCTCCCTCGGGATCGTCTACCTCTCGGCGGCGACGCTGCTGCTGATCGCGCTCCTGATTCTGTTCCTGAGCGTCGGGGCGCGCACGATGCGCCGTTGGTCCGTGGCCGAGGCAAAACAGCGAGAGCGGCGTTCGGGCGCGGCGCATCTCGCTCTGCGGCGAGTGCTAATCGTGGGCGCCGGCCAGCATGGCCTCTCGATCGGCCGTGAGCTCATCGCGGGCGCCGTGCCGGGGGTCGAGCTCATCGGTTTCCTCGACGACGACCCCGCGAAGCTCGGCGCGATCCTCGACACCGTGCCGGTGCTGGGACGCCTGAGCGACACACTCATGCTCGCTGAGCGCCATCAAGTTCGCGAGGTCATCATCGCGATGCCGTCGGCCGGCCGCGACGTGGTCCGAGCCCTCGTGCGCCAGCTCGAGGACGTCGGCATCCACGTGCGAACCGTCGGTGGCATCGATCGCTTCATGCTCGGCGGCGACGTACATCGACCGGGAACGGTGACGCTGCACGAACTGCTCAATACGGCCTTCGCGCCTCCCAAATACCACGTCGGTCCCGGCCATGACCGGCGCGTGCTGGTGACCGGGGGCGCCGGGTTCATCGGGTCGCATCTCACGCGCATGCTGCTGGACCGCGGGTACCACGTGCGCATCCTCGACCGGTTCGACTACGGCCGGGCCGGCATCGAGGGCTTGAGCCACCCGCGGCTCGAGGTCATCGCGGGCGACATCTGTAGCAGCCGGGACGTGAGCCGCGCGCTCCGCGACGTGCACGGCGTCCTCGCCCTGGCCGCGATCGTGGGCGATCCCGCTTGCAACATCGATCCCGAGGAAACGATCAATCTCAACTACACGGCGACCAAGATCCTGGTCGAGGCGTGCAACTTCTACCGGGTGCGGCGGCTCGTGTTCGCGTCGAGCTGCAGCGTCTATGGCGCGAGCAACCAGAGCGTGCTGACCGAGCAGTCCCGCCTCCAGCCCGTCTCCCTCTACGCCCGGACGCGGGTACTGAGTGAAAACATTCTGTTCGACCGGGCCGGAGAAGTGGAGCCGGTGGTGCTGCGGCTCTCGACGGTATTCGGTCTGTCGCCCCGTATGCGGTTCGACCTCGTCGTCAACACGCTCACGGTGCGCGCCGTGGTGGACCGCCGGATCGCGATCTTCGGCGGCAATCAGTGGCGGCCGAACGTGCACTGCCGCGACGCGGCTCGAGCCTTCATCAGCGCCCTGGAGGCCCCGGGCCAGTTCGTCGCCGGCGAGATCTTCAACGTCGGGGGCGACGCTCTGAATCATTCGATCGCGCAATTGGGCGACATGGTCGCTGAGATCGTCGGCGGCGTGGACGTGACGCACCAGAAGGACGCCCCCGACCCCCGCGACTATCGCGTCAGTTTCGAGAAAATCCGCCGGGTTCTGGGGTTCGAGCCCGAGCTCACGGTCCCCGCGGGGATCCGGGAGGTCGCGGCGGCCGTCCGCAGCCAAGCTGCGCTGCGCGAATACCAGAACCCGGCATTCCACAACGTCGAGGCGCTGAGGCAAACCTTCACCACCCCCCGGCGCCGCGGCAGCGACTGGGCGCCAGCGCGCGAGCTGGCGCGGGCCTGAGGGCCTTCGCCCTCCCTTCGCCCCTCGCCTCCGTGACGGCGCCGCGGACCACGGACTTTCTGGTCGTGGGCGGGGGCATTGTGGGCCTCACCCTCGCTCTCGAGCTCAAGCGCCGCCACGAAGACAGCGCGGTCACAGTGCTCGAAAAGGAGTCCGGCTGCGGTCTCCACGCCAGCACCCGCAACAGCGGCGTGCTCCACGCGGGCTTTTATTACAGCGCCGAGAGCCTCAAGGCACAGCTCACCCGCGACGGCAACCGCCGGCTCGCGGCCTACTGTACGGTGCGGCGGCTGCGGCTCGACCGCTGCGGTAAGCTCGTCGTCGCCAGGAATCCGGCCGACTTGCCGGGGTTGGAGGAGCTGCTGCGGCGCGGGCGCGTCAACGGTGTGCCACTCGAGGTACTGTCGGCCGACGACGCTCGTCGCGTCGAGCCTAGGGCCAAGACCTACGAGCAGGCGCTGTTCTCCCCCTGCACCGCCAGCGTCGATCCGGCGGAGGTGATCGCGTCCCTGGTCGCGGACGCGCGGGCGGCGGGGATCACTATACTGACCGGCACGGCCTTCCGCGGCCGCGGGCGCACGCGGACCGCCGCCATCACGTGCGCCGGCACGATCGAGGCCGGATACGTCGTCAACGCCGCGGGCCTGTACGCGGACCGGATCGCCCGGCAATACGGGTTCTCCGAGCGTTACCGCATTCTGCCGTTCCGCGGGCGCTACCTCCTCGCATCCCCCGGAGCGCCAAGCGTGCGCACCCACATCTACCCGGTCCCGACGCTCGAGAATCCGTTTCTCGGCGTCCATCTGACGCGCGCCGTGGATGGGTCAGTGAAAATCGGCCCCACCGCCACGCCGGCGTTGTGGCGAGAGCAGTACGCAGGCTGGCGGAACTTCAAGCTGCGCGAATGCCTCAGCATCGCGGCCCAGGAAGCCGGGTTGCTGCTGCGCGACGACTTCGGTTTCCGCCGGCTCGCCCTCGCCGAGGCACGCCACTACGGCCGCCGCGCGCTCGTGCGCCGCGCGGCGACGCTCGCCGATGGGGTGGATCTGGACGGCTTCCGGCGCTGGGGGCCCCCGGGAATCCGGGCCCAGCTGTTCGATGTGCGCGAGCGCCGGCTGGAGATGGACTTCCGCTACGAAGGAGACGACCGCTCGTTCCACGTCCTCAATGCCGTCTCACCCGCGTTTACCTGCGCGCTGTCGCTCGCCGACTATCTCGCCGAGCGCATCACCGAGTGGCTGCGTTAAGGAGAACCAACGTGCGCCCTCGCGCGTGGCGCCTTCGCCCCCACCCCCAGCATGCACGCCTTGTCCAAGAATCCCGCATATGGCGGAAGCTGATCGGCGCCGTGATGCCAGTCGGGATGCTGGCCTGTTCGGCTTCGCCCCCCGAGGCGGTTCCACCGGTCACGCACGTCGGGCACTACGCCGCGCCGGGCGGGACCAGTGCGGGCGACGGCTCCGCCAGCCGGCCGTGGGACCTCCCAACGGCACTGGCCGGGGGCAACGGGCAGGTGCAACCTGGCGACACCATCTGGGTGCGAGGCGGCACGTACCCGGGGACGTTCACGAGTGCCCTCGCCGGGACAGCCGCCGCGCCCATCGTCGTGCGTCGCTACCCGGGCGAGCGGGCCATCCTAGACGGCGACGGCTCGAGCAACACACTCAAGATCGACGGCGCATGGACGAACTTCTGGGGCCTCGAGGTCCAAGTCTCGACGCTCGATCGTGCCAATCCCCGGATGGACGTGGTCTACGTGCGGTACACGGCGAACGTGAAGCTGATCAATCTCGTGGTACACGATGGCGGCACGGGAATCTACACCGAGCCCGGCGCGCCGGGAGTCGAGATTTACGGCTGCATCGTGTACAACAACGGTTGGCAGGCGGGCCCTACGGACCGTGGCCATGGCCACGCCATCTATGTGAAGAACGACGCCGGCACGAAGCTGGTGCGTGACAATGTTCTCTTCAACCAGTACGGCTTCGGCGTTCACGTCTACAGCGACCTCGGCAGCGGCGGGCTCAACAATATCGACGTCGAAGGAAACGTCTCCTTCGACAACGGTGCCCTCGCCCTGCCCGGCACGTCCGGGGCGGCGAATCTGCTCGTCGGTGGGGAGGAGCCCGTGAACAACGGCACCGTGCTGAGCAATCTGACATACCACGCCCCCACCATGTCGGCGTCCAACGTCCGCATCGGTTATGGCACGGTGCTGAGCGGGAGCGTGACGGTGAGCGGCAACTACGCCGTCGGAGGGGCGCCGGTCCTGTGGGTCGAGTATTGGAGCGCGGCGAACGTGACCGGCGACACGCTCGTGGGCACAGGCGACATCGTGACGCTTACCGACACCTCTCTGGCCGGACAGCACTGGAGCCGCAACCGCTATTATCGCGATCCCATCGCCCCCGCGTGGCTCTACCTCGACACGGCCTATCCGTTCAGCGCATGGCAGGCGGTGACTGGGCTCGCCGCGACCGATACGGCGATGGCCGGGATCCCGCTCGCCACCCGGGTCGTGGTGCGGCCTAACGTGTACGAGGCCGGTCGGGGAACGGTGGTGGTGTACAACTGGAGCACGCAGGCTTCGGTGCCCGTGGACCTGTCGACGATACTCCAGACGGGCGATCGTTACGAGGTGCGCAGCGTGCAGGCGCTGTTCGGCGCGCCCCTGGTGAGCGGCACCTACGCGGGCGGCAGCGTCAGCATCCCGATGACGCCCGTCCCTCCGCCCACGCCCATCGGGCTTCCGGCATCTCCCGCACCGGTCACCGGCCCTGCGTTCGACGTGTTCCTCGTGACCCGCGCGGGCTCTTAGGGACGGTCACACGCGATGTGCGTGCTGGGGGTGGGGGCGCCGGGCGCCGCACCCTACTCCCCACTGCACGTACATCTCGCGGCGGTCACCGGCCCCGCTCCGTGGCGACGGGGCGGGTCAGCAGGAACACGTCGAACGCGGGGCCCGTGACCGGAGCCGGCGACCGCGCCATGCCGATCGGCGCGGGGGGCGTCACACTGGCCATCGGTATGGTGATCGTCCCTCCGGCGGACGTCCCGCTCGCCACGGGCGCGCCGAACAGCGCCTGCACGTTCCGCACTTCGTAGCGGTCGCCGGCGTGCAACACCTTCGACACGTCCACCGCCACCGCCGCACGCCGATTCCAGTTGAAGACGACGATATGAGCCCGACCCGGCTCGTATGCGTTGGGGCGGACGAACACCGTCGTCGTATCGCCCGGCTGCACGGTGGTGCCCGTAACCGTCGCCCGGCGCCAGTTCCCCACGTACAGCGGCGTGGACCCGCCCACTGCGTAGTTATTCCGCACCGTCATCGACCCGTTACGCAGATCGCTCACCGGGCCGACCTGGATGTTCTTCCCCCCGAACCCGGGTGGGTAATACGTCAGGTTGTCGACCACGCTGATCGCATCGGCCGGCTCCTGGCCCCCGCCCGCCAGGATGTTGGCGGATTGGGAGTTGTTCGAGAGCAGCCCGCTGTTGAAGATCGCGTTGCCCTCGACCTGGATGTTGTTGAGATGACCCGTGCCCCGGTCGGTATACTCATGCACGCCGAACCCGAACTGATTGAACATTACGTTGTCGCGAATCACGACGGGGCCGAGATCGTTCTTGATGTACATCGCGTGGCCGTGACCCCGGTCGGGTCCCTGGTACCCGATGTTGTAGACAATCGAGCCGTAGATCTCCACGTCCGGATACGCGGTGGACACGAAGAACCCTGGCCCACCGTCGTGCACAACCAGATTGATGAACTTGGTGTGGGGCGCGTAGTTCGTCACCATGTCGGCACGGAAATTCGAGCTCGTGCTGCAGCAGCGCGTGGGATCGGTATTGACGACCTCGAACCCCCAGAACATCGAATAGGCGCCCCGGACCACGAACGTGTCGTCACGTGACCCGGCGCCGTCGATCGTGGCGCGCTCCCCCGGATACTGCCGCACCACCACCCAGGCGGTCCTGGTCCCGGCGATCGTGCTGTGAAACGGCCCGCGATACGTACCGCCGCGCAGCCACACCGTGTCTCCCGGCTGCACTCGTCCGGAGGCGCCGGCGAGCGCCGTCGCGAGGTCCCAGGGGCGGCGGCGACTGCCGTCACCCGCCGGCGACCCGGCTGGCGGTGGGGCCGCATAGAACCCCAGCGCCATCCGGCGGTCCTGGCCCACCCGTCCGTCGCCCGTCGCGAGGGCACTGAAGGCGTACAACGCTAGCGCGAGCCTGCGATCCATCGTCGTGGGCTCAAATTACGACTTGGCAAGATCGGCCGATAGGCAAAGGCGGCAACACGACGCCCCGGGCGCCAGACGATGCGCACCCGGGGCGTGTCCCAACCGCAGTGTCGCCTACTGCACCGTCGTCACGATGAACACATTGAAGTCCGGTCCCGTCACCGGCGACGGGGAGCTGCTCAATCCGATCGGCGTGGGCGGCGTGATGCCGGCCATTGGGAAGCTGATGGTCCCCCCAAACGTGCCGCTCAGCACCGGCGGGCCGAAGATATCCTGCACGTTCCTGACCTCGTACCGACTGCCGACGCTCAGCACGCTCGACAGGTCTACCGACACCGTGGCCTGACGACTCCAGTTGTAGATGATGACCGAGGCCCGGCCGGGCTCGTAGGCGTTCGGCCGCACGAACACGAGAGGCTGCGTCGGCGTGGGACCCGTCGTGATCACGGTATTCCCGGTGATCGTCGCGTTGGTCCACGTGCCTTCGCTCATGCCCGTTCCTCCAACCACGTAGTTTCCCGTGGCCAAGAGCCCGTCGCCAGATCCCAAGAGCCAGTTCGATCCGCCAATGCCCGGCGAGAAGTACGTCATGTTGTCGATCATCTTCATGTTATTCGCGGGCGGCTGGCCCAGATTGCCGAGGTTCCCGGAGGTCCCTTGGGCCGACAGCGTCCCGCTGTTGAACGCCGTATTCCCTTCGAGGTCGATGCCGTTCAGGAGCCCATCACCCGTGTTGGTATAGCAGTGGAAGCCGTACCCGTACGAGTTGAACACGATGTTGTCGCGCACCAGAAGCGGGCCGACATCATTCTTCAGGTACATCGAGTGGCCGTGCCCCCGGTCGGAGCCGTCGTACCCGACGTTAAAAATGATGGCGCCGTAGATCTCGACGTCCGCGAACTGGGTCCAGGTGTAGTAGCCGGGGCCGGTGTCGTGGATGATCATGTTGATGAACTTCGTATGCGGCGCGTGGTTCACCATCGCATCGGCGCGGAAGAACGAGCTGGTGCTGCAGCAGCGGACCGGGTCGCTGTTGGTGACCTCGAAGCCCCAGAAGATGGAATAGGCGCCGTCGGCGACGAACGTGTCGTTGGTTGACCCCGCGCCGTCGATGATGGCCCGCTCACCCGGATACTGCCGCACGACAATCGGCGCGGCGGCGGTGCCGGTGAGAGTGCTGCGGAACTGCCCGGTGTAGGTACCACCCCGTAGCCAGACGGTGTCCCCCGGTTGCACCGCGCCGTTCCCGCCCGACAGCCCCGTGTTCAGGTCCCACGGCGAGCTCGTGGTGCCGCTGCCGCTACTCGACCCGTTGGTGGCCACGTACCATCCCGCGTGCGTTCCCGGAGGCGGCGCCGCCGTGACCGTGATCGCGGAGCTGCCGCTCTTCCCCTCACTCGTCGCCGTGATGGTCACGGAGCCGGGTGTCACGCCGCTCACGCGACCGCTGCTCGACACGGTGGCGACCGAGGCATCGCTCGTCGCCCACGTCACCACGCGACCCGTCAACGTGTTGCCGCTCGCATCCTTGGGCGTGGCGGTGAGCTGGATCCCGCTGCCGGCTTGCACGCTCGCCGTCGCCGGGCTCACCGTCACCGAGGCCACGGGGGCGATCGTCACGCTGACCGCGGACGTGCCGCTCTTTCCTTCACTCGTCGCCGTGATGGTCGCCGAGCCGGCCGCCCGTGCGCTGACCAGCCCGCTGCCGCTCACTTTCGCGATCGTGGTGTCGCTCGACGACCAGGTGATCACGCGTCCCGACAGGGTGTTGCCCGCCGAGTCTTTCGCCGTCGCCGTGAGCTGCTGGGTCTGCCCGACCTGCAGGCTCGCGGACACCGGGGTCACCGTCACCGACGCCACCGGCACGCTCGAGACCGTGATGCTAGCCGTCCCGCTCTGGCCCTCGCTTGTCGCGGTGATCGTCGTCGAGCCCGCTCCCGCCGCCGTCACCAGGCCGCTGCCGCTCACCGTCGCGACGGCCGTGTTGTTGCTGGCCCACGTCACCGTCCGGCCGCTGAGCACATTGCCCGCGGAATCGAGCGTGGTCGCCGTCAGCTGCGCGGTCCCGCCGACCGCGAGTGTCGCGCTGGGGGGCGCGACGGTAACTGTCGCCACGGGTGCGGGCGTCACCGTGACGGTCGCCGTGTCCGACAGGCCGCCCGGGTTGCTGCTCGCGACTACCTTCGCCTGGCCTAGGCTCGACCCGGCCTTGTAATGCCCATAGTGACGCTGGCCGCTGCTGGTGGTGTCGATCATGCTGCCGCCCGTCACACTCCAGCTGATGGCGACGGCGGCCGAGTCCCCGCTGCTCATGAACGCGACGGCCGTGAAGTCGGCGGTGGTGTTCGGATGCAGGGTGAGCGTCTTGGGTGAAACGATGAGACTGGTGATCGTGCCGCCCGTCGTGCCGAGGGGGATGGGTTTCTCGCACGCGAACAGCGCGGCGGCGGCGAACGCCGCGGGGGCGATTGCGACGAGGCGTTCTTTCAGCATTGCCAGCCGGCGCGCCAGCTTGTGCTTGAACGTCATACGGGTCTCTCCCCAGTCTCGATCCGCCTCACGGCGTGAAGAATTCGTCCATATCGGGCGCCGTGGCCGCGGCCCCCGGGAATACCGTTATCCCCAGCCCCTTGAGGATCAGCCGCAGCGTGCTCGGATGCTGATACGTGGTGGCCGACTGATAGCCGGGCTTCGCCTTCGGACTGATCGCCGCCCAGTAGACCCGCCCGCCGCCCAGCGTGTTGTCCCCACCGGACTCGTCGAAGGTGATGATCAGCAGGCCGTCTTGCTGAAACACCGGGCTCGCAATCAGCGATGCGATGTTCGTCTTGAGCCAATTGTCCGCCGTCGACAACGAGCAGTCGTGCGCGTCGTTGCACAGGTCGGGCACGATGTTCGAGAACGTCGGCAGCGTGCCGTTCGCCAGGTCGGTTGCGAACTGGGTAAACGGAACGATGTTGCACGCCTGCCCGGTCGGGTCGTTCGCGACGTCCGACAGCAGCGCGAACACGTTGTGCTTCCGGGCGTAGTTCCCGGTATCGCCGCCCAGGTAACAGGCGTTCGGGATGCTCTCGGCGTACGACTTCCACGTCTTCCCGGCGCCGAGTAGGCTGCGGACGATGTTGGGGACGTTCTCGATGGTCGACGAGCCGTCGTCGTTCGTGAGGACCTGGCCGGTCGCGAGCTCGAAGTAGTTCCCGATCGACGGATGGGTGTTGGCGTAGTACTGGGTCGCCAAACCGTACTGGGCCGCCAACCCGGTCAGGTACGGCATCGACGAGCTGGTGACGTCGACGTAGTCGGTGTTCTCCTCCATCACGATGAAGACGTGTCCGAACCGTAGCCCGGGCGCCGTGGCGGTCACCGTGATGGCCGCCGTGCCGCTCTGCCCTTCGCTCGTCGCGGTGATGGTCGCGCTCCCGACCGTCACACCGGACACGAGGCCGCTGGCACTCACCGTCGCGACCGCGGTGTTGTTGCTCATCCAGGTCACCGTGCGGCCCGACAGCGGATTGCCATTGGCGTCTTTCGGCGTAGCGGTCAGCTGGATCGTGCCGCCGACCTGCACGCTCGCGGAAGCAGGGCCCACGCTCACGGATGCCACCGGCACGTGCACCACCGTGATGGCCGAGCTGCCGCTCTGACCCTCGCTCGTGGCCGTGATGGTCGCCGCGCCCGCGACCACACCCCGCACGAGGCCGCTCGAGGTCACTGTCGCAACCGACGTGTTGCTGCTCGACCAGGTGATCACGCGACCAGACAGCGGGTTGCCGTTGGCATCCTTCGGGGTCGCCGTGAGCTGCACGGTCGCGCCCTCGTTCACGGACGCTGACGCGGGAGTCACGGTCACCGAGGCCACTGGCACGTTCGCGATCGTCACGGCCGCGGTGCCGCCCTGCCCTTCGCTCGTGGCCGTGATCGTCGCAGAGCCGACCGCCACGGCGGTCACGAGCCCACTCGAGCTCACCGTCGCTACCGACGCGTTGTTGCTCGACCAGGTCACCGCGCGGCCGGTCAGCGGATTCCCGCTCGCATCCTTGGGAGTCGCGGTCAGCTGCACCGTCTGGCCCGGCTGCAGGTTCGCGGTGGCCGGGGTCACCGTGACCGAGGCTACGGGCACGGTGGACACCGTGATGCCCGCGCTGCCGCTCTGCCCTTCGCTCGTGGCGGTGATCGTCGCCGACCCGGCCGTCACTCCGGTCACGAGGCCATTGCCGTCCACGGTCGCAACCGACGTGTTGCTGCTCGACCACGTCACCGCGCGGCCCGTGAGCGGGTTCCCGTTCGCGTCCTTCGGGGTTGCGGTGAGCTGGACAGTCGCGCCGACGGCCACCGTGGCGGTGGCGGGCGTGACGGTGACGGAGGCCACGGGCACCGTCTTGGTCAGGTACGACTCGACCACCCAGCCATTCGGGCCCTGATCGAAGTTGATCTGCCAGCGGATCATCTGGTCGCCCGTGCTGTCGAGCACGGGACCGCCGACCACCGTGCCGAGGGCGCCGAGCGGCTGCGTGCCGACCAGGGTTCCGGAGAGCGCCGGCGTGGCGCGAACGTTTGTGACGTCGGTGGTCTGTACGCGGTCGCCAATGGCAAACTTGTTAGCGCCCGGGGGCGTCACGGTGATGCTCGAGCTACCGCTCTGTCCTTCGCTGGTTGCGGTGATCGTGGCGGAGCCCGCGGCCACGCCCCGCACGAGGCCGCTCGAGCTCACCGTCGCCACCGACGTGTTGCTGCTCGACCAGGTGATCACGCGACCGGACAGCGGGTTGCCGTTGGCATCCTTCGGGGTCGCGGTCAGCTGCACGCTCGCACCCGCCTGGACGCTGGCGGACGCCGGCGTAACGCTCACCGACGCGACCGCCACCGGACCCGGACACAACACGGTCACGCTGGCGGTGTCGCTCTTCGAGCCCGGGTGGCTGGTCGCGACGACCTGGAAGCTGCCGCAGTTCGCGTTCTGGTAGTGACCGACGTGACGCTTGCCGCTCGAGCTCGTGTCGATGGTTCCGCCCGTCACGCTCCACGTGACGGTCGCGTCCGCGCTATCGCCTTGCGCGGTGAGGGCGACCGCCGTGAAATCCTGCGTCTGGTTTTCTTGCAGCGTGGCGGCTTTGGGGGAAACGACGAGTTGTGCGACTGATGCGTTCGGCGCGGTGTTGATCGGCTTCTCGCAGCTCGCGACCCAAAGGAACACGAGCCCGACGAGCGCCGTCGCCACGAGACGGCCTCTGAGCAAGGCCAGCCGGTGAGCCAGTTTGTGCGTGAAGGTCATGCCGGGCCCCGCCCCAAAGGCGTGTGAACGCGAACCGGGCCGCCATACGTCGACCCGTGGTCGATCGCTGGCGGCCCGGCGAGCGTGGCGGGAGTCCCGCGGTAGCCCCGTGGCTCTGCGTCACCGTCTTTCGACGGGTTTGCTCTGAGCAGCGTGCTCGCCAGCGGTACCGCTTGCGGCGCGGACCCCTGGCGGCTGGCGCAAACTACGGAGCGCGCTCGAACACGGTCGGTGATCCAGGTCATGCCGAGGTGGGCATGTTGTCCGACTCTAATGTGCCGTATCTTGTTGCAACGAAGCCACATGTGCGGGATCTGCGGTATCGTCCATCGCGACACCGACTCGCCCGTGAGCGAGGCCGTCCTGCTGCACATGCGGGACACGTTGCGTCATCGGGGGCCTGACGACGCGGGGCACTACGTCGCGCCGGGAATCGGGCTCGCCGCCTGCCGGCTGGCCATCCTCGACCTCTCCCCCCGCGGGCACATGCCGATGGCGACGGCGGACGGTCGCTACCAGATCATCTATAACGGAGAGGTCTACAACTACCGCGAGCTGCGCGCCGAGCTAGTCGCCCGCGGGTCCGCGTTTCAATCGCAAACGGACACGGAGGTCATACTCAACCTGTATGCCGCTCTGGGGCCGGCGATGCTCGACCGGCTCAACGGCATGTTCGCCATGGCGATCTGGGACACGCGCGACCGCACCCTGTTCCTGTGCCGCGATCGACTGGGCGTCAAGCCGCTGTATTACGCGCTCGAGGGCGACACCCTCCTTTTCGCTTCCGAGGAAAAGGCCCTGTTCGCGACCGGGGTACCCAAACGGTTCGATCCGGATACTTGGGAAGAGCTGCTGTGCTTTCGCTACACCGCGGGAGCGCGCACGCCGTTCATCGGAGTGCAGCGCCTGCTTCCCGGGCACTACATGCTCTGGAAGGACGGGCGCGCCCACATCCGCCGCTGGTGGGATCTCGCTACCCACGCGCGCACGCAGCGCGACGAGATGCTCGTCGATCCGCCGCGGTGGTTCCGGACGACGTTCGATGATGCGGTCGACCTGCGGCGCATCAGCGATGTCCCGGTCGGCGTGCTGCTCTCTGGCGGCCTCGATTCGGCGAGTGTCGCGGCGTCGCTGGCCGCTCAAGCCGGCTCTGGCGTGGCGAGCTTCACCGTCCGCTTCCCCGACCCGCAGTTCGACGAGGGCGCGGTCGCACGGGCCGTGGCCGAGCGCTGGCGCCTCGAGAACCATGAGCTCCTCGTCCCGCCCGGCGAACTCTTGGAGCGGTTGTCCCAGACGTCGTGGTTCAACGACGAGCCGATCGCGCACGCCAGTGACCCGCATCTGCTCAGCATCTCACGGTACGCCAAGCCCCGCGTCACCGTCTTGCTGTCCGGCGAAGGCGCCGATGAGCTGCTGGGCGGGTACGTGCGCTACCGACCGCTGCGCTTTCCTTATCTGTTGCGTGCTGCTACGCCGGCGGCGCGCTGGCTGCGGTGGGGGTTCCGCTCCCACGGTCGGCTCGCGAAGCTGGGCCGTCTGCTCGCGCTCGGCTCCCTGGATCGGTTCGTCCTGTTCAACGCCTGCGATCTGCTCCCCCACGATCTGCGGGTGCTCGGCATGGTGCCCACGGGCCGCTTCGAGTTCCGGGAAGCGGTGCTCCGCAGCGCGCAGGAGCTCTATCCCGCGGAGCCAGTGCGGCAGGCGATGTACAACGACCAGCACACCTTCCTGTGTTCGCTGCTCGATCGCAATGACCGGACGACGATGGCCGCCTCGATCGAGTGTCGCACGCCGTTCCTGGACTACCGGCTCGCCGAGCGGTTAGCCGCCATGCCCTCGATCGCGCTGCGTGACGGAGGCTCGTGGGGTAGGAAACCGCTGCTGCGGCGCGCGATGGCCGATCGCCTGCCCATGGCCGTCCGGCGGCACCGCAAGTGGGGGTTCGGGGTGCCGTGGCCGAAATACCTGCGGGAGGTTCCAGCGCTGCGCGACATCGTGGCGTCGCTGCCCACGCTCGATCCCATCCGCCACGGCCCCTTCGATCGCGCGGCACTCACTCGGGTCACCGAGCGCTTTCTCAAGGGCGATGCCCGCTTCGACCCGCACGTCTCGCGGCTCACGATGATCGCCGTGTGGTACCAGACGTGCTTCGGTCGCCCTCACGATCCGATCTGAACCTCGATCCCTTCCCGTCGCAGTTTGCCGAGCAGCCAGGCTTCCACCCGCGCCGTGACTTCCACGACGCCGTCGAGCGGGGTTTCGGCCATGACTTCCGAGTCGCGATGCAGCGCGGCGAGCAGTTTCCCGTTCCCGAGCGGTACGCGAACGCGGGCGACCGGGCGGAGCGCCTGGGCGGAGGTGCGGAGGGCGGAGCGCAGCCCTTCCACCCCGCCCCCCACCGAATCGCGGAACGCGGAACGCGGAACAGTGGACGTCAGCACCGCATGCGGGTATCGCTGTCGCACCATGGTTAGGAATGCCTCAGGATCAGGCAGCAGGTCGGCCTTGTTGAAGACGTAGATCACGCGTTTGCGCTCGCGGCTCCCATCGCTGTTCCGCGCTCCGCGTTCCGCGTTCCCCATTTCCTCGTCCACCACCTCCACCTGCTCCTCCCAATTCGCGGCCCCGGCGTCGATCACGTGCAGGAGCAAATCCGCATCACGCGCCTCCTCGAGCGTCGCGCGGAACGAGGCCACGAGATGGTGCGGCAGCTTACGGATGAATCCGACCGTGTCAGTGAGTCGAAACCGATACCCATCCCCCACGTCCACCTCGCGGGTGAGCGTATCGAGCGTGGCGAACAGCCGATCCTCGACGAAGACCTCCGCGCCGGAGAGCGCGCGCAGAATGCTCGACTTGCCCGCGTTGGTGTACCCGACCAGCGCGGCGCTGGGGAGGGGCCGCCGCCCCTGCCGCTGATTGGCGCGATGGTCCGCCACATCCTCGAGCCGCCTCTTCAACAGCGCGATCTTGCGGCGGATGGCCCGGCGATCGGTCTCGAGCTGGGTCTCGCCCGGCCCCCGCAGCCCGATGCCCCCGCGGATACGCGACAGGTGCGTCCACATGCGCGTGAGACGAGGCAAGAGATACTCGAGCTGCGCCAGCTCCACCTGCATCTTCGCCTCCGCGGAGCGCGCGCGGGTCGCGAAGATGTCGAGGATCACTTCGGTCCGGTCCATGACCCGCACCGCCAAGGCTTGCTCGAGATTGCTCCCCTGGACGGGTGACAACGGCTCGTCGAACAGCACCAGGGTCGAGCCCGCGTCCTGGAGGATGCCCTTCAGCTCCTCGACCTTGCCGTGGCCGAGGTACAGGTTGGGTGTGGGTGCGTCGAGCCGCTGGTGGGTCCGCCCCACGACATCCGCGCCCGCCGTGTCGGCGAGGCGGCGCAGCTCTTCCAGATGCTCGTCCACCTGGGCCGCGTCGGCCGACCCCTTGCGTGGGGCGCCGACCAGGAACGCGCGCTCGACAGGCGGCCTGATCTCGATGAGTTGTCGAATGCCTCCCTCCTGACCTCCTGGACTGAAATCTAACGGCTCATTTCAGTAGCTTCATGAGCGGCACGTCGCCCTTGCCCGTCAGCGCCACCCGCCGCTCGCCCAGCGGCGTGTCGAGCAGCACCGCTCCAGTGATCGCGTACGCGACCGCGCGCCGTGTGACCAGCGCCTTCGCCCCCGCGCCCATCCCGGCCCACTCGAAGCGCACCGGCACCACCACGCGGTTGTGGTTGGTGGGCGACAGGTCGAGCGGACGGTCGAGCAGCGCGTCGCCGAAGTGCGTTCCTTCGAGATCGATCCCTACCTCGAGCCGGGTAGACCGGATGCGGTAGTCGTTCGGGTTCCAGACGTCGAACACCAGATCGAACACTCCCCCCGTCAGCCCCATCCCGACAACGTCGATCTCCTGGAGCGTGACGTCGGGGTCGGTGAACGCGAGGTTGTGGAGCGTCGCGCAGGCGGCCAGGATGCACGACGCCACGATGCCACGTTGCACGAGAGTCTTGAGGCCGAGGGGGTAACGTGCAACGTGGCGTCGTAGCGTCATGGCGTCGCCTTTTTCTTCAGCTCCGCCCACCATTCCATCCGCTTCTTGATGTCCTTCTCGAACCCGAACTCGGTCGGCTCGTACCACGTCTGGCCTCGCAGCGCTTCGGGGAGGTACTCCTGCGGGAGGTACGCGTTCTCGGAGGCGTGCGCGTATTGGTACCCGGCCCCGTAGCCGAGGTCTTTCATCAGCTTGGTGGGCGCGTTCCGGATGTGCAGCGGCACCGCCTCGGCGGGGTACTCGCTCGCTGCCTCCATCGCCTGGCCGAACGCCGTGTACACGCGGTTCGATTTCGGCGCCGTCGCCAGATACACCACCGCTTGCGCGAGCGCCAGCTCGCCCTCGGGGGAGCCGAGGAAGTGGTAGGCATCCTGTGCCGCGAGCGCCAGCGTGAGGGCGCGTGGATCGGCCAAGCCGACGTCTTCCGAGGCGATCCGCACCAGCCGGCGGGCGATGTACAGCGGATCCTCGCCGCCCGCGAGCATGCGGGCGAGCCAGTACAACGAGCCTTCGACGTCGGAGCCGCGCACCGCTTTGTGCAGCGCCGAGATGAGGTTGTAGTGCTCCTCCCCGCCCTTGTCGTACTTCGCGAAGCGTTTTTGCAGTGCGTCCCCGATCACGGCGGCGGTCATGCGACCCTTCCCGTTCAGGAATTCGGCGGCCGCCTCAATCGCCTGCAGCGCGCGTCGCGCGTCGCCATCCGCCTCCCGGGCTAGCAACGCCAGCGCGTCGTCGTCGATCTCGAGCGCCAGCCGGCCGAGGCCACGATCCCCGTCGGCCAGCGCGCGCCGTACCAGGGTGGCGATATGCTCCGGGGTGAGGGGCTCGAGCACGAACACCCGGCAGCGCGACAACAGCGCCCCGGTCAGCTCGAAGCTCGGATTCTCCGTCGTGGCGCCGATGAGGGTGATGATCCCGTTTTCCACCCACGGCAGGAACGCGTCCTGCTGCGCCCGATTGAAGCGGTGGATCTCGTCGCAGAACAGAATCGTCCCACGGCCCTCGTACTTGAGGCGCTCCTCGGCCTGCTTAATGATCTCGCGCACCCGCCCCACCCCTTCCGTCACGGCGGAAAACGGCTCGAAGTGGCGGTCGGTGTAGTTGGCGATGAGCCGCGCCAGCGTGGTCTTCCCCGAGCCGGGCGGTCCCCAGAAGATGCACGACCCGACGTCCCCGCGGCGGATCAGCTCACCCAGCGCCTTCCCCGGACCAAGCAGCTGCTCCTGCCCGAGAAACTCGTCGAGGCTCTTGGGTCGCATGCGCGCGGCGAGCGGCTCCGCCGTGCGGGAGAACAGCGTGGGGTCAGACATGCACGGCCTCGAGTACCGCCCGTGTCACGAAGAACGCGGCGGCGCCACCCACGAACGCCAGGGGCGAAGCCCACCCGCGCTTGCCCTGGAACTCGGGCACGAGGTTCGACGCCGCCACGTAGATCGTCACGCCCGCCGCGATCGCGAGCCCATGATGCACCAGGAACCCGAGGTAATCGGTGAGCACCACGCCGCTCAGTGTCGCCACGCCCAGCAGCGCGCCGGCGCCGAGCGCCTGATGCCGTGAGCGTCCCACCGCCAGGTACAGGCTCGAGATCGTCACCCCCTCGGGTAGCTTGTGCAGGAAGATGGCGAAGAACACGATCAACCCCACGCTCGGGCGCACCAGAAACGCGCTCGCGATCGCCACGCCGTCGAAGAATGTATGCAGCAGCAACCCGACGAGCGCAGAGGGCCCGGCGGCGGGATTCACGGCGTGCGTCTCTTCGCCAAAATGGAAGTGCGGCGTCAAGGTATGCTGGGTCAGGTGCACCGCGAGGTACCCGGCCAGCACCATCGCCGGGGCCGCGCCGCCCGAGCGGGCGAACGCCTCCGGCAGCACCTCTACGAGCGCCACCGCCAGCATGAAGCCCGCGCCGAACGCGACGAAATACTCGATCAGCACCAGCTCGCGGGCGGCACGACGCGTGACCGCCAGCGCCCCGACCACGTTGCCGAGCGCGGCGACGAGCGCGTACCAGACGGCGCTAGACACGCGACAGCAGGTAGTGGCGGGTGTTGCGCGTCGGGTCCTCCAGCACCTCGGCGAGCAGCCGCTGCAGCGTCTCGCCCACGTCGGGACCCGCCCGCACCCCCGCGGCCAGGAGATCATCGCCGCTCACGGCGAGATCCTTCAACGTCAGGGGATCCTTAGCGGCGCGGACCGACGCGACGACCTTCGGGAGTGGGGAGTGGGAAGGGGTACCCGCCGAGAGCAGGACCAAGAGATCGTCCGCATGCTCACTAACCTGCGAAAGCCAGCGACGCACGTCGGGGAGGTGCCTCGGATCGGGGTACTGGTCGCGCCACTGTCCAATGGCCCGCCCCCGTTCGATGTCTTTGTTCGAAGCCTTGAGCCTCGTCAACAGCGACGCCGGGTCGGAGGCGAGATACGCCGTGATCAGGACCGGATCCCGCGGCAGCTTGTCCACCCCGGCGCGCAAACCCCGTTCGCCGGTCCCCGATCCCTGACCCCGGATCTCCGGCAGCCAAATCCTCGCCGCTCCGACGTCCATCCACGACGCCAGCAGCTTCGAGACCCGCGATGCCGTCTGGATCCCCTTGAACCACTCGTCGCGCACCCGCTCCGCCGAAAGCTGCGCCAGCCCCTGAACGTTGGCCTTGGCCGCCTCAAGCGTGCCGGGATGGATCCGGAAAGAGAAGCGCGCGCTGAATCGCAGCGCCCGGAGGATGCGCAAGTAGTCCTCCTGAAACCGCCAGTTGGCGTCGCCCACCGAGCGGATCAGCTTGGCCGCGAGATCGTCGGCCCCCTTGAAGGGGTCGCGCCATTCGTGCCGGATCGGTTGGTAGGCGATTGCGTTGATCGTGAAGTCACGCCTCGCGAGGTCGTCTATCAGCGACACGCCAAACTCCACCACCGCGTGGCGCCCGTCGGTCGTGATGTCTTTGCGGAACGTGGTCACCTCGTGGGCTCGCTTGGCGGCGTCGAGCACCGCGACCGTCCCGTGCTCGATCCCCACGGGCACCGTGCGCTTGAACAGGCGGCGCACTTCGGTGGGCGGCGCGGCGGTCGTCAAGTCGAAGTCGTGGTTCTCGAGCCCGAGGAGGTTGTCTCGTATCGCGCCGCCGACGCACCAGGTCTCGTAGCCGGCATCCTCCAGCTTCCGTGCGATTTTCAGCACTTCTGATGGGATCGGCAGACGGTCGGGGAATTTCATCCGGTCGGAAACGCGGAATGTGGAACGCGGAACGCGGAACAGCGAGACGGGCGTCGCTCGGGATTCGACCTTCCACTACTGTTCCACGTTCCGACTTCCGCATTCCGCGTTCTGCCTTTCTCGTTCCGCGTTCCCACGTCCGCGTTCCGAATTGGTTTCACCCGCACAACACACTCCCCCCATTCACATTCAACACCTCTCCTGTAATGTGCCGCGCCAGGGAGGAGCACAGGAAGACGATCGCTCCTGCGCAATCCTCCGGGCTCGCGACTCGACCGAGCGGGATGGTCCGCTCGATCTCGGCCCTCCCCCGCCCCCCGTCACGCGCGTACGGCTGAGCCGCCATCTCCGTGTCCACCCACCCCGGGGCCACGCAGTTCACGTTGATACGCCGCGGGGCGAGCTCGATCGCGAGCGACTTGGTGAAGGCGATCACCGCCCCCTTGGTCGCCGCGTAGTCCGCGTGGAACGCCTCGCCGCGCTGCCCCGCCGTGGAGGACACCAGCACGACCTTCCCCTCGTTGGGAAGCCGTGGAACGGCGGCGCGGCACACGTACAGCACCGCGTCGAGATTGGCGCGGCGCGTGCCCTCCCACTGCACGTCGCTCAGCTGGGCCACGGGGACGTCATCCGACGGCCAGACGCCGTGGTTGACGACCAGCAGGTCCAGCCCGCCGAGCGCTTCGCTCACCTGCGCGACCGCGCGCTGGGCGGCGCCCGGATCGCCGAGGTCGGCGCTCACGCTCACCGCCTGACCCCCTGACCGCCTGACCGCCGCCGTCGTCTGCTCCGCATCTTCCCGACGACTTCGGTATCCCACCGCCACGCTGCTTCCCGCGCGTGCCAGCATCAGCGCCGTCGCGCGGCCGATCCCCCTCCCCCCGCCGGTTACGAAGGCCCGTTTGCCATGGAGGTCGATCACGCGCAGATCGCGATCATCCCTTCAGCCGCTCTTCCACTATTCCGCATATGACGTGCTCGATCGCGAGATGCAGCTCCTGGATGCGCGCGGTGTCGTCGGAAGGGACCACCAGCGCGATCTCGGCCAGCTCTTTGAGCCGGCCCCCGGACTTACCGAGGAACGCCACGACGCGCACGCCCCGCGCCTTGGCCGCTTGGGCAGCGCGGACGACGTTCGGGCTCTCGCCGCTGGTCGAGTGCAGCGACAGAACGTCGCCGGGCCGGCCGAGCGCCTCCACCTGGCGCGCGAACACCTCATCGAATCCCAGGTCGTTGGCGCTGGCCGTCAGCAGCGACGAGTCGGTAGTGAGTGCCACGGCCCGCAGCGCGGGGCGGTTGGACCGATAGCGTACGACGTACTCGGTGGCGAGATGCTGGGCATCGGCGGCGCTGCCGCCGTTCCCCGCGAAGAACAGCGTGCCGCCGGCGCGCAGCGCAGCGACGTAGGCATCCGCGATCGTCACGATCGTCTCCGCCTGCTGCTCCGCCACGCGCGCGGCGAGCGCCGCCAGCGCAGCGAGCCCCGCACGGGCCTGGTCGGCCGCCATCACCGCGTGATCGCCTGCACCAGCTCGCGAAGTCGCTCGTGCGTCGCCCCCCCCCCCGCCCCAGCCTGCTCCTCCAGCGCCGTCCCGACGACCACGAAGTCGGCCCCCCCTGCGCGCGCGGCTCGGACCTGCTCGGGGGTGCGGATGCCGCCCCCCACGAACAACGTGAGGCGCGGTACCGCGGCGCGACAGGCGGCGATCACGGCTCGCGACACCGGGTGCGGCGCGCCGCTCCCGGCATCGAGATAGATCGCCTGCATCCCGATCAGCTGCGCCGCCGTCGCGTGCGCCGCCACCAGCTCCGGCTTGTCGGCCGGCAATGGCCGGGTCTGGCTCACCGCCTCCACGCTCGTGACCCGGCCGCCGTCGACCAGGATGTACCCGGTGGACAGCGTGGGCACGGGGTGACGCGCCAGGAACGGCACCGCGCGGACGTGCTCCTCGATCAGGTACTGGGAGTTGCGACCCGAGACGAGGGAGAGGAACAGCACGAGGTCCACTTCGGGCGTGAGCTGCAGCGCGGAGCCCGGGAACAACGCCACGGGCAGCCCGCTCGCCGCTTCGCGCATCGCCCGCGCCACCCGCGCCGTGTCCTGCGTGCCGTCGAAGGAGGAGCCGATCAAGAGCCCGGCGGCGCCCGCCGCCCGGGCCGCCCGCGCCAGCTCCGCCGCTTCCGCCGGCGCCGTGCGGCTCGGGTCCACCAAGACCAGGAGCCCGGGCCGCCGTTCCAGCAGCCCGCTCACGCCGACCGTCCTCCGACCGGGTCCCCGGCTTTCGCCACCCGCTCCGCGAGCATCGCCAGTCCGCGCGCGTCTGTCTCTGACTGCGCCTCGAACGCGTAGGTGACGAAGGCGTCGGCCGCGAGCAAGTCGAGGGCCAACTCCCGTCCGCCTTCCGGCCGCCCCACCACGCCGGCCAGCACGCGCTCGCCCAGCAGCGCCAGGTGGTCGGGCAACGGCAGGTCGGCGTCGACGGCGCCTTCGACCACGGCCGTCAGCCGCGCGCGCAGCGCCACCGGGGCCGGCGGGCGCCGCGCCTCGAGCCAGGCGACGAGGACAGCGCGGGTCATCGCTCCCCCCCCTCCCCGGGAAGCAGCCTCGCGACGATCGCGCGCGCCTGCGCCCGCGCCTCGCCCAGCTTCGCGGGATCGCCGGCTCCGGCGGACGCGAAGTGCGGCCGTCCACCGCCCTTGCCGCCGCTCACCGCCGCGATCGCGTTCGCGATGTCTCCCGCCTTCACCCCCTGCTGCACCAGGTCGTCGGTGACACCCACCCACACCGCCGCCCGTTGTCGTTCCCCGTTGGTGAACAGCACCGAGATCGCCCGCCGATGGCTCGCCCGAAACGCATCCATTACCAACCCAATCTGCTCCCGACTCTCGAGATCCGAGTCCGCGACGTGCAGCTCCACGTCCCCAATCCGCTGCACGTCGCTCGTCACACGCTGCACGCCTGCTCCTCCCGAGCGAAGCAGCTCTTTGACACGTTCCTCCAGCTTCTTGTTCTCCTCGATCAGCTGCTCGATGCGACGTACCAAGTGCTCGGGGTGCGTCTTCAGGGCCCCCGCCGCCTGCTCGAGCTCTCCTTCGAGCTTTCGGATCAGGGCGTACGCCCCCGGCCCAGTCACTGCTTCGATGCGTCGCACCCCGGCGGCGGCGCCCGTCTCGTGCGTGAACCGAAACAGCGCGATCTGCCCGGTGCTCGGCACGTGCGTGCCGCCGCACAGCTCGAGCGACACACCCGGCACGTCCACCACGCGGACGACGTCGCCATACTTCTCCGTGAAGAACGCCATCGCCCCGGCGGCGATCGCCTCTTTGTACTTCAGCTCGCGTGTCGTGACCGGTAGGTTCTCCCAGATGTGGTGGTTCACTTCCTCTTCGATGCGCTCAAGCATCGCGTCGTCCACCGGGCCGTGGTGGGCGAAATCGAAGCGGAGGCGCTCCGGCGCCACGACCGAGCCCTGCTGGCGCACGTGGGGACCGAGCAGCTTGCGGAGCGCGGCGTGGACCAGGTGCGTGGCGGTGTGATTGCGCTCGATGTTGCGGCGCCGCGGCTCGTCCACCTCCGCTAGCACCTCCGTCGGCTCGAACGGCTGCTCGAAGCGGCCCGCCACCGCAGTCACGCCGTCCACCTTCTCGACCCCGTCCACGTCCAGGGTCCACCCCTCCCCCTTCACCCGCCCCGTGTCGCTCACCTGCCCACCCGACTCGGCGTAGAACGGGTTCTCCGCGAGCACCAGCTCCAGCACATCTTTGGCCTGGCGAAACTTCAGCACCTCGGTGTCGGCCCGCGTGGCGTCGTACCCGACCCACTTCTGTTTGCGCTTGGGCTTCACGGCCCGCCACGCGCCGCTACGCGTGACATGGACTGCGGGGCCAGTTGCCTTGCTGCGCTCCAGCGCCTCGAGCGAGCGGCTGCGTTGCTGCCCCAGCTCGCGCTCGAAGCCGGCGACGTCCACCGTCTGGCCGCGCTCCGCGGCGATGAGCTGCGTCAGGTCGATCGGAAAGCCGAACGTGTCGTACAGCTTGAACGCCTCGGCGCCCGAGATCGCCTTCGCACCTTTCAGCTGCTCCAACCGCTCGAGGCCGCCCTCGATCGTGTCGAAGAACCGCTCCTCCTCGGCACGGGTCACATTCTCGATGTGGGCCCGCTTGGCGACGAGCTCCGGGTACACCGCGCCCATCACGCCTTCCACCGTCCGCACGAGGTGCACGAGCGTCGGCTCCCGCCGGCCCAACAGCCAGGCGTGGCGCACCGCCCGGCGCAGAATGCGACGCAGCACGTAGCCGCGCCCGTCGTTGGACGGGTACACGCCGTCCGCCAGCAGAAACGCCACCGCGCGCGCGTGATCCGCGAGCACACGATACGAAGCCCCCGCGGGCCCGCGATCGTACTTCTTCCCCACCACCTCCACCGCGCGCTCGATGATCGGCGTGAACAGGTCGGTGTCGAAGTTCGAGGGGACGTGCTGCATGACCGCGGCCACGCGCTCGAGCCCGGCGCCGGTGTCGACGGAAGGCGCGGGAAGCGGGATGCGGGATCCGTCTGGTTGCTGATCGTATTGCATGAAGACGAGATTCCAAATCTCCAGCAGCTTGCCCTCCTCGCTGAGGTTGCGGAATTCGTCCAGGGGGAGGTCGCGCATCCCGCTTCTCGCATCCCGCATCCCGCGAGTATCGACGAGGATTTCCGAGCAGGGCCCGCACGGCCCCGTCTCCCCCATCTGCCAGAAGTTTTCCTCGTCGCCGAGCCCGTAGATGCGCCCTTCGGCGATCCCCGCGACCTTGCGCCATAGTTGGCGCGCCTCGGCGTCGGTGTGGTGCACGGTGATGTACAGCCGCTCGGGATCGATCCCGAGCCAATCCTTCCCGGTCACCCACTCCCAGGCGTAGGCGATCGCCTGCTCCTTGAAGTAGTCGCCGAACGAGAAGTTGCCGAGCATCTCGAAGAAGGTGTGATGCCGCGCGGTATGGCCCACCTGCTCGAGGTCGTTGTGCTTCCCGCCCGCGCGCACGCACTTCTGACAGGTGACGGCCCGGGTGTAGGGCCGTCGCTCGAGGCCCTGAAAAACCCGCTTGAATTGCACCATCCCGGCGTTCGTAAACAGCAACGTGGGGTCGTCCGCCGGCACGAGCGGGGCGCTGGGCACCTCTCGGTGGTCGCGCGGGGAGGCTGTGAAGTACTCGAGAAACTGGCGCCGAATCTCGGCGGAGAGCATGCCGAGAATATAGCGGCGCTCAGGTCAACTGAAAGGCGAGCCGACACTTACACGGCGGCCCGCAGCCCTTGTCACAGGACAGCGACACCGTTGCCAGCGCGGTACCGCAGGACTTTGGCTCGCCAATGAGCGACGTTCTGCCCGAAGCAAACTTTCGGGCATCAAGCGCAGCACCGGCCTGGAGATACACGGTGCCCGGCTGCCTGTGGTTGGCGAGGACCCCTGGCCCACAGGTTGCACGCGGACGAGCGACGCCATGCACCGCTTCCCCCGTCCCAACATGCGGCGTGCCGTCATCGTCCTCCCGAGCCTGTTCACGCTCTTCAACCTGTTCTTCGGCATCTGGTCGATGGTATTGACGTCCCGGGGCGAATTCTATCGCGCCGCGTGGTACATCTTCGCCGGGGGGGTGCTGGATGCCCTCGATGGCCGCGTCGCGCGCATCTCCAGGACGGGGACGCGGTTCGGAGCAGAGCTGGACAGCCTCGTGGACGTCGTGAGCTTCGGCGTCGCCCCGGCATTCCTCATGTACGAGCTCGAGTTCGCCAGCGCCGGGGCGACGGAGTGGATCTTCTGCTACTTCTTCGTCATGGCGGTGGCCATTCGGCTGGCCCGCTTCAACGTCCTGCAGGCGGGGCAGTCCAAACGGCACTTCGTCGGCCTTCCGTCGCCGGCAGCGGGGATGACGCTCGCGACGTTCTATCCGTTCACCACCACGAATCTCTACCCGACCGTGTTCCGCTACCTGCCCCGGCATCACGCGATGCAGCTGCTGATGATCTTCCTCGCGGTCTTGATGGTGAGCAACGTGCGCTACGCCGCGCTGCCGCGGGCCGGCATCAGGAGCACGCGCGAGCGCTTGGGACTCGCGACGATCCTGTCGGTCGTCGGGTTCGGACTGATCGCGCACGACGCGTTCTTTTTCCCACTGGGCGTGGCCTACACGGCCTACGGGGTGATGCGCGCGGTCTTCCTGGCGGAGACAATGGACGACACAACGACCGGCATCGCGCGACCGGTCGACCTCACCGCGGGCAAGCCGAGCGCCGGCCCGGCCGAGGAGCGGCGGCGAGCGGTGGGGGGTACCAGGGCGCCCTAGCGTTCTGGCGCGCGAGGTCCCGAGCCGCCATCATGGTGTACTGACTGCGACCGTGGGTGATCATACGCACGACAGCGCTGAGGTGCAGCGCGGACCTGAGTGGCGGGCTCTATTCCTGGTGGCGTTCCTGGTCTGGCTGACGCCAACGCTCGTCGGCGTCATTGCCAAGTCCTGGTTCCTTGGTAAACATGGGTTCGCGGACGTCGCCGGGGCGCTGTCGCTGAGCTCACTCTCCCCGGGGCAGCGGTTGTCGTTTTTCCGTGCCGATTTGGTCTTTGGTCTCGTCTTGGCGCCCGCCGGCTTCCTGGTCGCGCGCGCGCTTCTGCCGATCCGCTGGTACTCCTGGACGATCGGCGCGGTTGCGGCCATCGCCGTTTTGCTGCAGCTCGTGGCGTTCGGCGAATTCGTCGTGCTCGGGAATCTCGCGCGATACGCGCTGCTCGCCGAGGGGCTCGACTGGGGCATGTCCCACCCGATGGCGGCCCTGGAGTATCTGCTTGCCGCACTGGACCTCTCGCATCCTGCGCACCTTATCAAGTCGCTCGTGATCGTCGGCGCCATCGCCGCGGCCATCTTCGTGGTCTGGCGAGCGATCAGGCATCACGGCCAGACAGTCGAGAAACAGATCTATGCCGTCACCGTCGCGCTGTGGGTGGTTGGCGCCGCGCTGGCGATCGCCGCGTGGTTCCCGTGGATGAGGCCCACGGTATTTCACTCCGCCATGATTTCCCTGACAGCCCGCTCGCTGGTTGCATCCGAAGGGAGCGCAGCAGTCTATGATGATGTCCCCATCGGCGCGCTCCGCCCGATCTACGAGAAGCTCGCACATGCACCCACGCCTGGCTCGCCCCGCCCGTATTGGGGGGCCGCCAAGGACTATGACGTCGTGCTGTTCATCATGGAAACGGGTCCGGCCCGCATCCTATCGGCGGACACGAGTCTCAACGACTTTCCCAATCTCAAGCGCCTGAGCCGATCTGCGTGGGTCGCTACGCAACACTACACGACGTCTCCCGAAAGCTTTCGGGTCATCACGTCGATCCTGCTCTCCACGTATCCTGTCAGCCACAACCGGAGTTTTCTGGAGAATCGGCGGACGCCGCCAGGTCTGATCCAGAACCTTCATGCGGCGGGCTATCGGACAGGAATCTACATGACGAACGTCCACGGCAGTCGCTATGCCAGAGAGGAAGAGTCCTATTACATGACGATGGCGCCGGACACGGTGTTCATTCCCGACGCGCCGTCCCGTCCTAGCGAGAGCGCGCTCAAGTGGCAGGAAGAAGAACAGGTGGATTTGGCGGCGCTGCGCAAATTGGAGGAAGACTATCGGGCAAGCGCTTCCACCGGACGGCGGTTCTTGGGCGTTTACCTGCCCCAGCTATCCCACGAACCATGGGTCGACGTGTCCGCCGCCGGCAACGAGTCCGACATGGCCAAGCGCCGCTACAACCTCATGAAACTCGAGGACCGTCATCTGGGTGAGCTCCTCACGACGATCCAGGAGTCAGGACGCCTCGATCGCACGCTAATCGTCGTCACCTGCGACCACGGCCTCCGCAGCAGTGAGTCGGACCCGTCGTTTCGCCCGGGCCAGATCGACGATCTCACGTTTCATGTCCCGTTCCTGCTGTACGCCCCACGGATCGTCAAGACACGGACCAACCTGTCATGGCCGACGTCTCACATCGATGTGGGACCCTCCATTCTGGACTTGCTGGGCATCTCGGTCGGGAGGGATTTCGAGGCGGGCAGCGCGATCTGGAACGAGGGCCTCAAAGACCGCGGCATCTTCTTCTGGGCCTCTCACTACTTTGGGGCGGACGGCTATTACTTCCACGACGCGTTTTCGATGTGGAATCCGATGCTCAACGTCACGTACCGGAGTCGCGCGCTGCACTTCGACGCGGCCGCGGCGGTGCCGCAAGATAGCCCGGCCCACAACGAAATCATCGAGCAGGTGGAAAACATGGGCGCGCTGGTGGACGCCTGGTACAATCTTGCGGTCCTCGCGCGCGCGCCTTAGGGAATCTCTGCCCAAGTCGCGTGGTGCTGGGGTGGGAAGCTCGGACGCTTTACACGCGAGGGCACGCCAAATTCCTTAGGGCGTTCGGCCTCCCCCCCCCTCCCCTCCCTCGTCGGACGCGCTGGGCACGCGCACGGGGAGGCCCACCTTCCCGGCCCATTCGTCGGTCAACTCGAACGACTTGCCCATATCGAACCCGAGGGTCCGCATGCGTCGCGACAGGTCCTTGAGCGCCCAAATCACCGTTCGCTGCACTTCGACCGACGACCACTGCCCGAACTCATTGTGACTCAAGTCCGCCTCGAGCGCAGCGGCGATGACGGCAGCCCACCGCCCGTGGGAGGGCGCGGGCGGCGCGGACGCCGCCACTGACGCCCCGCGCGCGGCGCTGGGTTGCGCCGCATCTGACGGCTCACGCCCCGCACGTGGTCGCTGCTCTGGACCAGCCCCCTCCCCCCACAGCACCCACTCGAGCGTAACACCCACCACCCCACGCTCCTGCGCGCGTCTCGCAATGCGCCGCGCGGCGTCGCGTGGGAAGCTCTTGCGCTGAGGCCATTTCTTGACGGCAGCGGCGCTGATGGGAGGGCCGAGCTCAGCGGCGAACTCTCGATGGGTCAGCGCGATGCCGTCCCAAGGGCTGAACGCGTTCAACAGGATGGTAAGCCGTTCCGCGACGGTGGTGACAGGTGCCAAAGTGGCCCCTATTCGGTGACGTAGTTGGACGCGCGGAGCCGCACGTCCACCGGCGCGACAGACCCAAGGTGTTGCGGCGCAACGCGTTTGTCAAGATCGCAGGCTGCAGAGCCCGTCCACGAGCGCCTTCACCTGCGGTTGGCCGCTCCAGCCCCTGCCGTTCAGTCCCTTTCGTCGTAATCGCCGGGCAGGCGCACCGGCAGGCCGACCGTCCCTGCCCACACGTCGGTCAGCTCGAACGCTCTGCCCATGTCGAAGCCGAGCGTGCGGAGGCGGCGCGACAGGTCCTTGAGCGCCCAGATCACCGTACGCTGCACCTCGACCGAGGACCACTGCCCGAATTCGTTGTGACTTAGGTCGGCCAGGAGTGCTGCCGCGATCGCGGCGGCATGCCGCCCATGCGCCAGCGGGGACGCGGGCACGGGTGGCGCGGGCACCGCGGACGCCTCCTTGACGCGCTCCACTCTCCGCTGCAGCCCCTTTTGGGGGCCAGGTCCGTCCCCCCATAGCACCCACTCGAGCGTCACGCCGGCAAGGCCCCGCGCCTGCGCCCGGCGGACGATCAGCCGGGCGGCGTTGGCCGGGAAGCTCTTCCGTTGAGGCCATTTCTTTATGGCAGCGGCAGTTACGGGCTTGCCGAGCTCAGCGGCGAACTCGCGGTGGCTCAAGGAGATGCCATCCCAAGGGCTGAACACATCCAGGAGGATGGCCAGCCGCCGGGCGACGGGTCCCATTTCGGCTCTCCCACTGCCCTTGACAGATGCCAAAGCGGCTCCAGTTTAGTGACGTAATTGGTCGCGTTTGGGGCAACGACGACAGGCGCCACAGGACCCAACGTGTCGCCGCTCAGGACCCTTGTCAAGACAGCGGGACGACGTGCGGAATCCCACAACGGTGAGCGCGACACAACACGGGCGGCGCGTCGGCGATCGCCGTACTGGAGAGGAACGGCGCGGGAGCGATCGGCGGGCGCTCCCGCTTCCAGCCGACGAGGGACTCCTCGGTCGATTCCTTCCTTACGCGCAGCTGCACGATCCGGTCGCCATCTCGGCGCACCGGGTCGAGCTCGAGACGCGCCTCGCGCGCGATCCCGGCCAGCTGGTGGCGGCCCTCGACTACCTCCTCAACATCAGCCATGAGCTCGTCGCCCCGGCGGTCGTCGAGCAGGAAGTGCTCGCCGTTCTGGAGCGGCGCTCGATCACCGATCCGCTGACCGGGCTGTTCAACCGTTTCCACTTCGAGGCGACGCTGACGCGCGAGGTCGCCCGCTCCGCGCGACACCCGACCGAGCTCTCGCTGTTGCTGCTGGACGTCGATCAGCTCAAAGCCGTCAACGACCGCTGGGGGCACCACGCCGGCGATCGCGTGTTGCGTCGCGTGGCGGCCGCGATTCGCCAGAGCGCGCGCAGCTCCGACGTCACGTGCCGTTATGGCGGCGACGAGTTCGCCATCATCCTGCCCAACACCGACGCCCAGGGAGCGCGCGCCGCCGCCGAGCGAATTTGCGCGCTGGTCGGTGCGGCGCTCCCGGACGCCGGCGGCGGGACAGACGTGTCGCTGGCCGTCACCGTGAGCGGCGGGTTGGCGCAGCTGCCGCCTACGGCGGGCGAGCAGTCGGAGGTCGAGCTGGTCGTGGCGGCTGATGAGGCGCTGTACCTGGCGAAGCGTAGCGGTCGCAACTGCGTGATCACAGCCGGTCAACATGTGCATCCCCCCGTACTCCCCGGAGGAGAAGCGAACCCATGACCGTTCCCAGCACCCTCGCGGACTCCAGCGCCCCCTGCCGGTCCTCGGTGCCGCAGCTCACCGTCGTCGCGCTCTCGGAGGCGTTCAGTGGATTCTGGGCCGATCTCGCCGACGATCTGAACGTCGCCGTGAAGGTCGTCTGTGCGGCGGAGCCGCTCACGGTCGGGCCCGACGCCGTTGTGCTAGTGGTCGCGGCGGGCGGTGCGGAGCGCAAGGCCATTCAGTGGTTGGCCACCCACACGGTCTCCCCCAGCCTGCCGGCGCTGGTGGTGGGGACCGATCCGGGGCGGCGCACGGCGATGCAGCTCGTGGCGCACGGGGCCGCCGACTATTTCGCGCTGCCGGACGACCTCGAGATCTTCCATAATGCGCTCGTCACCGCCGTCAAGGCAGGCCGGTCGCGCGCCCAGGCCGCCGCGACCGGCCTGCATGGCGCCGACGACGTCTTCGCCGCCATTGTCGGCCGCAGCCCCGCGATGCAGCGCGTGCTCGAGCGCGCCGCCCGGCTCCTGCCGCACCGTCATGCCACCGCCCTCATCGTGGGCGAAACGGGCACGGGCAAGGAGCTGCTCGCCCGGGCGATCCACCAAGGGGGACCACGCCGCACGGCGCCGTTCGTTGCCGTGAACTGCTCCGCGCTGCCCGAGCACCTGATCGAGTCGGAGCTGTTCGGGCATGAGCGGGGCTCCTTCACCGACGCCCATGCCGCCAAGCCGGGACTGTTCGAGGTGGCGGACACCGGCACCCTGTTCTTGGACGAGATCGGCGAGTTGCCACTCGGGCTCCAGGCGAAGCTGCTGCGCGTCCTCGCGGACAAGGAAATCCGGCGCGTCGGGGGCACGAAATCGCGCACCGTGGACGTGCGCATCCTAGCGGCGACGAACAAGTCCCTGGTGGACGCCGTGCGCGAAGGCCGGTTCCGCGAGGACCTGTTCTTCCGTCTCAGCACCGTGGTGCTATCGCTCCCACCGCTGCGGGAGCGGGGCGAGGACCTGTTCGTCATCGCGGAAGCCCTGCTGGCGGAGCTGGGGCGGGAGCACGGCCTCAGCATGCCGCCGCTGACCGCGGAGCTGCGGCACCAGCTGCGCGCATACGCATGGCCAGGCAACGTGCGCGAGCTCAAGAACGCGCTGGAGCGCGCGCTGCTGCTGTCGCCGCCCGGCGTGGTGTCGCCCGAGGAGCTCCTCCCGCCCGAGAATCGGGCAACGCCGCCCGACGGACCGATTCCGTTCCCAGCCCCGCTCCACGAGATCGCCAGCGCCGCGGCACGCGCCACCGTTCAGCTGTGCCGTGGCAACCGCAGCGAGTCGGCGCGCCGGCTCGGGATCTCACCCCGCCGTCTCCGGCGGCTGCTGCACGGCGGTGCGGACGTGGGCTTCGACACGGACGACGTGGGATTGGTGGCGGCGGCGGCCTTCGGTCGCTCCGGTTGGCGTCGCGCCGCGCCACAGACGCACGGGCTCATGCGTCCGGAGTAGCCTCGGCTGGTCAAATGGGACCAGCCCTGGGACGAAATGACCCTGGTGCTGGAGGGGCGCGCGCGCGCCCCAGCTGTAACTCATCATCCTACAACGCCCCGCGTCCGTTTCCTCCCCCGGAACGCTTCCTGCAACCCCGATCGAGCACCAGCAAGCCGGCGGCTCACTCGAGCCCTTCCGCAATTAAGGAGAGCATCGTGGGGATTCAGCGTCTCGTACTTTCGGCGGGGCTCGTCCTGCTCGCCGCGGCCTGTCTGGATGGCGTCGCGCCCCGGCCAGCGGGGGCTCCCACGCCGCACTTCCTGCGATGGGCCCCGGGCATCCATCCCCGGTTTACCACCAATGGCGTGACATCCACCGGTGGCGTCTCGTCCGGGGGGGGGGCGATCCACCTGCAGTTGACCAGCCCACTGTCGCTGAACCGTTACTCGACGAGCTTCTGGGCGGTGCGCGGGCAAACGCGCTCGGTGGAGATCGACTACTTGAGCGCGACCGGCGACACCAGCCAGCCGTTCCTGCGCTTCACCGCCACGGACCCGGCCGTAGTCCCGGGGGTGGGTGACCTCGCAGTCGGGGACTCGGTGTTGATCACGTTGACGGTCGATTCCGCGGACATCGGCGTGGGGCTCGAGCCCACGGGGCTGCAGTTCGGCACCCCGGCCGAGCTGCAGATCTGGTACACCGGCGCCGGCGGCGACCTCAACGGCGACGGTGTGGTGGACAGCACCGATGCGACGATCGAGCATCAGTTCCTGGGCGTGTGGTATCACGAAGAGTCGGTGGACCCCTGGACGACGATCACGGCGACGCATTCAGTCGTGGACAAGACGTTCACGGTTTCGTTGCCGCACTTCTGCGAATACGCTGTTTCCTGGTGAGGACTCGCACCATGCCCGCGATGCGGTTCTGGATAGCTGTCGCCCTGAGCGCCTCGCTCCTCGCCTGCGGCGACCTCGTGGCCCCGGTGGCGAAGCCGGCCACCACAGACTCGCTCCGGATCGCCCCCGCGCCCGGGCGGCTCCAGGCGCAGAAGAATTCCAACTACGCGATAGGCTGGTAGACGTCGTGAACGAACCGGATGGTCCCATGATGCCCGCCACCTCACTGCTTGAGAGCGCGCATGAGCTCGCCCGCGCGGGCCGCCACGCCGATGTCGTCAAATACCTGAGCGCCTGCGAGCGGCGCACGCTGGAAGACACGCCCGGTCTGGCGCTGTTGTACGGGACGGCGCAGGCCCGTCTCGGGCGCCACGAAGAGGGCCAGCGCTGGCTGGACGTGGCGCGCAATCAGGCGCGCGCCCGCCACGACCTGGCGACGGAGCGTCGCGCCCTCAACGCCAGCGGCGCCGCGGCGCTCGTGAGTGGCCGCATCGACGACGCTGCGTCAGCGTTCACGCAGGCCCTGATGGCCGCGAGTCGCGACGGCGACGTCGCCATGAGCGCGGCGTGCTCGAACAACCTCGCCATCGTCAGCAATTTGCAGGGCCGCCACGCCGAAGCGATCGGCTCCTGGGAGATCGCGCTCGCCGCCTTCGAGAAGGTCGGGCTCGAGCGCGGGGTGGCCGAGTGCCATCACAACCTTGGCATCACCTATCGCGAGCAGGGAGCGCTGGGCCGCGCGCTCGCCGAGGCCGATCACGCCGTCGTGGCGGCCGAAGCGGCGGGGGACCAGACGCTGTGGGCGCTGGCCCTGCGCGGACGCGCGGAGATCCGCGTCGCCCGCGGCGAGCCGGAGCTGGCGCGCGTCGAGCTCGAATTCGTCCGCGACCTGCGCGGCCGGCTGGCGGATCCCGTGGGCGAGGCGGAAGACCTGCGGGTCACGGCGTGGGTGCTCGCGGCGGAGGGGCGGACGGGGGCGGCCGAGCAGGCGCTGCGCACCGTCATCGGCGCCGCGGAGCGATACGGACGTCGGCAGCTGCTGGCGGAGGCCACGCGCGATATCGCGCTGGTGTTGCGCCGTCTGGGACGACTCGCGGATGCGCAGGGGGCGGCACGTACGGCCAAGGCCATCTTCACCGAGCTCGGGGCGGAGGGCGAAATCCGCGCCCTCGCCGCCCAGGACTGGGACGCCGACTTCGGGGCCGAATTGCGCCGCTCACTCGCCCCGCTGCACGCCGCCCAGGCGCTGGCCGACGCTGGGCAGTACGTGACGCTCGTGACGTACCTGAGCGAGCGCCCCCGTCACGAGCTCGAGCAATCACCCATGCTCGCGCTGCTCTCGGCGATCGGCTACAGTCGGCTCGGCCGGCTCGAGGTGGGACGGCACTGGGCCACGGTGGCGCTGTCGCGCGCCCGGGCTCAGGCCGATCGCCAGCTCGAGGTGCGCTCGCTCAACGTGTGCGGCGCCATCGCACTCGAGCGGGGCGGCATCGACGAGGCGACGCGCTTCTTCGCCCAGGCGCAGGACGAGGCAATGCAGGACAACGACATGGCCACTGTGGGCCGCTGCGCCAACAACCTCGGCATCATCGCCAATCTGCAGGGACGCTACGGCCGCGCCATCGGTGCGTACACCCGTGCGATCGCCGCTTATCAGCAGGTGCACTCCGACCGTGGGGTCGCGGAAGCGCAGCACAACCTCGCCATCACGTATCGCGAGCAGGGGCAGCTGGAGCGGGCCATGGAGGCGGCGGAGGCAGCCATTCGCGCGGCCGACCAGGTTGGTGACCCGCAGCTCAAGGCGCAGGCCCTCGCCGGGCGGGCCGAGATTCGGATCGCGCTGGGCGAGGCGGACCTCGCTGTGCGCGAGGCAGAGCGCGCCCTGGCGATGCACCGCGAGCTGAACGACGCCGTGCGCGAGACCGAGGACCTCCGCATCCTGGGGACCGCGTTGAGTGCCGCAGGGCGGACCGCCGAGGCGGAGTGCGTGCTGCGCGACGTGATCCAGCGGGCGACGGAGCACGCGCGGCCGCTGCTCATGGCCGCCGCCGAGCGCGATCTTGCGCAGCTCCTCGCCCGCACGGGTGATGCGGTCGGGGCGCGCGAAGCGGCGCAGACCGCCCGCGCTCGCTTCGTCCGGCTGGGCGCGGCGACCGAGGTCGCAAAGCTCGAGAAGTTGCTCGGGCAGTGCACCACGAGATTCACGGGCCGGCAGGCCCGCCACCACGGCGGCCCTGGCCTCGAGCCGCGAGCCCCCTGATGTCGCGCCCGGCGAGCGCGCTGCTGCTCGCCATCGTCCGCCATCAGCGCAACGACCCCGCCGCCGCGCGCCGTCTCTGCCACCGCAGCTACGCCGTGGCGCGCGCCCCCGGCGACGCCCTGCTCGCCGCCGAAGCACTGAACGCCCTCGGGGGATCGACCTCATCATCCGCTGGCACCATGCGCGCTACGACGGCAGCGGCTACCCGGATGGCCTAGCGGGCGACACGATTCCGCTGTCGGCTCAGATCGTGGGACTCGCGGACGTGTACGATGCCCTCACCACCGCGCGCCCCTATCGCGCGGCGTTCACACCCGAGGAAGCGGCGGCGCAGATCGGCAGCGTCCGAGCATGGTGGTCCGACGCCGTTTTCCACGCCTTCCAGGAGTTTCAGCCGGCGCTCGAGCCAACCGGAAGGCACGCCAGCAGTTACTAGAAGCGCTCCGGCGTCGCGTCCTGCTTGGTCGTCGACGCGAGACGGCGTCGGGTTGTCCTGGGGCGCTAGGCCCCACACAGCTCCTCTACCAGCTCCTTCACCATCGCGCCCGTGTACCCGCGCCGTACCAGGAAGGCCAGCAGCCGCCGCTTGCGAATCGGGCTCGGCAGGTCGCCCAGCTGTCGGACCCGCTTTACCGCGACAGCGCGAGCCTCCACCGTCGGATCGATGCCTTCCTCGTCGAGTGCGTGGCGCACCGCCTCTTCCGCGATGCGGCGCTCCACGCCCTGCGCCAGCAGGTCCTGGATCAGGCGTCCCGGCCCGCGACCGCGCGCGGCGCGTACCGCCGCGTACTGCTCAGCGTAGCGCCGATCGTCGAGCAGCCCACGGGCGACCAATCGCTCGAGCGCCGCGTCCACCGCGCGCGGTGGGTGCTGCTTCTTCCCCAGCCGACGCTGCAAGTCGCGTCGCGCGTGCGCCCGTCGCGCCAGGGCGCGCAACGCCGCCCGCTCGGCCGCCTCGATGTCGGCCAGCTCCCGCAAACGCTCCAGCACCGCGGAGGCGATCGCCGCGCCCAGCCGCAGGTCGAGCGGTTCGAGTGCCGCTCCCGGGAGAGAAGCGAATCGCCCCCGATCCACTTCCACCAGCCGATAGCCCGGCTGGCGTGGATCAGGGGCGAGACCGGTGAGGGTCGGCACTCACTCCTCGGGGGGAGATGCCTCCTCGTCGGCCAGCACCACGGCGGCCTTCACGCCGAGGTGCTCCTTGACCTTGGTTTCGACTTCCAGCGCCAGATCGGGGTGATCCTTCAGGTACAGCTTGGCGTTCTCACGGCCCTGCCCGATCCGCTCCTTCCCGTAGGCGTACCAGGCGCCCGACTTCTCGATGATCCCGGCTTCCGCCGCGATGTCCACCAGCAACGACTCGTGGCTGATGCCCTCGTCGAACATGATGTCGAATTCCGCCTGACGGAACGGCGGCGCCACCTTGTTCTTCACCACCTTCACGCGCACGTGGTTGCCGATCACCACCTCGCGCTCTTTCACCGGACCAATGCGACGCATGTCGAGCCGCACCGACGCATAGAACTTGAGCGCCCGGCCACCAGTGGTGGTCTCTGGGTTGCCGAACATGATGCCGATCTTTTCGCGCAGTTGGTTGATGAAGATGACCGCGGTGCGCGAGCGGTTGATCGCCCCGGCGAGCTTGCGGAGCGCCTGGCTCATGAGCCGGGCCTGCAGCCCGGGCAGCGAGTCGCCCATATCCCCTTCGATCTCGGCTTTCGGCACGAGCGCCGCCACGGAGTCCACCACGACGACGTCCACTGCGCCCGAGCGGACCAGGATCTCGGTGATCTCGAGCCCCTGCTCCCCGGTGTCGGGCTGGGACACCAGCAGATTGTCGATATCCACACCCAGCTTCTTCGCGTACTCCACGTCGAGGGCGTGCTCGGCGTCGATGTACGCCGCCGCGCCCCCCAACCGCTGTGCGTTCGCCACCACGTGCAGCGCCAGCGTGGTTTTCCCGCTCGACTCGGGACCGAAGATCTCCGTCACCCGGCCACGTGGAATCCCCCCGATCCCGATGGCGGCATCGAGGTTGATGGCCCCCGTGGGAATCGCTTCCACCCGTACCCGGGGCGAGTCCGCCCCCATGCGCATGATGGCGCCTTTGCCGCACGTCTTCTCGATCTGCGTGATGGCGAGGTTCAAAGCCTTCTTGCGCTCGTCCGAGAGCTTCGCGACTTCCTTTTCCGCCGCCATGAGTGTCCTCGACATGGTTGGAGCCTCCCGCGAGAGGCCCGAATATACACCGAAGCCCCGTTCAGCGCCACCCGGGGCGGAATGCGTCCGGCAGGTGCTCCAGCCGGTCATCCACGATCGCGATGCAGTCGAACCGGTAGACGTCCGACGGCCGCCCGAACCGGTCCACCCACACCCGCGCGGCCTTCACGAGCTCCCGACGCTTGGCTCCGGTGATCGCCTCGAGCGGGCTCCCGAACGCCGTGCCGCGCCGCGTCTTCACCTCGATGAACGTCACCAGATCGCCCTGCCGCGCGATCAGGTCGATCTCTGTATGGCCGACCCGAAAGCGATGCGCCGCGATCGTGCACCCGCGCGACACCAGGTATTGGATCGCCTGCTGCTCTCCGACCAGGCCCCGCTTGTGGCGGGCATCGGTCCAGGCGCTCGGATCGGAGCGCAGGCCATTCTTCACGCCAGTGAAGGTAACGGAGAGCCCGTGGGCTGTGTAACCGAATCTATGCCGCCCGGTGCGGAAGAACGCGGAACACTCGAAACGCGGAAGTGGGAACGCGGAACGCGGAACAGAAATGGAGGCTTGGCGGCTACATGACGCTGAACCTTCCGTTCCGCGTTCCGACATCCGCGCTCCGCGTTAGTTGGTTCCACAAATCTCATCCAGCTCCTCGAGCCCCACCAGCACGTCCCGCGGCTTACTCCCGTTCGCCGGTCCCAGGATCCCGGCCGACTCGAGCTGGTCGATGATCCGGGCCGCTCGCCCGTATCCGATGCTCATCCGCCGTTGCAGGAGGGATGTAGAGCCGAGCTGGTTCTGAATACACACCTCGGCGGCCTGGCGGAACATTGAGTCTCGCTCGCCCGGCGCTCCGCTTCCCCCTTCCCCGGCCTCATCACCGGCCTTTTCCCGTTCTTCCAGGGCCGCTACCTGCTCGTCGATGCTCGTGCCGGTGGGGGCCGCGACCTGCGCCGCATGCCGCTTGTACCACTCCATTAGCCGCTCCGTCTCGTCGGTCGAGATGAACGCTCCCTGCACGCGCAACAGCTCGCTCTTCCCCGGCGGCAGGAACAGCATGTCCCCGTTGCCGAGCAAGGTCTCGGCGCCGTTCTGGTCGAGGATGGTGCGGCTGTCGACCTTGGCCGACACGCGGAACGCGACGCGGCACGGGAAGTTCGCCTTGATGAGCCCCGTGATGACGTTCACCGAAGGACGTTGCGTCGCGAGCACGAGGTGAACACCGATGGCCCGCGCCTTCTGGGCCAGCGTCGCGAGTGGCGTCTCGATTTCCCCCTGCACCGTCAACATCAGGTCGGCCAGCTCGTCGACGATCAGCACGATGTAGGGAACGATGCCGTCGGTGTATTCGCCGTCGAGCGGCAGCTCCTTCTGAATTCCGGCCTGCGTCGCGAGCGTCTCGCGCGGGCCCTTCAGCGGCTTCTTCTCCTCGACCTTCGTGTTGAAGTCCGCGATGTTGCGCGCGTGGTTGGCGTGCAGCAGCCGGTAGCGTCGCTCCATCTCCCACACCGCCCACTTGAGCACGCTCGCCGCCTTGTGGTGACTGGTCACCACGGGCAGGCCGAGATGCGGCAGCGCCGCGTACATAGAGAGCTCGACCATTTTCGGGTCGATCATCAGCAGCTTGAGCCTCTCGGGCGGGTGGGTGTAGATGAGGCTCGTGATGATGGTGTTGATGCAAACCGATTTCCCCGAGCCGGTCACCCCCGCGATCAGCAGGTGCGGCATCCTGGCCAGATCCGCCACGACCGCATCGCCTTCGAGGTTCTTGCCGAGCGCAATCGGCAGCGTGCGGGTGGCGCGATGGTACTCCGCGCCTTCGATCAGCTCGCGCACGTGCACCATCCGCGGCATCGGGTTCGGGACCTCGATGCCTACCGCCGCCTTCCCGGGAATCGGCGCGACGATGCGGAGCGACGGCGCGCGCATCGCGAGCGCCAGGTCGTCCGAGAGGGACGCGATGCGACCCACCTTCACCCCGGGGCCCGGCGCCACCTCGTACTGCGTCACGACCGGTCCCACCGTGCGCCCGGCGATGGAGCCTTCCACACGAAACGTCTGCAGTGTCTCGATCAGCTTCTGCCCCATCAGCTCGATTTGCGCCAGCCCCGCGTCGCCGTCGTCTGGGGGAGCGGGCGTTAGTAGATCAATCGGGGGAATGAGGGCGCCGGGGCTCGGGGGTCGAGGCTCGGGGCTCGTGAGGGAGCGTTTCAGCTTCGGTAGCCTGGCGTGAGCCGTGGTCGCGGGCTCGAGTGGAGCACGCTCGGAAACGTCGGTCTTGGGCGAGCCCTTCGGTTTTGTCGGCACCCCCGAGCCCCGAACCCCAAGCCCCGAACCCCGCTGTCGTAACACTACCAGCGGATGCCACCCCACCGTCAGCAGCCCCAGGGCCGAAAGCGCGAACAGACCAACCAGGACGGCCCCGGCTGTCCCGACCGCCTGGTGCACGCCGTGGGCGAGGACGGCGGGCGCGACGCCCACGAGCTTCTGCGTCGGACTCCAGGCCGCGTAATCCGCTGGAAACCGCGCGCCCCCCCCGAGCGTGCCGATGCCGTAGGGGAGCAGCACGATGAACCCGGCGCCGAGCGCCGCCGCCCGCCCGGCCGAGAGGCTCCCGAGACGCTCGAAGGCCGCCAGCGCCCACCCGATGCCGAGCAAGGGCAGGAGCACGGCTCCCAGTCCCAGCCCGCGCCACAGGAGGGAACCGATCCGGTCGCCCCAGGTGCCGGTAATGGGAAGCCGCAGCAGGGTGAGTCCCAGGAACAGCCCGATCACGAGGGCGCCGATGCCGATCAGTTCCTGGCGCGCCTTCGCGTTCATGTGATACGGCGGTCCGCGTAGCTGGGGACCACCGTGAAGCGATCCGCTCGCGCGGCGAATCCGACGTCCTCGCTCAGATCGGCTTCGGCCAGCTGGTGCGCCGCCTCCGACCCTTCGAGCGCCTCGCTCCACCCTGCGAGCTCGTCCGTGAGGGCGACCGCGGCGCGGGCCGCGTCGTTGAGGACCACCTGCCGGAGGCCCCGCTTGACCGCTTTGACGAGCCGGGCGGCGGTGTACCCATCCTCGATGGCGAACTGCTTTTCCCGCCCGGCGCACACGATCACGAGATCGCCGCGCTCGACCAGCACGGCGCGAGCCCGCGCGACGAGCGCCTTGAAGTTCACTGGGGCGCCCACGAGCACGGGGTCGCCGCCCTGGGTCGCGAGCAGTGCGGCGGTGCCGTTGGTGGTGGTCAGCACGATCGTTTTTCCGCCGACGACCGCCGCCGTCATCTCCCGGGGCGAGTTGCCGAGGGCGAACCCCTCGATTTTGAGACTTTTGCGCTCGCCGGCGAGCAGCACGCCGTCTTTTTCGAGATTCGACGCGAGGCGCACGGCCTCCTCGGAGCTGGCGGCAGGGATGACGGCCTTGGCGCCGTTCGCGAGTGCGGTGATCACCGTGGTGGTCGCGCGCAGCGCGTCGATGACGACAACGCCCCGGCCGGCGAGGTCTCCCGCGACGAGGCCGGCCGGTGTGAAGTGGACGTCGATCTTCATGCGGACGGCTGCAGCAGCTGGGGCTCGCGCTCGAGGAACTTGGTGTCCACTCGGCCGGCGACGAAGTCGGGGTGGCGCATGACCCGACTGAGGAAGGGGATGGTCGTGGTCACGCCCTCAATGATAAACGAGTCCAGCGCCTGCCGCATACGGGCGAGCGCCTCCGTACGGCTGTTGCCGTGCACGATCAGCTTCGCGAGCAGCGAGTCGTAATAGGGTGGCACCGTGTACCCCGCGTAGATGTGCGTGTCCACCCGGACGCCGGGGCCCCCCGGCGGATGGTACACGGTGATGGTGCCGGGACTGGGCTGAAAGTTGCGGGAGGGGTCCTCCGCGTTGACGCGGCACTCGATCGCGTGCCCGCGCAGTCGGTTGCCGTTCATCACGAACGACAGCGGCTCGCCCGCGGCCACGCGGATCTGTTCTTTCACGAGGTCGAAATTGGTGCACATCTCCGTCACCGGGTGCTCCACCTGAATGCGCGTGTTCATCTCCATGAAGTAGAACGACCCGTCTTCGTCGAGTAGGAATTCGATCGTGCCGGCGCCGACATAACCGATCGCCTCGGCCAACCGGACGGCCGCATCCCCAATGTCCTGGCGCAGCGTGCCGTCCACCGCGGGACTGGGGGCCTCTTCGATCAGCTTCTGGTGCCGCCGCTGCACTGAGCAGTCGCGCTCGCACAGGTGCATCACGCGCCCGTGCGTGTCGCCCATGATCTGGATCTCGATGTGGCGCGGCCGGGCCAGGTACTTCTCGAGGTAGACTTCGTCCGAGCCGAACGCCGCCAGCGCCTCCTGCTTCGCGAGCGAGAAGCTCTGGGCGAATTGCTCTTCGTCCTGGGCCACGCGCATCCCCTTCCCGCCGCCCCCCGCCGCCGCCTTGATGATCACCGGAAAGCCGATCTTCTGGGCGATCTTGAGCCCCGCCTCCGCGTCCTCCACCGGTCCGGGGGAGCCGGGCACGGTGGGCACCTTGAGCTTCTGGGCCAGCTTGCGCGCTGCGGCCTTGTCGCCCATCTGGCGGATCTGGTCGCCCGTGGGCCCCACGAACGTGATGTTCGATGTGCGGACTATGTCCGCGAACTCGGCGTTTTCCGCCAGGAAGCCGTAGCCGGGGTGTATCGCGTCGGCTCCGGTGATCTCGGCGGCGGCGATAATACGGGGGATGTTCAGGTAGCTGTCGCGCGACAGGGCGCGGCCGATGCACACGTCGTCGTCGGCGAAGCGGGTGTGCAGGCTGTCCCGGTCGGCCTCGGAGTAGATCGCGACCGTCGAGATCTCCAGCTCCTTACACGCGCGAATCACCCGCAGGGCGATCTCCCCGCGGTTCGCGACCAGCACCTTCTTGAACATCATTAGGGTGTGATGTCGTCGTGCAAGCCCGCTGCGGCCGTGGAGCCCCCGAACGCCCTGCTGTCGCCCGAGTCCACGCCCGAGACTTTCAGCGCGAACTCGCTCGGGTTGGTCGCATAGAAGATGGCGCTCTCGTAGCTCACCACCCCCTGCTGGTACCAGTAGAATAGCGATTGATCGAAGCTCTGCATGCCGTACTGCACCGAGCCCTGCGCGATGAGGTCCGGGATGCTGAGCGACTTGCTGAGATCGCGCATGTTCTCCTGCACCGCCGCCGTATTGATCAGCACCTCGGCCGCAGGCACGCGCCCCTGGCCGTCCTTGCGCGGCACCAGGCGGAGCGACACGATCGTCTGCAGCGCGGTGGACAACAGGTGGCGGATCTCGTCGTGCTGGTGCGGCGGAAAGAACGAGATCACGCGCGTGATCGTCTGGGTCGCGTCGGTCGTGTGCAACGTCGAGAACACCAGGTGTCCCGTGTCGGCCGCCTTGAGCGCCGTATCGAGCGTCTCCATATCCCGAATCTCGCCGATCAAGATCACGTCGGGGGCCTGCCGCAGCACGTGTCGCAACGCCGCGTTGAACGACAGCGTGTCGTTCCCGACTTCGCGCTGCGAGATGTTGGCCAGGTTATCACGATGGAGAAACTCGATCGGGTCCTCGATGGTGATGATGTTCACACGGCGGTTCGTGTTGATGTGATTGATCATCGCCGCGAGCGCCGTGGACTTGCCCGACCCCGTCACGCCCGTGACCAGCACCAGCCCGCGGGGCCGCAGCGCGATCTCCTCCAGCACGCCGGGAAGGTTCAGATCGCGGATCGTTTTCACCTCGTACGGAATGGCCCGGAACGCGAACGCCACCGTGCCGCGCTGCTGATACACGTTGGTGCGGAACCGGCCCACGCCCGGCACGCCGATCGCGAAGTCAGCCTCCTTGTGCTCGGCGAACTCCTTCACCTGGCGGGGCGTCATAATCTGCTCGGCGAGCGACTTCAGCTCCTCCGGCTTGAGCGGCGCCGTTTCGAGCGACACCAGCTCGCCGTTCACGCGGATCGTCGCCGGCCGACCCACCTTGAGGAGCAGGTCCGACGCGTTGCGCTGGACCATCTGAGTGATGGCCACCTTGAAGTTGAATGTGGCGCCGCTTTGGGGTGCTTCAGGCATGTGGGTCCACTCGGTAAAGGGGCTGGCCGAACTCGACCGGCTGGGCGTTCTCCACCAGCACCTCCCGCACCACCCCGGCGACTTCGGACTCGATTTCGTTCATGATCTTCATCGCTTCGATGATGCACACCACTTGGCCCGTCGCGACGCGGCTGCCCACCTTGACGTAGGGCTCGGCGCCGGGCTCGGGGGCCGCGTAAAACGTCCCCACCATCGGGGACTTGATGTCGACGAGGTGCGAGGCGACGGGGGCTGGGGCAGGGGCGGCTGGCGCACCGGCGGACGAGGCTGCCGAGAGGTGGCCCGCCGCGGGAGGAGCCTGCACCACTACGTGGTGGGCTCCCCCCCCTCCCCCCCCGGCATTCGTTAACACGCCCGCCTTGGACACCCTGACCGACGACCAGGCCCCGAACAAACCCCGGCGGACCTCGATGGACCCGAGCTCGGGGGCGTCCTTCAGGATCTTCACGAGCTGCGCGATGATATCGAGGTTCATGGGTCCCAAAGTTACATGAGCTCAACGAGCTCCGTCAGCCCGTCAGACAAGAGCTCCGCACCAGCGCCGTCGGGTGCGAGGTACACATCGTCCTCGATGCGCACGCCGCCCTCGCCCGCGACGTACACGCCGGGCTCGATGGTGATCACTGCGCCCGCCGGCAGCGGCTCCACATTGGTCTTCGAGAGCCGCGGCGCCTCGTGTACCTCGAGGCCGAGCCCATGGCCGAGCGAGTGGCCAAACGCCTCGCCGAAACCGTGCGCCACGATCGGATCGCGCCCCAACGCATCCGCGTCCCGCCCGCTCATTCCCGCACGCACTCCGCCGCGGGCGCGCTGCTGCGCGTCGTGCACCAGCTCGTACAACACCCGCTGTCGCTCGCTCGCCCGCGCGCCCACGACCACCGTCCGGGTGATGTCGGCGCAGTAGCCGTCCACCTGGGCTCCGAAGTCGATCAGCAGCCATTCACCCGCGGCGACCGCCCGCGCGCTCGACCGCGCATGGGGCAGCGCGCTGCGCGGCCCCGACGCGACGATCGTCGCGAACGGATGCCCCTCGCTGCCGAGTCGGCGCGTCGCGCACTCCAGCGCCCCCGCGATCGCCAGCTCGGTCATCCCGGGGCGCACCTGCGCCAACGTCTGTCGGAGCGCATCGCCCGCGAGCAGCGCCGCGCTGCGAATCGCCGCCACCTCGCCCTGGTCCTTGGCCGCCCGCAGCCGCTCCACCAGCTCCGTCGTCGGATTCCAGCGCCACGCCTTCCCGGCATCGGCAAATCGCTGCGCGTCGTGGACCGACACCGCGTGCGCCTCAAAGCCCACGCTGTCGAGCGGACCGAGCGTGGCCAGCTCCTTGAACAGCCGATCCCACACGCTCGTGCCCTCGACCTCGACCTGCGCCACTTCGCCCGCCTCGACGCGTGCCTGCTCGGCGTAGCGGAAGTCGGTCACCAACAGGACATCCGCTCGCGTGACCACGACTAGCGCCGACGAGCCGGAAAACCCTGTGAGGTACCGGACGTTCGCGGGGGACGTGACGAGCAGCGCGTCCAGGCCGCCCTCGGCTTCGAGCGCTCGCACCAGCGCCGCTTGTCGCGCCCGCCGCCGGTCAGGCGCCATGGCGGGCCTGGAGGTGACCGACCAGGCCCTCGAGTCCCAGCCGATAACTCTCAGCGCCGAACCCGCTCACCAACCCGACGGCGGCATCCGCGAGCACCGAGCGGCGCCGCTCCGGTTCGCGGGCGAAGATGTTCGACAGGTGCACTTCGACGAAGGGGATGCGTACCGCGAGCAGGGCGTCACGCACGGCCAGGCTCGTGTGGGTGAACGCAGCCGCGTTGATCACGATGCCGTGCACCTCTCCTCCCCCCAACCGCTGGATCGCGTCCACCAGCTCGCCCTCGTGATTGCTCTGGGTCCAGGAGACCTCGACGCCGAGCTGGCGCGCACGCTCCCGCGTCCGCGCTTCGATTTCCGCGAGGGTGGTGCGCCCGTACAGCTCCGGCTCACGCTCCCCTAGCAGATTCAGGTTTGGGCCGTTCAACACGGCGATGTGCACTAGTGCCGTTCCAACGTCCAGGTGCGGGGCATCGGAAATCCGTGTGCGGGCGCGAACCGTTGGAACGGCACTAGGACTTGAGGCCCCGGAGCCACGCCTGGAACTGATCGAGGTCGCCTTCGTCCTCCACCGTTGGTGGCCGGACCCTACCGCCGGAGGCTCTTTCTGACGGCTTTGGCGTCGGCGGCGGGGCTTCAGGAGCGGCGCTGGACGGGTTCGGGGAACTCGCGGAGCTCGGGGGGCTCGGGGGGCTCGGGCTGAAGAACTGATCGAACGAGAACCCGCCGCTCGGAGCCGCGGTGTGGGGCGGCTGCGGCATGGTGTCCGGCGACGACCGTGTCTCCCCTGCCTCCCCTCCTCCCCCCCCTCTCCCCCCCTCGTCCCCGAAAACGTTATCGAGCGAGATGCTGTCCGTGGCGGGTCGCGTCGCTTCTCCGGGACCGGACACCGCGCCACCAACGTCCGCCTCTGACTCCGCGGGCGCCACGGCGAATGCGCGGTCGAGCGGCGAGCTCGCGACCGGGTCCGACGACTCCACCGTAGACCCCCCACCTCCCAAACGCCCCGTCAGAATCCGCTTCAGAAACGCCTGCACCGTCTCACCGCTGCTGCTGCTCCCCCCCCCTCTGCTCCCCGCAGTCCCGCGCGTCAGCGACTCGACGCGAGCCCGTAGGCGCGCGTCGCGAGGGCGCTGCGCCAGCAACGCCTGGTAGACACGTAATGCGTCATCCTGATGGCCCTGGCGGAGGTACAACTCCGCCATCGTCTCCGTCAGCACCGGCTCGGCTCGGGACAGGGCCGTGGTGTCGGCCGCTCCGTCGTCGTCCGACAGCGCCACTGCCGCGGGGATGGGCGCGGGAGTAGCGGGGGGCGTGTGCGCACGAGGAGCTTGCGGCGGTGGGGGCGGCGGTGGGGGCGGAGCCGCTGGAGATGGCGCCGGTGCCGACGCAGTGGGGCGCCCCGCGGCGGGCGGCCGCTCGTCCACGTCGTCCGGCATGATCAACGGCAGCTCGACGGTGGGGAGCTCGTCCTCGGACGCCGCCGCCTCCGGCGGCTGCGCGGACAAGCCGCTCTCGTACTGCGAATGTGCCAACCCCTCCACCACCATGTCCTGCGGCTTCAACACGACCTCTTCTTGCACTTCGATCCCGTCCGCCCGAGCCGCAGCGTGCGCCACAGAGTTGAAATCGAGCGTGCCGTCGAACGTCTCAATCTCCGACGGCGTGCCTTTGACGTGGAATTGGGGTGGTACCGGACCCTCCGACTCGTGTTCGATCAGCACCTCGGGCTGAGGGAGCGGACGCTGGCGGTCAGGCGAGGACGGGGCGGGCGGGGCTGTTTCGGGCACTCGCCGCGCGGGCGCGGCCACCTTCCCGGCGGATTGAGTCGCCTTGACCTTTGCCCGCGCTAGCGCTTCCGCAGCTTCGCCGTTCATTGGATCGGCGTTCAACAGCCTGCTGAGCCAGTCCACCTCCTCCACGTAACGGCCCCCGCGATCGGCCATCTCGGCCAGCATTTTGAGCGCGAGCACGTTCTCGGGGTCGAGGGTGAGTACTTTCTGAAACACTTCGGACGCGCCCGGGTCGTTCTTCTGGTCGATCAGGCAACGCGCGTACACGATGTGGGCGCTGACGTAATCGGGGTGCAGGTCGAGCCCGGCCTTGCACAGCTCGAGGGCCCTATCTAGTTCTCCCGCTTTGCGATAGGCATCTGCGAGGGGAGCGAAGTTCCGCCCCTTCGGGTTCTCTGCCCACCGCTTTTCGAGCTTCTCGATCTCGCTGGTGTAGGCCACGGCCTAAGTGGTTGGGAGGCTTGGACAAAGATAGTGTTTGCCGGAGGACTGTCAATCGGAATTACACTCGCTCGCTTGAGTTGCCGCGTTGTCCTGTTTACACTTAGGCCCTTTCTTACCCGCTTCGAGTCGGAGATCGGCCCGCTATGATGCGCCAGATGCGCGAGATCACGAAGCCCGTCTTCTGGGTCGTGGCCATCACGTTCATCGGGTGGATGGCATACGGCCAGGTGACGGATTTCGTCGCCGGCGGCAGGGATGTCGTCCTCAAAGTGGACGGCGCGGTGGTGCGATCCCAGCCGTTCCAGGCGCAGTATCAGGCGGCGCTCGACCAGTACCGCCGGCAGCAAGGGGGCGGTCGCCTGTCGCGCGAGGACGAGCGCCAGATTCAGGATCACGTGGCCGATCAATTCATCCAGAACATCCTGCTCGACCGGGCGTACCGGCGGCTGGGCATCACGGTCTCCGATGAGGAGATCATCGAGGCGGCTCGCAGCTCGCCCCCGCCGCAGATCCTGCAGCAGGTCTTGCAAGACCCGACCTTCCAGACCAACGGGCAGTTCGACATCACCAAGTGGCAGCGCTATCTCTCGAGCGCCGCGCCGCAGTTTCGCCTCGAGGTCGAGCAGCTGTACCGCGACTTTCTGCCGCAGCGCAAGCTCGAAGAGTACCTGACCGCCGACGTGTATGTGTCCGACGCAAAGCTGTGGCGCATCTGGCGTGACCAACATGAGGCGGTGACGGTGGCGCTCCTGGCGGTCCACCCGGAGGACGTGCCCGACTCGCTCGTCCCCCTCTCGAGCGCCGAGCTCACCCGCTATTACGACGGCCACCAGAACGACTTCAAGCGCCCTGGCGCCGCATGGCTGAGCTACGCGGCGCTGCCGCGGATCCCCGATGGCGCGGACAGCGCGGCGGCGCTGGCGCGGGTGCGGGCGCTGCGGGCGGAGATCGTGAGCGGCAAGGTCAAGTTCGAGGATGCCGCCAAGAAAGAGTCCGCGGATTCGGGGAGCGCCGCTCGCGGTGGGGACTTGGGCTGGGTGAAGCGGGACGCGTCCGGGTTCGTCGCGCCGTTCGCTCGCGCATTGCGCCAACTGGCGCCGGGCGAGGTCAGCCAGCCGGTGCTAACCCAATTCGGCTATCACCTGATCCGCAGCGACGCCGCCAAAGGCGACTCGGTCCACGCGCGCCATATCCTGGTGCCGATCGTGCTCCAGGGTCATCACCTCGACGTCGTGGACACCCGCACCGACACGCTCGACCACCTGGCCGCCGAGCAGGCCGATGGAGCGAAGCTCGACAGCGCCGCTCGGCGGCTCGAGCTGTTGCTGCAGCACGCGCCCAGGCTGGTTCGGGGCGAGCGGCTGACGCTGGGTCAGACGACAGTGCCCGACGTGAGCGTCTGGGCATTCGAGGCGCGACCAGGTGAGACGAGTCCCGTGATCGACGCCAGCGCCGCGAGCTACGTGTTCCGCCTCGACTCGCTCGAGGCGGGTGGCGTGCCGCCCCTGGCGCAGATCCGCGCGCGGGTGTTGGCAGCGGCGCGCTACGAAAAGAAGAAGGCACTGGCTCGCGAGCGGGCCGACCAGGCGGCGGCGCTGCGCGACGCCCCGGACCTCCTCGCGGCGGGTCGGGGGCGCGGCTACCATGTGGAGAAGCTGGGCCCGTTCACGCGCTTGACCGCCCCACCCCCCGACTTCGCCCGCAATCCGGTCCTCCTCGGAGCAGCATTCGGGCTGCGGAACGGAGAGCGCAGCGGCGCGGTGGTCGGGGAAACGGGCTGCTTCGTGGTCCAGAGTCTCGGGCACCAGCCCGCCGATTCGGCGGCGTGGCTGAAGCAGCGCGCGGAGCAGCGGGAGCAATTGATGCGTGCGGTGATGCAGGCTCGAGTGCAGCAATACCTGGGGGCGCTACGCGCTCAGGCCAAGGTGGTGGACCGCCGCGAAGAGTTGTTCCGCCCGGCGGCAGCGAGCGGGACCTAGTCGCTCAGGCGTTTCGGGTCGCCGCTCGAAGAGAGGGGGCTGGACGTCGGCGGCTGCACGCCTCGCGACGAGGGGGGACTCGGCTGGTCTTCGGTGGTTTCCTTGAGACTCCGCTTGAACTCCTTGATCCCCTGCCCGATCGAGGATCCGATTTCCGGGATCCGCTTGGCGCCGAACACCAGGACCAGGACCAGCAACAGGATCAGGATGTGACTGAACGACAAATCCCCGAACATAGCGCCTCGCTTCAGAAGATCGACCGGGCGACGTAATACGCGATCACCACTCCGACCAGCGCGAGCAGCGACACGTCGAGCCCGATCGGACCGAGCGTGATCGACACCACCAGGAGATCCATGTGGACCGGTCCCACGGTCGGGGTCACGGCCCACGTGAAGATCTCTTTTGCCGGCCCTTGCGGCAGGAAGCGCCGCAGCAGCGAGTGGACGAAGCCACCCAACACGAAGCCGCTCGCCAGCACTCCGAGGTAAAATAGTGGCCTGCGCGGGCCTTGCGCCACGGGGCTAGCTACGCCGCTCCACGGCGTACGCGATGCTGTCGCGCAAGGCATCCCGCGCCGCCGACGGGGGCAGGACGTCGAGCTCGGCCTCCGCCTGCTGCGCGAATTCCAGGGCGCGGCGCCGGGCGTAGTCCAACCCACCGGCGGCGGCGACGCTCCGGATCACGTCGGCCACGAGGGCATCGCTCGGCTCGGCCGCCGCCATGAGCTCCTGCACGTAGCGCCGCTCCGCCCCGCTCATCGCGCCGAGCGCCGCGATCAAGGGCAGCGTTACCTTGTGCTCGCGCAGATCCAGCCCGGACGGTTTCCCGGTGACCGCCTCCGCGGCGGTGTAGTCGAGTAGGTCGTCGGCGATCTGGAATGCCATGCCCAGGTGCATCCCGAACCGGGCCAGCGCGTCACGCTGCGCGGGCGGCGCGCGCAGGGCGCCGACTTCGCACGCGCCGGATAGCAGCGACGCGGTCTTGGCGCGGATCAGCTCGTCGTACTGTTCCTCGCGGTAGCCGAGCGTATCGTGCGCCTCGAGCTGACGCATTTCGCCGATCGTCATCTCATTGGTGACGCGGGCGAACACGCGCAGAGGCGCGATATCGTCCGGGCGCACCAGCTCGATGATGGCGCGGGAGTACAGATAGTCGCCCATGATGACCGCGACCTGATGCGAGAACAGGGCGTTGAGCGTCGGCAAGCCCCGCCGCAACACCGAGTGGTCGACGGAGTCGTCGTGGACCAGGGTGGCGAGATGAATCAGCTCCACGACGGCGGCGAGGGTGACGGCGCGGGGGTCGTCCGCGCCGGTGGCCTGATGCGACAACAGCAGCAGTGTGGGTCGGAACAGCTTGCCCTTCATGTGCAGCAGGTGGTCGTTCACTTCGGCGACGACAGGAAGATCGACGGCGATAATGCGCCGCAGCTCGTCGCCCACGCGACCGAGGGCGTCGGCCACCGGTCGTTGCAGGTCCGCCAACGCGACCGGAACGACCTGCTGGCTCACGTTACTTCGCCTTCGCGAGCGCCTTGGCGCGCTCGCCCACGTCGCGGAAGCGGATGTCCACGGCGAACACCCTGCCGTACAGGTCGCGCGCCTCCACCCGCTTGCCCTGCTCCTCGAGGGCCCGGGCGAGCCAGTACAGGATGCCGAGTCGCTCCTGGTCGCCCGACGCCGGGAGCTCGAGGGCTCGCCGCAAGATCGATTCCGCCACGACGTGGGCGCCCTTCTCGATGAAGCAGACGCCCAGCGCCTCGGAGCTGCGCAGCTTGCCCTCGGGCGCGCGCAGCGCTTTCTGCAGCTCCGCGATCGCCTCGTCCAGAAGCCCCATCTCCTTGAACGCCACGCCGAGATCGTAATGCGACTGGAAGTCGGCCTCGTCGATGTTCTCGTCGATGCCCTGCTTGAAGCGCGCCAGCATCTCCTGGAAATCCCGCTCCTCGTCGCCGGTGGGCTCCTCGTCCGCCACCTTCATCCGGGTGTCGCGCTCGGGCAGATCGTCCGCGAGGATCATCGCCCCCAGGTCCACGAAGTCGCCGTCCTCCCCCACTTCGTCGCGCACGCGCATCTTGGCGTCACGAGCCGGCGTCTTCTCCTCGCGCGCCGCCGCCCCCGCCTTCCCCTTCGGCTGCGCGGGCGGCGGGGCCGGCGCGACGGGGGCGAGCATAGAGAGCGCCGCCGTGGCGCGCGCGTTCCCCGGATCGTGCTCGGCCACACGCTGGTAGACCGCCCGCGCCTTGTCGGGCAGATCGCTGCGCAGCAACGTGTCGGCGAGCTCGACGTAGGCCTCGATCAGCTTGGGCTTGTCGCCAGACTTGAACGCGAACTCGACCTGCTTCTGGCGGTGCCGCACGCTGTTGGGGTCGAGCCGCAGAAGCTCGTCCACCAGGTCCTGCGCCTGTGACAGGTTGCCGCGATTCTCGAACCCCGTGGTCGCGTGATCGAGCTCCTCTATCCCGCGCTCACGCTCACCCGCCTCGATCAGCGCTTCGCCGAGGGCTTGGTGCGCTTCAGGGTCGTCGGGATCGTCCGCGACCCGCGCTTCGAGCTCCTCGATGGTCGGCTGCGCCACCGGCTGCTCGATGTTCGCGAACACCAGCGATCCCGCGTCGTCGGCCGGCCGGACCGTCCCATCGAGTCCCAAATCGATCGCCGCCGAGCGGCGCCGGCCCGGCCTGCTCGACGGGTCGCTCTCGATCGCGAGCGGCGCATCGTCGACCTCGTGGCCCTCATCTGTCGTCGCCGTGTCGAAGTCCGGCTCGAGCTCGAGCGGCGGCACCTCGACCACCGCCTTGCGCTCCGGTGGCGGTGTGGGCCGCTTGGGCACCACCGGCTTCACTTTGGGCGGCGCCGCAACCGGTGGCGGCGTCCCTACGCCCGGGCGCCGCGGTGTGAAAGGCATCCGTATGCCGGGCCCGCCCGCCGCCCCCGGCGCCCCCTTCACCGGCGGCGGAGACGGGGTGGGGGGCGGGACAGCCGGGGCGGGCGGCTCGATCTCAATCTCGAGCTCTGCCTCGGACAGCGCCTCGAGCTCGGCCTCGGCGCTCGCCGAGCTCGCGTCGTCCGAGACGGTGGGCTCGAGCTCCGGCAACGGAGCGACGTCCTCGGCCGTGACCTCGTCGCGCAGCGAGGGCACATCTCCCGCCTCGAGCCGGATGTCGCCGAACTCGGCACTCGTCGTCTCGAAGCCTTCCAGGACGCCGCCCCCGGCCCCAGTCGTGGGTTCGAGCCCCTCGACCAGGCTCGTGGACTCGATTTCCAGCGATGTGTCCGGCTCCGCCTCCACCGGCTGGATCAGGCTCTCGGCGACAGGCTCCGGCTCGGGCTCGGGTGCGCGCACCGGTTGGGGCGGCGGGCCGACGCGCGACCCGGGTGGTTTGGGCACAGCTGGCGCGTCAACGTCCAGGAACACCAGATGCGAGGTCTTGCGCTTGCCGGATTTCGCGGGGTCATCGCGTGGCGCAGGCGGTGCAACCGCCGGCCCCCTTGCCGCCGCCGCACCCGCGGTATCTCCCGCCCCCGCCCCCGGCCCCGGGACTGCCCCCGAGCCCCCATACATGCGGAGATGCTCCCCCAGCGTCTGGCGCAAGTGCGCCCCTTCGGGCGAGAGATCGGCGAACTCCTTCAAGGCGGCGAAGGCCTGCTGGATCTTGCCTCCTCGGTGCATCCGCTCGGCGTACTCGAGGAAGTTCTGCTTCGCCTCCCCCATGAAGCCCTTCGAGGCGTACAGCTTCGCCAGTTTGAGATAGGTGGTCTGCCGCCCGGGGGCGTTACGCAGCACCTTGTTGCACATCGCGATGGCGTTGTTGTGGAACCCGAGCTCGGCGTACCTGTCCACCGCGCGGTCGTAATAGTCAGCCGCCTGCGCGGGGTCCTTGACCTTGAGGTAGAGATCGCCGATGCGATTGAAGATCGAGAGGTCGGGGTTCGGCTCCGCCGCAGCGTCCTGCTCGTTCAGGATTTCCAGCCACGCCTCGATGGCCCCCCTGGGGTCCTTGGCCTCGAGGCCGCGAGCCTTCTCTTTGAGCTTCTCAAGCTTCGACATGGAGCCCTAAAGATACGGGCGCCGGCCGAGGCGGACAAGCGGAACCTCCTGTCCAGACGGCGGTTACGAGGTTTTCACCCATCCAGTACGCTACTTCGCGCCAGTCCGCGGCCGCGCACGCCACCAGGTCGGCGCGGAACCCCGGAGCGATCTGACCACGGTCGGCCGCCAGGCCGAGGGCCGCCGCCGCGTTGACCGTCACCGCGGTCACCACTTCCGCGTGGCGCAAACCCAGCTGTGACACGCCCAGGGCCATTACCAGCGGCAGGCTCACGGTCGGCGACGACCCCGGGTTGAAGTCGGTGGCGAGCGCCACGGCCGCACCCGCTTCTACCAGCCGCCGCGCTGGCGCCTGCCGTCGGGCGCCGAGGAACACCATGGTCGCCGGCAAGAGCACCGCCACTGTGTCGCTCCCCGCGAGCGCCCGGATGCCGGCCTCGGAGATGCCGGCGAGATGATCCGCCGACAGCGCCCCCAGCGCCACGGCGAGCTCCGCCCCGCCGGAGCCCTCGAGCTCATCGGCATGCAGCTTCAGCGCCAGGCCGTGGTGGCGCGCGGCGGTGAGGATGGCGCGGCTCTCGGCCAGGTCGAACACGCCGGGCTCGCAGAACACGTCGCACGCCGCCGCCAGCTGCTGCCGTGCGACCGCGGGGATCATCTCTTCGCACACGACGCGCACGTAGTCGGCCCGGCGATCGCGCAACTCCGGCGGAACTTCGTGGGCGCCCAGGAATGTGGGGACCAGCGTGGGGGGTTCCGCCGCGGCGGCGGCGCGCACCACGCGTAGCTGCTTCAGCTCCGTCGCGGCGTCGAGCCCGTAGCCGGACTTGATCTCGATCGTGGTGCTGCCGTGCGCCAGCAGGGTGCGGAGCCGTGAGCGAGTGAGCGTCAGCAGCTCGTCCTCATCGCGCGCGCGCACGTCCCGCACCGATTGCAGAATCCCTCCGCCACGCGCCGCGATCGTCTTGTAATCCTCACCCAACGCCCGGCGCTCGTGGTCGTCGAGGCGCGGCGCTCCAAACACGGCGTGCGTGTGACAGTCCACGAAGCCGGGACAGAGAACGCCCCGCACCTCCACCACCTCCACGCCCCGTTGTCCGTCGTGCGTCCTCCGTCGCAGGTCGGCGTACCGACCCACCGCGGCGATACGCTCCCCTTCGATCAAGACGGCCGCGTCGGGCAACACGTCGAGGTCAGCCATTTCACGGCCTCGGCGGGCGCGGGCGGGCCCCCGACACGTCACGACCTGGCGAGCGCCGACGAGGAGCGTCTTCAGTCGCTCGCCTCTCGCATCGGGAGGCGAATCGCGTGAAGGCGGGCGGTGGCGACCGCCGCGTCGTAGCCGGCGTCCGCGTGCCGGGCCACACCCATCCCCGGATCGTTCGTGAGCACCCGCTCGAGCCGCCGCCCCGCTGCCGGCGATCCGTCCGCTACGCTCACCTGCCCCGCGTGGAGCGAGTTTCCGATGCCGACGCCACCCCCGTGATGGAACGACACCCACCCCGCGCCGGACGCCGTGTTGAGCAGCGCATTGAGAATCGGCCAGTCGGCGATCGCGTCGGATCCGTCTTTCATCGCCTCTGTCTCCCGGAAGGGAGAGGCGACCGAGCCGGTGTCGAGGTGGTCGCGACCGATGACTACCGGCGCGCTGACCGCACCCTTGTGCACCAGATCGTTGACGGCGCACCCGAAGCGGGCGCGCTCACCCTGCCCCAGCCAGCAGATCCGTGCCGGCAGGCCCTGGAGCGTCACGCGCTCGCGCGCGAGTCGGATCCACCTCCGCAGGTGCTCCTGCTCGGGAAACAGCTCGAGCACCAGCTCGTCCGTGCGGTGGAGATCCTTCACGTCTCCCGACAGTGCCACCCAGCGGAACGGTCCCTTCCCCTCGCAGAACAGCGGGCGGATGTATTCGGGCACGAAACCCGGGATGGTGAACGCGTCCGCGACGCCGGCGTCGCGGGCCTGGGCGCGGATGTTGTTGCCATAGTCGAAGGTGATGGCGCCGGCCCGTTGCAGCGCGAGCATCGCTCGAACGTGCGTCGCGATGCTCACGGTCGAGCGGCGCAAGTACTCCTCCGGTGCACTGCGGCGCAGCGCGGCCGCGCGCTCCACATCGAGGCCCGCGGGAATGTACCCGTTCAAGGGATCGTGCGCCGAGGTTTGATCGGTCAGCAGGTCGGGAACGACGTCGCGCCGAGCCAGCGCCGGCAGCACCTCGGCGCAGTTCCCGAGCAGCCCCACCGAAAGCGCGTGGCCCGCGCGCTTGGCCTCGTCGCACCACCGCAGCGCTTCGTCCAGATCGCTGGTGGAGCGATCGAGGTACCGGGTGGTCAGGCGACGCTCGATGCGGGCCGGATCCACCTCGACCGCGAGGCACACCCCGTCGTTCAGCGTGGCGGCGAGCGGCTGGGCGCCGCCCATGCCGCCGAGTCCGCCGGTCACCACGAGCCGCCCGCGCAGCGACCCGCCGAAATGTCGCCGCGCCACGGCACCGAAGGTCTCGTACGTCCCCTGCAGGATGCCCTGCGCCCCGATGTAGATCCACGAGCCAGCTGTCATCTGGCCGTACATGATCAGGCCCCGGCGCTCCAGCTCGCGGAACACCTCCCACGTCGCCCACCGCCCCACCAGATTGGCGTTCGCGATCAGGACCCGCGGCGCCTCCGGATGCGTCGTGAACACGCCGACCGGCTTGCCCGACTGCACCAGCAGGGTTTCGTCGTCGGCGAGCGTGAGCAGGGTGCGGCAAATCGCGTCGAACGAGCCCCAGTCGCGCGCCGCTTTCCCCGTACCGCCGTACACGACCAAGTCCTGCGGCCGCTCGGCGACGTCCGGGTCGAGATTGTTCATCAGCATCCGCAGCGCGGCTTCCTGGATCCAGCCTTTGCACGTGCGACTCGGACCGCGAGGCGCGCGAACAGTGCGAGGGAGGGTCATCACCCGTTCTCCCCCTCGGGGTCGAACCTCCCCGCCCGCACCCCGCTCGCGAGCCGCTCGATATCGGCGGTGAAGGGCCGGTCACCGTCGAGGGCGGCCACGACGCCGCGTACCGTCTCGTAGACCCGTTTCACCCCGCGCCCGGGCTGCAGGGGTTTCAAGTACTCGAGGCCCTGAGCCCCCGCCAGCAGCTCCACCCCCACGACGCGGGCCGCGTCGGCGAGGACGCGCTCAGCCTTCCACGCGGCAGTCATGCCCATCGGGACGACGTCCTCCTGATTTCCTTCGGTGGGAATCGACTGCACGCTCGCCGGCGTGGCCAGCACCCGGCATTCGGCCACCAGCGCCGCGGCGGCGATTTGCGGCGTCATGAGCCCCGATTCGACGCCCGGGTTGCGCGCCAGAAAGGGCGGGAGCCCGGAGGAGAGATCGGGATTCACCACGCGCTCGAGGCGTCGTTCGGCCAACCCGGCGAGGGTCGCGAGCGCGATTGCGACCACGTCCAACGCCAACGCGATCGGCTGTCCGTGAAAGTTGCCGCCAGACAGGACCTCCTCGCCAAACACGAGCGGGTTGTCGGTCGCGGCGTTGAGCTCGGTCGTCACTAGCCGCTCGGCGAACGCCAGCCCCTCTCCCACCGCGCCCAGCACCTGCGGGGTGCAGCGCAGGGAGTAGGCGTCCTGCACGCGCGGATCGCCCTCGCGGTGAGACTCCCGAATCTCGGAGTCGGCGAGCAGGCCCCGCAACAGCGCCGCGGAGCGCTGCTGGAACGGATGGGGGCGCGCGTCGTGGATGCGCGCATCGAACGGCGCCGGGGTGCCGCGCACTGCCTCGAGGCTCATCGCGGCGGCTGCGTGCGCGGTTCGCCACACCACCCAGGCGTCGTGCACGACCAGGGCGGCGATTCCGGTCTGGGCCTGCGTCCCGTTCACGAACGCCAGCCCTTCCTTCGCTTCGAGGGTGATCGGCTCCAGGTCGCTCGTCCGGAGCGCGGCGCCGTCCTCACCTTCACCGATCATTGCGAGCGCCAGGTGCGCGAGCGGGGCCAGATCGCCCGACGCCCCGACGCTCCCCTGCGACGGCACGCGAGGATGCACCTTGGCGTTGAGCATCGCGACGATCAGTCGTGGCACCTCCGGGCGCACACCGCTCGATCCCCGCAGTAGCACATTGGCGCGCAGCAGCATCATCGCGCGCACGTGGTCGTCGGCGAGCGGATCCCCTACGCCCGAGGCGTGGCTGCGGATCAGGTTCCGCTGCAGCTCGCGCGCTTGCTCGGGCTTGATGCGCACATGCGCCAGCTTGCCGAAGCCGGTGTTGACCCCGTAGATCGTGTCGCCGCGCGCCATGGCCGTCTCGATCGCGTGGCGCGACGCCGTCAGCGCGGCGAGTGAGGATGGTGCGATGGCGACGGGCGCGTCGTGGCGGGCGACGGCCACGACGTCCGCGATGGAGAGGGACCGCCCATCCAACGTGACAGTGGGAAGCACGCGGAAAAGATAGACGCCTAGACGCCGAGACGCCTAGCGGTGCACAGGAGCGAGTGATCAGGCAGCCGTTCCTGAGCACTCGCCCCTAAACATCGCTAGGGAATCTCTGCCCAAGTCGCGTGGTGCTGGGGGTGGGACGCTGGGCGCCTACACGCGAGGGCGCACCGAAACATGCAACGCGGCACTGTGCAGGTCTGGCCAGTCTTCGGCTTGGGAGTTCTGCCTTTTGGCGTGCCCTCGCGTGTAAAGCGCCCGAGCATCCCACCCCAGCACCACGTTTCTCTTGTGCAGCTTCGCTAGGCGTCTCGGCGTCTAGCCTATCGCCTACCGAACTGCGACTGCCTGCCTCCTCACCGGCACCAAGTCCGGATTGCTCGGATCGGTCTGTACGCTCCAGTCGAAAATCGCGTACTGACGACCCACGTGCGTCATGCGGAGCCCCCCGTAGTGGAGGACCGCGCCGTCCATGATCGCGAACACGTAGCCAAAGCCTGGCTGCGCCTGGAGTGAATCCCGCGTATAGCCGGTGGCGGGCGCCAAATCGATCGACGTGAGGTCCGGGATCGCGCCGGCGCTGTAGAGCTGCATTTGCGTCCCGCTGAACACCGGGACGATCCACAGCGTCGAATCGGCATGGATATGGATCGCGAAGTCGATAGTGCTGCTGGTGCCCGCTTGCACGAGGCCGAGCTCCCCAGGATCGCCGTAGCCGTTCGAGTTCAGGTCATCCCAGAACCGGAACCCTGCCTGCCCGTCGTGCCCGACGCCCAACCCCCAGACGAGCACATTGCGAGCATCGGGCCGTGGCGTGTCCGTCCAGCCGGGCGTCGCCCAAAGGCTCTCATACCCCAGCGTGTCCACCGCCGAGACGTCGAAGCAGCGCGTCACGCCGTTGGGGAGCTGCGCGGCCAGAAACTCGTGCGACACCGTGGTTCCTTCGAGGAACCAAGTCCCGCACGGATTCGACCCCCCCGTGTACGCCGCACTGTACACGCGGTACCACTTGAAGCGCCCGAGGTCGCGCGTGTCCTGCCAATCGAGGTGGATCGCGCTGTCGAGCGTGATCCCGGTCAGCGTGGTCGGGGCGCCGATCTGCAAGTACTCGTTGATGGTCACGGTGTTGCTGGGGTCGCTCTCGCCGCCGTTCAAATCGACGGCGGTGACGAGGTATTGCAGGTGCGGTACGCCGTTGTCGTGGAACGTGTTAGAGGTCGTCTCCCCGCGCAGTCCGAACGAAGCCGTGGTGCTGCCCCGCGAATACACGCGGTAGCTCTGGAGATCCTGGCTCTGGACATCGTTCCAAAAGAGAATGACGCCCGCCGGGCTGTTGGGATTCCCGCTCGGCTCGAGGCTGTAGGACAGATTCTGGGGCGGCGGCAACAGCGACGCCGGCGCGCTGGTGTTGTTCTGGCACGCGACCGCCGTCAGGCCGACGACGATCAAGAGCGAGCGCGATGAAATCCGCATGACGTCCTCAGGGGCTTCGGGTTCGGAGGGGGGTGCAGGCACGCCTCGTGCCGAAGCGTAACTCGTCCGCCCTGGGCCACTTGCGGCGCGCGCCCTGCGCGCTCATGTCATCTACAGGGGACGGTTCAGTGCGTCAATGACTGCTGCTCATAGTTGAACTTGATGTCGGGCTGGTCGAGCAGTGAGACGTAGAAACTGAAGGCGAAGCTCCCGGTGGCGGTCTTGAGGAACGAGAAGCTCGCGTGCCAGCGATGCAGGTCGCGCTCCAGGCTTATCGCATGATCACCGAATTGGCGCGTCTCGAAGTTGTAGTGCGAATTCCAGTTCGCCGACCAGTGCGCGGTGGGCTGGAATGAGAGCATGAACGACAGCTCGCTGCGGCTGCCGCCTCCGGCGCCGATCGAGCTGAGGGAGTCCGGGATGGGACGAGACCTGGACAGGCTGTACGTCAGCCCGAGGTTGAAGCCTCTCCCGCCCCCTCCGATCGGCAGTCCTCCAGCTCCGACGAACTGTCTCTGAGGATTGGGTTGCGGCACCCCCGGCGGCTGTTCGACGCCCGTCGGTGGCGGTGCGGTCGGCGCTCCGGCGCTCGGTTTCCCGAAACCCAACAGGCTCTCGATACCACGAATCGTCGCGGGCGTGATCGCGAACCCGGCGGACACGCTCGTCAAGAACGGATCGAACTTCGCGGTATCGGTGCCCACCTGCCCGCGCCACAGGTCGTGCGTGAGGCTCAACGTGAAGCCGGGGAGGAGCTCGGACCCGAGCGTGTTGCTCAATATCTGCGTCGACCAGCCGGTGCGATGCGGCTGTTTGGCCTGCTCGAAATTGTACGACACCGGAGTCGTGCTGATCGTGAGCAGCTTGAGCTTGCGCCCGGCGCGCGCCGACGACGTGTCGCCCGGTGGCGGCTTGAGCTTCGCCTCGAAGTTCTGCGACAAGCCGAGGCTGATGGTCTGCTGCGGGTCACTGCCGGAGTTGAGCAGCCGGTGCTGTGGGTCGATCGCGTTCTGGAACTCGGGCGACACGGTGGCTCCCGGCGCATAGGCGTAGCTCACGATCGGGGAGATCGAATGTCGGATGCGGGCGATGGGCCCGATGCCGGGGAAGAATCCGAAGAACGTCGGTGTGAGGCCGGCGCTGAACTGGAGCCGCTTCCCTTGCCGCACGAACTGGCCGTTGGTGAACTGATTGCGGATCATGAAGGGGCCGGCCGACGTCTGATTCACGATCGCGATCCCCGGCTGCAGCTTCCACGTGCCGGTGAACAACGACGGCAGATTGATGCCGGTCTGCCACTCGATCGCGGTGCTGAACGTCTGATTGAAGAGCTCCCGGCGGCGGCCTCCCGGCGCGGTCGAGTCGACGATGTCGAGCTCCTGACGTGCGTTGCTCATCAAGTCGGTCACCGCGAAGCTGTTCGACCAGTTCCACGGCCCGATACGCAGCGGCGTCTGGACGCTGAGCGTCGTGGTCCGATTGTCCGCGAACAACGCCAGCGTGTCGAGACTCCCTCCCGCCCCGGGCACCTGCAGCAGCGTCGGGCCCTGGTGAAAATTCTGCTGGTTGTCGAAGGAGAATCCCGGGGACCAGGTGATCGCGGACGTGATGTTCACCGGTGAGGGCGCGAGGCTGACCGATGGGAAATCCTGCGACACGAGCCCGTTGCCGATCTCTTGGTGCCGGTTCCCGCCGATGGAGAGGGTTCCCCAGTCGAATTGCTTGCTGAAGTTCAGCGACGAGCCGAGGCTCGCCGTCGCGAGAAACGGATTCACGGTGTTCTGCTGGATCACCGAAGTGTTGCTCGAGTAATCGATGTTGGTGTTGAAGCGCGTGCGCGAGGAAAAGCTCTGTGAGTGGTTCCAGCCGATCCGCAGCGAGTGTCCCGCCACGCCGATCTGCGAGTAGCGCTCGAGCGACAGGGTTCCCGAGACGAAGCGATCCAGCCAGCGATAGCTCGCCTGCCCGCGGAACGAGACGTACCGTCCGGCATACCAATCGGTGGACGCGAGCAAGTCCACGTAGTCGTTCAGCACCACGTAATAGCCGATGTTCGCGACGTGGCGCTCGTAGCTGCGGACCGGGCGGACGATGTCGTTCAGGCCGAAGCGCGGGATGAGGATGCCGCTGCGGCGCCCGCGGCGCACGTCCTGAAAGATGAACGGGAGCCACATGATGGGGACGTCGTGGATGTACAGCACCGCCGGTCGCGCCACCATGACGTCCTTGTTGAGCCACTTCATCTCCCCCGTGGAAAAGTGGTAGTCGGGTACGGGGTTCTCGTCGGTGGTGACCTCGCTCTTCGAGCCGTACAGGCGCGTGGAGCCCGAGTCGACCGCCAAGTCGCCGCGGATGTACCAGGGCGCGGCTCCTTGCCGGAACATTGTGAGGGCGTTGTGCACCGTGCCTCGCTTGATGCACGTGTCGAAGCCCATCGCCTCGCCCACCATCACCTGCGCTTGATCGAACAGCCGGGGATCACCGATGGCGTCGAGCCGGCAGCTCCGCTGGTGGTAGCGGATCGAGTCGGCTTCAACCTTCGTGCCTTCACGCTCCACGTACGCCTCGCCGCGCAGGTGAATCGTCTCGGTATCGCCGCCCTGGACGATCAGGGTGTCGGCCACGTATTGCGTGATGCGATACCCCTTGAGCTTGAGGAGCGAGTCGATCATCGCGTCGGACGGCGGGAAGCTGCGGGTAGGACCGGTGGGGAGGCCCAGCCGCCGGGCGGTGGCCGTGTCGAGACCGCGGGTCTGCAGCGACTCCGCCGCGGTACCCGGCGCGCGAGACGCGGGCGCGGTATCGCGCGGCATACGGCGGACCGGCACCTGCGCGCCGAGCGTGCTGGCCATCGCGAGGAGTAGCAGCGTCGCGACTCCCGCCGCGCTCGCCGTTCCTTCCTGCGCGCGGGCCCGGCGCGCGCGGCGCCGGGTCACGACCCAGGCGCACCAGATACTCACCTCGTACAGCAGCAGCAGCAGCACGATGCCGACCAGCATCGACACCGCGTCCGGGGGAGCCAGCAGGGCGGCCGCCACGGCGGCGACGGCGAGCGCGTAGCGGCGGTTGTGGCTCAGGAACTGTGGCGTCACGAGCCCCAGCGCGGTGAGGATCACGACGACGAGCGGCAGCTCCATGGCCAGCCCGATCGCGATCATGAATTGCGCCGCGAACCCGAAGTAGCCACCCGCCGTGATGATTGGGGAGAACACCTGCTGCTGGAAGCTGAACAGCATGCGCAGCACGTGGGGCAATAGCCACTGGTAGGCGATGGCGGCGCCCGTCAAGAACAGCACCACGCCCACCGACAGCGCCGGCACGATCATGCGCTTTTCGCGCTCGTACAGCGCCGGCGCGAGGAACGCCCAGATCTGGTAGATGACCACGGGCGAGGCGATCACCAGGCCCAGGACGAACGCGAACTTGAGCGTGATGAGAAACGGTTCGGTGGGACTCGTGAACTTGAGCTTGCCGTCGGGCAGCAGGGGGATGATCGGACGCATCAGCAGGCCGATCACGTCCGCGTATTCGACGATCAGCCAGCCCGCGAGCGACCCGACGAGGACGGCCACGAGGCTCTTGAGAATGCGCCACCGGAGTTCCTCGAGGTGGTCGAGGAACGGCATCTCGGCTCGGTTGTTCTTGGTGTCGGCCACGCCAGCTCTCCCGCGACCCCGTTCCGGCTCTGGGGGAGCTAGCGGCCCAGGCGTTGGAGCTTGTCGCGCGCCAGGTTGGCCTCTTCAGAGCGGCCGTAGCTGGAGATGATCCTGCCGTAATACGTCCGGGCCGCTTGCTTGTCGCCGCGCTGCTCGGCGAGCAGGCCGAGCTTGTACAGCGCCGAGGGCGCCCGCGGCGAGGTGGGATACGCCTTGACCACTTGCTGGAAGACCGCTGCAGCGGAGTCGGGGCTCTCGCTGGCAAACGTCTCACCGATGTGGAACAGCGCGTCGGGGGCGCGCTCGTCGTTGGGAAAATTCTTCAGGAACTCCCGGAACCCGACTCGGGCGGTCGCGGGGCTGCCCCGGCGGAACTGCTGCAGCGACACGTCCCACATCTGGTCCGGGCCCGGGCCCGTCGGATTGCCCGACGGCCCGACCGGCACGCCGGGGGTGCCCCGCGATGTGTCCATCGTCGGGAGCGGTTGCCGCGCCTGGGCCTCGATCCGGCTGCGCAGGTCGGTGAGCCGCTGCTGGCTCTGGCCCGTGAGCTCCTGCACCGACACGAGCTGCTGCTGCACCGCGAGCAGATCGGTCTTCATGTCGCCGCGCAGCTGCACCAGATACGCTTGCTGCGCGGCGACCTTCTCCTGCACCTGGGCGATCAGCGCTCGCACCGTATCGACCGCGGCGGCGCGCTGGCTATCGGCGTGCAGCCGCTCCCCGCGCATCGCTGCCACCTGGAGCTCGACCCGCCGGACGTCGCCTTTCAGCGCGCATCCGGCGGTGAGCCCCAGGGCTATCGGCAGCGACCACGCGCGGATCACGAGCGGACCTCAGGGCTGCTTCAGATTGTCGCCGCCCGAGAGAATCTCGACCTCGTCGCGGCGGTTCTGGGCCCACGCTTCTTCGTTGTGGCCCTGGGCAATGGGCCGCTCCTCTCCGTAGGACACGGTCTCGATCCGGCTGCCATCGATCCCGTGGCTCGTGACGTACTGCTTTGCGGCCGTCGCGCGCCGGTTGCCGAGCGCGAGGTTGTACTCATCGGAGCCGCGCTCGTCGCAGTGCCCGCTGATCCGGATGCGGAGCGCGGGGTTGGCCTGGAGGATCGCCACTTTCTGATCGAGCACCGCGGCGTCACCCGACCGAATGATCGCCTTGTCGAAGTCGAAGTGGATCATTGTCGTGAGGATGGTCTTCACCGCCTCCGTGCTCCGTCCCGCCGCGGCGAGTGAATCGGCGATCCGTTGCCGCCGCTCGGCCTCCTCCTTCGCCTTCCGGTCGGCTTCCTCCTGCGCCGCGCGCATGGAGTCCTCGTGCGCCCTCTGGGCCGCCGCGAGCGAATCCGCGTTAGGGCCGCCCGAGGGCGCGACTGGCTCCGGCTTCTTTCCGGGGCACGCGGCGACGGCCGCGGCGACCAGACCGCCCAGCAGCAGCAAGGGTAGGCGTTTCATCGGTTGGGTCCTCTCTCCCAATCAAGGGGTAGACGAAGCGGCCTCCGGCAAGCGCGGAGACCAGGCCGGCAGGCGCGCGCCGCTCTTCTGCAGCAGCGGGCGGATGCGGCCGGTTTCCAAGTCGATGATCCAGAGCTGCCGATACCCCGAACGATCCGACACGAATGCCATATGGCGGCTATCGGGCGCCCAGGTTGGATCTTCGTTCCGCCCGACCGAGGTGAGCTGCCGCACCGCGCGCGTCCGCACGTCGAGGACGAACACCTGTAACGTACCGCCCACGTCGCGGTGGAACGCGACGGCCTGTCCGTCGGGCGACCACTCCGGTGCGTTGGACGACCCGGTGGCGCCGTAGTCGAACGGCGCGAACAGCTGCGGGTCCGTCCCGTCCGCCGCCATCACGTAGATCTGCGGCAGCCCGGACCGCGTCGAGACGAACGCGATCCGCTGGCCGTCGGGACTGTAGGTCGGTGACAAGTTGTCGTAAAAGCGCCCCACGGTCAAGCGCTGTAAGCAACAGCCATCCTTCACGTTCACCGTGTAAATGTCCGTCCCCTCCTCGGTCGCGCGACTGAACGCGAGCGTCTTGCCGTCGGGCGAGAACGCCGGCGTGAAATCCAGCGCTTGACCGGTGGTCGCGACCGGCGTCCGCTTGCCGCTCGCGACGTCCTGGACGAACAGTCGGCCGTGCCCTTGCCAGAATTCCATGTACGCAAACCGGCGGCCGTCGGACGCCCATGCGGGGGACATCGCCTGATGATCGCTCGACGAGACCATCCGCTGGTCGGCCCCGTCCTGATCGATGCTGTAGACCTTCCCATCCATCACGAACAGCACCCGCGTCGCCGCGAAGCCACCGACGCCGAGACACGCCTCGAGCACCCGATCGGCGAGGCGATGCACCGCCAGCCGGAACCCGGGATCGCCGAGCGCGGGCAAGCGGGTGCGGATCTCGCGGCGCACCCCGCCCGCCGCGACGTCGTGCACCGTCACGACCGCCGTGTCCCCCGGCGCCGCGGCCAGCGCGACCGCGAAGTCGGCGCCGAGCGCTTGATACAATGGATAGTTCAGCCCGCTCGCGGCGGCCGCACCCCCGGTCACCTTGCCGGTGCTGGTCCTGGAAGAAGGGGGGGGGCTCGCGACCGCGACGTGGATCGAGTCGCCGCCGGGCAGGGTGATCAGCTCGAAGCGATCGCTGTAGTCGAGGTCGCGCGCCACGATGGCGCGCACGGAGTCGAGCGCAGGCGGACGACCCGACAACACCACCATGCCGGGGCGCACGCCCGGCCGGTACACGATCCCGATGCGTACGCCGCGGTCGATGGCGGAGGTGTCTTGCGCGGATAGACGGATTGACGGATAGACGGATAGTAGCGCCACGGCGCTACTAACCGCCCAACCGCCTAGCCGTCTAACCGGCTTCACTGCCGCCTGCCGGAAAAGTAGAAGCGGACGAACAGGACGTCCGCCGTCCAGCCATCCGGGAGCGCACCGAATGCCTTGAAGCGCCCCGCTTCCTCCACGGCTCCTTGGGCCTCGAGGTCGAACTCGAAATTGCCTGACCGCCGGATGAACTGCAGGCCCGTCACCGATCCGTCGCGATGCACGAAGAACGATACCTCCGCCTCGAGGGGACTGCCCTGGAGCGGGCGTTGCCAGCGCCGCAGCACCTGCGCCACGATGTTCTGCAGGTACTCCGGGAACGGGAATTCCACACCCTCGGTGCTCACCGTGGCCACATCGGACCCGGTGGAGGGCGTCTCGCCGGGGAGCGGCGCCGTCTTGGGCGTGGTGCGCGGCGCCGCCTCCCGCTTAGTGTTGTCCGCCACGGGCGGCGGCGCCGCTTTCGACACCGTGCTCTTGGGCGTCGGGGCCTTGGGCGCGGGCGCCGGCTTCGCCTCCGCCGGGCGATCCACCGCCTCGGGCGCCTTGCGTTCTTCGGGCACCGGCTCGGGCGCGGCCACCAGATGCACGCGGTACGTCGGCGGGACGCGGCGATGCGCGTCCGCCGACGAGGCCACGAAGAACACCGCGGCGAGCGCGTGCACCGCGACGGTGCCCACGAGCCCCACGCTCATCTGGTCGCGCCCGGCCCGGTTGCGTCTCACCGCTCGACCGTCTCCGGCTCCGCCACGAGCCCCACGTCGCTCACACCTGAAGACCGAATCACCGCGAGCACCTGGACGACGCTCGCGTACGGCACCCGTCCGTCGGCCCGAAGGTACACCCCACTGGGCCGTTTGGTTCGCACGAAGGCCGGGAACGTCGCGCGGAAGTCCTCGTAGCCGAGCGGCGCCTGGTCGATGAAGATGCGGCCGTCGCGATCTACGGTGACCACGAGGCCTGACTTGGGCTCGAGCGGGCGCGCGGCCGCGCGCGGCAAGCGCACGTCCACGCCCCCCTGCATGATCGGCGCGGTGATCATGAAGATGATAAGCAACACGAACGCGACATCGACCAGGGAGGTCACGTTGATGTCGGCGTTCAGCGGCAGCTCGCCGTGCCCCCGGAGTCCGCCGCCCCCACCGATCAGACCGGCCATCAGAGCCTCCCTTCCCGCGCGAGTGTCCCGATGATCTCTTGGGCGAACCCTTCCAACTCTCCAGCGAACAGGCCCAGCCGGTTCACGAACAGGTTGTAGGCCATGACCGACGGCACGGCCACTGCGAGGCCCGCGACCGTCGTGACGAGGGCTTCGGCGACGCCCGGTGCGACCGCCCCGATGTTCCCCGAGCCGCCCACCGCGATGCCGATGAAGGCGTCCATCACGCCGAGCACGGTGCCCAGCAGGCCGAGCAACGGGCTCACCGACCCGAACGTGGCGAGCCACGGGATGAACCGGGCCGCCGCGTCACGCTCGGCCGCGACCTCCTTCGCCAGCACCATCCGCAGCGCCTCGAGCTGCGTGGTGGTGAGCGTGCTCTGCGTCGCCACCGCAGGGCCGTTCTCCTTCAGCCCGCCGGGCTTCAGCTCAGAGAAGAAGTGGATCCCCTCTCGCAGCAGGCGGTTGTAAGGCGAGGAGGGCAGGCGCATCGCGGCATGGTAGGCGTCGTCGAGCCGGGGCGCCCGCTCGATCTCCGTCATGAAACGATCGGCCTGCCGCCGCATCCGACGGAACTGCCACCACTTCAGAAAAATGAGATACCAGGAGACGAGCGAGAACACGACGAGAATCGCGAGCACGAACTTGGTTTCGCGGCTCGACGTGAGCACCAGCTCCCAGGGCGTCGTGGGCACGGCCCGGCCGACTTGGAAGAGCACGTGTCAGTCCTCCGCGAGCGCGTGGATGGTGAGTCGCAATCCGTCGGCGAGCGTGGTCCGCGGCCGCCAGCCCAGGACGAGCGCCGCCTTGTCCACGGCGAGCGCGTTCCGGCGCAGCTCCCCAGGGCGGGCGGGTGCGTAACGCACCTGCGATGTGGGCTTCCCCCCCTTCCCGCCTTCCGCCGTCATCCCGGCCCGGGTGATCGCCGCGACCAGCTGGTTGACCGACGTCTCGAGTCCCGTGGCGATATTGAAGGCGCACGCGTCCAGGTCGCTCAGGGCGGGCAACGAAGCGTTACTCGCCGCGAGGTTCGCGGCCGCGACGTCGTGCGCGAACACCATGTCGCGGGTCTGCTCGCCGTCTCCGAACACCGTGAGCGGCTCGCCCTCGAGCACCTGACGCGCGAAGATCGCCACGACTCCCGCCTCCCCGTGCCCGTCCTGCCGCGGGCCGTAGACGTTGCTGTACCGGAGTGCCACGACCTCCCGCCCGTACAGCCGCGCAAACGCCGCGAGGTAATACTCCGCAGCGAGCTTGGCAGTGCCATACGGAGAGGCCGGGAACTTCGGCGTCGTCTCGTCGAGCGGCGGCGCGGCCGCCTCGCCGTAGACCGTGCCGCCCGATGACGCGAACACCACGCGGCGCACGCCACCCGCCTGCGCGCCCTGAAGCACGTTGAGCAAGCCGAGCAGGTTCACGGACGCATCGAAGACCGGATCCGCCACGGAACGCCGCACGTCGATTTGAGCGGCGTGATGATTGACGATCTCGAAGCCGCCGCGCGCGATCGCCTCACGCACTGGCTCGGAGCGCACATCCGCCTCGATGAGGGTGGCGGCCGCGGGCACGTGGGCTCGCCGTCCGGTCGACAGGTCGTCGACCACGGTCACCGTATCCCCGGCCGCGAGGTACGCGTCCACGACGTGCGAGCCGATGAAGCCCGCGCCGCCCGTCACCAGGACGTTACGGCCCATCCCGCCGCTCCAGGCCGAACAGCCGCTTGAGCGCTTCGAGCAGCCCGTAACCCCGGCCGGCCTGGGCCGCTGTCTTGAGGGCGATCGTGGGGTGATGCAGGAACTTATTGAGCAGCGCGTGGCTGAAATGCTCGACCTCGCCGCGGTCCCGCGGGCTCAAATCCGGCAGTCGCCGCAGCAGGCGCTCCACTTCCTCGGCCCGGACCCGGTCCATGCGGTCGCGGAACTCCTTCAGCACCGGGACGACCGCCAGGCCGCCGTACCAGGCCCAGAACCGCTCGACCTCCTCGCTCACGATCCGCTCGGCGGCGGGGATCTCCTCCCGGCGGCCCGCGGCGGCCTGCGCCGCGACCGCCTGGAGATCGTCGATGTCGTACAGAAAGACGTTCTCGAGCTGGGCGACCGCGGGCTCCACGTCGCGCGGGACGGCGAGGTCCAGGATGCAGAGTGGGCGGCCCCGTCGCCGGGCGACTGCCGGCGCTACCCGCTCCCAGGTCACGACCGCGTGCGGCGCCGCCGTGGAGCACAGCACGATGTCGGCGTCGGCGAACAGGTCCCACGCCTCGTCCAGGGGAAGCGCGCGCGCCTGCAGCTCCTCCGCGATCGCGCGGGCGCGTTCGTACGTGCGGTTGGCCACGACGGTGACCCGCACCCCCTCGGACACGAGGCACGTCGCTGCCAGCTCGGCGACGTCGCCCGCGCCGAGGATGAGCGCCGAGCGGCCGGCGAGCTGCGTGAAGATCTTGGCGGCGACGGCGACCGCCGCGGACGGCGCGGAGGCGGCCCCGATCGCGAGTCCCGTCTCGCTGCGGACGCGCGCGCCCACGAGCAGGGCCGACTGGAACAGCCGGTGCAGCACGGGGCCGGCTTGGGCTTTCGACAGCTCCCATGCCTCGCGCACCTGCCCCTGAATCTGCGACTCGCCGAGGATCATCGAGTCGAGGCCCGCAGAGACGCGATACAGGTGCCGCACCGCGTCGCGATCGCGCTGCAGGTAGCCGTACTCCATTGCATTTCGGCCGCCCCCGCCCCCGCCCCCGCCCCCGCCGCGGAGCCGCTCCGAGAGCAGTTCCCACACCGCTTCGGGCACCGATTCGCCGGCCTCCGCCAGATAGAACTCGGTGCGATTGCAGGTCGAGAGCAGGACGCCACCACGCGCGCCCACGGCCAGGATGCGCTCGAGCGACGCGGGGACCTCGCGCGGCCCGTGGGCGAAGCGCTCGCGCACCTCGAGCGGCGCGGTGCGGTGATTGACGCCCAGCACAGTGATGCTCATCGCGCCCGGCTCACAGGAACCGCTGGGTACCCGGCGCGGTCAGCTTCAGCGCGAGGTACACGAGCAAGACCGCCGCGAAGCTCGCGATACTCGCGAACGCGGCGCGGCGCCCAGCCCAGTGACGCACCACCCGCACACCCACCGCCCACCCGAGCATCAACCACGTCAGCATCCCCCACACCACTTGCGCGGCATCCACCGACGCCCCTCCCGCGTAGCGCACTCCGAAGCCGAGCAGAACCCCCAACGTCACGGTGGGAAAACCGACCACCAGGGCCAGGTGGTTCAGCTGGTCCAACCGCTCGAGCGGCGGAAACAGCCGGAACACCTGCCCGAAGCGCTTGGCCTTGAGCTCGCGAAACTGCAGCAGATACAGCGCTGCCGCGACGAACGCCAGGGCCAGCATGGCGAGACCGAGGACGCTGACGGTGATGTGCAGGATGGACCAAGGGCTGCGCGCGGTGGGTGGACCCGCCCCCGACGTGATCCCGATCAGCAGCGCCAACCCGATCAGCCCCGTGGCGACCGGTCCCGTGAACACGCCCACGGCGGATGCGCGAAACGCCGCTTCGCTCGCCGCCTGCAGCAGGACCAAGAACAGTGCCAGCATCGATAAGGTGGGGGCCACGCCCACGAACGGCATCAGCCGCGCGACGCCGAGGAGGTGCGCTCCGATGCCCACGAGCAGCACCCCCAGCACCAGCCGGCGCGGTGCCGGTCGTAAGCCCGCGAACGGTGCCACGACCAGCACAGTCGCCACGGCGTATAGGCCCAGCGCGAGCAGATGTGGTATGAGGACCACTGAGCACCGAGCGCCGGCCCCCCCTCCCCGAGGCGGCCGGGGCCGATCAGGACGGCATCTTCCGGATGAGCCGCACCGGCATGCCCGGAACGAGTTGCGGATGGTCGATGCCGAGGATCAGACCGGACGCCGAATGATCTCGCGTATGCACGACCTCCAGCGTCACCTGCACCTGCTCGGACGACGAGCCCGGCACTCCCGTCGCCGGACGATATACCTCGAAGACGTCACCGGGAGTGACGCCTTCCACGCGACCCCGATTGATGAACACGATCTGCTGGAGCGATGTCACTACGTGGAGGTCGCGCTCCGCGATCACTACACCTTCCAGCCCTTGGTCCACGGGGGTCGGGCGGACCTGCCCTGGATCTTTAAACGGCTCGAGCGGCAGCGCGAGATGGCCATCGTGTATCCGCCCGAATTGCATGATGACGTCGGCGAGCACCTGCCGCCGCTGCAGCTCGGTCACCCGTGCCACGCCCAACGGCACCACGACGTCACCCCACCCCGAAATATCTCGATCGAGGCGCACGATGAGGAGCGAATCGCCGACGTGGTACGATGCGTTGCGCAGCGGCTGCACTGCGATCTGGTCGAACGTCGTCGCGGTCGAGCGTTCCGTCAGTCGCGGAATCGCCGCCACGGACGTATTACCGAGCACCCGACCATAGGGGAGCTTTTCGCCCTCGGTGAGGAAGCCCGCGGCGTAGAACTCGCCCCGCCGCAGCGGGTGGTACGGCTGGTTCACGTAGGCCCGCAGCACGTCCCGCACTTCCTGGGTGGCCCCGCGGCGCCGGTCGAAGATGGTCGTGTAGCTCTCCGTCGGCTCCGGCGGTGGTGCGGGCGCTTCGGTGACCTGCGCGGTGTCCAGCAGCGCCGTCGTGTCGGGCGCGACCGCCGCGATGGTATCTGGAGCCGGCTGCGCGTGCACGGTGTCGCCGGCAGGCGGCGGCACGACCGCGACGGTCGTCGTCTCGGGTGCCGCAGCGACACTCGGGGCCTGCTGCGAGAGGTTCAACTCTTCGCCTGGGTAGATCCAGTGCGGATCATCGATCAACGCGGTGTTGAGCCGGTAGATTTCGGGCCAGAGAAGGGGATCGCTGTAGTAGAGCTGGGCGATGGACCACAGCGTCTCGCCGGCCGTCACGACGTGGGTTGCGGGGAGCTGCCCGGACGCGGCCGGCGCAGCCGCGGCTTGCGACGTGTCCTGCGCCGGCCGGGTGGTGTCCGGTCGAGCCTGCGTTGTGTCTTGCGCCGCGACCGCGGGCGCCGACCCCGCGAGCAGCCCTGCTACAAGGGCGAGCAGGGCTGCTCGTTCAGAACGGCAGATCGTCGTCCTCCTCATCTAGGGCCTCCGGAAACGCATCGAGCGACTCCGCCTTGCCCCCCCCACCTCCCCCACCTCCCCCACCTCCCGCGTCGGACGTTACCTTGGCGGCAGCCTTGGCTCGCGCGAAGTCGCCGGGGCCTTCGGCGCCGACTCCGCCGCCCCCCCGCGAGGAGAGCAGTAACACTTCGCGCGCGATGACCTCGGTCGTGTACCGGGTCTGCTTCTCCCGATCCTCCCACGTCCGATACTCGATGCGCCCCTCGACGTAGATCCGGTCCCCCTTCTTCATGAACTTCTCGGCCAGGTCCGCCAACTGACCGCCCTTGTTGTTCCAGCAGACCACCCGATGCCACTCGGTCTTTTCCTGCTTTTCCCCTCCCTGCGCGGTCCACTGCCGGCTGGTCGCCAAGGAGAGGGTGGCGACGCGGGAACCGTTGTTGGTGCTCCGCACCTCGGGATCGGCTCCCAAGTTCCCGATTAGCATGACCTTATTGAGGCTCCGGCTCACGACAAACCTCCAGAGCTAGGCGGGTCTCGAGACCAAGGGCGACAACAGTATATGACCCGCAAGTCATTCTGTCAATCAAAGATACGCCACTTGGGCTAAAGTTTTGCAGTCACCCTGTCCGAGGGGATTGTCGCCCGCAGCACGACCGCATCCTCGACCGGCTGACGGTAATAGCGCGCCCGCCGCGCGACCTCCGCGAAGCCGAGAGACTGATACAGCCGCCGCGCGACGGCGTTCGTCTCGCGCACCTCCAGGAACACGACCCGGGCGCCCCGCCCGGCGAGCACCGTCAGGACGCGCTCTACGAGCGCACGCCCGACGCCGCGCCGCCGATGCGCCGGCGCCACCCCGAGATTCAAGATCTCTCCCTCGTCGGCGGCGCCGTGCGCCACGACGTAGCCCGCGACCGTTCCCTGCTGCTCGGCGACGAGGAACGGCACATCCGAGTCCAGGCACTGAACGAAGTCGTTCGCGGACCAGGGGTCGGAAAAGACGGCGCGCTCGATCTCGCGCACGTCCTCAAGGTCAGCCCGTCGGGCGGGACGAATCGCGTAACGGTCGGCCGTGGCGCGCCTCCCATCGGGCCTGCGCTTCCGCAGGACGTCCGTACACCGGCTCCGCGGTGGCGGCGTCATCGAGCGGACGGGCCGTGCCCTCGCGCTCCAGGAGCGCGAGGTGCAAGGTCGCCGCCGGCGGCAGGCTTTCGAGCGGCACGGGAGCGCCACCGATCCAGCGGACGACCTCGTCGGCATACCGTACCGCACCATCGCCCACGACCGTGCGGGGCCGTACCGGCGCGGCGCGCGCCAGCTCCGCCACCGTCACGACCGCGGGAGCGACAAGGGTCTCCACTCGGTCGGGGTGAAACACATACAACGCGCCATAGACCTGTCCCCGCAGTGCGTCGAAGCACGCCGCAACCGGCTCCGCCCCGAGCTTGACGGCCGCTCCAGCGGCGGTCGCCATGAGCGAGGGGATGGCACGGAGCTCGAGGCCCGCTTCCTGGGCGAGACCCTTGGCCGCCGCCCAGCCGATGCGGAGGCCAGTGAAGCTCCCGGGCCCGTCACCCACCACGATGCCGGTGAGATCCCGCGGCCCGACGGCCAGTCGGCTGAGGGCGAAGTCGACGAGCCGGATGATCGCCGCGGCGTGACGCCGTGCCCCCTGTACGTGCGCCCCGCTCTGCGCGGTAGGCGGTCGACCGACGGCGACGCTCGCGATGTCGGTGGCGGTGTCGAGGGCGAGCCAGAGGCCACTCATCCCCGCCCCTCTGGAAGTCGGAACGCGGAACGTGGAACGCGGAACAGCAATGAGAAGTCGCTGGCCCAACGACCTTCCACGCCAGTTCCGCGTTCCGCCTTCCGCGTTCCGCGTTGTCTCACCGCACTTTCTCGCTTCACCGGATCTCCTCGAGCTCTCTGATATCCGGCTCCTCCCCATAGCTCAGTCGAAAATGCCGCTCCAACGGCGGCACCCACGCCCCCGCGCGTTCCGGCCATTCGATCAGCACGATCGCTCCCTCGCGTATCATGTCCTCGAAGCCCAGATCCCGGGCCTCGTCGGGCGTTTTGAGGCGGTAGCAGTCCACATGATAGACCGGAGCTCCCCGTGGCGTCTCGTAGTGGTGGACCAGCGCATAGGTGGGACTGGTCGCGACCACGCGCGCGCCGAGGCCGCGGCAGATCGCCTGGACGAGCGTCGTTTTCCCGCTTCCGAGCTCGCCCGACAGGCCGACGACCACCGGCGCCTTGAGCTCGTGGCCCAGCGCCTCACCGAACCGGTTGAGGGCGTCCGCGGAGAGGCGCATGGCGCACGGCGTCACCGTCGGCCCGGAGCTCGAGAATCTGGTCGCGCAGCACGGCCGCGAGCTCGAAGTCGAGCTCCTCCGCGGCGGCCTGCATCTGATTCTCGAGCAGCTTGATGAGCGCCTCGCGCTCTTTCGCGTCCGCGGGGCGGCGGACGGCCGCCGCGGCGGGCCGGGCGGTCTTGGCGTCGGCGACGCGGGTGGCGAACCGCACCTGGTCCACCGATTTGACGATCGACCGCGGGGTGATGCCGTGCTCCGCGTTGTACCCTTGCTGCAGCGCGCGCCGCCGGGCCATCTCGTCGAGGGCACGCTGCATGGAGCCGGTCACGCGGTCGGCGTACAGGATCGCCCGACCGTGCAGGTGGCGCGCGGCGCGCCCCACGGTCTGGATCAGCGAGCGATCCGAGCGCAGGAACCCCTCCTGGTCGGCGTCCAGCACCGCCACCAGCGAGACCTCCGGCAAGTCCAGACCTTCGCGCAGCAGGTTGATGCCCACCAGCACGTCGAACTCGCCGAGCCGCAGGCCGCGGATGATCTCCACGCGTTCGATGGCGTCGATCTCCGAGTGGAGGTAGCGGACCCGCACCCCGTGCTGCTGCAGGTAGTCGGTGAGGTCTTCCGCCATGCGCTTGGTGAGCGTGGTGACCAGCACGCGCTCGTTCTTCTTCTCGCGCAGCCGGACCTCGTGCAGCAAGTCGTCCACCTGACCCTTCACCGGCCGGACGTCCACCTCCGGGTCGATCAGGCCCGTCGGCCGGATGATCTGCTCGACGACCACGCCGCCCGCCAACCGCAGCTCGTCCTCGCCCGGCGTGGCGGACACGAACACGATGCGCGGGACGAGCGTCATGAACTCGTCGATCCGCAGCGGCCGATTGTCGAGCGCCGACGGCAAGCGAAAGCCGTAGTCGACCAGCGTCTGCTTGCGAGACCGGTCCCCCTCGTACATGCCCGCAAGCTGCGGCAGCGTTTGATGCGACTCGTCGATGATGCAGAGGTAATCCTCGGGGAAGTAATCGAGGAGGCACGCGGGTCGCTCGCCCGCCGCCCGGCCGGTGAGCGGCCGCGAGTAGTTCTCGATGCCGGCACACCGACCCACCTCGAGCAGCATGTCGATGTCGAAGTTGGTGCGCGACTCGAGGCGCTGCGCTTCCAGCAGCTTGTTCTGCGCCCGCAGCGCCGCCAGGCGCTCCTTGAGCTCCTCCCGGATCGCCCGGACGGCACGCTCGATCGCGGGACGTTCGGTGACGAAGTGGGTGGCGGGATACACCGCCGCCTTCGCGAGCTCGGCGATGGTGTCGCCCGTGACCGGATCGATCTTCGCGATCCGCTCGACCGTGTCGCCCCAGAACTCGATGCGAACCGCCTGCTCGTCGTATGCCGGGAACACCTCGACGGTGTCTCCCCGCACCCGGAAGCCTCCGCGCTCGAACGACACGTCATTACGGGCGTATTGCACGCCCACCAACTCTTCCAGCAGCGCGTCGCGCCCACGTGCCTCGCCTACGGCCGCAGTCACCAGGCGCTGCTTGTACACCTCGGGATCGCCCAGGCCGTAGATCGCGGACACGCTCGCCACGATCACCACGTCGTCGCGCTCCATGAGGCTCGAGGTGGCGCGGAGGCGCAGCCGGTCGATGTCGTCGTTGATCGAGGAGTCCTTCGCGATGTAGGTGTCCGTCTGGGGGACGTAGGCCTCCGGCTGGTAATAGTCGTAGTACGAGATGAAGAACTCGACCGCGCTCTTCGGGAAGAACGCCTTGAGCTCCCCGTACAGCTGCGCGGCCAGGGTCTTGTTGTGCGACAGGATGATGGTGGGGCGACCGAACTGGGCGATGACGTGCGCCATCGTCATCGTCTTCCCGGAGCCCGTGACGCCGAGCAGCGTCTGGTAGCGGTCCCGACGGGCGAGACCTGCCACGAGCTCCCGGATGGCGCGCGGCTGGTCCCCCGCCGGCGCGAACGGGGAGACGAGGTCGAACAGCATCGGAGAAAGTTAACCGATCGGAGGTTGCGCCTGGGGACCGGATTCGCGGCGGGAGACCTCCATCACGCCCTTCACGCGCCGGACCGCCCGGATCACCTTGTTCAAGTGCGTCTGGTTCTCGACCTCGACCAGCACCGACCCGAACACCGCGCCGTCCCGCGTGGCGAGCTCGGCGGATCGGATGTTGGTACCCGACTCGCTGATCGCCGTGCAGATGTCGGCGTACAGGCCACGCCGATCCTCGCCCCCGACCGCGAGACGCACCACGAACGTCTCGCCGTCCGACTCCTGCCAGTCGATCTCCACGCGGCGTTCGGCCTCCGTCGACAGCAGGAGCAGGTTGGGGCAGTCGGAACGATGGATCGAGATGCCCCGGCCCTGCGTCACGTAGCCGACCACTTGGTCGCCCGGGACCGGTTGACAGCACTGGGCGTAGCGTACCATCAGACCGTCCACGCCCTGGATCTTGATGCCCCGCCCCAGGCGGAGGCGCTCGATCACGCGGCCGAACGCGGTGGGCTTCGGCGCCTGCAGGTCGTCCGACGGCAGGTCGGGGTAGAGCGCCCGCATCATCGTCCCGAGCGCGACGTCGCCGCGTCCGAGTGCCGCTTGCAGCTGCTCGGCCGTGCCCACCGACAGCGCCGCCGCGGCCGCCTGGAGCCGCTCCTGATCCGGGGTGGCAAGCCGCCGCCGGCGAACCTCGCGCGCCAGGATCTCCTGTCCCAGCTCGAGGCTCTTTTCGTGTTCCTCCTGACGGACCCATTGGCGGATCTTGTGGCGGGCCCGCGCGGTCTGCACGTGCGCCAGCCAGTCGCGCGAGGGCTTGGCCTGCGGGCTGGTGAGGATCTCCACGGTATCGCCGTTCTTCAACGGCCGGTGCAACGGTGCGATGCGCCCGTTGATGCGCGCCCCATGGCAGTGCTGCCCCACTTCCGTGTGCACCGCGAACGCGAGGTCGATCGCCGTGGCGCCCTTGGGCAACCGCTTGACGTCGCCGCGCGGCGTGAACACGAAGATCTCATCCTGGTAAAGATCGACCTTGAGGAACTCGAGGAACTCCTCGGGCGTGTGAGCGTCCTGCTGCAGCTCGAGCAGCTGGCGGAACCACGCGAGATGGCGGTCGAGCTCGTCGGGGCTCCTCCGGCCTTCCTTGAAGAGCCAGTGCGCCGCGATACCGTATTCCGCCGTGTGATGCATCTCGCGGGTGCGGATCTGGATCTCGTACAGCTGCCCGCTCGGCCCGAAGACGGTGGTGTGCAGCGACTGATAGCCGTTCGACTTGGGACTGGCGATGTAGTCCTTGATGCGCTCCTGCAACGGCGTCCATTTGTGGTGGATCACGCCGAGGACGTGATAGCACTCGGGAATGCTGTTCACCAGAACGCGCACGGCGAGCAGGTCGTAGATCTCCTCGAACGGCTTGTCGCGCTTCTTCATCTTCTTGTAGATCGACCAGAGATTCTTCGGGCGACCGGTGATCTCCGCATCCGTGAGGCCGGCCTCCTGCAGCTCCGCCGCGAGCGGGCCCCGCATGCGCTCGATGGTCCGTTCCCGCTCCACCTTCTTGGCGCGCACTTGGCGCGACAGGGCGCGGTAGTCTTCCGGCTCGAGGAACTTGAACGCGAGGTCCTCGAGCTCCGCCTTGACGCCCGCCATGCCGAAGCGGTGGGCGAGGGGGGCGTAGATCTCGCGGGTCTCGAGCGCGATGCGGCGCTGCTTCTCAGGATCGAGGTGCTCGAGGGTCCGCATGTTGTGCAGCCGGTCGGCGAGCTTGATGATGATGACCCGGGCGTCCTTCGCCACCGAGAGCAGCAGCTTGCGGTAGTTCTCCGCCTGCTCCTCCACCGTCGAGCGGAACGTCAGTGTCGACAGCTTGGTGAGCCCGTCCACCAGCTCCGCGACTTCGGGACCGAAGGTGCGGCGGATGTCCTCGACCGAGACGTTCGAATCCTCTACCACGTCGTGCAGCAGCGCAGCGGCGATCGTGATCGAGTCCATCTGCTGCTCGGCCAGAATCGTCGCGACCGCCACGGAGTGCGAGACATAGTCGTCCCCCGACTGGCGCTTCTGGCCGCGATGCGCCTGCGCGCTCGTCTGGTAGGCGCGCGACAGCAGCTCCAGGTCGAGCCGGTCGTGCTGGGACGCCACGGCCCGGGCCAGCTCGGGAGCGAGCATGGGGGCGGTACTGGTCACATGTGGAGGATGGCGACGGGGGGGGCTCTAGTCAAACCGCCCCCACCCCCTGCCCCGCCATAAGAGGTTACAGCAGCCCCGCTTCCGCACAGCTCAGGTACCGCTCCCCTGCCACGATCACATGGTCGTAGACCGGGAGGTCCAGCAGCCGACCCGCGTCCACGAGCTGCCGAGTTACCGCCCGGTCGTCCGCCGAAGGGGTGGGATCGCCGCTCGGGTGGTTGTGGACGACGATGATGCCCGCGGCCGCCTCGGCGATCGCCGCCCGGAACACCTCCCGCGGGTGCACCAGCGAGCTGTTCAAGATGCCCCGCGTAATGAGCAGGTCGCCCAGCACCTGGCTCTGGCTGCCGAGCGCCAGCACATGGAATTCCTCCACGGCGAGGTCGCGCAGCCGCGCGGCGTAGAACCGGTGCACGTCCATGGGCCCTCGGATCCGCTCAGGCGGCGGCTCGCGCTCCGCGCCCACGCGCCGCCCCAGCTCGAGCGCGGCCGCCACGCGCGCGGCCTTGCTCCGCCCCACCCCGGGCACGAGGGCCAGTGCGGCCGCGGGGCGCCCCGCCAACCGGCGCAGCGAGCCGTCCACTCGGGTGAGGACGTCCCCCGCCACCGCGAGCGCATCCCGGCCGGCGCATCCCGTTCCCAGCAGCACCGCGAGCAGCTCTTGGCCGGTCAGGGCGCCGGGGCCGACGCTCCACAGTCGCTCCCGGGGGCGGTCGTGCTGGGCGTGCTCGGACAGGCGGAGAGGCATGGGGGAAACGTAGGTGGGCCGGGGAGATAACTGGGTACCCGAATAACGCGGAAGGGGAACGCGGAACGCGGAACGTCATAACGAGCGGCGTCGCGCGCCCCAGCTCACCCCCCTGTTCCGCGCTTCGACTTCCGCGTTCCGCGTTCAGGTCGCGCCGTGGCACTTCTTGAACTTTTTCCCGCTCCCGCACGGACACGGGTCATTGCGGCCGACACCGGAGTAAGGATTCGCCGCAACCCCCGCTGCGACTGGCGACCCACGGGGAATGCCGGCTGGCTCTCCGCTCACGAGCCCGTCCGCCTCCGCCTTGCTCGCCACCATTGGGGTCGGACGTCGTGCCGGCGCTGGACCTCTCACGAGCCCGGCGCCGGGACTCCCTCCGGGTCCTCCAACCGGCCGGCCGCCCGCGGGGCCGGTCGTCGTGCCACCGCGCGGCGGAGGAGGAGGACCAACCTCGATCTGCAGCTTGAGCCACCGCTCCGCGAACGTCGCGTGCAAATCGCGCATCAGCCCGACGAACATCTCATAGGCTTCCGATTTGTACTCGATCAGCGGGTCCTTCTGGCCCCACGCTCGGTACTGGATCGCGGCGCGCAGTTGATCGAGATCGTAGAGATGATCCTTCCACTTCTCGTCGATGACCGCCGACATGACCTGCGACAGGGCCTGCCCGCCGATGTTCGTCGCGCCGACTTTGGCCTCCACTTCCTTCAAGTAGTCGAGCTTCGCCTGGAACGCCTCACGCCCCGCTCGTTGGGTGGCCTTCACCAGCTCGTCCCGATTGCGGATCTTCGCGGGATCGGTCACGCCGGGCACCGAGATCAGGAACTTGAGGAGGAACTCCGTTTCCATCTGGGCGCGATCCCAGTGGTAGGAGTCCTTCGCGTCCCCGATCAGCTCGTCCACGAGGGCCGCCACTGCCTGCTCGACCATGCGGAGCGCTTCCGCCTTGAGCTCCTCGCCGCCCTCGAGGGCGAACAGCCGCAGCGAGTAGATCACCTCGCGCTGCTGGTTCATGACGTCGTCGTACTCGAGCAGCTTTTTCCGGGCCTGGAAGTTCTGCAGCTCCACGCGCTTTTGGGCCTGCCCGATGGCGCTCGTCACCCACGGGTGGGTGATGACCTCGTTCTCTTCGGCGCCGGTGCGGTCCATCCACCGCGCGATGCGGTCCGAGCCGAACAACCGCATGAGATCGTCTTCGAGTGACAGGAAGAATACGCTTTGTCCCGGATCGCCCTGGCGACCGGACCGGCCCCGGAGCTGGCGGTCGATGCGCCGCGCCTCGTGACGCTCGGTCCCGATGATCACGAGCCCGCAGGGCGGATCGTCGTTGCAACCGAGTCGCTTGATTTCCTCGGGCGGGAGGTCGGGCCGCTCGATCTGCTGGCCGAACGGCGCCTGGTGGGCGGTGATGCCGCAGACCTGACACTTCTTGACGCCCGGCCCCAGTTTGATGTCGGTCCCGCGGCCCGCCATGTTGGTCGCGATCGTGATGGCGGCGGGCTGCCCCGCCTGCGCCACGATCTCCGCTTCGCGCTGGTGATACTTGGCGTTCAGCACCTCGTGGCGGAAGCCACGGCGCTTGAGCATGCGCGACAGCGTCTCCGAGACATCCACGTTGACGGTGCCCACCAGCACCGGCAGGCCGCGCTTGTGCTGCCGCTCCACCTCGTCCAGGATGGCGTTGTACTTCTCGCGCCGGGTCTTGTAGATGAGGTCGTGCTTGTCGACCCGGCGCACCGGCCGGTTGGTCGGAATCACGACGACCTCGAGGCCGTAGATCTGGAAGAACTCGGTCTCTTCGGTCTCGGCCGTCCCCGTCATGCCGGCGAGCTTGTCGTACATGCGGAAGTAATTCTGGATGGTGATAGTGGCGAGGGTTTGCGTCTCCTCCTGCACCGCCACCCCCTCCTTCGCCTCCACCGCCTGATGCAAGCCTTCCGACCATCGCCGACCGTGCATGAGGCGCCCGGTGAATTCGTCGACGATCAGGACCTTCCCCTCCTGGACGACGTAGTCCACGTCCTTTTCGTACAGGGCGTGCGCCTGCAGCAGCTTGTGGATGATGTGCAGGGTTTCGCTCTTCAGCGCGTACTCGCCTTCGACCTGGCGGCGGCGCTCGATCTTCTCCTTGGGGGACAGCCCCTCGTCGTGCTCGATTTCGTGTACGGCGTGCGAGATGTCCGGGACGATGAACAGGTTGGGGTCCTGCGGCGACATCGTTTCCACGCCCTGCTCGGTGAGGTGCACCGAGTGACCGCGCTCGTCGAGCACGAAGTACAGCTGATCCTCGAGGTGCCGCATCTTCTGCTCGCGCGCCGGCAGCTTCCGATCCGCCAGCACGTCCAGCTCCACCCGTTGCACCAGCGACTTGACCCCCGGCTCCTGGAGCAGCTTGAGCAGCTTCTTGTTCTTGGGCATCCCCAGCTGGGCCTGATACAACAGCACGGCGCCGTCGTACGCGGTCTTTTCGGCCGCGATGAGCGGCTCCGCCCGCGCGATAAGATCGTTCACCACCGCGGTCTGCTTGCGGACGAGCTGCACGACCTGGGCGTTGAACTGCGCGTACTTCTCGTCCGACTCACTGCCTACGGGACCGGAGATGATGAGCGGGGTGCGGGCCTCGTCGATCAGGATGGAATCAACCTCGTCGATGATCGCGTAGGCGTGGCCGCGCTGCACTCGCAGATCCAACGTCGGGACCATGTTGTCGCGCAGGTAGTCGAACCCGAACTCGTTGTTCGTGCCATACGTGATGTCGCAGAGGTAGGCGGCGCGACGCTCCGGGGTCGAGGGCTCGGTGTCGTCGATGCAGCCCACCGTCAGGCCGAGCCAGGTGAAGAGGCGGCCCATCCACTGCGAGTCGCGGCGAGCGAGGTAGTTGTTCACGGTCACGAGGTGCGCGCCTCGCCCCGCCAGCGCATTCAGGTACAAGGGCAGCGTCGCCACCAGCGTCTTGCCCTCGCCCGTCGCCATCTCGGCGATCTTCCCCTGGTGCAACACGATGCCGCCGATCAGCTGCACGTCGTACGGCACCATGTCCCACTTGAGCGCGTGCCCCGTGACCACGACGTCGCTGCCGAGCAGCCGACGGCACGCCTCCCGCACGGTCGCGAACGCCTCTGGGAGCACGTCGCTGAGCACAGCCTGCAGCGCCTTCACGTACGCGGCCTCCGCCACCGACAGCTGGTCGCTCAGCTCCTTGCGCTGCTCGGCGTCGGGGCAGTCGTGCTTCTCCCGTTTCAGCCGCTCGACTTCGGCCGCGAGCCCCCCACTGCGCTCCGCGATGACAGCGCGCAGCTTGGGCGTTTGGGCCTGCAGCTCGGCGTCGGAGAGCGACTTGAGCCGCTCCTCGTGGCGATGAATCCCGTCCACGATCGGCCGGACGCGCTTCAGCTCGCGCTGAAATCGCGTCCCGAAGATCTTGGTGAACCAGTCCTTGTAGAACATCACTCCTCTAGCCGCGATACAACCCGTGCGCGGTGATGTACTCCCGCACCGCGTCGGGCACCAGATAACGGATCGACCGACCCTGACGGACGCGCTCCCGAATCATCGTCGCGGAAACGTCGAGCGCTGGCACCTCCAGCACGCGACGGACCGCGGGATGGCGCGGCGCCAGGGTGCCGGGGCGCGAGAACACCACCACGTCCGCGAGCCCGGGCAAAGCGTCGACCTCGTACCAGGCGTCGAGCTCCCGGGCGGCGTCCGCTCCCAGCAATAACGTGAAGCGGTTCCCCGGCTCCCGCTCCGCGAGCGCGCGCAGCGTGCGCACGGTATAAGACGGCGCCGGGAGCGCGAGCTCGATGCGCTCGACGCGGAGCCGGGGATTGCCGGCGACCGCGAGCTCGAGCATGGCGGCCCGGGCCTCCGGTGCCGCCGCATGCGCCGCGCGCTTGAACGGCTGCTCTCGGGCGGGCAGGAACCGCACCGTCGCCCCCCCTCCGCCTCCAAGCGCGTCCGCCACCGCTTCCGCGACCACCAGGTGACCGATGTGCACGGGATCGAACGAGCCGCCGAACAGGGCCTCCACGACCGATCAGGAGGGCGCGGCGCTCGAATCGGCCGGACAGGACTTGTCGAGGCCATCCGCCTGCGGGAAGAAGCGATGCAGGTGGGCGCAGGTCTCCTTCAGCTCGTCGTTGTAGCCGATGGCCCGGTAGCTGTCCACCAGCCGCATCAGCGCGTCGGGGACGCGCGCCGTGCCCGGATAGTTCGCGATCACGTCCTTGAAATAGATAATGGCGGAGTCGAAAGCCCGCCGCTTGAAGTAGAACATCCCGTTCTTGTAGTCCTTCTGCGAGAACCACTCGCGCAGCTGCTGCACGTGCAGCTGCGCCCGCGCCGCCGCATCGGTGCCCGGGTAGCGGCCGGCGAGCTCCTGGTAGGTCGCGAGGGCCGTCTGGCCGTAGGACGGGTCGAGCTCCGGGCGCCGCCACAGCCGCAAATTGGCATCGCCGGCGCGCAGCAGGGCGAGCGGTGCGTACTCGCTGGTCGGAAACTCGTCGGCGACCTGCCGAAACTCGTGCGCGGCCTGCACCCGGTCGCCCGTCTGGAAGTAGCATTCCGCGAGCTGGTAGCGGGCCTCGGCCATCTCGGGTTGCGACGGGCTGAGCTCGTACGTCACCCGGCGAAACGACACCAGCGCCTTGTTGAAGTCACCGTGGCGGAACTGGGCGCGCGCCCGCGCCAGGTCGGCGGCCGGGTCGGCCGCCGGCGCGACCCGCGGCCCATGGTGGCACGCCACGGCGAGCGTGATGCCGGCGAGCGCCACACAGCGCCGCACGCTCTTCATGGTTTCGGCGAGGTCGACGACGGCGCGTCGGCGCGCCCGAGCGCGTCGATCTTCTGTTGCGCCCGCTGGGTGATCGTGTCGCCCGGTGAGCCGCCCGCCAGCGCCTGCTGGTAGCTGTCGAGCGCCGCGGCCACGTCCCCCTGGGCGAGCTTCACGTCGCCCAACCCGAGGAACGCGCCGCGCACCACGTCGGTGGGCGCGCCGGGCGCCGTGGCCCGGCGAAACCAACCCTCCGCATCGCTCGGTTTGCCGCTCTCGAGCAGGCGCTGGCCCTCGACCAGCGAGCACAGCCCCAGCCCCTCGCGCGCGCCGTCCGCCACGGCGGGCTCGCGCTGTCGCCGCAACACACCCTCGAACACCGGCACCGCGGTGGCGCAGTCGCGCGCCCGTACCGCCGCCATGCCGTAGACGAACAACAACGAGTCGGCCAAGCGAACGTCCCCGGCGGACGCGGCCGCACCCGGGAGCAAGGCCATGGCGCCGGCGGTATCACCCCGGTCCGCCGCGTCCAGTGCTGCGAGCCGGGCGTAGCGGCCGAGCGGGCGGGTCGGGGCCACGGCCCGCAGGCCGGCGAGTCCCTTCGCCGCGTCGCCACGGTCGTTGGCGGCGAGCGCCGCCCGCGCCGCGCGCTCCAGCCCCTCCGCCGCCTCGCCGGCGCGCGACCGGTCCTGCTGCGCCAGGGCGATATAGGCGTCGACGGCGGCGGCGAAGTCGCCGACGTGCAGCGCCGCGGCCCCCGTCTTGGCGTCGAGATCGGCGCTCGAGGGGTGCGCTTTCAGGCCGAGCTCGTATTCGGCGAGCGCATTGCGATACGACCCGGCGGCGTACTCCCGATCGCCCAGCTCCTCATGATCGGCGGCGCTCGGCTGGCAGGCCAGTCCCAGCAGCGCGCCAACGAGCAGCACGCGGTTCACGACGTCCGCTTCCGCCCTCCGCCGTCGGACGCGGCGGCGACCGCGGCGGCATCGCTGCGGCCCAACATCGCGAGATAGGCTTCCACTCTCGGGTCCTCCGGCCGGCGCTCCCGGCACTCCTCCCACACGGCTTTGGCGGCGAGCCCGTCTCCCGCGAGGTAGCAGGCCAGCCCGAGCATGGCCGCCGCGTCGAGATAGGCCGGCCGCGCCCGCACGATGATCTCGAAGTGCTCGCGCGCGTCGAGGGCGCGCCCCGCCTCTAGCAGCATGCGCCCCAGCTTATACCGCAAGTCGTGGAAGCCGGGTCCGAGCGCGAGCGCCGCCTGGTACTGATCGATGGCCTGCCCCAACCCGCCCGCTCCGAGGTAGGCGTCACCCAGGCCCGCGTGCTGATTCGCCAGCTTCGACGCCACGTGCGCCGGGAAGCCCTGCCGCGGCTCGCCGCCCACCCGCGCCGCCTGGCGAAACGCCGCGTCCGCCTCCGCCTCGCGCCCCAGCTCGTTGAGCACGAGGGCGCGGTGCACCAGCGCTTCGACGTATTCCGGATTCAGGGTGAGCGCGCGGTCGAGCTGCGCCAGCGCTTGGTCCGGCTGCCCCACGAGAGAGTACGACAGGCCCAGCAGGTGGTGCGCGTCCGCGAACGCCCGTCCGGTGGCGATCACCTCTTCCAGCAGATGGATCGCCCCATAATAGTCCTGCAGTTGAAACCGCTCCCGGGCCTGTGCGACGAGATGCTCAGGGCTGACTTCCATAGGTCGCCTCGTACCAGCGAACGAACTGCCGGATACCTACATCGATGCCCACCTTGGGCCGGAAGCCGAGCTCCCGCCCGGCGTGCCGGAGGTCCGCATCGGTGAGCCGCACGTCACCCGGCTGGTCGGGGTACGGTTCGATGCGGGCCTCGCGCCCCACCGTCCGCGCGATCACGTCGATCAGCCGATCGAGCCGCACGCGCGCGCCACCGCCGATGTTGATCGGCTCCGCCACGCCACCCGATCGGGGCCGCGCGGTCCACTCCACGGCGGCGAGAACCCCATCCACGCAGTCCGTAATATAGGTATAGTCCCGCTCGCTGGACCCGTCCCCGTGCATGCGGACCGGCTGCCCTCGGGAGATGAGATCGGTGAACCGATGAATCGCGAGGTCGGGGCGCTGCCGCGGGCCGTAGACGGTGAAAAACCGCAGGCAGGCGATCTGCATCCCGTACAGGTGCGCGAAGGCCTGCGCCATCAGTTCACCCGCGCGTTTGCTCGCCGCGTAGGGTGAGATCGGCCACACGGCCGGCCCGTCCTCGGAGAACGGCGCGGGCGTGGCGTTCCCGTACACCGACGACGATGAGCCGAACACGACACGTTGGATGCCGGCGCGTCGCGCGGCCTCGAATACTCGCACGGTCCCCGTGACGTTGGTCTCGCTGTAGGACGCCGGGTTCTCGAGCGATGGACGCACGCCGGGTCGGGCCGCGAGATGGAGCACCACCGACACGCCATCGAGGGGCAGCGGCTGCCGCACGATATCGGCCTCGAGGAAACGGAATCCGGCCGCCCCGCGCAGGCCATCGAGGTTCCGCTCCTTCACCCTCCGGGGATAGAAGGGATCGAAGTTGTCCACGCCGATGACCTCGTCGCCGCGTGCGACCAGGGCTTCGCACACGTGTGACCCGATGAACCCGGCGGCGCCGGTCACGAGTACCTTCTCGCTCACGACGTCAGTCCGCGGAAATACTCGATCGTCCGGCGCAGGCCATCCTCGAGCGAAACCTTCGGCTCCCAACCCAGCGTCTCACGAGCCCGCTGGATATCCGGTTGACGAACCTTCGGATCGTCGGTCGGGAGCGGCTGCTCCACGATCCGACTCCGGCTGCCCGTCAGGCGCAGCACGAGCTCGGCCAGCTGGCGGACGGTGAACTCATGGGGATTGCCGAGGTTCGTCGGGTCGGGGCCGCCGCGCTCGAACAGCCGCACGACGCCGTCCACCATGTCGTCCACATAGCAGAACGAGCGCGTCTGCGAGCCGTCGCCGTAGACCGTCAGCGGCTCCCCCTTGAGGGCCTGCACGATGAAGTTCGACACGACGCGGCCGTCGTGCGGCCGCATGCGGGGCCCGTAGGTGTTGAAGATGCGCACGATGCGGGTGTCGAGGGCATGGTAGCGATGGTACGCCATCGTGATGGCTTCCGCGAACCGCTTGGCCTCGTCGTACACGCCGCGGGGACCGACTGGGTTCACGTTGCCCCAGTAGCTCTCCGGCTGCGGATGCACGAGGGGATCGCCGTACACCTCGGACGTGGAGGCGAGCAAGAACCGCGCGGACTTCGCTTTCGAAAGGCCGAGCGCCTTATGCGTCCCCAACGAGCCCACCTTCAGGGTCTGGATGGGCAGCTCGAGGTAGTCGACCGGGCTCGCGGGACTGGCGAAATGCAGCACGCCCTCGAGCGGGCCCTCCACCTCGATGAAGTTCGCCACGTCGTGCAGAACGAGCTGGAAGCCGGGATGGCTCTTCAGGTGGCCGAGATTCGCCTTGTTGCCGGTGATGAAGTTGTCCATCCCGATCACGCGGTGCCCGAGCCCGAGTAATCGGTCGCACAGGTGCGAGGCGAGGAAGCCGGCGGCCCCGGTTACGAGGACGCGCATGCCGCGGGGCGGCCGATGCTTTCGTACACGAAGCCAAGGCGCGCCATGCGCTGCGGGTCATAGAGGTTGCGTCCGTCCACGATCAGCGGCCGCGACAGGGCCTGCTTGATCCGCTCGAAATCGGGGGTCCGGTATTCCAGCCATTCGGTGACGATGACCAGCGCGGCGGCGCCCGCCAGCGCGTCGTAGGCGTGGGCGGCATACGTCACGTGGTCACCCAGCTGGCGGCGCGCGGAGGGAATCGCGGCGGGGTCGTGCACCCGTACCGCCGCCCCGGCCGCAAGCAGCTGCTCCACCAGCGCGAGCGCCGGGCTCTCGCGTACGTCGTCCGTCTCAGCCTTGAAGGCCAGCCCCCAGACGGCAATCGTCACGCCGCGCAGCGACCCGCTCCCCCCAAACCGGCGCTCGAGCTTCTCGAACAGCACCCGTTTCTGCCGCTCGTTGGCGGCCTCCACCGCCTGCAGGATGTCGAGCGTCACGCCCTTCTCGTGCCCCGTCCGCACCAGGGCCTTCACGTCCTTCGGGAAGCACGATCCGCCGTACCCGGGCCCCGGGAAGAGGAACGCGGGCCCAATGCGCCGATCCGTCGCGATGCCCTTGCGGACCAGCGTGACGTCGGCGCCGACCGCATCACACAGGCGCGCGATCTGATTCATGAAGGACACTCGGGTGGCGAGCATGCCGTTGGCGGCGTACTTGGTCATCTCCGCCGACGGAAGATCCATGAAGATGATCGGATTCCCGGTCCGCACGAACGGCGCGTACAGGTCCCCGAGGACCTCCGACGCCTCGGGCCCATCCACGCCCACGATCACGCGGTCCGGCTTCATGAAGTCCTCGACGGCCGCGCCTTCCTTGAGGAACTCGGGGTTGGCACAGACGTGAAACGCCGACGTCGTGTGCTTGGCGATTTCGGCGCGCACCCGCTCCGCCGTGCCCACGGGCACCGTGCTCTTCGTGACCACCACCTTGGGCCGGTTCATGTGGCGGCCGATGATCCCAGCCACGTCCAGCACATGCTGCAGGTCGGCCGACCCGTCCTCGTTGGGTGGAGTGCCGACGGCGATGACGATCACGTCAGAGCGTTCCACCGCAGGGCCGACGTCGGTGACGAACTGCAAGCGGCCGTCGCGCTGGTTGCGCACCACCAGTGGCTCGAGCCCGGGCTCGTAAATGGGAAGCCGGTTGTGCCGCAGGCCCTCGATTTTCGCGGCGTCCTGATCGGCGCAGATGACGTCGTTCCCCGTCTCCGCGAGGCACGCCCCCACCACCAACCCGACGTACCCGGTGCCGACGACGGCGACCTTCACTGCTCCTCACTGCGGCGGCGCGCCCGCGCGAGCGCGTTCCGCGTGTCCACCACCACGCGCGCGCACCGTTCCACGAGCGGGTAGTCGATGTCCGAGTGATCCGTGACGATCACCACGCAATCGGCGGCGGCGAGCGTCTCGGAGGTGAGGGGCAGCGACGTGAGATCGATGTCTTCGTCCCTGAGCTTGTGCACATGGGGATCGTGATACGAGACCGCCGCGCCACGCCGCTGCAACAGGCGAATCACGTCGAGCGCCGGACTTTCCCGAATGTCGTCGATGTCCTTCTTGTACGCCACGCCCACCACCAGGACCCGACTCCCCCGCGTGGCGCGTCCCTGCTCGTTGAGCCGGTCGACGACCCGCCCCACCCAGTACTCCGGCATCTCGGCATTGATCTCACCCGCCAGCTCGATGAACCGCGTGCGATAGTTCAACGTCCGCATCTTCCAGGCGAGGTAATGGGGATCGAGGGGGATGCAGTGGCCTCCGACGCCGGGCCCAGGGTTGAATTTCATGAAGCCGAACGGCTTCGTCGCCGCCGCTTCGATCACTTCCCATACATCCACACCGAGCTTGTCGCACACGATCGCCATCTCGTTGACGAGCCCAATGTTCACGCTCCGAAACGTGTTTTCGAGGATCTTGACCAGCTCGGCCGCCTCCGTCGACGACACGGGCACGAGCCGCTCGATCGCCGGCTCGTACACTGCCATCGCCACCCGCCGGCACTCTTGCGTGATGCCGCCCACCACCTTCGGGGTGTTGTGAGTGTTCCACTTCGGGTTGCCCGGGTCCACCCGCTCAGGCGAGAACGCCAGAAAGAAGTCCTCCCCGACCTTGAGCCCCGTCTGTTCGAGCGCGGGCAACATCAGCTCCCGGGTGGTGCCTGGGTACGTCGTGGACTCGAGGACGATGAGCTGGCCGCGGCGCAGCGCCTGCTTGACGGCGTTCGTGGCGGCGAGCACGTAGCTAACGTCGGGATCCTTCGTCTTCGAGAGCGGCGTGGGGACGCAGATCGACACCACGTCGGGCTCCCGCAGCCGGCTCAGGTCCTTCGTGGCGGTGAACTTGCCCGCCCGCGCCAGTCCGGCCACTTCTTTGCTCGACACGTCCTGCACGTGCGAGCGCCCCTGGTTCAAGCCGTCCACCACGGCCGCGCTCACGTCGAACCCGAGCACACGGAACCCCGCCCGTCCGAACTCGACGGACAGGGGCAGGCCCACGTAGCCCAGGCCCACGATACCGACCAGGGCGGAGCGATCCTGGGCCTTGGCGACCAGGACGTCGGCGGTCGAGAGGGTCGCCGTCATAGGCTGACCGGCGCGCCGCCGTCCGCCAGGGAGCGACTCGCGGCTTCGAGTACCCGCACCACACGAACGCCGTCCTGCGCGCTGGCACGGGGCGGCTCGGCGCCGCGCGCCACCCGCACGAAGTGGCCCAACTCCGCCGCCAGCGGCTCCACGTTCGGAATCTTGGGAATGAAGATGTCCCCTTCGCGGATCGACAACGCTTCCCCGTACGAGCCGTATTCGGGCGGCCGATCCACGCCCTTATCGTAGATGCGGAGCTTCTCCCGCGTCTCCATGTCGTCGAACACGACCATCTTTTTCGCCCCCACGACCGTGAGTTTCCGCTCCTTGTGCGGATCGAGCCACGACAACTGGACGTGCGCCAGCACCCCGCTGCCGAACTCCATCGTCACGAACACCACGTCCTCCACCCGCGGCTGCAGATAGCTCTTCCCATGCGCCGCCACACGCACAGGCGTCTCCGCGAGCAAGTACAATGCCACCGATACATCGTGCGGCCCGAAGCTCCACAGTGCATTCTCGTCGGCGCGCACCTGCCCCAGGTTGACACGTAGCCCATACAGGTAATAGACCCGGCCGAGCTCCCCTCCCTGCACCAGGGCCCGCAAGCGCTCCACCGCCGGGTGGAACACCAGCAGGTGCCCGGCGAGCACCGGCACTCGCCGCTCGGCCGCCGCCCGGGCGACCGCCTCGGCGTCGCCGATGCTCAGGGCGAACGGCTTTTCGACCAGGCAGGGCTTCCCCGCTTCGACGCACTGGAGCGCCAGCCGAGCGTGGGTCCCCGCCGGTGAGGCGATCACCACGGCATCCACCCGGCCCAGCAGGTCGCTCACATCGGCCGTGATGTGGGCCGCCGGATGCTGCCGCGCGAGCCGCTCGCGCACGCGCGCGTCGATATCGCAGACGGCCGCGAGCTCCCCCTCGGCGAGTCCGGCGGCCGTTCGCACGTGGTTTCGCCCCCACGCCCCGGCGCCGACTACCCCGAGGCGGAGGCGGGTCACCGGTAGAACTCGCGGATCGTCTCGACGACGCAGTCGAGCTGCCCGCGCGTCAATTCTGGGTACACGGGCAGCGAGAGCACGTCTCCGCACGCCCCCTCCGCCTGCGAGAGCCGGCCCGGCCGGTAGCCGAGGTGCCTGAAGCACGGCTGCAGGTGCAGCGGCACCGGATAATAGACCGCGCTCCCGATCCCCCGCTGCTTGAGGTGCGCCTGCAGCTCGTCCCGCCGCTCGACGCGCAGGGTGTATTGATGAAAGATGTGCTCGTTCGCCGCGTCCACTACGGGCGTCCGGACCGGACCGAGCCCGCCGAGCCCCGCGCTGTAGTACGTCGCATGCTCTCGCCGCTTGGCGGACCACGCCGCGAGGTGAGGCAGCTTCGCAAGCAGCACCGCCGCCTGCAGCGAATCGAGGCGTGAGTTGGTCCCGATCTCATCGTGGTGGTATTGCTTGGCGCCGCCGTGCAATCGCAGCCGTCGCAGCCGTTCGGCGACGGCGTCGTCCGAGGTGACGATCATCCCGCCGTCGCCCCAGGCGCCCAGGTTCTTGCTCGGAAAGAAGGAAAAGCCCGTCGCCCAGCCGAGCTCCCCGGCCATACGCCACTGCCCATCGATTCGTCGTCGGGCGCCGATCGCCTGCGCCGCATCTTCGATCACCGGAATCGAGCGAGCGCGCGCGATGGCGAGCAGCCGCTCCATGGCGGCCATCTGACCGTACAGATGGACCGGCATGATCGCGCGCGTGCGCGGCGTGATGGCCGCCTCCACCGCAGTCGGATCGATGTTGAAGGTCCCCGGCTCGATGTCCACGAAGACCGGCGTTCCCCCGGCGTTGTGGATCGTCCCGGCCGTGGCGAAGAAGGTGAACGGCGTGGTGATGACCTCGTCGCCGGGTCTGAGGTCGAGCGCCTTGAGGGGAAGCAGCAACGCGTCCGTTCCGCTCGCGCAGGCGATGCCCTGGCGGGCTCCGGCCAGCCGGGCCAGCGCGCCCTCGAGCTCGGGAACGACCGGGCCCATCACGAACTGCTGCGACTCGATGACCGCCTGAATGGCGGGAAGCACCTCGTCCTTGATGGTGCGATACTGCGCGACGAGGTCCAGCAGCGGCACGTTCACGGTGTCGGAGACTCGAGGGAGCGCGCCACGTTATCGGGCGAGGCGGGGTTGGGCGAGCGGACGCAGCGCCCCGTTCGACTCCGCGTACTCGCTGCCGCAGGCCGCGCACGAGGCCTGCCCCCCGGTCACCGCGAGGCGCTCGCCGCATTGGCACATCCACCCGACCCGCCGGGCCGGGACCCCGACCATCAACGCGTACGCCGGGACATCGGATGTCACCACGGCGCCCGCGCCGATGAAGGCATATTCGCCGAGGGTGACCCCACACACGATCGTCGCATTGGCGCCGATCGACGAGCCCCGTTTCACCAGCGTTCGACGGAACTCGTGCTTGCGTGATACGTGGCTCCGCGGGTTCAGCACGTTGGTGAACACGCACGAGGGACCGCAGAACACGTCGTCCTCGAGCGTCACGCCCTCGTAAATCGAGACGTTGTTCTGGATCTTCACGTTATTGCCGATGCGGGTCCCGGGCATTACCACCACGTTCTGGCCCAAGGTGCAGCCCTCCCCGATCACGGCACCCGGCATCACGTGGCAGAAATGCCAGACCTTCGTCCCCCGCCCGATCCGCGCGCCGTCGTCGACGTAACTCGACTCGTGGACGAAGACGTCGCCCATCTAGGGCCCTCCCCCGATCACCTTGACCTCGAGCTCCAGCTCGACGCCGGTCTTCTTCGCGACGGTCTTCCGCACGTGGTCGATCACCTTGAGCACGTCGCTCGCCGTCGCGTTGCCGGTATTCACGATGTAGTTAGCGTGCAGCGTCGACACCTGGGCGCCGCCCACCGTGTATCCCTTGAGCCCGCATTCGTCGATCAGTACGCCCGCGGTGCGCGGCCCTCCCGGATTCTTGAAGACCGAGCCGCAGCACGGCTGATCGAACGGCGTTCCCGCCTTGCGCCACCGAAACAGCCGCGCCTGCAGCTCCTTGAGCTTCGCTGGCGGCTCCTCGATCAGGGCGAGCTTTGCCTCGAGCACGATGACGTTCCCGAGGTTCGACGCGCGGTACTTAAAGGAGATCTGCTTGCGCGGCACCGCGCGGACCTTCCCTTTCGCGTCCATGATCGTCGTTTCGGTGAGCACCTCGGCGAACTCGGCGCCGTGCGCCCCGGCGTTCATGTACACACCGCCGCCCACCGTGCCCGGAATCCCGATGAAGCGCTCCACCCCTGCGAACCCCGCCTCCGCCGTGCGACGGGCCAGCAGCGGCGTGGCCAGGCCGGCACCCACGATCGCCGTCGCGCCCTTCATCTCGAAGCGGTCGAGCCCCTTGCCGATTCGGATGACCACGCCCGGAAAGCCGCTGTCCTTCACGAGGACGTTCGACCCCAGCCCCAGGGCGAGCCACGGAAGCCCGCGGTCCTGTGCGAGTTCCAGCCCCTTGACCACGTCCTCCACTTCGGCGGGCATGACGAGGTAGCGTGCCGGCCCGCCGATGCGGTAGGTCGTGTAGCGCGCCAAGGGCTCCTGCTCGAGCACCCGGCCGCGGAACTTGACCTTCGGCGTGACCGGCGCCGGCGCCGCCGCCCGGGCGACCGGCTTCGCGGCCTTTCCCGCCGCCGGCGCCTTCGCTACGCCCGCACGACCGGCGCGGAGGTGAGGCTTGGCGCCGGCGCGCTTGCGCCCGGCGCCGGCTTTTCGATGGTCGTTCTTTCGTGCCATTCTTGCAGACTCCTCACGCTGCCCGTTCGACTGCGCAGAGCGATGATCGCATCGCAGGCGGCGCTCGCGGCCGACATCGTCGTCGTGTACGGCACGCCGTGCACCAGGGCCGCGCGCCGGATCGCGTAGTCATCCGCCTGCGTGAACTTCCCCAGGGGCGTGTTGATCAAGAGCTGCACGTCGCCCGACACGATCAGGTCGATCGCGTTGGGCCGTCCCTCGTGCACCTTCCCCACCCGCTCCGCCGGCACGCCGCGCGCTCGCAGATAGCGCGCCGTGCCCTCAGTGGCCACGATGCGGAACCCCATCTCATGAAACCGCCGCGCGATCGGCAACACGGTCGGCTTGTCGGAATCGTTCACCGTCACGAAGACGGCGCCGGTGAGCGGCAAGCTCCCGTCAGCGGCGATCTGCGACTTCGCGAACGCCATCCCGAAGCTGTCGGCTAACCCCATCACCTCCCCGGTCGACCGCATCTCCGGGCCCAGGATGGTATCGACCCCCGGGAGTTTCGTGAAGGGGAAGACCGCCTCTTTCACCGCCACCCCGGCGAGCGGAAGGTCATCGGGAACGCCCAGTTCGTCCAGGGTGTGCCCCGCCATGACCGCGGCCGCGAGCTTGGCCAGCGACACCCCGGTCGCTTTGCTCACGAACGGCACCGTCCGGGACCCCCGCGGGTTCACCTCCAGCACATAAACGACGCCGTCCTTGATGGCGTATTGCACGTTGATCAGCCCCACCACGCCCAATGCGCCGGCAAACGCCTTCGTATAGCGCCGCATTTCCTCGACTTGCCGATCCCCGATGAGGTAGGGCGGCAGCACGCAGGCCGAGTCCCCCGAGTGGACTCCGGCGTCCTCGATGTGCTGCATCACGCCGCCGATCACGCAGCGCGTGCCGTCGGCCAGGGCGTCCACGTCGCCCTCGAAGGCGTCCTCGAGGAACCGGTCGATCAGCACCGGGTGCTCCGGGGCGACCCGTGCCGCCTTCTCGAAGTAGTCGCGCAGCGAGCCCTCGTCGTACACGATTTCCATAGCCCGCCCGCCCAGCACGTACGACGGCCGCACCAGCACCGGAAAGCCGACGCGTCGCGCCACCGTGACGGCCTCCTCCACCGAGCGGGCCGTGCCGTTTGCCGGCTGCGTCACCCCCAGCCGGTCCGCCAGGACCTCGAACCGGCCGCGGTCTTCGGCGATGTCGATGGAGTCAGGCGGAGTCCCGAGAATCGGAATGCCCGCGGCCTCAAGCGGCTTGGTCAACCGCAGCGGCGTCTGGCCGCCGAGCTGCACCACGACGCCCCTGGGTCGCTCCCAGCGAACGATCTCGAGCACGTCCTCGAGAGTGAGCGGCTCGAAATACAGCTTGTCGGAGATGTCGAAGTCCGTGGACACCGTCTCCGGGTTGGAGTTGATCATGATGGTCTTGAGGCGGAGCTCGCGGAACGCGAGGCCCGCCCGCACGCAGCAGTAGTCGAACTCCACCCCCTGGCCGATGCGGTTGGGTCCACTCCCGAGGATCACGACTCCCTCGGCGCCAAACGGCGTCGACTCGTTCTCCGCATCGTACGAGCTGTAGAGGTACGGCGTGGTGGACGGGAACTCGCCGGCGCAGGTGTCGACGGTCTTGTAGGCGGGGTGCACGTCGAGCCGCCAGCGGGCCTCGCGCACCGCGGCCTCGGTCGTTCCGGAGAGCGTCGCCAGCTGACGATCCGAGAAGCCCATCCGCTTCATGCGCCGCAACTCGGCGGCGCCCGGGGCCTGGAGCCCCGCGAACCATCGCTCCGCGTCCAGCAGCTCTTCCATCTGATAGAGGAACCAGCGATCGATTCCGGAGGCGCGCGCCACGTCGTCCACGGACACGCCGGCGAGCAGGGCGCGCTTGATCTGGAAGACGCGCTCCGGCGTCGGGGTGCGGAGGGCGACCCGCAAATCCTCCGGGCTGTCGCTCGTCAGCCGATCGTCGGCCAGGGTCTCGCCCACCACCCAGCCCGGCCGCCCGATCTCCAGGGCGCGCAGCCCTTTCTGGAACGCTTCCTTGAACGTGCGCCCGATCGCCATCGTCTCGCCCACCGATTTCATTTGCGTCGTGAGCCGGAAGTCCGCGGTGGGAAACTTCTCGAACGCGAAGCGCGGCACCTTGACCACGACGTAGTCGAGCACCGGTTCGAACGACGCGGGCGTCGTCTTCGTGATGTCGTTCGGGAGCTCGTCCAGCGTGTAGCCCACGGCCAGCTTGGTCCCCATGCGGGCGATCGGAAACCCTGTCGCCTTGGACGCCAGCGCCGAGGAGCGCGACACGCGCGGATTCATCTCGATCACGAGCATCTCGCCGTCGGCAGGATTCACGGCGAACTGGATGTTGCAGCCGCCCGCCTCGACGCCGATCTCCCGGATGATCGCAATCGCGGCATCACGCATGTGCTGGTACTCGCGGTCGGTGAGGGTCATCGCGGGAGCCACCGTGATGGAATCGCCGGTGTGCACGCCCATCGGGTCCACATTCTCAATCGAGCACACGATGACCACATTGTCGCGGGCGTCGCGCATCACCTCCAGCTCGAACTCCTTCCAACCGAGCACGCTGCGCTCGATGAGCGTCGTGTGCACCGGGGACAACTCGAGCGCTCGTTCCACGAGCTCCTCGAGTTCGGCGCGATTGTACGCCACGCCGCCCCCCGTACCCCCCAGCGTGTACGACGGTCGGAGAATCGCGGGATACCCGGTCTCCCCCGCCGCGGCCACGCCCTCGTCCACCGACGCCACCGTTCGTCCCACGGGCGTCGCCAGGCCGATGCGCTGCATCGCGGCCGAGAATTGCGCTCGGTTCTCCGCCATCTCGATAGCGCGGGCGTTGGCGCCGATGAGCGCGACGCCGAACCGCGTCAGGGTGCCGTCCCTCGTCAGCGCCATCGCGACGTTCAGCGCCGTCTGCCCGCCCATCGTGGGCAGCAACGCGTCGGGCCGCTCCCGCTCGATCACCTTGCGCACCCACTCCGGCGTAACCGGCTCCACGTACGTGCGGTCCGCCAGCTCCGGGTCCGTCATGATCGTCGCCGGATTCGAGTTCACGAGGACCACGCGATAACCTTCCTCCTTGAGGGCTTTCACCGCCTGCGTCCCCGAATAGTCGAACTCGGCCGCCTGACCGATCACGATCGGTCCCGACCCGAGCAGCAGGATGGTGTGGAGGTCAGTCCGCTTGGGCATCGAGTACGTCTCGCAGAGTATCGTCCAACGTGTAGCGGGGCGCCCAGCCGGTGGTCGCCCGCAGCTTCGACGCGTCTCCCACCAGATGCAGGATGTCGCCGCCCCGCACTAGCTCGGGGTCGGCCTCGGGAAGCGGGTGCACCCCGATCAGATCCGCCAGGCGGTCGAACAGCGCCTCGAGCGATATCCCCTGGCCCGACGCCACGTTGTAGGTCTCGCCGGGCTGCCCCTTGACGAGGAGCCGCGCGTAGGCATCGACCACGTCGCGCACATGCGTGAACTCACGCACCGGCTCGAGGTTCCCCACTTTCACGACCGGCGCGTTGACACGCTTCGCGAACCGCAGCCGTTCCGCGAACGCCGGCACGACGAAGCGGGTGTCCTGACCCGGTCCCGTGTGCGCGAACGCCCGCGCGACGATCACCCGGAGGCCCGTGCGCCGCCACGCCTCCAGGGCGGCCAGCTCCTCCCCCGCCTTGCTCGCCGCGTACGGCGACGACGGCGCTACCGCATCGGATTCGCGCCGCGGGCGCGGCTCGTCGCAGGCGCCGTACACCTCCCCGGTCGAGATTACGAGCACGACGGGATCGGCCCGGCCGGTCCGCTTCGCGTGCCCCAACACCTGCACGATCCGAGCGGTGCCGGCGGCATTCACGTTCCACGCGAATCCCGGGTCCCGCGTCGCGTCCAGCCCCGAGGAGACGGCGGCAAGGTGCACCACCGCGTCGTAGGGGAGATCCACGCACGCGCGCACCGAATCGACGTCCGTGAGCTCGAGCGGCAGCCACCGCACCGCGCCTCGCTCTTCCGCCGTCAGGTCGGCCGCCGGCGTGACCGGAGCCGGGCTCTGGCCGGGCCGTACGGCCCCGTACACCTCCCGCCCGTCGGCGAGCAATCGGCGCGTCAACCATCGGCCCACGAAGCCGTCGGCGCCGGTGACGAGGACCTTCATGACAACCGCTCCAGGTCGGCGTCGACCATCATATGGACCAGATCCGCGAAGCTGGTGCGTGGCGTCCAGTGCAGCTCGCGCTTCGCCTTGGACGGATCGGCCTGCAGGGTGTCGACCTCCGCCGGACGCACGAAGCGGGGGTCGGACTTCACGTATCGTTTCCAGTCGAGCCCGACGTGCGCAAACGCCAGCTCGCACAGCTCGCGCACCGTATGGGTTTCGCCCGTCCCGACCACGTAGTCGCTCGGCCCGGGCTGCTGCAGCATGCGCCACATGGCGTCCACGTAGTCGCCCGCAAACCCCCAGTCCCGTCGCGCCTCGAGGTTGCCGAGCTCGAGGGTCCGAGCACGTCCCTTCATGATGCGCGCCACGCCGTCGCTCACCTTGCGCGTTACGAACTCGAGCCCGCGACGCGGCGATTCGTGATTGAAGAGAATCCCGCTGACCGCGTACAGCCCGTACGATTCCCGGTAATTCACCGTGATCCAGTGGCCGTACACCTTGGCGACGCCGTACGGCGAGCGCGGGTAGAACGGCGTGCTCTCGCGCTGCGGGGTCTGTTGCGCCTTCCCGAACATCTCGGACGAGCTCGCCTGGTAGAACCGGGCCGTCGGGTGCGCCAGACGCACCGCTTCGAGCAGCCGGGTCACCCCGAGCGCCGTGAACTCGCCGGTCAGGACCGGCTGCGTCCACGAGGTGGGCACGAAGCTCTGGGCCGCCAGATTGTAGACCTCGTCCGGCCGGGCGTCCCGCACAACCGCCGTGAGCGAATGCTGGTCCAGCAGATCGGCGGGCACGATATGCACCCGGTCGAGCAGATGCCCGATCCGCTCGTACGAGTCGTGGGACGTGCGACGAACCACGCCGACGACGTCGTACCCCTTGGCGAGCAGCAGCTCCGCCAGGTAGGAGCCGTCTTGGCCGGTGATCCCGGTGATCAACGCAGTGCGCCGGGGTTGCCCCCCTCGCTTGGCTGGTTTAGGTTTCGGCCGCTTTCCCCCGCCCTGACGGGCGCGGTCGTGCTTGGTGGCGCTCATCTCTTCAGTCGGGCAGGCTCATGGCGCGAGTATGTGACATCTGTGGCAAAGGCCCGATCGTGGGCCACAACGTCAGCCACGCGAACAATAAGACGAACCGGCGCTGGTATCCCAACCTGCAGCGCGTGCGCGCGGTCGTGAACGGGACCACACGCCGGCTGCGCGTGTGCACCCGCTGCCTCAAGTCCAACCGCGTCATCAAAGCCGCCTAACGAAACGGGGGACCGAGGGTCCCCCGTTGCCGTCCGCGCCGCCGCCTCAGCCCCGTCACTCACTCAGCAGTTCGATCCGAGCCACGTCGGCGCCGTCGCCTGCGCGATGGCCCAGCTTGATGATGCGGGTGTAGCCACCTGGTCGCGCGGCAAACCGCGGTCCCAGGTCGGTGAACAGCCGGTGCGTCACGCTCTTGTCCTTCAGTCGGCGCTCCACCAGCCGCCGGGCGTGCAGGTCACCACGCCGGGCCAGCGTGATCAGGCGCTCGGCGTACGGACGGAGCTCTTTCGCCTTGGCCTCCGTGGTCACGATCTTGTCGTGCTGAAACAGGGAGGTGGCGAGGTTCGCGAGCAACGCCTTCTTGTGGCTCGCCGTCCGCGAGAGCTGCCGGCCCTTGGCCCGATGACGCATTACTCCAGGTCTCCCTCGGTGACCTGCGCCTGCGGCGGCGCACCCTGGTCGAGAACCTTGAGCTCGTCCCCGACCTCTTCGAACTTCATCCCGAAGTTGAGCCCTTCCCGACGCAGCAGGTCGGCGATCTCGCCCAGCGCCTTCTCGCCGACGTTCTTGACCTTGAGCAGGTCTTCCTCGCGGAATTGCACGAGGTCGCCCAGGGTGCGGATGTTCGAGTTCTTCAGCGAGTTGACCGAGCGAACCGACAATCCGACGTCGTCGATCGAGCGGGCCAACACCTCGCGCAGCCGTCCGGCGGCGGCACCGCCATTGCCCGCCGGCTGGGCCGCGACCATCGGCACCTTGCCGAAATCGACGAAGAAGCGGAAGTGCTCCTGGGCCAGCGCCGCGGCGTAGGCCACGGCGTCCTCGGGTGAAATCGTCCCATTGGTCTCGACCGTGAGCGTCAGGCGATCGTAGTCCGTGCGCTGACCGACGCGGGTCTCCGCGACCGTGAAGTTGGCACGGCGCACGGGGTTGTAGATCGAGTCCACGCGCACCACGTCCACCGGCATGGTACGGTCGACAGGGTGCTGCTCCGCCTCGACGTAGCCGCGGCCCTTGTTGACGTACAGCTCGCCGCCGATTTCGCGGTCGTCCTGCATCGTGAACAGCAGCTGGTCCGGATTCACGATCGTCACCGCGCTGTGCGCTTCGATGTCGCGGGCATACACCGGACCGGCTTTGTCGTGCTTGATGTGGAGCACGGCTTCGTCCACGTCCGGGACCAGGACGAGCGTCAGCTGCTTGAGCCGCTGGATGATCTGGTGCACGTCCTCGACCACGCCGGGGATGGTCTGGTGCTCGTGGACCACGCCGTCGAGGCGGAACGCCCATACGGCGGCGCCACGGAGCGACGACAGCAGCATTCGCCGCAGCGAATTCCCGAGGGTGTACCCATACCCGCGCTCGAGCGGCTGAAGGCGGAATTCGGCGGCATTGGCGTTGTCTTCCCGCTTGGTCATCTCGACCAGGTGCGGGCGGACCAGCCCGGTCAAATCAAGAGTCGTCATCACTTGGAGTAGAGCTCGACGATTAACTGTTCTTGGGCGGCGATCGGGATGGCATCGCGGGTGGGCCGCTGCGTCATCTTGCCGAGCGCCTTGTCGGTATCGACTTGAATCCAGGACACAGGTTGCTGCCGGCCGAACTGCTCGAGGGCGACCTTCACTTGGACCAGCTCGCGGCTCGCGTCGGCCAGCTTGACCTCGTCGCCCGGGCGGACCCGAAATGAGGGAATGTCCACCGTCCGGCCGTTCACCTGAACATGACGGTGTCCCACGAGCTGGCGCGCTTGCCGCCGCGACACGGCGAAACCCATCCGATAGACGAGATTGTCGAGCCGACTCTCGAGCGCCACCAGCAACGCCTCACCCGTCACCCCAGGTTCCTTGAGGACGCGGTTGAAGATGTTGCGGAACTGGCGCTCGGACAGTCCGTAGATGCGCTTGACCTTCTGCTTCTCACGCAGCTGGCGCTGATAGTCGGACGCCTTGCGACGCCGCCCTGAGGACTGGCCGTGCTGGCCGGGGGGGTAGGCGCGCCGCTCCACCGCGCACTTCTCGGTGAGGCAGCGCGTGCCCTTGAGAAACAACTTGGTCCCCTCGCGACGGCACAGCTTACACGCGGGCCCGGTGTAGCGCGCCATCGCTCAGACCCGCCGCTTCTTGGGCGGCCGGCACCCATTGTGCGGAATCGGCGTGACGTCGCGGATCGAGCGGATCTGAAGGCCCGCCGTGGCGAGCGCCTGGATCGCCGACTCCCGGCCCGAGCCGGGTCCCTGTACGCGCACGTGCACGCGTCGTACGCCGAGGTTGAGCGCCTCGCGCGCAGCCTGCTCGGCCGCCACGGTCGCCGCGAACGGCGTGGACTTCTTGGATCCCTGGAATCCGGCCTTCCCGGAGGAGCCCCACGTGATGGCGTTCCCCTGCAGGTCGGTGATCGTGATGAGCGTATTGTTGAACGTCGCCGTGATGTGGGCGATGCCTTCGGCCTCGACCACCTTCTTGGCGCGCTTGGCGCCCGCCGCTTTCCCTTGTGCCATTTACTTTTTCAGTAGGGGCTTCTTTTTCCCCGCGATGGCGCGCCGTGGGCCCTTCTTGGTGCGCGCGTTGGTATGCGTGCGCTGGCCGCGCACCGGTAGGTTCTTACGATGCCGCGAGCCACGGTAGGTCCCGATGTCCATCAGCCGCTTGATGTTCATCGCGACCTCGGTCCGCAACGCGCCCTCCACCTTATAGTCCCGCTCGATCACCTGCCGCAGCCGGGCCACCTCGGCGTCGCGCAGGTCCCGGACCCGCGCGTCGGCATTCACCCCCGTCTCCGCAAGAATCTTCTTCGCGTTCTGGGGGCCGATGCCGTAGATGTACGGGAGGGCGTACTGGATTTTTTTGTCGCGCGGCAGGTCCACGCCGGCAATGCGCGCCATTCCTTATCCCTGCCGCTGCTTGTGCTTGGCGCTGCGCTTGCAGATCACGCGGATCACACCCCGCCGCTTGATCACCTTGCAGTGCTCGCAGATAGGTCTGACGCTGGTCCGAACCTTCAAACGATACGCTCCGAGAAAAATTCCAATTAAGTCTCGAATTGTAGGCGGGGCCGTAAGTTCGCGCAAGGGGCGGGATTACGGCGCACTGCGGAGCTCCGTCAGCACCCACTCTCGGCCGATCCTGCGAAACTCGAGGAACAGCTGTTCCCGCCGTTCGTCGGTCGTCCCCGCCACCACGTACCGCCGCTCCAACGCCGCGTAGCCCCGCCCTGGCTCCAGCTCGCGCACGGCGCTCACCAACAGGCTGCGCTCAACGCCGGCCCTCAGGTGCCGGCGCAACAGCTCCTCCGCCTGGGCGTGGCTGACCGGCGCCGAAGGATCGGCGCCAGGAAGGTGGAGTACCAGGTTGGGACCGCTCCCCGCCACGGCCGCTACGTCGTGCCCGAGCCACGCCTGGCGCACCCGCTCGGCCGCCTCGGCGAGCGAGCCCTGCGCCCGCGCAGCCCCCACGAGCAGGGGCACGACCAGCAACGCGAGTCCCACCGGCCGGCGGATCATAGGCTGTCCATCAGGCGCTGGTACACCGCCACCGGGTTGGCGGCCCGCGTGATGGGACGACCCACGACCACGTGGGTCGCGCCCCCTCGCGCCGCGTCGGCCGCGCTCACGGTGCGCGCCTGGTCCCCGGCCTCGTCCTCTGGCTCGCGGATCCCGGGCACCACGATCCAGGGCGAGGGGCCGAGCGCCGCGCGCAGCAGGGTCAGCTCATGGCCCGACGCGACGACGCCTCGACAACCGGCTGCCACCGCGAGGCGCGCGAGCCGCTCCGCTTCCAGCGCCAGATCAGGTACCCCGCGCCCCACTACCCGCTCGAAGTCGCCCGCGGAGTGCGACGTCAGGACGGTGACGCCCACCAGCGAGAGCTCGCCCGCGGCGCGCGCCGCGGCAGCGAGCGCCGCGGGACCCGCCAGCGCGTGCACCGTGGCCATGGCGACCCCCTGGAGCCGCGCGGCTTCCACCGCGCCCGCCACCACACTCGGGATGTCGTGCCATTTCAGATCGAGGAACACCTGAACGCCCCGGGCGGTGAACTCGCGCACCAGCGCCGGCCCTTCGCGCACGTGCAACACCGGCCCGATCTTGGCCCACCGCAGCCCCGGCAAGCGACCCGCCAAGTCGAGGGCCTCGCGGCCGGTCGGCAAGTCGAACGCCACGATCAGCTCAGGCATCCCCCCCCCCGAGCTCCCGGGCGATCCGCTCAGGCACGCGAGGATCCGCGAGTGCGGCCGTCCCGATCGCGACGAGCGACGCGCCGGCGGTCAGGTATTCGCGCGCATCGCGCGCGTTCCGCACACCGCCGACCCCAATCACCGGAATGTCGACTGCGGCCCGCACCCTGCGCGTCGCCAGCACTCCGATGGGCAGCAACGCCGGGCCGCTCACCCCGCCGGACCCGTTTCCCAACCGCCCTGCGAGCATCCCCGGCATCGTATTCACGAGCGTCACCGCGTCGGCGCCTTCGTCCCGCGCCACCTGCGCCGTGGCGGCGATGTCAGGCAGGACGGGCGACAGCTTCACCGCGATCGGTCGAGTGGCTGCCGCGCGGCACCGCCGCACGAGCTCACGCAAACCCTCCGGCGTCGCGCCGAACTCGAGTCCCCCGGCCCGCGTGTTGGGACAGGAGGCATTGATCTCGAAGGCCGTGATCACGGTGAGATCGGTGAGGGCTGCGATCACGCCCACGTAGTCGTCGACCGTGGCGCCGGCGACGTTGACGAGCACACGCGCGCGTCCCAGGTGCGCCGCGAGCCAGGGAAGCTCGTGCGCCCGCACGACGTCGAGGCCCGGGTTCGCGAGGCCCACGGCGTTGAGCATCCCCCCCGGGAACTCCGCGACCCGCGGCGACGCGTGCCCCTGCCGCGGCTCGGGCGTAACCGCTTTGGTGACGATCCCACCGAGCGCGTCGAGCGCGATGACGCCGGACACTTCCCGGCCGAAGCCGGCGGTGCCAGAAGCAAGGAGGATGGGGTTTTGGAAGGTCGCGCCGAACAGGCGGACCATCGTCACCGAGCCCCCCCACTGCCGGAGGGCGCGGCGATCGCGAGCTTGCGCTCGAGCTCGAGCAAGTAGGCCACGATCCCGTCCGCGATCGCGCTGGCGATCTTGTGCTGGCCCAAGCCGGAGGCGAGAAAGGCGGCGTCGGTATGATTGGTGGCGAACCCCGTCTCGACGAGGATGGCCGGCCGGCGGGCCGTCGTCAGCACCGTGAAGCCCGCCTGCTGCACGCCGTGGTCGCCGCCCGGGTGGATCCTCGCGACCGAGTCCTGCACGAGGGCGGCGAGCTGCGCTGACTCTCGAAGGTACTCGTTCACCTGCAGATCGCGCAGGATGAAGCCGAGCGGACCGGTGGCGGCGTTCGACCCCCCGGTCTCGAAGCGGATCGCATCGTTCTCGGTCTTGGCCACGCGCTGCTGATCCTCCGTCTTCGCGTCGGAAAGAAAGTATGTCTCCACGCCGCTCGCCCGATCGGCGCGTCGCCCGTCCGGCATGGCATTGACGTGGACGCTCACGAACAGATCGCAGTCGGCCTTGCAGAACGCGCCACGATCGGCGAGGTCGATGAGCGTGTCGGTGGAGCGAGTGAGCGACGCGCCGATCCCCCGGCGCACCAGCTCGGCTCGCAACAGGCGCCCGATCGCGAGGGTGATGTCCTTTTCGACGAGGCGACCGGGGAAGTAACGTCCCGGGTTTCCCGGATCGACGCCGCCGTGCCCCGGGTCGATCACGACCACGTGCCGCAGGCGCAGCCCCGTCAGCGGATTGGGCGCGGCGGGAGAGGGCGCCACCGCGGGCGCGGTCCTCGCCGGCGGGGCGGGCGGGGGGGCCGTCGCGGCGACGACGCTCGCCACCGGCAGCTCAGTCAGGCGCGCGGCTGCGGGATCCCAGCGATAGCGCCCGGCCAGGGCGCGCGGGATACAGTCCGCGAGCCAGGCGAGCGGCAGAAACACGGTGTCCCGCACCACGTACGGCTCGGTCACCAACCCGTACACCACGCCTCCCGCCCGCACGAATGGCGTACCCAGCTGGAACACGAACGCGGCGCCGGAGAGGCCGAGGGTCACGCGCGTGCCGTCGAGCGCCACATCGAGCCCGAGCGGGCGCGCCACGAGCGGCGCCGCGACCGCCGAACTCCCGCGCTCGGTCGTCACCGGCACACTCGTCTCACCACGCGGCGTGGCGATCACGACCACCGGCGGGGGAGACGAGGGCGCGGGTCGCTGCGCGGTGGTGGCGAGCACGAGCAGCGCCACCACGCTCACGCCCGCTTCCCCTTGACGCTGCGCGCCAGCTCCCGCTCGGCCACGCGGCGCTTCAGCTCCTCACGTTTGTCGTGCGTTTTCTTGGCCTTAGCGAGGGCGATCGCCACCTTGGCGAGTCCGTCCTTGAAGTACAGCTCGAGGGGAACGACCGTGAGTCCTTTGCGACTGGTGCCGCCGATCAACTTGCGGATCTCTCGCGCGTGCAGCAGCAGCTTGCGAGAACGGGCGGGCGGCGGATTGTTGTAGCTGCCCGGAAGGTACGGCGATATCGTCAACCCCTCGAGCCACACTTCGCCGCGGCGCACATGGGCGTAGGCTTCGCCCAGGCTCGCTTTTCCGGCGCGCAGCGACTTGACCTCCGTTCCCGTGAGCACGAGGCCGGCCTCCCACGTCTCCAGGAGATGGTAGTCATGTCGCGCCCGTGGGTTGCGGGCGATGGAGACTTTGTCCACCGGGCCAGGGCAAGATAGAAACCGTCGCGGAAGCGGTCAAGCCAAGAGTTGACTTGAAGTTATACCGTCGTCTATATTCGCCGTTCCGCACGTTGCCGAAGTGGTGGAATTGGTAGACGCGCTGCGTTCAGGGCGCAGTGGGCGCAAGCCCGTGTGGGTTCGAGTCCCACCTTCGGCATGCCTGTCGGACGGTTGGACAGTTAGTCCTGCCTGCGCTCAACCATCCGACGGTCCGACCTCAGTATCTCGGCAGGCTCGGATCCACGTTCACCGCCCACGCGTCGATCCCCCCTCGCAGGCTCCGCACTTTCGAGAAGCCGGCTGCCTTCAGGATCTCGAGCGCTTTGAGTGAGCGCGCTCCGTGGTGGCAGTGGGTCACGATCTCCTGATGCCCGTCGAGTTCGCCCAGTCGAGTAGGCAGCTCGCCCAGCGGGACGAGTTGGGCGCCCTCGATGTGCGCGATCTCGTACTCGTGCGGCTCGCGCACGTCGATCACCACCAGCTCGGGGTTGCGCCGCCACTCGTCGCGTAAATCGACCGCGCTGATCTCGGCGCCGTCGTACGCCGGCGCGGCCCCGATGCCGCAGAACGCCTCGTAGTCGATCAGTTTGGTCACGGTGGGATGGTCGCCGCACACCGGACACGCGGGATCCTTTTCGAGCTTCAGCTCGCGGAACTGCAGCTTGAGGGCGTCAAACAGCAACAGGCGCCCGATGAGCGGCTCGCCCGCGCCCAGGATCAGCTTGATCGTTTCCATCGCCTGGATCGAGCCGATGATACCGGGCAGCACACCGAGCACGCCGCCTTCGGCGCACGACGGCACCAGTCCCGGCGGTGGCGGCTCGGAATACAGGCAGCGGTAGCAGGGGCCCTCCCGCGCGTAGAACACGGAGGCCTGACCCTCGAACCGGAAGATCGAGCCGTACACGTTGGGCTTCCCGAGCAGGACGCAGGCGTCGTTCACGAGGTAGCGCGTCGGGAAGTTGTCGGTGCCGTCGGCGACGATGTCGAACTCCTGAATGATCTGGAGCGCATTGTCGGACGTGAGTCGCTCCTCGAAGGTCTCGACGCGGACGTTGGGGTTCAAATCCCGGATCCGGGCGGCCGCGGAGGCGAGCTTCGGCGTGCCGACGGTCGACGTCCCGTGCAGGATTTGCCGCTGCAGGTTGGTCTTGTCCACGACGTCGAAGTCGACGATCCCGAGCGTCCCCACTCCCGCGGCCGCCAGGTAGAGGGCGGCGGGCGATCCCAGCCCCCCGGCGCCCACCAGCAGCACGCGGGCGGCCTTGAGCTTCTTCTGCCCCTCGAGCCCCACGTCGGGAAGAATGAGATGCCGCGAGTAGCGCAGGATCTCCTCGTGCGACAGCTTGGGCAGCGCGTCGGCCACCGCCGTTCCTCCCGCGATGCTGGGAATGATAGAGACCGTATCACCCGGCCGCACGGGTGTCTCGCGCTGCGCGAGCTGGCGGATGTCGCGATCGTTCACGTACACGTTTACAAAACTGCGGAGCCGACCGTCTTCCGCGAACAGGTGGCGCTTCAACGCCGCATATTCGCCGCCGAGCCGCTCCAACAGCTCCCCCACGCTGGCCGCTTCGAGCTGCAGTGCGTCCCGCCCGCCCACGTACGGACGCAGCGGCGTAGGGATCAAGACCGTCACTGCCATACGACCGTCCGTTCTTCGATGGTGATGATTTCCGCGTCGAACACCCCACGATCGTCCGACAATACCCAACTCTTCAAGTCCCCGGCGCGCCCCCGGGCCACGCCGACGATCACGTAGGAGAGCCAGGGCCACGCATGCTCCCGGTCGAACGCCGAAGGCTCGGGGGCATGATCGGGATGCGAATGATACACCCCGATCACCTCCAGGCCGTCGCGGTCCAGCCTCTCCTGAGCGCGGCGGAACGATTCGGGGTCGATGAGGTAGCGGTTGCGCGCCGAATCGGTCCGCTGATTCACGAGGGGTACGATCTGTACCGCGACCTTACGATCACCCTCGAGCGCGCCGGCGATCAAGCCGCACGCCTCCGCCGGATAGTCGGCTTCGCCATGGCGCCGGATCGCAGCGGCGTGGCGTGGGTCGAGTACGAGCGTCATGCGGCCTCCCCCACGAGGCGCCGCCACTCGCTCAAGTACCGAGTTCCGGCGTCGGGAGCGATGACGACGATGTCGGACGGTCGCACCGTCGGATGGTCGGACTCCACCCGCCGGGCAGCGGCCAGCGCCGCACCCGTGGACCAGCCCACGAACAGACCGGCGTCTTTCGCCAGGCGTCGCACCTCGTCTTCAGCCTCCTCGGTCGCCACGAACTCGGTCCGGTCGGGCAGTGCCGGATCGTAAATCCCCGGCACGATGGCGGTCGCCAGGTGCTTCAGACCTTCCAGGCCGTGGAACGGCCCGTCCGGCTGCACCGCGACCAGTTCGACCGCCGGATTCAACTCCCGTAAGCGCCAGCCGGTTCCCATGAGCGTGCCCGTCGTGCCGACTCCCGCGACCAGGTGGGTGATACGGCCGCCCGTTTGCCGCCAGATCTCTTCCGCCGTGGTGGCAACGTGAGATCGCACGTTCGCTGGATGATTGTACTGATCCGCGTACCAGTATTCGTCCGGATGCGCCGCCAGCAGCTCGCGCGCAACGCGGATGGCGCCGTCCGATCCGTCGAGCGGGTCGGTGAAGATCACCTCCGCGCCGTACGCCTCGAGCAGCGCCTTGCGCTCCGCACTGGCATTCGCGGGCACGCACACCGTCACACCCACGCCCGCGGCGGCGCCGAGCATGGCATAGGCGATGGCGGTGTTGCCGCTCGACGCGTCCAGCAGCCGCTTTCCCGGGAGCTCTCCCCGCGCGATCCCGTCGCGCAGGATGAACAGCGCCGGGCGGTCCTTCACGGACCCACCCGGGTTGAGCCACTCACACTTCAGTCGGACGGTCGGACCGTCCGACAGTCGGACCGACAGCAACGGCGTGTTACCGACCAGCGCCCACAACGCCGGCTCCGCAACCGCTTTCTTGTCCGACCGTCCGACCGTCCGACTGTCCGACGCCGTTCTCATTCCGCTCCCTTCGCAATCGGCGCGCCGACCAGATTCCCCCACTCCGTCCACGAACCATCGTAGTTGCGCACCTTCTTCACGCCGAGCAGGTACTTGAGCGCGAACCAGGTATGACTCGAGCGCTCGCCGATGCGGCAGTACGCGATCACCTCGTCCTTGCCGTCGATTACCTTCGCGTTCTGGTACAGTCGCGCCAACTCGTCGTAGGGCTTGAAGGTCCCGTCGGTCGCCACCGCCTGGGCCCAAGGAACGTTCTTGGCGCCCGGAATATGGCCCGCGCGCTGCGCCGTCTCGGTCATCCCCGGCGGCGCGATGATGTCTCCCACGAACTCGGGGGTGGAGCGCACGTCCACCAGCACGGCCTCCTTCCCCTTCAGCGCCTTCTCGACGTCGGGTCGCTTGGCGCGGATCGCGGCGTTCACCTTCTTGGGCACCGGATACGCAGACCGCCGCACCGTCGGACGGTCAGTTACCAGCTGACGACCTTCGGCGACCCACTTCGCGCGACCGCCGTTCATCAGCTTCGCCTTGGTGTGCCCGTACAACTGCAGTAGCCAGAACGCGAACGCCGCAAACCAGTTGTTGTTGTCGCCGTACAGCACCACGCTGGTGGCGGGCGTCACGCCCGCTCCGGAGAGCAGCTTCGCGAAGGCATGCTTGTCGGGAATGTCACGTCGCACGGGGTCGTTCAGCTGCGACTGCCAGTTCCAACCGACCGCGCCGGCGATGTGACCCGAGTCGTACGCCGTGGTGTCGACATCGACTTCGATCAACCGGATGTCCGGATCGGTGTGATGCGCCGCCACCCACTCGGTGGAGACCAGCACGTCCGGATGTGTGTATGGCACGGGTGCCTCCAATCGGGTTAAACCCGACAGTGCCAGTCGGGTTTGAGTTCAAAAAAAACGATCGGGATGGCGAGCCTAGTTCCCCGCCAGCGCCCCGGCGATTTGGTACAGCTCGGGCTCGTCGTGCGTCAGGTCCGCGAGAGAGATGCCCGCCAACAGATCGTTGATCCGTTGCTCGAGCATTCGCCAGACCGGCCGGATGCTGCACGACGCCTCCGGACTACATCGCTGGGGATCGACGGGGTGGAGATCGCAATTGACTTCGAAGGTGACGTGTTCCGAGGCCTCGATCACGTCCTTGACGCTGATGGCCTGCGGCTCACGGGCAAGGTGATAGCCGCCTTTGGCGCCCCGCACCGAGTCGACCAGTCCCGCGCGCCGCAGGCGCAGCAGGATCTGCTCGACGTAATCGTGGGGCAGCCGTTCCTGCTCGGCGAGCTCGCGCGCCGCCACTGGCCCCCGCCCAGCCCGCTTGGCGAGGTTCAGCGACACGATCAATCCATATTCAGCCCACGTGGTGACGCGCATTGGTAATCAATATGCGAGAACGAGTTTCGGGATTCAATGGGACGCGGACGCCAGCCCCCAATCCACAGTCCCCAGCCCCCAGCCCCCAGCCCCTAGTGCAGAGCCCCCACCCTGGGACTGAGGGAGAGGCCCACCTGCACCCCGAACACGTTCTCGCCGGTGTTGCGCTGCAGCCAAAGCAGCCGCGCATTCAGATTCCACATGATCTGGCCCCGATAGAGATCGACGCCCACGCCGCCGTGCGCGCCCTGCATGACGCCGCGATCGGAGCCCTGCGTGTACACGCCCGCGAGCAAGAAGCCAGCGACAGCGTACACGCGTCCCCAGTCGGGACGGGCTGACGCCTCGTAGCCGGGGGCGAACATGATGGCGCTAGCTTCGCACCCGGCCGAGCAACCACTCGTTGTAACCTTGAGAGGGGCATAGTCGATCTGCACCGCCACGGCGCCCGCCTTCTTCGTGTCCCGACGGAAGCGTACGCCGGCGAGTGGAGCCCGGGCTCGCAGAGGACCGGAAACTGGAATAAAGGCACTCACGATCGGGCCCACGGTCCCAGCCAGGAACTCACCCTTGCGGACGCCCCCCAACGTCACAGAAGCAGTCGCTACGGCCTCGAGCGCCTGAATCTGGGTGCTCGGCACCTCGAGGAATCGTCCTTCGATGGTCGCGGCCGCATGCGAGCCCACGTTCACTCGCAGGCCGAGGCCGAACGCAAGGGCGAACTGGCTGGTGGTCGAGACGGTGTCGCTGCACGTGAGCAGGGTGCACAACGATGCGGACTCGGCGACCCGTGCCAAGCCGAGGGTGCTGCCGGCGAAGGGCGCAACGATGCCTCGCGTCCCGACGGGATAGTAGTGAGAGTCGAGTCCGAACAGCGTCATGCGACGGACACGGCCGTCGGTGGAGAGGTTGCCGTAGCGGGCGATCGAGAGGCCGGTTTCGCCCTCATCACCGGTGATCAGGGCGGCCGATCCGCCCCAGGAGGAGAACGCGTGGCTCGAGCCCGAGAGGTCTTGTAGGCTGAGCGTTGAATAGATCGGGCCGACGCGGAACGGCCGCTGCGCGTGCGCCGCTGTAGCGCCGATCAGCGACACCGCCGCGGCAATCGTGAATGTCCTGTGCATATGGGGAAGGGATACTGCGGTCAGGGGTCGGATTCGGTGACTCGAATCACGACCCCTCGCGTGACGCAGGCTACCTGACGAGCAGTCCCACGATGAGACCGGCAACGTTCATCCGGACGAGCCACGCCCAGAACGTCGCCTTCAGCAACGGACGGACCTTGTCGTACCACACACCGCTGCCGAGGGTCGACAGCGCGATGGTGGTGAGCCAAAGGAGTGTCCCGAACTCCATCCCCGCCAGTGGTCCCCCCCCGTGCACCCACAAGCCACCCTTGAGCCGCTCATAAGAGCACGCGAGCAGCAATCCGAACACCAGCGCCAACACCGCCGACTTGGGCATGTTCGCCGCCATGAGCTTCTTCTGCTCCTCGGGAGTTGGCGGCATGGTGCCGAACGCGTGCATTTCCGGGCCGACAAAGACTTTTCCCCACATGACGTAGTCGGCAAAGAACGCGCCGACGCCCGCGATCAGCCCCGCGAGAATCCAGCTCATACGTGCTCCTTCGTAAGAGAGTGTGCACTGCAGACACGCTGTCTCCGGCTACTTGCGTTGTCCCGGAACGCCCAGCTCGGTCATAGCGAGCAGATCGAGCACCTCCTCGAGCTCCTTGCCCTTGAGCACTCCCTTTTCAATCACCAGCTGTCGCACGGTCACGTTCTTCGCCACCGCCTCCTGCGCGAGTTTCGCGGCTGCGGCGTAGCCGATCTTTGGAGCCAGCGCCGTCACGAGTGCCGGGCTGCGCTCGAGCCAGTGCTCGGCCTGCACGGGGTCAGCCTCGATGCCCTCGACGCACCGCTCGGCGAACACGCGCGACGCGTTGGCGAGAATCATCATCGTGAGCAGGAGATTGTGTGCGATCACCGGCATCATCACGTTGAGCTCGAGCTGTCCGGCTTCCGCAGCCGTGGCGATCGTGACGTCGTTCCCGAGCGCCTGATAGCACACCATGTTCACCATTTCGGCGATCGACGGATTCACCTTGCCTGGCATGATGCTCGAGCCGGGCTGGACCGCCGGCAGCACGATTTCGGCCAGTCCGGTGCGCGGGCCGGACGCCAGCAGACGCAGATCGCTCGCGATCTTGCCGAGGTCCACCGCGCAGCCGCGCAGCGCGCCCGAGAACGCCGCGGCATCGCCCATGGACTGCATCAGCTGAACGCGGTCCTGGCCCTCCCGCAGCTCGAGGCCGCTGATCGCCATGAGGTGCTTCACCATCCGCGCCGGGTAGGATGGTTGCGCGTTCAGGCCCGTGCCGACGGCGGTTCCGCCGATCCCCAGGTCACGCAGCGCGTCGGCCGCCTCGGCGATCCGGTGCTGGTTGCGCTCGATGGTGTGTCCATACGCGGTGAACTCCTGGCCCAGCCGGATCGGCGTCGCGTCCTGCAAGTGCGTCCGTCCCGCCTTGAGGATCCGATCGAACGCCTTGCCCCTGTCGAGGAACGCCCGCGCCAGTCGCTCCAGGGCGTCGAGCAGCGCCGGCAACTCCGCCAGCGCGGCCAGGCGGATCGCCGTCGGGATGACGTCGTTGGTCGACTGGGCCATGTTCACGTGATCGTTCGGATGCACGGGCTGGTAGCTGCCTCGCGTGCCGCCCAGCAGCTCGTTCGCACGGTTGGCAAGCACCTCGTTCGCGTTCATGTTGTGCGATGTGCCGGCGCCCGCCTGGAAGGGGTCGACCACGAACTGATCGCGGTGCTCGCCGGCGAGCACCTCGTCCGCGGCCTGGACGATGGCGTCGGCGAGCTTGGGGTCGAGGCGCCCCGTCTCTTTGTGCGTGAGGGCGGCCGCCTTCTTGATGCGGATGACGGCCACGACGAAGGGGGCGAGGGGCCGCTGTTGCGAGATGGGGAAGTTACGGCGGGCGCGCTCGGTTTGAATCCCGTAGAGCGCGGCGGCGGGGACCGCCAGCTCACCCAAGGAATCACGCTCAGTGCGGGTCGCGCTCATCGCCTCCGTCCGTTCGGTCACGGCCCCGTCGGTCTCGAACCAGGAATCACCCATGGATACCCAGAACCTGCTGCAGCATCTGCCGGCGCGCGCCCAGTTCTCGGGCGCCAAGATGACGAAGCTCGACTGTTACCGCTCGGACCGGCTCCTGGTCGGCCTGAATTGCTTCGAGCCGGGGCAGGAGCAGAAGCCGCACACGCACGCCGGAGCCGACAAATTCTATTTCGTTGTGTCGGGAAAGGCGAGGTTCGTTGTCGGCGACGGGACGGTGGACGCAGCAGCCGGTGACCTGGTCCTCGCGCCCGCGGGTGTCCCGCACGGAGTGGGAAGGGCGTTGGAGCGAACCGTTCTCCTGGTTGGGATCGCGCCCGCGCCCCAGAGTTAGCCTTTTGTCGGCTCCACTCTGAGGCTGTCGTTGAAGCGATTGAAGTACTCCGTCATCCCGATCACCAGCGTGATCTCGACGATCTGTCCGTCGTCCCACGCTGCTCGCAGCCTTCCGTACAGCTCGTCGCTGACGTCGTGGCCCGACCCGTGCACCACGTCGGCGTACTCGAGCGCCGCCCGCCAGCCTGCCTCGAGCCGGTCGATCGCCTGCCGTCCCCCCCGATCGTGGATCGCTTCCACCAACTCGGCGCTCGCGCCCTTCTGTCTTGCCAAGACAGTGTGGGAGTTCAATCAGTAGCGACAGCCGTTCCAGTGGGAGATTCGCACCCACAAGAGCTCCTTCAGGAGCGCGGGCACCGTGCCTTCATTCATCACGGTGCGGAAATGGGCGATCAGTGTCCGCAGATGGGCCGGCCGCAACGCCACCGTGCGGAACATGTTGGGGATGTTGCCCCGCTCCCGCAGGTACGCCTCGAAGATCGGCTGCACCTCGGGCGCCGCTGCCGCCGGAGGGACCGGTGTGATTCGCGGTGTCGTCATGTCGTCTCTCCCCGTCGTTTCCCCCAACCGACCTTGAAGAGCTGGACGGCGGCGTGGTACCCCACCGATCGCACCAGCGCATACACGCCCAGTATCGTTAGGAGGACCGCCGTGTAGAACCGCCACAAGAGCAGTATTGTGACCTGCCGCGAGCCGAAGTCCCCCGCAAAGCCGTTCAGGAACGCCACCTCCAGCCCGCCGCCGCCGGAAGGCAGGGGGACGATGAGGGGCGCGTGGAGCAGGGCGAGCGCGCCGAAGAACATGTCGCTGAAGGGCGGCGCATTCGGCATTCCCCACGCCAATGCCGGGAGAATGAGCACGCGGGCGGCGATGCTGATCACGGTCAAGAGTGCCCCGGCGCCGAGTGCCCATCGGGGCGCGCGACGCACGTGCGCCCATGCCACACGCCATTGGCGCCGCACGCGATGGCGCACGAAGCCCGCGCGCGCCAGCCGCTGCAGCAGGTACACGGTCAGCAGCACGAGCAGGGCGATGACTTCGATGGTCACCAGCTCGGCCGCGCGATGGCGATGCAGCCACGCGCGAGCGGTCTCCCTCCAATCCGGGACGTAGTAGGCGAACAGCGCCCCGCTCGCGAACAGAAACACGGGCCACTCGCACGCGACTTCCACTCCGATCGCCACTATGCCGGTGACAGGCCGGACGCGGGCTTCGTTGAGGCCGAGATACCGCGCTGGCTCGCCGCCGAGCCGGTTCGGGGTCACCTGTGAGGCCGCTTCCCCGTACAGGTTCAGCCGAAACGCGTCCGTGAACGACAGCCGGCCACCGGCGGTCCACACGGCCAGCTGGATGCGCCACGCGCGGACGACACTATCCACCCCCAGGAGCGCGAGCGACAGGAGATGAGCCATCAGAGAATGCGGAATGCGGAATGCGAAATGTGGAATGTCAGGTCAGGCGTCGAGCCGCGACATTCGAATGCTCGATTTCGCATTCCGCATTTCACATTCCGCATTGCTTCAGTCGGAGCAATCGCCCAGGGGGTAAATGAAGCCGCAGTTCGGGCAGGGGTGCTTGCATCCCGACGGTTCGGCGGGAACGCGCGACCGCAGCTCGACGCCACAGCGCAGGCAGACGAGACGCGGCTCAGCCGACGCGGTAGGCGCCGCCGAGAAACGGGTTGGCGCGACGCTCGTGTCCAACGGTGGTTTCCGGTCCATGACCGCTGTACACGATGGTCGAATCCGGCAGCGTAAGCAACTCGCGCTCGATGCTCTTGCGCAGGGTGTCGAAGTCGCCCCCCGGGAGGTCGGTTCGGCCGATGGATCCCTGAAACAGGACATCGCCCGCGAACGCCGCCCCGTGACCCTCGAACACGACGCTGCCGGGCGAATGCCCGGGGGCATGGCGCACACGGAACGACAGGCCGCTGACGGCCAGGACATCACCGTGCGCCAGCTCGCGATCCGGTGCCGGCAGCGGCTCGGCCCGCATCCCGAAGACGATCGCTTGCTGCGGGACCCGATCGTAGAGCGGTCGATCCGCTGGGTGCAGGTAGACCGGCACACCCGTCGCGGTCTTCAGGCGGCCGACGCCGAGGACGTGGTCGACGTGCGCGTGGGTAATCCAGATTCCGACGGGCGTGACCCCGGCCTCAGTCAGCTTGTGAAGAATCAGTCCGGCCTCTTCGCCGGGGTCGATGACCGCGCATGCGCTCGTCGGCTCGTCGATCACCAGGTAGGTGTTCTCGAGAAACTGGCCGTTCGGGATCTGCACGACGCGCATGGCTCAGTCGGGGAGGGTGGCGAGGTATTTCTCGACCGCGATCGCCGCGGTCGTCGCATCGCCGACGGCGGTCGTGATCTGACGCGTCAGCTGGCTGCGCACGTCGCCCGCCGCAAACAGCCCCGGAATCGAGGTCATCATCCGGTCGTCAGTGATGAAGTAGCCGCCCGCGTCGTGCTTCGCGTGTCCATCCACCAGCCCTGAGTTGGGTTGGAACCCGATAAAGATGAACACACCTCCGACCGGAAGCGTGCTGCGCTCGCGTGTGACGGTGTCCTCCAGCGATAGGTGCTCGACGCCACGCGCGTTGCCGTTGATCTCGACTACGCGCTTGTTCCACACCATCTCGATCTTGGGATTCGCGAAGGCGCGCTCCTGGAGGATCTTGGACGCACGCAATTGGTCGCGCCGGTGCACGATGTACACCTTGGTGGCGTAGCGCGTGAGATAGTCGGCCTCCTCGACCGCGGCATCGCCGCCTCCCACCACGGCCAGCACCTCGCCCTTGAAGAACGCGCCATCACACACCGCGCAGTACGACACGCCCTTCCCCGCGTGCTCCTTCTCGCCGGGCACGCCGAGCTTCACGGGCGTTCCGCCCGCGGTGAGGATCACGGCCGGCGCCCGATAGGTCTTCCCTCGAGCGGTCGTCACGTCGAACCACCCGTCGTCCGCCTTGCGGACCTTTTCGACGGTGTCCGTGACGACCTCGGCGCCGAACTTCTTCGCGTGCTCTGCCATTTTTTGGGCGAGCTCCCACCCCTTGATGCTCTCGAATCCGATGTAGTCCTCGATCAGGTCGGTGTTCAGGAGCTCGCCCCCGGGGGCACCGCGCTCGATGGTGAGCGCTTTGAGCATCCCGCGCCCCGCGTACATCGCCGCACACAGGCCGGCCGGCCCGGCCCCGACGATGATCACGTCGTACGAGGTGGAACGGTCGTCAGTCATCGGTCGTCAGTCGTCAGTCCTCAATAGTAGAACACCACCCGGTTTCCCCTCTACCGACCTCTACCGACCTCTACCGACCCAAGCCTTAGCAGATTCAGCGCTCCGTGGCAGCTCGAGATCGTGCCCACGAGCACCGACGCTGCTGCCCCAGGAGCGCCGGCGGCCGCCACGAGGCCATCTCCCTCGAGGACCGCGTCCACCGCAAAGGTCCCGACGCCGAACACGTGGTGGCGGCACACGAACAGCGCCGGCCCGTGCACCGGCTGGCCCGCCTCCCGCAACCGGTCCGCCAGGCCGCGCACCGCATCCGCCATCTCCCAGTTGCGTGCGCTCCCGATCGCCGGGCACACGGCGGGCTCGACGCAATGGGTGGGACAGATCCAGTCGGCGAACGAGACGTAGCGGGTGCCATCCGGCGTGGCGCGGTCGTATGGCGTGCCCACGGTTTCTGGCACCGGCACCACGTCGACAGGGCGGCCCGGCCAACGCTCGCGCGCCCGTGCCGCGACCCATTCGAACATGAGGTGCGGCATGAGCGGTGACGGCACGATGTAATCCTGAGCCTCCCCGCCAGCGGCCGGCGTCGCATGCCCAAGGAACTCGTGAAAGAAGGCCCGCCAGTCCTGGACCACGAACTCGCGATCCGGTTCCGTCCCCAGCTCCCCGCGCGCCCGGCATGCGGGGTCACGGTCGACGATGACCACGCGCCGGTAGCCGGCTTTTCCCCGGTCTCGCGCCTTGGCGAGCTGGGTCGCGTAGAACGCGCCGTAACAACCGCCTCCCACCACGATCACGTCGCGCATCACGACGCGATCGCCCGCAGTGACCCTAGACGTCCCCACCGGTCACGGCCACGATCTCGCCACTCACGCCGCGGGCGTCGTCGCTCGCGAGGTACAGCACCGCGGCGACCAGGTCGTCGAGCTCCACCCAACGCACTTTGGCGCTCGGCATCTGGGCGAGGTTGTCCGCCGTCTTCATCGTGCCGGGCGCCACGGCGTTGACCCGGATATGGTCGTCCCGCAGCTCACGCGCGAGCGCGCGCGTGAGTCCGGCGACGCCCGCTTTCGCGACGGTGTACGCGGCCAACTGCACCTGAGGCTTCAATACCGCGACCGAGGCGAAATTGACGATCGCCCCACCGCCCCGCTCCCGCAGGGCGGGGATCGCCGCCTGCGACACGTAAAATGCTGTCTTGACGTTGATCGCGAGCTCGCGCTCGAATTGCTCTGGTTTGAGATCGAGGACCGGCCCGTAACTCACGAGCCCACCGGCGACGTTCACGACCACGTCCAGCCCTCCGAACCGCTCGCGCGCCCCGGCGACCGCCCGGCGCGCCGCTTCCGGCGTGGTGAGGTCGCCCCCCACCGCATGGACGACGAAGCCCTCCGCCGTGAATTCCTTGGCCCGCTCGGCGAGGGCAGCGGCGTTGACATCCGCGATAACGAGCTGCGCGCCGGCGCGACCGAACCCGCGCGCGACCGCGTGTCCGATCTGACCGACGCGGCCCACCCCCGTGATCAGGGCGACCTTGCCGCGCAGGTCAGGCGGCATGCGCCACGATCTCGTCCACGGCGGGGGCGCCGCGCTGCGCGAAGGCGATCGTGCCGTCGCGTCGCACCAGGTACACCGACCGCTGGATGCCCCGGTCGTCGTCCTTCAACGCGTGGTACGCGCGGGCGATCGCGCGGTCGGCGTCTGAGAGCAGCGGAAAGTTGAAGGCGAACTGCTTGACGTAGGTCGCGTGCGCCGCCACTCCGGCCGGGTTGACCCCGAAGGGCCGCACACCTGCTTTTTGAAACTTGGCTATCTCATCGCGCACGGCGGAGAGTTGGCGGTTTCACCCAGGGGTGTTGTTCCCCGGATAGAAGACCAGGGCCACGTGGCTGGTTTTGAGCAGGTCGGCCAAGCGATAGGTGCCGCCATCGGACGCCTGCGCGGTGAAAGCCGGTGCCTTCGTACCGACCGCCAAAAGCTCGCTCATGAGGTGTCCTTACGGTCTTGCGTGACGGTTTTGCGCGACGGTTTCGCGTGACGCCGTTGCTCGACGCTCTTCAAGCCTTTCCAGCCACTCGAGCGGCACGTCGATGCCGCCGAGCGGCGCGTGCGAGTCGCCGAGCTCCGTATCGCCGTGCCAGTCCGAGCCGCCACTGACGCCCAGGCCGAGCCGTTCGGCCAGCACGGTGAGCCGGCGCTCGGTAGCGGGTGGATGGCTGGGGTGGCGCACCTCGAGCCCGTCGAGGCCCTGCGCCTGGAACTCGCGGACCTGAGCCTCGGTGCCGTGAACGCCGAGGTGCGCGGCCACGGCGATCCCTCCCACGGCGTGCACCATTTCCGTCACCTGCGCCAGCGCGGGAAGCGGCTTCTCCACGTAGGCGGGGCGCCCACGACCGAGGTAGCGCGCGAACGCGTCCCCCATGTCGAGACTCGCGCCACGCCGCACCAGCACCCGCGCCACGTGTGGCCGGCCTACCGCGCCCCCGCCCGCCGCGCGCTCGACCTCCTCCAGGTCGATCGACACGCCGAGGCGGCGCAGCTGCCCCACGATCTGCTCCGCACGACGCCGGCGCGCGGCCCGGGTCCCGACGAGAAACTCCTCGAGCCGCGGATGCCCCGGCTGGAGAAAATAGGCGAGCAGGTGCAGTTCGCCCCAGGGCGCCTTGACGCTGAACTCGCACCCCGACACGACGCGGACGCCGAGGGCAGCGCCGGCGCGGGTCGCTTCCGGCACACCCGCCGTGGTGTCGTGATCGGTCAGGGCGAAAGCCGCGAGCCCCGCGGCGCGGGCCAACCGGGCGACCTCGGCGGGCGGGTATTCGCCGTCCGAGGCAGTCGAGTGACAGTGGAGATCAACGCGCGCCATAGGCGGCCTCCGGAGCGGTCCAGGCAGGCTGCGACTGCCGAAACAACTGGATGAGCTCCCGATCGGACAGCTCGGCGAGCGCGGCGTCGGGGCTGCGATTGCCCACGGGCGCGTACCGGGTGAAGCGCCGCCGCCGCTCCGGGCCCGCGCCCTGCTCGAACACGAGGCCGAATTGGTCGCGTCCGTACACCGTCACGCGGCCCGACGGAGCGACCTCCCAGGTACCGCCATCCACGATGATCGTCCGTCCCGCCATCGCCTACGCCTCGGAGGGAGCCGCGAGTGACACTTCGGTCCACAGCTCCCATGCATCCGGCGCGTACGTGCCGAGGCTCTGCAACCGCTTTTCGAGCTTGATCTCTTCGGGCAAGCGCGATGCCTGCGCCCGGTGGGACATCTCCGTCTGACTTTCCGAGAATTCCGTGAATAGCTGCGGGTCCTTGGCGTTCCGGAACAACCAAATGCGCTGGCCGCGGGCGTCGGCGAACTGGCACAGCTCGCGCAGCGTGGCGAGATAGTCCGCTTCGTTGGTCGGGGGTACGCGCACTCGCGCCGCCGTGAGCACCTTGGGCATGGCTAGACGGCTCCCTCGGGAAAGGTTTCGAGCGCTCGCTTCACGTCGGCCAGGAAGCGATCGGCGTCCGCGCCGTCCACGACGCGGTGATCGTACGACATGGACACCATTCCCATGGTGCGGATCGCGATCGTGTCGCTGCCGTCGGGCAGTGTGACCACTTTGGGACGCTTCTCGATCGCTCCCACACCGAGGATCGCCACCTGCGGCTGATTGATGATCGGTGCGCCCGCGTACGAGCCGAAGACGCCGGGATTGGTGATCGTGAACGTGCCGCGCTGGATCTCGTCGGGCGACAGCTTCTTCGTGCGCGCCCGGTCGCCCAGGTCGTTGATCGCGCGGGCCAGCCCGGCCAGCGACAGCTCGTCGGCGCGCTTGACCACAGGCACGATCAGTCCCCAATCGAGCGCGACAGCGATGCCGATGTTCACGTCGCCGCGATAGATGATGGTGTCACCCGACACGGCGGCGTTCACCACCGGATGGGCGCGGAGGTTCTCCGCGCAGGCCTTCGCGATGAACGCGAGGTAGGTCAGGTTGATGCCGCGCTCCGCGTAGACCGCCTTGTGCTTCCGGCGCAGCTCGGCGATCCGGCTGTAGTCGACTTCGAAGAAGCTGGTGACGTGCGCCGACGTGCGGCGCGACATGATCATGTGATCCGCGGTGATCTTGCGGATTTTCGAGAACGGCTCGACCCGGTCGCCGGGCCACGGCTCGACCACGGGATGCGTGATCGGGCCGGTAGCGGGGACTCGGGGCTCGGGGCTCGGGGCTCGGGCAATCCCCGGCGCCCCACGATCGATGAAGCCCAGGATGTCCTGCTTGGTCACGCGGCCGGCGAATCCAGTGCCCGGAATGGTGGAGATATCGACCTGATGTTCGGCCGCGATCTTGCGGACGAGCGGCGTGGACTTGCGGCGCAGTCGCTCCTCCGCCGTCTCGGCCCCGTCGCCCTTTGGGGCGACGGGGGAGGACGGGGAAGGTTGGGAGAGGACGGGAGAGGTCGCCGCCGGCACCGGGGCGGCCTTCGGCGCCGGAGCGGGCTTCGGCGGCGCGGAGGCTGGCGCAGGTGCCGGCGACGCCGCCGCCGGCCTCGCAGCGCCTTTGTCGGTCTCGATCACCGCGACGAGTGTCTGCACGGGGACCGTCTGACCTTCCTGCACTTTGATCTCGGTCAGCACGCCCGCGCTCGGCGCCGGGATCTCGGCGTCCACCTTGTCGGTCGAGATCTCGAACAGGGGCTCGTCCCGCTTCACCTCGTCGCCGAGCTTCTTGAGCCACTTGGAGAGCGTGCCTTCGGCGATGGATTCGCCCATTTGGGGCATGAGGACGTCTATGCGAGTCATAGAATCTCCGGAACGTCGTCAGTCGTCAGTGATCAGTCATCAGTTACTGACGACTGACAACTGATAACGGACAACACTAGTATCTCGCCAGCCATCTCGCTGCCTTCACGATATCCTCCGTCTGCGGCAGCACGAAGTCCTCCAGCGTCGGCGCATACGGCAGCGGCACGTCGTGCGCCGTGACCCGCATGATGGGGCCGTCGAGCCAGGCGAACGCCTGCTCGTTGATGCGCGCGGCGATCTCGCCCGCGACGCCACCGGTGCGCGTGTCCTCGTGCACGATCAGCACCTTGTTGGTCTTCTGCACTGTCCGCATGATCGCCGTGTCGTCCATCGGCAGCAGCGTTCGCAAGTCGAGGACCTCGACGGCGAGCCCGTCCTCTTTGGCGAGCTGGTCCGCCGCTTCCAGCGATTTCCACACCGTCGCCCCGTACGTCACGATCGAGAGATCGCGGCCTTCGCGGGCGATCCGCGCCTGGCCGAGCGGGGTGAGGATCTCTTCCCCCTCGGGGAGCGCCTCCTTGATGCGGCGATACAGCCACTTGTGCTCCAGATAAATGACGGGGTCGTCGTCGCGGATCGAGGCTTTGATCAACCCTTTCGCGTCACGCGCGGTGGCGGGATACACGATCTTCAAGCCGGGCGTATGAAGGAACGCCGCTTCGGGGTTTTGCGAGTGGAACGGGCCGCCACGCACGTAGCCGCCGCACGGCCCGCGCACCACGATCGGCGTCGCGAGCCCCGCGCGATAGCGGGCGGTGGCCACGTAGTTGGTGAGCATGTCGTAGGCGCAGGAGATGAAGTCGATGAATTGCATCTCCGCCACGGGCCGCATGCCCATGTGGGCCGCCCCCGCCGCGGCGCCGACGATCGCCGCTTCCGAGATCGGTGTATCGATCACCCGCGCCGCGCCGAAGCGCGCCGTGAATCCTTCGGTGACCTTGAACGCGCCCCCGTAGGCTCCGACGTCTTCGCCCAGGATGAAGACGCTGGGGTCGCGCTCCATCTCCTCCCAGAGCCCCTGGCGCAACGCTTCGAGATAGGTGACGTCGCCCATCAGAGCGAGCGGTACCAATGGCGTGGCACGGCCGGCGGATCCTCGTACACGCCGGTGACTGCCGATTCACCGGGTGGCAGCGGGTCGTCGAGGCACGCGTCGGTGGCCCGATCGATCTCTTCCGCTACCTGCGCATCCACCGCCGTCAGTTCGCGCTCCTCGGCCCACGCGTTCCGCACGAGCTGCTTCACGTAGCGATCAACAGGGTCGTTCTCCCGAGCCCACCTATCGAGCTCGTCCTTGGGCACGTAGTGCTGATCGTCGTGCTCGGCGTGGCCCTTGCGCCGGTAGGTCTTGACCTCGATCAGATGCACCCCGTGCCCCTGCCGGGCTCGCTCGGCGGCGACCTTGGTCGCCTCGTACACGGCGAGCACATCGTTGCCGTCCACCGTTACCGCCGGGATGCCGTAGCCCTTGGCCTTCTCCGCCAGGTCCTTCACCGCGAACTGCTTTTCGGGCGGGGTCGAGTAGGCCCAGCGGTTGTATTCCGCGACCACCACGAGCGGCACCTTCTGCACGGCGGCGAAGTTCAGGCCCTCGTGAAACGTCCCGGTGGACGTCCCCCCGTCTCCGATGTAGACGAGCCCCACGCGGGGCTCCCCGCGCAGCTTGAACGTCAACGCGATCCCGGCCATCACCGGAATCATGTCGCCCAAGTGCGAGATCTGGCCGAGGTACCCCTTCTCCAGGTCGTTGAAATGGACGTTCAGCTCTCGCCCTCGGGTGGGGCCGGTTGCCTTGGCCATGTACTGCCGCAGAATCTCGACCGGCTCCGCCCCCATGACGAGCATCGAGCCCAAGTTGCGGATGAGCGGCGACAAGACGTCCTGATGCTTGCCGCGCTGCAGCGCGTAGGCCGACGCGACCGACTCCCCTTCCTGCCCAAGCGAGCGGAACAACCCTCCGATCACCTTACTCTGCCGATACAGCGCCGTGAGTCGCTCCTCGAGCGTCCGAGTGAGACGGAGATAGCGGTAGATTTCGAGCAGCTGGCTGCGGGTGAGGCCCGCCGGGATGGGCGGCGACGGGGTGGCCTGGGGGGACGGGGTGACCGGAGCGGCGCGCGATACCATGACGTAAATTGTAGTGGGCGTGAAACTTGGCTGGGGAGCACCAGTATTTCAAGCTCCGAGGGGGGCAGTATGGCGACATTGAAGCTGCGGGTGATGGGCATGACGTGCGGGCACTGCCAGACGAAGGTGGAGCAGGCGCTGAAGCACGCCAGCGGGGTGTACTCGGCGGTGGTCGACCTCCAAACGGGCGAGGCGGAAGTCGACTTCAATGACGACAGCGCTACGGCCGACCAGCTCATCGCCGCCGTGACGAAGGCAGGGTACGGCGCGCGGGTAGCCGGCTAATACGCCCCGCGCAGCTCGTGTCCCGGCTCGACGAGCCGGTGCACTTCGGCCAGAAACCGCTTGGCCAGCCGGTCCAGTTCCGACTCGCCGACCTGATCGGTGCCGACTTCGACCAGCGTGTAGTGTCCGCCCTCGGGGCGCGCGCTGACGGTCACCTTGCCGAGCGCGCCGGCCCAGGTGCGCCGCCGCGGGCTCTCGTCGGCGGGCGCGAGGCGCGGACCGAAGAACGCCTTCGCTTGCGCCAGCACTTTGTCGGGACTCAAGGACGTCCGGTGGAAGTATCGCATGACCTCTCCTCCGGCCGCGTCACGCCCACGCGGGCTTGAAGCGACGCAGCGTCAGGCTGCTCAGCACGACGCTGAGGCTCGACCACGCCATCGCGGCGCTCGCGAGCACCGGCGAGAGCAGCACGTGAAACACCGGATATAGGGCACCTGCCGCCACCGGAATGCCGATCACGTTGTAGACGAACGCCCAGAACAGATTCACCTTGATGGTCCGGATCGTACGGCGCGCCAACTGAATGGCCGTCGCGACGCCGCGCAGGTCGCCCCGGATCAACGTCACGTCGGAGGCCTCCATCGCGACGTCGGTGCCCGTCCCGATCGCGATACCGACATCGGCCTGGGCGAGGGCCGGCGCGTCGTTGATGCCGTCGCCTACCATCGCCACCCGCCGGCCCTGCCGCTGCAGCTTCTTCACGAGGTCGGCCTTCTGCGACGGTAATACCTCGGCGATCAGCTCCTCGATCCCGACCTCGTCCGCCACCGCCTCGGCCCCGCGCTTCGAATCGCCAGACACCATCATGACCGCCACGCCCATGCGCTTCACGGCGGCGATCGCGGCCGACGCGGTCGGCTTGATCGGATCGGCGATCGCGATGACTGCGTAGACGGTGTTGTTCACGACGACGATCACGGGAGTGCGGCCCTGGGCCGCCAACCGGTCGGCGTCCGGCCCGAGCGTCCCGAGCTCGAGGCTCCGCTCGCGTGCATGGCGCAGCGAGATCACCTCGATGATGCGGCGGTCCACCGTTCCGCGCACGCCCCGCCCCTCCATCGCGGCGAACTTTTCGACCGGCAGCAGGTCCACCTGTCGATCCTTCGCCGCCTGGACGACGGCGAGGGCGAGCGGATGCTCCGCGCGCTGCTCGACCGACGCGGCCCATTTGAGCACCTCGCCGGGCGCGAGCGGCGTGCCGTCCGGCCGCTTGGCCGTGACGATGTGTGTGACGCTGGGGCGGCCCGCGGTGATCGTCCCGGTCTTGTCGAGCAGCACCGTCCGCACGCCGGCCAGCCGGTCGAGCGCCTCGCCGCTGCGGATGAGGATGCCGTGCTCGGCGGCTTTCCCGGTGCCGACGAGGAGAGCCGTCGGCGTCGCGAGCCCCAGAGCGCAGGGGCAGGCGATGATCAACACGGTGACGAGCGCCACCGTCGCGAACACCAGCGCCGGCTTCGGGCCGAAGTCGAACCACAGCACGAACGCCGCGATGGAAAGCGCGATCACGATCGGCACGAACACGCCGGCCACCCGGTCGGCGACCCGCTGGATCGGGGCCTTCGTGGCCTGCGCGTCCTCTACCAGCTGAATGATCTGGCCCAGCGCCGAATCCTTACCGACGCGTGTGGCGCGGAACGTCACACTGCCCGTCGTATTGACCGTGCCCCCGATGACCTCGTCGCCGATCTTCTTGGGCACGGGCATCGGCTCGCCCGTCAACATCGACTCGTCCACCGCCGAGGCGCCCTCCGTGACGATGCCGTCCACGGGGATGCGCTCCCCCGGCTTGACGATGACGCTGTCGCCCGACGCCACCGCTTCGACCGCCACCTCCGTTTCCTTGCCCTCACGCACCACGTGCGCGATGCGGGCGCGCAGGCCGGCGAGCCGGCGGATTGCCTCGGTGGTGCGACCCTTGGCGCGCGCCTCAAGCAGCCGTCCGAGGAGAATCAGCGCGATGATGGCGGACACCGACTCGTAATAGACATCGGCTGGCCGGCCGGCGCCGGTGAACAGCTGGGGCACGGTGGTCGCGACGAGCGAGTAGATGTACGCGGCGCCCGTGCCGACGCCGATCAGCGTGTTCATGTCCGCGGTCCGATGCCGGAGGCCACTCCAGGTCCCCTGGTAGAACTGGCGACCGGACCACAGCACCACCGGGAGCGTCAGCACGGCGAGTCCCAGCTCGAGCCACTGAAGGTCGAACGCGCCCCACGCACCGAGCGCCGTCTGGAGCCGCACCGCGACAGGCATGAGCAACCGCCCCAGCAGGTCGACCTGTCGGAGCGTGCCGTCGTCATGGCCCATCAAGAGCATGGAGCCGACCATGCTGATCACCGTGACAGTCGCCGCCAGCGCGAACTTTCGCGCGAGGGTCCGTACCTCGCGCTGGCGCGCCAGCCGCTCGCGCTCCACTGGATCTTCGGCGGCGATCGGCTCGGCCACGCGGAAGCCCACGCGCTCCACAGCGTGCTCCAGGTCCGAGGCGGTCGTCGCACCCGGGATGTAGTCCACGGTCGCGGTCTCGGTAGCCTGATTGGCGACCGCTCGGATGACGCCCGGGACGCCGCGCAGCGCTTGCTCGAGGGGCGCCACGCTCGGCGCGTAATGCAGCTGCTCGACGACGAACGTGACACTAGCCCGGCCGCAGTCGTACCCCGCCGCCCGGACCGTCTGGATGAGCTCGGCGACGTTGGTCTGCGCGTCGTCGTAGTCGACCGCGGCTTTGCCGGTCGCGTAGTTCACCGCAGCGCTGGCGACGCCGCCCGCGCTCCCCAGCGCTTCCTGCACCGTCATGGCGCAGGAGGCGCAGCTCATGCCCTCGATCGGCAGGACGATCCGGGCCTTACTCATGGAACTTGTGGGGCGACGCCGACGGCTGGCGGTCGGTCTCGGCCGGCTCGACCACCAGCAGCCCCTTCAGCATGTTCATGCCGCAGCGGAACCGAAACTCGCCGGGCTCGGCGGGCGTGAACTCGAGCGTCGTGGTCTGAAAGGCGGGCAGCGTCGCGTCGATCCCGAAATCCTCGAACACCACCTGCTCCGAGCAGTCGGCGGTCTCGTCGCGATAGAACTGCAGCCGCACCGGCTGGCCGGCCCGCACCACGATCGTGTCGGGGGTGTAGCCGCCTTTCACCACGACGCGCACCTCCTGCACGCCGTCCACGACGGCCGCCGCGGCGGCCACGGCGGCCGATCGACCCGAGAACAGGAAGTACCACAGCACCCAGACGATCGCGGCGATGCCGGTGGCTGTCACGACGTACTGCGCGAGGGTCACGCCTTCTCGTAATACTCGATACCGAGGTGGGTAATCTGCTCCTCGCCCATGAGCCATCGGAGGGTGTTCTTGAGCTTGGTGTGCTGGATGAAGAGATCGTGCTCGGGGTAGAGGCCGGGCGCGGTCTGCGGGCTCTTGAAGTAGAACGACAGCCATTCCTGGATGCCCGAGAGCCCCGCCCGCTGCGCGAGATCGAAGAACAGCGCCAGGTCGAGGACGATGGGCGCCGCGAGAATCGAGTCGCGACACAGGAAGTCGACTTTGATCTGCATGGGATAGCCGAGCCATCCGAAGATGTCGATGTTGTCCCACCCTTCCTTGTTGTCACCGCGCGGCGGATAATAATTGATCCGGACCTTGTGGAATACGCTGCCGTACAGCTCTGGATATTGGTCGGGTTGCAGGATGTACTCGAGGACGCCGAGCTTCGATTCCTCCTTGGTCTTGAACGACTCCGGGTCGTCGAGCACTTCACCGTCGCGGTTCCCCAAGATGTTGGTCGAGTACCAGCCCGCGAGACCGAGCATGCGCGCCTTGAAGGCCGGGGCCAGCACGGTCTTCATCATCGTCTGGCCGGTCTTGAAGTCCTTGCCGCCGATGGGGAGTCGACGCTGCTCGGCGAGGCGCGCGAGCGCGGGGACGTCGACGGTGAGATTTGGCGCCCCGTTCGCGAACGGGACCCCTTCCATCAGCGCGGCGTAGGCGTATAGCATGGAGGGCGCGATCGCCGGGTCGTTCTGGTCCATCGCCTGCTCGAACGCCGGCAAGCTCAGGTGCGCCGGGCCCGGGGTGAGGAACACCTCGGTCGACGCGGCCCAGATCATGACGAGGCGATCGGCGCCCGAGCGCCGCTTGAACTCGCGGATGTCCTGTCGTAACTGCTCGGCCAGCTCGCGTTTGGTCTTCGCGGTTTTCACATTCTTGCCGTCGAGCCGCTTCACGTAATTGCGATCGAACGCGGCCGGCAGCGGCGCGATGCCCTTGAGGAAGTCGGCGATCGGCTCGAGGTGCGGCGGCTCGAGCACGCCCGCCTTGCGCGCGGCGTGGTACGCGTCGTCGGGAAACGGATCCCACGCCGCGAACACCAGGTCCCCGAGCTCGGCGAGCGGCACGAACTCCTTGATACGGGGAGCGCGTTTCTCGGTCCGCTTGCCCAGGCGGATCGTTCCCATCTGCGAGAGCGACCCGATCGGAAGCGCGTTACCCCGCCGCACGTTCTCTACGCCGGCGATGAACGTCGTGGACACCGCGCCCAGCCCCACCAGCATCACCCCCAGCTTCCCCTTGGCGGGCGCGATGTCGCGGCCGCGCGGCTGTGCCACGATCAATGTCCTTTCCGCGATTGCAGCGCCGGTGCGTGTCCGGGCATGGTGTCCCGCGGTTGCGCCGACCGCCGTACGGCCGGCCCACTCGCGACGCGGGCGACGTAGACGATGCGTTGGACCACCGTCACCGCGGTGGCGAGCGCCAGCACCACGACGATCCAGAACAACAACATTCCGTGGCTCCCGGCTCCGAGGAACGTCGTCGGTGCGCCCAGCAGGAGCACCCGCTCCGCTCGCTGCGCGAGCCCGACCTTGGCTGTGAGCCCGAGTCCCTCGGCCCGCGCGCGGGTGTAGGAGACGAGCAGCGACGCGGCGAGCGCCAAGAGACATGCCGCCATGGCGACGGCCAGGAGCCGCGCTGGCACGCCGCCGCGCACGAAATAGATCGCGATGCCGCTGAACAGCGCCGCCTCGCCCACCCGATCGAGCGTCGAGTCGTAAAAGGCGCCGAACGTCGTGGCCATATTGCCCAGCCGCGCCACCCGGCCGTCCAGCATATCGAACAGCCCCGAGAACAACACCAGGAACCCGCCCACACGGATCCACCCGATGGCGAACGCCGTCGCGGAGGCGACGACCAACACCGTGCCGACGGTGGTGATGATGTTGGGCCGAACGTGAAGCCGGATGAGACCCGCGGCGAGCGGATCGAGCAGCTTCTCGAAAGCGTCGCGCACCCGCTGCGGGATCACGTTCATAGCGGGGGGAAGCTAGCGGGCCGTGACGAGAGTCTCAATAGAGCAGGTACTTGGTGCGCACCCGCCGAAACCGCTCGAGCCGCCCTTCCCACGCGCCCCAGACCGCCTCGCCGACGCGGGGGGCGAGAATCGCGCGTCGCAGCTCCGCGCCGCCGGCGAGCTGATCGAAGCGTGCGTCGTCGAAGCGCAGTGAATCGGGGTTCGCCGCCCGGATCGCATTCAGCATCAGGATGGCGGCGCGAGTCGGATCGTAGCGCCGCCGATCCGTCGCGCGCAGTCGGATGCCGCGCACCTCCACGTCGTCGTACTTTCCGTCGGTCGGGTCATGCGGGGTGAACACCACGCCCGAGACCTCCACGCCCGTCAGTGCCCCCTGCGCCCACGGCCCCCAGACCCGCAGCCGCGACAACACCGCCGCGGTGTCGAGCCACGGCGCGCCGACTACCTGAAACTCGTACATCGTGCCGCGCCCCACCGAGAGATTGGTGCCCTCGAACAGACAGGTCCCGGGATAGTGGGTGGCGCTCTCCAGATCGCGCAGGTTGGGCGAGGGTCGCACCCACGGCAGGCCGGTGTCGTCGTAATACATGGCGCGGTGCCACCCCAGCGCGGGGACGACGGTGAGACGGCCATGAATGCCGAGCACGTCGTTCGCCAGGCGCAGCAGCTCGCCGATGGTCAACCCGTGACGCATCGCCACGGGCAGAAAGTCGCTCACGCGCTCGGCCCGGCGCGTGGACGTGATCACGTTCCCCTGCACCGCCACACCGCCGATCGGGTTGGGGCGGTCGAGCACGACGAACGGCTTCCCGCGCCGCGCCGCCTCCTCGAGGAGCAGCACGGCGGTCGTCGGGTAGCTGTAGTAACGCGCCCCGACGTCCTGCAGATCGACGAGCACGACGTCCACGGAGTCGAGCGCGCCAATCTGCGACAGCGGCGTCCCACCGTACAGGCTATAAATTGGAAGGCCGCTGGGACCGTCGACGCCGTCGGGGAGCCCGGGCCGGTCCTCGGTGCCGCGGAGTCCGTGCTCCGGACTCAAGATGACGACCAGGCGGACGCCCGGCGTTCCTCGCAGCAGGTCGATGTCGCGGCGACCCAGGCGGTCCACGCCGGTTTGGTTGGTGAGGAGGGCGACGCGCTTGCCGGCGACCACGCCGATCGAGTCCGACATCAGGACCTCGATCCCCGGGCGGACCTGTGCGAGCGCGGGTCGCGACCCGATGCACACGAACGCCACCACGAGCGAGAGAGAATGCGGGCGCATAGACTCCTAGTGCCGTTCCAACCTCATTCCCCAAACATGCCAAGAGCACCGGGCTCATGCCGATCATCGCGACGAGTACCGACGACATTGGCGCGAATAGTTGGAACGGCACTAGTCGTTGCCGCCGTCGTCGGATGTGCCGGCGGTCAGCCCCTCGGTCGACCGGCCGCGGGCGCTCCCCCTACCCCGGCCCCAGCCCCCGCCCCCCCCCCCGCCCCCGGCGATTCCATCGGAGCGCTGCTCGCCACGCTCACCGTCCGCCAGCAAGTCGGACAGCTCGTCATCCCATGGCTCTCAGGAAGCTACACCGCGCTCGACGATTCGCTGTTTCAGGTCGCCGCGCGATGGGTCGATTCGCTGGAGGTGGGCGGCCTCATCATTTCCGTCGGCTCCCCCTTCGACATCGCCTCCAAGCTGAACGCGTTACAGCGCCGCTCCCGGCTGCCGCTCCTGGTGTCGGCCGACCTCGAATGGGGCGCCGGAATGCGCGTGGTAGGCGCCACGACCTTTCCCCAGATCATGGCCGTGGGTGCGACCGGTGATCCGCACGACGCCTACACCATCGGCGCGGCCGCGGCCACCGAGGGCCGGGCCGTCGGCATTCACGTCAATTTCGCTCCCGACGCCGACGTCAACAACAACCCTGCGAACCCGATCATCAACATTCGCTCCTTCGGCGAAAATGCGCGAACCGTCTCCCGCCTCGTGACCGAGTATGTGCACGGCCTGCACGACCACGGCATGCTCGCTACCCTCAAGCACTTCCCCGGCCACGGGGACACGCAGACCGATTCGCACATCGGCCTGCCGGTGATCGCGGTGGGGTACGCCCGACTGGATTCGCTCGAACTGGTGCCGTTCCGTGCAGGGATCACCGCCGGGGCGGACGTCGTGATGAGCGCCCATATCGCGTTCCCGACGTTCACGGGGTCGAGCGAGCCGGGCACCCTATCACCGGCGGTGCTCACGGGGTTGCTCCGCGATTCCCTGGGATTCCGTGGCTTGGTCGTGACGGACGCCCTCATGATGGGGGCCATCGTGACGAAGTACGGCGCGGGCGAGGCGACGGTGCGGGCGTTTCTCGCGGGCTCGGACTTGCTGCTGATGCCCGCCGACCCCGACTCGGCGCTGAGCGCGATGACGGCGGCCGTCGCGTCCGGACGGATCACTCGCGAGCGGTTGGAACAATCGGTCCGCCGGGTGCTCGAGACCAAGCGACGGCTGGGGCTGTTCCAGCGCCGCACGGTGCCGCTCGACTCGATCATGCACGTCGTGGGCAGCCGGCAGTTCCAGGACGCCGCCAACGACCTGGCGATCCGCGCGCTCACGCTGGTGCGTGACGTGGGCGGACGGCTGCACGCCGTTCGCGCCCACCGCGGGCGGCTCGCGCTGATCGCATACGCCGACGAGCTGAACGGCTCCGTGGGACAGTACGTCACCGATCTCCTGCGGCAGGGGGGCGACACGGTGGAGTATTTCCGGCTGTGGCCGATGTCCGGCACGCAGTCCTACGACTCCGCGCGTGCGACGATCGCGCGCGCCCCGGTGACCGTGTTCGTCGCCAACGTGCGTCCCCTCTCGGGGCGAGGGAACATCGCCCTTCCGGACTCGCTCGCCCAGCTCATCACGGCCACCGACGCCGCGCGTCCCACGGTGCTCGTGTCGCTCGGCAGCCCGTATCTGCTGAGCCAAACGCCGACGGTGCGGTCGTATCTCATCGCGTGGAGCGGAGTGCGGGCGTCCGAGCGGGCGGTCGCGCTCGCGCTGCTCGGCCGGGCGCCGATCGCCGGCCACCTGCCGATTCGCATCCCGCCGGACTATGCCGTGGGTTGGGGAGTCTCCGCGCCCGCGACTCAGCCGTGAGCCCGTGACCCCTCGCCTGACGGGAGCGCTCGCCCTCGCGGCGGGGCTCGCGGCATGCGGCGGTGGCGCGTCGGCGCCGTTCCCGGCCAGCGCGGGCATCCCCCGCGCCGCGCCCGCCTCGCTCGGGTTCGACAGCACGCGCCTCGCGGCGGCAGTCGGTTATCTCCGGAGCGAAGTCGACAGCGCGTTCCCGAGCGCGGTGTTAGCCGTGGGACGGCACGGCCGTCTGGCGCTCGTCGCGGCCGTCGGGCATTACGGCGTGAATGATCCGCGGCCGGTCGACGCCGGGACGCTGTACGACCTCGCCTCGCTCACTAAGGTGGTGGGCCTCACCACCGCCTGCATGCTGCTCGTGGACGCGGGGAAACTCGCGCTCGATGCGCCGATCGAGCGCTACGTGCCCGAGTTTCGCGGCGCGATGAAGGATCGGGTGACCGTGCGGCACCTCCTGACCCACTCGGCCGGCCTGGTGGCGGACCTCCCGCTGTACGACTCCACGCGTTCCCGCGCCGCCGCGCTCGCGGCGGTGGACACCACCACGTTGACCGCGCCCCCGGGATCGAGCTACACCTACTCCGACCTGAGCGCGATCGTCCTCATGCAGGCGGTGGAGCGGATCAGCGGTGAGCCGTTCGACCGCTTTCTCGCCGAGCGGGTGTTCGGGCCGCTCGGCATGCCGGCGACGCGCTTCCGGCCGCCGCCCGCCTGGCGCGACCGCATCGCGCCCACTGAGCATGACACGGTGTTCCGCCACCGCTGGCTATTGGGCGAAGTGCACGATGAGAGTGCGGCACGCCTCGACGGCGTCTCCGGAAACGCGGGGCTGTTTTCCAACGCGCTCGATCTGGCGCGCTTCGCGGCGATGCTCTTGAACGGAGGCGCATGGGACACCCTGCAGCTGATCCGGGCGGAAACGGTCGCCGAGTTCACCAGGCGCCAGAACCTGCCGCCGGGCTCGACCCGCGCGCTCGGATGGGACACGCCCTCGGACTCGGGCTACTCGAGCGCCGGCAACAAGCTCTCGCGTCGCTCCTTCGGGCACACCGGCTACACCGGGACGTCGATGTGGATGGATCCCGACCGCGACCTCCTTATTATCCTGTTGACGAACCGCGTCCACCCGACTCGGGCCAATACGGCCATCCTGCAAGTTCGCGCACGCGTGGCCGACCTCGTGGCCGACGCGCTCACGCACCCGGAGCTGTAGCAACCAAAAACGGATCCTTCGCTACGCGGGCGTGCGCGCGCTCGCTCAGGATGACAACGCCCGCTGCTCCGTTGCGAGACAAGGGAAGCGAGACGGGCAACGACCGTGGTTTCTCTCCCTCTTCTATTTTCTATCGTCGCGGAACGACCACTCCTGTCACTCGACCACCGTCCGCCAGCCCCGCTGCGACAGGTCGCGATAGATGACCCAGCCCGCGACGGCGGCCAGGGCGAGCAGCGCGAGGCCGAGCGGCACGTCGTGGAGCAACAGCTTGCCGACGCCGAACAGCGCCCCGTAGACGAGCACGCACCCCGCCGCCCAGTCGATCAAGTTCGCCAGCCCGTCGGCGGACGGCCGAACGTCCGGCGCCAGCATCGCCACCGGTCCCCAGCCTGCCCGTGAAGGCCGCGTGCGGCGGTAGAACGCAACGAGCGTCGAGTCCGATTCGGGACGTGTCAGGAAGGTGACCACGAGCCACGCGACGGTCGTCACCGCTACCGTCACGAGAACGATGTACGCGAAGTCGAGCGGCCGGTCGCTGTCGAGCCCGCCCACGGTCTGCAGCAGCAGGGACACCGCGAACGCGGCGATCATCGCCGCCACTTCGCTCCAGGCGTTGATGCGCCACCAGTACCAGCGCAACAGCAACACCGCGCCCGTCCCCGCCCCGGTGATGATCAGCAGCTTCCAGGCGCCGCCGATCGACTCGATGCGGAACGCCACGGCCGCGGAAATCACGGTCAGCAGGCCGGTAGCGACCCGCGACATCAGCACGTAGTGCGGCTCGCCGGCGTTGCGACGCACGAAGCGACGGTAGAAGTCGTTCACCAGGTAGCTCGCGCCCCAGTTGAGCTGCGTCGCGATGGTGGACATGAAGGCCGCCGCGAACGCGGCGACCATGAGCCCGCGCAGCGACGAGGGCAGGTAGTCGATCATGACGTGGATGTAGCCGGTCTCCGGGTCTTTGAGATTGGGAAACAGGATCAGCGACGCGAGCGCCGTGAGGATCCAGGGCCAGGGCCGCACGGCATAGTGCGCGATGTTGAACCACAGGGTGGCGAGCAGCGAGTGCTTCTCGTCCTTGGCGCTGAGCATGCGCTGGGCGACGTAGCCACCCCCGCCCGGCTCGGCGCCGGGGTACCACGTTGCCCACCAGTTCACGGCGATGTAGACGACGAAGGTGATCATCGGCATCCACGCCGAGCCGATGTCGGGCACGAAGCTCAACACCGACCCGTGATGACCGCCGCTCGCGCGTAGCTGATCGATCGCCGCCAGCTTCACCTTCATGGCCTCGATCCCGCCCACGGCCTGCACGGCGACGACGGCCAGCACAATGACCATCCCCATCTTGATCACGAACTGGAACAGGTCGGTCACCAGCACGCCCCACAACCCCGAGAGCGTCGAGATGGCGGACGTGAGCACGATGATCCCCACCACGATCCACAGGGCCTCGCCCTTGGAGACGCCGAACACGAGTTGGAGGATCTTCGCCATCGCGAGGTTGACCCAGCCCAAGATGATGCAATTGATGAGCAGGCCCAGGTACAGGGCGCGGAAGCCGCGCAGAAAGGCGGCCGGCGGGCCAGCGTAGCGGATCTCCGAGAACTCGATGTCGGTCATCACCCCCGCGCGCCGCCACAGGCGGGCGTAGAAGAACACCGTGAGCATGCCGCTCGCGAGCAGGTTCCACCACAACCAGTTGCCCGCTATCCCGTTGTTGGCGACGAGCCCGGTGACCACGAGTGGCGTGTCGGCGGCGAACGTGGTCGCCACCATCGAGGTGCCGGCGAGCCACCACGGCACGTTTCTGCCGGAGAGGAAGTACTCCGCCGTATCGCGACCGGCGCGCCGCCGGTAGTACAGGCCGACCGCAATGTTGAACAAGAAGTACAGGGCGACGACCGACCAATCGGCGAACGTAAGTCGCATAGCTGGGGCAGCCCTCGCGGCGGAGAGTTGACTTGCTCCACGGAACCGTCTAAGTTCGCATGTGACTGGAGGATCGCAATGGGCACAACGCAGAAAACCGCCCCGATTACCCTGACCCTGACCGAGAAGGCCGCGGCCGAGGTGCGGAAGTTCATGGCCGAGGAGAAGGTCTCCCCTGAGGCGGCCGGGCTCCGCATCGCCGTGCTGCCCGGCGGCTGCTCGGGGTTTCGCTACAGCCTGAACATCGAAGACAAGCCGGCGGAAGACGACGTCGTGATCGACACGGCGGGCGTTCGCTGCTTCGTGGACGGGTTCAGCGCGCAGTACCTGAACGGCGTCACGCTGGACTACAAGAGCAATTTCCAGGAGTCGGGGTTCGCCTTCGAGAACCCGAACGCCACCGGCGGCTGCGGCTGCGGATCGTCCTTCACGGTCTGAGGCCGTTGACCCCGTTGTCGTCGGCGTTTCGAGCCCGCGCACGTCGCGGGCTTTTTGTTGCTCCTCCCCGCCGGTGCGTGCGCTCGACGTAGCCGTCATCGCGGCCTACTGCGCCGCCGTGGTCGTCTTCGGCCTGGTGCTCTCGGGGCGCCAGCGCGACGCGACCGACTATTTCCTCGGCCACCGCGGCCTGCCCTGGTGGGCTATCATGCTCTCGATCGTCGCCACCGAGACGTCGGCCCTGACGGTGATCTCGATCCCCGGGATCGCCGCCCGCAGCGACCTCACCTGGCTCCAGGTCACGTTCGGCTACTTGGTCGGGCGGATCGGCGTCGCACGGCTGCTGCTCCCGGGCTACTTCGAGGGATCCCAGGACACTGCCTACCAGCGGCTCGAACGGCGTTTCGGGGTCGCCGCCCGACGGACCGCATCTGGCGTGTTTCTCTTCACGCGCTCCGTCGCCGATGGTGTGCGAATGTTCGCCACCGCCATCACACTCGCCGTGGTCACCCATTGGAGCCTCCCGGTGGGGATTCTCGCCATCGGCCTCGTCACGCTGCTCTATACGTGGGTCGGCGGCCTGCGCGCGGTGGTGTGGGTGGACGTGATCCAGCTCGCGGTCTATCTCCTCGGCGGTATCGCGACCTTGATCGTGGCCACGCACCTCGCCGGCGGGGTCGATGCGTTCGCCCGCGCCTGGGACGCGAACAAGCTCAGGGTTTTCGATTTCCACGTTTCGTTCACGGTGCTCTACACGTTCTGGGGAGGCCTGGTCGGCGGTGCCCTACTCACGGCAGCGACGCACGGCACGGAGCACTTGTTCGTCCAGCGGCTGCTGGCCGCGCGCGGCCTGCGAGACGCCCAGCGCGCACTGATCGGGTCGGGCGTGTTTATTATCGTCCAGATCGGGCTCTTTCTCTTGGTGGGAACCAGCCTCTGGCTCGCCGCAGCGGACCAGCCGGGCATGCGGGGCGACGCTATCTATCCGACGTTCGTGATCACGCGCCTGCCACCGGGGCTCGCCGGGCTGGTGGTGGCCGGCATCCTCGCGGCGGCCATGAGCAGCCATGCGTCGGCCGTGAACTCGCTCGCGTCGGCATCTACCCACGATTTCTACGCCCCGCTCAGCGGTCGCCACGATTCTGAACACCTGCTGCGCGTGGGCCGCTGGCTCACCCTGATATGGACCGCGGTGCTCGTCGGTGGTGCTCTGGCGTTTCGGGATCAGAACACGCCGGTCGTGCAGCTGGCGCTGAGCATCGCGTCGCTCACCTATGGGTCCCTCCTCGGGACGTACCTGCTCGGAGGACTCTGGCCGCGAGCACGACAGGTCGACGTCATCATCGCCCTCATTGCGAGCATCGCCGTCATGTCGCCGGTCGTCCTCGGCGCCGTGATCCCCCACTTTCCCGTGCGCTGGTTCCCCGGGCTCGCGTGGCCATGGTACGTGCCGCTGGGGACGACGGTGACGGTGCTGGTGGGAATGCTGGCGTCACTGGTCGGACAGTCGGACAGTCGGACCGTCGGACCGGAAGGCGGAGTCAGATGACCTCACAGTCCGACGTCTTTCTCGGTGCCGATGCGGGGGGTTCCCACTCCACTGTCGTCATCGGACTCACCGACGGGCGCGTACTCGGCCGCGCCCACGGGCCGGGGGCCGCCATGCGGCCGGGCGGCGCGGCGGCCTCGGCAGCGGTGTTGGCCGAGACCGCCCGCCGCGCGGCGGCGCAGGCCGAAGTCGAGCTGCCGGCGGAGGGTGCGGTGGTAGGTGCCGCCGGGGCGGGACGCGGCCAGGAGCAGGCCGAGCTCGAGGCGGCGCTGGTGGAAGCCGGCGTGGCCCGGCGCGTGCGCGTGCTCGCGGACGGCGAGGTGGCGTTGACCACGGCCTTCGCGCGCGGCCCCGGCGTGCTCGTGAATGCCGGCACCGGTTCGATTGCATACGCGCGCGCGCCGGACGGCGAGATCCACCGTGCGGGCGGGTATGGATGGCAGCTCGGCGATGAAGGCGGCGGATACTGGCTGGGTCGCCGCGCGCTCGAGCTGGCGTCGAGAGCGCAGGACGGCAGAGGCGACGGATCGACCCTGCTGGCCCGGCTGCTCGGGGCCCTCGGCCTGCAACAGTTCGACGACCTGGTGCGCTGGACGGCGACGGCGACGCCCGCCCAGGTAGCGGCGCTCGCGCCGCACGTGCTCAACGCCGCCCGGGAGGGCGAGGTCGTCGCGCAACGGACGGTGGAGGAGGCGGCGCGCGAGCTGGTCGAGCTGGTGGCGATGCTGGGGCGTCATTTCCCAGGCACGGCGCCGGTGCCCGTCGCGGTCACGGGAGGCCTGCTCCTGCCACAGTCTCCCCTCACCACCGCGTTCCGCGAGCAGCTCGCCACGAGCTTCAGCCGGGCGCGCCTCGTCCCCGAGCGGATCGATGCCGCGCTCGGCGCACTGCAGCTGGCGGCTGAACTGCAATAAGACAAATGCGTGGTGAGTGGTGAGTGGTTGTTGATCGCCGCATTCAACCACGCACCACGCATTGCTTAAGCCGCTGGAGCTAGTCCCGCCTGTGCCGTGACGAGCCTCGGATCCCACCCTCCCTCGGCGCGCGCCACGTAGACGGCCGCGGTGAGGTCGCCACACACATTGAGCGTCGTCCGGCTCATGTCGAGGATGCGCTCCACCCCGTAGACCACGCCGACGACTTCGGGCGGGATGCCGACCGCGACACACACGATCATGAGGGGCGCGAGCGACCCGCCGGGCACGCCGGCCGTGCCCGCTGCCGTCATGACGCTCAGAACGATCGCGATGACCTGTTGGCCCAACGTGAGGTTCACACCGAACAGCTGGGCGAGGAACAGCACGGTGACGCCTTCGTACAGGGCAGTCCCGTTGTGGCACAAGGTGGAGCCAAGCGACAGCACGAAACCGGCGATCTTGGGCGGGATCTTCAGCTCCTCCTCGGCCACGGTGATGTTCGTCGGGAGGGTGGCATTGCTCGAGCTGGTGGTGAACGCCGTGATGATGCTGGCCGTGATCCGCCGCCAGAAGACGAGCGGGTTGAGCCCCCCGAGCACGCGGACCAGCAACGACAGGCTCACCGCCCCGTGGATGAGCAGTCCTGCGAGCACCACGAGCACGTAGGTGAGCAGCTTCCGCACAATGTCCCATCCCAGGAGCGACGTGACGACGAAGATCAGTCCGAACACGCCGTACGGAGCGAGGTGCATCGCCAGGCCGATGATCTTCGCGATCGCGTCGCCGATGGCCTCGAGCACCCGGACCAGGGGCCGCGCTCTCTCGTCGGGGACGAGCGTCAGCGCCGCGCCGAAGATCAAGGCAAAGAAGATGATGCCGAGCATGTCGAGATTCGCCGCCGCCTGGATCGGATTCGCCGGCACGATTTTCACAAAGAAGTCGACGCCGAAGGCGTGTGAGCCGGCCGGGGGACCGGAGACCTGCCCGCGATAAGCGTCGAGGAGCTGCTGGCGGACATCCTGGGGAACACCGACGCCGGGGCGTACCAGGTTGACCAGTACGATGCCGATCACGGCGGAGATCAGCGTCGACAGGAAGAAGTAGGCGAGCGACCGCACGCCGATGCGACCGACCTTGCGGATGTCCCCGAGCTGCGCCACGCCGAGCGTGATGGAAGTGAAGACCAGGGGCACGACCGTCATCAGGAGGAGCCGCAGGAAGATCTGGCCCAGCGGGCCGGCGACGTTCGTGTCGAACCACTTGACCCGCTCGACCCACGCCGGGCTGCTCGCCCACCAGTTGACCGCCAGGCCGGACAGCCCTCCGGCCAGGAGACCGATGAAGATCTTGGTGTGCAGCTTCACGATCTGGCGGCCGGGGGGTGGAGGCGGCTGTGGCGGTACCCGTAGGCGACGTAGAGCACGAGGCCGATCGCCAGCCAGATCGCGAACCGCCACCACGTTTCACCGGGGAGGCCGAGCATCACGAACAGGCAGAGCGCGGCGGACGCCACGGCGACCGGCCAGACGAACGGCACTCGGAAGGGTCGTGGCCGCTCGGGCTCTTTGTATCGCAAGACCAGCACGCCCAGCGAGACCAGCGTGAACGCGAACAGCGTTCCGATATTGGTCAGGTTGTACGTCTCGTTGGCATCCCCGATCAGCGACCAGGCGGCGACGAACACGCCGGTGATGAGCGTGGTGATGTGCGGTACGCGCCTCCGGGCGTGAACCCGGGCGGCCCACGGCGGGAGCAAGCCGTCCCGCCCCATCGCGAAGAAGATGCGCGGCTGCCCGTATTGGAACACCAGCAGCACCGCGGACATCGACACGATCGCGCCGAGCGCGACGATCCATCCCACCGTCGTGAAGCCCGCCGCATTGAGCGCCTTTGCCAGCGGATCGGCCACGCCCAGCTCACGGTACGGCACCATCCCGGTGAGCACCGCGCCCACGATCATGTAGATCACAGTGCAGATCGCGAGGCCCCCGAGGATTCCGATCGGCAGATTGCGTTGAGGATTGCGAGTCTCTTCGGCGGCGGTGGAGATCGCGTCGAAGCCGATGTAGGCGAAGAACACGATGGCGGCGCCCTGATGGATCCCCCGGAAGCCGTTGGGCGCGAAGGGATGGTAGTTGGCCGCGTTCAAGTGCGTGACGCCGGCCACTATGAAGAGCCCCAGTACCACGAGCTTGATCGTCACCATGATGTTGTTGGCGGTGGTGCTCTCGCGCACTCCCAGGAGCAGCAGCCAGGTGATCAAGCCGACGATGGCGAACGCCGGCAGGTTGATGAGCAGGGGGATGCCCGCCACGTGCGGCGCGGTCGTGAGCAGGCCATGCACCGCCGGGTCGGGAGAGAGCAGCGCCGTGCGGTACCCGGTGGTCAGCCACACGGGGAGGTGGACATCGAAGCTCCGGAGCAGCGAGGTGAAGTAGTCACCCCAGGAGATCGCCACGGCCACGTTGCCCACGGCGTACTCGAGGATCAGGTCCCACCCGATGACCCAGGCGACCAGCTCCCCCAGCGTGGCGTACGAGTAGGCGTAGGCGCTCCCCGCCTGGGGAATCATGGCGGCGAGCTCGGCGTAACACAGGCCGGCGAGCGCGCAACACACGCCGAGCAACAGGAACGACAGTACCAAGGCCGGGCCGGCCCCGCTCCGCACCACCTGACCGGCAGCGTCGTACTGGCCCGACGCCGCGGTCCCGATGGCCCCGAAAATCCCCGCCCCGATGACGGCCCCGATCCCCAGCATGATCAGGTCGCCCGCTCCCAGCGCCCGCTTCAGGGCGTAGGGGCCCTCGCCTTCGACGAGCAGCTCGGCGATCGGCTTGCGGCGAAAGAGTTGAGACATGCGAGTACTCAGTCGTCAGTTGTCAGTCGTCAGTCGTCGGAATCGGGCCCTGACGACTGACGACTGATGACGCTCACACAAACAAGGGCGCCAGCACCAGCGTAACCGTGCTCAGCAGCTTGATGAGCACGTGCAGCGACGGCCCCGCCGTGTCCTTGAACGGATCTCCCACCGTATCACCCACGACCGCCGCCTTATGCGCCGGACTGCCCTTGCCGCCGTATTCGCCGGTCTCAATGAACTTCTTGGCGTTGTCCCAGGCGCCGCCGCCGTTGTTCAACAGAGTAGCCATGAGGATGCCGCCGATGGTGCCGACCATCAGGAAAGCGGCGACGGTTTCCGCTCCCAGGTGGGACAGCCTGAACGCCAGCCCGACGGCCACCGGCATGGCGACCGCCAGCAGGCCGGGCGCGACCATCGCCTTGAGCGCGCCGATGGTGACGATGTCGACCGCCGTCCCGTAATCGGGGCGCGACGTCCCCTTGAGGATGCCGGGGTCGGCCTGGAACTGGCGCCGCACTTCCTTGATGACGTTCACAGCGGCCTTCGTCACCGCTCCGATCGCCAGCGCCGAGAACCAGAACACCAGCATGGCGCCGAGCAGACCGCCCACGAACACCTCAGGCTTCGAGATGTCGACCGCCGCGAGCGGCGAGCCCAACGCCCCCACCTCGTCGAGGTACGCCGAGAACAACAGGAAGGCGGCGAGCGCCGCCGAGCCAATCGCATATCCCTTGGTGAGCGCTTTGGTGGTGTTGCCCACCGCGTCGAGCCGGTCGGTCCGCCTGCGGATGTCCTCCGGCTGGTGCGACATCTCGATGATGCCGCCGGCGTTGTCGGTGATGGGCCCGAACGTATCCATCGCGAGGATGTACGCAGCCGTGCCGAGCATGCCCATCGTGGCGACCGCGGTGCCGAACAGCCCCGCGTGCGCCAGGCCGCTCGAGGCCCCGAGCTTGTAGGAAGCGATGATCGCCGCTGAGATGGTGAAGGTCGGCAACGCGGTGCACTCGAGCGCCACCGCAAAGCCCGCGATGATGTTGGTCGCGGGCCCCGTCACGGAGGCCGCGGCGATCGATTTCACGGGACGGTAGCGGTACTCGGTGTAGTACTGGGTGATGTACACGAAGGCGATGGACGTCACGATGCCGATCACACCGCACAGCGCGTAGTGCCACCACGCAGCGGGATGCGTGGCCGGGTTGAGCAGCCAGTACGTGCCACCCGCGAATCCGATGGCGGCGAGCACCGCGGTCCACATGTAGCCGCGGTTCAGCGCATGCATCGGATCTTCATCCTCGCGCGCCTTCACCACGAGGACCCCGATGATCGAGGCGACGAGCCCAAACGCCCGCGCCACGAGCGGGAACAGCATCAGTCCCACCACTTGGGTGGGACTGAACACACCAGGGTTCGCGAGCGCCAGCCCGGAGCCCAGGATCATGGCCCCGATGTTTTCGGCGGCCGTGGACTCGAACAGGTCGGCGCCACGCCCAGCGCAATCCCCCACGTTGTCACCCACCAGGTCCGCGATCACCGCGGGATTGCGCGGATCGTCCTCCGGAATGCCTGCTTCAACCTTCCCCACGAGATCGGCGCCCACGTCGGCGGCTTTCGTGTAGATCCCACCACCCAGCTGCGCGAACAGCGCGACGAACGAGGCGCCAAAGCCGTACCCGACGATCATCAGCGGGATCTTGGTCGGCTCGAAGTGCAGCGCATCGAGCACCGTGTACAACAGGCCCACACCGAACAGGCTCATCGCCACCACGAACAGCCCGCTCACCGCTCCGCCCCGCAGCGCGATCTGCAAGGCCTTGTTGAGGCTGGAGCGCGCGGCGCTCGCGGTGCGGATGTTGGAGCGCACGGCCACGTACATCCCGACGATCCCGGCCACGCCCGAGCACAGCGCCCCGAACAGAAACGAGATGGTCGTGGTGAGCGCCAACGTGGCCGCGGCCGGCTCGCCCGGGTGCGGCTTCCGGAAGAAGGCGTACAGCACGTAGATCAGGACGCCGAGCGCGATGCTCAGCGAGCCGATCGTGCGGTATTGCCGCCGCAGAAACGCCTCCGCGCCTTCCTGAATCGCGTCGGAGATCCTGCGCATGTCGGGGGTGCCGTTGTCTTGGCGGAGCACGTAGCCCCGCAGAGCCCAGGCGACGGCCAGGGCGAGGACAGAGAGGCCCAGGACGAGGGCGATCAGCATAGTCGGTTTTGGCTCCTTGGGGCCCGCGTGCGGGCGGGCTAGTTACCGATTCGCAGCGGAACCGTCGCGACGTACGGCACATTCCGCCCGTCCCGTGTATGGGCCGGGTAGAAGCGGTACGCCATCATGTGCTGCAGGAACTCCCGGCCGTACCCCGCGTCGACGATCGGCGGGTCCACGTCCACCTGGGTCACGCGGCCATCCGCGGTCACCCAGAACTTCACGTGGTACCAGCGACCGGCCACAGAGCCGGGCACCTTGGCCAGGGGCGGCAGAATCGCCGTCCGCGGCGAGGCGGGGAAAATGTAACCCGCTTCGCCTCCCGTTCCAGGCCCCACGCCCTCCCCCGATGCCCCCGTGGCCCCAGTGGCCCCCGTCGCCCCCATCGCCCCCATCGCCCCCATCGGTCCCCCCGGACCCCCGCCTCCGATCGCGGGCGGCGGCAGCGTCTCTCGTCCCAGGTCGAGTGGTGGCAGGGTCACGGAGATGCGCCGCAACGTCGCGAGGTCGGACAGGCCGACCGGTGGAGGCGCCATCACGTCGACCGCCGCCGGCGTCGCCGCCGGGAGCGCGAAGAAGTTCACGCGTCGCGCGCCGGGGCTCCCCTCCGCGGCGCCCCCTCCTGGCGGGCGTCCCGCCGTTCCGCGTCCGGCCGTGAGCAACAGCCCGACGACGACCACATGCGCGACCACGGCCACGACCGCCCCAGGGAGTGGCTGGCGGCGGGCGAGCGGTAACCGCAGCCCAGGGGGGGACGGTCGGTCAGGTTGTTCGGAACTCACAGTGCCTCGTATACCCCGGGAACGACGTAGGGGCGCAGCATGCTGCGCCCCTACACGATCCGCTACCCCTCCGACCCGCGGCTACTTGGGCGGCGTGAAGCCGATGACCTGGACGCCCGCGCCGTGCGCGATGTCCATGGCTTGCATCACCTCGAGATACTTGCGGTTGGGCGCCGCCTTGATGAACAGCAGCTTGGCCGGGCGCGTGTCGTAGATCTGATGGAACGCCTGGTCGAGCTGGTTCACCGCATACGGCTGGCCGTTGATCGCGTACGAGCCGTCCGGCTTCAGCTCGAGCACGATCTGGGCCTGGGACTGGTGCTTCTGCTGCGACTTCTGCTCGGGCGGCACCTGCACGTCGAACGCCTTGCGCGACATCGGCTGCGTGATCATGAAGATGATCAACAGCACGAGCAGAACGTCGATCAGCGGCGTGACGTTGATGTCGGAGCTGAGCCCCTCACCGCCGCCGGTGGACCCCATCGCCATGGGTCAGCCCCCTTCCTTCTTCTTGGTGAGCGTCTGCTTCTGCTCCGTGATGGCGCCGACCACCCGCACGCCGGCGGCGCGGGCGATCTCGATCGCTTGCTGCACACGGGAGAACTCGATGTCTTGATCGGCCTTCAGGAACAGGATCTTGTCTTGCGTGCGCCCCGCGTACAGGGCCTGGAGTCGCAGCGGCAGGGAGTCGTCCGAGATCGGCTTGGGCCCCGCGCCCAGGTCGAGAAAGAACTTGCCCTTGTTGTCGATGCCGAGCCGGATCTCGTCCTGGCCCTCCGGGCGGTTCTCGGGATTCTCCGAGCGCGGGATGGTGGCCTGGAAGCCGCGGGCGATGATCGGCGTCACGATCATGAAGATGATGAGCAGCACCAGCATCACGTCGATCAGCGGCGTGACGTTGATGTCGGCCTTGACCGCCGCCCGGGCGCTAGTGGCTGATAGGGCCACTGGTCTGGGACGCCTTCTGCGTCGCGAATTCCTTGGTGAAGATCGACCGGCCGAACTCCGACCCCACGCTCTTGATCAGGTAATCGATCAGCTCCTTGGAGGTGTAGGTCATTTCGACGGAGAGGAAGTCGATCTTGGTCGTGAAGTAGTTGTAGAGCCACACCGCGGGAATCGCCACGATGAGACCGAAAGCCGTCGTGATCAGCGCCTCCGCGATACCGGCCGATACCGAGGCGAGCGACCCGCCGCCGCCCGAGGCCGCCATACCGGTGAACGCGTTCACGATACCCATCACGGTGCCCAGCAGGCCGACGAACGGCGCCGTGGAGCCGGTCGTCGCCAGGATGCCGAGACCGCGCTTCAGCTCGGCGGCGACGATCAAGATCTCGCGCTCCACCGCGCGCTCCACCGAGTTGATGTCGGCCGCGGTGATCGTCGCCCGGTCGCGCAGCAGCGGCTTCACCTCGGCGAGCGCCTCGCCGACCACGCGGGCGACGTGGCTGCGCTTCTGCTTCTCCGCGAGCTTGATCGCCCCGTCGAGCTGTTCCTCTTTCAGGAAACGAGAGAACTCGGGTGCGAACCGGCGCGTCTCCCCCTGGGAGCGCAGGATCTGGACGAGCTTCTGGATCGCGTTCGCCCACGAGATGATCGACATGATCGCCAGGACGATGACGATGAACTTCGCAAACGGGCCCATCGTCACAAACAGGTCGTATAGCGAAAGACTCATGGTGCAGGTGGCTCCTTCGGGCCGAGGGTCATTGTTTGAGGCGGTAGTCGATGGGGAGCTGCACGAGAACGCGGACTGCCCGGCCATGAACTCGTGCCGGCCGGAACAGGGTCTTCAGCACGTAAGTCTTAGCGGACTGATCGAATCCGGGGTTGGGGCTCTGCAACACTTTCACCGAGTTCGCCTCCGCCCGGCCCAGTGTGTCGATGATCGCCTGAACCATCACCCGGCCCTGGATCCCCGCCTGACGTAACAGCTCCGGGTACTGCGGGTTGGGACCCGACAGCACGGCCGGCTTCTCCTCGACGATCGCTTCCATGAACACTTCGTTCCCCGTGGGCACCATGCCGGTGGAGATGCCGCCTTCAACGCCGGTGCCCGAGTAATCTTTGGGATCGAAGTGCTCCGTCAGGTTGACCGGTGGGATGTTGGTCGGGATCACGTCCGGTGCCACGACCGTTTGGAACCCCTTCAACGGAACGTCGAGCTGCACCGGCTGCTGCTCTGGCGGCTTCTCCTGCTTCGGTTGGTCGACGAACACCATCGCCGTGTCCACCTTGACGCTGTTGTCCGTCTGACCGGCATTGAGGGTCGCGTACACCGCCGCCGCGATGAGAACGGTGTGGATGACGAGTGACACGGCCCCCAGGCCGAAGCCCCGGCCGCGGTTTTTCCTTCGTTGCGACTCGATCAGGTGGTCGAACACGGCGTATGGCCCTCCGGTCTACGGTTACCCATGCTGTATGTAATACCCCCAATTGGGCTTCGCCCGCTAGTGCACCCCGGATTACAAAATGATGACAGCCGGGTGAGGGTGCCGCTTCAGGGGGGGACGCCAATCGAGGCGGCCGCGCGGCAGGTCCCCTACCGGGTGAGCGCGAATACGATCGGGACCAGCACCTGCACGCGCACGGCGCGTCCCTGCGTCCGGGCTGGACGGAACCGTGCCCCGAGCACGGAGGCGCGAGCAGCGGCGTCGAAACCCGGGTTCGGACTGGCGATCACCCTCACTGAACCGGGCTCCGCGCGACCCGAGGTGTCGACGACGGCCTGCACGACCACCCGACCCGTGATCCCCGCGGTCCGGAGCAGCTCGGGATACGTCGGCAGGGGCGCGACGAGCAGCGCGGGTGGTTCGTCCACGTGCAATGCGATCCCCGAATCGCCCAGCGGCCCGGGGAGTCCAGGGATGCCATCGACCTCGCGCGCGGCGCGCAGCCACTCGGTGGGGTTGACCAGCGTCTTTGCGGCGATCGGTGTGAAATCGATATGTGACGGAACGCTGATCGGCCCTGGAAACTCGTCCGGCACCGGCGCCGGTGGTAACACGGGACCGGTAACATCCCCTTGCGGCTGGTCGGGCCACGCGAACAGAACGGGGGACGCAGCCGCACGAGCGGGCGCCTTGGGTTGAAGCGTAGCCCAGATGACGGCGACGAGACACAGCATGTGGCCAGCGATGGCCGCGGCGCTGCTTACAGCAAGGCGCGGCTCGCCCCGGCGGGGACGCGACGCAATGACCTGCGGGAACACGAGAGAGCCTCCTCGAAAGGGGCTCTCTGATGATCACGCGGGCCGCTTGCGCCGCGGTGGAACCCGCGTGACGAAGCGATAACAGGTGGGTTACGAGGTGGACGCGTCGCGCGGCAGCGTGACGGTGAAGGTCGTGCCCCGCCCCGGTCGGCTCACCACGTCGATGCGCCCTCCGTGCGCCTCGGCAATCCACTTGCAGATGGCGAGACCGAGTCCCGCCCCCGGACGCTCGCCGGTCCGCGTCCGCGCCGAGTCGGCGCGCCAGAAGCGGTCGAAGATGTGCGGCAAGTCGCCGGGGGCGATTCCGATCCCCGTGTCGGCGATGCTGAGCGCGACCCGGCCGTTCGCGGCCCCGAGCTGCATGCGCACACTGCCGCCAGCGGGCGTGTATTTCACCGCGTTCGTCACCAGGTTGAGGATCAGCTGGCGGATGCGGCTCGCGTCCACCGACACGACGATCGGCTCGGCGGGCGTGGCGACCTCCATCGTGACGCCGGCCTCTTCGGCGAGCAGCTCACCCGTCTCCTGGACCTCTTTGACGATGTCGCGCAGGTCCACAGGCTCGCGGTGCAGCGGCGCGATCCCCTCGTCGGCCCGGGCCAGGGTGAGCAGGGCGTCCACCAGCTCCGTCATCCGCTTGATCTCCTGGAGCGTCTCCTCCAACACGGCGAGCGTGTCTTGCGGGAGATTGGGCGTGGTGATGGCGCGCTCGACGCCGGCGCGGAGCACCGTGAGCGGAGTCTTGAGCTCATGACTGGCGTCGGCGGTGAAGCGCCGCAGCGCGGCGAAACTGCGCTCCAGCCGGGTCATCATCTGGTTGAGCGTTTCCGCGAGCCGACCCAGCTCGTCCTGCACGAGCGGCTCCGCGAGGCGACGATGCAGGCTGCGGCCGTCGGTGATCTCCCGTACCTCGGTAATGATTTGGTCCACCGCCCGGAGGGCACGGCTCGCGATCCACGTCCCCATCAACACGGCGGCCACGAGCCCGAGCGGCAGGATCAGCACGAACGTCGAGAGCAGCTGCTCCGGCCCGAGCTCGGCCGTCCGGATGTCGGCGCCCGCGAGAATCGCACCGAACTGCGGTCCCGCTTCGGTGACGTAATGCACCGCGTACCGAATCGTGGGTCCATCGGGGTCGAGCCGCAGCACTCCGCTGGCCCGCCCCGAGACCGGCGCGCTCGCGAGTCGGCGCAGCTGTTCGACCTGCTGAAAGGTGAGCGCGCGCGCGTCCGACGACGCGAACAGCAGGCTGCCGTCGTGCGCGGTGACGATGAGGAAGTCGGGGACCGCTTCGAGCAGCGCGCCCAGGTCCCCGATGAGCAACGGGCGCCCCGCACTGTCGCGCCGCACCAGGACGCCGCGCGCGCGGAAACTTTCGGCCAGGATGCCGGCGGTGAGCGACGCTTCGGATTGGATGCGCCGATCCAGATCCCCGTAGGAGGCGCTGCGGCGGTCGAGGTACAGCAACACCGCGAAGGCGGCGAGCGTGAGGGCCAGCGCCAGCGAGTACCACGTCGTGAGGCGCGCGCGCAGCGTCTGCACGTCACGCCTTCACAACGTAGCCGACACCGCGCACGGTATGGATCAGCTTTGGCTCGCGCGCGTGGTCGATCTTCTTGCGTAGCCGCGTGATCACCACGTCCACGATGTTGGTGCCGGGATCGAAGTGGTAATCCCAGGCGTACTCCGTGATCAGCGTCCGCGGCATCACGCGCCCCTGGTGGCGCATCAAATACTCCAACACCGCGTACTCCTTCGGCGTGAGCTCGATGAGCTTGCCTCCCCGGCGCACCTCGCGGCTGCCGGTATCGAGCGTGAGGTCCGCGACCTTGAGCTGTGGCGGCGCGATCGCCTTGGGCCGCCGGCCCAAGGCCTCCACCCGCGCGAGCAGCTCTTCCAGGGAAAACGGCTTGGTGACGTAATCGTCGGCGCCCATCTTGAGCGCCTGAACCTTGAAGTCGACCGCATCCTGCGCAGTGAGCACCAGGACGGGAATCCCGTTGCCGCGATCGCGCAGCGTGCGCAGCACCTCGAGGCCGGACAACGCCGGCAGGCGGAGGTCGAGCACCAGCAGGTCGTAGTGCCCGCCCGTCGAGAGGCGCAGGCCTTCCGCGCCGTCGCCGACGACGTCCGCATGAAAGCCGGCCTCCGTCAGGCCGCGCTTCACGTACTGTCCCACCGTCTTGTCGTCCTCGACGACGAGAATCTTCATCCCACCGGGAGATACACCTTGAAGTTCGAGCCCACACCCACCTGCGATTCGACATCGATGCGCCCGCGGTGCTCGGCCACGATGCCGTAACAGATGGAGAGGCCCAACCCGGTCCCGCGGCCCTGTGGCTTGGTGGTGAAGAACGGCTCGAAGATCTTGGGGAGGTCCTCGCCCTTGATGCCGGTGCCGGTGTCGATGAACTCCAGCAGGATCTCGTCCCTGCGCTCCGGGTTGATCCGGCTGCGAACGGTCAGCGTGCCACGCGAATCCATGGCGTCCATCGCGTTCAGCATCAACGCCATGAAGCTCTGGATCAGCCGCTCCTGATCGGCCAGCACCGGCGGGAGGCCGGCCGTGAGCTCGCGCCGCACCGTCAGCCGCTTGAAGCGCGCGTGGTGTTTGAGCAAAAAGAGCGTTTGCTCCACGACCCCGTTCACGTCCAACGACTTCTTGTCGCTGCGCTTGGGGCGTGAGAAGTCCAACAGACTTTCGACGATACGGCGGCAGCGTTGGACTTCGGTGTCGATGATCTTCAGATACTCGTCATAGCCCTGCCGGTCGGCTGGAGCGAGGTCCTCGGTGCGGAGCGCCAGCGCTTCGCAGCACGCCAGGATGGTCGCGAGCGGGTTGTTGATCTCGTGCATTACGCCGGCCGCGAGCTGGCCGACGGCGGCGAGTTTTTCGGTCTCGGTCAGGCGCTGCTGGGCCTGCCGCCACTCGGTGATGTCTTCGCCGATGGTGATGACGTGAGAGATGTCGCCGCCGTCCTGCCGCATCGGGATCTTGGTGATCCGGTAGTGGCGCGCTTCGCCGCTCGCCTGTGACTCCATCTCCACCTGCTGGAGCTCGCCCGTGTCGAACACGCGGTCGAACTCTCGCTTCAGCAGCTCGCGCGGTTGGCGATCGAGTACCTCGAAGATCTCGCGGCCCACGGCCTCCTCGCGCGACACCCCCTGTGTGCCCGTCTCGCGCTTGCGGTTCCAGGCGCGGATGCGGTAGCCCCGGTCGATGACGTACAACCCGACGGGCAGGGAGTCGATGATCTGGGCGGCGAAGTTGCGCTGCGCCTCCATCTCGTGGGTGCGCAGCGCGACCTCCGAGGCAAGGTCCTGCGACAACTCAGTGGCGGCGAGCATGGGTGCCAGGATCCGGCCCACCACGACGACGACGTCGTGCGCGACGCCCTCGTAGCGACCCGTGGGAATGACGACTTCGAGCGCGCCGAGCGGCTCCTCGTCGTGAATCAGCGGCAAGCGCATGATCGAGCCGCCGGGGATCGACTCGCGCGCGGGACCGTGCCGCACCCATTCGGCCACCGCCGCGGAGGAGTCCGGCAGGTCCAGCTCGTCGCCGGGCGTGGTCACCGGCGTGAAGCGGGTGCCGTCGGCGGTGCGAAGCCAGAGACGGCAGCGGCGCAGGTTGAGCCCACGCCGCAGCGCGTTCACCACGCCGTGCATGGCCTCCCCTGACGCGAGGCCGGCCTGCAACACGGAGGCCACCTCGGCAATGACCCGGATACCGGGATGCTCGGTATCGAGGGAAGGGGCGACCATCGGTTGCAAACTAGTGCCGCTCCAACGGTTCGCGCCACGCCTCAGGAGGCCGACACGACCAAGCGTGTTGGAACGGCACTAGGGATGACGCTCCCGCCCCGCCAGCGGCGTCTCGAAGCGCGCGCCGAGAAACGCCCGTGTCTGCGTGACGCTCCCGAAGAACACGGTAGGCCCGATCAGCAGCCCGAACTGACCGCCGTTGGGATCGCCGAACCGCAGTCCGACGAGCCCCGAGACGGCGCCCCACGGCGAGCCGACCGGCAGCGGCGAGTTCGATCCGGCGTATCCCGTGGCCTCGAGGGTGAAATCGATCCCCACCCGGCTGGCGCTCGTGTCGGCGCCCAGCTCGGCGAGAGTTCCGGTGGGCGTGCGGACGGCGAGCGAGGTTCCGAAGATGAACCCGCGCGCGCCGTTGATGATGGCCCCTTCGTCGACGAACGATCCGAGGCGCCCCGCCAGCGACACCGCCGCGATCGGGCCGGCGTGGACGCGACGGGCATACCCGACGTCCAGCGCTTCAATCTGCCAACCCCCGCCGAGCGTACCTGCAAAACCGACTGTGAGTGCACCCCTTTGAGCGGCCAGCGGCGTAGACAAACCTGCGAGGGCCGTCAACATTGTGACCATGGATCGACGCACGTTCGTGCTCCTGACTGGAGGGATCTCCGGCAGCATCATCCGACCGTCCGCGACCACCCGCGACCGGCCGCGACCTCCGGGACGGACGGCGTTGGGGCGGCTACGCTTCGAGCTCGACGACCAGCGCCGGTGGTCGCTGTGGTACTACGGCGACGGTTCGCCCGTTCCGCTGATCCGCGGTGGCGAAGTCGTGATCTGGGTCGGCGACCAATCGCTCACCCTCGCCCAGCTGGAAGATAGCACCGTGGGGAGTCGGCGGCCTCCGGGTGGTGAAGCAGTCGTCGTGCGGGGCCGGGCCGCGGCAGCAGGAGTGTGGATCGAAGCGGAATTTCTCGCGATCGCCGAGACTTCCCTGTCGCAGGCGGCGGTCACGGTGACCGTCTTCCCCGATCGGTTCCTGCCGACCGTCAAGGGCGTGCGGTTCTTTCAGGTGCCGAGCGCGGAGACGCTGGCCGGCGAGGGCCCGATGACGGCGTTACTGAACGGGCTCCACTCCAACGAGCCATGCCGCGTCGTCACCCTCGAGGCGGCGGACGGGGGCGAACTGACGAGCCACGGCGCGTTCGGTCTGTCCCGCGGGGGGCGCGGTCTGGCGATCGCCTTCGATTCGAGCGAGCCGGGCACGGGGCATGTGTCGCTGACGCCCGACCAGCTCGAGGCGGTCAGCGACTGGCTCCCACCGCGGCCGCTCCGCCCGGAAGGTGACGCATCGCGCCTGCGGCTGTGTCTCCATCCGGCCGGCGATGGGCTGGACGCCTTACGGGCCCTGTTCGAGCCGGCGTCGCCGGTCGACCGCGAGCGACTGCAGCAAGCCGTGGCGCCGGCGGGGTGGTGCTCGCGGTCCGAGTTCACGGGCTCGGTCGGCGAAGCCGAGGTCATCGCCAACCTCGACTTCTGCGCCGGGACCTTCGACCGCCGCTACTTCCGTAACATCGAGCTCGATGACGGTTATCAGCGCGCCGCCGGGGACTGGGAGCCCAACCAGCGCTTTCCGCACGGGCACGCCTGGCTGACCGACCAGATCCACGCGAAGGGCTTCAAGGCCGGCCTGTGGCTGGCGCCCTTCGCAGTCGCCGAGGGCTCGGGACTTCCCACCGCCCAACCAGATTGGCTGCTGCGCGATGCCAGCGGACCGGTGCTATGCGACACCCGCGACACGTGGGGCGGCAAGGTGTACGCGCTCGATGCCGCCCATCCCAAGGTGCAGCAGTGGCTGTACGACCTCGCGCGTCGGGCGGTGCGCGCGTGGGGATACGACTACCTCCGCGTCGACCAGCTGCGCTTCGCGACGGTGGGCACCAGCCACTACGGGGGACTCACGCACGCCGAAGCGTACCGCGCCGGCCTCGGTGCGCTTCGTGACGGCCTCGGCACGGAGGCGCTCCTTATCGCCAGCGCCGCGCCGCTGCAGCACTCCGTGGGCCTCGTGAATGGCATGCGGGTCGGTCCCGACGTCGAGCCGAGTTGGGCAGGGCTGCAACCCCCCGCGCGCGCGGTTGGCCTGCGCAGCTTCTATCACCGCTCGAGCTGGCTCAACGACCCCGACTGCCTGGTGGTGCGGTCTCCCCTGACGCGCGCCGGCGCCGAGACGTGGGCGTCGCTGGTGGCGATCGCGGGCGGGTTGACCTTGTTCTCTGACGATCTCCCCAAGCTTCCCGGGGACCGGATCGGTGTGCTGCAGCGAACCGTGCCGGTTGCGCCAGTGGCCGGCCGCCCGATCGAAGCAGTCACAGCCGAGCGGGAGATCGCGCCCGCGATCGTTGCGGGAAGCGAGACCTATCCGATCGCCAGGCCGTGGCACTTCCGAACTGGAGACGATCCGAGCTACGCCTCGCGGGAGTTCGATGAGGACGCGTGGGAGACCATCACGGTCCCGCGGCGATGGAGTGAGGCTGGACACCCGGGCTACGCGGGCGTCGCCTGGTACCGCACGAGGTTCTCGTTGCCGCCTCGCGCCGGTGGGTCGGTGGACGCGCGAACGGCGTACCTCGAGCTCGGGAAGATCGAGGACGCGGACGAGACGTTCATCAACGGCGCCAAAATCGGGCAGACGGGAGCCTTTCCACCAGGTACGAGCCGCGAGCCCCAGGCGTTCCGCCGCTACCATGTGGCGCCGGAGAATCTGAATTGGGGCGGCGAGAACGTGCTGGCCGTGCGAGTCGCGGGTGGAACCGGGGGCGAGGGGGGGGGCGGGATCTGGAGCGTGCGCCGTGGCCGCCCGCCACACGCCTGGATGGTGGAGGGCGGTGCCCGCTGGTGGACCGTGGTGCTCGTGAACTGGGAAGACGAGCCTCGCGAGCTTTCCCTGCCGCTCAGCAGGCTGGGCATCACGGGGACGAAGTTCGACGCGTACGACGTCTGGCACGAAGCACCCATCCCGGGCCTGCAGGACAACCTCACCCTCGCGCTCGAGCCCCGGAGCTCCCGCAGCATCGCGATCCGGGCTGCGGCGACGCGCCCGCAATTGATCGGGACGAGCCGCCACGTCGTCCAGGGCGCCGTAGACATCGTCGATGAAACGTGGGATGCGGCGACGCGCACCTTGAAAGCCAAATCCGTCAACCTCGATGGGCGGGTCTACACGGTCACGATCGCGGTCCCGAAGCGGCTGCGACCGGGCTCCTGCCGGGCCGATGTCCCCTGCTCCGTGGAGCGGCTCGAGAGCGGGCACGCACGGCTGCGTTGGCCCGCCGGCGGCGACGGCCGAGACATCAAGTGGGAGTTGACCTTTCGGTCGCCATCATCTCGATCCCGCGAATGAAGTACTTCCCGGCCACGAGATAGAGAACGAGCATCGGGGCCAGCGCGATCGCAGCCAACGCCATCTGCTGCGGCCAAGTCACCAGGTACAAACCGCGCAGGTTCGCGATCCCAACCTCGATCACCTGCATCGCGCTCGACCGCGTCACGACGAGCGGCCACAGGAAGCTGCGCCACTGCTCCGCGAAGGCCAACACCGCGAGCGTAGCGAGCGCCGGACCCGACTGCGGCACGACGATCCGCCGGAAGATGGTCCATTCCCCCGCACCCTCGAGTCGCGCGGCGTCCTCCAGCTCGCGCGGCAACGCCAAGAAGAACTGGCGCAATAGAAAGATTCCCGTGACCGACACGAGCTCGGTCGAGATCAGCCCTCCATAGCTGTCCACCCACCCGAGCGCGTCGATGAGGAGGAAGCGGGGAAGCGCGAGCAGGATTGCCGGCGCGGCGAGCGTCGCCAGATAGGCGAAGAACAGCCGGTCGCGGCCCGCGAAGCGGAGCCGTGCGAACGCGTACGCGGCCGCGGCGCTCGTGAGCACCTGACCCGTCACGACGGTGAGCGAGAAGATCACGCTGGTGACGGCCATGCGGCCGAGTGGCAGCGCGACGAGCTCGTCGGTCGCCGCTGTGAGGACCGCCGCGACCATATAAATGAACGGGACCGCCACGACGAGCACGATCGGGAGCACGAGCGCGTACGCGATCCAGCGCGCTCCCGACCTACGCATGCTCCACCCGGCGATCGAGCAACTTGAGCTGCGCCCATGTAACGACGAAGAGCAACGCGAACAGCAACAGCGCCTGCGCGCTGGCCTCGCCGAACTGCAGCCGTTCCCAGGCGGTGCGGTAGATGTGATAGGCGATCACATCGGTCGCCTGGCGCGGTCCACCGCCGGTGAGGACGACGATCAACGTGAAGACCTGGAACGCGCTGACGAGCCCGGTCACGAACGCGAACAGCGCCACCGGCCGCAACAGCGGAAGCGTAATGCGTCGGAAGCGCTGCCAGGCGCCGGCCCCATCGACCAGTGCCGCCTCGAGATACGCCGCAGGGATGCTGCGGAGGCCAGCGCGGAACAGGGTCACCTGGTAGCCGAGCTGCATCCAGACCGCCACGATCACGGCGGCGGCGAGCGCGATCCGTGGATTGCCGAGCCAGTTCGGCGCCACGAGGCCCGCGCGCGCAAGCACGCGGTCGATGACGCCGACCCCCGGGTGATACAGCTGCTGCCACACCAGCGCTACGGCGACGACCGACACGACGTACGGGAGCAAGAGTCCGGACACCACCCAGTTCCGCGGCTCGCGCCCCAGGAGGAGCGCAACAGGAAGTGCCACGGCGAGCGACAAAGGAACGGAGCAGGCGTACAGGGCGGTGTGACCGAGCGCCGACCAGAAGGCCGGATCCTCAAGCACCTGCGCATAGTTCGTGAGCCCGACGAACGGATGGAGCGGCTCGGTGGGGCTCCAGCGGTACACGGAGAAATACGGCACGACGAGGAACGGGACCACCGAGAACGCCACCAAGTGCAGTGTCGAGGGCGCGAGGAACATCCATGCGGCGATCGTCTCACGGCGACGCCGCGGTGCGGCGCGGTGGCCCCACACCCCGAGGGCGGCGCCGAGGGGCCCGAGAGCGGCGAGGCCGAGCAGCAGCGGCAGCCAGGCCGCCGTCCCGCTTTCGCCGGGACGCGCCCGGACTTCGATCCAGCGGCCCGCGCCGAGCCTCACGTTGACGCTCGCGCGTACGACGCCCGCCACGTCGCGGCGGCGGGGGCCTGCGGCGCCTGAGTCCGCCGGCACGAGCTGGGCGTCGCGCGCCAGCCCGGCCAGCGCCGCGGGGACGGCGCGCACCTCCGGGACCCGGGCCGCGGCTTCCTGCATGAGCAGCCGCACGTCGTCGAGCCAATGATCGGTCGCGCCCGCGGCGCCGAGCCGGACGCTTGCGAGCGCCGCCACGGCGAACAACACCGCCGCCGCGCCGTACTGCCGGAGCGTTTGCCGCTCGATCTCGGCGGGCCCACCCAGCGCCCGTACCGCTTGCGCCCCCGCCACGAGCAGGAGCAGCAGGGGCGCGATCAGCCATGGCACGAACAACCAGTCGCCCACCCCCTCGTCCACTCGCGCCGCGACCGCTCCGACCACATCCCAGCCGTCTCGATCGAGCAACGGCGCCAGGCTCACGTTCGCACCCCCGACCCAATACACGGCGACGCTGCGCCGCAGGCGCTCGAGCGCCGCCGCCGAGAGCGGCGGAGCGGTCGCGTGAATCAAGGGTGCGGTCGCGTGGTACACCTCGAACCGCGCCGACATGCCCGGCAGCCCATCGAGCGCGTGCGCGCGAATGAGCAGTTGCGGCAAGCTGTAGTCCGCGCTCCCGGCGCCGACTTCCCCTCGGCGGGCGCCCGGCGTCACGAGTGCCAAGTACGCAGCGACTGCTGTGGCATCGTGATCGGCCAGCGCTCGCGCCACGCGGGCGCGCGTCCAGTACAGCGCCGCAAGGGGCGTCGTCACCGAGGCCGCGAGGGCAACCATCGCCGCGATGCGCCAGCGCGACAGCGTCGTCACTGCGTGGCTCCGAGTAGGCGGTCCAGCTCCCGCGCGGTGCGTGCAATGCTCGCACCGGGGTCCACTCCATCGGTGGTGAGGCGGTCCATCAGGTCGCCGAGCACCGCCTCCACCTCGTCCCATTGCACGACACGGGAGCTCCATCCGGGCCGGCCGTGCTTCGCCGCCCGGAGGTACGCGGCCTCCCAGCCGAGCGAGTCGGCTGCCGCTAACGCCTCGGCCGCCGCCGTCACGGTCGGCAGCTCGAGCCCGGCCTCTCCCCGCGCCGCGCCGGCCACCGAGTCCGTGAGCGCCGCCACGAGCTCGACCGCGGGCTTCCGTCCGAGGGTCTGAGCCGGGACGCCATAACCGGAGGCATACAGAGCGGTAACCGGCGCCACGCCGGCACGATGGGGAATCGCCACGAATCCGATCCTCAACCGGCGGGTTGCGGCCCGCAGGTCGCGGACGGCGGAATGGTCGACGGTCATCATGCCCAGCCGTCCGGCGGCGAACAGCCGCGCCAGCTCGCCGTTCCAATCGCGGCCCACATACGGCTGTGGCGACACGTGAGCCTGCGTCACCCAACCCGCATACCAGCGGATCGCCGCGACGCTGGGGGGCGCGTCGAGGCATCCCGAAGCGCGCCGGCCGTCGGCGCACAACACGTCCCCGCCTCCCGACCAGATCCACGGCAGCCAGAACGCCGGCCGCCGGTCCCACCCAGCTCCCCAGGTCTCGGGCCGGCCGTCACGGTCGCGGTCGCTGGTGAGCCGCTTCGCGATCGTCAGGAAATCGTCCCACGTCCAGTCATCGGTTGGCGCGCCGATCCCGGCGCGTTCCAGGAGGCCGCGGTTGTAGACGACCAGGAGCGGCGTATAGCCCCGCGGCAACGCGTACACCGCGCCGCCACGCCGGTAGATCGCGAGGACGGTGGGGTCGTAGCGCGCGAGGTCGACTCCCACGCGCGGCAGGTAGGGAGCGAGATCGAGGATCGCGCCGCGCTCGACGAGCTCCGGGACGTCGCCGTCATCGAGGAGGAACGCATCGGGCATACGCTCGCTGACGAGCGCCGCGCGCACGCGGCGACCGTACTCCGGCTGCGGCGCGGCCACCCACACTGGGACGACTCGCATCCCCGGATGGCGGGCGCGATAGGGGCCCAGCAACGCGTCCTCGAGGCGTGCCGCGGGCTCGTCGGCGCGGTGCAGGAGCGTGACGCGGTCGGCGTCCGTGGCTCCCGCGGCGCACCCCCAACACGCTACGCACACGGCGAGTGCGCGCCTCACGGCAGGCGCTCTCCGGCGGCGTCGAACAAATGGAGGTGCCGGGGATCGAGCTTCACCCCGACGCGGTCGCCGGGACGCCAGTCGGGGATCCCCGGCACCCGGGCGACCAGCGCCTGGCCACCCGCATCCAGCCGCACGATCGTGTCGACGCCGAGCGGCTCCGCCACCAACACCTCGGCGACGCCCAACCCCCTATCGGGCGCTACCAGCGTCACGTGCTCCGGACGAACGCCGACATGGATTTCACCCTCGTAGTGCTCGAGCGGCGCGGCCAGGGACCAGGTCCCGCAGTCGACATTCCCCCCACCCCGTGCCCGGCCCGCCAGGATGTTCATGCCCGGGCTCCCCAGCGCGCGCGCGACCGTCACGTCGGACGGGCGGTGGTACAGCTCGCCGGGCGAGCCGACCTGCCGCAACCGGCCACCGTCGAGGACGGCGATGCGCTGCCCCAAGGACATCGCCTCCACCGGGTCGTGGGTCACGTAGAGCATCGTGGTCCCGAGACCGCGATGGAGCGCCAACAGCTCCGCCCGCAGATCGTCGCGCAAGGTCGGGTCGAGGTTCGCGAGCGGCTCGTCGAGCAGGAACGCCTGGGGCTCACGGACGATCGCGCGCCCCAATGCCACCCGCTGTCGCTCGCCGCCCGAGAGCTGGGCGGGGTACCGGTCGAGCAGCGCGCTCAGCTTGAGCCGCTCTGCGGCGCCCTGCACACGCCGGGCGACTGCGTCGCCCGCCATGCGCCGGACCTCGAGGCCGAACGCGATGTTTCCCCGCACACTCAGGTGCGGATACAGCGCATGCGTCTGGAACACCATTGCGACGTCACGCTCGCCGGGGGGCAGGCCGGTCACGTCGCGCTCCCCGATCAGGATCTCGCCGTCACTCGGCTCTTCCAACCCGGCGATACAGCGGAGCAGCGTCGTCTTGCCGCTCCCTGACGGCCCCAACAACACGAAGAGCTCCCCGTCGCGGATCTCGAGCGAGACTCCGTCCAATGCCGGCCGCGCATCGGGACGGTATCGTTTGGCGAGACGGCGCAAAGTGACGGCGGCCACGCGCGGCGGACGCTAGTTCCGCCCGGGAGCGAGCCTCAGCTCACCGCTCCCGAACGGGCCCCCGGCGTCTTGACGACGTTAGGCAACTTGCGGGCGCAAGACGGCTATTGCGATCAGGTAGACCACAACGGCGGTCGCGATGCCGGTGACGATCACGCTCCGCACCGTCTCGAGCGGCTTCTTGGTCGGCCCGGTCGTTCCCACGAGAGCGTTGATCTCGATCAGCGCGATGATCACGAGCAACAGCAGCGCCCAGAGCCCGCGATTCCCGGCCGCCGGCAGCGTGAAATGCGACGCAGACCCCATGAAGAACAGCATAGGGAAGGAAAACACGACGTTGGTGCGGGACGCGAGGAACGCCCGCCGGGCCGCCGCCGCGGCCGCCGGATTCGCCTGGCCACCGCCCGCTGCCGCCACGGCGCTGGCGATGACGATTTGCTGCTTCGGCCAAATCACGCGCCACACATTCACCAGCATGATGATGCCGAACGCCGCCCCCGTGAGGATCGTCAGACCCCACGGGTCACTCCAACTGGCGCGCCGCAGTCCCAGGATCACGAGACCAGAGAGGAACGTCAGCGCCGCGCTCCACCGGAACCACCACAACGCGCGCGGGACGAGCTTCTGCGTGGCGACGCTCCTGGTGGAAGCGTCCGCCTCGGCGAAGAATGGACCCTGCACGAAGTTGAAATAGTAGAGGAGACCGATCCAGGTGATGCCGGAGAGAAAGTGGATCCAGCGTAGCAGAAGCTGGATTCCGGCGGATGCGAAGATGGCCATCGCGTGCCTCCCTGATGAGGGGACCCAACGGAAAGCCGGCAGCCGGCCCGGGAAGATAGGGATGGCGCAATTGGAATCAAGCGGGAACCTTCTCCCCATCACGCGGGTTGACACAACCACACGCTCAACAGTGAGGAGGGCCTCATGGCCGGAACCGCCACTGCGACGGAGCGGGCAGCGAAGCATACCCTGCCCTCGTTGCCCTACGATTACGCCGCGCTCGAGCCGCACATCGACCGGCAGACGATGGAGATCCACCACACCAAGCATCACCAGGGGTACGTCAACAATCTCAATGCCGCGCTCGACAAGCACCCTGAATTGCACAAGAAGACCCTCGACGAGCTGCTGCGCGGCATCAACACCGTGCCCGAGGACATTCGCACGGCCGTTCGCAACAACGCCGGCGGCCATCACAACCACTCGCTCTTCTGGACGATCATGGCGCCCGCCGGCAAGGGCGGGGGCGGCGAGCCGCGCGGCGCCCTGGCGGACGCGATCAAGAAGTCCTTCGGCGACTTCGCCAAGCTCAAGGAGCAGCTCGCGAACGCTGCCGCCACGCGGTTCGGCAGCGGCTGGGCATGGCTCGCCCTGAGTAGCGGGAAACTGGAGATCTTCAGCACGGCCAATCAGGATAGCCCCCTCATGGAGGGGAAGATCCCGATCCTCGGAATCGACGTGTGGGAGCACGCCTACTACCTCAAGTACCAGAACCGGCGGCCGGATTACGTCGCCGCGTGGTGGAACGTGGTGAACTGGGCTGAGGTAGCGAAGAGGTTTGAGGCGGCGAAGAAATAGCCTGCCAATAGGATCTCGAGACGCCTAGACGCCGAGACGCCTAGCGGGTGTGAGGTGAGAGGGCCCAGGTGAACTGTTCACTCAAAACCCACTGCCGCTAGGCGTCTGTGCGTCTAGGCGTCTAGAGATGAACGTTAACGATCGGAAGAATCTTGAACGGCGCCTTGTTGTTCTTCGCACGATTGATGACGCCGATCTGCACGCCCCGCAGTGCGTCTGCGGAGTTGTAGATCCCGATTGTCATCCCCGCCTGCAGACCCCGGACGCGGTTGTAGGCGCTCACCGAGAAACCCTTGAGCTCGTGCGTGTCCACCGAGTAACCGGCGACCGCGACGCCGCGGACCGCGTCACTCGCCACCACCGCTAGCCCGGCCACCCCCAGCCCGGTGAGCCGGCGGTCGGTGACCACGGCGAGGCCGCCGATGCCGAGTCCACTGATGGAGCCGTTGGCGACCGTCGCCAGACCGCCCACGGCGACGCCGCGCATGGCACCGTTCGCCACCAACCCGAGCCCCGCGACGCCGAGCCCGGTCACATCACGGTTTGCGACAGTGCCCAGTCCCGCCACGGCGATCCCACGGATGGCGCCGTCCGCGACTGTGCCCAGGCCGCCGACGACCACGCCGTCCATGTCCCGATTCGCCACGGCACCCAGGCCTCCGACCCCGATACCGCGCACGCTGCCGTTCGCGACGAGTCCCAGGCCGCCGACGGCGACACCGTCGATCGCGCCGTTGGAGACGGTGGCGAGCCCGCCGATCGTGACCCAGCGCGCGTGTCGTTCCGTGACGACGCCGGCGACGCCGATGGCGACGCCGTTCACGGTCTCTGAGCCTGGAAGGACCCCCGCCTGGAGGCCGTTCACGGTTCCGCTGAACGGCTCGCGCGGCTTCCACAGCGTCAGGTTCACGCCGTTGACGTGCTCGAGCGCTGCGTCCTGCACATTCACACGGACGCCCGTGACGCGCGGCGCGTTCCCGTAGCTGATTCCGACATCGTGAATCGTGAGGCCGACGTGGAAGTGCCCCGCGGGACGCCGCGCTGCGCTGTCGGCCGCCGTCGTGTCCTGGGCGGACGCGATGCGGCTACTGCAGCACAACGCGGCGGTGAGGCCAAGCCAGCGGAGTCCGCCCATCATGGCCGCTCGTCCGGGCAGGGTCGGGCGCCTTACGTCGGGTACGATGTGGGCGTTTCAGTGGTCCGAGCGACGGATCATGGTTGGAGGGCCCGCAGGGCCGCTTCGTGGAGCGCGCCGTTGGACGTCACGAGGCTGGTCGCGTAGATCGAGCGTTCCCCGCGCAGGCTCGTAGCCATGCCGCCCGCTTCTTCCACGATCACCTGCAGCGCCGCGATGTCCCACGGGTGCACCACGGGATCGATCGCCACGTCTCCCGCCCCTTCGGCCACGAGTACATGTTGGTAGAAGTCGCCGAAGCCGCGGGAATGCCCGGCCCGCGCGAGCAGCGCCTGGATGCCCGGCGGGGGTCCACCCTCCTCGAAGCCGAGATTGCCGTGCAGCACCAGCGCATCGGCGAGCGAGCGGACGCGGGAGACGCGCAACCGCCGCGCGTCGCGGAACGCCCCCACGCCCCGGGCGGCGCGCCAGCGCACGTGCATTGCCGGCGCGCTCGCCACCCCCGCCACGACCTCCCCCCCGACCTCGACGGCCAGGAGGGTCCCGAACACCGGAATGCCGCGGACGAAATTCCGCGTGCCGTCGATGGGATCGATGATCAGCCGCGGACCGGCGGCGCCCGACTCCCCTTGCTCCTCGCCGAGTACGCCCAGCTCGGGGTGCCGCTCCCGCACCAGGGCTCGAGCCATCGCTTCGATGGCTTGATCCGCTTCGGTGACGGGACTCTTGTCCGGCTTCTCGGCGACGCTCAGCTCGGCGGCGCGAAACCACCGCAACGCCAACGCATCGGCGCGGTCCGCGAGCTCCGTGAGAAAGGCTAGCCAGTCGGCGGCCGGCACCTCAAGCGCGCGGCGCTCCGACCGCGTCGACCAGCCGCTCGGCAGCGAAGCCGAGGACGGCACCCGCAACGAGCCCGATCGCGGCGCGCACCCCGCCTTGCAGGGTGCTGACGCCGAGGCCGTATGCCACGCCCGCGCCGCCGAACGCGGCCGGCGTGAAGGACAGCAACGGCAGGCGCGATTGCAGGACCAGCGCGGTCGCGGTCGCCCCGAGCACCACGGCGTGGACGACGCTGCCGCCGCCGATCGCGGGGGCGACCGCTTGCGCCATCAGCACCCAGACGACGCCCGACACCGCGGCCAAGGCGGTCTTCTGGAGAGCCGGCACGCCGCCACCGGCGACCAAGAAGCACCCCAATGCGACGAAGCCCGCCCATATGGAAACGTGCAGCCGGGCAGCGCCCGCGACCCATGTCCAGACGGCGACCAAGAGACCCAGGATCAGGGCGCGCGTAGTCATCGTATTCATCAGGATGACCTCCGGTGAGGATGGCCCAATTTAGGACGGGGGCGTACCAACGCCAAACCCCGGACGTTTGCCGGGCCGTTCGTTACACTTCCTGCTATGGCTGTCTCGCACCGGCCCCCCCTTTCCCTGCACGACCCAGGGGCCATCCTGCTTGTCTCCTGTTACGAGCTGGGCCACCAGCCGCTCGGTGCGGCGTGGCCTCGCGCGTTCCTCGAGCGCGCAGGGTACGCGCCGGACACACTCGATCTCGCCGTCGAGCCGCTCGATGAGACCAAGGTCAGGCGCGCCCGCCTGATCGCCATCGCAGTTCCCATGCACACGGCGCTCCGCGTGGGCGTGCGGGCGGCGGCGCGGATTCGCCGCAACAATCCTGGCTGTACCATCGTGTTTTGCGGGCTGTATGCCCTCCTCAACAACGACTACCTGCTCGAACACGTCGCGGACTTCGTGCTGGGCGGGGAGTTCGAAGCGGCGCTCGTGGCGCTCGCCGACCGGATCGAGGCCGGCGGGACCCCGGACCGGTCCGCCCCGGCGTCCCTCGATCGACTGGCGTTCCCCGTGCCGAGTCGCGCGTCGCTCCCGGCGCTCAGCCGGTATGTAAGCCTGGCGCGCGGCACCGTACTCATGCCCGCGGGCTACGTGGAAGCCAGCCGCGGCTGCCTGCACCACTGCCTCCATTGCCCGATCCCGCCCGTGTACGGCGGGCGCTTCTTCGTGGTACCGCCGGACGTCGTGCTCGCGGACATCCGGCAGCTCGTGGCCGCGGGCGCGGGGCACGTCACCTTCGGCGATCCCGACTTCCTGAACGGCCCAGGCCACGCGCTGAAGCTCGTCCGCGCGCTCCACGCCGAGTTCCCGCACGTGAGCTACGATTTCACCACGAAGATCGAGCACATCCTGCGCCGGCGCGAGTTATTCCCCGAGTTCGCGGCGACCGGCTGCGCGTTCGTCGTCTCGGCGGTGGAGTCACTGTCCGATGTCGTGCTCGGCAAACTCGAGAAGGGACACACGCGAAGCGATGTGACGACCGCGCTCGAGATCGTGCGCGGCGCGGGGATCGCGCTCCGCCCGTCGTTCGTCCCCTTCACGCCCTGGGCGACGCTCGACGACTACCTCGAGCTGCTCGACTTCATTGCGGCAGAAGACTTGATCGACGATGTCGATCCGGTGCAGCTCACCATCCGACTACTGATCCCGCCCGGCTCGCTCCTCCTTCGGCGGCCGGCGATCCAGCCGTTCCTCGGCGATCGCGATCCAGCGGGATTCACCTACCGGTGGAACCATCCCGACCCGCGGATGGACGAGCTGCAGCGTGAAGTGAGCGCGCTCGTCGCCGAGGGAGCGCGCTCGGGCGAAGATCCCGGCCGCACGTTGGACCGGATCTCGTCGCTCGCGGCCGAGCGGACCGGTCAGCCCCCGCGGCGGTCGCCCTTCCGGGAGCCTCCCCCTGAGCGTCCCATTCCTGCGCGGCTCACCGAGCCGTGGTTCTGCTGAGCGGAGCCGACCGAGAGCCAGTTAGGCTCTGTCGAGCGGGAAGCGGGGGGATGGGGCTAGTCGCGTCTGCCTGTCCTTCCCGAGAGATAGGTAACACAGTATTCCGGACACATGGGTGACACTTTTGGCCCCCTTCACAGGAGGGGGCATGCCTTGGAAGGAGTGTCACGTCATGGACGAGCGGCTCCGGTTTGTCGCCCGCCTGCTCGAG
>DATLKF010000036.1:0-40847 GCA_035538515.1 Gemmatimonadales bacterium
CAGCAGCACCACCGAACCGGACGCAACAAGGGCCCGCCGCAGCGCCCGCGACGCGATCACCCGGCGACCTCCTGGCCGTCGGCCTGTTGTTGCTGCATCGGCTCGTGGGCCTGGGCGCTCACCCAAACCCCCGGATGGGGAATCGTGACCGTGAAGCCGTCGCTCACGCGCAGGGGCCGCGCCTCGTACGCCGCGAGCGCGTCCTGCCACTCGCGCGGCAGGCCTACGCCCGAGCGCAGCGGCAGGGCGATCGCCTTGTCCACGCGCCCGACGACGGTGTTCTCCACCACTTCGGTCAACGGCCGACCGGTCGGGTCGCGCAGCTTCGAGAGCGAGAGGTGCCGAGCCGCCGCGTCGCCGGCGGCGATGATCACGGTCGAGTAATACCACAGGTTCGACTGGATGTGCTCGAGCACTCGCTCTCCGCGGGGGCTGACGACGACGCGCGCGTCTTCCTTGAGCAGGTGATCAAGATCAGGAATCAGGCTACGGTCGAGGAGCGTCCGGCGGAACAGGTAACCGAAGCGCCGCACGACCTCGGGCGTCGCGACGTTGGCGAAGTAGAACGGCACGAAGATGACGGGGCGGACGCGCGGGCTCCGCACGCTCACTTTGAAGCGCTCGAGCGGCTCGAAGAAGTGGAACGTGACCAGCCGGTCACGCGTCGTGTTGCGCACGTGACGCACCGCGGCGGTGGCGGGCGCATCGGGCGCGTCCACCACGCCGAGCGGCCGCCGCCGCAGCGCATGGCTCATGCGCTCGGTGCGGTCGCGGATCATCTCTACGGTGTCCGCCGCCGCCGGCTCGACGGTAGGCTCGGCAAGCGTCAAGGGATCGAGCTGCAGCTCCGGCCGCAGCGCGGTGATGAGGTCGCCGAGCATCGACGTGCCGACCATGCGGGCGAGGATCTGCAGCGGCCGCTCGCGACCGTCCACCTCGCGGCGCCAGCGCCCGTCCAGCACGGCAAGCTTCGCCTCGTCACCCGGTGTGAGGGTGACGCTATAGAGCAGCTCGCCCCACTGCACGCCCAGCGATTGCCAGTACTGCTCGACCTCGATGAGTGCGCCGTAGTGCATCTCCTCCGCGCTCCCGCTCGGGATCGACCCATCGGCGGCGCGCTCACCGAACATGGCGAGCCGCTGGAAATAGAGGACGTGGCCGAGCGCCTCGGGGGAAGCGGAAGCGGGTGTCGGCTCCTCCGATCGGCCGACCGGGGCCGGGGCGACCGGAGCGGCGGGCGGGGCCGAGCCCGAGTGCTGCGGGTGGAGCTTCTCGCGCACCGGGCGGTCGCTCACGAGCGAGAGCGATGGCGGCAGCTGCTTCGGGGCGGCGAGCGGCGTGGGCTCCTCGCCGAGCGTCGCGGTCGCGAGCTCGATGGGATCTTCGTTCCGCAGTCCCACGCGCAGCCGCAGCCGGGTGGTCTCGCGCCGGGGAATGGCCACCAAGCCGGCGGCGTCGCTCACCCAGTGGCCCGCGGCGTTCCCGGACTTGTCGAGCACGGTCACGGGCACGCCTTGCGCGGGCTTGCCCGTGTCCTGGTGCACGATCCGGAACACCCAGAGGTCCTTGCCGCTGTCGGTCATAGCGGGCCCCAATATGGGATGCGCCGCCGCAACGGTACAACCATAACCGTCACAGAGTACTGTAAGGTGTTACGGTAATGGGCGTTACACAGAGGCGTAGCAACAAAGGCATTGCACGAAATCGAAACACCGGGCCTACCGCGCCGCGGCGAGGCTCGCCACCTTACCCGAACTCATCACCTATCTCCGGAGGGAAGTCCATGGCTAACGTCGCAATCAACGTCGGCCCGCTCGACGCGCGCGCGCGGGTGATCGCCGGCAGCTTGGCCATCGTGGGCGGACTATGCGCCCTCGACGGGTTCTTCCAGGCGCTCGGCTTCCTCACGTGGATCGTATGTGCGGCGATGATGTACACGGGGATTCTGCTCGCGATGGGAGGCTTCAAAGACGGAACGGCTGCGTTCGGTTACCCACTCCTGATCCTGGCGGTGCTGGACGCGTGGCTGCCGCTCGTGCACAAGGGCTACTGGGGACTCATCGGGGGGCTGTTCGTCGCGATCGGTGCATTTCAGACCGCGCGCACCCGATTCTGCCCGATCAACAGCCTGATGGGAGTGAATACGGCCCAGCGGTCGGCATAGTGCGACGGGGCGGACCGCGCGCGTCGTCGCGCGGGCGCCGCACCCGTGCGAGCTCCGCTCGCGAGTGACGCGGCGCGCGTGATGCGAGGTATCCTGGGTATATCCAGGATCCTCAACGAGCGAGGTGCCGCATGACGACTCGCGTCGTCTCTCTCTCCGTAGTCCTATTGGCGGTGGCCGGGTCGGTTCCGGCGCAGATCATCCCGATTCAGACCGCCCCCATCGCTCCGGCCGACCAGTTCGACATCTTCCCGTCGTACACCCTCGCCATGGGCGGCGTGTCGATCGCGGTAGTGGATTCGCTCCACGACCCGTTCATCAACCCGGCCAAGGGAGCACGGCTCCGAGCCCCTCACCTCTTCGGGTCCCCGACCTTCTATGGCGTTTCGCACGACGCCGGAGCGGGACGTACCCTGCCGGTCGGCGCGTTTTCGACCGTCGGCTCGTGGTACGGTGGCCTCGCGCTCGCCCTGCAGCAGGTCGACGCGGCCCAGCAGGGCTCGTCGTCCGTGCTCAACCCGCCCGTCGTACGCCCGGGCGCGCTTCAGCCGACCCCCGCGGACCTGAGCCCCGGGTCGCAGTCGCACGACAACGCGCTCGCGTTCGCGATGGTCGGAAAAGTCCTCCCGGCGTCCACGCTCTCAGTCGGCGGCAGCGTTCGCTGGGCCAAGGTCCGCGCCGTCGATGGCATCGATCTGCTCTATCCCGGCAGCGTGCGCGTCGACCAATTCGGCGAAACGTTCGATGCCCGCCTTGGCTTGCTGAAGGCATGGGAGGGAGACCGGTCGCTCGAAGCGATTCTGTTGCACGACGTGTTCAGGATGACGTACGACGTAACGTTCCTCGACCTGTTCTGGGACCCGGGCAGCCAGCGGTTTCTCCAAAGCGCCCGGCAGCAGCACGACCGTGACTACACCAGGCGTTGGGGAGTGCAGCTCAAGTACGAGCGCCCCCTGGCGGTGTCGTCGGGATGGCGCATCGGCTGGCTGGCGACCGCTAATCGCATCTCGCAACCCGCCACGCCGAACAACGACGTCCTCAACATTCCACAGGATCCGGGGCACGCCGCGGCGTATGAGCTGGGCGTCGGGGTGTCGCGCACATTCGGGCCCGCGGTGTTCGCCGTGGACCTGGTGTATCAGCCGATTTGGAGCAGCACGTGGGTCGAGGCCGACGCGCGGGCCGTCACGTCGACCGGTGACACGATTCCGGTGGGCGGCCGGACCGTCGACAACGACTTCCACTTTTCGAACGCGTTGTTCCGCATGGGGGTCAGCCGTGAGGTGGCGCTCGGACCCCTGACGAAGACGGTCGCGCTGCAGCTCGGCCTCGCCGTCCGCTCGGTCCACTACACCCTCGAGCAAAGCGACCATGTCGACATCGCCAAGCGGACTCTGGATGAGTCGTGGCTCGAATGGACGCCCACATGGGGCTTGAGTTTCCGCTTCCCCGAGCTGGAGCTGCGCTACCGCGGGCAGGTGACGCACGGGACGGACCGGTTGGTCGCGCCTTCCAACAGTGGCGTCATCGCCTTCGACGTAGCACAACCCTTCGGTCCGACCCCTGGAATTCCGGCGACGCTCGATGCGGTGCACGTCGTCACGCATCAGGTCTCGGTCTCCTTCCCGCTCCGCTGAGTGGCCCGACAGGAGGTGCACGATGACGACACGTATTGTCAGGACCGCATGCCTCGCGCTGCTGGCGCTGGCCGGCTGCGACGGCTGGAAGACACCCGTTGCACCGCCCGCGTCAATTGACGCGGAGCTGCGCCAGAGCTTCGGCAGCTGGCGTGTGGTACCGATCGGGCCAGTGCCGGTTCAACCGGCGGCGGTCGTCGACCTGGGCCAAGCGCTCATGTTCGACAAGATCCTGAGTGGGAACCGGGACATCGCCTGCGCGACGTGCCACGACCCACTCGCCCATGAGACGGACGGTCTGACGCTCTCGATCGGGACCGGCGGGAGCGGCCTCGGTCCGTCGCGGACGCTGGGCCCGGGGCGCCAATTCATCTCGCGGAACGCGCCCACCCTGCTGAACACAGGGCTCGGAGCCGTCTACCTCTTCGCGGACGGCCGCGTTTCTGGTTTCCAGTCCGGGCCGTTCTCCACCCCGGCGGGCACCGCGCTCCCCTCCGAGCTGCCGACCCTCCTCGCCGCACAGGCGATGTTCCCGGTGATGAACCGCGACGAAATGCGCGGCAGGCCGGGCGACCGCGACTGCTTCGGGAACCCGAACGAGCTCGCGGAATTCGGCGACTCGGACTTCGTGTCCGTGTGGCAGGCCATTATGCGGCGGCTGCTCACCATCCCGGAGTACGTGTCCAAGTTCAACGCCGCGTTCCCCGGGACGCCAACCAGCCAGCTTGGTTTCGAGCACGCGGCTACGGCGATCGCGGCCTTCGAGCAACAGGCGCTCACGAAGATTGACTCACCGTTCGATCGCTACCTCAACCACGACGACGCCGCCTTGACGCCCGAGCAGAAGCGCGGCGCCCTGCTCTTCTTCGGCACCAAGGCCCGCTGCTCGAGCTGCCACAACGGCCCGCTACTGGGGGGCGACGGCTTTGCGAACGCCGGTGTCCCACAGCTCGGCCCCGGGACGGGGAGCGGAGCGCCGTTGGACTTGGGGCGGGGGGAGCTCTTCAACCAGCAGCACGTCTACCGTTTTGCCTTCCGCGTCACGCCGTTGCGCAACGTCGAGCTGACGCCGCCCTACATGCACGACGGGGCGTTCGCCACACTCGAGGCCGTGTTGCGGCACTACAACGACGTACCGCGCGCGTTGCGGGAGTACGATGCCTCCCAACTGCCACCGGCGCTCCAGGCGATGCATCACGGTGACGCGGCCACGATCTCCGCAGTCCTGCAGACGCTGGACCCCCGCCTTAGCGTGGCATTGGGCCTCAGCGATGTGGAGATGAGCGACCTGGTGGCGTTCCTCAAGTCGTTGACGGATCCGTCGGCCCGGGATTTGAGCTCGCTCATTCCCGTCAGCGTGCCGAGCGGGCTGCCCGTGCGGGAGTAAGCGCGGGGCGGGTGAGCCATCACTAAACCGCCGTCGACGACATGCGACGATGAATGGTGTTATGATGCGTCGCATGAGAGTATCGGGGTGGTCGGGGATTTTCGGCGCCGCCGTCCTGGCCGCCGTGGCCGTCGCGGCGATCCTGGTCCGCTCTCACCTGCTCGCGAGGTCGAACGCGCCCGGGAGTCCCCCGTGTCCCGAGGCCCCTGCCGCCGCCCTCGACTGCTACGACCGGTATTACCGCTCGATCGTCGCGGAACGCGGCGTACGGGCGGCGTTCGCCGACTTGCAGGCCCGTTCTTCCGGCGATCGAGAGGTGCAACGGTTGTGTCATGCGATAACGCACACGATCGGCCAAGCGGCCACTTCCAAGTACGCGGATATCGCGGAGGCATTCTCGCACGCCGACAATATGTGCGGCTCGGGATACTATCATGGCGTGCTCCAGGGGTTCGCCCAAGCGATGGGGCGTGATCGAGTGTTGAGCCACCTCGATACGCTGTGCGCTCGTGTCCAAGGCAAAGATCGGAAGTCGCTCGACTACTACAACTGCGTGCACGGGCTAGGCCATGCCCTGATGGCCATCACCGACGATGATCTGTTCGGCGCCCTACACGATTGCGACGGGCTCACCGGCGGGATGGAACGGAATGCGTGCGCCAACGGGGTCTTCATGGAGAACCTGATCGTGGATGGCGCGCACGGCGGGCACTACGGCAAGTACCTGCGGCCCGGCGAGCCCCTCTACCCCTGCACGGCGGTGGACGCGAAGTACAAGGCGGCGTGCTTCGACATCCAGACTTCCTACGCGCTGGGCGCAGTACAGGGGAATTTTTCTCGGATCTTCACGCTGTGCGGCCAGGTCGGCGCACCCTACAGCACCGTCTGCTATCGCAGCCTGGGCAGGGACGCCGCGACGCTCGGCCTGAACCAGGTGCCTGCGACGGTCGCCACGTGCAATCTGGGAAGCGGTCGCGAACAGCGATCGAATTGCCTCATCGGCGCCGCCCTCGATTTCGTGTACTACTATCACTCCGACGTGCAGGCGAAGGCGCTGTGCGCGGCCGCCGATCCCGACGTGCGGGACGATTGTCGAGCCGCTACGGCCAAGCTGGCGGGGCTGTTTTAGGCTCTCCGCGATGCGACGCGCCACCCTCTGGTTCATCTTCGGCACCGTCCTGCTCGACATGTTGGCGCTCGGGATCATCGCGCCGGTGTTCCCCAAGCTCGTCATTCAGCTCGAGGGCGGCAGCGAGGCTCGCGCGGCGTCGATGGTCGGCCTGTTCGGCACGGTATGGGCGGCAATGCAGTTCCTGTTCGCGCCGGTGCTGGGCGCGTTGTCGGACCGTGTGGGGCGGCGGCCGGTGATCCTCGTGTCGTGTCTTGGCCTCGGGCTCGACTACTTCGTGATGGCGCTCGCGCCCACGGTGGGATGGCTGTTTCTCGGCCGCGCGCTGTCGGGGATCACGGCGTCGAGCTTTTCGACGTCATTCGCCTACATCGCGGACGTGACCGAGCCGGAGCAGCGGGCGCAGCGCTTCGGCCTGCTGGGTGTGGCCTTCGGCCTCGGATTCGTCCTCGGGCCGGCGATCGGCGGACTGCTCGGCACGGTCGGCGTGCGGGCCCCATTCTGGGCGGCGGGGGCGCTGAGCCTCATCGGCGTGGCGTACGGCTGGTTCGTGCTCCCCGAGTCGTTGCCACCGGAGCGGCGCGCCGCGTTCTCCTGGCGCCGCGCCAATCCCGTGGGGTCAATGGCCCTGCTCAAGTCCCATGAGGCCCTGCTCGGGCTCGCGATCGTGGCATTCCTGTACCGCATCGCGCACGACTGCCTGCCGAGCATGTTCGTGCTCTATGGGGATTACCGCTACCAGTGGAACGCACGCACCGTCGGTCTGGCGCTCGCGGGTGTCGGCGTGGCGTCGATGATCGTGCAGGGCGGCGTGGTGGGTCCCGCGGTGCGGCGCCTGGGGGAGGCGCGCGCCCTGCTCGCTGGCCTCGGCTGCGGTGCGGTCGCCTTCATTATCTATGGTCTGGCGCCGACGGGAGCCCTGTTTCTCGCGGGGATTCCGATTGGTGCGTTGTTCGGCCTCTCTTATCCCTCGCTGCAGGGACTGATGACGCGGCGCGTGGGGCCCGACGAGCAGGGACGGTTGCAGGGGGCGATCGCGAGCCTGATGGGGATCGCGGGGGTGATCGCGCCGTTCCTGTTCACGCAGGTGTACGTGGCCGCGCTCGGACCCGGGCTGCCGGGGGCCCCGTTCTTCCTCGCGGCGGTGCTGCTCGTCGCCGCGATGGTGCTCGTGAGACGAGAGTCGTCAACCCAAGTGCCCGTTCCCGCTCCGGTCCTCACCCCCTGACCCCCCCTCCGTCGCAAGCGGGCATCCCGATGACTTTGCGCTATTGCTGGACCGAGAACTTGTAAATCGTGCGCGAGCGGTACTCTCCCCCCGGACGCAAGATGGTCGCCGGGAAGCTCGGCTTGTTGGGCGAGTCGGGAAAATGCTGCGTCTCCATCGCAAACCCGTAGCGTTGCCGGTAGGAGACGCCGTGCTTGCCCCGTAGCGTGCCGTCCAGGTAGTTGCCGGAGTAGAACTGCAAGCCTGGCTCCGTCGTGTAGATCTCCATCACGCGCCCGCTCGTCGGCTCGTACACCCGTGCCGCGAGCGTGGGCTCCTGGTCGCGGATCCCGGCCCCGCCCTTCTGCAACACGAAATTGTGGTCGTAGCCGTGCCCGTAGCGGAGCTGCTCGTCGTTCTGATCGATGCGCGCCCCGATGGGCGTGGGCGTGCGGAAGTCGAACGGCGTGCCCGCCACGCTCCTGATCTCGCCCGTCGGGATGAGCGCCGAGTCCACCGGCGTGAAGCGCTCGGCGTACAGGGTGACGACGTGGCCGAGGATGTCTCGCTTGGCGTCGCCCGTCAAGTTGAAGTAGCTGTGTTGCGTGAGATTCACCGGCGTGGCCCGGTCGGTAGTCGCCCGGTAGTCGAAGATCAGCTCGTTCTCAGCGGTGAGGGTGTAGGTGACCGTGGCCTTGAGGGTTCCCGGGTACCCTTCCTCGCCGTCCGGGCTCGTGTACCGAAATACCAGCCCGACGGAGTCGGGCCGGTCGAACCGCGTCACCTCCCACAGCACCTTGTCGAAGCCCTTGAGCCCGCCGTGGAGATGATTGGGCCCGTTGTTCGTCGCCAGTGTGTACGTAGTGCCGTCCAGCGTGAAGCGCCCACCGGCGATGCGATTGCCGTAGCGCCCGATGATGGCGCCGAAGTACGGATGGGGTCGCTGGTAGTCGGCCGGTGTATCGAAGCCGAGCACTACGTCCTCGAGGCGGCCCTGCCGGTCCGGCACCTTGAGCGACAGGATGATGCCGCCGAGGGCGATCGCCTCCAGCTCGATCCCGTGCGCATTCCTGAGGGTATAGATGCTCATTGCATCGTGACGTTCACTGCAGGCGGCCAGGTTGGCTACCATGACGAGGGCCCCGCACACGGTACGGGCGCGACCGATCACCCTCATCCGCGGAAATACAGATACGCCGCGAGGATCAAGAGCAGCACGACGCCCGAGGCGAAGACCTCGCCGCGCCCCCAGCTCGAGCGTGACTGGGCGCGATCTGCGGCTGTGACGGTCCCGTACGTGAGGCCCGTGAGCTGCTCGGCAGCGGGCGGCGCCGTCGCGTAGCTCACGCCGACCATGACCACCACCGATACCAGGAAGATGAACACGCTGTAGTACTGAAAATAGAAATTGTTGACGATCCAGAGGAACGAGCCCGGCGTGTAGCCATTCGCGAACCCTGAGAGGTGCAGGCTCACCGGCGTGTCGACGACCAGGCGGAAGACGCCAAGCGCGAAGCCGACGACCAACGCGGCGAGACAACCTTTAGTATTCAGCCGCTTGTTGAAGATGCCGAACACGAACACCGTGAAGATCGGGGGCGCGAGGTATCCCTGGACGCCCTGGAGGTAGTCGTAGAGGCCGCGGGCGCCCTGAATCACCGGAATCCACAGCAGGCTGATCACCACCATCGCGGCGGTGGCGGCTCGCCCGACCCAGACCAGCCGATGTTGCGACGCCTGCGGCCGGATCTTCTGATACAGGTCCATGGTGAAGAGGGTGGACGAGGCGTTGAACGCCCCCGCCATCGAGCTCATGAGGGCCGCGAGCAGACCGGCGACGACGACTCCTCGGATCCCCTCGGGCAGCAGATGCTTCACCATCAGGGGGAACGCCGCTTGGGCCGCCGCCGCGATCGGCTGGCCCTGCGGATCCACCATCACGCCGAGCGCCGGGACGCGCTCTGTTTTGGCGAGCGCCAGCGCGATCAAGCCGGGGATAATGAAAATGAACACCGGAAACAGCTTCAAGTAGGCGGCGAAGATGCTGCCACGCCGTGCGGTGCGTTCGTCTCTCGCCCCGAGCGCCCGCTGCACGATGTACTGGTCAGTACACCAGTACCACAGACCTATGATCGGCGCGCACAGCAGCATACCGACCCAAGGGTAGTTGCCGTTGAAGTACCAGGCGATGCGCCCGGTCTCCTTCACCGGCGCCCACGTGCCCTGCATCCCGGCAGGCACGAGCGGCTTCCACAGGTTGAACAGGTCCGGGTCGAGCACGCGGCGGAGCTCGTGCCAGCCACCGAGCTTCGCCAGCCCATAGACCGTGAGGAGGCCCGATCCGATCACGAGGATGAACGTCTGCAGCGCATCGGTATACGCCACGGCCCGCATGCCGCCGAGCACGGTATACAAGCCCGTGAGCAGCACGACGACCACCGAGCCGATCCAGAAGCTGTTGAAGGTGGTGCTGCCGATCTGCAGCCCGACTTCCGGCAACAGGGTCGCGAACACCACGCCGCCGGCGAAGATCGCCACGGCGAATTTCGTGAACACATGCGCCACGAGGGTGATGACCGACAGCACCCATCTGGCCGTCGGTGAAAACCGGCGGCCGAGAAACTCCGGCATCGTGTAGACGAGGGCGCGCGAATAGAAAGGGACGAACAGCCAACCGAGGACGAGCAGGCACCAGGCGTGCAGCTCGTAGTGGGCCAACGCCACGCCGCTCGTGGCCCCGGCACCGGCGAGGCCGACGACGTGCTCCGAGCCGATGTTGGAGGCGAAGATCGAGGCGCCCACGAGGAACCAGCCGAGATTGCGGCCGGCGAGGAAGTAATCGTCGGCCGTGTCCCTGTTCCGCTTGGCGACCCACCACGCGAGACCCAGCAGCAGGCCGAAGTACGCGACGATAACGACCCAGTCCAGTGCGCCCACGTTCTGCTCCGGAGGTGGCGGGGGGTGGGGGGGTGAGACTACACGTCAGGGGCGGTGTGTCAAGAAAGGCCGATCGTCGCCATCTTTGATCCCATGGGCGATGCTCTGTCGCGGCGTGACTGGCTGAAGGCCGTCGGCGCGAGCGGTGCGGGGGCGCTGGCGGCACCTCTCGTGAGCCCCGGGCGCGCGCGCGGGGTCGGCGCCGCTCAGATTCTTCCCCTCACGTCCACGAGCGAAGTCTTCATCCCGCCCCGCGGCCGCGCGTTCCAGAAGTTCAGCTTCGACTTCCCCGAGCCGTCGGTCGAGTTCGCGGGGCTCAGGTTTGGCTTCCTCCTCTTCTCGCGCGAGAACGTGTACGGCCTCGACGCGAGTCGCATGACGGCCGTAGCCGACGGTGACCGTCTGGAGATTACGGCAGGGGGATTGGTGTGGGCGGGGGGCCAGGAGCGCGCGTCCGGGCGCGTGAGCGCGCGCTTGCGGCGTGACGCCGACGCGGTGGTCTGGGACGTCACCGCCGATCTGGACCAGCCGATCAAGGCGGTGACCACGGTGCTGCGCGGCGTGCCGCGCGGCAAGCTTTGGTCGGGGGGCCGGGAGCCGTTCGACCCTACGGACGACGAGGTGCTGTGGGGCTATCCGTTCGGAGGCGGGGATTTGTTCGGCGAGAACGCCGCCCAGGGCATGGGCACCCCGCTCGCTGTCGTCCAGCAGAATGAGAACGCGTTTCTGGCCCTGTCGTCGCTCGACGACCGGGTACGCACCAAGCGGTTCTACTTTCAGCCGGGCGAGCAGGGCTATCGGGTGGAGCTGGTGCACGAGGTGGAGGGCTGGCTCGACCAGCGGGTGGTTCAGGTTCCTGCGTGGCGCGTGGGTGGCGCAACGTCGCTCGAGGCCGCCGTCGCGCCCCATTACGCCCATCTCGAGCAGGTGTACCGCTTCCCCCGCTGGGAGGCGCGGACCGACGTGCCTGCCTGGCTCCGCAGCATCCAGCTCGTCGTGACCCTGCACGGCATGCACTTCACCGGCTACATCTTTAACCACTTCGCGCGGATGCTCGAGATCCTGCGCTGGATCGCGACCCAGATACCGCCCGAGCGCGTACTCGCGTTCGTCTCGGCGTGGGACGGCCGATACTATTGGGACTATCCCACCTACGAGGCGGCGTCGCGGCTGGGCGGCGAGGCGGGATTCCGGCGGCTGGTGCAGGAAGCGCACATGCTCGGCTTCAAGATCATGCCGATGTTCGGGGCCAATGCCGCGAACCGTCGGCTCGCAAACTTCGCGCGATTCGCCGATGCCGCGACCGCGCGGGTCGACGGCGACGCGTTTGATCTCGATTGGGTGGACTGGGACAACGATCGCCACCAGGAAGGGTTCGGCGTGTACATGAATCTGGGGGTGGAGTCGTGGCGTCGTTGGCTCACCGGGCGCATCGCCGACGTCATCGATCGCTACGGCGTGGATGCCTATTTCCTGGACATCATTGGCGGCTGGGTGAACAACACGAAGGCCGACATGCACGAGGGCGCGCGGCGCCTCGTGGCCGATCTGCGCGCGCGCTATCCCCGGGTCCTCGCCTGTGGCGAGTTCCTCTACGACGCGCTGCTCGAGTTCATTCCGCTGTATCACGTGTACACACCGCGCGGCGTGCCGTACGCCCGCTTCTTCTCGCACCTGTCGCATCCCGCGCCGGGGCGAGGCTCGTCGGGCGTGCACGAGTCGGGGTTCAGCCGCTGGGACGCGGCCACACTTTCCTTGTCCAGGCGGGAGGGATTGATTCCGACCCTGAACGTGGTAGATGATACGTTCACCAAGTACCGCGACCAGATGGCCGCCGTAATCGCACAAGCCAAGGCCTGGACATCCCCATGAAACGCCGTGACTTCGTCGCCTCCACAGCCGCCTTCGCCGCGCTGCCCCTGCGCCGCCGGTTCAGCTTGCGACGCTCGGGAGACGACGGCGCCGTGCGGATCATCGCGCGGCCGTTCGACCTCGAACGGGTGCGGCTCCGGCCGGGCCCATTCCTCGATGCGCTGCAGGTGAACCGCCGCTTCCTGCTCGCGCAGGACCCCGATCGCCTGCTCCATATGTTCCGCGTCACGGCCGGCCTTCCCTCGAACGCGCAGCCGCTGGGCGGCTGGGAGGCTCCCGAGAACGAGCTGCGCGGCCATTACCCCGGCCACTATCTCTCCGCGCTGGCGCGCATGTCGGCGACCCTCCGCGACGCTGAGCTCAGGGCGCGGGGCGACCGCCTGGTAGCCGCGCTGGCCGCTTGTCAGGAGCGCCTTGGCAACGGCTATCTCAGCGCCTTTCCAGAGGAGTTCTTCGATCGCTTGCGGGACGGCACGCCGGTATGGGCGCCGTTCTACACGCTACACAAGATCATGGCCGGGCTGCTCGACATGCACGTGCTCGGGGGGAACGCGCAGGCGCTCGACGTGCTCAAGGGCATGGCGCGCTGGACCGGGCGGTGGGCGCAACCTCTGGGCGACGAGCACATGGCGCGCGTGCTCGAGCGTGAGTACGGCGGCATGAACGAGCTGCTGTACAACCTCTCCGCGGTGACCGGCGACGCATCCTATTCCCGTCTGGCCCATCGCTTCGATCACGAGCGCTTCTTTGCGCCGCTCGCCCTGGGACGCGATGAGCTCAAGGGCCTGCACGCGAACACCAACATCCCCAAGGTGATCGGTGCCGCGCGCCGCTACGAGCTCACCGGCGAGCCGCGCGACCGCCGCATCGCAGAGTATTTCTGGCGCGAGGTTACGACCGAGCGCGCCTACTGCACCGGCGGTACCTCGAACGGCGAGGGCTGGAACACCGACCCCGGAGTCCTCTCCTCGGAGCTGTCGGGCTACACGCAGGAAGACTGCACGACCTACAACATGCTCAAGCTGACGCGCCACGTGTTCGGCTGGACGGCGGACTCTGTCTGCGCCGATTATTACGAGCGCGCGCTCTTCAACGGCATCCTCGGCAGCCAGCATCCGCGCGACGGGGAAAAGCTGTACTACGTGAACCTGGCGGCCGGGCTGTGGAAGCTGTTCGGCACCCCCGGGCAGGATTACTGGTGCTGCACGGGCACCATGAGCGAAGCGTTCTCTCAGCTCGGCGACGGCATCTACTTCCACGACGATTCAGGCGTCTACGTCAACCTCTTCATCGCATCGGAGCTCGACTGGGCGGAGCGGGGCGTGCGGCTGGTGCAGGAGACACGGTTTCCCGAAGCGGAGGGGACGACCCTCCGCGTTCAAACGGCGAAGCCCCTCCGCTTCGCTTTGCGCGTGCGCGTGCCGCACTGGGCGACGCGGGGGGGGATGGCGACCCTGAACGGGCATGTCCTCGACGGGTTCGCGGGTCCGGGCGGGTACTACGTGCTCGACCGCACGTGGCGAACCGGTGATACGGTCGGGATCACGCTCCCAATGACCCTGCACCTCTGCGCGATGCCGGACGACACCACGCTGCAAGCAGTGATGTACGGACCCCTTGTGTTGGTGGGACGTCTGGGGACCGAGGGCTTGACCCCCGACGTGCTGCGCGCCGAACCTACGAAGCCGCGCGCCGTGCCGCAGTACAAGGCCGAACCGATCCCGGCGCCGGAGCTGCGCGCCCACGATCCCGATCCGAATGCCTGGATCAAGCGAGCACCCGGCGGCATTCTTGAGTTCCGCACAGTGGGGCAGTCGCGCGACGTGTCGTTGGTCCCGCTGCACACCATTTTCGACGAGCGGTACGCGGTGTACTGGAGAGTGACGGCGACCTAGGCGCGGGCGGCGGTCACGCGCGCCCGGAACCGCTCGTAGATCGGCTCGTAGGCACGATGGACCGCGGGATCGGCAGCGGTCAGGGGAGCGCGCGTGAGCGTGCACCGCACGGCGGCCTGGAGATCGGGAAACGCCCCCACCCCCGCCGCCGCGAGCAGGGCCGCGCCGTACGCCGGCCCCTCCTCGCGGTTCACCGTCGTGACGGGGAGACCGAAGATGTCGGCCTGCAGCTGCCGGATTAACGGGTTCCTGGCGCCGCCGCCGGTGAGGAGCAGGTAGCTGGGCGCGAGCCCGAGCTCATGAAGAATCGTGACCGAGTCGCGCAGCGCGAAACACACGCCCTCGAGCACCGCGCGGGTCAGGTGGGCGCGGGAGTGCGCCAGGCTCAGGCCCACGAACGCGCCACGCAGCGCGGCATCGCGATGGGGCGTGCGCTCGCCCTGGAGGTACGGGAGAAACGTGACGCCGTCGGCGCCGATGGGCACCGCTACGGCTTCCTCAGTCAGACGCCCGTCGCGATCCGCTTCGCCTAGATCGCGCGCGACTTGATCACGATACCACGCGAACGCGCCGCCCGCCGAGAGCACCACGCCCATCACGTACCACACACCCGCCGCCACATGGCAGAACGTGTGCGCTCGCAGGCCCGGATCCACGCGTGGCTGGGCCGTCGGCGCGAGCACAGTCCCGGACGTGCCCCAGCTCGACACCGCCTCTCCCGGAGTGATCGCGCCAACGCCCGCCGCACCGCAGGCGTTATCCGCTCCCCCGCCCACCACTGGAGTGCCGGGCAGGAGCCCCGTGAGCGCGGCCGCTCTCTCGGTGACCTGACCGAGTACTTCGTGCGATCCGCCCACATCGGGAAGGAGTGACGGCGCAAGCCCGACCGCCCGGACCATCTCCCGACTCCAGCACACGTGAGCTGGATCGAACATCAGGGTGCCCGACGCGTCGGACGGCTCTGTGGCGACCGTGCCGGTCAGGCGGAAGCGCACGAAGTCCTTGGCGAGGAGCACCTTGGCGAGCCGCGCGAACGCCGCGGGCTCATGGTTGCGCAGCCACAGGACCTTCGGCAGGGTAAAGCCTTCAAGGGCGGGGTTGCACACCCAGTCACGCAGCCGGCTCTCGCCCCCGGCCCGCTCCTCGATCTCCCGACACTCGGCGGTCGTCCGCCCGTCGGACCACAGCAGCGCTGGGCGGATCACCGTGCCCGCCCGGTCGAGAAAGACCGACGAGTGCATCTGGCCCGAGATGCCGATGGCGACGACGCGCGCGCCCGGCCGTTGCGTCAGGGCCCCGCGGATCGCCGCGCGGCTCGCCTCCCACCAGGCCTCCGGATCCTGCTCCGCCCACCCCGGCCGTGGCGTCTCGAGGGTCAGCGGCGAGGTGGCGTTGGCCTCCACGGCGCCGGACGGGTTCACAAGAATGGCCTTGACGCCGCTCGTGCCGACGTCGAGACCAAGGAACAGATCGCGAGGCACGCCTACCGCACTCCCAGCAACAACTCCATCGTGAGCTGATCGAGCCGCTCGTAGGCGTACCCCTGCTTCCGAAGCGCCGCCAGGTCGAACTTGCTGGCGCGGAGCGCGCGCGCCCGCTCGGCGCTGAACGGCGCCCGCTCGTCACCGTCTCCCCGCCCCGCCAGGTCCGCCAGCAGTTGCCGGATCTCAGGATCGTGGTTGAAGCGCTCGACCTTCTCCTTCAGGATCAGGTACGTCCGCATGCTCCCGCGCGCGAAGTCCCACACCCCTTCCTCGTCTTCCGTCCGATACGCGTGGCTGTCGAAGTGCCGCATCCCCGGCCAGCGCGCCTCCTCGAGCAGCTTGACGAGGAAGAACGCGCCTTTCGGGTCGTCACTGCCGAATCGCAAATCCTGGTCGTAGCGACCCATCTGCTGCCCATTCAGGTCGATGTGGAAGAGCTTGCCGACGTCGAGCGCCTGCGCCACGGCGTGCGAGAAGTCGAGCCCGGTCATCCGCTCGTGCGCCACCTCCGGATTGACGCCGACCATTTCGGGATGATCGAGCGTGGCGATGAAGGCCAGCATGTGGCCGGTGGTGGGGAGGAAGATGTCGGCGCGGGGCTCGTTCGGCTTTGCCTCGAGCGCGAACCGCAGGTCGTAGCGTTGTGACCGGACATAGTCGCACAGGAAGTTGACGGCGTCGCGGTACCATACGAGCGCCGCGCGCGGGTCCTTGGCGGCGTTGGTTTCCACGCCCTCCCGCCCGCCCCAGCAGACGTAGGTCGTGGCGCCGAGCTCCACCCCGAGATCGATGGCAGCCATGGTCTTCTGGAGGGCGTAGGCCCGGACCTGCTGGTCGTTGCTCGTGAACGCGCCGTCGCGGAAGACGGGATCCGAAAAGAGATTCGTAGTGGCCATCGGGACCTTTAGGCCCGTATCCGCGAGCACCTGTTTGAACTCGCGCACGATCCGGTCGCGCTCCGCGGCGGTCGCGTCGCTCGGCACCAGGTCGTTGTCGTGCAGGTTGACACCGTAGGCGCCGAGTTCGGCGAGCTTGCGCACGATGTGAGCGGGGGAGAGCGGCGCCCGCACCGGCTCGCCGAACGGATCGCGACCCGGGTTGCCGACGGTCCAGAGCCCGAACGTGAAGTGGTGCTCGGGACGAGGCGTGTAGACATCCTGCAAGCTTCTCGCACACATTGGCATCCCTCACTTGCCGCTGCCGCAGTCGACCGCGATACTCGGGGCTCGCGCGCCGCTTGTCAAACCGGGCAAACAGGCATGGTCTGGGAACAGCGTTGGCATCCCTTGCGACGTGAATGGGTGGTCGTGTCTTCCCACCGCAACGAGCGCCCTTGGCAGGGCGAGCGTGTGGACGCCGCCTCCCGCACGCTGGCGCTCCCGCAGTACGCGTCAGATTGCTACCTGTGCCCGGGCAACCTCCGCAGCTCAGGAGCGCGGAACGAGCGATACAAAGGCGTGTTCGTGTTCGACAACGATCATCCCTGCGTCGGTCCGCAGGCACCAGCGGCGCTCGAGCCGCCACCCGGCCTGTATCGCAATGGGCCCGCCACGGGCTGCGCCCGCGTCGTCTGCTTCACCCCGCGACACGACCTCACGCTCGCCCAACTGTCCGAGGCCGAGATCGCGAATCTCCTCGAGGTGCTCCAGGCGCAATATCGGGATTTTGGGGCGCGCCGCGACGTCCGGCACGTGCTCGTGTTCGAGAACAAGGGCGAGGTGGTCGGCGTGAGCAACCCTCATCCCCACTGCCAGATCTACGCCACCAATTTCGTGTTCAAGACCATCGAGGTCGAAGCGGAGGCGCAGGCGGCGCACCTGGCCGAGCACGGCCGGCCGCTGTTCCAGGACATTTTGGCTGCCGAGGAAATGGACGGGCGGCGATTGCTCGTGCGCCGTGACCAGGCGCTCTCGTTCGTTCCGTACTTCGCCCGCTATCCGTACGAAACCTTCGTCGCACCCAGGGTGACCCGACCGAGTCTCGCCCATCTCACGACAGCGGAGCTCGCCGACTTCGCGGGCGTCCTTCGCGAGACGCTGATCCGGCTCGACAACTTGTGGCGCATGGCATTCCCGTACGTGATGGTGCTGCATCAGGCGCCCACCGACGGCGCGCCCTATCCGGGCTTCCACTTCCACATCCAGATCCATCCGCCCCTGCGGAAACCGGGCCTCCTCAAGTACCTCGCTGGTCCGGAAATCGGCGGCGGAAATTTCCTGAACGACACGGCGCCGGAGGAGAAGGCGGCGGAGCTGCAGGCGGTCTCGCGCATCCATTACACTCAGGAAGGCTGACGTGGCCCCCGTGGAGCGCCTCCTCGAACCGATTCTCGAGCTTCACGACCGCATCCGCGCCGCCGTGGTGGATGCATGTGCTCGGACACCTTCCGATCGGCTGGCGGCCGTGGCCCCGAACACGACCGGCGGAGAGTCGGCGGGTGACACCACATACACAATCGACCGGGTGAGCGAGGAGACGTTGCGACAGGGCCTCGCGGACCTGGCGCGGGATGAACCCCTGTGCCTGGTGGCCGAAGGGATCTCGGGCGGCTCTCTCGTGCTCCCGCGCGGGGCGCGCGAGGAGGATTGTAGCTGGCGCCTGCTGGTAGACCCGATCGACGGGACCCGCGGCCTCATGTACCAGAAGCGCAGTGGCTGGATTCTCACCGGCGTTGCCGCGAACCGCGGCGCTGCCACCCGTCTGCGCGACATCGAGCTCGCCGTCCAGACCGAGATTCCGCTCCTAAAGCAGCATCTCGGAGACCAGCTCTGGGCGTTGCGCGACCGGGGAATGGAGGCGCGGCGCTGCAATCGGCTCTCCGGCGCTGTCGAGCGGCTCACCTTGCGCCCCTCCGCCACCGACACGATCGCTCACGGGTTTGCGACCGTCGTGCGATTCTTCCCGGGAGCACGGGACGTGCTGGCCGCCATCGACGACGAGATCGCCCACACATTGGTCCCGCCGTCGCCAGGGCGTGCCGCCTGCTTCGAGGATCAGTACGCCTCGACCGGCGGCGAGCTGTACGAGCTAATGGCCGGCCACGATCGCTTCGTGGCCGATCTGCGCCCGCTCGTCCAAGCCGTGCGCGGCCTCTGCTGTCACCCCTACGACCTGTGCACCGCCCTCATCGCCGAGGAAGCCGGCGTGATCCTCACCGATGCGACGGGGATGCCCGTGGATGCCCCGTTCGATGTGACCACGGACGTCGCGTGGATCGGCTATGCGAACGAGCGGCTGCGCCGCGCGGTCGAGCCGGTCCTCCAGGCCGCGCTTCGCAGGCACGGACTGCTGCCGTGATCGCGAGTGAACTCGCGGGTCGGCACCTGCCCGTGAACGGGCGTGGATCAGCCGCTTCAGCGGCCGAAGCCGAGCCGCGGCTTCAGCCGCGCCCGCCGTGATGCCGCTGCGTCGTCTACCGGACGTCCGCGCCTCAGGAGATCTGGTCTGGTTCCAGCGCGCGCTCGACCGACTCAGGACCCTATCCCGCGAGACGGATCACCGCATACGGACATTCTTCTCCGCCGATGCTCCCGTCTACATCGGCCGCGCGCCAGGACGACTCGACGTCATGGGCGGAATCGCCGACTACAGTGGAGCGCGAGTGCTCGAGCTGCCGCTCGAATGCTCGACCGCGGCGCTGTTGCAACCACAGGCGGCGCCGCGTTGCGAGGTCGTGACGCGCCGCGACGGCCGCTGGGACTGGTTCAGCATCGACCTCCCGCTGGGCGCACCGGCGGCCCTGGCGGCCCAGTTCCGGACCCGCCAGACGGAGCGGTGGGCGGGGTACGTGGTAGGCGTCGTGCAGGCGTTTCGACCCGGGGGATTGCGGATCCTTATCGAGTCCACGGTGCCCGAAGGGAGCGGGGTCGCGTCCTCGGCGGCGCTGGAAGTCGCCGTCGGGGCGGCCGTCGCCGCGAGCTGCAGCAGCGCGGTGACCGCACCGGAGCTTGCGGCGATCTGTCAGGCCGCCGAGAACCACGTGGTCGGCGCGCCGTGCGGGATCATGGATCAAATGACCAGCACGTGCGGCCGGCGTGACCGGCTGCTGCAATTGCGCTGCCAGCCGGGCACGATCGAGACGTACGTCCAAGTCCCTGTAGGCTTCCGGTTCTACGGCATCGATTCGGGCATCCGTCACGCGGTCTCGGGCGCCGACTACGGGACGGTTCGCACCGCGGCGTTCATGGGCTATCGCATGATTGCGGCGGCCGCAGGCTTACCGGCGTTCCCCGATGGGGCACGTGTCCGCATCGATGACCCACGCTGGGAAGGTCACCTCACAAATCTCACAGCGCCTGAGTTCGCCGCGCTCGGCGCCGGCCTTCCGACGGAGATGTCCGGTGCGGAGTTCCTCGAGCGGTACGCTGGGATCACGGACACGGCGACCCACGTGGTGCCCGAGCAGCGCTACCCCGTGCGACAGGCCACAGAGCACCCGGTCCGCGAGCAGGAGCGGGTGGATCGCTTCACGGACCTCCTCGGCGCACTCGCGGACGACCCACGAGTCGCGGTCAGATTGGGCCGGCTCATGCGCGAATCGCACCAGAGCTACAGCGCCTGCGGGCTCGGCAGCGAGGGCACTGATCGCCTGGTGGACCTCGTCACCGAAGCGGGTCCTGAGCGCGGACTGTACGGCGCGAAGATCACCGGTGGGGGGAGCGGCGGCACCGTCGCCGTCCTCGGCACGAGCCAGGCGGAGGCCGCGGTGCGAGAGCTGGCGACGCGTTACGAGACGCAGACGGGTCGCACAGCGCGCGTCTTCACGGAGTCCGGGCCTGGTGCCGCGGAGACCGGCGTCCTGCTCATCGGGCCCGGCCCACGGGGTTGAGCTCGATGCGAACCGTGGCGGGCGCGAGTCCCTCGGCTTCGGCCGTCAACGTGGCGCTCCCGGCCCGCTCGCCCGCCCGGACGATGACCAGGGCCTTCCCGTTGAACAGTCGCACGTGATCGGCCTTGAAGGACTCGTGGTTGATCTGGTCCCCGTTGTCCACGCCCACGATGCGCGCATCGCCGCCCACTCGCAAGCGGATCAGGTGATCGGCCGTCGGCACCTCCACCCCGGCCCGGTCCTGCACGGTGACGGTGACGAAGGAGAGATCGTCTCGATCGGCCCGGATCGCGGCGCGGTCCGGCGCCAGCGCGATGCGGGCCGGCGCACCCGCCGTCTTCACTTCCTCGGTCGCGATCGCCTGCCCGTTCTTGCGCGCCACGGCGCGCAGCATCCCCGGCGCATAAGCGACCCGCCACATCAGATGTGAGACCTCGCCCTCCTTGCGCTTCACGCCGAGTGATACGCCGTTCAGGAACAGCTCGACTTCGTCACCGTTCGTGTACGCCCACACGTCGATCGTCTCCCCCGGCGTCCAGTTCCAGTGCGGGAAGACGTGCAGCATCGGCCGCTCCGTCCAGACACTCTGGTATAGATAGAAGGGGTCCTTCGGGAAGCCCGCCAGATCGACCACCCCGAAATAGGAGCTCCGCGCCGGCCACTCGTACGGCGTGGGCTCGCCCAGGTAGTCGAACCCCGACCAGACGAACATCCCCGAGAGGAACGGGTAGCGCTCGAACAAGCGCAGCGATTCCTCGTGCAGCGAGCCCCAGAATGCCTTGCGGTCGTCGTACGATGAAAGCCGGTAGTCCTTGTTCGGCTGCGGTCCAGAATCTTTCACGTAGGGCGTGGCGTAGGTGGCGACGCTGTCGGACGGCTGCTCATACACGCCCCGGCTGTTGAGCGCGCACATCGCCTCAGTGATGAGGTACTTCCCGCCAGGGAACTGCTCTCGAAAATGCGCCCAGGCCTCGTGGTGGTAGTTGTGGCCGAGTAGGTCGAGTGCGCCGGCATGAAAGATCGGGTTGGCCGGGTTGCCGTTGTTGTTGGCTGACGTGATGGGCCGTGTGGGATCGAGGTGTCGCACGATCCCGGCGAGTTCACGAGCGATGGGAGCGGCAGTGGTGTCGTCGTTGGTCCACTGCTCCATGACCTCGTTCCCGATGCTCCAGATGAGCACGCTGGGATGATTGCGATCGCGGCGCACCATGTCGGAGAGATCGCGCTCGTGCCAAGCGTCGAAGTCCAGATGGTAATCGTACCTGGTCTTTTCCTTCTTCCACATGTCGAAGGCCTCATCCATCACGACGAAGCCCATACGATCCGCGAGGTCGAGGAGCTCCGGCGCCGGCGGGTTGTGCGACGTGCGGATCGCGTTGACGCCCATCGCTTGCATGATCTGGAGCTGCCGCTCGAGCGCTCGCGTGTTCACCGCCGCCCCGAGCGCGCCGAGATCGTGGTGCAGACAGACGCCGCGAATCTGCACGTGGTCCCCGTTGAGGAAGAAGCCGCTGTCGGCTCGAAACGTGAAACTGCGGATCCCGAACGGCGTCGTGTACTCGTCGCAGAGAGCGGCGCCGCACTCCACACGCGTGACGGCACGATACAGATGCGGGCGCTCGAGGGACCAGAGCCTCGGCCGCGGCACCACCAGGTCTTGCGCCACTTCGGCGACGGAGTCGCGCGGCACGAGCGCGTGGGACGAGGCGGTTGCGACCTGTGTTCCCGCAGCGTCGTAGAGGAGCGTCCGTAGCGTGACAGCCTGGCCGGCCGGCGTCTCGTTGCGAATCGCGGTCCGGATCGTCACGCGGGCCGATTCCGCGGTCACCTCGGGCGTCGTGACGTACGTGCCCCAATGGTCCACGTGCACGTTGGTCGTCGTCACCAACCGCACATGCCGGTAGATGCCGGAGCCTGAGTACCAGCGCGAGTTGGGTTGTTGCGAATTGTCCACTCGCACGGCGACCACGTTGGTGGCCCGGCCGGACCGCACATGCGGCGTCAACTCGTACTGGAACGAGCTGTACCCGTAGGGGCGCTTCCCCAGGTAGTGCCCGTTGATCCAGACTTCGCTGTTGCGGTACACGCCGTCGAACTCGAGGAACACGAGCCTGCCTGTGTCCCGGCCGGCCAGGGAGAAAGTCTTCCGGTACCAGCCCACGCCGCCGGGCAGCGCGCCTCCGGCGACTCCCGCCGGGTTGGTGTCGCTGAACTCCCCCTCGATACTCCAGTCATGCGGCACGTCCAGGCGCCGCCAGCCGGAATCGTCGAACGTCGCCTCCTGCGCTCCGGTGACGTCTCCCAGGTGGAAACGCCACCCCCGGTCGAAGTCGAGCGTGGCCCGCGGCTGTTGTGCCGCCGCCAACGTGAGCCTGGCGACGAGCAGAGCGAGGGACTTCACGACCGCGCGCGCGACGTTCATCGCCGGACCAGCACGCTGACCGTCCGCTTGAGCGCGAGGTCGGCGGAAGAGCCGCCCACCGCGAGCTCCACAGGCTCGGCCTCCACCACCCAGCGATGCGCTTCGGCACTCCAGTACGCGAGCGATGGGGCGGCGAGCCGGAACTCCACGGTCCGCGTCTCTCCCGGCTCGAGCGTCACCCGCCGGTAGCCCCGCAGGTCCTCGAGCGGTCGCTCGACCCGCGAGCCGCGGTGCCGCACATAGAGCTGGGCGACCTCGTCGCCCCTACGCTGGCCGGTGTTCGTCACGTCGACTCGCACGGTGATCGTGCCATCGGCGGCGAGCGTGTCGCTGCTGGTCCGCAGGTTCGCATACCGGAACGTGGTGTAGCTCAGGCCGTATCCGAACGAATAGAGCGGCTGGCCCCGGAAGAATCGATAGGTACGCCCCCGCCTCCCCGCCATTCGGTAGTCGTCGAAGGGCGGAAGGTCTTCGACGCGTTTGTAGAACGTCACCGGCAGCCGCCCACCCGGGTTGTAGTCGCCGAACAGCACGTCGGCGAGGGCGCTGCCCGCCGCTTGCCCCGGGTACCACGCCTCGAGGATAGCGGGGACGTGCGCCTGGGCCCAGTTCACCGCGAGCGCGCCGCCGTTGAGCAACACCAGCACCGTCGGCTTCCCCACTGCGACGACGCGCTCGAGCAGACGCTCCTGCGCCCCGGGAAGGTCGAGCCGGGTGCGGTCGCCTGAGCGGCGAGCGAGGATGTGGCGCACCCCACCGCGAAGAGGCTCCACACGACCTTGTTAATGATCTTCACGTCGCGGGGAAGGAGAATACAGGCACCGCCCTGCTGCTGCAACCGGCGCTAGCGGTACGCGGGCGGCTCCGTGGAAGGTACAACGAAACGTTGCATTCACGTGATGTTACGACGTCCACCGGTAGGCCCGCGGCGAGGCTCATGCGCTGAGCCTCTCAAACCATGTACAGAATGTCCGAAGCGTGCGTCGGGTAGGCATAGACCGACTCCTTTAGCTGAGTCGCCGTGAGTCCGTGACGGATCGCGAGGCCGAACACGTTGATGGTCTCCTCGGCGTGCGGCCCCAGCAGGTGGGCACCGAGGATTCGGTCCGTGTCCTCGTCAATCAATACCTTAAACGCTGAGTGCTCCTCGCCCCGCCGCCGCGACGAATACCAGCCGGATGTGTCCTCGTGTACGATCCGAAACCTGAGCTGACGAGCTCGGGCCGCCGCTTCGCTCAGCCCGACTCTGGCGAGCGGTGGCAGGGTGAACACGACGCTCGGAATGCCGGTGTAGTCCGGGACGCGGCTCGCCCCAGCGAGCAGGTTGGCAGCCACTACCCGTCCCTCGAGGCCCGCCACCGGCGTGAGCGGGAGCCCGTCCGTCTCCGCGCTGTCTCCGGCGGCGTACACCCGTGGGTTTGAAACGCTACGGAGCCACGCGTCAACTTTGACCCCCCGGGATCCCCGTTCCACCCGCCCCGCTGCCAGGTCCAAGTCGTCGATCTCGGCCACCCGCCCGGCGCCGTGAACGACGAGGTCGGCCTCAACTGACTCGTCAGCGTCCGGGCCCGACGCCCGCACTACAGAGTGGTCGCCGATCCTCTCCACTGCCTGCACCTCACGCCGCAGCCGGATGTCGATCCCGAGCTTCCGAGAACGATGGTCGAGGCGGGCGACGAGGTCGGGATCAAAGCCTTCGAGTAGACGCTCGCCGCGATGGACAATCGTGACCTGCGCTCCGGCCCGCCGGGCGACGTGGGCGAACTCGCATGAGATGTAGCCACCGCCCACGAAGACAATTCGAGGCGGGAGCGCGTTGAGTTCGAGGAACTGCTCGCTCGTGACGAGACGCTCGGCCCCCGGAAAGGCAAGTGGTGCCGGTTGCGCGCCGCTCGCGATGACGATGTGCTTCCCGACGAGCCGGGCGTCGCCGACCCGGACGGTTGACTCGTTCTCGAAGCGCGCTCGGCCGTGGAATGCGGCGATCCCTGCGTCCGCGAAGCTCCGCTCGCGCGCCGCCGGCACGGGCTCGGTAAAGGTCCGCTTGAAGCGCATCAGGCCACGCCAATCGATGCGGATCCCTCCCGGATCGATCCCCTTGCCGCGCATCCGTCGCGCCCAGTCCACCGCTTCGGCGGCTGCGACGAGAACCTTCTTCGGATCGCAGCCCCGCAGGGCGCAGGTGCCGCCGAACGGGCGCGAGTCCACAACCGCCACGCTCCAGCCGCCGCTGCGGCAGCGGTCCGCAACGGTCGACGCGGCCGAACCGGTGCCGATCACTACGAGATCGAACTGGTGCGACGGTTCCACGCGGAGAGCGCTGCCTCGGCGACCCTGACAACTGACCCCAAGCGTCCCTCTTGGTTGGCGCCGGGATCGCTACTGGGTCACCGTAATTGTGCCCCTAAACCCCGCGTACATCGGTATCGACGGCGGATGGATCGCGCAGTGATAGGGGTAGGTACCCGCCGTGGTGAACGTGAAGCTATAAGTCCCGCCTGCCGACCCACCGCCGTATGCACCGCCGCCGCTCGGAGCGCTGAGCGTGGCGCTATCCCACGCCCCGCCGTCGCTCGTCGTTGTGTGCGCCGAGGGTCCGTTATTGGCCCACGTGACCGTCGTACCGACCTTGACCGACAGCACGGCCGGGGAGAAGGAGAAATCTTGGATCGTCACACAGGTCCCGGAGCAGCCGGGTGAGGTCGTGGTCTTGCAGCTCATCAGTAGTGCCAAGCCAGCACCTATAACGACACGACCTATCCACATAAACCCTCCGGTGCCGCGTCCCGACCGGTTTCCTATCGAAGCCACGCCCGAGCACTCTCTCAAGACAGAATACGCTGCAGTTAGATGGAGCGGATGTGCTGATCGTCGCCGCGACCCCCTCTCCGTAAACGGAGAGGGGGAACGCGTATCCAGCTACTTTTTGGGACTTGGGGCCGGGGGGGGGGCCATCGGCAGCGCGACGTCCGAGTTCCAGATGTCCTGCACCATCAACCAGCGTCCGTTCTCGTTGACCCAGCGGACCATGTACTTGCCTGAATCGGCGGCGGGCGCACCCGGCGGCCGCTTCGCGCCGGCGGCCCAAGCGAAGTTCCAGCGCCCGAGCTCCAGGGCCAGCGGACCCTGCGCCCAGACCGACTCGGCCCGGATGGTAAGCACCGGCGGCGGGCTCGACATCGAGTTCATCGTCACCATGAAGGCACGGATTGCCGCCTTCCCGCGCACCGGCGCCATGTTGGGCGGCAGCATCACGCCATTGGCGTGGTAGAACTCTGCGAGCGAGTCGGCGTGGCCGGCCGCGCTAAGCCGAGGCCAGTTGGCGTTGGCCGCGTCGATCGCCTGCTTGGCTTCGGCGGTGGTGTCCTTCGCGCCGGCGGGCTGGCAGCCAAGTGCGGCAGCGAAGACGAGCGGGAGAACCTGGACGGGTCGCATTAGGGATCTCCGTTGAGGGAGGGCGAGAGAATATCGGCCCTGGCGTGAGGTCGCAAGCTGTGTCATCACTTTACTCGCCAGCAGTTGGCGGACCCCCGCTCAGGGGAGGCCCACGAGCTTATGCATCTGGAGACTGAGCCGCCACTGCGGATGAGCCAGGCAATACGCTGCCGCCAGCTCGGTATTCCGCGCCCGCTGGGGCCCGTCCATCGGCTGTAAGAAGAAGTGCCGGAAGTCGAGCCGCGCGTAGCGCTCAGGTTCCGCGCCGTCCTGGGGGAAGATGAGCTTCAGCTCGTTGCCGGACCGCTGCACGAGCTGCGCCCGCGCCTTGGGGCTCACACAGATCCAGTCGATGCCGGCGGGCACAGGCAGCGTGCCGTTCGTCTCGATCGCAATCTCGAACCCGGCCCCGTGCAGCGCGTCCACGAGTGCCGCATCGAGTTGCAGCAGCGGCTCACCGCCCGTGCACACGACGAACGGACGCGCGCCACCCCGCCCGGCCGCGGGCCAGCGGGCCGCCACCGCCCGCCCGAGGTCTCCCGCCGTGGCGAACCGCCCGCCGACCGGCCCGTCGGTGCCCACGAAGTCGGTGTCGCAGAAATCGCACACGGCGTGGGCGCGATCTTCCTCCCGGCCTGACCAGAGATTGCAGCCGGCAAACCGCAGCAACACGGCCGGCCGGCCGGCGTTCGCCCCTTCACCTTGGAGCGTGTAGTAGATCTCCTTGACCGCGTAACTCACGGTGTGACCGGTACCGATCGGTAGCGGGCGGGATCGGCGGTACCGGCTTCCGCGAAGCCCTTGAGTCGCAAGCGGCAGGCGTCGCAGCGCCCGCACGCCACGCCCTTGGGGGAGGGATCGTAGCAGCTCGTCGTGAGCCCATAGTCCACACCCAGGTCGAGGCCGGTCTGGATGATCTCGCGCTTGGAGAGCAGTAAGAGTGGCGTGTGGATGTTGAGCGACTGACGGCCTTCCACGCCCGCCTTGGTGGCGAGGTCGGCCATCCGCTGGAACGCCGTGATATATTCGGGCCGGCAGTCCGGGTAGCCGCTATAGTCCAGCGCGTTCACGCCGATGAAGATGTCGCTCGCGCCGAGCACCTCGCCCCACGCGAGGGCGAAGGACAAGAAGATCGTATTGCGCGCCGGCACGTAGGTGACCGGGATCCCGTGCGCCATCTCCTCCTGGTCGCGGTCTTTCGGCACGGCGATATCGGCGGTCAGCGCGGACCCCCCGAATCGGCGCAGGTCAAACTCGACGATCTCGTGCGCGGTCACCCGGAATGCCCGAGCGATGCGGCGCGCGGCCTCGACTTCCACCTCGTGCCGCTGGCCGTAGCGAAACGTGAGTGCGTACACCTCGAACCCCTCACGCTGCGCCAGGGCGAGCGTGGTGGTCGAGTCCACGCCTCCGCTCAACAGCACGACCGCTTTCGGCATGTCCGGATTACTTTAGTGCGAAAGGTAACCAGGGCTCCCCCGCATGACTCCCAAGCAACCGACCCCCCCTCCCCTCACTCCCCTCCCTCGCACCGGCCCGCTGCCCCGGCCGTCGAATCCGGGGGAAGCGCGCGAGTACTTGAAGGCCGAAGCGTTTCCCGCGCCGGATGTGCAGACGGTGACGCTCACGGCCACCGAGTTCACCTCGATCTGCCCGCGGACGGGCCAACCCGACTTCGGCAGCGTGATAATCGAGTACACCCCTGCCGAGCGCTGCCTCGAGTCGAAGGCGGTCAAATTCTATCTCTGGTCGTTTCGCGATGAAGGGGCGTTCTGCGAGAGCCTCGCCGCCCGGATCGCCGACGACATCGTGTACGCCATCGCGCCCAGGGCCCTGCGTGTCCAGGTGAACCAGAACGTTCGTGGAGGGATCGCGCTGCTCGCGGTGGCGGTGCGGGGAGGATCGTGAACGAGCTGCGGGGCCAGCCGCGGCTGCAGCCAGTAGTGGCCAGCCGGTGATGCTACTCGCCCGACAGAAACCGTTCGATGCGGCCCCACTCCTTCTGTGCATCGACATAGCCGAGCTCGATCAGGGCGGTGGTATAAGCGGGATCGAAGGCTTCAGGGACGCCACGAAGGCTGTGTAAGGAGTTGCGTGAACGCGAGGGGGAGAGCGAGTCCTGTCGTCGGCTCGATGAGGTAGAGTAGATCGACGTCGGAATCGGCGATCAGCCACCGACCGTCGGGCGACCAATCGAACTGGCCGTAGCTGTGGCCCGGGGGAGAACCGGTACGCTCATTGGATCCGTCGGGTTGAATCAACCAGATCTGCCCGGCGTTGTTGTAAGCGATGACGTCGGCCGTGGGCGACCATCGTGGGTGAACGCCAGCGATGGGCGTGCCGTTCGCCCGCCGCAACGAGTCCATCTGACCGGTCGCCAGGTCGAGCACTTCGATCAGAAGGTCGTAGCAGCAGGCTGGGGTCCGGGCCAACGCCACGCGGGTGCCATCGGGGGATGGAGACGGCTCAAAGTAGCCGGTATACCCATCCCCCTGCGGTCCGACACGCTCGGGGCCCGAGCCGTCGGAACGTACACGCCAAATGTCCCCTCGACTCTCAGGCCGGGCGCCGGCGAAATAGATCCATGAGCCATCCGCCGAATATTGCGGGTAGTACTCCGACACGAATCCGGCGGTCGAGTCGATGAGGCGCCGACGAACGCCGGAGGAATCCCCCACGACAAGATGGCCGTTGAATCCTGGGAACGGGCCGGGATCCTGCCAGACCAGGACGCCGCCTGACGGTGCCCAATCCGGTTGCGGGTCGCTCCAATACGGCAGATCGAACGATCGCAACCCCGATCCGTCGAGGTTGAACACGACGAGCCGCAAGGTGTCAGGGCCGCTTACCCGCCGACGAACTGCCACCACCGTTCCCCGAGGCACGACGCTCACCCACCCATCGTCCGTCCAGCCCCGAGCGGAGGCCGTGACCTTGGCCCGACCGATCGTGCGACCGATGAGACTGTCGCCGCTCAAGACCGCCTCCCCCGAAACGCTGTAGGCCACGGGCTCGCCGCGCACGTTACCCAGGCGGTCGACCGTCGAGCCTCGCAGCCGAAAACCTCGGTCCACATACACGACGGTGTCCGCCGGCAGCACGGCCACTCCGACGGCAGCGCCCGGCCGCACGGTGTAGCGGGCGACCGCCACGCGTTCGAGCGCAGGGACGCGAACGATCACGGAATCCTCGCCAGCGTCGGTTCCGAGCTCGACGCGCGCTCGGACCAAGCCGAGGTCATCCGTCGTGTCCGCGTCGGGAATCGCGTTGGTGTGATAGCGCGGTCCGACAGGAGTAACACGGACTCCCCCGTTCACGAACTGCACGGCGATCCCGGAAGCCGGGTGGCCCACGGGTGGGATCACCTGCACCACGAGCGGGCTGGGAAGCGTAGCGTCGACGGTGTCGGTGGCGCGACCACCGGACATGACGCGCACTTCCGACGGCGGGGTGGGCCCGGTGTTGGTGTCGCATGCGCCGACGCCCGTTACGAGAGCGACGAACAAGCTGAACGAAAGGAATCGCCGGAATGAACTCTGCACCATGAGATCCTGGACACTCGGGACAGACTTTGACACTCCACCAATGTATCCAGGAGGAGGGCGTCGGTAAGCCACTACTGTGGCACGCACGCGACACGCGTACATTGACGACGACACGCGCGGGCCTCACGTTCTCCGGCGACACCACGATCTTGAGCATCCACCCCATGCGCCGCCGTCACGCTACCCTGCGCTTTGCCTTCGCCTCATCGCTGGTGGCAGCTGTCATCATTGGTTGCGACTCGGCTGTCGGCCCGATCGCTCGCTCAGGGCTCACCATTCGCGGTGATCCCGGGCTTGTCGATACCGTCTCCGCCCCGCCAGCTCGAGTAATCGTCCAAGTACAGCAACGGGATCTCCTCATCCGCGAGCGCGTCCAGGTCACGTTCCGGTACGGTCAGGTCGTGCCTGCCGGATCTCCCGAATGGCTCCCGTATTTCTACCTGTTGCCGGTCCCGAACCCGACCACCGGGGCCGTGATCGACACGACTGACGAGGGGGGCCAGGCCGAGGCCGCGTTGGTGCACGGCAGCGCCGCGGGCGCACGGTTCCTGCTGGTCGAGGCGCGCGCGTTGACGCCAGACGGGACCCTGATCTCTGTCGATTCCGCGCTCGTGCGCACGACCGCGGGCCAGCCGGCCAAGATTCTCCTCGCCCCCCGCGACACGACGCTGTTCCAGGGGAGCAGCGCGACCTTCGCTGCGACCGTGGCCGATCGCTACGGGAACCCCCGCACTGAGCTCGCGCAACTCGAGGCCGGCACATCAGGGGTATCCGTGTCGGGCGACCTGGTGCGGGCCGATTCAGGGCCGAGCCGTCAGGTGGTGCGTGCGCGTGCCGGCGCGCTGACGGACTCGGCGTGGCTCAGCATCGTTCCGCGCGGTGCGTTCGCAGCCGGTGCGGCGGCGCGGTACGTGGGCGAGAGTGGGGACCTCGTGGTGATCAACCTCGACGGCTCGGGCCTCCAGCCTGCGCTAGTCACGTCGCAGGCGGGTGACTACGGTGTGCAACCGGCAGCGATGAACGTCCGGTGGGACCAGACCGGCACGCGCCTTGTCTACCAGCGAACCTCCTCTACCGACCGGCTGTTCATCGGAGACTTGGCAGCCGTCGCCCGCCCGTTGCTCTATCCGTCTCCCTTCAGCGCGGAATTTCATCCCGACTTCTCGCCGGACGGCGTATGGGTCTACTTCGCCGCGCGCGTACCGGGGCTCGCGACGTCCTCGTTGTGGCGGGTGCACCCCGACGGGACCGGCCTCGGGCAAGCGCCCTTCAGTCCGGACGGCTCCGAGAGTCGGCCCGCTCTCTCCCCCGACGGTCAGTGGCTGGCGTACTCGAGTGACGGTTTCGTCCATGTCCGCAGCCTCGTGACGGGTGCACGCACTGCGCTCAACGCGCGCGGGACTGCCCCGCGTTGGTCACCATCGAGCGACGCCATCGCCTACGTGAACGCTGCCGACGACGCCGGGTATTCCGGCCCGCTGAGGGTGGTACGACCCGACGGCACGGAGGACCGGCAACTCGTCATCGAGGAAGCATACGCTCCGGGAGTCGACTGGACTCCGGACGGGAAGTACCTCGTCGCCAAGACCGCCAACTACGGCCTCCTGGAACTAATCAACGTCGCCACGGGCACGAGGATCCCGTTGCCCTACAGCGGGCTCCTCCAGACGCCTGCTTGGCGTCCACCGAGCCCGCACTAGGCCCCACTGCTGCGACCTACTCGGCCAGCACCTGGTGCACCGTAGCGCACGCGATCGAGCCCTCGCCCACCGCCGAGGCGACCCGCTTGGTGCTGCCGCTGCGGACATCGCCGACCGCGAGCACCCCGGGGATGCTGGTCTCGAGCAGATAGGGCTGCCGGCGCAGGGACCATTCGGCGGCGGCGAGCTCATCGGCGGTCAGCGCGGGTCCCGACTTCAAGAATCCCTTCGGATCGAGCGCCAGGCATCCTGCCAGCCATTGGGTGCTCGGCTCGGCACCGGTCATCGTGAAGACGTGCCGGATAGCGTGCGTTTCGACGACGCCACTCCCCGTCCGCCATGACACGTGCTCGAGATGCCCGTTGCCCTCGAGGCCGACCATCTCGGTCCGCGTATGCTGCTCGATGCGCGGATGCGCCTCGATGCGGTTGATCAAGTATCGGGACATGGTGTGCGACAGCGCATCGGAGCGAATCACCATGTGCACGCGTTTGGCGCTTTCCGCGAGGAACACCGCGGCCTGACCCGCGGAGTTGGCCCCGCCGACGACGGCCACCTCCTCGTCGCCGCACATCCGACGCTCCATTTGCGTGGCCGCGTAGTACAAACCCGCGTTCTCGAACCGCTGCAGGTTCTCGATCCCGAGCTTCCGATATTTGACGCCGGTGGCAATGATGACGGCGCGGGCGAGCAGTACGTCACCGTCCCCGGCATCGAGTAGCACCCGGTACGGCTTCTGGCGACAATAGAGCCGCACCGCCGTCTTCGCGATCAACATCCGGGCGCCGAACTTTTGCGCCTGATCGTAGGCGCGCTCGGCCAGCTCCTGACCCGAGATGCCGAGTGGGAAGCCGAGATAGTTTTCGATGCGAGAGCTGGTGCCGGCCTGGCCGCCGGGCGCGTTCGCTTCGACGATGACGACGCTCAGTCCTTCCGACGCCGCGTACACCGCCGCCCCCAGCCCCGCGGGGCCCGCGCCGATGACCACCACGTCCCAGATCTGCGTGCGGTCGAGGGTGGGGTTCAGGTTCAGGCAGTCGGCGAGCTGCCGCACCGTCGGATTCTTGAGCACCGTCTTGCCGCGGCAGATCACCACCGGGACGTCGTTCAGGGTCAGGTGAAATTGGTCCAGCAGCTCCTGGCTCTCCGCATCGGTATCCAAGTCGCGGAACGTGTAGGGATGCCCATTGCGGGTGAGGAACTCGAGCAGGTGCAGCATCCCCGAGCAATGATGCGATCCCAGCAAGACCACGTCGCCGTAGCCGCGATCGATCAATTGCAGCCGGCGCAGGATGAAGGCGCGCAGGAAGATGTCGCTCAGCTCGGTATCGGTCTGAATCAGTTTGAGCAGCTCGTCGCGCTCTACTTCGATCACCTCGGTCGGAACCGTGGCCGAGATCCGGCCGAGGAAGCGGCCGCCGGCGAGCACCGAGCGCTCGCCGGTGAACATGCCCGGCAGGAACCTCGGCATGGACTCAGTTGGGGTGAGCAGCGGCAGGGCGGCTTCGAGCTGCCCGGAGACGACCACGAAGATCTTCGTCACCGGCTGGCCCGGCTCACCGACCACCTCGCCCAGCGTAAGCCGACGGCGACGGCCATGCGACTCGAGGCGGGCGAGTTGGGCCGGCGTGAGCTGGGGAAACGCCTCGTCAGTCCGGGACTCGCCCTGGACTGGGGAGGCGACGGGTACAGTCGTAGTGGCCATCGGATTTTCGTCCTCTTGGGCGCTAATGCCGGTGCGCCACGGATAGGGCATACACCGCCGACCGCAGTGGCACCAGCGGATCGTCCGACAGTTCGATTCCGCTCGTGATGTAGACAGGATTGAACGTCAGCGAACGCTGCAGCTCATCGTTGTTCGGGGCCACAGTGGTCAGGTTGATCGTGCCCAGCTCGATGCGCTTCCGGTCGTCGGGCCAGACGACGGAGCCGTCGTTCGTTGGATCGCCCGCATTGGCCAACTGGACGTACAGCGTGAACTCGATCGGGCCTCGGGTCAGCCGCTGCGGCAGCTCATCGAACAGATAGCTGGGCCCTGCCGTAACGGCCGCTGCAGAGTCGAGGTTGGCGAGGCCCGCCACCGGAATAATCTGGTAGCGCCCGGCGCGCTTCGTGCCCTTGGCATCGACGAAGACGAAGGCATTGTTTCCGTAGAAGGCCAGCCTGGCGAAGCTCACGGGCAGCGGCTTGTTATCCATGACGAACTTGAGGGCTCGCGGGTGAGTCCCAAGAAAGGCCTCGACCGGCGACGGGTGCCGGCTATCCGGTCGCGTGGCGACGACCGCCTTCAGGAACGCGAGGAAATCCTCCCCGGTGCCCACCATGAAACCGTTGTGCGACACTGCGACGATGTCGGTGAACGCACCGCCCGGAAGGGCGAATCGGATCGCCATGCCGCGCGGCGCTGCGCCGGGATGCGTGTCCGGGATGTTCGGGATACCGGTAGCGTCGGAGAAGCGAACCGTCACCGGGACCGCCTTCCCCTGGAGGTGCGCCGCGCGGCTCACCGACGCCGCCTCCGCAGCGGCTGTGAACGTCCCTGTCACCACGATGCCTTTGGCGTGATTGAACCGGTAGCCGGTGTGAATGCCGCCGGCGATCAGCACGAACTGGTCAGCGATCTGCTGCGCCAGGTTTGCTGACTGTGGCTGACCGGGCTGTTGCGCCGCGAGCCCGAGCGCCGGGCATACGAGACCGCAGACGAGGGCGATGGAACGAGGCCAGTTGGGCGACATACAGCGGATTCCTTGGAGGCAGTATTCCGAATGTAGCGCCGGTGTAAAGGGTCATCATGGCTAGCTTCGCAGCTGCCGTTGGAGCGATCTCTCCGTTCCGTCCTGACCCTCGGTCCCCCTCTCCGTTCCGGTCCTGACCCCCTGTCCCCCTCTCCGTTCCGGAGAGGGGGAACGCATACAAGCTGTCGTTGAGTCCCAAACGCGCCGGGGGCAGATTTCGCTCGCCTTTAGCAGACTGAGATGAAGGGGCTGTGTGTGGGGGGGGAGCAGTTCCTACGCGTCTACGCGTCTGTGCGTCTAGTAGTTCGGGACGTAGCGCAGCCCGGTAGCGCACCTGAATGGGGTGCGCGGGCGGCGCAATGGCAGGTATTACCAAACGTCGTATGTACGCGATGTTAGGGCGTCTTCGGGTAGTATCTGGGAGTGAGCAAACCCCGCCAAAATAGCACGTTGTTACTCCAACTCTTACTCCATCAACCTTACCTCGTCCCGCGCGTTTCGGGTGTGACGTTGTTGGTGCGGGACGGCCGGAATTGAACCCGCAACGGCGCACGACCCTCAGCTCAAGGTACCCTCACCGACACCTGGTGGATCGCGTTGTTGCCGTAGCCTAAGCGGTTCCACTCGGCATGCTCCGGCTGAGTGCGGCCGGCCAGGTCGGTGGCGCGGGCGCGCAGCGTCACGACACCCGGCTCGTTAATGCGCGTGATGAGCTCCCACCATTGCCAGCTGTGACGCTTGCGCTCGCTCACGAGACGAGCTTCCTGCCAGCTTCCGCTGCCCGCGCTCACTTCGACGTGGGCAATTGGGGCTGCACCCGACCACGCCACGCCGCGGATGGTCAGCTCACCGCGCCGGGCCTCCTGGTTCGGCGCCGGCTCGGTGATCAACGCCCGCACGCGCTGCAGCGTGACCGGTTGGCGCACGACCTCGCCCTCGCGTTCCCATTCATACCAATACCGCTCGGCCTGAAAATGTCCAGCGAACGGGCGATCGATGAGCTCGATTTCAGTCAGCCATTTGACCGACGCCACGGCATACCAGCTCGGGACGATAAGCCGTACCGGATAGCCGTGCTGAATCGGGAGTGGCTCGCCGTTCATGGCATACGCCAGCAGTGGGTCAGCGTCACGAACATGATCAACCGGCAGACTGCGCTCGAAGCGGATCGGCCCTGACTGACTGGTCACGGTTCCGCCGTCGGCGCCCCGGAACAGCACCTCCCGCGCTCCGGCCCGCACGCCGGCGCGATCCAGAAGTTCCGCCAGCGGCACGCCGGTCCACTCGGCTGTACTGACGGCGCCCAGGTTCCACTTCTCGCCCTCGACGGTGGGGTGGAACAACGTGCGGCCGTTGCCGGCGCACTCGAGCGTGACGACGAGCGTCTGCGACCGCATGTGGTGGAGCTCGCGCATGCTGAGGGCCAGCGGCCGCTCGACGAGGCCGCCGACCGTGAGCCGGTAGGCCGCCACGTCGAGCTTAGGGATCTGGAAGTGATTGCGGACGTAGAACCGGGTATTGGGCATGACGACGCCGCCCACCAGCGCTGGGAGAGACGTCTCGCAATTCAGCGGGTGGGCACGATGGATCACCAAGCCGTCCTCAATAGCCTGCTGGCACGCCTCTTCGGCATCGAGCGCCGGCACGAACTCGCTCACGGGCGGCGCTGCAGCGCAGCCGCCGCTCGCGACCACGCGAGCACACGTCGACGCTGGATAGACGTCCACACTGCCGGCCGTCTGGAACGGCTCCATGAACTGGCGCAGGCGGTCCTCGTCAACCGCGTCCACGATGAGGTACAAGGTGTGCTCACCCTGCACGACGGCCTCGCCCTGGATCTCCACCCCGTGCTGCCTGACGTTGGGGCGGCTCAGATGATTCAGGAGCATGGCTCCCACATACGGATCTTGAGCAGGGCAGTGCTCGGCGGCGTGGTGATGCCGCACAACGAAAAGAGCCATCGTTACGTCCTGTCAGCGACCCCTATTCATCTTCTCATCCATGGCGATGTTTCGGTGACCCACTGACTGTGCGATGATCGGGTGCCCGCTGGGCACGCGGTCGTTGTGTGACCACAAATGGAAAATGATCCCGTCGGTCGTCGCGACCAGGTTAGCGACGTTCTTCGCCTCCTCAGGTGGCAGGTCCAGCACCTGCACCCGCCCGGTGGCAATCTCCTGAGCGTGGTCGTGCCAATTCCGGTTCCAGTCGGCGAGCGAGACCGCGTCCGTCCGTGTAATGGTCTTGGCCACGATGTACTCGATCTGTTCTAGTGGCGCCAGTGTATCCGTCGATTCATAGATGAGACACTGGATCACGGGTTCCGGCGAGATGACTTTGCAGTAGTGGTGGAACGGGCCCATTGCCTGGCCGTTCACGACGTGCGGAGCGAGGACGTGAATCGCGTACCCTCCTGCTGGTGTCCGCATCGATTCCCGCGGTCCGGAGGCCGCGGCAACCACTGCGCCAGCGCACAGGATCCAGAATATCGCGCGTAGGCTTCCCATATCATCCTCCGGGTTCAGGTAGCAGATGGATACGTTGTTGCCGAGGTTAGCGGCGCGCCGTTCCTCGGCAGTTCCCCTTCCATAGGCGCCTTGCGGCGGCCCCATTTGCAACCGCCCGTGGCGCGCGCTACTGTTACCGGCCGGGGACGCCCATGCCGATTTGCGAGATCAGTCTGCTGGGCACGTTTGGGGTCCGCATCAACGGGCGGGCCATTCCGGACCGCGCTTGGCACCATCGCCGCGCTGCCCAACTCGTCAAAATGCTGGCACTTGCGGATCGTCACCGGCTGCACCGCGAGCGGGTGATGGACTCGCTGTGGCCCCACCTCGACGCCGACGCAGCGGGGGCCAATCTGCGCAAGGCGGTCCACTTTGCGCGGCGTGCCTTTGGGTCCGACGACGCGATTGGGACAACGAGCGAGATGATCGAGCTCTGGCCCGGTAACGCCATCGTCGTCGATGCCCTCCGATTCGAGCGGGCCGCGAGCACCTTATCAGACGCGACCGGGATCGCCGCGACGGCCGCGCTCTATACGGGCGAGCTGCTTCCGGAAGACCGATACGCGCCCTGGGCGGACGAGCCCCGGGAGCGCCTGCGGCTGCGTTTGATCCACATGTTCAAGCGCGGCGCCCTGTGGGAACGGGTCCTGGAGATCGACCCTGGCGACGAGGAGGCCCATCGCGCCCTCATGCAGCGCGCGCTCGACACGGGCGATCGGAGCAGCGCGATCCGGCAGTTCGAACGCTTGCGCGAGCGATTACGCGCCGACCTCGGCATGGGTCCCGACGCGGCGTCGGTTCGGCTCTACGAGAAAGCGCTTGCCTTGGAAGGCCGTGAACCTCCCACCCTCACCGATCAGGCACGGGCGCTGCTGGCGTGGGGGATCGTGCATCTCAACAGTGGCGATCTCGCGGAAGCCGAACGCACCGCCGAGCGAGCGCGGACCATCGCGATCGACGCGGGTTTGGGCCGCGAGATCGGCGAGGCGAGCGGCCTGCTTGGCATGATCGCACACATGCAGGGACGCTGGAAGCAGCTGTTCCACGCCGAGTTCATCGCGTCGGTTCGCCGCTCACCCCAAATCGCGGCCTCGGTGTTCGACGCCCATCTTTGCCTTGCTGAGTTTTCCCTGTGCGGCCCCGCCGGCCACCAAGAGATCGTCGGGTACGCCGAGGAGCTGCTGGTCGTCGCGGTGAAGGCGGGGTCGGTGCAAGGCCGGGCGCTGGCCGAGCTGTTGCTGGGAGAGGCGGATTTGTTCGCCGATCGACTCGCGGCGGCCGAGGAGCATCTGCGTACGGCCGCCGCGCTCCACGAGCAGACGTGCGCCCCGTCAGGTCAGGTGGTTGCAATGCAGCGGCTCGCTGAACTGTTCATCGCGCGGGGGCAGCGCTGGCGCGCTAACCGTCTGATCCGCCGTGCGCTTCGCCTCGCTCAAGGCGAACGGCTGGCGCCGCACTTCGTCGTCCGGCTGAACGGAACGCTCATCGAGGCGACGCGCGACGCGGTCGCGGCCGCCGCCTCGGTGAGTCGCGCTGACCGAGCGCTTGCCGGCCAGAGTGTCTGCCGGCCCTGTTCGATGGGCTTTCGCGTCGCCGCCACGATGGCGCTCGCTCGCGCCGGCCTGATAGCTGAGGCGCGCCGCCGTCTCGATGAGGCCGAGAGGATCGCGGGCATGTGGCCGGGAGGGCCCTGGCATGCGGCGCTGTGGGAAGCACGCGGCGTCCTCCGGCAGGCGGAAGGCGATCGTGAGCAGGCCGTCGCGCTTTTCAAAGAGGCCGCCCGACGCTTCGCGAACGTGGACCGGCCGCGCGACGAGGCGCGCTGCCGCGCGGCGGCCGGCACCTGACAACCGGAAGAAAAGGCCCGCAACCGAACGCGTAGGCCTGATTCTCTAATCAGTCGGGACGGCGGGATTTGAACCCGCGCCCCCCTGAACCCCATGCGCCTCAATAGGGGGCTGGATTACGACACCGAGTAGCAATCACGCGAGGTCCTGGGCATCGGTGTCGTAACAGCAAGCCCGAAGATCAACCGAGTGTCGTAAGAAACTCACAGCCGAACTCACAGCATGCCACTCCGTGAACGACCAGGTAACCTGGGTCTCGACCGTGCTCAGGATGGCTTCAAAACTGGCCTCTTAGTTTAATGCGCAGCCAATCGGCAATCCGCCTCCACCTCGACGGAGGTGCTTCCGAAGCCTCGTTATATCCTCACATGGTACGTACGCCAGTACGTCGTACGGGTAAGCCGGCATCTCTGCGTTGACACCCAGAAGTACGCCAGGGCCCGCTGTTCGGCGGTGCACTGGTAGATGTACTCGATCAACCGCGTCCGCAGAGCTCCGTGCGTGGGACAATGAAACCGTGCCGATCCAGGATGCCGCCACCGAGAGCGGATACTCTCCCGAGCACTTACGTCGACTGGCGAGGGGTGGTAGAATCCTGAGCGAGCGGGGTCCGGGAGCCAGGAGTCATCTGCGTGTACGACGCGAATCTCTCCCCGCCAAGACTGGGCGAGCTGCGGGACGCACCGCCCAAGCCGTCCCGGTCTACAATCCAGACGAGGACGCCCGAGACATCGCCAAACGGCTAGGAGGCAGTCATGCCTAAGCTGTGGCGGGAATCCTTGGGCGAACGCGGGTGCCGGGTGATGCTGTTCGAGAGGACACCGGGCGGCCCGATCTATCGCGAGGTGTGGGTCGGTGGCGAACGAGTCGCGGTGCAGAGGAGCATGGGTCACCGCGACCCGGGAACGGGCGAAAGCTGAGGCGTTCACGGTCTTGGCGTCGCTGAAAGCCAGACGGGAATCACTGACCAACGGCCACGTCACTCTCGCGACGCTCTTTGACAAATACGATGGATCACCAGCCTTTCGTGCGAAGACGACGAAGACCCAAGCGGAGGATCGCCGGAAACTCGAACAGCTGTTGAGTTTTCTTGGCCGCGATCGGGATGTGACGACGATTGGGCCGTCGATGCTCAACTGGGCAACGCGTGAACGTAAGAGTGACGGGACACCGCTGCTGGCGCACAACCCGATACGCGGCATCAGGCTTCCCGTGGAGAAGAACCCACGGCGGCCGATTGAGACGTACGACCGCTACCTCAAACTGATGCGGGTAGCCAGTGCAGTAGACTGGCGCTTGCCGTTGGCGCTGGCCCTGGCCGAGTCGACCGGGCAGCGAATCAGCGCGATTCTCCATCTTCGGCGCGAGGATCTCGCACTTGAGCGGCTACCGTATGGATGGGTACAGTTCCGAGCCGAGCATCAGAAGAACGGTTGCGATCACTGGGTGCCGCTGACAAAGAACACGGCACGGTTGATTCGAAGGCAGCTGCGGTCCTTGCGCAGTGAAACAACATCGTGGTTGTTCCCCGCGGACCAGCAACCGGCGGAGCCGGTGGATCGATGGTTCATGAGCAGGCGACTGAGCGCGGCGTATGAGAGAGCGGGGCTCAAGGCGCTGAGTGGGGGTTTGTGGCATCCGTTCCGACGGAAATTCGCCACGGAGCGGAAGCACTTCCCGTTGCGAGATGTGGCAACGGCTGGCGGCTGAAGGAGCCGCGCACCCTGTTGGAATGCTATCAGCTGGCCGATAACGCCACGCTGCAGGGCATCGTGCTTGACGCTCCGAAGCTGTTCGCCGACGGCCTGAGAGTTACTCCAAGTGTTACTCCAAGCGCCAGGACCCGTACCACGCACGGCAGGCGGAAGTCTAGATTACAGAAGGGAGTACCGGTGTTCGGGACGTAGCGCAGCCCGGTAGCGCACCTGAATGGGGTTCAGGGGGTCGCGGGTTCAAATCCCGCCGTCCCGACTGGTCAAAGAAGGTCCATTCCGGACACATGGGTGACAGTTTATTCCGAGCACATAGGTAACACTTTCGGGCCAAAGGGATAGTCGATCGGTTCGAGCCGACACGTCTCGTCATCGAAGTAGCCCAGGTCGTACTGCATGAAGGT
>DATLKF010000037.1:0-2616 GCA_035538515.1 Gemmatimonadales bacterium
CGAAGAGTTCGCTGACATTCGCGATGCAATTGCGCGCGAGAAGGAGATCAAGGGCTGGAAGCGTTCGCGGAAGCTGAAGCTGGTGGAAACTCGTAATCCGACCTGGGCAGACTTGGCGGAGAACTGGTTACTCCTCTCTCCTATCCCCTCTTTGCAAGGCAAGCGCGAGGGGTTGTCATCCTGAGCGGAGCGCGCCGCAGGCGCGCGGAGCGAAGGACCTGCTCTTGGTGTTCATCTCGGCGGCGCAACGCTCGTAGTAGCTTCCCGGGGTGGCCACAAGAACAGCCCTGGTGACGGGTGCGAGCCGCGGCATTGGACGCGAAGTCGCGCGCACGCTCTCCTGCGAAGGTTGGCAGGTGATCGCCGCCGTGCGCGATCCCGCGGCGGCACCCGCAGGAACCGAGGCCCAGGTCGTCGACATGAGCGATGCCGCATCGATCGCGGCCCTGGCCCAGCGGCTGCGAGCGCGCAACCAGCAGCTCGACGCGCTCGTCAACAATGCCGGCATCTATAAAGGACCCGCACGCGCGATCTGGGCCGTCAACGTGCTCGGCCCATTGCTGCTGACACGGGCGCTGGAGCCGCTCCTCGCCCCGCACGCGCGCGTGGTGATGGTGACGAGCGGTCTCGGCGAGCTCTCCGCCCACCCCGGGGGCCTGGTCAAGCGCCTCTCGAATCCCAACCTGTCGTTCGCCGAGCTCGAGCGCCTAGCTGAGGACGCGCCCGGAGGGTACGGCGAGAGCAAAGCCGCGCTCAATGCGATGACCCGCCTGTTCGCCCAGTCGCTCGAGTCGCGCGGGATTCAGGTCACCGCGATCGATCCCGGCTGGGTGCGCACCGACATGGGCGGTCGGAACGCGCCGCGCTCAGTCGCCGAGGGTGCGGCGAGGGTGCTCTCAGGTGTGCGGCCCTAGCCCAGCGATCGGAGCCTTACGCCATCGTCCCCACGCTCTTCATCGCGATCACGTGCTCCACGAGCTGATCGACGGCGATCTCGGTGCCTTCGTAAAAGCCACTCGTTTTGTTCGTCTCGAGGTCCGCTTCACTCCGGTGCAGCGCCGTGAAGACGTAGCGAGTGCCGGTTCCAACCGCTTGCATCGTCACTATGGCGGTGATCGGAATGTCGTCAAAGACGGCCGGGCGATAGCCGGGGAACAACATGGAGGTCCAGACCAGTCGCTCCATTGGAATCACTTCGAGGAAACAGCCGAGGTTGGGAGAATCCGGACCGTCTTTCACTGCGATATCGATGCTGAAGATGCCACCCGGTCGCACGTCCATTTCGGCTCGCGCCAGGGCTTGGGCATGTACCACTCCTTGAGATGCTCCGGTTTCGTCAACGCTTCCCAGACGAGCCGTGTGGGAGCATCGATGAACCGTTCGATGGCGAAATCAAGCTTCGAATTGAACGTGAATTGCTTTCCTTTTCTATCGTTCGTCGCAAGGGTACCCTTGACCCAGGAGGCAAGCGATGGCTCGTGTCCGGGTGCACAACTTTACGATCTCGCTCGACGGGTACGGGGCCGGCCCGCGTCAGACTCGCGAGGATCCCCTCGGCGTCGGGGGTGAAGCGCTGCACGAATGGTTCATCCCGACGCGAGCGTTCCAGCGCATCAATGGGAAGACCGGCGGGACCACCGGCCCCGATGACGACATCGCGGCCCGGTTTGGGGAAGGCGTCGGCGCGTGGATCATGGGACGCAACATGTTCGGCCCGATTCGGGGTCCCTGGCCCGATGACGCCTGGCGCGGCTGGTGGGGGAAGAACCCGCCGTATCACGGCCCCGTATTCGTGCTCACGCATCACGGCCGCCCGCCGCTCCAGATGGAAGGCGGCACGGTCTTTCACTTTGTCACGGGCGGTATCCGCGAGGCGCTGGAGCGGGCGACGGCGGCAGCCGGGGGTAAGGACGTGCAGATCGGCGGCGGCGTGGCGACGATCCGCCAGTACCTCGAAGCGAGGCTCATCGACGAGCTGCACGTGGCGGTCGCGCCGAGATTGCTCGGGTCCGGTGAGCATCTCTTCTATGGCCTCGATCTCACGGCGTTTGGCTATCAGTGCACCACCCATGTGCCGACCGCCGCCGCCACGCATATCGTGCTGACAAAACGTCAGTGACTCGAGCGGTGATCGATGGTAGAAGAGGCTGATTTGCTCGGCGAGCCGCAGTCGGGCCTCCGCCTCGCAGCGGGTGGGGGAAGGACGGAACGTATTGGAGCCCGTCCGAAACGTATTGGTCAGGCTCCACTAGCTCATGCGGTGCTTCGGAAGCAGGAGCTGGCACAGCTGCCTGATATCAAGCCACTTGAACGGCGTCCCCTTGACCGCGCCGTAATACAGGTTGAAGCCATCCACGTACACATAGGTCTTCATGCGGGCGCCGGGGAAAAAGCAGAGGCCGGCCTTTCGGCACGGCCTCGCGCCTAGCTCGGGGAAACTCACAGCCTTACTCACAGTGGGCAGCGCAAAGAACAAGCCCCACAACGAAACTCGTTGCAGGGCTGGTTCTGTCCTTCCCGAGAGATAGGTAACACAGTATTCCGGACACATGGGTGACACTTTTGGCCCCCTTCACAGGAGGGGGCATGCCTTGGAAGGAGTGTCACGTCATGGAC
>DATLKF010000038.1:0-3947 GCA_035538515.1 Gemmatimonadales bacterium
GGGGGGGGGGGGGGGGGGGGGGGGGGGGGGGGGGGGGGGGTGGTCGGGGAGGCCGGTGCCGGCGCTGCCGGCGGCGCTTTACGCTCTTTTGAACGGCGGTCAGTGTGGAGCGTCAGGTCCGCGTCGCCATCCTGAGGTGGCGCGGCATGCCCTGTCTCCGGGAGCGCGTCCGCCGCGCGGGGTGGCGGCGGATCATGGGTCACGATCGGAACGCCCGTGAGCGGTACCGACTTGATGTCCTGCCACGCGTCGCCTCGCAAGATGCCCTCAGTGCCGAGGGGGCGCGACTTCCGGTCGGGAGGTGCGTCCGGGCTAGGCACGATTTCCTGCCGCGCGCCGACATCCTTGGTGGCCGCCGGCGGCGCCTGGACGAGTGGGGGAGACTCGGCGGAGGGCAAGACCGGGGGTGAGACGCGAATGCGGTCGGCGCCCGCCGCGGCCAGCCGTGACACGATATCGGTTGCGCCGGGCTGGTCGGCGAGGGCCATGAACAGCTCGAACAGCTGCGCGGGTGGTGGGTCGGCGGCGAGTGCGATTTCCCCGATGCCGTGAAGATCGAGCCGCTGCACCAGCCCCGTCACCTCATCGCCTTGACAGGGAACGCCGTTGAGCTCGAGTCGCCCGTTGGCGACTCGCAGCGTGACCGGCGTGTCTTTCAGGAGGAGGATGAGCGCCCGGAATTCGGCCTTTTGCCGCTCCTTCGCACTCGGGTCGCGGAACAGGCTCACACAGCGTGCAAACCGCGGGGCGAGACTCTCGAGCGTCGCCATCGGGTCGGTCAATCTAGGGGGCGTGACTACCCCCGGCAACGCGTGCCAGCGCGCGCGCCGCGTCCGCCGCCCGGACGGGGCGGCCGGGCAGGTCGAGGGCGGCCGAGAGCGCGACAACGGGCGGAGGCTCGAGCCCCAGCGGCTCGAGCCTCCCGGTGCTCGCGAGCAGCCCCGCGAGCGGCTCGTCGCAGGCGAGCCGCCCGCGGTCGAGCACCACGGCGCGGTCGAGCAGCTCGGCGGCGAACGTGAGGTCGTGGGTGATCACCAGCAACGCGGCGCCTGCGGCCGCCCGACCGAGCAGAGCGCGCGCCACCCGCGCCCGCAAACCGCGATCGAGCCCGCTCGTCGGCTCGTCGAGCACGAGCACTTCGGGCGCGAGCGCGAGGGCGCCGGCGAGCGCCGCGAGCTTGCGGAACGCCGGCGACAAGTCGTACGGATGCCGCGACGCGTACTCCGTCAGATCGAGCGCTTCGAGCGCCTCCTCGGCGCGTTGGGCGACTTCACCCGGCGGGAGCCCCAGGGCGCGAGGGCCGAAGCGCACGTCCTCCTCGAGCGTGGGCGCGAACAGCTGTTGGTCGGCGTGCTGGAACACCGACCCCACCCGCCGCGCCAGATCCTCGGGGGCGAGGCCGCGCGTGTCCCAGTCGCCGACCCACACCGTCCCGACGTCCGGAGTGAGGAGCCCGGTGACGAGTCGCGCCAGCGTCGATTTGCCCGCCCCGTTCCGGCCCAGCAGCGCGACGCGCTCACCCGGCGCCACCGAGAACGACACGTCGGTGAGGGCGGGCATTGAGCCATAGGAGAACCCGACACCGTCGAACTGCAACGCGGCGCTCAGACTCCCCTACCTCCCCGGCGCGCAGCCTCGGCAACCGTGAGAGGGTACGGCGACGGTAGGCCTGCCGCGCGCCACACCCCCGCGACGGTAGCGCCGAGTCCGGCCCCGCACACGGCGTCGTCACCCAGGAGCGCCGCCTGACCCGCCGCGCGCACTGTTCCATCCTCGAGCCAGACCACCCGGTCGGCCACTTCGGGAATGGCGTCGAGGTCGCTCGTCGCCAACAGCACCGCCTTTCCCTCCGCGGCCAACTCGCGTATGAGCCGCCAGACCGCGCGGGCGCCTGCCGGATCGAGCTCGGCGGTGGGCTCGTCGAGCAACAGCAGTCCGGGATCCATGGCGAGGATTCCCGCGATGATCACCCGCTGCAGTTCGCCTCCCGACAACGTGACCGGGTCGCGGTCCGCCAGCGCGTCGATCTCCAGACGCCCCAGGGCCAGCTCCACTCGTCGCTCGATTTCCTGCAACGGCCAGCCGAGATTCGCCGGTCCGAAGGCCACCTCGTCCCACACCGTGAACGCCATTCCCGACGTTTGTGTCCACGGCGTGGGAAGCACGATGCCGCCGCGCTCCGTGCGGTTGACCGTGCCCTCCAACCGGCCACTCGTGACACGGGGCGCCAGTCCGGCGGCCACGAGCAGGAGCGTGGACGCCCCGGCCCCGACGCTCCCGACGAGCGATACGACCTCTCCCGTCGCCACGTCGAGCGACACGTCGCGCAGCGCCGGGCGCTGGGTCGCCGGGTACCAGAAGCTCACCCCCTCGAGTCCGAGGCACCTCATGAGAAGACCTTCCGCGCCAGCAGGGCCACGCAGGCGACCAACAGACCCCAACGCAACACCCGCTCCAGGCTCGAGTCGGGCGGGGGGTTGAGGGACGTGCGACGGACACCGGGCCCGAGCCCACGCGTTTCGAGCGCCAGGGCGCGGTCGTCGACCTCGTGCAACGCCGACAGCACGAGCGGCAGCGCGACGGAACGGAGGGCGCGTAACCTGGCCGCGATCCCCCCCCGGACCGACAGGCCGCGGCAGCGCTGCGCGTCCACGATGCGCCGCGCCCGTTCGCTGAGTTGCGGCAGAGCCGACAGCGTGGAGGCGAACACATAGGCCACGCTCGCGCTCCATCGGCTCGCCACCAGGGCCTCGACCAGGCGCGGCGGCTCGACCGCGGCCGCCACCCACACGAAGCTCGCGACCATCGTGGTGATGCGAAGCCCGATGGCGACCGTCGTGGCGACGTCGTGCAGAATGAGCAGAAACAGCCAGAACGGCGCGGCCGTGAGGATGGCCGTTCGAAATACCACTAGCCCCCGGCGCCAGCCGGCGGAGGCACCTAACCCCGGGCGCAAGCCCGGGGACGTCCGGGGATCGATGCCCGCGGTCAGCGTGAGCGCCAGCGCGATCGCCGACGTCGCGGCCGCTCCCGCGGGCGCGTCGAGGATCCAGGCGAATGCCGGCAGCGCCGCGGCGATTGCGAGGAGCGTGAACGGGTGCGGGCGCGTCACGCGGCGCCGATCGCGCGGAGCGCCCAGGGAAAGCGCGCCGCCGTGCGTCGCGGCAGCGCGTGCAGGACGGAGGTCACCAGGGCGAACGTGACCGCCTTGTCTCCGAAATCCGCCGCGAAGCTGCCGAAGAAGCACGCCCCCAGCGGGGGCAAGCCCAGCACCTTGCCGAGCGCCGTGGTGAGGGCGATGCCGCCGGTGGTGGTGCAGCCGAACACGAGGTAGGAGATGGGTGTGGACGTGACCGCCGCGATTACGCCGAGTCCGAACCCGGCAGGCACGGCCGTGCGGAAGCCGCGGAATACAGCGGCGCGCGCGGCCGCCCAGGCGTACAGCGCCACGATGATTTGCACCACGACGAACGGCCAGAAGGTCGGGTTGCGAAGCGTGTTCACCGCCGACGTCACCACCCCGGTGGCGATGCCCACCACCGGCCCCGCGAGCGCCGTGGCGAGGATCGTGCCCGTCGTGTCGAGGAACAACGGCAGCGCCACGGCGTCCACCACCGCCGACAGCGCCAGACTGATCGCGGCGGCGACGGGAATGAGGACGAGGAGGCGGATCGACAGACGGCCGGCTTCCGTGGGAGTCGCGCCAAAGATAGATATAGCCGTATGCTGGCAACCAGCCCGATCGTGCGCGTCCTGCGCGCCGCGCACCTCCACGACAAGTCGCGCCACGGGCTGCTGCAGCTCGCCTGCGACCGGCTGCGCGCGCTGGGGGCTCCGTACACCTCTGTCTACGCCTACATGCTGCACGGCGACGAGCTGCGACTCGAAGCGTTCGCGGGCCGGGAAACCGAGCACACTCGCATCCCGGTGGGCCAGGGGGTGTGCGG
>DATLKF010000039.1:0-32433 GCA_035538515.1 Gemmatimonadales bacterium
GATCGAGTCGGCGAAGTACGCCTCTTCCGCGGTCACCAGGTTGCGGAGGTCCGACTTCATCGAGGCGATATACGCCTTCTCCTTCGTGTTGGCGAACTTGGGGATCGCGATGGCGGCCAAGATGCCGATGATCACCACCACGATCAGCAGTTCGATCAGCGTAAAGCCCTTGCGGTTCATGCTCATCCCCCTGTAGAAACCGTCGTATCGCGCGGCAAGACCCTAAGAACCAGTACCAACTGAGGCAAGCGCTGTGCCGCATTGACGCAAAAACAACGTAACAGCTTTTTTGTCAACTACTTACAGGATACTACCCACCCTGCTCACTCCACCCCTGGACCCCAGCCACCATGGTGTTTTGCAAACCTTCAGGGGGAGTCGCAAGGCGCGTCAGGCACTTACGGCCGCTGGGGCAAGCGCGCGAGCCTTGCCAGCAACGAGTCGGCCACCGCGCTATCTCCCCGCGCTCGGGCCGCCGTCGCCTCGAACCGATAGTAAAACTCGCAGTGACCGCACAGCTGTTCGAGCCGCGCCAGCATCGAGTCCGCCAGCCCCGAGCGACGCAGGTTGAACGCCACGTCCGCCCCCGCCATGTACAGCCAGGGAAGCTGATTGTAGATCCGCTCTGCAATGGAGAACGCCTCGAACGCCTTCTCGGGCTTGTGTTGACTCAAGTAAATGCCGACCATGCGGGAGGGCCCATCGAACGAGCGTGGCGAGTCCTCGAACTCGCTCAACACTACCGTCAACTCATCTCGCCAAACCGGCACCCTGAGAAACGAGCGCACCCCACCCGCGATCGTGATGAATGCCAACACTACCAGCCAAACGGGTTGCGGGGCGGCCGGCTCCCCTGCCCTCTCCGGCATCTCGCCCAGCCGCGCGAGCGCAATCCCCGCCGCGAGCGCGAGCCCCACTGACGGCAGATAAAGCGTTCGCTCGGCGACGAGCACCCCGGCGGGGTAGAGCAGATTTGCGACGGGTAGCAGTGCGAGCGCGATCCACCCCAATCCGAAGGCTTCGAGCTTCCTCCCGCGCCGCCACGCCAACACCAGCAGCGTGGCCCAGACCGCCAGGCACAACGCGCCCAGCAGGAATCGCCCATCCAGCGGCGACGTGACGAGCGTCCGTTCGGCCGGGGAGTAGTCGACCCGCAGGTGGATCGGCAGCACCAGCAGCCGGGCGAAGTCCGCAAACGCCGCCACCGCCGTCAGCCGGATCTCGAACGGCGACGCCCCGAGGAACTGGGCGGCGATGTTGAACACGCCCGCGTAGGGGCGCAGCACATACCACCGCACAATGGCATACGCGGCACCGACCGCGATCCAGCTCGCCACGTACGCCGCTATGCGCCGGCGCGGCGGCCGGGCGAGTCCCATAATCCATCCCCACACGATGAGCGCCGGGACCACCGCACCATTCTCCTTGCACAGCAACGCGAGCGCGGCGGCGAGCGCGCTCCACCCCACCTGGTCGCACGCGAGCGCCGCATACACGGCGAGGATCGCGAACAGCGCGGCCATCAGCTCCGCGCGACCGGCGATGTTCGCCACCGCTTCCACGTGCACTGGATGCACGGCGAAGATGAGCCCAGCCGCGAGAGCGGCGCGATCTCCAGCCCAGCGCCGGGCGAGCGCGGCCACGCCGACGCTCGCCCCCGCGTGCCACAACAGGTTCATCGCATGGAACCACGACGCCCGCGCCACCCACCAGTCGAGCGCATAGGTGAAGACCGTGAGCGGGCGGTACATCCCGCCGCCCATCTCCGGCGGCCAGTACGACGAGGCGAAGGCCCGCCACCAGGCGCCCGGCTTGGTGAACAGCGAATTCCAGAGTACGATCGCGAGATCGTCGAAAGCGAAGCGGTTCTTGAGGGCGCCCAGGTAAACCACCACCGCGCACGCCGCCACCACCAGGTACAGCCGCTTACCGGTCAATGTCATGGCTTCGCATCCGCGCCCCCCTTGCAAGCGCGCGCGGCGAACAGGGCCGCGGCGGCATTGTTACCGCGCGCCAGCGCGGCCTTCTCCTCATACCGATAGTAATGCGCGCAATCGGTGCAGACGCGCTCGAGTCGCGCGAGCAGCGAGTCCGCTGTGAGCGGAAAGCCCGCGGTGATCGCCGCCTCGGCGCCCGTCACATAGACCCAGGGGAGCGTCGCATCGTAGATGGCGGTGGCGCGGCGGAACTCCTCCAGCGCCAGCGCGGGCTGGTGCGCGTTCAAGAAGAGCGCCACCATGTGCGCCGGTCCTGCGTACGAGCGAGGCGAATCGCGCAGCTCGCTTCGCACGACCTGCCGATCGTCGCGCCACACCGGCACCCGCAGCGCCGTGCGCACGCCGGCCGCCAGAGCCACGGGCACGAGCACCCACGCGAGCCGCCGTAACTCGAGCGCCCCCGCCGCCCCCGCCGCCCCCGGCGCCCCCGCTCCCCCTGCAACCCTGTCGAGCGCCGACCCCACCGCCAACGCCAGACCGACCGACGGCAGGTATAACGTGCGCTCCGCCACCAACACGCCCGCCGGGTACACCAGATTCGCAACCGGTAACAACGCCACCCCGATCCACCCCAACCCAAACGCCTCCACCTTCCACCCACGGCGCCACGCCAGCACGAGCAGTCCCATCCATGCCACCAGGCACAGCACGCCCACCAGGAAGCGGCCGTCGAGGGGCGTTGTGACGAGGGTTCGCTCGGCGGGCGAGTAGTCCACCCGCAGGTGCAGCGGCAGCACCAGCAGCCGGGCGAAATCCGCGAATGCCGCCACCGCCGTCAGCCGGATCTCGAGCGGCGACGCGCCGAGGAAAATCGGGGCGCCGTTCACGAAGGCCGACTCGTGCCTCAGCACCGCCCAGCGCACGGCGGCGTACACTGCGCCGACGGCCACCCAGCTCACGCAGTACTGCACGATGCGACGCCGCGACGGGCGCTCGAGACCCACGACCCAGGCGCACACGATGAGCGCCGGGACGACGGCCGCGTTTTCCTTGCTCAGGAGACCGGCGGCGAGCGCCGCCGCGCAGCCCCCGATGCTGTCGCGGGCCACGGCCGCGTACACAGCCAGCACGCTGAACGCCGCGGCCATCAGCTCCGTCCGTCCCACCAGGTTCGCCACCGCTTCCACGTGCACCGGATGGACCGCGAACACGAGGCCGGCGGCGAGCGCCCCGGTCTCCCCTACCCAACGCCGGGCGAGGATTGTCACCGTGACACTCGCGCCCGCATGCCACATGACGTTCACCGCGTGGAACCACGCGGGCCATCCGAGGCGCCAGTCGAGCGCGTAGCTCGCGAGCGGCAACGGGCGATACATCCCGCCGCCAAGGTCCGGAGGCCAGTACGGCGAGACGAACCCACGCCATACCCCGCTGATGCTCAGGACCAGCGAGTTGAACCGCACCACGGGATTGTCGTCCAGTGCGAACTCGTTCGACAGGGAGCCGAGGTAGACCACCACGGCACAGCCCGCAACGATCAGCGCAAGCCGGCTAGGGCGCACGAATCACCTCGAACGCCACGCTTCCGCCAGGCCAGCGGTGCACGAGCCTGAGCCGACTAGGAGCGGCACCCAGCAACGCATCGACCTCGGCCGCGCTTGGTCCCGGCCCGGTGACCAACACCTGGGTGACGCCGGCCCGCTCGAAGAATGCGAGTTGTGTGGCCGGGAGGACGGGAGTGGTGCCCCGAACGCGGTAGGTATACAAGTAGAGGGGGACAGCCTTGCGCCGGGTGTACAGCCAGATCAACGGCTCTTCATCTGTGGCGAGCACGGTGCTGGGCGGCAACGTCTCGACCCAGGGCAGCAGCTCGTCCATGTTGTCGGAGATCTGTCGCGCCGAGAGGGCCCACCAGCGTCCGGCAAAGCCGCGCACCTCATAACGCAGGTAGCCAAGTCCGAGCGCCGCGGCGAGCACGGCGGCCGCGACGCGCAATCGTGGCTGCCGCCACGCCGCGACGACCCCGGCGACCCACGCCAGCGCGATCCACGGCAACACCGCCCAGAGAAACCGATCGGGGGCCACCGGCCACACCGCGAGGAAGACCAAGTAGCCGACCAATGTCAGCCCGATCGCCGACCGCGAGCACAGCAGTATGAGGCCGTACGCGCCGACCGCGAGGGCCGGCACCCCGAGCAAGTAATAAACCGCCAACGATGGCACCCAACCGAGCGTCAACACGCCAAGCGGGCGGGCCAGGTCCAGCGTGCTCGACACCAGCCCGAGACCGGATTGGGCGAGGATGTCGCCATAAGTTCCGTAGTCGGCCCGGAGAGCGGGATCGATGAGGCGCGAGTACCGCATCACCCACGCCGCCCACGCGCCAGCCGCGAGCGCGACGGGGAGCACGGCGTACCAAATGGTGCGGCGCTCGGCGCGCCGCACGAGCAGCAGGTAGCCGACGATGCCCGCGCCGACGGCCACGCCGAGCGAGCGCGTGAGCAGCGCGAGCCCCGCAGCCGCGCCAGCCAGCAGGGTGGCGCGGTCGGGAGCGAGGCGTTCCGGCAGGGGGGGGCGGTCGGCGAGGATCACGGCCACCGCCACGAGCAGCGCGAACAGCGGCTCGGAGAGCAGCGTCGTGAGCAGCGTGAGAACCGGAATCGCGATGGCCGCCGCCCCGACGACGGCCCCCGGCAGCCACGGAGGAGTTCCGGGCCCCAGCAGTTCGCAGCGGCTGGCGTGCCACGCGATGAGCCCGGCGGCGCTAGCGGCGAAGAGGACGTTGACCACCTTGCCGGCGAGCGCGGCGGTCTGTACCGAGAGTGCTCCGAACAGCGGCGCTAGAACCAGCGGATACAGCGGCGGGAAATGCACGGCGGCCGGTGTGCCCGGCAGATGCGGATGCACGTAGCCCAGCCCGTGGCCGAGCGCCCATCCGAGGCTCGCGTAGACGCCGTCGTCGTAGAACACCCCGACCAGGTCTCGATTCAGCGTGAGGGCGCCCGCGAGGAGCGTGATCCCCCAGACGGCAAGCCCGGCGCGACGCGCCGCCTCTCTGGAGCTCAAGGCAACTGCGCTCGAAACCAGGGCGCCGCCCACGGGATTCGCGCGCTCGCGGAATCCGCGAGCGCAACGGCCTGAGCGCGGTCGCCGCGGCGCTGGAAGAGCAGGAACTGCGCGCGCACGGCGTTCGGCTCGAAGGCAAGAAGCGCCCGCGCCCGCTCCACCACGAGTCTGGCGCCCCCCGTGTCCGACAGATCGAGCAGGAAAAGCCCGCGCGCCGCGTCGAGGTGCGGATCGCCGTCGAACAGCGAATCGGCCCGAGCGTATTCACGGCGCGCCGCGGCGGTGTCGCCGACCCCTGCCAAGACCGACGCGGCCGACCAATGCGCCCGATACGACTCCGGGTGCTCGGCGAGAAGCGTAAGGAGAAACGTGCGGTTGTCGCGCCACACGTTCAGCCGGGCGAGCGTTCGGCCAGCGAGCGCGACCACGAGCGCGGCGGTCACAATCCCGACCGCGCGCGGCGCCCCCGCCCATCGTCCGGAGGCCCATTGCACGGCGACGCCCGCCAGCGCGGCGGGGAGCAGGACCGGCAGATACAGGTTCCGCTCCGCGAGCACGACCCCCGATGGGAACAGGAGATTGGACGTCGGGAGGTAGGCCAGCGCAGCGGTCCCGGCGGCGAAGCTCAGCGCTGGCGCTGGGCGCCGCGCCCAGCACCCGAGGGCGATTGTGGCGGCGATGATCACCCCCCCGCCCACAGCGGCGACCGAAAGCCCGGAGTGCATGGGAATCACTTGCGGGCCGTAGTCGGCCGAGAGCGTCGCCGGCCAGAGCAGCAAGCCGGCGGCACGCTGCACCGCGGGGAGGGCAACGGCGAGCCGCTGCGCGGTTCCCCCTCCGAGGAACACCGGCGCGACGTCCGTAGTGGCTCGATGACCGATCTGATACCAGGCGACGAAGAACACTGCGGTCACGATAGCCAGTGCGGCATAGAATGCGGGGGGATACCGGAGGGAGGTAGGCGAGGGCTCCTCGCTGCCGCGCAGCCAGCGATCGAGCACGATCACGACACCTGTGATGACACCATGCTCTTTGCTCAGCATCGCCGCTGCGGTACACGCGACGGAGCCAGCCCACCAGCCGCGCCGGGCGCAGACCACCGCCCCGAGCAAACCCACGGCCGCGAGCACCTCCGCCCGCCCGACCAGACCGGCGACCGCCTCGGCGTGCACCGGGTGAACCGCGAACACCAGTCCTGCCGCCGTGACCGCCGTGGGGGAAAGCCAGCGCCCGAGCACCAGGACGACCAGGACGCAGGCGATGCCGTGCCACAACGCGCTCGCCACGTGCAGCCACCCCTCCCGCCCCCCGCTGATAGTCCAGTCTACCGCGTAGCTCAGGATGGTGAGCGGCCGGTAGAACTCGCCTCCCGCCGGAGTCGGCCAATATGGTTCGTCGAAGGCGCGCAGGGCCTCCAGGACCGAGTGGGCGCGCGGGTTCGTTTTGATGATCGCACGGTCGTCCTGGACCGATCCATAACGCGCGGTCGGGAGATAGAGCGCGACGCCAATCGCCAAGACGAGCGTGAGCGAGCGGGTCAGCCCCGGCGCCATGCACCGCGAGGCGGAAATAGGTTGTAGCGCAGGATGTGCATGAACGCGGCCATTCCGTCCCGCCAGGTGATCTTCTTCCCTTCGGCATAGGTGCGGCCGCTGTAGGAGATGGGCAGCTCCCAGATGCGGGCGCGGGCCTGCACCAGCCGGGCGGTGACCTCCACCTCGATGCCGAACCGCTCCGCGGTGAGCGGAAGGCGCTTCAGCACGTCGGCGCGGACCAGCTTGTAGCAGGTCTCCATGTCGGTGAGGTTCACGTTCGTGAACATGTTGGAGACGAGCGTGAGCAAGTGGTTACCGACCGAGTGCCAGAAGAACAGCACGCGGCGTGGGCCCCCTTGGAAGCGCGACCCGTAGACCGCGTCGGCGCGGCCGTCCCGGATCGGCGCGAGTAGCGTCGGCAGCTCACCGGGGTCGTACTCGAGGTCCGCGTCCTGCGCGACGATCACGTGTCCCGTCGCTGCGGCGACGCCGCTGCGGTACGCGGCGCCCTTGCCGCGGTTCTTCGGAAGGTGGATCACTTTGTGCACGAGGCCCGCAGACGCCAGCCTGTCCAGCAGAGTCCCGGTGCCGTCGGTCGACGCGTCGTTCACTGCGATGACCTCGAGCCGCAGCGGAATCTGCTTGAGTCGGTGCAGCACGGCCTCGATCGTGTCGATTTCGTTGTAGGCGGGGACGACCACCGACAGCACGAAGTCGCTCGGCAGTGGCGTCAGGCTCACAGTGGCACCTCGCCGATCGCGATGAGCGACTGCCCGATACGCCACGGGAGCAGCGTTTCGAGCCGGAAGAGCGGCACAAGCGCGTCGTACCACCGAAGCGCGCCCGTGGGGAGGAGACGGCGCCGCAGCACGCGCCCGGCGAGCCACCACCCCGGCACTCCGGCGAGGTTGAAGTACTCGAGGTGACGCACGCGGAACCCGGCCGTGGCGAGCTTGCCGGAGAGTTCCTGCCGTGTGTAGCGCCTGTAATGCCCGAGCGCTTCGTCCAGGGTGCCGTACAATGCGCGCAGCGACGGGACGAGCAGCACCAGCCGGCCGCCCGACTCGAGAAGGGCGCGCATGGCCGCCAGCGACGCGCGGTCGTCCTCGATGTGCTCCAGCACGTTCAGGCACACAACCGTGTCGAGGCGCTCGGCGCGGAGGCCCTGCTCAACGGTGGGCAAACGGAGGGGCGTGACCCTCACCTGCGGCCGCCCCGCGAAGCGCTCCCGCAGCCGGTCCAGGTAGTAGTCCTCGGTGTCGGTGAGCACCACGCGCTCGCGGTCGACGAAGAACGCCGACATGTTGCCGATGCCGGCGCCGATCTCGAGCACGCGGTGTCCCACCCAGCGGCGCAGCCGCTCGAACATCCATCGGTTATAGCGCGGGGCCGCGGCCATCCGCTCGAGCGTCGCGGCCCCGACGCGACCAGCCGGAGGGGGGGGCCCGGCCTCAGCCGGTCGCATCACCCTCGTAGCGGCTCAACTTGCGATACAGGGTCGAGGGATCGATGCCGAGCACTTCGGCGGCGCGCGTCTTGTTGCCGCCCTCGCTCTGGAGCACCCACGTGATGTAGGCGCGCTCGATCACGTCCAGGGTGGGGTTGGGGTGCGCCCGCTCGGCGACGATCGGCTCGGCGCGGGGCTGTGTCAGCTTGTCGGGCAACGCCGCCAGGTCGATCGTGTCTCCCTTGGACAGCACCACCGCCCGCTCGAGCGCGTTTTCCAGCTCGCGCACATTGCCAGGCCAATCGTAGGCGAGCAGGGAGCCCTTGGCGTCCTCGACCAGCGTCTTGGGCGGCTCGCCTCGCTCCTTGGCGATGCGGCTGAGGAACTCCTCCCACAGGATCTGGATGTCGTCGCGGCGCTCCCGCAGCGGCGGGAGGTGGATGGCGATCACGTTGAGCCGATAGTACAGGTCCGTCCGGAAGCGTCCCCGCTTGATGTCGTCCTCCAGATCGCGGTTGGTGGCGGCGACCACGCGGACGTCGACGGGAATCGCCTCCGTTCCCCCCACCGGGATCGCCTCGCGCTCTTGCAGCACGCGCAACAGCTTGACCTGCGTCGCGGGGGACATCTCGCCGATCTCGTCCAAGAAAAAGGTGCCGCCCCGGGCCGCGGCGAACAGCCCTTGCTTGTCGCGCACGGCGCCCGTGAACGATCCCTTGACGTGCCCGAACAGCTCCGACTCGAGCAAGCTTTCCGGTAGCGCGCCGCAGTTGAGCGAAAAGAAGCCACCGTCCGAACGCGCCGACAGCTCGTGGATGTAGCGCGCGATGACCTCCTTCCCGGTGCCGGATTCGCCCTGGATGAGCACGGTGCTCTCGGTCGGCGCGACCTGCTCGGCGAGCTTCAGGACCTCGAGGAACGCGCGTGACTTGCCGAGTGGCTTCACCAGGCCGGAGCGCTCGCGGCGGCGGATCTCCTGCTTGAGCTGCTTGTTCTCGGCCTTGAGGAGCCGCTGCTCCACGGCCCGGCGGCAGATCGCCACCAGGTCGTCGTTCGAGAACGGCTTCTGGATGTAGTAAAACGCGCCTTGATTCACCGCCTGGATCGCGCTCTGCAGCGACGCCTGCGCGGTCATCAAGATCACGGGCGTCTCCGGATCCTGTTCCCGCACCGCGGCGAGAATCTCGGTACCGGACACGCCCGGCATCTTGATGTCGGTGAGCACGATGTCGGGCGGCGTCGCCTTCAGCGCCTCCAGGCCCGCTTTGCCCCCCTGGGCCGTGGCGACGTCGAACCCTTCATTCTTCAGGAGGATCCGGAGCGAGTCGAGAATCCCCATTTCGTCGTCGACGACCAAAATCGAAGGCTGTTGGCTCATGCGGCTTCCTCTTTCCGCCGGGCAGCGGGGAAGTACACCGTGAACGTCGTGCCCTGCCCAGGCGACGTGTCCACCAGGACCAGCCCGCGGTGGGCTTCCACTGCTCGCTGCACGATGGCGAGGCCGAGCCCGGTGCCCCCGACGCGCCCAGTCACGAACGGCTCGAACAGCCGCGCCCGGAGGCTCTCAGGAATGCCGGGGCCGTTGTCGCGCACGGCGAGCGTCACCGGGTTCTCGATCCCCGCTCCCCCTGGTAGCGCCCGGGCCTCGGTCCCCCCCCGTCCCGTCCACACCTCGACGCGCGCGCCCTTGCCGGTCGCTTGCACGGCATTCAGCACCAGGTTCGACACCACCCGATGGAGCAAGTCCTCATCGCCCTCCATGGGGGTCGGATCCCCGGTGAGATCGATGACCGCGTCCTCCGGGCAGTCCGGGTGCTCGCGCACCAGGCGGATGGCGGCGGCCGCGACCGCGCGCAGGTCGAGCGGGCGGCACTCCGTCGCGCGCACCCGCGAGAAATCGAGGAACTCCGACAGCAGGCGCGCCAGACGGTCGCTCTCCCGGACCACGAGCGACGTGAGGAACTTCTCGTCGGGGTTGGCGCGCTTCGAGCGCCCGAGCTGCTCTACCGAAGAGCGGATAGAGGCGAGCGGGTTCTTGATCTCGTGTGCCAGGCTCGACGACAGCTCTGCCACCGCCTCGAGCCGCTCGGCCCGCAGGTGCAGCTCCTCTAGGCGCTTCGAGTCCGAGATGTCCGTGAAGATCGCCGTCACCCGCGGCTCGCCCGCCGGCTCGACCTCCAGGGTCGTGGTCGTGAGCCCGATCGGGAACGTGCGATCGGCGCGCCGCACCGTCGCTTCCACGCGCATGGCGCGCACGCCGCGGCGGGCCGTGGCCGTGATCGCCGCCCAGAACTCTGGCGCGATCCGTGCGAATTCCGGCATGATCGGTCGCCCGCGCCACTGCCGCTCCTTGAAGCCGAGGATCTGCTCGGCCGCCGGATTGCAGAACAGCAGGTGCCCCCCCTGATCGACGGTGACGATGCCGGTCGGGATGTTGCGCAGCACGTCTGCCGCCTCGAGACGGGCCTGCCGCAGCTCCCCCGCCAGCGCTTCGCGCTCCGCTCCCATTACCGACACGCGGCTCGCGAAGTACGCAGTCACCCCGGCCACACCGCAGAACACGAGCAGCTGTAACGCCACCTGCGCCGTCATCGGCGTCCGGTGGCCGAAGAACACGTCGGCGAAGTAGACGATTCCGACCAACGCGGTGATCAGCGCCGTGCTCGCCGGCGGCATGAGCACCGCCGTGACCGCGATGAGCGGTACGTAGAGCGGCGTCAGGTCGCTCTGCGGACCGCCGGTGATGTGGACGACCGTGGTGATCAGCGCGACGTCGAACAACGCCTGTAGGTAGTAGAACGTGAGCGCCGGCGAGCGCCGCAGGATGTGCGTGTACCAGTACGAGCCGATGGTGAACCCGACCGTCGTCACCAGGACGAGCGACGTGACGAGCAAGTCCAGGGGCGCGGCCACGGCGAACTTGAGGCTGGCGGCCAAGTACATCGCCGCCGCCACGCACAATCGGCCGACATATACCGAGCGGATCAGGCTCTGAGGGGTGGGGATCGCCGACCCCCGCGTGCCAGCGCCGAGCCAGCTCACATTGGGCTCCTTAGCAACACCATAACGGCAATAGCGGCAATATGTTACGACTGTCGGCGGGACGCCGCCGCCGCGGGGGCACAGGGCGTAAGTATTGGGCGCGCTGTGGCAAAGTGCAATAGCGAGGGCGCGGAAGCGGCGGGCAGGCTATCGTAAAGGCGATGCGGCGCCCGCGTCCTCTCGCCCAGGCCCTCGTTTTCGGGAGTCTCCTCATCCCCGCCGGCACCTCCGGGCAAGCGGCGCTGACGCCGGCCGATTCGGCCATCCTTGCCTCGCAGCCACTCAAGCGTCTTGAGATCGACGCCTCGCTGTACCGGCGGCTGAGCCTGCTCGCCGCCGGCCTAGACCGAGAGGTCGTGCTGTGTCTCCAGGGCAGGGTCTCGGGCGACACAGCCATGGTACAGGAGTTCGTGATGCCGGATGTCGTCAGCTCGGGCGTCGACCACGTACAGCCCGCGCCCTGCGGACGAGGCACCCTCGCGGTCTGGCACAACCATCCGTGGACGGGTCCAGACTCGAGCTTCGGATTGAAGGTGCCGGAGGACTTGTGCTCACTGAGCCAGCCTGATCTGCGCACCGTGACGGCTGACTCGATTCCGTTTGCGGTCGTGAGCGTGGGGCGCACGCGCGGATCGATCTTGTGCTGGTGGCGCCGGGTGCAGGCGGTGATCAACCGCCACGTAAAGTACCTGCCGCGTTTCCCCCGCCAGTGGGTCGAGCAGCCGACGCTCGGCGCGGGGGCCGACAGTGCACCCAAGCTCCCCGTGCTCCCGCCTTCGCGCCTCACTCCACGGGCTGCACCATAATCTTGCCGCGGGCACTCACGCACGTGAGACGGGTGCGACCACCGGCGCGTAGCCGCTCGGGCACGCGGTGCGCCCGCAGTGCCTCGATGATGTCGGTGGATGCGTACTGTCCCAAGACTTCTTGCGTGATCAGCAACACCGCGGTACCGGCAGGGCCCACGTGGAACGTGTACACGGGGCTCTTGCCCTCGCGCCGAAGATCGACCGGAACCGGCTGCAGCTGCTCCCCCACCCACCCCAGCACCGCACGGACCGTTTCGTTGGCCTCCGGCGCCGCCACGCTGGCGCGTCCTCGCTCCCGGGCTTTCTCCAACGACGCCCACCGATCGGCAAAGCGCTCCGAAGCGTCCTGAATCGTCTCCTCGAGGCTCAGCCCGAACGGCATCGGGTCGTACGCGGTGAAAAACTCGCTCACGATGCCGAGCGTGAGGGGGAGCAGGTGCTCCATGCGACGGCTCACGGCGCCCCAGACGTCGGCTTCCGCCGCCACCAGCCGCGACAGCAGGTACATGCCGTACGTCAAGTGACGCGCCTCGTCTGACTGCGACCGCGCCAGCCCGTCGCGGAACCCCGGCATCAGATCCCCGGCGGTGAGGGCGGTCGTGAACAGGTGGTACCCGGCGTCCCCCAGCACGCCTTCTCCCACGAGTGAGTAGGTGACGAGTGCCTCGGCTTGCGCCGCGGCAGAGGGGTCGGTGAGCAGGCGCTGCATCGCTAACGGCAGCTGCTCGGCGAACAGCCTCCGGAAGCTCGGCGTCTGATAGCGCTGCAGATCCCCGGACTGGTGGCAGACCTCGTCGAGGATGCGACGGAAGAACTCGGTGTGCTTGGCCTCGTCGGCGAGGAACGTTGTCAAGAACAGCTGTTCCTCGAGCCGATTCTCCCGCGCCACGGTCAAGAGGAGCGGGATCAGGTCACGGGTCATGCTCTCTTCCGCGGCCTGGAACAGCACCGTGAGCCGCAGCAAGACGTCGCGCTCGGCCACGGTGAACCGGGCCCAGTCCGCCGCATCGCGCCGCAAGTCCAGGCTCTGCGGATCCCACGTCCCGAGCCGCTTGGCCTCGTGATACAGTCGCATCGGCAGCAAGTCGTGGCGCAGCGTGCCCGCGTGCGCGGCCGTGGGCTCGAGGCGTTCGGAAGGGATCATCCGCCCGAATGTAGTCGCCGGGTGCGGCCCAGCCAGCCCCTCGCGCGTCGTCCTGCGCGCCGCCATCTTAGCCGTCTGATGCACCGTCGCCTTCGTGCTTCCCTCCTCTCGTTCCTCGCGCTCGCCGCCACCGCCGCCGTGCCTCCGGCCCGCGGCCAACAGGTGGACACCACGCTGTGGGCGCACCTGCGCTTCCGCTTCGTCGGCCCGGAGGGCAACCGCGCCGTGGCGGTCGTGGGCGAGCCCGGCAATCGCCTGGTGGCATACGTGGGGGCGGCCTCGGGCGGGATCTGGAAGACCGAGGACGGCGGTATCCATTGGCGGGCGGTGTTCGACAGCGCGCCGGTGCAGGCGATCGGCGCCCTCGCCATCGCCCCATCGGCGCACAACGTCGTGTGGGCCGGCACCGGTGAGACGTTCTTCATCCGCTCCACCACTGCCCTGGGGAACGGCGTGTACCAGTCCACCGACGGCGGCCGTAGCTGGCGACACATGGGGCTCGACGCGACGGGCCGCATCGCCCGCGTCGTCATCCACCCGGCCAATCCGGACGTGGTGCTGGTATGCGCGTTGGGACGGGCGTACGGGCCCGCACCCGACCGCGGCGTGTACCGTACGGCGGACGGGGGGAAGACTTGGGCGCGAGTGCTGTTCGTGGATCCCAACACCGGCTGCTCCGACCTGGCCATGGACCCGGGCGATCCCAATACGCTGTTCGCGGGGATGTGGCAGTTCGAGGTTAAGACCTGGCATCTGCAGAGCGGCGGCGCCGGCAGCGGTCTCTGGGTCTCCCGCGACGGCGGCGTCACCTGGAAGCGTCTGTCGGGACACGGGCTCCCGGCCGCGACGCACGCCCTCGGAAAGATCGCGGTCGCCGTCGCCGGGTCGAACCCGAACACCGTGTACGCCCTGATCGAGGACCAGGATCCCACGCTGTACCGGAGCGACGACCGCGGCAACACTTGGCGTGTGGTGAGCCGTGACCACAACATGGCCGAGCGGGCGCCGTACTACGTCCGGTTCGCGGTGGCGCCGGACGACGAGGATCGCCTGTACTTCGTCTCGGTCCGATTCAGCATGTCACGGGACGGCGGGCGCACGCTCGCCCGATCGGACTTCCGCGGCGGCGGGGACAACCACGATATCTGGATCGATCCGCTCGACCCCGACCGCTTCATGATCGCGCACGACGGGGGCGCGAGCATCACGGTGAATCGCGGTGCCACGTTTCTGCGCGTGGTGCTCCCGATCGCGCAGCTGTACCACGTGCACACCGACACGCGCGTGCCCTACTACCTCTACGCCAACCGGCAGGACGGCACCTCCTATCAGATGCCGAGCATCGGTCTCGCCGGGCGCATCTCGGAGGGACACTGGGGGCACGTCGGCGGCTGCGAGAGCGGCTTCGCCATTCCCGACACGGTGACCAACACGACCGTTTGGTCGGGATGCTACGACGGCGGCCTCGAGGTGTACGACCGGCGGACCGACCAGGCGCGCAACGTGCGCGTGTGGCCGGAGGCGGGCTACGGCTGGCGGCCCGCGGACATGAAGTATCGCTGGAATTGGACCTTCCCGATCGCGATCTCCCCCCATGATCACACGCGGGTCTATGTCGGCAGCCAGTTCGTGCACACGAGCACCGACGGTGGGGCGAGCTGGAAGGTGATCAGCCCTGATCTCACGCGGAACGACACCACGCACCAGCAGAGCTCGGGCGGCGTGACGACCGACAACCTGATGACGTTCGACGGCGCCACGCTGTTTGCCATCGCCGAGTCGCCTCTGCAGGGCGGTGTGATCTGGGCGGGCTCGAACGACGGAGTGGTCCACGTCACACGCGACGGCGGCGCCACCTGGGTCGACGTGACGGGCGGCATTCCCAAGCTGCCGCCCTGGGGCAAGGTCTCGAACATCGAGCCGTCACGCTTCGACCCGGCCACCGCCTACCTCGCGGTCGACCTGCACGAGCTCGACGACCTCGATCCCTACATCTTCAAGACGAGCGACTTCGGCAGGAGCTGGAAGCGCATCTCCGACGCGCTGCCCCGCTCGCCGCTGTCCTTCGTGCACGTGGTGCGCGAGGACCCGGTGCGGCGCGGCATGCTGTACGCGGGTACGGAGAACGGACTGTACGTGACGTTCGACGACGGTGCGCACTGGCTGCCCCTGCAGGTCAACCTGCCGCACGCGCCGATTGCCTGGCTCACGGTGCAGCCGCACTTCCACGACCTGGTGGTGTCGACCTATGGCCGGGGCGCGTGGATCCTGGACGACGTGTCGCCGCTCGAGCAGCTCGACGCTGGGGGTGCGACCAGTGCCGCGCTCTTCGTCCCGCGCGCCGCCTACCGGTTCCGCGGTCGGCAGGGGGTCGCCAGCGCTCCCAACAGCGCGGTCGTGGCCGACAGCGTCCCGTACGGCGCCGACCTCACCTATTACCTCCCGCCCGCACTGGCCGACACTACGGCTCCGGCGGATAGCGCTCACCGGCCCCGTCCCGCGAAGCTCGTGATCCTGGACGCGCGGAGCGACACGGTGCGGGCGCTCGATGGGGAGCGGAAGCCCGGGTTGAACCGCGTGTGGTGGGATCTGCGTTACGCGGCCCCGACCGTCCCCAAGCTGCGCACTTCCCCTCCTGGCAAGCCCTTCGTGCGAGTAGGCCCGGACGGGACCCGGCCGCTCGTGACGTGGGACCTGGACCTGTCGCACCGCGGGCCGCTCGTCGCGCCCGGCGGCTACACCGTGCGGCTCACGGTCGGAGACAGCGCCGCCCCCGCGACGACGCTCACGCAGGCGCTCACAGTCCTCAGGGACCCGAACACCGCGGGAACGGACTCGGATGTGCAAGCGCAAACCCGCCTGGCGCTCGCCATCCGCGCGGAGCAGGACAGCGTCGCCCGAATGATCAACCGGCTGGAATGGGTGCGGAAACAGCTGCTGGATCTCGGGGCCCAGCTGCGAGGCGACTCGGCTCTGGCGCGCGACGCGGGAGCGAAGCGGCTCGCGGCCCTGGCCGACTCCCTCGACCGGCGAGGCACCGCGGTGGAGGGGGTGTTGTTCGACGTGCACCTCACCGGCGCGCGCGAGGACGCCTTCCGCAGCCCGATGCAACTGTACGGACGGCTGGGGGCGCTGCAGTCGGACGTGGCCGAAAGCGGCGCCGATTTCGCGCCCACCACGCAGCAAGTGGAGGTCAACGAGCTGTTCCGGCGCCGGCTCGCGGAGGCATCGCTCCGGTTCGCCGACTTCATGGAGAAGGCCGTCCCGACGTTCGCGGCGGAGCTGCGCAAGACGCCGCTCAAGGACGTGATCTGGGGCAGCGAGACTGGCACCGCGGGGGGCGCGCCCCGACCCGGACCCTGAGGAGCCGGGGGCTTTACTGCACCGCGTTCACCATGTCGAAGATCGGCAGGTACATCGCGACCACCATGCCGCCCACGATCACGCCCAGCACCACGATCATGATCGGCTCCATGAGCGAGAGCAGCGCGCTCACGGCGGCGTCGACCTCGTCGTCGTAGAAGTCGGCGATCTTCGAGAGCATTTCGTCCATCCCGCCGGTCTGCTCGCCCACGGAGATCATCGAGATCACCATGGGCGGGAACACCTTGGACTTGGCGAGCGGCGCGGAGATCGTCTCGCCGCCGGCGATCGAGGCGCGCGACTCCATGACCGCGTTGTGGATCACCATGTTGCCCGCGGTGCGGGCCGTGATCTCCAGGCCGTCGAGGATGGAGACGCCCGACGAGATGAGCGTGCCGAGGGTGCGGGTGAACCGCGACACCGCGGCCTTGCGGAGCACGTCACCCAGCACGGGCATCTTCAGCAGCATGCTGTCGATCTGGAGGCGTCCCGGCCCAGTCTGGTAATAGCGGTTGACCAAGAAGACCGCGCCGGCGATCACGGCGCCGATGACCCACCAGTACTCCTTCAGCATGTGGCTCGCGCCGATCACGATCCGCGTGGGTAGGGGCAGTTGGAGGTTGACCGACGCGAACATGTTCTGGAAGGTGGGAATCACGAAGATGAGCAGCACGGACACGGCGACGACCGCCACGGTGAGAATCACGCCCGGGTAGATCATCGCGCCCTTCACCTTGCGCACGATCGCGTCGTTCTTCTCGAGGAACTCGGCCAGCCGGACGAGGATCGTGTCCAGAATGCCGCCCGCCTCGCCCGCCGCCACCATGTTGACGTAGAGGTCGCTGAACGCGACGGGGTGTTTGCGCAGCGCGTCCGCGAGGGTCTGGCCGCTCTCCACGTCGTAGACGACTTGGCGGGTGACGTCGGCGAGGACCTTGTTCTCGGTCTGCTGGGCCAGGATGCTCAAGGCCTGCACGAGCGGCAGGCCGGCGTTGATCATCGTGGCGAACTGGCGCGTGAACACGACGATGTCGCGCGTCCGGACCCCGCGCTTGAACTTCAGGCTGAGCTTGAACTCGCGCGGCGCGGCGCGGACCTGCACCACCACCATGCGGTTCTTGCGCAGGTGCGCGATGACGTCGTCGCGCGTCGGCAGGTCGATCTTGTCGTTGACGAGATCGCCCTTCAGTGTGCGGGCGGTGTACTGGAACAGCGGCATGACTCACTCCCTCCGGGCGCTTAGCGGCGGGCCGCGACCTTGCCCGCACCGGCTCCGGCGGCCGGCATCGGCTCACGGTCATCCATCGGCGCCTCGCCGATCATCCGCAGGAACTCGTTCGGCGTCGACGTCACGCGCAAGCACTCGTCCTTCGTGACCTCGCGGCCCACGTACAGCTGATACAGCGCGTCGTTCAACGTCTGCATCCCGTGCTTCTTGCCGGCCTGCATCATGGAGGGGATCTGCTCGATCTTCTCGTCGCGGATCAGGGCGCGGATAGCGGGCGTCATGATCAGGATCTCCGCCGCCATCACCCGGCCGCGGCCGGTGGCCTTCTGCAGCAGCGTCTGGGTGATGATCCCCTCCAGCACGAACGACAGCTGGGCGCGCACCTGTGCCTGCTGATGCGACGGGAACACGTCGATGATGCGGTTGATGCTCTCCATGGCGGAGTTGGTGTGCAGCGTCGCGAACGCCAGGTGACCGGTCTCCGCGATCGTGAGCGCCGCCGCGATCGTCTCGAGATCGCGCATTTCGCCCACCAGCACGACGTCGGGGTCCTGGCGCAGCGCGTATTTGAGGGCCGCCGCAAAGCTGTTCGTGTCGGTCCCGATTTCGCGCTGGTTCACGATGCAGCTCTGGTGCCGGTGGATGAACTCGATCGGGTCCTCCACCGTGATGATGTGCCCCTTCAGCTCCTTGTTGATCTTGTCGATCATCGCCGCGAGCGTCGTACTCTTCCCCGAGCCGGTCGGCCCGGTCACGAGCACCAGCCCGCGCGGCTTCTCGGCGAGCTTGGCCACCACGCCGGGCAGCCCCAGCTCCTCGAATGTCCGCACGTTGAACGGAATCTGCCGGATCACGAGCGACACGCAGCCGCGTTGCTTGAAACAATTGCCGCGGAACCGGGCGAGGTTCTGGATCCCGAAGGAGAAGTCGAGCTCGTTCTCCGTCTCGAACCGCTTCTTTTGGTTCTCGGTGAGGACCGAATACGCGATCGAGAGCGTGTCCTTCGGGGTGAGCACCGCATCCACCCCGGAGTTCACGATGTCCCCGTCGACGCGGAGCTTGGGACGCTCGCCCGCCACGATGTGCAGGTCCGATGCGTCCCGCTCGATCATCTCTTCGAGTAGGGACCGCAGGTTCAGCATTTGCGAAGCGCCCGCCGTCATGCCGCCGTCTCCTTCACGACTTCCTCCAGGGTGGTGATCCCACGCTTCACTTTGAGCATGCCGTCCGTGCGGAGGGTGAGCATGCCTTCTTTCACCGCCTGCTCGCGCAGCTCCTCCGTCGAGCCGCCCTTCAGCACCATTCGGCGGATCGCACTGGTCATCGCCATCACCTCGTACAGCCCCTGCCGGCCCTTGTACCCCGTGCTGTTGCAGGTGTCGCAACCCGTGCCCTTGTAGAACGTCAGCTTCGCCGCCTCGGCGGGCGCGATGCCGAATGCGTGGATCTCCTCAGCGGAGTACTGATGCTCCTGCTTGCAGTCAGCGCAGATCCGGCGCACCAGTCGCTGCGCCACGATCAGATTCACCGCGCTCGCCACGTTGAACGGCTCGATCCCCATGTCCACCATGCGGGTGACGGTCGAGGGCGCGTCGTTGGTGTGCAGCGTCGAGAGCACCAGGTGGCCGGTGAGCGCGGCCTTGATCGCGATCGACCCGGTCTCGAGATCGCGGATCTCTCCCACCATGATGATGTTCGGATCCTGCCGCAGGAACGCCTTCAGCGCCGCCGCGAACGTCATCCCCACTTCGTTGCGGACGAGCACCTGGTTGATCCCCATCAGGTTGTACTCGACCGGGTCCTCCGCGGTCATGATGTTCACGTCGATCTGATTGATCCGCGACAGCGCCGAGTACAACGTCGTCGTCTTGCCCGATCCCGTCGGCCCCGTGACGAGCACCATGCCGTACGGGTTCAGGATGGCCCGCATCAGATCCTGCTCGGCCTTGGGCTCGAAGCCGAACTTCGTGAGGTCGAGCGCCAGGTTTCCCTTGTCGAGGATGCGGAGCACGATCTTCTCGCCGAACAGCACTGGGAGGGTCGAGACGCGGAAATCGATCACCTTCGCCCCGAACTTCAGCTTGATGCGGCCGTCCTGCGGCACTCGCCGCTCGGCGATGTTCAGCTGTGCCATGATCTTCACGCGCGACGTCAGCGCCGCCCGCATCTTGATGGGCGGCTTCATCACCTCCTGCAGCGCGCCATCCACCCGATAGCGCACCCGCATCTCGTGCTCGAACGGCTCGATGTGAATGTCCGACGCCCCGCGCTTCACGGCATCGGTCAGCAGCCCGTTGATCAGCTTCACCACCGGGGCGTCGTCCGCCAGGTCCTGCGCGTTGACGTCCTGGTCGGCCTGCTCCTCCACGACCTCGAGGTCGTCCGCCTCCTCGATGTTCTTCAGCAGCGTCTGCAGCTGCGCGTCCGATTGTTGGTAATACTTCTCGATCGCGTTGCGTAGCGTGTATTCGCCCGCGATCACGGGGAACACGTCGCACCGGGTGATGAACTTGATGTCCTCGATCGCGGTGACGTTGTTGGGATCGGTGATCGCCACCGTCAGAGTCCGACCCTCGCGCTTGAGGGGCAGGACGGCGTGTTTCACCGCGACGTCCGGGGGTAAGAGCTTGATGATCTTGGGGTCGACTTCGAAGCGCGACAGGTCGACCGCCGGCATGCGGTATTGCCGGGCCAGCATCTTGGAGATCTCGGTCTCCTCGACGAAGCCCAGCTTGACCAGGGTGTAGCCCAGGCGCATCCCCGTGTTCTTTTGCTCGAGGAGCGCCTTCTTGAGCTGATCGGGGGTGATCAGCCCCTCTCGGAGGAGGATCTCGCCCAGCTTGTCGGAGGTAGCTGCCGCGGTCGCCGTACGCAACTCGTTGAAAATGAACAGCATAACATATGGGTCGACCCCGGGAAGTCAACCCCGAAATGCAGGTTGTGACTGATCTGAAGGTTGGTGAAGGTCGGCGGAAGTGGCCGCAATTTACGGCACGACCCCCGAAAACATCACGTAAGGGCGCAGGCTCTCGACGAGCTTTGGACCCACCCCCGGGACGCTATCGAAGCGCGCCAGGCCGCCGAACCGACCGTGCTGATCGCGCCACGCCACGATGCGCTGCGCGAACGCCGGTCCGATACGCGGGAGGCGCGTGATCTCCGTCACGTCGGCGCGGTCAAGATCGATGCGCTCCCCGGGAAGCAGCGGTCGCGCCAACCGGGCGGCGCTGCGCGCGGTGGCCTGCAGCCCGCGGGGAGGGGGCGTGTCGAGTGGAATGAGATGCACGTCGCCAGGGGCAGCGGCGCTGGCAGGTGCGAGCGCGAGCCGCACCCCAGCGCCGGCGAGGGCGAGCGACGCGAGCAGGAGGGCAGCCCGGCGATCATCCATGAGCAGATGATAGAACGGGCCCATCCCGTTTCCCGTACCCGATTCTTGCGGGCGTGATCGGGAAATCGCAGGAAGGCAATGCAAAAGCTCGACGCACAGACGCACCGCGGTGATCAGGTGCGAGTGAGTAGGCCCGTCCTCACGCCTCCTCCCTGTTTTCCGCTGCGCGTCTGTGCGTCTAGTCTTGCCTTTCCGCGTCGTCCCTACCTCACGAGTGCCACAGCAACATCACCCACCACCTGAAGGGAAGCAGCCGATACCTTGTCTATGGTATCCTCGGTGGTGTGCCAGTACGGGTAGTCGAAGTCCACCACATCGATCGCGTGGATGCCCGCCTGCTGGAGCGCGACGTGATCGTCGGTCAACGTGTGCTTCACGCCGGGAATGAAGATGCGCCCGTATCCCAGATCCGCGGCCGTGCGCCAGACGCGGTCCACGACTTCGGGCGCGAACGCCTGCGAGTTCCCCTCGTAGTAGAACTGTTGGTCCTTGTCGGCCACCATGTCGAACAGTACCGCGAACAGCGGCGGGTACCCCGCGGGCTGGTGGGCGGCAAAGTAGCGCGAGCCCATGAGCACGTCGTTCGAGTCGGCGGTGAAGTCGCCGAAATCCTCCCCGTCCGCGAACAGCAGATCGACGCCGACGGCGGGCGGTTTCGCCTTGAGCGCGTCGGCCACGCCGAGCAGCAGGGCGACGCCGGACGCGCCATCGTTCGCTCCCGGAACGGGGAGGCGCTGCTGACCTAGGTTGGCGCTCTGGTCCGAATGGGGGCGGGTATCCCAGTGCGCGAGCAGCAAAACCCGCTCCGTGGCGGCGGGCCGAAACCGGGCCAGGAAGTTGCGCAAGTGGAGCGTCTCACCGTGGCGCGTCGCGTGAGTGAATGCCTGCACGACCACCGTGTCGGCCGTCGCACGGAGGCGCTCGACGATCCAGTCACCCGCCCGCTCGTGCGGCGGCGTGCCGGGAATGCGCGGTCCGAACCGCATCTGCTGCTCGAGGTAGCCGAAGGCGCGCTGGCCGGCGAACTCGCGCTCCCGGCTTGACCCGCTTTTCGCCGTGCATGCGAGCGCGAGCGCGAGGCTGGCGGCCGCGCGCCGGAGGCGGCTCTTTCCGTTGGTCACCGGGGTAGCTGGAGGGCGAGGGAAGTAGTGATGTCTTGTAAGGACTTGGGCTTCCGAATATAATGGCGCCACCGATCGTGCGCACCATCAGTCGCTACCTCTTGCGCCAGCATATCGCGCCGCTCGGCTTTGCCCTGGCGGCGCTCACCTCGTTGATGCTCATCCAACAAGTCGCCAAGCAGCTGTCGAGTCTGCTTGGCAAGGGCCTGCCCACCGGGGTGATCGTCGAGGTGTTCGTGCTGTCGCTGCCGTTCATCATCGCCGTGACCCTGCCGATGGCCGTCCTGGTGGCAGTGCTGCACGTGTTCACACGCCTGGCGGGCGACAACGAGATCACCGCCATGCAGGCCGGCGGCGTGAGCGTGATGCGGCTCGTCACTCCGGTCTTCGCCGGGGCGGCGGGCGTCGCCCTGTTGTCGTTCCTGTGGAACGACCAGCTGTTGCCGCGCACCAACCACGCTCTACGCACCCTGCAGGTGGACATCCAGCGCAAGAAGCCATCCTTGGCCCTCAAGGAGCAAGTCATCAACGAGGTGGTGGCCGGGCAGACCTTCCTGCGCGCGGCACGCATCGACGGCAACACCAACAAGCTCAAGGACGTCACGCTGTTCGACCTGGGGAACGCCGAGCGTCGGCGCATCATCACCGCGGACAGCGGGCGGATGGCCTATGCGTCGGGCGGACGCGATCTCTTCCTGACGCTCGAAGACGGCGACATCCAGGAGGTCAGTCGCACCGACCCGACCCAGTTCAATCGCACGTTTTTCCGCACCAACCGGCTGCGTGTCGTGGGGGTGGGGAACACCTTCGTGCTGACAGAAAACGACACCTACAAGAGCGACCGCGAGATGTCCACGTGCGAGATGCGGGCGGCCGCACGAGAGGCGCGCGTCGACGCCGAGCGCGCCGCGCGGGATGCGCACCTCGCGATCGAGAACGATTTGCGCCGCCTCGCGGGGCTGGCCTTCGTGCCGCCCGTCAGCCAGCCGTACGTACCCGATACCGCGCCCCCGGGATTGTATTGTCGCGTGGTGCGGCGCCTCGCGGCGTGGCTCCTCCCGCCCGAGGTCCAAGCTCAAACGCCACAGACCCCACGGCCCGCTCCCCCACCGCCCACGCTCGCCCCTGTGCCACCGCGCCTCGTTCCCCCCGGCCCTCCAGCGACGGCGCAGGCACTCACGGTGTGGGTCACACCTGGAGCGGGACAGGCGGAGGAGCAACGGCTCCGAAACGCCCAAATCCGCGCCGCGACCTACGAGGTGGAGATTCACAAGAAGTACGCCATCGCGGCTGCGTGCCTGATCTTCGCGCTCGTGGGAGCCCCGGTTGCGTTGCGCTTTCAGCGCGGCGGCGTGGGGCTCGTGATCGGCATGAGTGTGGCGGTGTTCACGGTGTACTACGTGGGCTTGATCGGAGGAGAAGAGCTGGGCAACCGCTTGATCGTGTCGCCTTTCTTCGCCATGTGGACGCCCAACCTCATCTTCGCGGTGGTTGGGCTGATCGCGCTTTGGCGCATTCGCAAACCGGGGAACTCGCCGCACGGCGGCGACTGGGCCGATTTGCGCGACGCCGTGACACGGCCGCTCGCCTGGCTATTCCAATGACCACCCTCGACCGCTACGCGCTGCGCGAATGGACCAAGGTATTCCTGTTCGCCGCGCTGGGGTTCCCCTTTCTGGTCATGGTCATCGACCTGACCGACAAGCTCGATACGTACCTCGGCCGGGGCATCTCAAAGGCACAAGTGGCCTCCTCGTACCTGTTCTTCTTGCCCGAGACCATTTCACTCGTGCTCCCCGTCGCAGTGTTGTTCGCCGTCGTGTTCACGGTAGGCACGTTGGGACGCTATTCGGAGCTCACGGCGGCCAAGGCGTCGGGGATCTCGTTCCATCGCGTGGTACGGCCGCTGCTGCTCGCCTCTCTCGCAGCGGTGATCCTCGATCTGGGGCTCACGGAGCTCGCTCCCGTTACCTCCGCCCGGCGCGCCGAGCTGTTGGGCGAGAAGGCGGTGAACCCGACGCGATCTCGCTTCACGCCGTTCGTGTACCGCGCAGATGGCGGCTGGGTGTACTCGATCCGCTCCCTCGAGCTGAAAGCGAGCGGCGCGGAGATGCGAGACCCGATTCTCGAGCGTGAGGGGACGGGGGACGACTACCCCACGATCGTGGTCGCCGCGCAGCGCGCCATCTACGACACCGGTCGCGGGGCGGGCGTGTGGAACATGTACAAGGGTGCCGTCCGCTACCTGCTCGGCCCCGGGCGGGAGCCGACCTTCCAGTTCGAGGGCTGCCGGACCAGAGCGCTGCGGGAGACGCCCACCGCCCTGCTCGCCGAGCCGAAGGCCCCGGACGAGATGCGGTACGCCGAGCTGGGGCAATACGTGGACGCCCTGGCGCGCTCGGGGTCGGACACGAAGAAGCTGCGTGTCGAGCGCGCGCTCAAGTTGGCGGTGCCGTTCGCCTGCATCGTGATCGCGCTATTCGGGGCCCCGCTGGCGATCTCGACGCCGCGGAGCGGCACGGCGTGGGGCGTGGCGGTGTGCCTCGCCACCACGTTCGTGGATCTGCTCATGTTCCAGCTGTCGAAGGCCATAGGCTCGGGCGGGGCGCTGCCGCCGGAGTTCGCGGCCTGGATGCCGAATATCCTGTTCGGCGCGGCCGGGGTGTGGTTGTGGAGTAAGGCGCGCACGTAGTCACGCGATCGTTACACCAGACGCGCTCGCGCGTCCTTGACGCACTCCCCAGCGCGGTTCAGCTTCTCCTCCCTCGGTAGCATACCGCAACAGCCATCGGTATTTCACGGGAGACTGCCACGATGCGATTGATTGTTGGCGCGCCGCGCGCTTTGCTGGCGGCAATCGGGTTCTCGTTGTTTGCGGCTGCGGCGCTTCGGGCGCAGGGCGTGACGACCGGAGCGATCACCGGACGCGTCACCGACAACACTGGTCGGCCTATCGCCCTCGCTGAGGTCCGAATCGTCAACCGAACCACCGGTTACGCGACCAGTACACGGACTCGCGAGAACGGGCTGTTTCTCGTCCAGGGGCTAGAAGTGGGTGGGCCTTACTCGGTCACGGTGCGAGCCATCGGACATCAGCCCTCGCAACGGAACGACGTCGACGTGGGGCTTTCCGAAGCGACGCGCGTCGACATGCAGCTCACGCCTCAGGCGGTGGAGCTGGAGGCGGTCCTCGTTCCCGGCGGCGTGACACCCGACTTTTCGCCGACCCGCCAGGGGGTGGGCACTCAGATCTCCGATTCCCTGGTGCGCCGCATCCCCACCTTCAGCCGCGACTTCATCGATCAGCTGAAGCTGTCGCCGCAGGTCGTGTCCGTTCCGAATGCGGCGTCGAGCGGCGGTGGCGCTTACAACCGTTTCAATACGATCACCGTGGACGGGGCGAATCAGAGCGAGCGCTTCAACCTCAGCGCTACGAACGGCGTGCCGGGAGGAAGCGCCGGCGGAAAGATCGTGTCGCTCGATGCGGTGAAGGAGTTTCGCATCGTGTTCACGCCGAGCGACGTGCGCCAGGGCAACTTCGCCGGGATGCTCGTGAACGCGGTCACCAAGAGCGGCACGAACGAGTTCCACGGCGGCGCGAGCTATACCTACCGCAGCAACTCAGATGTCTTGGGGCTGCAGCTGGTGGGTCAGGACCTTCGGGCCTCGCCGCTCGACGTGAAGCAGTACAGCCTGTACCTCGGCGGTCCGATCGTGCGTGACCGGCTGCATTTCTTCGTCGCGACCGAATTCCAGGCCAAGACGGTGCCGGCCACCGGGCCGTACTATCTGAACGGCCAGCCATCCCCCGCGCCGAATGCACCCGCCGTTTCGCTCGATAGCCTGAACCTCATCGCCAGCATCATGCAGAGCACTTACAACTTCAACGTCGGGGCCAGCACCCCCGTCAACAACGACACGCCGTTACGGAATCTCTTCGGCCGGATCGATTTCCAGATCTCGCCGGCCCATCGGCTCGTCGTCCGTCAGATCGTCAACCACGACGAGGATGGCTCGTTTTCCAGGAACATCGCCACGTACAACACCTCGCCGCTCAACCAGAACTCCGGGTTCCGCTTCAGCTCCAACGCGTTCTCGCGCGTCGCAAAAAACAATTCCACCACCGCGCAGCTCTACTCCAACTTTGCGAACGGATGGTCCAACGAACTGATCGTCGGGTACAGCACCATCAACGACCAGCGCAATGTGCCGGTGAAGGCACCCGAGGTGGGCGTGGGCGTCAATATGGGCGGCACGGTGCGTGCGGTCACCTTCGGCACCGAGCAGTTCTCGCCGAACAACCTGCTCGATCAGAAGATCTTCGAGGCGGTTAACAACCTGACGATTCCGCGGGGCCAGCACACGTTCACCATCGGCGGCCGCCTCGACTTCACGCACATCTTCAACAATTTCGCGCAGGGCTCGTATGGCGTGTACACGTTCCCGACCATTGCGGCGCTAGACTCGGGCAGGCCCAGCGGCTACGCGGTCGGCTATGCGAACAGCCAGAACCCGTCTGACATTCCCGCCGACTTCCACGTCCGCATGTACAGCCTGTACGGTCAGGACCAATGGAGTGTCACCGATCGCCTCGCGGTGACGGCGGGCCTTCGCGCCGACATCCCGTCGTTCCCGGATCACCCTAGCCAGAACGACACACTGACGAACGCCCTGGCCGCCGTCAACTTGCCGGGCATCCGAACCGATGTCGTGCCGAAGACCATGGTGCTGTGGTCGCCGCGCCTCGGGTTCAACTACGACCCCACGGGTGACCACCTCAACCAGATTCGGGGGAGCCTCGGCATCTTCACCGGACCGCCGCCTTACATCCTGCTGGGGAACGCCTTCGCGAACACCGGCCTCGGTCTGGTGCGGCTGAGCTGCACGGGCACTCAGACACCGGCGTTCACGGTCGACATCAACGCCCTCCCCAAAGCGTGCAAGGGCCAGCCGGTGCCCGGGCCCGGCCAGGCCGGCACCGTTGGCGTCAATCTCACAGATCCGGACTTCAAGTACCCGCAGTACTTCGGGGTGTCGGCCGGGTTCGACCGTCAGTTGCCGCACAACTGGGTGCTCACGGTCGAGGGCATGTACCGCAAGGCGATCAACGGAGTGCTGATTCGGGACCTGAACATCAAGGGGCCCCGCATGGTGGGCGGTCAACCGTACACCGACCGCGACGGCCGCGTGTTGTACGCGGATACGATATCGGCGACGGGCGCCGTCACAGATACCAACCAAATCTGGTTGCGACAGCTGCGGGGTGTGAACTTCACCGAGGGGATGATCCAGGTCACGAACCAGTCGAAGGACTTCAACTACTCCGCCTCGGCTCAGCTCAACCATCGCTTCTCGGATCGGTTCGAAGCGACGGTCGCCTATACGTACACGAAGTCGGAGGACGTGCAAAGCCTGACGTCGGATCGCGCGATCTCGAACTGGCGGAACGGTCGTCAGCTGTCCGAAGCTCACAGCGATCTGGTCACGTCCAACTCGGTGTTTTCCCGGCCGGACCGCCTGATCGCCTACGGGACTTACACATTACCGTGGGAAAAGGCGAGCACGGACATCACGCTGTATTACGAGCACAGTTCCGGGTTTCCCATCAGCTATGTCGCGTCCGGCGACCTGAACGGCGACGGCTACAACGGCAACGATCTGCTCTACATTCCGCGCGACGCGACGGATCCCAACGAGATCCGGATCGGCACCGGGGTGAACGCCGCGTTCGTCCAGAACCTGCCCGCGGCGCAGGCGTTCCAGCGGTTCATCGACGCGTTGCCCTGTCTTGCCAAGCAGCGCGGTCACATCATGAAGCGTGACAGCTGCCGCAGTCCGGCGCAGAACCGCATCGATCTCTCTATCCGGCAGTCGGTGCCTCAGTACCGGGGACAGCAGCTGGCGGTGCAGCTGGACATCTTCAACGTCCTAAACTTCTTGAACAAGAACTGGGGACAGGTGAAGCTGCCGACGCTCAGCCCGACGTTCCCCGATCAACGGGCCCTCATCCAGACGGGCCGGAATGCCGGGCCGTTGAACCAGTCGATCCCCACGTTCACGTTCGACAACAGGCTGTACGACGCGACGACCGGAGCCCCAAAGCCGTTCGAGGGGAGGATCAACAGTGTGTATCAGATTCAGTTGTCGCTGCGCTACGCGTTCTGAGCCGCCCGGCGGATGATCCCGTAGTAGACCGGCACGCCGAGCAGGATACCGCCGAAGGCGAGGCCGGTAGCGCCGGGGTGCTCGCGCAGCGCGTTCGCGAGGATGATGAACGTCGCCACGACGAACAGGAGCGGCACCACCGGATAGCCGATGACGCGCACCGGCCGCGGGCGATCCGGCTCCCGGCGGCGTAACACGAACACCGCCGCGGCCGCGAGCGCGTAGAACGGGAAGATCGCCACCACGAACTGATCCGCGAGCTGCTCGAACGACTGCAGCAGCACGAACCCGACGCCCAGTGCCGCCGTCATCACGATGGACGCGGAGGGCGTCTGGAATCGCGGGTGCACGCGGGCGATGGCGCGGAAGAACAGGCCATCGTCCGCCAGCGCGAAGAAGATGCGGGGCGACGTCAGAATCGATCCCAGCAGTGTGCTGAACGTCGACACCATCACCACGATCGCGACCAGTCCGACGCCGGCGCGCCCGACCAGCAGCTGCGCGGCGTCCGCCGCCACGAGCGGTGAGCGCGCCATCTGTCCGATGGGGATGAGATAGAGATACGCGGCGTTGACGAGCAGGTAAATCGCGATCACCGCTCCGGTGCCGATCATCAGCGCCCGGGGCAGGTTGCGCTCCGGGTCCTTTACCTCGCCGCCGACGAACGACAGGTCGCCCCAACCGTCGTACGCCCACAGCACCGACACGAGAGCCAGCCCGAACAACCCGGGGCTCAAGACGCCACCCACCGTCGCGAAGTGCTGGAAGTCACCCTGCCCCGCGAGGAAGCCCAGCAGCACGAGCAGGGCGAGCGCCCCGTATTTGGCCCCGGTCGTGAGATTCAAGACGAGCGAGCTCCACTGCAGGCCCACGTAGTTCAGGGTCGCCGTCACGACGATCGCCGCGGCCGCGATGTAGTGCACGGCGCCTGCGTAAGGCTCCACCTCAGGATTGTATCCGAGCGAGCGGAGCAGATATTCGGCGAAGGGCGTCGCGATCGCCCCCAATGCCGAGGCGCGGATCAGCACCAGCTCGGTCCAGCCGAACAGAAACGCCGGCAAGCGCCCGAAGCCTTCGCGGATGAAGACGTAGACGCCCCCCGAGCGCGGGAACAGCGCCGCCAGCTCGGCGTAGGTCAGAGCCCCGCACAACGCCAGCAGGCCGCCCAGAATCCACACCGCGAACATCGGCAGGGGCGCCGGTACCCGCTCCGCGATGATGGCGGGCGTGCGAAAGATGCCGCCACCGATCGTCGAGCCGACAAGCACCGCCACGGCGCTCCACAGGCCGAGCCGGCGCGGCAGCCGGTCGCCCCAGCGATCCACGGGCATGGACATGCGAGCGCCCAATATACATTTCCGGTCCCATGACGCGACGCTTCGCGTGGCTCGCCTGGAGCGCCGCCACCTGCACTTATCTGCTCATCATCCTCGGCGCCATCGTGCGCATCACCGGCTCGGGGATGGGGTGCGGGGAGCACTGGCCGCTGTGCAACGGCCGGCTGCTCCCGCCGCTCGATGTCCCGACAATGATCGAGTACGCGCATCGCCTCGTCGCGGCCGCGGTGAGCGTGCTGGTGACGGCCCTGGCGGCGCATGCATGGTGGTTACGGCGGCGAGCAAGGGGTGGAGAGTGGGACGCTCTTGCGCGCACGTCGTACATGGCGGTGGGGCTACTCATCCTCCAGGTCTTGCTCGGTGCGGTCACCGTCAAGCTGCGCTTGCCGCCGTGGACCGTGGTCCTTCATCTCGGTACGGCAATGCTGTTGCTCGCGACGTTACTCGTGATCGCGCGACTGACCCCGGTCGCCAGCCCGGGGTTTCCGAGCTTCTCGTTCACCCCGGGCTGGCACCCGGGGTTAGTCGCCCTCGGGCTGGGTTTCGTCTCCGTATTGCTCGGCGCGCTCACCGCTAACCTCGGCGCCGCGAGCGCCTGTCTCGGGTTCCCTCTCTGCAACGGACAGCTCGTTCCGGCGGGGAGCTACTTGCAATACGTCCATTGGACCCACCGAGTCTTCGCGTACACGCTGTCCGCGTACGTCATCTGGTGGGCGGTGCGCACCAAAGCGCGTGGTGCGTGGTACGTAGTTGCGCTTGTCACTCTACAGATCGTCGTCGCCGCGGCGATGGTCCTGCTCGCATTGCCCCCGCTGCTTCAGGCGGCTCATGTGGCGGTGGGCACGGCAATCTGGGCGAGTTTGGTGTTGGTGGAGTTCTCGGTCGTCAGTCATCAGTCGTCAGTTCTGACGACTGACGACTTGAGAACTGACGACTGATAACTGACGACTGATGACTATACCAGGATCAGCTCCTCCTGCGGTGTACGCGGATTCACTTCGGGACCCGAGACATCGATGTAAACGTTGATCTCGCTCCGGATGCCGAAGCGATTCGGCAAGTAGACACCCGGCTCCACGGAGAAGCCCACGCCTGGCACGAGCGGCCGCGTGTCCTCGGTCTCGAAGTTGTCGATATGCGGCCCGGAGCCGTGCAGGTCGCGATCGATCGAGTGTCCGGTGCGGTGCACGAAGAACTCCGCGAGGCCGGCGTCCCGGATCACGGCTCGGGCCGCGTCATCCACCTGGGCTCCGGTCACCGCTCCGCTCGGTCGCCACCGCTCGCGCAGGAACGCGACCGCCGCGTCACGCGCCCGCTTCACCGCTTGCCACACGCGTCGCACCTCGGCGTCGGGGCTCCGGCCGGCAAATCCCATCCACGTTTGGTCCGCGAACACCGAGCCTCGACCCGGTCCCGCCCACAGGTCGAGCAGCACCACGTCGCCCGCTGCCAGACGGCGATCCGCTCCCGCGTGCGGCTCGTAGTGCGGCAGCGCGGTCGTCGGCCCGAACGCCACGATCGGTCCTTCATTAGTCCACAGCTGGGCGCGCTCGATCGCTTCGAGGGCGCGCCGTTGTACGATCGTCTCCCGCACCTCCTCGCCGCGCGCGGCTGCGCCGCCGGCCCACACGAGGACTTCGCGCGCGATCGCCGCCAGCGCCTCCGCCGCGCGGCGGTGGCCCCCCAGCTCCTGCGCCGACCAGTGGGCTGCGAAGCGCGACACGAGCGGCGCCGACGACACCAGGCGCGCTCCGAACGACTCTAATAACTGCACCACCCCGTGCGGCACGCGGTCGAGATAGGGGACTTGATCCAGAGGCGAGATCTCCATCGCCAGCGTGCGGCCGCGCACGGCCGCCTCCAGGTGGCCGTGCAGCTCGCGCCACGGCCCATAGGGCCGCACTTCACCGGGGAAGTCGGCCAACGGCTGCAGCTCGATGCGGTGAGCGATGGCTACGGGAGCCCCGGAGCGCGGCAGCAGCACGAACAGGCGCCGGGTTCCGAGCCCGATGTCGCCGAGGATGCGGCCGGCGATCGGGTTCACTTTGCGGAAATCGTACAGCAGCCAACCGTCGGCGCCCATGTCCGCGAGCGCCGTTCGCAGACCAGCGAGGTCGAAGCCCTCGAGCAGCGGCATCAGCGGTGGCGTGGATCGGGCGGCGCCGCGCGCCACTCGCACCGCGCGCCCCCGGTGGCGCGGCAGGATACGTGGAGCATGGCGCCTTCGAATCCCACGAGCAGGCGGAGCAGCTCAGTGAAGCCGGCGCCGTACAGGGCGCACGCCGCGCCATCCGGAGTGGCGTGCAGGGCGAGCGCGTCGTCGACGCGGGCGACGGGCACATGACTCTCGCGCTTGAGCTCTCCCGCGAGCACCGCCCGGGCCGCGCGCCGCGCAGCCAGGTAGCCAAACGCGCCCGGGGTGATCCGCGCCGCCAGGCGCGTGAGCGGGGACAGGCGGCGCACCGCGCGGCGCGCCGCTCGCCGGCCCGCGTCGGCGAACACGAGGTCGGCGTCGGGCCGCCGGCCGACCAACCGCAGCAGCGCTTCGACGTGCGTGGGGTCGGCGCGAGCGTCGCGGCGAACCATACCCTCGTACTCGCGCAGCTGCATCGCCACAGTCGGCGACAGGCCGAGCCGCTTGGATAGCAGCTCTTCCGCGAACTCCGAGAGGCCGTCCTCGACCGGGGTATCGAGGTTTTTGACCGCCTCGAGGACAGCCAGCGGCACGATGCTATGGACCACGGCGCGCGAAACCTAGCACTTCCAGGCCCCATTGCGGAACCCGGGCGCGCGGGGAGAGGTTACGGCACACCATGAACCCGCCTGCGCCCCCACTCCCCCCACTCCCCCC
>DATLKF010000040.1:0-12367 GCA_035538515.1 Gemmatimonadales bacterium
CGTTCACGGCGCCAGCCGGCCCGCCGCTCTTCGCAGTTCGGCGAGCGTCAACGCTCCTTCCCGAATCAGCCGCGGGCTGGACCGCGTGCAGTCCACGACCGTCGACGGGGGCGAGTTCCCCAGCACACCGCCGTCCAGCACCAGCAACGTGTCCGCCTCCACCGCCGCCGCGAAATCTCGCACGATCGCCTCGGCGCCGGGCGCGGGGGGGCTCCCCGGCAAGTTAGCGGAAGTGGATGTCAGCGGCTCCCCCAGAGCGCGGACCAACCGGGCCATCCCGCGATGCGACGTCCAGCGCACCGCGATCCCTCCTTCGGGGCCGCGCAGCGCGTCGGGCAGGCGCCCGCTGCCGCCGGGCAGGACCAACGTGAGCGGGCCCGGCCAGAACGCCCGGGCCAATGCCGTGGCCGCGTCGCTGAACGCCAAGCCCTGCGCTTCGGCCATGTCCCGGTCGGCCACCAACAGCAGGAACGGTTTGTCGGGTCGCCGTCCCTTGAGCCGGGCCAGCGCCAGCACTTCGGGGCCCCGGGCGCGCGAGCCCAGACCGTACACCGTCTCCGTCGGGTAGGCGAGCAGCCCACCCGCGCCGAGATGCGCGACCGCCTGTGGGAGCGCGGCTGTTACCTGCGCGTCGGTGCGGAACGGAACCGGGGTCACCGCAGCTCACGCGCGAGCGCCTCGGCGATGCGGAAATCGTCGGCGGTGGTGACTTTCAGGTTGTACGGCGAGTCGGGGACGACTTCCACGGGAAAGCCGGCGCGCTCGCACAGCTCGGCGTCGTCGGTCGGCGCCGCATCGCCGTTCGCGAGCTCGGCGTACGCGCGCTCGATCATCGCCCGCGGAAATCCCTGGGGCGTCTGCGCCCGCCACAGACGGTTTCGCGCGACGGTTTTCATGATACGCTCGTGTTCGACGTCTTTGACGGTGTCCGAGACGGGTATGGCGGCCACGGCGCCGACGCCGGCGCGCGCCTTGGCGAGTACGCCGTCGATCGTCTCGCGCGTCACGAACGGACGGGCACCATCGTGGACCAGCACGAGGGCGGTGCCTTCCCCAGGCGCGAGCCCCCGCAGACCTGCCCGCACCGAGTGGGCTCGCGTGGGACCACCGGGCACGAGCGTCAACCGCTCACCCAGCAGCTTCGCCAGCCATTCCGGCGGGCGCGTGTCGAAGCCCGCCGGGAGGACGACGACCACCTGGCTGACCGCGGGATGGGAGGTGAAGGGTCGCAACGCTCGCAACAACATCGGGACGCCGAGAATCGGCCGGAACTGCTTGGGCTCGCCGGGGCCGGCGCGCACGCCGGCGCCCGCCGCCACGATCACGACGCCGGCGTCAGGCTGCGAGTCGCCGGGCGAGATCACCGATGCCGTCCACGCTCACGACGTCGAGCCCCGGAACAGTCACGCGGGAGCGACTGGACAGGAACACACGGCGGAAGCCTTGCCGCGCCGCTTCGCCCAGCCGCCGCTCCGCGGCGCCGACCGGGCGAATCTCGCCGCCCAAGCCCACTTCTCCCAGGAACACCGCGTCGGCCGGGAGCGGGCGATCGGCGACGCTCGAGACCAGCGCCGCGAGGACGGCCAGGTCAGTCGAGGGCTCGAGCAGTCGGACGCCGCCGGTCACATTCACGAATACGTCCAGGCCGCCGCACGGCATGCCGGCGCGGCGCTCGAGCACCGCCAGCAGCACGGCCAGCCGGCGCTGGTCGAGCCCCGTCGCCACTCGTTGCGGCGTGCCGTACCCGCTCTTGGCGGCGAGCGCCTGAATCTCCACGAGGATGGGACGCGTTCCCTCCATCAACGCCGTCACCGCCGAGCCCGACACGCCTGGGCTGCGGCCCGCGAGGAACGCCGCCGCGGGGTCGGCAACCGGCACGAGGCCGGCGCCCGTCATCTCGAACACACCGATCTCGTCCACGGAGCCGAAACGATTCTTCACGGCACGCAGCACGCGGTGATCGAGGGTGCTCTCGCCCTCGAAATAGAGGACGGTGTCCACGATGTGCTCGAGCGTCTTGGGGCCCGCGATGCCGCCGCCCTTGGTCACGTGGCCGACGAGGAGCACCGCAGGGCCCGCGTCCTTGGCCAGGCGCAACAGCCGGCCGGCGCACTCCCGCACCTGGCCTACGTTGCCGGGCGCGCCCTCGAGCTGGTCGGTGTAGGTGGTCTGGATCGAATCCACGAACACCACGCGTGCGCCGAGCGCCCGCGCGTGATGCTCGACGGCCTCGAGCCGCGTCTCGCCCAGCACGTGAACCGCGCCGGCGTCCACCGCCAGCCGCGCGGCGCGCAGCCGGATCTGATCGGGAGACTCTTCCCCGGACACGTACAGCGTGGCGACGCCGGCGTTCTCGAGCCGGGCGGCGCACTGCAGCAGCAGCGTGGACTTGCCGATCCCCGGCTCGCCGCCGACGAGCACGAGCGATCCCGGAACGATGCCACCGCCCAGGACGAAGTCGAACTCGGGAAGACCGGTCTGCCACCGCGCCACGCGGCCTCCCACGACGTCGGACAGTCGGACAGGCGGACGGTCGGACGGAATACCCGTCCGTCGGTCCGACCGTCCGACCGTCCGACGCCCCACCGGCTCCTCGACCAAGGAATTCCACGCCCCACAAGCGTCGCACCGCCCGCCCCACTTCGGTTGCTCGGCCCCGCACTCGCTACACCGAAACACCGAGCCGCCCCTAGCCACGGGCGGCCTCGGACGGTGCCTCGCGGGAGGTGTAGTTGTCGAACCGGGTGTACTCCTTTTTGAAAAACAGCTTCACGGTCCCGGTGGGTCCGTTGCGCTGCTTCCCGACGATCAGCTCGGCGATGCCTTCGATGCTCTCGTTGGTCTTGGGATCGACGGGTCCGTCGTAGAACTCCTGCCGATAGATGAAGCAGACGACGTCCGCATCCTGCTCGATCGCCCCGGACTCGCGCAGGTCGGAGAGTTGCGGCCGGCGATGCTCGCCGCCACGCTGCTCCGGCGCGCGCGACAGCTGTGACAGCGCCACGACCGGCACGTCCAGCTCCTTGGCGAGGGCCTTGAGCGAGCGGGAGATGAAGGAGATCTCCTGCTGGCGGCTCTCGGAGTCGGTGGGACCTTGCATCATCTGCAGATAGTCGACCACGACCATCTTGATGTCGTGCTCGGCCTTGAGCCGGCGCGCCTTGGAGCGCATGGCGAGGGGGGTGAGCATCGCGGAGTCGTCGATCCAGATCGGCGCGGTTCCGAGCAGCCCCGCGGCGCGTGCCAGCTTCGGGTAGTCGTCGTCACGCAGCTGCCCCCGCCGCAGGCGCGACGCGTCCACCAGCCCCTCGGAGCAGAGCAGCCGCTGGACCAGCTGCTCCTTCGACATCTCGAGCGAGAAGACCGCGACCGGCAGGTTGTGCTCGATGGCCGAGTGCTGTACGACGTTGAGGGCGAGCGCGGTCTTCCCCATCGACGGCCGCGCCGCCACGATCACGAGGTCGCCGCGCTGAAACCCGGCCGTGAGGCGGTCCAGATCGGTGAACCCCGTCGGGACGCCCGTGAGCGCGCCCTGGCTCGAGTGGAGCTGCTCGATGCGCTCCATCGCGGGCCAGATCAGCTCCTTGAGGCGAACGAACTCCTCCGAGCGTCGCAGCTGGGCGACCTGGAACACGCGGTGCTCGGCGTTGTCGAGTACTTCGGTGGAAGGCGCGTGCCCGTCGTACGCGTCCTGGATGATCGACGTGGCGGCCTCGATGAGGCGCCGCAGCAGCGCCTTGTCGCGGACGATTTTCGCGTGGTATTCGACGTTCGCGGCCGTCGGAACCACGTCGATCAGGGCGCCGAGGTACTCCATCCCGCCGGCGCGATCCAGGTCCCCGCGCCGCATCAGCTCGTCGCGCAGGGTGACGGGATCGATCACGTCGGCCCGCTCGGTGAGGGCGAGCATGGCACGGAAGAGGATGCGGTGCCCCTCCCGGTAGAACATCGTGTCGTCGAGCAGCTCGGCGGCCTTGAGCGCGGCGTCCTGGTCCAGCAGCATGGCGCCGAGGACGGCTTGCTCCGCCTCGTTGCTCCACGGCGCCTGGCGGCCGGCGAATTCGGCCGGGCGCTCAGCCGATGAGACGGCGGGCGATGCGGACGTCATCCCAGGTCGGTTTTTTCCAGTTGGGGTTGCGCAGCAGAGCTGCCGGATGATAGGTCACGATCACAGGGGTACCGCGGAACCGGTGCACCAGGTTCCGCAGCGCCCCCAACGATTGCTTGGTGTTCAGCATGGTCTGGGCGGCGGTCCCGCCCATGGCGAGAATCACCTTCGGCTTTACGATCTCGATCTGTCGAAACAGATACGGCACGCAGGCGGCGATCTCGTCGAACTGCGGCAGGCGATTCTCGGGGGGGCGGCATTTTACCACGTTGCAGATGAACACCCGCTCGCGCGGCAAATCGATCGCCTCGAGAATCTTGGTGAGCAGCTCCCCGGCCGGTCCGACGAACGGGCGACCGGTCTCGTCTTCCACGCGGCCCGGTCCCTCCCCGACCACCACCAGCCGGGCGTCGCCCGGCCCCTCACCGGGGACGGTATGACGTCGCCCTTCACACAGCCGGCACTTGGTGCAGCTCTTCACCAGCTGCCCGATTGCCTCGAGTGAGGGGGCCTGCGCGACGGGATCGTTCGAAAAGAGATCGCCGCTGGGAGGGTCGTACGACAGCCCGGGAGGAGGAAGTGCATCCAACCCAGTGGCGGCCGTCTTGGTGTTCCCCGGGCTGGCGCCCGGGGTCAGTTGTGCGGAACCGGCGGCCGACTCTACCAGCCCCGGGCGCAAGCCCGGGGTCAGGCCATCTGAGAGAACGACCGCCTTCCCCCCCAGTTCCCGCTGCTGTTCCAGGAATTCGCGCGCCAGTGCCCGCCCGTCGCTCACGTCAGAGCTCGTTCCACCGCGTCGAGGATTTTTTCGGCCACGTCCCGCTTGGGAAGCAACGGGAGCACCACCGGCTCCCCGGTCTTCCCGATGATCGTGACACGATTCGTGGCGACTTCAAATCCCGCGCCGGGCTCGAGCGCGTCGTTCAGGATGATGTAGTCAAGCGCCTTTTCGCGCAACTTCTCCTTCGCGCGGGCCACGCCGTCCCCCCCGGCTCCCCCGGCTCCCCCGGCCCCCCCAGCCTCTACGGTCTCGAGGGCGAACCCTACCACCACGCATCCCTTCGGTCGCTCGAGTCCGGCGAGAATGTCGGGGGTGCCCTCGAGCTCTACGGTCAGCGCACCGCTCGCCCGCGGCCGCTTGGCGGCCGCCCGATTCACCGGGCGATAGTCCGCCGGCGCCGCGGCCATGACGAGTAGCGCCGCTTTCTTCACGAGCGCTTGCGCGGCGCGTTGCATTTCGGCGGTGGTTTCGACGCGGTGCGCCGTCACACCATAAGGCAGCGGCAGGTCGCTCGGTCCCGAGACCAGGACCACGTCCGCGCCGCGCGCGTACGCCGCTGCGGCGAGCGCGTAGCCCATGCGGCCGGTGGACGGGTTGGTGACGACGCGCACCGGGTCTAGGTGCTCGCGCGTGGGGCCGGCGGTCACCAGGACGGTTTTCCCGAGCCATGGCGGTCGCTGCAGTAGGAGCCGCTCCGCCGCCGTGAGGATCGTCTCCGGCTCGCTCATCCGCCCCGGCCGGTCGCTCGGCCCTTCGGCGAGCGGCCCGACGTCGGGTCCCACGAAATGCCAGCCGCGTCCGGCCAGCATCTTCAGGTTGGTGCGTGTGGCGGGATGCGCGTACATCGCGTCGTTCATCGCCGGCGCCACGAGCACCGGCCCGGTGCGCGCCAGCAGCAACGCGGTGAGTAGATCGTCGGCCAGCCCCATGGCGGCGCGGGCGAGCAGGTGCGCCGTGGCAGGCGCGAGGATCACGAGATCGGCCGCTTTGGCGAGGCTGACGTGGGCGAGTGCCCGGTCCCGCTCCCACAGTGACGTGAGGACAGGCCGTCCGGTCAGTCCTTCGAACGTGACCGGCCGCACGAACTCCGCGGCGGAGGCGGTGAGCACGACGTCCACCGCCACTCCGTCCTCGGTGAGCCGCCGGGCGAGCGTGCAGCTCTTATAGCACGCGATCCCGCCCGACACGCCGAGGACGACGTGCCGGCCGGCGAGCGCCATCAGCCTTCCTGGCGCCGCCGCCGGACCAGTTTGTACGTCAGCCGGCCCCGCACCAGCTCGTCGAACGCCCGGGTGGTGAGCTTCTCCTCGAAGTCCACCGAGCGATCGCGGGGGAACTCGTTCACGAAACGGGCGAACTTGGCCGCCACCAGGACGCCCAGGTACTTGTTCTGCGTCTGCGTGGCTACTTCGCTCGGGGTCACAATGCGCATCACCGACTCCTCGGGGTAGACTGTTTGAGCGCTGCTGCTTCACGCTCGAGCTGTCTCACAAAGTCCGGCAGCAAGCTCGCCATGTCATGCGGGTCGCGCGTCGCCACCTCGCGACCGAGCGCGAGATCGATCACTTCCTGCACCGCCGTGTCGAGATCGTCGTTCACGAGCACGTGGTCGTACACGCTGCCGAACTCGGACCGCGCCGTTTCGACTTCTCGACTCGCGATCTCGACGCGTCGCTGCAACTGCGCTTCCGACTCGGTGCGCCGCCCGCGCAGGCGCTCGATCAACACCCGCGGCGACGGCGGGATCACGAACATGATGACGGAGGCCGGCCGAGGATACGCCTTCCGAACCTGCCGCGCGCCCTTCACCTCGATGTCGAGCACGACATGGCGCCCGCTCGCGAGCACGCGCTCGACCTCGGTTCGGAGCGTCCCGTAGGACTCCCCCGCGTACTCCGCCCACTCGAGGAAGTCGCCCGCCTGCACGCGGCGGCGGAACTCCTCCGGCGTGAGGAAGTGGTAAGCCGCGCCGTCCCGCTCGTCCGCCCGCGGCTTGCGTGTGGTCGCGGATACGGAGTATCCGAACGCCTCCGGGTGCCGGCGAAGCAGCTCGCGCGCGATGGTCGTCTTGCCACCACCGGACGGGGCGGCGAGCACGACGACCCGCGGCGTCACTCCAGGTTCTCCAACTGCTCCCGAAACTTCTCGAGCTCGCCCTTCATCGCGATCACTGCCTGCGTGATCTCCGCGTCGTTGCCCTTCGAGCCGACGGTGTTCACCTCGCGCAGCAGCTCCTGCCCCAGAAATCCCAGCTGCTTCCCGACCGCTGCGTCGGTCGCGAGAGCGGTACGGCAGGCAGCGATGTGCGTCCGCAACCGTACCAGTTCCTCCGTGATGTCCACGCGATCCGCCAGGAGCGCAACCTCGACGGCGAGGCGCTGCTCGTCCACCTGTACGCCACCCGCCAGCTCCGCCACCGCCTTTTTCAGGCGCGTCAGCTCCGCCGTGAGCCGTTGCGGCGCACGTCGCTCGATGGCGGCCGCGCCGGCTTCCAGCGCGCCGAGTCGCGTGTCGAGCTCCGCGGCGAGCGCCGCTCCCTCGCGTGCCCGCATGGCGAGCAGCTCGCGGCCCGCGCGCTCGACGATTGGCTCCACCTCCCCCCATTCCGCGGCGGCGCCATCGCGCTGCTGCGTCAGCACGTCGGGTTGCCGGGCGACGAACGCCAGGTCGACCTCACCCTTCAGCTTGAGCTGACGCTTTAGCTCCTTGGCGGCTGCCAGCACTTGCCGCGCCCGCGCCAGATCGACCGCGACCGCTGCTTCACCCCTCGGGGCTTCCACCCATCGGGCCGAAACGGTCACGTGCCCGCGCTCGAGCTGCTGACGCAGCCGCTCGCGCAGTGGTGCTTCGATCCCGGCCAGCTCGACCGGCAGCTTGAGCTGCGGGTTGTAGTGGCGGTGATTCACCGTGCGGATCTCGATCGAGAGCCGCCCCCCGAGGACGTTGCCTTCGGCAGAGCCGAACCCCGTCATGCTCCGCGGCACAGACTTTAAACGTAGCCGGGCGAAGCACTTAGGTCAATCGGCCGGGCTTCAATTCGTGAACACCCACCGCACCCCGTAAAACTGGAAGCGGCGCGGATAGTCGAGGCCCGGCACGTAGCTGCCGCGCGTGAGCGTAAGGTTGCGCTGGATCCAGTAGATCGTCACACCCGCGATCCGCAGCTCGATGTTCACCTCGCCGAAGCTGCGGCCGGGCAGCGTGGCGAGTGTGCCGCCGGAGTATCCCGCGGTGCCGGTGCTCCATGACTCCAACGCTAGCTCACCCCGCAGGGCAAAGATCCCGCTGCGGTAGACGCGCCAGAACTTCGAATAGAAGGTGAGCGAGGTTCGCGCATGGTAGGGCGGCTCCCAATCGTTGCCTCCCCGCACGTACGGATCGAAGTACCAGCCGGCGAGCTCCAGCCCGGGCAGCACGTGGAGGACGGCGTGGGCTGTGATGTACCGCGTGTGCTGGGTGGGTCCGAGCGAGTCGAGCGACGCGAGCCCGGCGGGCCGCCCGATCGGGGCGAACGGGTCGCGACTGACCCCGCCCACCTCGAGATTGAGCCAGCCGCGGTCCCACCGTAGCGCCGCCGCCGCGTCCACGGTGCGCTGCTCCTGATCGGCCGAGTCGGCGGGAGCCTGCAGATCGCGCGCCCAGGCGAGGTCGCCGTGGATCGAGAAGCCTGCCGGGAGCAGCAGTCCGGCCGTCAGGTGGGCGCGCCGGCCGCGCCGGCCGCGGTCGTACGCGCTGCGGCGCGCGTCGCCGGCGATCGTCAGGCCGGGAAGCGGGCTCCAGGCGCCGGTCCCTTCGACCTGCCACGGGCGCGCGTCACCCTGCGTGCGAAACGCGATCGCAAGGTGCGCGCGCGGCCAGTCGTTGCGCAGCTCGAGGCTCGCCTGCCGCACACCCCGGTCCGCCACCGCGCTATCGCGGCTGGTGTGCGTGGTCGTGAGCGTCGCCGTGGCGCGCGCGCCCAGTCCATCGCTCCGAGCGGCGGCAACGACGCGGAAGATCGCGTCGCGCCGCTGCGACTCCCAATTCGCGGTGAGGGGTCCGCCAGCGGTCCCGGTCTCCGCGTCGCGGTGCCAGCGGGAGCTCACGATCTGGTACGACGCGCCCAGCCGGGGGCTCGGCAGGTACTCCGCTTTGAGCCACAAGTCCACCGAGTTGAACGCCGTGCTCGAGGTGCCCGCGATGCCGTCGTTGTTGTTGTAGTCTGCCACGAGCGACAGGCCGAGCCCCGAGCGCCAGCGCCGGAGAAAGGCGCCGCGGTAGTTGGCCGTCCGCACTTCTCCGGTGGCCACCCCCACCAGCGAGGTGGTCTCCGTAGAGCGTTGCCGCCAGGTGACGAGGTACACTCGGAGCGCGGCGGGCAGCACCACCACGTCCACGCGCTCGAGCGGCGCCAGCGAAATGCGCGCCGGGTCGATGAAAACCGAGTCGCGCCCTTGCGCCAGGTAGGGCACGCCGTCCCAGTAGATCTCGAGGCCCGCGGCACCCCGGCCGCCGTACAGCACCGGCTCGGCCGCGCCGTAAATGCCGCCGCGCGCGACGTACACCCCGGGGATGTGCGCCAGCAGGTCGGAGAGGGTCTGCACGTTCGAGAGGGCGAACGAGTCGGCGGTGAACGTATAGCGGGTGCCGCGGGGCAGCGGGCCGGCGAGGATCGGCTCCGGGAACACCGGGAGATAATGTGCCGCCGTGTCGCGCGTCGTCGTGTCGCGACGCGCGGTGGAATCGCTTCGGGTGGTGTCGCGGCGCGCGGTGCTGTCGACTTGGGCGGCCGCTCCCGCGGCGACCTGGAGCAGCAGCGCCGCGCCGAACAGACCGCGGGTCACGCCCCCGCGCGCTTGAGCACGAATTCGGTGAAGAGCCGCACCCCCACCGCGGTCGGGCCCTTCGCCTGCTGCGGGCCGTCGCCATCGGTATACGCGGTGCCCGCAATGTCGAGATGGACCCAAGGGTAGCCCTCGACGAACTCGCGCAGGAACCAGCCGCCGGTGATCGTTCCCGCCCCACGTCCTCCGGAGTTCTTCACATCCGCGATTTCCGACTTGAGCATGTCGCGGTAATCGTCCCACAGGGGCAGCGGCCAGCACCGCTCGCCCGCGCGCTCGCCCGCGTCGCGCACCTCGGCGAGCAGAGCGTCGTCGTTCCCCATCGCGCCGATGGCGTACGCGCCGAGCGCCACGACTACCGCGCCCGTGAGGGTGGCGATGTCGATGACCGCCGCGGGCTTGAACCGGCGGACGTAGGACAGCGCGTCGCACAAGATGAGCCGTCCTTCGGCGTCGGTGTTGATGATCTCGATCGTCTTGCCGAGATGGCTCTTGACCACATCGCCCGGTTTTACCGCCGTGCCGGAAGGAAGATTCTCCGTGGAGGGGATCACGCCCACGAGGTTGAGCTTGGGGGCGAGGCGGCCCACCGCCTCGAACGTGCCCAGCACGGCAGCGGCGCCCGACATGTCGAACTTCATGTCCTCCATGTTCTGGGCGGGCTTGATGGAGATGCCGCCCGAGTCGAAGGTGACGCCCTTGCCGACGATCGCGACCGGCGGCGCATCCTTGGCGGGGGCGCCCCGGTGCTCGAGGACGATGAAGCGCGGCTCCTGCGCCGACCCCTGGGCGACGGCGAGCAGCGCGCCCATCCCCTCGTCGCGCATTTGGGCGCGGTCCAGCACGGTGAGCCTGAGGCCGTAGCGGTCGGCGAGCTGCTTGGCGCGCTCCGCGAGATAGGTGGGGGTACACACGTTGCCGGGCAGCATCTGCAGGTAGCGCGTGAGCCGGTGTCCCGCGGCGATTGCGTCGCCCACCACGCGGCCGGCCGTGACGTCCTTGGTCTCCTTCGCGTCACACACGACCAGCACACTCTCGACCTCGGCCCTGGGCTCGTCGGGAGAGGTGGGGGCCGCCTTGAGCTCGGTGAAGGCCCAAGCTCCCTGCGCTGCGCCTTCGACCGTGACCTGCCCGACGTCCCGGGCCGACACGCCGTTTCGCGCCTCGGCGGCGACGGCGAAGGCGAGCTGCTTGACGCCGAGCGCTCGAGCCCGCTTGGCGGCGACGGCGGCGGCGCGGCGGATGACCGTGCGACTCACGTCCGCCGGCTTCCCGAGGCCAACGAGGAGCAGCCGCTCGGGCTTCGCGCTGCCGGGATAGAGCAGGGCGGCCTCGTCGCGCTTGCCTTTGAAGTCGCCGCTCGTGATCGCCCGCGTCACCACACCGCCGGACGCCCGGTCGAGCTCGGCGAGGGATGCGGGCACGGCGCTCCCTTGGGCGAGAGCCACGGCGAGCAGCGGCGTCTCGACCTGCGCGAGCGGTGCGCTGACCGCGCCGCTCGTCATCTCAGACATGCTCGATTATGCACTGGGCGAACACCGAGGTCGAGACCTCGGTCGCCTGCGGCATGAGCCGCGCGAGATCGTAGGTGACGTGACGCGAGCGGATGGCGCCTTCGAGCCCGCGCACGATCGCCGTCGCGACGTCGTTCCATCCCAGCTCCTCGAACATCATCGCCCCGGACAGGATCACGCTCCCCGGGTTCACTTTGTCCTGACCGGCATACTTGGGCGCGGTGCCGTGCGTCGCCTCGAAGACGGCGAACCCGTCGCCCACGTTGCCGCCCGGCGCAAGACCGAGCCCCCCCACCTGCGCCGCGGCGGCGTCCGACAGGAGATCGCCGTTCAGGTTCGGCGCCGCGATCACCGAGTACTCGTCGGGGCGTAGCACGAGCTGCGCGAACATCGCATCGGTGATGCGGTCTTTCATGACCACCCGTCCTCCGTCTCCCTTTCCCACTTCGCTCTCGGGGATGGTGCGGTCGCCGAACTTCTCTTTGGCGATCTCGTACCCCCATTCCCGGAACCCGCCTTCCGTGAACTTCATGATGTTGCCCTTGTGCACGAGCGTCACGGAGCGCCGGCCGGCGCGCAGCGCGTACTCGATCGCTTTCGCGACCAGGCGCTGCGACCCGAACTTGGACATCGGCTTGATGCCCAGCGCGCTGCCGGGGCGGATCTTGGCGCCGAAGCGCTCGGTCAAGAAGGCGATCAGGGAGTCGGCTTCCGGGCTGCCGGCCTTGTACTCCACGCCCGAGTACACGTCTTCGATGTTTTCCCGGAAGATCACGACGTCGAGCTTTTGCGGCTCGCGCATCGGGCTGGGCACTCCCTCGAAGTAGCGCACCGGCCTGATACAGGCGTACAGGTCCAGAAGCTGGCGCAGCGCGACGTTGAGAGAACGGATTCCGCCGCCGACGGGCGTGGTCAGCGGGCCCTTGATGGCCACCCGGTGCGCGCGGATCGCCTCGAGCGTGTCTTCCGGGAGCCAGTTGCCCACCTGCTTGAACGCCTTCTCCCCCGCCAGCACTTCGAGCCACTCCACGCGCCGCTTACGGGCGGATGTGCGTTCGACCGCCGCATCGAACACCCGTCGCGCGGCGCGCCAGATGTCCGGGCCCGTGCCGTCGCCCTCGATGAACGGAATAATCGGGTG
>DATLKF010000041.1:0-2656 GCA_035538515.1 Gemmatimonadales bacterium
CATCGAGCTGATCGGCGAGCTTTCCACGCGCAGCGAGGACTTCCGGACCCGGTGGGCCGCCCACAACGTCCGCTCTCACTGGACCGGCCGCAAGCGGTTCCACCACCCCGTCGTCGGCACCCTCGACCTCGACTTCGAGGCCATGCAGTTTCCCGCCCACCCGGGCCTCACGATGCTCGTCTACACCGCAGCCGCAGCCACTCCCGCCGCCGATAACCTCAAGCTGCTGGCCAGCTGGGCCGCCACCGCCGAGCAAACCGGAGACCTGCCCACCTACGCATAGCTACCGCACTATCCCGCGGTTCTTCCACGTAAATCCTCCGGCCGGAAGACCTGGTCCATGACCTCAGCCCCCGTGGTGATAACCGGCTGCTGGGCTCCCTGGTCTGCGTTCGGGTCGCCGAAGAGGTGCTTATGCACGAACCGCGTGGGATTACGCGTCGGCCATATATTTCCTGTTGACGCCAGAAGTGCCTGCGCGGATGTCCCATCTCGCCCACGCGGTGCGGGGAGCTTTGTCTTCACCTGCCAGATGCCGTGGGGGGTGGTCAAGCTGGACCGCAGGCGGAGCGAGGCGAGGTCCGAGGAATTCATCAAGCGTGGGAAGCCGCTCGCCTGCCGGATGATCCCGGCGGCTTCCGGGTGTGCGGTGAGGTTGTCACCTGAGCGTGAGTGCACCGACTGCGGCAGCCAGACATGGCGACGTACTGCACTACTCTAATCGAGATGACGAGCAACAGCCGCGTGAGCGCCCGCACTCCAGCCTCTCCGGAACGACGCGATTTCATCCGCGATATCGTCGCCGCCGACGTGCGCGAGGGCAGAGTCTCGGAGGTCGTGACGCGCTTCCCGCCCGAGCCGAACGGATACCTCCACCTCGGCCACCCCAAGGCGATCGCGCTCAACTTCGGGATCGCCCAGGAGCTCGGCGGCCGCTGCCACTTGCGCTTCGACGACACCAACCCGATCAAGGAAGAGCAGGAGTACATCGACTCGATTCAAGAAGACATCCGCTGGCTTGGCTTCGACTGGGGCGAGCATCTCTACTTCGCCTCCGACTACTTCCACCAGCTCTACGACTGGGCCGTACACCTGATCAAGGCCGGCAAGGCCTACGTCGACGACCTCTCCGCCGACAAGATCCGGGAGCACCGCGGCACCCTCACAGAGCCGGGCAAGAACAGCCCCTGGCGCGACCGTTCGATCGATGAGAACCTCAACCTGTTCGAGCGCATGCGCGCGGGGGAGTTTCCGGACGGCGCCAGAGTGCTCAGGGCAAAGATCGACATGGCCTCGCCCAACATCAACATGCGCGACCCGGTGCTCTATCGGATCCTGCACGCAACCCACCCGCGGACCGGCGACGAGTGGTGCATCTATCCGCTGTACGACTTCGCCCACGGCCAGTCGGACGCAATCGAGGGCATCACCCACTCCCTCTGCACGCTCGAGTTCGAGGATCACCGACCGCTTTACGACTGGCTGATCGAGAACCTGCCGGTGCCTTCGCGCCCGCACCAATACGAGTTCGCCCGCCTCAGCTTCACGTACACCGTGCTCTCGAAGCGCTTCCTAGGGCGGCTTGTGAGCGAGGGCCACGTGCGAGGCTGGGACGATCCGCGCATGCCCACCCTCTCGGCCCTGCGCCGGCGCGGCTTCCCACCCGAGGGTCTGCGCAACTTCCTCGACATAATCGGGCTGGGAGGCAGGGGCACGAGCGCCGCCGAAATCGAGATGCTCGAGCACGAGGTCAGGGACGTGCTGAACCGGAGGGCGCTGCGACGCTTCGCCGTCCTGCGCCCGCTCAGGCTCGTGATCGAGAACTACCCAGAGGGGCAGGTCGAGGAGGTGGAGGCCGTCAACAACCCGGAGGATCCCTCGGCCGGGACACGCAAGGCGCCCTTCGCGCGCGAGCTCTGGATCGAACGCGACGACTTCATGGAGGACCCGCCAAGCAAGTTCTTCCGCCTCGCCCCCGGCCGCGAAGTGCGTTTGCGCTACGCCTACTTCGTGACCTGCACCGACGTGGTCAAGGACGCGAGCGGCGAGATCGTCGAGCTCCGCTGCACCTACGATCCGGAGACGCGCGGCGGCGACGCCCCCGACGGGCGCCGGCCGAAGGCGACGCTGCACTGGCTCTCGTCCGAGCACGCCGTGCCCGCCCAAGTGCGTATCTATGACCGTCTCTTCACCCGCCCCGATCCCGGCGCTGACGGCGACCTCTACGCCGACCTCAACCCCAACTCGGAGACGGTGCTCCAGGAGTGCCTGGTCGAGCCTGCGCTCACGGAACTGCCGGTCGGTGAGACCGTGCAGTTCGAGCGCCTCGGCTACTTCTGCCCGGATCCCGACTCGACGCCCAGAGGCCTCGTCTTCAACCGTACCCTCGGCCTCAGGGACACCTGGGCCAAGCTCCAGGCGCTGGCCGCCGGGCAATAACGACCTGTAGCAGCGCCGCGGCTCTTCAGGCCCCAGCGGTTCAAGGGGAAACACTGGCGGGCAGGTCCCCCCGAACAGGTCGGCCCTGGATGGCGAGCCAGATGTTGGCCAGCGTCAAGGGCATGTCCGCGTGCACCACACCGAACGAGGCGAGCGCGTCCACGACCGAGGCTTCTTGTGGGGTGTCACAGCAGACCCGGACCTGCGCCAGGACGCC
>DATLKF010000042.1:0-160251 GCA_035538515.1 Gemmatimonadales bacterium
CGCTCCTGGCACCGGACGCGTGCATTGCGACCCTATTTGCGCTATTACAACCTCGAGCGGCCGCATACCGCGCTCGGGTATCGTCCCCCACTGGCTCGCCTACGTCAGTGAACAACGTCTTTGTCATCAACACCTAGGGAATCTCCGCACAAGTCGCACCACGTTTCCCTTGTGCAGGGGTTCGCCAGTCAGTCGCTCGTTACGGCTCTACGATCTCGCGCGTCTGCCCGGCGGGGACGGGACCGGCCACGGTCTGGCGCTGACCCGAAGGCCAGCGTACTTCGATCGTGGCCGCGTGATCGGCGTCGCCTAATCCGAAGTAGAGCGGCAAGTCGCTCTGCGAGAGGTAGCCAGACTTCCCATCCATCACTTTGAGGATGCGCCGGCCGTTGGGTAGCACGACGGTGACCTGCGCGCCCAGCCCCTCGCGGTTGGAGCGCGTGCCTCGCAGCCGGATCTTGAGGAAGTGAATGCGGTGGCGCTGGGCGAGGTCGCTGACGAGCACTTGCGGGGGTGCGTTGAATTCGTTGGTCACGAGGTCGAGATCGCCGTCGTCGTCGAGATCGACCGCAACGGCGGAACGGCTTCCCCGCGAAGCCATCATCGTCACCTGGCCTCCGGGGCCCTGTCGGCATCCCAACGCAGCGCTGCCCGCCTTGGAGCAGACCGTGCAGAACGGCTCCTGCCGGTCGGTGCCCTGGCAATCGAGGCGGAACCACACTTGCTCCTCCCCGTCGGCCCGGGGCTCGATGCCGAGGCTGAATTCGCTGGGGAGGAACTGGCGACCGGCGTCGTTCAAGAGGACGGAGTTGATGCCGTAGCGGTGCGGGAAGTTCATGCCGGCCGTGATGAAGATGTCATCCCATCCGTCAGCGTTGAGGTCATCCACGGTCGGTCCCCAGGGCCAGTACGTCTCGACGCCGAGGGAATCCGAGGCTTCCACGTAGCGGCCGTTGCCACGATTCGCGTACAGTGCGTTTCCGAAGATGAACTGACGCTTACCGGTAGGGAAGAAATCAGGAGGAGCAGGCGCGGTGTCGGCTTTGCGAGCCTCCGCGGCCCAGTCGCCCGGTGGGATGTTGACCCACATGTCCGAGTGCATGTCGGTCACGAACAGGTCGACCCGACCGTCGCCGTCGAAGTCGAACGCCTTCACCCCCATGGCGCCCCACGGGGTCTTTGGGAAGTACTGTTTCGTCGCGTCACGAAACCGCTTCCCCCCCTCGTTCAGCCAGAGGTGGTTTTCCCCCTGCATGTCGAGGACGTAGAGGTCGGGCCAGCCGTCGTCGTTCACGTCGATCACGGTGGCATCGCCGCTCCAACTCCGGTCGACGAGACCGACCTCTCGCGTGACGTCCTTGAACCGGCCGCCACCGAGATTCTTGTAGAGGATGCTCTCCTCGTCGCGCTCAGGGTGGGTGTGGCCGTGGAAGGCGTCGGGGAGTCCCACATAGTAGCCGCCGGGTCCGCGCTGATTCGTGGTGTAGACGCCGACGTTGGTGACGAAGAGATCGAGCAAGCCGTCGCCGTCGTAGTCGAAGAACACGGCGCCAGAGGAGTGGCCGACGTACCCGACCCCGGCTTGCGCGGTGATGTCCGTGAACGTGCCGCCGCCCAGGTTCTTGAACAGCCGGTTGCCGTGGCGCACGGTCGTCACGAACAGATCGGGTAGCCCGTCGTTGTCGATGTCGGCGAATGCACAGCCGACCGCGACGGCGTCGGACATGCGGAGCCCCGCCTGGTCGGTGATGTCGGCAAAGCGGCCGCCGCCGAGGTTCTTCCACAGCTCGTTGCTACCGAGCTGCGTCATGAAGTAGAGGTCGGGCAGCCCGTCGCCGTCCACATCGGCGGCACAGAGGCCCGTGCCGTGATCGTAGTGAACCTTCTTATATGCCTTACCCGCGTCGTCCACGATGCGGTTCTCGAATGTGATGCCGCTCGCCGCCCGCCGATCGCTGAAACGGAAGTCGTGCATGACGGTGGAGCGGGCGAGCAGCCCATCTTCGGTGCGAGCGCGCTCGAGCAGCCAGTCCGGCGTCGGCGTTCGGCGAGAGTTCTCGTTCGAGCGGCAGGCTATGAAGAAGACGAGCGCGGGCACAACGACGAGACGCGTCATGCCGCCTAAGGTAGCGGAACTAGCTTGTGGAGCTAGGGAGACGACTTCGTCCAGATGGCGATCACGCCGCAACCCGAGTTCGAGCCCTGGAACTCGCCGGGGGTCTCCGACTGGCCGCGATAGATTTCGACGCCCTTTATGTCATGTGGGGGCGTGTGGCGCGCAAAGTAGGCTGATGACTCGTTGCCGTCGAGGTAATACTGCGGGTAGCACCCCGGCGGCGACCGCACCATCTTCGCGATGCAATCGTTGGTCAGACACACCTGCTGCACGCCGCGCACCGTCGCGAGCACGTCGATGAGCTCGGCCGCGCCGCTGCGCTCGATCTGCTCCTGCGTGAGGAAGTAGCCCATTCCGGACCGGCGCCGGCGCTCGAAATCGGCAAAGCGGCGCTCCGCAAGCGGCGTCTTTCCCTTCACGACCACTTCCGGGAGTTGGACGGCGAGCGGCTCCAGCTCGAACGTGTGTTTGAGCGTGTGATGCGGCTTGAGCGTGAGGCGCCAGGTGGCGGGGGTATAGCCCACCGCGCGGATTTGAAGCGTCTGAGAGCCCGGGAGGAGCCCGCTCAGGGTAAAGTTCCCCGAGGAATCAGTGGTCGTGGTCGAGGTGGTGCCACTGACTTCTACCTGAGCGCCCTTGATCCTCTGTCGGGAGTGTCCGTCGATGAGCTGTCCCACGACGGCGCTCGAGTCCCCGCCTACGGGGCGGGCGGTATTCTGTTGAGCTTGGGCAGCGCTTACCCGGGCATGGCTCAGCCACAGCCCTAGCACGAGAGTGGCCAGGAGGGTGTGGGGGGGCGAAACACGCCTCTGGGACCGGTACGCGACCATCAGTCGTTCCACTGGACGTGTTCCACAATCTAACCCGCCTGGACAAGGGGGCGTAAGACCCGCTGGTTGAGCATCTTGGGGTCGAACGGCGCTCTTGCGCACTTCTGACCGCTGGTGCACAATAACGGGACATTTCGCAGTTGGCCCCCAGTCCCAGCCGTTGGGGGCCCGTGGGAGTCATCCACCACCGAAGGAGGCGTCATGATCAAGCCTCGTACGTTCAGCGCAACCGTCTGCGCTGGAGCGCTGCTGCTGCTGGTGGGGGCAGCGTTCCACGACGCGGCGGCGCAATCCGCGGTGATCACCGGAAAGGTCACGGGTCGACAAGGCGAAGCCCTGGGCGGCGCGATCGTCCAGATCGAGGAGCTCGGGAGCGCCGTCGCGACCACGACCACCGGAACATACACCCTTACCGTTCCGGCCGAGCGAACCAAAGGGCAAACTGTTACCCTGCGCGCCCGCTACATCGGGTACCAGGCGGCCACGCGCCAAGTCACGCTGACGCCGGGAACGCAATCGCAGGATCTCGAGCTGAAGTTCGATCCGATGACGCTTGACGTGGTCGTCGTGACGGGCACGGCGGCGGGCACTGAGTTGAAGAAAGTGCCGTTCGCGGTGGCCCAGGTCAACGCCGCCCAGCTGCAGGAGGCGCCGGCGGTGTCGGCGCTGGGGTCGCTTGAGGGCAAAGTGGCTGGGGTGCGGCTGATCTCGCCGAGCGGCGAGCCCGGCGGCGAGCCCGTGATTCGGCTCCGTGCCGCGACCGCGCTCACGAGCAAGTCGGCCTGCACCAGCCAACCCTGCGCGTCCACCAACCAAGCCGGACCGCTGGTCATCGTCGACGGGACCATCACGCGATTCGGGCTGGCGGACATCAGCTCGCAGGACATCGACCACATCGAGATCGTCAAGGGAGCCGCTGCGTCTTCGCTGTACGGCTCCGATGCCGCGGAAGGCGTGATTCAGGTCTTCACGAAGCGCGGTGACAAGGTGGCCGACGGCAGGACGGCGGTAACCGTGCGGAACGAGTACGGCCAGTCGATCCGGCCCAAGGCGATCCCCATATCCCTGGCGCACCCCTATCTCGTCGATACCATCGGCCCGTATACGGACTCTCAGGGCAGCGCCGTCAAGAACGGCGATTTTATCACGCCAACCGGTGACCTGGTGGGTCCTCTCGACCTGCCCTCAGTGAAAGGGAGCGGCATCGCCGACATCCCCTATTCGTCATACGCACGGTCGGTGTACGACGCGCAGACTGCCCTGCTGACGCACGGCGCGTTCTATACCAACTACATCTCGATCGGACAGCGCCGCGGTAACACGAACTACAACGTGTCGTTCGAGAACACGAAGCAGGACGGCGTCATCCGGCTGCTGCAGGGCTACGGTCGGCAGAACTTCCGGGTGAACGTGGACCAGGCCTTGACGCCGCGACTCGATCTGTCCGTCGGCGGATTCTTTGGCAAGTCGACGAACAACAAGATCGCGCAAGGCCCGGGGGCGCCGTTCTTTGCGGTAACGTTTATCGAGCCGTACATCAACCTGTTCGCCCCGAACCCGGACGGCACGCCCTACGCCGCGTTGATTCCCCATCAGCTCCCCAACGCGGCGAACCCGCTGTACACGCTCGCGAACGAGCACATCAGCACCGATCGCACGCGCTACACCGGCTATGGGAAAGCGACGTACCGGATCTTCGACTGGTTGTCGCTCGAGGGGAACTACAACTACGACGAGGAATCGTCCAACTTCACGGACGAGACGCCGAAGAACTTCCTCAATGCGTCCGGCGTGCCGACGGCCGGTACCCTCGTGAAGATCGACAGCGCCGGCCGGACGTTCAACACCGGGATCACACTCACGAGCACGCGCAATTTCACCGTGGGCGGCGTACGGGTGCGCAATATTCTCAAGGGTGCGTATCTCTACGAGGATCAGCGGATTCGAGCGTTGGGCGACACGGGGAAAGCCTTCACGGTGAGCGCCACGCCGGAGTTCACGGCGGTGGATTTCACCCAGCTCTCCCCCTTCTCGTACGACGCGATCATCCGCAGCAAGAACTACTACGTCGTGTCCAACTTCGACATCAACGATCGCTACATTCTGGACGGGCTGGTGCGGTGGGATGGCTCCTCGCTGTTCGGCCCGCTCCGCCGGTGGCAGACGTACTTCCGGGTGTCGGGGGCGTACCGACTGTCGCAGGACTTCCACATCAACGGGGTCGACGAGCTCAAGCTGCGCGCATCCTACGGGACGGCCGGGCTGCGTCCGAGCTATCGGGCGCGGTATGAGACGTTCGACAAGTTAGGGGGTGGCTTCACGAAGGTCACGCTCGGCAACGATTCGCTCAAGCCGGCGCATTCGGGCGAGACCGAGATCGGCGGGAACATGGATTTCCTGGGGCGTTTCTCGCTCGACTACTCCTTCTCCCGCAAGAACACCACTGACCAGATCCTGCTGGTGCCCCTCTCAGCGAGCGCGTTCGGCTACAAGTACCAGTGGCAGAATGCCGCGACGCTGCTCGGCAGGACGCACGAGCTGTCCTTGGGCGTGATCATCGCGGACCGGCCGGACCTGTCCTGGCGGCTGAACGTGGCGGCCGATCGGACGCGGCAATACATCACCGCGATGAGCACGGCGCCGTTCCTGACCGGCCCAGCCTATGCCGGCAGTACGGATGTCACGCAGGTCTTCAGGATCGCGCCGGGAGAAACGTTCGGCGTCATCTACGGGACCAGGATCGTGCGCAACATCAACGAGCTGTACGACGCTCCTGGCAGGTCACCGACCTGCCCGGGGACGTGGTGCCCGGACAGCTTCGTCGTCAACGAGGACGGGTACGTGGTGAAGAAGAGCACGTACCACACCTCGGCCGAGAAGTTCCTCACCTACGTCGACCCCCAGGGACAGGGGATCGTCAAGATCGGGGACGTCAACCCCGACTTCAACGCCAGCTTCACGACGAACTTCCGCTACAAGGGCTTGTCCGCCTACGCGCTCGTGGACTGGGTGCAGGGTGGCAACATCTACAACGGGACGCGGCAGTGGCCGTTCTTCGAGTACCGCGACCGGATCTACGACCAGAGCGGTAAGCCCACGCCGAATTGCGCTGGCACGACCGACCCGGCGCACTGCCCCTACAGCACGGGGAAGAAGCCGATCGCCTATTACCAGGGCCTGTACAACGGCATCAACCCGATCGACTTCTTCGTCGAGTCGGGGACGTACGTGAAGATCAAGGAGCTGAACGTCAGCTACACCTTCGACCGCAGCGCCGTGGAGAAGCTCAACCTTGGCATCAACAGCCTACGGATCGGGGTGATCGGGCGGAATCTCTTCACATTCACGAAGTACTCCGGATACGATCCCGAGGTGGCCGGCCTGTCGGGCGACCCCTACTCGTTCCGGTTCGACGGCTTCTCGTACCCGAACTTCCGGACCTTCACCGGCTTCGCGGAGATCAATTTCTGACCCGGCGACTCGACCTCTCTAGGAGAACACTGCTATGAGCAACAGCAAGCGGATCCGGGAGATCGTGGGCCTCGTCGCCTTGGTCTTCGCGGCTGCATGTGACACACTGAGTATCGACAACCCGAACGACCCGGACCGGAACCGGGTGCTGTCGGACCCGAACAGCATTCCGGGCATTGGGCAGGGGGCGTTCCAGACGTGGTACCTCACGACCCAGGGCGGCTTTGGGGAGGATCAGTATCCCGCCCTGACGCTGTCGGTCATGGCGCGGAGCCACGTCGCGATGTGGAACAACTTCAATATTCGGTTCTATACCGGCTGCACGCAGGACTGGCCGGCGGGCGGCTACCCCGCGCCTCTCGGGACGTGCGGTAACCTGACGGAGGGTCCGGCGTATCCGCGGGTGGAGTGGCAGAACAACCTGGCCTCGGCGCAGCGAACGCAGATCGAGGCGATGTGGTACGGGTACTATGCGTCCCTGTCGTCGGCCAATGACGTATTAACCGCGATCCGGACCAAGAAGCTGGCCGTCCCGGCGTCCCACATGGTGGAGACGATGGCGGTGATGACGCAGGGGTTGGCACTGAGCGGCATCGCCTTGAACTACGACAAGGGCTTCGTCGTCGATTACAACACCGACATCACCAAGCTCACGTTCTCAACGCGGGCGCAGATCCGCGACGCGGCGCTCGCCAAGTTCGACACCGCCATCACCATGGCGGCGGACACCTTCAGCGTGCCGAGCGTCCCCTGGTTCGGTGGGCCGTCGGTCAGCTACAACAACGTCAAGATCGGGAAGATCGCCAACACCATGGCGGCGCGGCTCCTGGTGTACTTCCCCCGCAGTGCCGCGGAAAACAAAGATGTCTCCGCGGGTGGCCAGGTGGACTGGGCGAAGGTGGCGAGCTACGCCTCCAAGGGGATCAGCTCGGGGGCGCGGTTCAATCTCACCTTCTTCCAGGACGCCTGCACCACCTGGTGCGACTTCCTCAAGGTCTGGAGCAACGACATGACCACGATGCGGGTGCATACCCGCGTCGCGCACATGATGGACCCCGTATCCCAACCGGATCCGTGGGATGTCAACCTGAATAAAAACCCCACCTCTCCGGACAAGCGGTTGGGCGACGGGACGTACCGTGGCCCGGCCGCGTATGCCGCAGCCATTCTGCGCGCGTATCCGGACACTACCGGCAAAGGCGGGACTGACTTCGTGTGGACGCACACGAAGGAGTTCGGCAACAAGACCCGCGGTGCCTGGCACCAGAGCGCGGTGGGGCAGGTCCGGTACGACAGCCTCACGACCTGCGGCGACAACCCGCAGGGCGAGGTGACGGGGACCGGCGACGCGCCGATGGTGCTGGCGGCCGAAAACGACCTGCTGTGGGCGGAGGCGCTGATTCGCCGGCCGTCGTCACCGGACCTCGCCACGGCGGCCACGCTCATCAATAACACGCGGGTCACCCGCGGCGGGCTGTCGCCGGCCAACGCGAGCGACCCCAATTTGCTTCAAGAGTTGCAGTACGAGCAGGATGTGGAGCTGATAGGGTCGAACATCGCTCCCCTCTATAACCAGCGGCGGACCGATAACCTGGAGCCCTTGACCCCGCACGAGATGCCGGTGCCGGCGCAGGAGTTGGGGGTCTTGAACCTCTGCACCGGTGCGTGCTACACGTGGGGCGGCGCTAGTAACCCGCCCAACAGTAGCGCATCCGCGCCGGGGTCGAGCGCGGCGGCCCTCATGCAGAGTGCGCCGCGGATTTGGGCGGACTACACGCAGCGCGGGCGGAACCGGATGCTGGCGAACCGCGTGCTGAGTCGCTTGGTGCACTAGCTCGGTTGTGCCACCCTCGCCAGTGCGTCGCTTCGCCGCGGCGCACTGGCGGTGGGGAACAACACGATCCCGACATCGCAAGGGAAGGGAGTGATGCATGAAGAAACTATTCGTCTTGTTCATCATTGCGGGGGCCGGTATCGGCGCGTGTAACAACGAAACCACTGCAACACCGCCTACCGTAGCTTCGGTGACGATGGTGCCTACGGCCACGGTGCGGGGGTGCTGCGATACCATGTTGGTGGCCACGTCGCAGTTGGCGGCCGTCCTGAAGGACGCGGGTGGAAACGTGATATCCGTCATCCAAACGGGTCAATCAGTCGCCTGGACGAGCAGCGACACAACCGCGGCGACCGTGAGCCAAGCCGGCATCGGCAAGGTTCGGGCGCTGGCGTCGGCGACGATCACCGCGGCCATTGAGGGCAAGAGCGCTACGGCGACTATCACGGGGAAGGCGCCAGCTTCGGTGTCCGTGACGCCTACGCCGGACAGCGTGAGTGTTGGGAAGACAGTGACCCTCACGGCGACCACCACTAGCGCCACCGGGGACACGCTCCCGACCAGGGAGATGTTCTGGACGAGCTCCGACACGTCTCTGGCGATCGTGAGTAACGCCGATACTCTGAAGGTGGCGCCAGGCAACAGCGGCAAGATTAAGGGCGTCAAAGTGGGTACGGTCACGATCACGGCTCGGGTGGGGGCCATTAGCGGGACGGCCACCGTCAAGGTGCAGTAAGCGATCACCCCGGAGTGTCTCAACAACACCAGGCGCGTCGATTTCCGGCGCGCCTGTTTGTTCTTGCGGTGGCGCTGGTCAGCGGCATTGAGTGCCGGCGGGCCCCACCGGCTGCTCCCTGGCACGATGAAGCGGGGTATCGCTGGCGCGAGCTGCACGTGCCGCACAGCGGTGGGCCGGGGTTCGTCGAGCTCTCTCCTTCCAAGACCGGCATCCACTTCACCAACACCGTGACCCTCGACAGCGCGCTGTGGAACCGCCACCTGGCACAAGGGGGCGGCGTGGCGCTGGGGGATGTCGACGGCGACGGGCTGCCCGACATCTACCTGACGAGCAACCAGGGCTCGAACGCGCTGTATCGGAATCTGGGCGACTGGCGGTTCGAGGACGTCACCGCCCGAGCCGGGGTCGCCATGGCCGGCCGCCATTCCACCGGAGCCGTCTTCGCCGACGTGGACGGGGATGGCAAGCTCGACCTGCTCGTCAGCACGCTCGGGGGCGGTGTGGCGCTGTTCATGAACGACGGGCACGGCGTGTTCACTGAGCGGACCGCGCAGGCGGGGCTCGGTGGCAACACCGGCAGCATGACCATGACGCTGACGGACGTGGACGGCGACGGCCACCTCGATCTGTACGTCGCTAACTACAAGACCCGCTCGGCGATGGACGTCTATCCGCCGCAGGAGCGCACGTTCGATAAGGTGGTCCGTGAGGTACGCCCCCAACATTTCGAGGTCGTCCCCAAGTTTCGCGCTGATTACCGCGTGGTCGATCGCCCCGAGTACAACCTCGTGTCCATGCAGCAGCGTGCCGACCCGGACGGGTTCTACCTGAACGACGGCACGGGGCACTTCACACTCGTACCGTGGACGGGAGGCCGATTCCGCGACGAGGACGGCCGGCCGCTCCTGGCGGCGCCCGAGTACTTCGGGCTGTCGGCCAAGTTCACCGACGTGGACGGCGACGGCGCGCCCGATCTGTACGTGTGCGATGACTTCGAAGACCCCGACATGTTCTGGCTGAACGACGGGAAGGGGACCTTCCGCGCCGTGCCGCGCTTGGCGGTCCGCAACACCAGCAATTCCTCGATGGGCGTTGACTTCTCCGACGTGGACCGTGATGGCAACGTCGACATCCTCGTCGTCGACATGCTGGGGCGCGGCCCGCGGCGCAAGAGCGAGGTCCCGACGCATACCCCCTTGCCCAAGCTCGTCGGCCAGATCGACGATCGCCCCCAATGGCAGCGCAACACGTTGTTGTGGAACAGGGGCGACGGCACGTTCGCCCAGATCGGTGGCTACGCCGGGGTCGAGGCGACCGATTGGTCGTGGGGTGTAGTGTTCCTGGATGTGGACCTAGACGGGTATGAAGACGCGTTGATCACGACCGGCCACCTGTGGGACGTGATGGACGCCGACACGTGGGAGCGCATTCGGACGACGTTCACCCCGTCCGACTGGCGGCGGGAGCTGGCGCTGTTTCCGAAGCTCGCCGTCCCGAACGTCGCCCTGCGCAACAACGGGGATCTCACGTTCAGCGACGCCGGGGCGAAGTGGGGCTTTGCCGGCGAAGCGGCGATTTCGCACGGTATCGCGACGGCGGACCTCGATGGTGACGGCGCGTTGGATGTCGTCGTCAACCGTCTCGGCTCGCCCGCTGCCGTATTTCGGAACTTAGCGAGCACGCCGCGGGTGGCGGTGCGGCTGCGTGGGCGCTCGCCCAACACCGCGGGCGCAGGCTCGAAGATCCGCGTGTTAGGAGGGCCGGTGCCGGTGCAGCAGAAGGAAGTCGTGCTAGGCGGCGAGTACCTCTCGGGCTCCGATCCGCTGTACAGCTTCGCTGCGGGCACGGCCCAAGACCTGACGGTCGAGGTGGATTGGCGGCGCGGCGGGCACACGGTGATTCACGGCGTGAAGCCGAATCGAGAGTACGAGATCAGCGAGCCTCCGGACTCTTCCGCGGCCCCGCTCCCCTCCCGCACCCCGAGCCCCGAGTCCCGAGTCCCCTGGTTCCGCGATGTGTCTTCGCAGCTTGGACACCGGTACGTCGAGACACCGTTCAACGATTGGGCCCGCCAGCCCCTGCTGCCGCGGGCATTGAGCCGGCTCGGGCCCGGCATTTCGTGGTACGATATTGACGGCGACGGCGCGGAGGACTTGTTGATCACGTCGGGACGCGGCGGCGCGCTGGCTTATTACCACAATGATCATGGGCGTCTCAGACGCGTCGACCTCCATCTCCCGCCCACGCGCTACGACCAGACGGCCGTTCTCCCGGTGCCCGATGCGAAAGGCGGGACCGCTCTACTCCTGGGGCAGTCGAACTATACGGCTCAAAGGCCGGTAGAAGCGGCGGGCGTGCCCTCAGTGCTGGAGGTTGCGACGAACGGTAGCGGTCGCGTGACGCCGGTCGTGCCGGGGGATGTCGCGAGTGTCGGACCGCTGGCCGTAGCGGATGTGGATGGCGACGGCGACCTGGATCTGTTCGTCGGCGGGCGTGTGGCGCCGGGCGCATATCCGGGCGCAGTGTCGTCGCGGTTGTTTCGTAACGATGGTGGGCGCTTCGTGCTGGACGAGGCCAACTCCAAACTGTTCGAGAGCATCGGCTTGATCTCCGCAGCCGTCTTTTCGGACGTGAACGGGGACGGCTGGCCGGATCTGATTCTGGCTCCCGAGTGGGGGTCGCTCAGACTGTTCCTCAACGATCACGGGCAGTTCCGCGACGCCACCGCCGAGTGGGGTTTGGACAGGGTCGTGGGTCGCTGGAATGGCGTTACCACGGGCGACCTGGACGGGGATGGGCGCCTCGACATCGTCGCGACCAGCTGGGGCCGGAACACGAAGTATCACGTCGACGCCGCCCATCCTCTCCTCCTCTATTATGGAGACCTCTCGGGGACTCGCCGGTGGGACATGATCGAAGCGCAGTATGACGATCGCCTGCACGCCGTGGCTCCCCTGACGCCCCTGAGCCAGTTGCTGCCCACGCTACCGGTGGTGCGGCTCACGACCCGGACGTACAACGCCTACGCCAACGCGAGACTGGAGGAAGTCTTCGGGAGTACGCTCAAGAACGCGCAGCACCTCGAGGCCGCGACGCTCGACCACCAGGTCTTCTTCAACCGAGGCGGAAGGTTCGAGGCCAGGCCGCTTCCCCCGGAGGCCCAGTTCGCCCCGGCGTTCTACGCGGGCGTTGCCGACTTTGACGGGGACGGGCACGAGGACCTGTTCCTGACGCAGAACTTCTTCCCCACCGAGCTCGGCACGCCCCGGTACGATGGCGGCCGCGGGCTCCTGCTGCGCGGTCGGGGAGACGGGACGCTCGAGCCGGTGCCGGGCCAGGTATCAGGCATCCTGGTGTACGGCGATCAACGGGGAGCGGCGTTCGCTGACTACGACGGAGACGGGCGGATCGATCTCGTCGTCTCCCAGAACGGAGCGGAGACCAAGCTGTATCACAACGAGCATGCCCGGCCCGGCGTCAGGGTGCGCTTGGACGGCGGGCCGCTCAACCCGCACGGGATCGGTGTCGTGCTACGGATGGTATACGACGGATCTCGCGGCCCGGCGCGAGAAGTGCACGGCGGCTCGGGCTACTGGTCGGAGGACGGCGCCGTCCAGGTGCTCGGGATGGAGGAGGGAAAGCCACCGACCGCCGTATGGGTGCGCTGGCCGGGTGGCCGCGAGACCGTCGTACCGCTGGCGGTGGGCCAGCGCGAGATCACCATCCGCGCGTCCCGCTGACGGAGGAGTACTAGCAGATCCGCTTAGCCACGAGTGGCGCTACGAAGCTGCCGGTGATCGCCAGGGCGCCGAGCGGGTCGAAGTAAAGATCGGTACGTTGCGCGATGAACGTGAAGTGGCCGCTGATCGCCTGGCCGTTCGGGATCGTGGCCACTTGTGTGATGCTCAGCGTCCCGCCCTGCCGCGAGTAGGCGCGTATGGTTCCGCTGCTCGCGTCCCAGGCCGCCCAGGGGCGGGGCGCGGCACACGTGGGTGACGCATTGAACTCGGTCGGACTCAAGGAATCGATCGTGTATGCGCCGGCGGCGATCACGGAGTCGGGCCGGGTGATCTCGACGACCTGGGTTGTGTGGCCGCTTACGAGATGCAAGCCGTTGAACTGAAACGCCCGCTTGCCGCCGAGCGCGACGTAATTCATCGCCGATGCCGTGCCACTGACGTGAGTATTCGCGGTGCCTCGTACCGAGTAGAACACCATTCCGCCCGTCGTGTCCGATAGAGTCATCACGATCACCGCTCCCGTGTCGGCGAGGGAGTCGGCGTGGACGATGTAGGGGAGCGGCCCGCCGACGGCGAGTGCCGAAATCCGGCCACTCGTAGAGTCGATCGTGAACGCCGTATTGCTTGGCGTCTTGAACCACACGGCGGCGGCTGGGGCAGTGGCCTTTCGCACCACGACGGGCACTGTCAGGGTGTCGTTCGGCATCATGTAGACGGTGTCGATCAGCAACGTGATGTCCAGAGTGTCTGACACAGCGATTAGCGCGAGGCCGGTGAGGTTCTGTGCTTGCGCCGAGATCACCGCAACGCCCCGTTTGCGGCCAGTGATCGCGCCTGAAGCCGCATCGATCTTGGCTACGGTGGTGTCACTGCTGCCCCACGTAACCGGACCCGGCGATGTGGCATTGCCGTTCGGGTCAAAGTAGTTGACCTGGAGGGGCGGCAGCCGATCGCCGACGAAGATGGAGTCGAGAACCGGACTCAGGCTGAGGGTGCCGAGCCCGTTATTCAATCCGAGATCGCACGCCGCGAGCGCGGCCGCGCCGAGCATTGTGAGCACGTATCTCTTCATAGGCCCTAACGCTAAACCGGCCCGTTGCGGCCGGCTAGGTACCGCGTCACACGGGCCCTTATATCTTGCGCCACATGCTGCAACTCACGGCCCTGCTGCTCGTTGCACAGGCCCAGCTTCCCGTTCCCCCGCCCCGCGGCTATGTCGACGACTTCGCCGGCGTGCTCGAGCCTGCCGCGGTCGCCCACATGGAAGCGATCAGCGCCGAGGTCCGTGAGAAGACGCCACTGCGAGATAGTGATCGTGACGCTCTCCGACATCGGTGACCGGGCGCCGGCCGATGTGGCGCTGCAGATCGGGCGTGAGTGGAAGGTCGGCTCCCAAACGCGCCGCTTTGGGCTGACAGCTTTCTAACGCGAACGTTGCACAGTGGAACGACACCACCGTTGCGACGGGTTCGAAGTAGCCTCAACTTAGCGGGGCCAGTGCAATCTCTCCCAACCGTCAGGAGAGTGCGTATGCGCCACACTATGTCCGGCCGCCGTCGCGTCTGTTCCGCCACCGCTTCCACTGGACCGAGATGGAGATGTAGTCGCCGGTAGGCCGTCGGCATTGGCCTACCGGGGTCGCTCGAGTCCCGATTCCGCGCGTCAGTCGGATCCGGGGCGTCGTGTCGTGTGGGAAGCCGTTGACGCACCCTTAGACCAGGACACGCTCCATGAACTCAATTTCTATTCGCCCCTTGCCCGGGGTCGCCGCCGTCATGCTGATCGTGGCCCTTGCCGCGCTGCTCGGCGTCAGTGCCCAGATCGGCGTGGCGCAGCTGCCCACCGGGTCGGTCACCGGACGGGTGACGGATGCCGCGGCCAAGCGCCCCTTGGTGGGCGCGCAGGTTCTTGCGGTTGGCACCGTCCGCCGCGCCTTCACGGACGTCAAAGGAGAATTCCGCCTCAGCGACGTGCCCGTCGGTGAAGTGGACATCCGCGTGCAGTTGATCGGCTATGCGACCGCCGCGAGGAAACTGACGGTCGCTGCCGGCGAGACCGCCACCGCGGAGATCGAGCTCGCCGCGAGCGCCGTCGCGCTCGATGAAGTCATCGTGACGGCCACCGGGGAAGAGCGCAGTCGCGAGCAGGGCAACGCGGTCCAGAAGCTGGACGCGGGCAAGCTCGTACAGCGAGCCACTCCAAACACGCTCACGGATCTCCTCAACGCGCGCGCCCCCGGGGTCGAGGTGCTGCCGAGCGGCGGCACCACCGGCAGCGGCACACGCATCCGGATCCGGGGGTCGAACAGCGTGACGCTATCGAACGAGCCCGTGCTGATCGTCAACGGCATCCGCGTGGAGAACGGTGCCATTTCCTCGTCCGTCGGCGTCGGCGGGCAAACGCCGTCGCGCCTGAACGATTTCAACCCCGAAGACTTGGAATCGGTGCAGATCGTCGGCGGTCCCTCCGCGAGCGTGCTGTACGGGACGGATGCGGCGAACGGCGTGATCCAGCTGCAAACCAAACGCGGCCGGCCCGGGCCCACCCTATGGGACTTCAGCGCCGAGACCGGCGTGCTCAACGACTTCGGATCGTACCCGGCCAACTACACCGGGCTCGACTCACTCGCCTCGGCATGCACGCTGACCAGAGCGGCCGTGGGAGCCTGTACCATCGCGCGAGTCCGGACGTTCAACCCGATAATGGTCAATAGTCCCTTCCAGACGGGCCATCATACGGCGTTCAACCTCGCTGCCTCCGGCGGGAGCGATCAGACGACCTTCTACGTGGCGGGCCACGTCACGAATGAGAACGGGGTGTACTCCGTCAACCAGCAACGCAACGTCAACCTGTTGGTCAACCTGCATCAGCAGACTCGCTCCAACCTCGACTTTCAAGCGATGGCGCAGTACGCGAACGGGAAGCTGCGGTCACCTGAGAACGACAACAACGTGTTTGGTGTGTTGTCGAGCGGATTCCTAGGATCGTCTGACTCTGGGAACGGGAGGCTCGGCTACGGATTCTTGACGCCGGCGCAGAGCTTCTCGATCCACACGTTCCAGAACATCGATCGCTTCACGGGAAGCCTACAGACGAACTATCGGCCGGTCTCGTTCCTCGAGGCGCACGCGATTGTCGGCGTGGACTTCACGAACCGCTACGACCAGAAGAGCTTCGTGCCCGGCGCGATCCCGCGCGCATTCAACACGAACGCATCTCTCGGGAGTCGGGCGGCGAACCCGTTCCAGATCTACAACTGGACGGGGAATTTCTGGGGCACCGCGTCCTTCGACCTCACACCGACGTTGACGTCGAACACAACGGTCGGGTTCCAGTATTTCCACGACCTGTTCCACGGGGTCCTGGGCACGCGGCAGACGTGCTCGCTCGGCACCGATGCCGGCTCGCTCGACGTGTGTGTGCAGCCGCAGACCGACAGCGAAACGACGCAGGAGTTCGTGACGATCGGGCGGTTCGCCGAGGAGCGGCTCGGCTGGAAGAACCGGCTGTTCCTCACGGGGGCGTTGCGGAGCGACGACAACTCTGCGTTCGGACACACTTTCGGCAACATTCGCTACCCGAAAGTGTCCGCGTCGTGGGTGATCTCCGAGGAGCCGTTCTTCCCGACGATCGGCTGGCTGAGCTCGCTGCGCCTGCGTGGTGCTGTGGGGGCCTCGGGCCTGCATCCCGGCCCGCTCGACGCCCTGCGCTACTACGTGTTCACCCCAGTGGTGTTGTCCAGCACCGACGCGGCCGGAGTGACCGCGGGCGGCCTCGGCAATCCGGGCCTCAAACCCGAGCGGACCAACGAATGGGAGGTGGGGTTCGATGCCGAGCTCGCACAGCGGCGCGCTACGCTGACCTTCACATACTACGACAAGCTGTCGCACGATGCGCTGATCGCGCTCGTGCAGCCGCCGGGATGCGGCTGCGGCCTTCCGCCCGGCGTGACGGGCGCGGGCACGCGGCTCCAGAATCTCGGGTCCGTCAGCAACAAGGGCGTGGAGATCGCGGCGGATGCGCGCGTGATCAACGCGGCGGCGTTGCAGCTCAACGTCAACGCTTCCGCGTTTGGCGTGCGCAGTCGAGTCGTCAAGACCGACTCGCTCGGCAGTCCGATCATCTTCGGCCTGGGGGGCTTTTCTCAGCGCATTACGCCGGGATACGCGCCGGGCGCCTATTTCATGGTTCCGTACACCTATAAGGACGCCGACGGCAACGGGCTGCTGAGCACGTCCGAAGTCCAATTGGGCACGCAGCCGGTGTTCATGGGACAACCCTTCCCCGATCACGGCGGCACGCTGAGCGCCGAGCTGGTGTTCCAAGGCCGGCTGCATCTGTACGGCCTCCTCGACGGCCGGTTCGGCAACAAGCTGTTCAACAGTACTGAACAGTTCCGCTGCGGCCTGAGCAACTGCCAAGCCCGCAACGACCCCCAGTCCTCCCTGGCCGACCAGGCGGCAGCCGTTGCCAACATCCTCGGCACACAGGCTGGCTACATCCAGGACGGCGGGTTCGTGAAGCTCCGGGAGATCTCCCTGACGTATGACGCGCCCACCCGGTGGGCAAAGAAGATCGGCGCCAGCACGGTGAGCTTCACCGTGTCCGGCCGCAATCTCCACACCTGGACCAACTACCGGGGACTCGACCCGGAGCTGAACGAGGCGGGGCAGAACAACTTCACGACGGCCGACTTTCTCACCCAGCCCCCGGTGCGGTACTGGATCGGGCGCGCCAACATCACCTTCTGAGCCGAGGATCGAGTCATGACCATGCACATACGCAACTCGACGCCGCCCGGCCGCAGGGAGGGGGCGCGTGCCCCGGTCCGCTTCGCGCTGGCGTCGGTCTGCGCGGCGCTCGGCTTCGCCGCAGCCTGCCATCTGTTGGACATTTCGAACCCCGATGTCGTCCCGGCCGGCACGCTCACAGGTGCCGCAAATCTCCCGACGATCCGCGGCGGCGCGATCGGAGATTTCGCCCTCGCCTACAGCGGATCGGGTGCGACCGGCTCCCAGGGCACTATCGAAGGGCAGATCATGGTCAGCGGGCTGTTGTCCGACGAGTGGATCAACACGGAGACCTTCCCGGATCGAGTCCAGGTCGATGCCAGACAAACGGATCCCACGAGCGGTACGATGGCCGGTGTGTTCACCACCCTCGCGCGCGCGCGTGTGTCGACCGAGTACGGCGTCGCACAGTTCCGCCAGTTCGCGGACACCACGACGAACACCGGCCTCTCCGAGCTGCTGAGCCTCAATGGGTTCACATACCTGATGTTCGCCGAGAACTACTGCTCCGGTGTGCCGTTCGACAACCCGCAGCCGGATGGCACCGTCATATTCGGACAGCCGCTGACCACTATGCGGATGCTCGATACGGCCCTCAACCGGTTCAACCAGGCGATTGCGACCGCGAAGGTGCTACCGGTGGCGCAGCAGCCGCCGTTTCTGCGGCTCGCGGCCATCGGTAAGGCGCGAGCGCTGTTGGATGAAGGCTTGGACTCGATCGCGGATACGGTGGTGTCCGCCGCTAACGTGCCGACCGGCTTCTCGTATGTGATCCAGCACGATCTTACCTCGCTGAGGCAGCAGAACGGGGTCTTTGCCGGTGACGCGAAGTACAAGCGCTATGGCGTGGCGGACAAGGAGGGGGGCAACGGCATCCCCTGGAGAAGCTCGCCAGACCCGCGCACCCCGTTCTTCCGCAAGCCGGCGACGAACAAGGGATTCGATAACTCGACGCCGCAGTACGACGAGTACCGTTACATCGACGAGCGGGCGTCTGTGACGCTTGCAACGGGCGCCGAAGCACGTCTCATCAACGCGGAGGCGGCGCTCCAGCGCGGCGACACGGTCACGTTCTTGGCGATACTGAACGGGCTCCGGGCCGCGCCACCTCCATACTTCCTTGTCGGCGACACGACGGGCCTCACGTCCACCGTCGCGCCGCTCTCACCCCTCGCGTCACCGACCTCCGACACTGCAGCGGTGAGCCTGCTGTTCAACGAACGGGCCCATTGGCTGTGGCTCACCGGGCACCGCCTGAACGATCTGCGACGTCTGGTTCGGACCAAAGGAGTGCGGGGAGGATTTGGCCGCGCGGTCAACAGCGTGTTCCCGACGGGACCGTATTTCAAGAACGGGTTGACCTATGGGAACGACGTGAACCTGCCCGTGCCCGTGACGGAGCAGAACAATCCGAACTTCCAGCAGTGTCTTGATCGACTGCCGTGACGGGAGCGAGAGAGATTCAGACCGGGTGGCGGCGGGGATCGCTGCCGCCGCCCGGCCGAAACTCCGCTCTTACTGAGTGCCGTTCTTGGTGGTGATGACGATGACCCCGCTCACGGCATTCGAGCCGTAATACGTCGTTCCGTCGACACCGTTCAAGATCTCGACGGAGTGCAGGATCGATGCCGGAATGGTCTGCAGGCGCTGGAAATCGAGCAGTTGGACGCCATCGACGAACACGAGCGGCGCGTCGTTGAGCACGAAGCTCGAAGTCCCGCGGCGTTCCAGCTTGCTCGGCTGGCCGTTCCGGCGCTCTCCGTAGGTGAGCTGGGGCGCTTCCCGCCGCAACACCTCCCAGGCAGTCTGGCCGCCGGAACGCGCGATCATTTCCTCAGTGATCAGAATGCGATCACCGTTGTTGCCGACCTGGCGCGACGCGGCGTGGGGATGAAGGCAGGCCGCCCCCAGCCACAACCCAAGCGTCGAGACGACGGAAGGGGATTTCGTGCCTTCATCATGAATGGCGCGTAGCTGCGCTGTCAAGCGGCGCTGCAGCGGTGGCTGAAGCAAACGCCGCTACGATGACGTAGGATTCCCCTCGGTCCTATGTCCATCGTGCTGTGTTGCGCCCTGCTCCAGGTCGCCATCCCGCCACCCCGTGGCTACGTCAACGACTTCGCCGGCGTGCTCGAGCCCGCCGCGGTGGCCCATATCGAAGCGGTCAGCGCCGAGGTCCGCGACAAGACGCAAGGCGAGATCGTGGTCGTCACGCTCGCCGACATCGGCGACCGGGCGCCGGCCGATGTGGCGCTGCAAATCGGACGTGAGTGGAAGGTCGGGCCCAACGCGCCGGCCGGCGATCGCGCCCGCAACCTCGGCGTCGTCATCTTGCTCGTGCCCCGTAAAAACCACCGCCCCGGCACGGGACACTTCTACATTGCCACCGGCAGGGGGGCGGAAGGGTTCCTCACCGACGCCGCGACCGGCCGGGTCGGAGACGCGGTGCTGCCGGACATGGCCCGCGAGGACTACTCGACCGCCCTGGTGCGCGCCGTGGACCTGGTCGCCGGCGCGTTTGCGCGCGAGTTTGGGGTGACCCTGTCGAGCGGGGGAAGCGAACCACCCGCCGGTGAGCCCGAGCCGCAACTCCCCATTCCGCTCGGCTGGATCATCGCGGCAGTGATCCTTCTGATCGTGTTGAGCCGCGGCCGCATCCTGCTGCTCCCGTTCTTGTTCGGCGGCGGCTCCCGCGGTTGGGGTGGGGGCGGAGGTGGCTGGGGTGGCGGTGGATTCGGCGGAGGAGGGGGAGGGTTCGGCGGGTTCGGAGGTGGCGGTGGCTTTTCGGGCGGAGGTGCGGGAAGGAGCTTCTAGTGACCATCGAAACCCTGAGCACCGCGGTGTCGCAGGCGTTGGGTTCACACCTCGTGTCGCTTGTGTTGTACGGGTCCGCTGCGCGCGGCACCGCCGTCCCGCAGCGCTCCGACGTGAACACCCTGCTGATCTGCGACGCGGTGGACGACGCGCTCTTCGCCGCCGTGGCGCCCGCCCTGAAGGACTGGCGCCGCGCAGGCCATCCCGCGCCGCTGATCTTCACTGAGCGGGAGTGGCGCAGCTCGGCGGACGTGTTCGCTATCGAGTATCAGGACATGCAGGAGCATCACCGCGTCCTGGCCGGGCGCGATCCGTGGTCGGGTATCCGCGTCGAGCGGAGCGACATGCGGCGCCAGCTCGAGGGGGAGCTGATGGGCAAGCTGGTCCGGCTGCGGCAGGCCTACGCCGCCCTGGCCGACGACCCGAAACAGCTCGCCCGTGCCCTCGTAGGGAGCGCGGCCGGCTTTTTCACGATGCTGCGGACGGTGCTGCGGCTCGCCGGGCGGCCGGCGCCGGCGGCGCCCGAGGAGCTGGTGCGGAGCGCGGCGGCCTTGATCGGCTTTCCCGCCGACGGTCTGGCGCCGCTGGTACGGCATGGCAGTGGGGGGCCGGCGCTGCGGCTCCAGCGGGGCGATCCGCTCGTCCCCGCGTATCTGGCGGCGATGGCCCGCACCGCGGAATTTGTGGATGGGCTCGAATGACGGATGAAAGAACTACGTATACGTCGCAACGACAACGGTGCGCCGACGTCCCCCACCCTGAAGGGTGGGCTCGGCGAACGATGTCCTGAAGGACACTGTGCTTTAGCACAGCGACTGCCGAGCCCAGGCTTCAGCCTGGGAATCACAAGGAACTACTCCGGGACTCCATAACTACTCCACGACTCCATAACTACTCGGGGACTCCAAGGGAAGGACGGATGCTCGTGTCTGCAACGATACGTAGAGGGATGTCAGCGTTGGTCGTCGCGGTGGGACTCGGCGCGGCCGGCTGCGGCTACAACACGATTCAGACGTATGACGAGCAGGTGAACGCCGCCGGGTCGCAGATCAAGGTGCAGCTGCAGCGGCGCGCCGACCTGATTCCCAACCTGGTCGAGACGGTCAAGGGATACGCGAAGCAGGAGCAGACGATCTTCACGGAGGTGGCGGAGGCCCGCGCCAAGCTTGCCGGGGCGGTGCAGGGGGGCAATCTACAGCAGATGGCCGAAGCGAACGCGGCGCTGACGGCGCCACTGGGCCGGCTGCTCGCGATCGCGGAGAACTACCCGCAGCTCAAGTCCAACGAGAACTTCCGCGCGCTGCAAGACCAACTCGAGGGGACGGAAAACCGCATCGCCGTGGCGCGGCAGGACTACAACGACGCGGTGAACCGCTACAACGCTTACATCCGGCGCTTCCCACAGGTGCTCACGGCTAAGGCGATCGGCAAGGGGCCACGGGAGTACTTCGAGCTGCAGACACCAGGTGCGGCCCAGGCGCCCAAGGTGGATTTCAGCAAGTAATCCCGGCGGTTCTTTAGGGAACCTGCCGGCCCAACGTAGGTTCCCCCGCGGCCCCCGCGGCCCCCGCGGCCCCCGCCCCCCCCGCGGCCCGCACCCGGTCTAGCGGGGCGCGCCGGCGCGTGTATCGTTTCCCTCGACAATCGTCGAACCCTAGCCCTGGGAGGACTCATGCGCCGTCACGCAGTCGGGTTCTCGTGCGACAACCGCCTTTCTGCATCTTCCCCCCGATTCCCTAGTACTACACGACGAAGTTTGCTCCTCGACGCCGCAGCGCTGACCCTTGCGCTGCTGGTGCCGTTCTCCACACGCGCGGTCGCGCAACAGGCGACGCAGGTGGCCGGTCAGGTGCAGGACTCGAGCACTGGTCGGCCGGTGTCGGACGTGCGGGTCAGCGTGGTGGGCACGGTCGTGGGTACGGTCACCGGCGCGGACGGCCGGTACACGCTCACTGTCCCTGCGGGCCGGGACAGCCTGTCCTTCCGGCACATCGGCTACCGGGTCGTGAAGCGGGCGGTCGCACCGGTGGTGGACGTCGCGTTGCGCGCGCAGGCGATAGAGCTGGAGCACCTGGAGGTGACGACCGCGCTCGGCATCACGCGTGAGGCTGGGACGCTCACCTCTGCTGCCCAGAACGTCTCGGGGGACCAGCTCAGCAACGTGCCGACGACCAACGTGCTGTCGGCGCTGCAGGGCAACGTCGCCGGCCTCCAGGTGACGAACGCGACGAACCCGTTCGGGTCCGCGCGAGTCATCTCGCGGGGCGCGACATCGATCCTGGGCCAGAACCAGCCGCTGATCGTGGTGGACGGCATCCCTATTGACAACTCGGCGGCGAGCAACATCGGCTATGGGCCGGGCTCGGGCACATCGATGGGTGGTTACGACGTCGGCAACGCGGCCTCCGACCTCGACGCGAACAACGTGCAGTTGGCAACCGTCCTGAAGGGCCCGAACGCGGCGGCGTTGTACGGCTCGCGCGCCGCGAACGGCGCGATCCTCTACACCACGAAGAGTGGTAGGGATGCGCCCGGCGGCGGCTTCGGCGTCACGATCACGGTCGGCTCGACCTTCGAGACGCCGCTGCGGCTGCCGGATTATCAGAACCAGTACGGTCAAGGGTTCTACGGTGAGTTCGACTTCGTGGATGGCAATTTCGGCGGGAAGAATGACGGTGCCGACGAGAGTTGGGGGCCCAAGCTCGACGGCCGCACCACCGGATGTGTCATGGTGGCCGGTACGCCGTTCGGAACCAGCAACTACGACGCCAGCAAGCCGTGCCATCAGTTCTTCGGCGTCGGGCCGTGGGCCGCGCACCCGAACAACGTGCGCGACTTCTGGAACACGGGGGCCGTGATTAACGCGAACGTGTCCGTGGCCAAGGCCGGCGAACGCAGCAACGTGCGCCTGTCGGTCGGCCGTGTCGGCGAGAGCGGCATGTACCCGAACAACACGAACACGCGGACGGACGTCTCGCTCGCCGGTGGAACGCAGATGTCCGACCGCTGGAGCGCCGAGGCGTCGTTCAACTACATCAACGACGCGTTGAAGAACCAACCGGCGCAGGCGTACGAGGAGATCGATCCGATGCAAGGGTTCATCTGGTTCGGCCGCCAGGTGGATACCCGGATCCTCAAGGACAACATCTACCGCAATCCCAACGACCCGCTCACCCAGCAGATCCTGGCGGGCAATGCGAACCTGCGCACCGACGCGCCGATCCCGTACAGCTGGAACTACAGCTACCACCCGAGCGTGTACTGGATGGCGGACGTCAAGAAGACAGACTTCACCCGCAACCGCGGCATCGGCCACGTATCCCTGACGTACAAGGTCAACGACTGGCTGAACATCACCGGCCGCACCGGGCGCGACTGGTACCAGAATCATTTCCGCGCGAACTATCCGGTGAACGACATTTCACCGTATCCGGGCGGCGGTCTCAACGATGTGGCCGAGACCCGCAGCGAGAGCAACAGCGACTTCCTCGCTACGGCCACCCATCCGCTGCTCAAAGATCTGAACGTCACGGTGAACGTGGGCGGGAATGCGCGGGTCAACGACTTTCAGCGTGACTCAAGCAACGTCCCGCAGCTGGTGATCCCCGGCGTGTACACGATCTCGAACTCGGCCGGTTCGCCGGACGTCGGGATCCTCCAGCAGAAGAAGAAGGTCAATTCGCTGTACGGCTCGGCGAGCTTCAACTACAAGAGCTGGCTCACCGTGGACGTGACCGGCCGCAATGACTGGTCGTCGACCTTGCCGAGGGGCGCGAACTCGTTCTTTTATCCTTCCGTCGGCGCCGCCTTCATCTTCACCGACGCGCTCCAGGTCCAGAGCGACGTGCTGTCGTACGGCAAGGTGCGCGCGAGCTGGACGCGGGTGGGCAATGACACGGACCCCTACCAGCTCGCGGCCGTGTACAGCGCCGGCACGAAGTGGGGCGGCCAACCCAGCTTCACCGCGCCCGATCGGCTTCCGAACCCCGCGCTGAAGCCCGAGCAGACCACCGGCGAGGAGATCGGCGCCGACCTCGGCCTACTCAACAACCGGGTGAGCCTGAACGCGACCGTGTACCAGAAGTCCTCCACCAACCAGATCCTCCCCGTGTCGATTTCGGCGGCCACGGGCTACACGCAGGCCGTCGTGAACTCCGGGAACGTCCGGAACCGCGGGATCGAGCTGACAACGACGTTCAGGCCGATCGAGAAGCCTGATTTCCGCTGGGACGTGACGGCGAATTGGTCGAAGAACTCGAACACCGTGCTGTCGCTCTACGGCGGTGTGCAGCGCGTTGTCGTGGGCAGCTATTGGAACGTGAACGTGACGGCCGATTCGGGGCAGCCGTACGGCAACCTGGTGGGCACGAAGTGGATGCGGGACCCACAGGGCCATATCGTCGTCGACTCGGCGAGCGGCCTCCCGATCCGGGACTCGAAGCAGACGGTGCTCGGCAACTACAATCCGGACTGGGTGGGCGGGATCACCAACACGTTCAACTACAAGAATTTCAGTCTGTCATTCACGCTCGACGGACAGATGGGCGGCAACGTGTATTCGGTGACCAAATGGTTCGGCGACTACTCGGGCGTGCTGCAGGCCACCTTGCTGGGACGTGAAAAGGAATGGAACGACCGCCTCGTGGTGCCGAACGCCGTATATCAGAACAGTGCAGGTGCCTTTGTGCCCGACACGGTCCACGTGTTGGCGCAGGATTACTGGCACAACACGTTCTACGCTCAGGAGATGGGCATCATTGACGCAACCTACATGAAGCTCCGAGAGCTGCGTCTCGCCTACCAATTGCCGCCCTCGGTCGCGCAACACTTGGGCTTCTCGCAGGCGACCGTGGCGCTGGTTGGCCGCAACCTGCTCCTCTGGGCTAAGAATCCCACGATCGATCCGGAGACCACGTTCGACACGGGCAACCGCCAGGGTGTCGAGAACGGCCAGTTGCCCACGGCGCGCAGCATCGGGTTCACCGTCAACGTGCGGCCATAACCGCCAGCGAAAGGAGAGCGACCAATGAGAGACACGAGCTTGAGCGTCCTCGCCGCCGCACTCGTCGCGAGCGCCACGGCGTGCGGCGGTCTGACGGACATCAATACCAACCCGAATGGGCCCACCGACGTGCCGCCCCCGTCGATTCTCGCGAACGCCCTTCAACAGGTGTTCAACGGCGTGGATGGTGTCACCAGCCTGAACATCCGAGGTGGCGGGCTTTGGGTGCAGTATTACGCGGAGATCCAGTACCGGGACGAAGACAAGTACATCGTGCGTCCCGGCACGAGCGGTGAGTGGCCTTTCTACAACGGGCCGCTCGAGGACTTCCAGCGGATGATCGACAAGGGCGTGGCAGCGAACACGCCCAACTGGGCGGCCGTCGGGCGGATTATGAAGTCCTACACGTTCAGCGTCATGACGGATGCGATGGGCGACCTACCGTATTCGGAAGCGCTGAAGGGCAGCGCCCTGCTGACGCCGAAGTACGACACACAGCAGGCGATTTACACCGATCTGTTCGCCCAGCTGACGCAGGCGAGTCAGGAGGTCGCCCCCACAGGGATCGGCTTTGCGACCGGCGACATCATGTACGCCGGCGACATGATCAAGTGGCAGAAGTTCGCCAACTCCCTGCGGCTACGGCTGGCACTGCACCTCGCCAAGGTAGATCCGACCACCGCAGCGGCGCAGGCCCAGGCCGCTGTCACGGCGGGCGTTTTCCAGAGCAATGCGGATAACGCGCAGCTCCTCTATCTGGCGACATCGCCAAACACGAACCCTATCTATACGGACGTTCACTTGAACCAGCGTGACGACTACGGGATGAGCAAGACCTATGTCGACTCGCTCACGCGTTGGAAGGACCCGCGGCTGCCGGTCTTCGCACAGTTGAACAAGGACACCATCGTTGCCAACCGGACCTATCAAGGATTGCCCAACGGGCTGAACGACGGCGAGGGCCCGAATCTCTTCTACATCTCCCGTTTTGGGGCCTATTGGCGCGAGACTCCCGCAGCGCCGCTCGGGCTCTTGACGTACTCGGAGGTGCTGTTCCTCGAGGCGGAGGCGGCGCAGCGGGGGTGGATCGCGGGCAACGCCGCCACACTGTACGCGGCGGCGATCCAGGCCTCGATGCAGCAATACGGTATCAGCGATTCCGCCACAAACGCTTACTTGGCCGACACCGTTCGGGTGCGGTACAACCCCACGAACGGCCTGACCCAGATCGCGTATCAAAAGTGGGTCTCGCTCTTCATGCAGGGCATGGAGTCATGGACCGAGGTGCGCCGCACGGGCGTGCCGGCCCTCGTGCCCGGTCCACGCGCGGTGCTTACCAGCATCCCCGAGCGCCTGCCGTACGACGATCAGGAGCAGGTGCTCAACAAGGCGAACGTGGACGCGGCGGTCGCGGCGCAGGGGTTCGCGAGCAGTACGGACTTGAAGAAGCCGCTGTGGTTCACCGGGCGGCAGTAGCTCGCCTCCCCGGCTTTTAATGGGACACGCCCCCGGCAAACGGTCCGTTTGCCGGGGGCGTTTTTTTCGCGTCAGCCGCCGCCCGTCGTGTCCGAGCGCTGGAGGAAGATGAGGATCAGACCGTGCCCGCTATTCGAATACCCGGGCCGGGACGTGACCCCGAGCGGGTAGACCTCGATACGACGCGCCTCCATCGCCTGGAGCGTGACGAGCGGGCAGGTGTCGACCGTCCGGGTTCCATCGACGTAGATGTCGGGATCGGAGGCGCCAAGCACGCTGTCCTTACCGCGCAGCTGCACGACGGGGCAGTGGTTGTGGGACCAGTCGGAGACGCGCAGCTGCGGCATGGCTCGTCTGACGGCGTCGAGCACGGTCAAGCCGGGATCGGCGGACAGCGCGTCGCCACTGATGATCACGGCTCCAGCCGTAGAGGTCGGCAGCGGTTGGCCACCGGGCTCGGTGGACCGGTCGAACGGCCGCGACGTCGCGCAGGCAGGGAGCAGCACGGCGAGCGTGAGAAGATGAATAGAAGGGGGGCGCAGCATGGCAATACCTCCGCGTGAGCGGACGGCCCGCTCTGCTTCATCTACAGTGGCATCGCGCACACCGGAGCGCCAGCCCAACCCCGCGCGATGGGTGGACGCGCGGGTGTCGTTGATCGGCCTCTGTGCCGTTCTCGCCTGCAAGGACACCTCGTCGTCGCTACCCGCTCTCGTGCCGATTCCGGGCGAGCTGGCGTTCGTCAGCGATCGGCGGCTCGGTCAAGCGGACATCTACCTGATGCACGCCGACGGCTCGGTCCGCCAGTTGACGACGTCGTCAGGCCAGGACGAGTGGCCTGCCTGGTCGCCCGACGGGCAACGGATTGCGTTCGAGTCCCAGCGTGGGGTCAGCCCCGACAGCCTCAACTACGACGTGTTCATCATGAACGCGGACGGCACCGGCCTCGTCGCCCTCACGGCGGACACGGCGTTCGACGGGCAACCCGCCTGGTCGCCCAAGGGTACCCGGATCGCGTTCGTCTCCACCCGCGACAGCGGCAATGCCCACATCTTCACGATGACCGCGAGCGGGGACAGCGTGAAGCAGCTCACGAGCGGCTCCTGGTTCGACGCTCAGCCGGCCTGGTCGCCGGACGGCACCAAGCTCGCCTTTGCGACCAACCGTGATTTCAACGACGAGATCTACGTGATGACAGCGGACGGGACCAATCTCGTTCGGCTGACCACGAACCTCGCGCATGACGAAGGCCCCGCGTGGTCGCCGGACGGCGCGAAGATCGCCTTCTTTTCCGACCGCGACGGCAGCAACTTCGCCATCTACGTGATGAATGCGGACGGCAGCGGTGTCGTGAAGCTTACCACGAGCGACGCCCCCGACGAGATACCCTCGTGGTCCCCCGACGGCGCCTATATCGCCTTCGACTCGAACGGCGACATTTACATCATGCACGCTGATGGGACCGGGCTCCTGCGCGTGACGAGCGGCGCCGGTGTCAACATCATGGCTCGCTGGCGGCCGGCAGGTGCGGTGCTCAGTGGAGCCCGGACTGAGTCCAGATGACGATCGTACCGCACTGATTGTCGGTGCGCAGGAACTGCACCGGCGTCTCTGACAACGTGCGGTAGATCTCGATCCCGATGATACCGATGGTCGGCATGTCCAGGCTCGTCGAGTTGGACGCCTCGAAGCCATCCACCACGAAATCCGGTTTACACTCGCGCGGGGCGCGCGCCATCCGCACGGTGCAGCCCGCCATCGAGCCGCGACACTGCATGCGCACCCCGGGCACGTGGCGAAGCAGGTCGCCGAGGGACCGGGGGTTCTCGCGCTTGATCTCGGCCTCCGTGAGGAAGTAGCCCCGTGCGGCCTCGCGCCGTCGCTCGAACTCGGCGCGGCGCGCTTCCGCGAAGCTCGGCCGCCGCGCCACCTCCTGCGGATCCAGCACGATGGGCAGCGGATCGAGCTCGTATACATCGCTGTGTACCTCTCCCTCACCCAGCTCGATGACCCAGGACGCCGCCGAGTAGCCGATCGCCCGCACCTGCAAGACGTACGTGCCGGGTGCGAGGCCGGTGTGCCTGAATCGGCCGACGCTGTCGGAGGCGGATTCCGTGCGGGCCCCTAGCAGCTCGATCCGCGCCCCGCCTACCGGCTCCCGGGACTGCCGATTGATGAGCTGGCCGGTGATTGCGGCGTGGTCGGCTTGCGCGGCCAGGAGCGCGGGGAGCCCGACGGCGAGCCCGAGCACACCCCGCGCCCTAGGTACCATGCACCTCATCGTTCCCAGACATTGTACGGCCCGGCCGCACGGTTGGAAAGAGACTTGGTGGGCCTTGACGTTCCCGGCGGGGTGGCGTATTAGAGCCTTACAGCCTTCGGCCGCGCCGCCACAAGGCGCAACCAGCTACACGTCCGAGCGATCATGACCGTCACGCTCGAGCTGGGTTTACGTGTCTGTAGACATTTGTCCCTCAGACTGACCGCATCGGTCTCCAGATGCGGCCGCGTACCGTGTCGCGACGATCTCCCATCGTCGGTTACCGAAGCACCCCGTTCCCTAATCACCGGAGGAACCTGCTTATGAACCTGATACGTCGTCCGCATTGGTGTGGTGTCACGCTCGCGACCGTCCTGCTCCTCGGCGCGGGCGCGCCCGAGGCGCGGGGGCAAGGGGCGGTGGTTAGCGGTCGTGTGACCGACGACCACGGCGTGCCGCTCGCCGCCGCCACCGTACAGCTCGTTGAGCTCAGCGTCGGTGTGTATACGGGGAACGACGGCCGCTACTCCATCGCCGTCCCGGCGGTGCGCGTGTCTGGCCAGTCGGTCACGCTGCGCGTTCGCATCTTCGGTCATAAGCCGGCGGCGCGCCAGCTGACCCTCACTCCCGGCGAGCACCCGGTGGACTTCGCCCTTGCCACCGACGTCAACCTTCTGGAGGCGGTCGTGGTGACGGGGGTGCAGGAGGCGACCGAGCAGATCAAGACCCCCTTTAGCGTCACGCGCGTCGACGCCTCGAAGATGCCGGTGGCGGCGGACGACCCGCTGCGGCAACTGCAAGGGAAGATTGCGGCGAATATCGTGTCGAACAGCGGCCGGCCGGGCTCCCAGCCGGCGGTCCTGTTACGCGGCCCGACGTCGATCAATGCCTCTGGTCGCGGTCAGGATCCGCTCTACATCGTGGATGGCGTCATCATCAATGGTGCGCTCCCCGACCTCAACTCGCAGGACATCGAGAGCATCGAAGTGGTGAAGGGCGCCGCCGGCGCTTCCCTGTACGGGGCGCGGGCGGGGAACGGCGTGATCAACATTACCACGAAGACCGGACGGGGGCGTCCCGACGGTGTGGCGTTCACGGTGCGGAGCGAGGAGGGCGCCAGCGACATCGAGCGGGACTTCGGCCTGGCGCACTTTCAACCCCTCGTGATGGACGAAACGGGCACGCGGTTCTGCCAGTTCGTCACCGGGCAGCCGCTCTGCGCAACGACGTTCAACTACGCGGCGGAACAGGCCCGCATCAACAACCAACCGGGCGATTTCGCGGGGTCCCCAAAGGGCTTCCCGATCGATCCGGGTGCGACCCTATCCGGGACGGCGCCAGGATACTCCGGCGATCCGCGGCGCGAGCGGTTTCAGATCAACCCGTGGCCGGGCACGAATTACAACGCCGTCGCGCAGACGGTCGATCCCCACGTGTACGCCAGCAACAGTATCGACATGAGGGGCGGGTTCGGGTCGACGCATTTCTACGCCAGCGCGTCGAACCTGACCGAGCCCGGCGCGATCCGGTTCCTCCAGGGGTTCGTGCGCAACTCGTTCCGCGCGAACGTCGACCAGTCGATCGGCTCGGCCTGGAATATCAGCTTGCGCACGACGTACAGCCGCAGCACGCAGGACGGTCTCAACCAGGAAGGGGGCGGCCAGGCGTTTTTCCGGCTGACGCGGGTACCGGCCGTCGTGAACGTGGAGCAGGTGGACACACTGGGCCGGCTCTATATCCGTCCCAACCTGCAGGGCGGCGGCTCGCAGAACGAAAACCCTCTCTATTCGCTGCAGAACGTTCAGCGCTCCGACGTCACCAATCGCTTTATCGGCGGGCTCACCGCGCAATACAACCCGGTGCATTGGTTCACACTCGAAGGCGACGTCGGGTACGATCGCCGCAACGTCGACTTCACACAGTTCGTCGACAAGGGGTACCGCACGACCACGAGCAACCCGACCACTAACAACGGGTCGATCTTCAAGGGCTCCACGGGCCAGGAAGCGGTGGACGCGAGCCTGAATGCGACGTTCCGCTACGATTTCCGGCCCGACCTCAAATGGCACGGGAGCCTGCGGTACCTGTACGAGCAGCGCGATAGCTCGATCGAGGTTGGCCAGGGAAACTTCCTCGCGGTCAAGAGTGTGACGTCGCTCGGCAACGCGACGGCAAACCAAGCCGTGGGTTCAGCGGTGACCAGCGTCCGGGGCATCGGCGTGTTCGCGGGCGCCGGTCTCGACTTCAAGGACCGCTACGAGTTCGACGGGCTCGTGCGGCGGGATGGCAGCTCGCTCTACGGCGCCGGCAATCGCTGGCAGACGTTCGGTCGCGCCTCGGGAGCGTGGCTCGTCATGCGAGAGCCGTGGTGGCCGCTCGATCAGGTGACCGAGCTCAAGCTGCGTGCGTCATACGGCACGGCTGGGGGGCTGCCGCCCTTCATTGCCCAGTACGAGACGTTCACCATTAGCAACGGCGTCATCGCGCTCGCGGTCCTGGGGAATCGCAACCTGCGGCCCGAGGTGCATCACGAGCTCGAGCTGGGCGCGGACGTGGAGCTGTTCGGTCGCTACGGCTTGTCGGCCACGTATGCGCGGTCGCGGATAGAGAACCAGATCTTGCCCGTCACGGTGTCGTCGTCGACGGGGTACGCCAGTCAGTACCAGAATATTGGGACGCTCCTCAACATCACCCATGAGCTGTCGCTTAACCTGCCCCTCGTTCAGAAACCCGACGTCTCGTGGTCGATGAGCGTCATCTACGATCACAACCGCTCTTGGATCCAGAAACTCGGTGTCCCTCCGTTCTTCCAGGGGACGATCCTCCAGGGCACGGGCTCGATGTTCCAGATTAAGGAAGGTGAGCGCTACGGCACCATCTACGGCCACCAATTCCTGACGAGCTGCAGCCAGCTGCCCGCCCCGTTCAACACCGATTGTGGCCCCGGGATGTCGTTCCAGACGAACGATGAAGGCTGGCTCGTATGGGTCGGCGCGGGGAACAACCCCGGAATGGGAATCACGAACAATTTGTGGGAGACGTCGCTGCCGGCGTCCCAGGGGCCCTGGGGCGTGGCGATGAACTGGGGGATGCCGATCCTGTTGCGCGGTGACCCGAACAATTCCAAGGCGGCGCAGGTCGTGGCCCTGGGCAATGCGCTGCCGGACTTCCGCTTCTCCGTGACCCAAAACGTTCAGTGGAGGCGCCTCAGCGTCTACGCGCTGGTCGACGCGTCTATCGGTCAGATGGTGTGGAACCAGGGATTGCACTGGGCCCATCTCGACTTCCTCTCGAACGACGTGGACCAGGTCGGCAAGTCGGTCCAGACTGCCAAGCCGATCGGCTATTACTACCGGGCGCCGGCGGTCGACGGGTTCTCCGGATTGGGGGGCCTGTATGATCAGCTGATGCCGAACAACTACTCGGTCGAGGACGCGAGTTACGCCAAGCTACGCGAGCTGTCGGTCTCGTACCACCTGGGCAAGCTGGGCGGCGTGGGGGACTGGGGCATCAGCGTGGTGGGCCGAAACCTGTTCACCATCACCGGATATCGCGGCTTCGATCCGGAGATCGGGATCGGGGCGTTCGCGCCGCAGCCCGGGGGAGCGACGACCCTGGGCAGCAGCGGCGGGCAGTCGGCGTCGGGAGCGATCAATGCCGTCGATGCGTTCTCGTTCCCGAACACCCGCTCGTTCACCATCGGCCTCACGACCAGCTTCTAGGGGGACACATGAGACAGCTTCGTTACGTTGCGCGCGGGCTGTGCCTTGTCGCCCTGGCGGCATGTTCCGATCCGCTCGCGGTCACCAATTCCAACCAGCCGGATCGGAGCCGGGTGTTCACCAACCCCGCCGATCTGGAACAGTTCGTGTCCAACATCTACGTCAACGTTCACCAGGGGACGCTGGGTGGCGCCACCGTGCTGGACGGAGGCGCGAACGATGCCCTCCAGCCGCAATTACAGGTGGCCGGCATGGAAAACGTCTCCGGACTCGCGAACTTCGCGATGGGGCCGCGCGGCAACATCCCGCGGACCGGCATAGCCAACACCCGAGGCTCCACCGGCAACCAGGGCGACTACCGGGATTGGGTGGTGGAGCATCGCGCGGCGCGCATGGCCGTGCTAGCCATTTCGGCGCTCAAGCAGCTGACGCTCGGCTCGCCGGGCCGCGATGCCCGGGCGCGCGCCTTTGCCCGTTTCGGGCAGGGAGTGGCGCTCGGCAACCTGGCGCTCGCCTACGACTCCGCCTCGATCCTGACCGAGACCGACAACCCGCAAGCGGACGCCGCAGTCATCGTCCCACTGTCCGGGTACGCGGCCGTGATGACGGCGGCGCTCGGATACCTGGATTCGGCGATTGCGATCGCCACGGCGGATCCGAGCGGCTTCCCGTTGCCGAGCACCTGGATCAACGGCAACGCGCTGACCGCTACGCAGTTCATCCAGCTGTGTCACTCCTACAAGGCTCGGTTCCGGGCGACCGTGGCCCGCACGCCGGCCGGTCAAGATACGGCGAACTGGAACGCGATCCTCGCCGACGCAAGTCCGACTACCGCCATCACAGCGGATCTCCGCATCACGATGCTGCCCCCGCCTGCCGGCGGGTGGGACATTTCGTGGGTGATCCAGGCCTTCGCCACCGGCTCTGCCAACTGGCACCAGATGTCGCAGTTCTGGATGGGGATGGCCGACACATCAGGCGCGGCCGACACGACCAAGGGCTATGATCACTGGCTCAACACGGCTCCGTCGTTGCGCGTGCCGTTCCTCGTGGTCACGCCCGATCGGCGGTTCCCGCAGGGGACGACGCGCGGCACTGACCCCATCAAAGACGTTGGTACGCAGGTGGGGAACTCACCAGGGCCCGGGGGCACAAACCAACGCAGTCCCATCCCGTGGGACTCAGTCCCGTACTTCAGAAACAGGCCGCCAGGCGAAGATCAGCCCGGCGACCCGATGGGAATTTCTCAGTACGACTTCTACCGTTCCCGCGCGTTCAACAACGCGAGTCGCAACGGACCCTACCCCGTCATGACCGTTGCCGAGATCCGGCTGTACGCGGCCGAGGCGCAGCTGCGTCTCGGTAATGTGGGCGCGGCTGCCGCACTCATCGACGTGACGCGTGTGGGCAAGGGGCGCATGAAGCCGTTGTCGGGCGTGATAACGGACTCCCTGATGCCTGTGCCGGGCATGGACACTCTGTACGTGGCGGGGAGTCGCTCCTGCGTCCCCCGGGTGCCGGATGCGACGGCGGGCTACAAGCGGGCCAGGTGCGGGAGGATTTGGGACGCCCTGAAGTGGGAGTACCGCATGGAAACCGCATACGCGGGCTACGGGATGTGGTTCTTTGCGGGGCGCGGGTGGGGCGATCTCCCGCAGTACACCGCCTTGAACTGGGCGGTCCCGTATCAGGAGATGGACAGCCGCCTGGAAGCGTTCTACGGCGTGGGTGGGGCGGGCGGGCGCGACGCCGCCGGGCCCGGCACCTACGGGCTGTTTGCGGGCGGCGTGTATTAGCCATGAAGCGTCCCCGCCGGATGTGGGGCGCCGCACCGCTGTTGGGAGTGGTGGCCGGGTGTTACGCCTATGCCCCGCTCCCAACACTCGAGCCCATGCCAGAAACCCGAGTCGCCCTCGTTCTCTCGGACGTCGGCCGCGTGGGGGCAGGGAGCGACATGGGGCCCGGCGTCGCGCGGATCGAAGGTGCGCTCGTGAGGTCCACGGACAGCGACTACACGTTGCGTGTCACGGGAGTGACCGACATCCGCGGACGCGAGAGCCGCTGGAGCGGTGAGAGCTACTCCGTGCGGCGGGCGTGGGTGGGCAACGCGTATGAGCGACGCTTCTCCAAGCCCCGCACCTACTTGCTCGTCGGAGCTCTCACAGCCGGGGTCGCAACGTTCGTTGCGACGCGGCATCTGCTCGGAATCGGTGGTGGGGCGGAATCGTCGGGGGGCGGTGGGGGGAGTCAGCAGTGAAGGCATCAACCCTACTTCTTGATAGCGAGAGACCTATGATCCTATTTCGGTATTCGATCCTTGCGCTGTCCGTGCTCGTGCTGGTGGCTGCGTGTAGCCACGACGCGACGTTCACCGAGCCCATTCCCCCCAACGCCGCGATCCACTGGGTGGAGGCGGTGCCCGACACGATGTCGGAAGACATGCGAGTGATCGACATCGTGTCCAACGCGGGACTGTACCAGGCGAGCTTCCGCGCCGCCAACGTGTTCTATCAGGGGATCCAGGCGGGGTCCCGTCATATCCGTATCTTCAACCACAGTACCGATCCGGTCATCGCACAGCAGATTCTCCTCGATACCACGATCGCCTTCGCCGCCTCCGACAGCATCACCTTCATTCACATGGGATTCGCGCGCACAGGCTCGGTTCCAGCGCGTCAGGTGCAGCTGTTCACCGGTAAGGCCCCCGACCCCGGGGCCGGCAACGTCGGAATCCGCGTGATCCACGCGGGCGCCGGTTTGGGGAACCTCGATGTCTTTCTGATCCGGCGGCCGCAGGACACGACCGCGCTCGGCACGCCGTTCGCAACGAACGTCGCGTATGCCGGAGTGAGCGCCTATACGCCCCAGGCAGCCGACACCGGAGCGCAAGCAATGCGGGTGATCGTGACGGCGACCGGGACCACGACGCCGATCCTCGCGAACGTGCTCTTACCAACAGGGGCGGTTGCCGATACCATTTCTCACACCAACCCTATTCCCGGCGCGCGGATCGTCGGCTCGGTGATGACGGCGGTCATTGTGCCGCGGTCCGTTGCTGGGAGTCAGGCCCCCCAGGCGTTTACGACGCCGAGTGCCGTCGTACTGGTGGACCGCCGGCCGCCGGATAAGTACTAGGCGTGGTCCCCGCTAAGGCGGGTTGAGAGTGAAAGGGGGATGAGAGCTGGTTTCTCATCCCCCTTCGTTCCACGCCTACGGCCCCTTCTTGGTGGTAATCGCGATCACGCCTGAAGGGGAGCTCGCGCCGCCGTAGCTCGTGGCGTCGCGTGGGTCGAGATACTCGATAATGAGAACGTCCTCGGCTGGGATCGACTGTAGGGACCGGAGATCGGTGAGGCGCACGTCGTCGAGGATCACCACCACGTCGTCGTTCAGGTCAAGGCTCGCGTGCCCGCGACGCCGAATCCGTGACGGCTGTCCCCCTGCCTCGATCATCTCGACGTGCCGAACCGTGAGCCGGATGGCGTCCCACGCCGTCTTAGCTCCAGAAGCGGCGATGGCGTCGCCGAAGACGACGTTCGCCGGTGGCTGGGGGCTCGCCCGCTCCGCCCCCGACCGCGCGGTCGCGCACCCTTGAGTGACCCCAAGCGCGAGCCACGCCATGGCGGTGCTGGCGCACGAAACACTTAGGGGGCGCGTCACGCTGCGCCCCCCTTGCCACTGTCGCCGCCGTGGGTCGACCGGCGATCAGTCCACGATCGCATCAGGCATGACGTATTTCAACGGATCCACCGGTTTGTGGTTCACCCACACCTCATAGTGGAGGTGCGGACCGGTGGACAACCCGGTCGAGCCGACGTACGCGATCGTCTGCCCGCGCTTCACCCGCTGCCCCCGGACCGCGATGATCTTCGAGCAGTGCGCGAACCGCGTCATCAGCCCGAAGCCGTGGTCCAACGTGATCATATTGCCGTACCCCTCTTCCCACTTGACGTCGGTGACGATGCCGGCTGCGGGCGCCTCGATCGCGGCTCCCATCGGCGCGCTCACGTCGATTCCTTCGTGCGGCCGTGCCAGGTGGAGAATCGGGTGCACACGCTCGCGCATGAACGCGCTCGTGAGCCACCCCTTGGTCGGCATGATCGACGGCGTCGCGGCCAGCCGCTCGCGCTGCCGCGACAGCGAGTCGTACGCCTCGTTCAACGAGCGAACCAGGATGTTGGCGCGGCGCGCCAGCGCATCGACGTCGAGCCGTGCGGCGAGCGCCTCCTGACCGTCCTGACCCAGCGCCTTGAGGCTGTCGCGCTCGGACCAGGCCCCCGCGGGCCCGCCGATCCCCGCCCGCTGCACGCTCGTGTCGGTGGGCGTGAGCCCCGCCAGCAACCGCAACTCCTCCTCGCGCTCGCCGAACCGGTTGAGCGTGTCGCGCAAGCCCACCATCCGGTCGCGCATGCGCTGAATCTCGTCGGCGAGAATGCGGTTTTCGTTTTCGAGCGCGCGGTTGTGTGTGATGTTCACGCCGCGGGAGATGGCGGCCACGCCCAGCACCAGGAAGGTCAACGCTACGACGCTGCCGATGCCGACCAGCGCCTTCACGAACGTCTGCGATACCTCCAACGCCCGGGATGTGCCCGAGCCGTGAGGTACCACCATGACGGTCCAGCGTCGCTCTGCCGCCTTCGTGGGCATCTCGCTACTACGACCTCTCGTTAAATCGGTTCGGCCCGGCGCGATGGCGTGCCGGTCCTGCAACGACTGCCATTGGGAGAACCCGGACAGGGCGTGGGGTCCGGTCCCCGAGTGGAGGTCTAAACTACGGCTTGGCTCGGAAAGCGTCAACAAGCCCCGACGTGAGCCCCGTCACACTCCTTGGGGCATCAAGCGGACGCTGGCTTACGCCGCTTTGCGCTTCGGGAACAGAATGGGAGGCTTGGCGATGCGCTGCCCCGAGACCGTGAGCTCCTGGAGCCGCTCCAGCCGTATCGTCTGGAGCGACGGAGCGTCGGGGAACAGCGCCCAGATGGCCGCGGCCGTCGTTGGGACGAACGGCTGGCCGAGCACCGCGAGTCGCGCCACCGTGGCCGCGAGTCCGAACAGCACCTGATCGAGCTCGGCGTCCTTCCGGGCCTTGGCGAGCTCCCATGGCGCGGTCTCCTGGATGTGACCGTTCGCGCGGGTGGCGAGCTCGATCCAGCGCGCCGCCGCTTCGTCGAGTCGATTTCCGTCCATCGCGCGCTGATACGCCGACACGGTCTCACGTGCGGCTGCGTCGAGCGCGCCCCCCCCGCGCCCGACTGCGACCTTCGGCACCGTCCCTCCGCGATACCGATGGATCATGTCGAGCGAACGCTTCACCAGGTTGCCGAGGGTGTCGGCGAGATCGGCGGTGTAGCGTGCGTCCAGCCGCTCCCACGTGAAGTCGCCGTCGCCCTCGAAGCCGACTTCTCGGAGCAAGAAATAGCGCAGGGCGTCGGCGCCGTTGTAATCGATCGCCTCGCTCAGCCGCACCGCGGTGCCCGCGGTCTTGCTCATCTTGGCGCCGGACCACTGCACGTACCCGTGCGCCCACACCGCGCGCGGCAGCGGGAGCTCCGCGGCGAGCAGCATGGCCGGCCAGATCACGCAATGGAAGCGTGTGATGCCCTTCCCGATCACATGGAGATCGGCGGGCCACAGTCGATCGAACCCGGTGCTCGGGAACCCCGTTGCGGACAGGTAGTTGATGAGTGCGTCGAACCAGACGTACACGGTCTGCTGCGAATCGCCGGGGAACGGAATGCCCCACGGTTGACGTTGCCGCGAGATCGAGATGTCCTGCAGCCCGTCCTCGAGCAGGCGCACGACCTCGTTGCGGCGGATCTCGGGCTCGACCACGAGCGCGCCGGACCGGATGCGCTCGAGCACGCGATCACGGTAGGCGCTCAACCGAAAGAAGTGATTGCGCTCCCTGGTCGGGATGAGCTCCAGGGTGGGGTGCTCGATGCAATGACCGTCGACGATCTGCGCCCCGGTCTTGAATTCCTCGCAGCCGGTGCAGTACAAACCTTCGTACTCCGCTTCGTACAGATCGTCGGGCCGGTGCTCCTGAATGCGCTCGAGCAGCGCCGTGACCGCGGCGGCGTGGCGTGGCTCGGTGGTACGGATCCAGTCGTCGTGGCTGCACTGCAGGCGGCGCCAGTATTCCGCGAACGTGTCGGCCATGCGGTCCACCCACTGCTGCGGGCTCACGCCGGCGCGCGCGGCCGCCTGGATCACCGACTGGCTGTGCTCGTCCATGCCCATCAGGAAGTGCACGTCGTCCCCGCGCAGGCGGTGATAGCGTGCGATGCAATCGGCTCCGATCTTCTCGAGCGCGTGCCCCAGGTGCGGCTCGCCGTTCGAGTAGTCGATGGCGGTGGTGATGTAGAACTTAGGCATCCGCGACCTCGGCCTTGAGTTTCTCGAGCGAGAGCACGCGGGTATCGCCGCTGTCCGCTCGCAGCGTCACGGTGTCGCGGAAGATGTCGACGGCCAGCACACGCTCGGCGCCCAGCGTGGTGCGCAGCACTCGTCCTTCCTTGGGGAATCGCTTCCGGGTCTGCACGTAGAAGTCGTGCTCGTAGCGGAGGCAGCACAGCAGCCGCCCGCAGCCTCCCGAGATCTGCGACGGGTTGAGCGAGAGGTGCTGGTCCTTGGCGAGTGAGAGGCTCACGGGCCGCAGCTCCGGCAGCCAGCTCGAGCAGCAGAACTGGCGGCCGCAGCGGCCGACGCCGTCGAGTCGCTTCGCCTCGTCGCGCGCCCCGATCTGACGCAGCTCGATGCGCGTGTGAAAGGCGCTCGCCAGATCGCGCACCAGCGCGCGGAAGTCCACTCGCTGCTCGGCGGTGAAGTACACGGTGAGCTTTTTGCGGTCCCACTGCCACTCGGCGTCGGACGCCTTCATCGGGAGGGTGTGGTGGCGGATGCGCTCCATTACGCGATGCCGGACCTCGGCTTCCTCGCCGTGCAGCCGCTCGGCGACCGCGGTGTCCTCGGCCGTGGCGCGGCGCAGTACGCGGAACTGGGGACTTGGGGTTGGGGACTGGGGGCCGGCCTCGGCGAGCGCGCATCCGTTACACCCGGCCCCGCACTTCTTCGCGGCGACCGGACCAAGCGCCGACACGCGGCCGAGGTCCTGCCCCCGCTCGACCTCGACGATCACCGGATCGTGCAGGGCGAGGGGGGCGGCATCGGGGGGGGAGGACCAGCTGAAATATTCCCTGCGGTTCCCTTTGAACCGCACCTCGACGACGTCGGTCAACTCACTTCTCGGTCAGCGCACCGATGGAAAGGTACTTCTCTTCGCGGCGTTTGAGGAGCTTCTCGATCCTGAGCTTGCGCAGCTGGCGCACGTGGCGGCGCAGCGCGTCGCCCAGCGCCGCGGCCGCGGCCTCGGGGTCGGCATGGGCGCCGCCCGGTGGCTCGGCGATGATCTCGTCGATGACCTCCAGCTCGAGCAGGTCCTGCGCCGTGATCTTGAGCGCTTCGGCGGCCCGCTCGCGCTGGCTTGCGTCCTTCCACAGAATGGCGGCGCACCCCTCAGGGGAGATCACCGAGTACACGGAGTTCTCGAACATCAGGACGCGGTCGGCGAGCCCCACGGCGAGCGCGCCCCCCGAGCCGCCTTCGCCGATCACCGCTGTTAGGATCGGCGTGCGCAGCGTCGCCATCTCCACCAGGTTGCGTGCGATCGCCTCGGCCTGCCCTCGCTCCTCCGCGCCCAGCCCCGGGTACGCGCCCGGCGTGTCCACCAGCGTGATCACCGGCGCGCGGAACTGCTCCGCCAGGTGCATCAGGCGGAGCGCCTTGCGGTATCCCTCGGGATGCGCCATCCCGAAGTTGCGCCGCAGATTGTCCTTCGTGTCGCGGCCCTTCTGATGCCCGATGACCATGACGCTCATGCCATCGAGTCGTGCCCACCCGCCCACGATGGCGGGATCGTCCCGGAACAGGCGGTCGCCATGCAGCTCGACGAAGTCGGTGAACACCGTGCCCAAGTAGTCGAGGGTGTACGGCCGCTTGGGGTGCCGCGCGACCTGCACGCGCTGCATCGGCGTGAGGTTCCGATAGATCTCGGTGCGCAGCTCGACGAGACGCTTCTCGAGCGGCGCCAGCTCCTTGCCCACGTCGACCGCGGTCTCTCCCGCCACGCGCTTCATCTCCTCGATCTGCCGCTCCAGCTCGAGCAGCGGTCGCTCGAAGTCCAGCGTGTGGGTAGCCATTGGCCTCACCCCCTCGTAAAGGGATGTGTCTCCGTGGATATGAGACGCACCTGGTCTGCGCCAAGGACGTCGCGCAGGGCCGCGAGCAGGTCGTCGGCCGGATCAACGTGCAGCGACTTGCTGCGTAGCCGGGCGGTGGCGCGGGGAGTTCCCCTGACCCCGGGCGGGAGCCCCGGGTACGTCTCCCCCGCGTTCTCTTCGGACTCGTTCCACTCGACCAGGACCGGAGCAGGACCCGGATGGGCGGCGCACAACGCGGCCACGGCGCGCGTGGCGTCGGGGCGTGGCGGGGCGCCCGGCGACCAGCGCAGCGCCACGCCGATCGCACCGCTCGCCTTCAGCTCGTCGAGCGGCTGCGCCGCCTCGACGATGAACGGCGCCACCTCCTCGCCCCGGTCCCGCGGGCTGTAACTGCCCGAAAGCAGGAGCGCGCGATCGGCCCGGATCACCTCGTTCAACTTGGCCCACGCCTCCGGGAACACCAGCGCCTCCGCGGTCCCATGGAAGTCTTCGAGGGTGAGGCGCGCATATTCCGCTCCCGTCTTCTTCGAGATCTGCCGCTTCACCACGGTCACGACCGCCGCGACGCGCACCTTCTGCTCGCTCCACTGGCCCAGCGTGGCGGTGGTGCGCGTCCCGAAAAGCTCCACCTCCGTGCGGTAGCGCGCGAGGGGGTGTCCGGAGATGAAGAATCCCAGCACGGCCTTCTCGCGGGCCAATCGATCGTGCTCGCTCCAGGGTGGGACATCGGGGCTCGGGGCTCGGGGTTCGGGACTCGGGGTCTCTTCACCGAAGAGAGCGTGCTGGCCCGATTCCCGCTCGGCCTGACGAGCCTGCGCCTCGGCGAACGCGTGATCGAGGGCCGCGATGAGCTGGGCGCGGTGTCCGCCGAGGCCATCACACGCGCCCGCGTCGATCAGCGCCTCCAGCACACGCTTGTTGCACAGCCGCAGGTCGATCCGCTCGCACAGGTCCACGAGCGACCGGTAAGGACCGCCGGCGCGCCGGCCAGCGAGGATGGAGTCGATCGCCCCGGCCCCGACGTTCTTGACCGCCCCCAGCCCGAAGCGGATGCGGTTGTCGCCGACTACGGTGAACTTGAAGCCCGATTCGTTCACATCGGGCGGCAGCACGTCGAGGCCGAGCTCGCGCGCCTCGTTGATGTACCGCACCACGTTGTCGGTATTGCCGATTTCCGACGACAGGAGCGCCGACAGGAACTCGGGCGCGTAGTGCGTCTTGAGCCAAGCGGTCTGGTAGGACAAGAGCGAGTAGGCGACCGCATGCGACTTGCCGAACCCGTAGCGGCCGAAGGTTTCGATCTGAGCGGCGATCTCCTCGATCACGCGTCGCTCGTGTCCCAGCGCGACCGCGCGCTCGACGAATCGCCCCAGCTCCCGCTGGATCAGGTCACGGTCCTTCTTCCCGACCGCTTTGCGCAGCACGTCGGCTTCGGCGAGCGAGAAGCCGGCGAGCACGTTGGCGATCCGCATCACCTGCTCCTGATACGTGATGACGCCGTAGGTCGGCTGCAGGATGTCTGCCAGCGCGGGGTGCAAGTAGCGCACCGGCTCGCGGCCGAGCTTGCGATTGATGAAGACGAGATGCATCCCGGTGTCGAGGGGGCCGGGGCGGAGCAGAGCGTTGGTGGCGACTAGATCGTCGAAGCGATCGCACTTCATGCTGCGCAGGCAGTCGCTGGCGAGCGGTGACTCGAACTGGAATACGCCCGCCGTCCGTCCAGAGCCGAGCAGCCGGTAGACCTCCGGATCGGCGAGGTCGAGGGCATTCATATCGAGCGTGACGCCGTGCCGCTCCTCGACCATCGCGACCGCGTCGTGGATTACCGTCAGGGTGCGGAGGCCCAGGACGTCGATCTTCAGCATCCCGACCTTTTCCAGCGCGACCATGTCGTACTGCGTGATGATCGCGTCGGCCTCTTGCGGCGCGAGGCACACCGGCACGTAGTCGGTGAGCGGCCCGGGCGCGATCACCACGCCGGCGGCGTGCACCGACGCGTGTCGCGCGAGGCCCTCGATGCGGGTGCCGAGCTCGAGAATCTTGCGGACGCGGTCGTCCTGGCGCGCCAGCTGCCGCAGCTCGGGGGACCGCTCCGGCGCCTCGGCGAGCGTGACTGCCACACCGGGCCCGGCCGGGATCATCTTGGTGTAGCGGTCTACTTCGCCGGGCTCGACGCGCAACGTGCGGGCCACGTCGCGGAAGGCGGCGCGCGCCTTGAGCGTGCCGAACGTGATGATCTGTCCCACCGAGTCGCGCCCGTACCGCTCCCGGATATACTGGATGACCTCCCCGCGACGCTCGAAGCAGAAATCGAGGTCGATGTCGGGCATCGAGACGCGCTCGGGGTTGAGGAACCGCTCGAACAGGAGGTCGAAGCGCAGGGGGTCGACGTCCGTGATCCCCAGCGCGTACGCCACGAGCGAGCCGGCGGCCGAGCCGCGCCCCGGCCCGACCGGAATCGCGCGGTCTTTGGCCGCCTTCACGATGTCGTAGACGATCAGGAAATACCCGGCGTACCCGGTGCGCGAGATGACTTGCAGCTCGTAGTCGAGGCGCTCGGGGACCGGTGGGGGAAGGGGGTCGCCGTAACGGACATGCGCTCCCGCGCGCGCCAGGTGGACCAACAGGTCATGGTCGGACGCGAACTCCGCCGGGCGGGGGTATTGCGGCAGAAAATAGCGTTTCTCGAAGTCGAACTCGCACAGCTCCGCCACGCGCTGACTTTCCGCCAGGACCTCCGGCTGGTCCCGGAACAGGGCGCGCATCTCGGGCTCGGACTTGACGTAGCTCTCCTGGCCGAAGAAGCGAAACCGGTTGGGATCATCCAGATCCTTCCCGGTGCCGATGGCGAGGAGCACGTCGTGCGCTTCGGCGTCCTCTTTCCTTAAATAGTGGGCGTCGTTCGTGGCCACCACCGGCAGGCCAAGCTCCCGCGCCAGCTGGAACATCCCGGCGCTGACGGTCTTCTCCTCGGGCAGGCCATGATCCTGGACCTCCAACCAGAACCCGTCCGGTCCGAACACGCCGGCGAAATAGCGCGCGCTCGCCCTGGCCGCCTCGTAATTTCCCTGCCGCAGGTACAGGGCGATCTCACCCGAGAGACAGGCGGCGAGCCCCACCAACCCCTCGCGGTACTGCTCGAGCACCTCGCGGTCGATGCGCGGCCGACGGTAGTAGCCCTCGAGGAAACCGACGGAGGAGAGCTTCACCAGGTTTCGGTAACCGGTGCGGTTCTTGGCGAGCAGCACAAGATGCGAATAGGCGCCGGGGGCGTCGGGGAGCCGCTCCCGCTTGCGCCGGTCTCCGAACGCGAGATACGCCTCGAAGCCGAGGATGGGCCGGATGTGACGGGCCCGCGCCTCGGCGTAGAACTGCCACGCGCCGTGCAGGTTGCCGTGGTCGGTGATCGCGACCGAATCCATGCCCAACGCCCGGACCCGTTCCAGCAAATCGGGGATCCGGTTGGCACCGTCGAGGAGGGAGTACTCGCTGTGGGTGTGGAGATGAACGAACGCCATACGGCTAGGAAAATGTATCGGCGCCGTCACACATTGTCAAAAGCTTAGCGGCGTGGGATATATTTGCGGCCCATGCGCCCGCAGCGATCGGTCGCGATGCTGTTCGCCCTGAGCGTGACGATGGCCCTGTTGCATCGCTTGACCGCGCGCGCCCCGCTCGAGGGCCGGGCGACCCTCGCGTTCGGTTTTCTGCTGCTCGCCGCCTTCGTCGCCGGCGAGGTCGCGCAGCGCGCGCGCCTGCCGCGCGTCACCGGATCCCTGCTCGTGGGGTTCGTCGTTGGCCCGCCGTGGCTCGGGCTGGTGCGCCGCGAGGAGCTGGAAGCGCTCCGTTTCCTGGAGGACGCAGCGGTAGCGCTGATCGCGTTCACCGCGGGATTGCAGGTGAGGCTCGGCGCGCTCGCGCCGAGTCGCGCCGCCCTCGCGCGCCTCGCGACCGGAGCGGTGACCTTCCCGTTCGTCGCCCTCACCCTCGTCATGGTGTCGGTGAGTCCCTGGTTCCCGCTCACCGTCCATCATTCGTTCGGCGACGGGGTCGCGGTGGCGCTGGTGCTCGGGGCGTGGGCCGCGATATCGTCGCCGGTAGTGACGATGGCGGTGCTCGAGGAGTACGAGGCGGGGGGGGAGCCCGCGCCGCGCGCCCTGCTCGACGTCGCGATCATCCAGGACGTCGCGGTCATGATCCTGCTCGCGCTGGTGCTCGCTGCCGGGAAGCCCCTCACCAGCCCGGGAGCCCTGAACCTCAAGGTGGCCGGGATCGCCATGGCCGGGGCGGTGGGGTCGCTCGCGGCGGGAGCCCTTTCGGGATTCGCGCTGTCGCGCTACCTGCCCGTCGTGCGGCGCGGCCCGTGGCCGCTCGTTGCCGCGCTGGCATTCGTCGCTGCCGCGGCAGCCTATCTTGTGCAGCTCGAGCCCGTGCTCGTCGGGCTTGCGGCGGGTGTCTCGGTGGCGAACATCGCGCCCGGGGAGACGGATCGGCTGCGTCCAGAGTTGAAACGGGCCGCGCCGCTCGTGACGGCGGCCTTCTTCGTGCTGGCGGGCGCCGGGCTGCGGATCGGCCTACTGGCGGATGTGTGGCCGTGGATGCTGTTGCTCGCCGGACTACGGGTCGTGAGCTTGCGGTACGGGTTGCGCTGGGCTGGGCACCATGCCGATGTGACGCCAGCCCTCGCGCGCGATGGCTGGTTGGGCCTGATTTCACAAGCGGGGACGGCGCTCGCTCTCGGCCATCTAGCTCGGCGTGCCTTCCCGGAGTGGGGGGTTTCACTCGAGGCCCTCATCGTTGCGATGGTTAGTGCTCACTTGGTGGCAGGGCCGATCTGTCTCCGCGCGGCGCTCGCTCGCACCGGAGGCATCACCGGAGGGTCCGGAGGGTCACGTGATTCCAAAGCGCCTATTGGTACGGGAGCTGTGGTCAATTCTGGCAGGGGCGGCGGGGGCGGGAGCGGTGGCTTGTAGCTCGAGCGGTGGAGGCACGCAGCCGCCGTTGGCGCCGTGCACCGCTTCGAGTGGCGGCCAAGTCTCCCTGGGCGTCAGCGCCTACAAAGCGATCGATCCCACTCAGACGGCGGGGTGCGCCGTATTCCCGGCGAATCCCGGAGGTTCAGCGATCCAGTATCTCGCCGTCCCGCAAGCGGCGACCAGCACACCCGATGACTCGGGGGCGTTCAAACTCGGGGGCAACCCGCTCGCTGCCCCACCTCCACCCGCCGCGATGGCGGCACTCGCCGGTCAGAGCATGGGTGCGAGCACCGCACAGCGGTTCGACGCTCGGTTGCGCCTGACCGAACGGCAATTGGCTCTTCAGGTACCAGCGCCGCTGCGGGCTCCCCCTCGGGCGCCGGTCGCGTTGACACCGCCGGTGGATTCGGGCACAGTAGGGACCTTCAAAGTCTGCAACGTCCTGACGTGCGACCCCCGTAACGCGAGCACGTTTTCGAACGTGACGGCTACCGCGCTCAAGGTCGGAGTGCACATTGCGATCTTCGTGGACAACGCGGCGCCTCCGTCAGGGCTGACACAGTCGGACCTGAACAATTTGCGGAGCGTGTTCGACACCCTGCTGTACGAGACGGACACCCTGGCGTTCGGCCGCGAGTCGGACATCGATCAGAACGGCAAGGTGATTGTGCTGATGACCAACAAGGTGAATTCGCTCGTGACCGCGGCCCAGTGCAGCACGCCGGGATCGGGATACGTAGCAGGGTACTTCTTCGGGGCGGACCTGATCACCACGCCCCCGTTCGCGACCGGCAATAACGGGGAGATCTTCTACTCGATCGTGGCTGACCCCTCGGGGGCGCTGAGCTGCGCACATCCGGTGAGCGAAGTGACGCAGGTCGTGCCGGTGACGTTCGTGCACGAGTTCCAGCACATGATCAGCTTCAATCAGCACTTCCTACTGCGGGGCGGGAACCCGGAGGATCTGTGGCTGAACGAGGGGATGTCGCATTACGCCGAGGAGAATGGCGGGCGGAGGTTCTTGAGGTTGGGGCCGCCGGACACGGCGACGTTTTGTAATTACGTGGTCGGTGACGCGCACAATGCGGGCCAGTACTTTGGCGCGCCACAGCAACATTTCCTCGTAGACACGGCTGGCATCGGCGGGCTCGCGAACCGTGGCGCATATTGGCTGCTCGTGCGATACCTGGTGGATCAGCTCGGGCCCACCCTCGGCTCGTCCGACTCTGTCACACGGCGGCTTGACCGGACGGGGTTCACCGGGGCGGCAAACGTGAGCAACGTGGCGGGCGGCACGCCGTTCGAGACGATTCTCGAGCGCTGGGCGCTCACCAACTACGTCTCGGATTTGTCGGGCTTCACGGCGCCACCGGAGCTGCAGTACACGACGTGGCGGTTTCGCAGCGCGTTCGCCAGGCTCCAGGCTGCCTGCGGCACCACGAAGATCCCGGGCTTGTTCCCGCTCGACACCGCGACGCGCAGTTTTACCGGGAGCGCGCTCGCCGCGAGCGGCATGTTGCGCGCAGGATCGGGGAGCTACTATCTGCTGCAGCAGCCGGCGGGGGCGCCGCAGTTCACGTTGCTCTTCTCGGACGGCGCCGGCGCGGCGCTGCGGACATCACTAATTCCGCGGCTGAATTTGATTCGGACTCAATGAGCGACGTCGAGGAGAGGCGTTGAGGGGCGACGTGGAGGGGTGGCGTGGAGGGGATGCGTGCGCGTTTCACGGTGTGCCTCCACGCATGTCCTCCACGATTCTCCTCTACGTTCTTCTCGCACCCTCTCTTTCCGCCCAAGCCGAGAGCGCTCTGGCGGGGGTTGCCGGTTCCGCCCGATCGGCGGGGATGGGGAGTGCCGGCGCGGCGATCGTGGGGGATGCCGGCGTGGTGTTCGCGAACCCGGCGGGGCTCGCTACGGTACATCACCTGGCCCTCGAAGCTTCCTACGAGTCGTTCCCGTCGGGCGTGACCCTCTCCACGGGAGCGCTCGCCCTGCGCGGCGGTCGCTTCACCTGGGGGACGGGAGCCGCCGCGTTGGGCCAGACGTACACGTCGGCCGACCTCCTCGGTGCCTCCGCGCTCGTGTTCCGCACCGGTGTGGTGGCCCTCGGCACGACGGTGAAGTACGTGCGCGAGACGCTCGGTGCGGCCCGAGTAGATGCCTGGGCGGGGGATGCCGGGCTCGAAATCGCGATCTTCGACTTGATGGCGTTGGGCGCGAGCGTGCAGAACATCGGCGGCGACTTGGGCGGCAGCGTGCACCTGCCGCGCCGCACCCGTGCCGGGTTCACTCTCAACTACGTCGACCCCCAGGGAACCTATCGCTTGCTGACGACGCTCGAGGGCCAATGGCCGTCGACCGGCAGCGCCTTCCTGATCCTGGGCGTTGAGGGCGGCACCGTGAAGGGGGGAGGGATCGGAGTGCTGGGCCGGGTGGGGTATGTGGGGCACTCGGTCGCGACCAGCGCATCGCCGTTCACCTTCGGTGGCAGCGTGGAGCTGGGCCGCTTGCATTTGGACTATGCCTACCGCGCGGACGACCAGCTCGGCGCGCGGCACCGCGTGGGACTGCGATGGATGCCCTGATCGAGCGGCGGCCGCCCAACTGGGCGCGCGTGGGGCGGCGGCTGCTCGCCTGGGTGTTGCTCGGTGTCCCGGTGCTCCTCGTGCTCACCTTGGTCGGGAGCGCGGACGCGCGCTACCTGGCGCGCGCAGGAGTGGAGGAGGCGCGTATCCTGTGGAAGCGGCGGGCGATCGCAAGGCTCGTTGCCGATCCCAACACGACGGCGGCGGTGCGGCAGCGGCTACAGCTCGTGCTCGCCGCCCGCGCCTACGCCGCCGACTCCCTCGGCCTGCTCGTCGGCGAGACCTACACCACCTACGTGGACGTGGGTCGCGATACGTTGCTGCTCGTGCTCTCGGCCGCGCGCCGCGACCGGCTGCGCGAGTACACCTGGCAGTACCCGATCGTGGGAACCGTCCCGTACAAAGGGTTCTTCGATTTCGGGCAGGCGCGTCGCACCGCGGCGGAGCTGGAGGGCGCGGGCTACGACACCTACCTGAGGCCCGCCGGGGCGTTTTCCACGCTGGGATACTTGTCGGACCCGCTCCTCTCCACGGTCATGGAGCGGGATACGATGGAGCTCGTGGCCACGGTCATCCACGAGCTCGCGCACAACACGCTGTACTTGAAGAGCCAGACGCCGTTCAACGAAAGCTTCGCGAGCTTCGTGGGCTACCGGGGCGCACAAGCGTTCTTTCGGTCGCGGCGCGACTCTGTCGACGCCCGCCGCGCGGCGGCGCGCTGGCGTGACGAGCGTACGCTGGACCTGCTATACGCGGAGCTCGCCCGTCGGCTCGACTCGGCATACGCCGAAGGACCCGTGGGGCCGGCGCTCGATCGCACACGCGCCACGGTGTTCGGGTGGGCCCGGGCCCAGCTGAGCGGGCCGGTGGGGCAGGCGCTCGAGACCTACGACTGGCGCTGGTTCGCCCGGGCGCCCCTCAACAATGCCGTCGTGATCGCCCAGCGGCTGTACCGGATGAATCTGAACCTGTTCGAAGACCTGTATGTCCACTCGCGGGCGGACTTGCGTGAGACGATTCGCGCGATTCAAGTCCGCGTGTTCACGCAGCCGGGGCAGGATCCGTATCAGGCGTTGTATTCGAGAGGCGGCGGATAGAACGGCGGAGATTCAATTACCTCTCAGCCGTTCTGCCTCCGCGACTCTCTGTAGCGCAATCGCATACGCCGCCGTCCGGAACGTCACGCCCTTCTGCTTGGCGAGATCCCGCACACCGGTATAGGCCTTCGTGATCGTGGCGTGCAGCTCGCGGTTGACCTGCTCATGAGTCCACCGATACTGCTGGAGGTTCTGCGCCCACTCGTAATAGCTCACCGTGACGCCGCCGGCGTTGGCGAGAAAGTCGGGGATCACCGGGATGCCGCGCTGCTCGAGGATGAGGTCCGCCGTGGGCGTGGTGGGCTCGTTGGCGCCTTCGACCACGACCTTGCAATCGATGGTGTGGGCGTTGGTCTCCTTGTTGATCACGCCGCCGAGCGCGGCCGGGACGAGCCAGTCGCAGGGGATGGTCCACAGCTGCTCGTTCGATAAGCGCGACCCGCCGCTCCATTCGGACACCGGTCTGCGCTCGGCCGCGTGCGCCAGCAGCGCGGGAACGTCGAGCCCGCTCTCGTTCGTCACACCACCCGAGACGTCGGACACGGCGATCACCTTGGCGCCCGCCTCGGTGTGCAGCAACCGCGCCAGGTGGCCGCCCACGTTCCCGAACCCCTGAATCACGACGCGGCTTCCCTTCAGTGGGATCCCGAAGTCGCGCGCATACTCCATCATTACGTACATCACGCCGCGACCGGTCGCCTCCTCGCGCCCCAACGAGCCGCCGAGGGAGATCGGTTTCCCGGTCACGGCGGCCGGCGTGTATCCGTGGCGACTGGAGTACTCGTCGAGGATCCAGGCCATCACCTGCGCGTTGGTTGCGACGTCGGGCGCGGGCACGTCGCGATACGGTCCCAGGACGATGGAGATGCGCTGGGTGAACCGTCGCGTGAGACGCTCCAGCTCGAGCTTGGAGAGCCGCTTGGGTTCCACCGCGACGCCGCCCTTCGCCCCACCGAACGGAATGTCCATGAGCGCCGTCTTCCACGTCATGATGGTGGCGAGGCCCAGGATCTCGTCATGATCCGCGTCGGGGTGATAGCGGATGCCGCCCTTGCACGGACCCCGGGCGCCGTTGTGCTGGATGCGGTAACCGGTGAACACCTCGATCCGGCCGTCGTCCATGCGCACCGGGACTTCCACCTGGACCTCGCGAAACGGGCGCATCAGGATGCGGCGCATGTAGTCGTCCAGGTTGATGAGATTGGCGGCGCGCTCGAACTGGCTGTCGACGATTGACTTCCCCGTCATGGTGCGCGGGGGTCGACTGGGGATTGTCACAGAACGTTCCTTCGCGCGGCTGAAGCCGCGGCTCGGCACTGCCGCTCAAGCGGCCCTGTGCATGCCCGTTTACGGGCAATGCCGAACCGCGAGTTCACTCGCGGGTGAGGCGGCGGCCGGCGAGGCGGCCGGCCGGGTGCTGCGCTTCCGCCAACGCGTGGGGGACGTTCACGTGGCGCGGCCGGCGTCCCCCACCCGCGTCGGCGAGCACACCGATCACGTCGGCTCCCCCGCCCCCGCCGCCCACGGCCGCTGGCTCGGAGAGGTGCTCGAGGACGAACACGAGACCGGTGGCGTGCTCCGCGACGGCCACAGTGATCGTGGACCACGCCCCGTCGGCGGGCTGGGGGCGCTGCGCGACGACCAGTGGGCAGGTCTCCGGGTCGAAGCCGGTGCGGGTGACGAGCGGCGCGCCCAGCGCGTCCGCCATTGTGCGCCACACGGGGAGGGCGGGACCGAACGTAACGATCTGGCCGAACCGCCAACCCGAATCACGCGCCAGGTCGAGGAACGCGGCGGTGAGGGTCGCATCGTCGGGGACGTCCGTCGCATCTTCCGAGGCCAGGACCACGGTCCCCGTCTCGGCGAACCAGCGTTGGGCCGGGTTGAGCTCGTCGGGGCGGAGCGGTGCGTAGAAGGCGTACCGCCGCGTCGCCAAGATCTCGCGCTCCGCCGCGGCGCGCTGCTCGGCATGCTCCGCCGCCTGGGCCGCGCCTTCATACGCCACCTCCGCCGCCTGGTACCGGCCGGCGTCCCGCAGAATCCTCCCCCGTAGGCGCAGCGTTTCGGTGTGAGGCTCGAGCGCGAAGGCGCGATCGAGCGCGAGCAGCGCGCGATTCCGGTCGCCCAGCCGAAATGCGGCGTACCCCAGCTCGTGCCATACCATCGCCAGGTCGGGATCACGGTCAAGCGCTTGCTCCAGGGTGGCGAGTGCCTCCCGATAGCGCTCCAGCTCGATCAGCGCGGCTCCCTTGAGCGCCAGCGGGAACGCCGCGTCGCCGAATTGGGCCCGCGCCCCCTCGGCCAGATGCAGGGCGTCTTCACGCCGACCTTGGCTGCGCAACAGCTCGAAGCATTCGGCCCAGCCCGGTTTGAGATCGGGCTGCTGGGCGAGCAGATCGCGGTACGCTCGCTCCGCGTCGGCGATGCGTCCTTCACGGACCAGGTAGCGGGCACGGGCCATCGCGCGCTCACTGGGCGCGTCCGGAAACAACTCGTACGACGCGGTCGTCCGCATGCGCCGACGAATATAGCGGCGACCCAACAAACTGCTAGACGTCGAGACGACGTGGACGGAAAACGTTCTGGGAGGACGTGGAGGGACTGCATCACGTCAACGCATCTCCTCCACGTATTGTTTCGACGCATCTCCCCAATGTCTTTCCTCGACGGTGTTCGGATCCTACATTTGTCGCGCCCATGGACACCGATCGCCTGTTACGCGAGCTCATCGATTTTCTACGCATTCCGTCCGTTTCGACGAACCCATCGCACAACGCCGATTGCCGCGCTGCGGCGGAGTGGGTTGCCGGCGAGCTGCGCCGCCTCGGATGCCGCGAGGTGCAGTTCTTGGCGAGCGGCACGCATCCGGTGGTCTGGGGAGTCGGGCCCGAGGTGCCGGGCGCGCCGACACTGCTCCTCTACGGTCACTACGACGTCCAGCCACCCGATCCGCTGCATGAATGGGCCACGCCGCCGTTCGAGCCGTCCGTGCGCGACGGCCAGCTGTTCGCACGCGGCGCGGCGGACGACAAGGGTCAGGTGTTCTGCCTACTCAAGGCGATCGAAGCGAGCGGGCGACCGCGCGTGAACTTTCGGTTTCTCATCGAAGGCGAGGAAGAGTTCGGCAGCCGCGTGCTGTTCGAGCTGTTGCGCCGGGAGCCCGAGCGAACCCGCGCCGACGTCGTCTTGATCGCCGACATGGCCTACGTCGCGCCGCGCTGGCCGGCCGTGTACACGACGCTCCGCGGATTATGCTATGCCGAAGTCACGGTTCGTACCGCCAAGACCGACCTCCACTCCGGCGAATTCGGCGGCGCGGCGCCGAACGCCCACGAGGAGCTCTGCCGTCTGCTCGGCCGCTTGAAGACCCCCGACGGCAAGATTCACGTCCCGGGTCTGTACGCCGCGGTCAAGCGCCCGTCGCGGAGCGAATTGGCTACCTGGAAGCGTCTGCCGTTCAAGGAAAGCGAGTTCCTGAAGCACCGCGTGCAGGCGAAGGCCCTCACGGGACTGAAACAATACACCGTCCTCGAGCGCCTCTGGGCCCTCCCAACCTTTGAGATCCACGGGATTACGGGGGGCTTCACGGGCGACGGCGCGAAGACGGTAATTCCCGCTGAGGCGACAGCCAAGGTGAGTCTGCGCCTCGTGCCGAACCAGAAGCTCAAGGCCGTCGAGCGCCAGCTCACGACGGCGGTGAAGCGCTGGGCGCCGAAATATGTGCACGCCAACGTCAAGTTTCTTCATGGCGCGGACCCTGCCGTGGTGAAAGTGACCCATCCGGCGTTCCGGCTGCTGGACCAGGCCTTCCAGGAGGTCGTGGGGCGGGGGACGGTGCCGGCGCGCGCCGGCGGCTCGATTCCCGTGGTACCGGCGTTGGGCAAGGGGGGGGGTCCCGTGATGCTGACGGGGATCGGCCTGCCCGACGACCGGCTCCACGCCCCCAACGAGAAGTTGGACCTGAAGCAGCTGTGGGACGGAATCGCCGTCTTCCGGCGCTTTTACGAGCTGTTGGGGGATCAAGAACGCGCTTCGCTTCGCGTTGTCCCTTAACGCCTTACCGTTTTGTGACCCCGTGCACGCCATGCCGCCACGATCGTCTCCTATATTGACCCGTGCACCGTCCTCTGTATCTCGTCGGCTTCGGCTATCTCGCCATCTGTGGCGCGGTGGTGCTGCGGCACCGCGCGTCGCCGTCAGTCGCTCCCGCGCACGTCTCCCCCCCGGCCGTCGCTGGCTTCGGCGGTTCGGCAGGGGAGTGGTTCGCCGCGATGAAACCGTACTGCAACGCGGTCGAAGTCGAGCTGGCTCAGCGGCAGCACCCGCCCCCGGCGACCCTGGAGGGACAGGGGTTGAGCGCGGCGTGCTACGCCTTGGGCGGGAAAATCGACCAGGCGCGCGGGATCATCAGTGAGCTTCCCACGCAGGACCGATACCGCGCGGTCGGGATCGTCTTCAACGTAGCGCATCCGGTGGCCGACGCCGGCGACGATAGGTCGGCAGGCCCCATCATGGAGCTGGTGCTCGAGTATTGGCCCAACCATTACATGGCCCTCTACCACGCCGGGATGTCGGAGTACGCCCTCGGGCAGCTGGCGCTCGCCCGAACCCACCTCCAATCCTTCCTCGTCAACTATCACGAGAACGACGGGTGGACGCGAAACGCGCGTGAGGTTCTCGCGCGGCTTCGTTAGCTAGCAGCATTCCGGTGGCCCAGCCCACCTATCTCGCGCCCGGCGTCGTCCTGCAGGATCGCTACGAGGTCGCGGAGGAGATCGGCCGGGGCGGGTTCTCGATCGTCTACCGCGCGCGCGACCGACGCGTCGGCGCCGACGTGGCGATCAAGCTGCTCGTTCCCCCGCCGGCGGCGGCGCACCTCGCGCGCGAGCGGCTGCGGCGCGAGGTGCAGGCCGTGCGACAACTGACCCACCCGAACATCGTGACCGTGTACGACGTGGTGGACGACGGGCCATGGAGCTTCGTTGTGATGGAGTACGTGCCGGGTCCGGACCTGGCGGTGCGCGTGCGCCGGCAAGGGCCGCTCGATCCCGAGTCCGCGGCGCGCCTCGGGTGTGAGATCAGCGCGGCGCTCGCGGCCGCCCACCGTCACGGCGTCCTCCATCGCGACGTCAAGCCCCAGAACATTCTGCTCGCTCCGGACGGTCGGGCGCGTCTCACGGACTTCGGCTCGGCGCGGCTGGCGGGGCAGGAGACGGTGACGCAGACCGGCGGGCTGGTCGGAACGGTCGACTATGCGGCGCCGGAGCAGCTGGCCGGTGGTCGCGGCGACGCGCGCGCCGACGAGTACGCGTTAGGTGTGACCCTATACTACGCGCTCACCGGCGAGCTCCCGCCCCGGCGGCAACGCAGCGGGACGGACGCAAGGGGCGAGGGACGCGAGGGACACCACCCGAAGCGACGTCGCCCGGATGTACCTGCCTGGCTCGACGAGGTCGTGGGCCGAGCCACTAGGCTGGATCCCGACGACCGTTTTCCCGCGATCGCTTTGCTCGCCGCCGCGCTCGAGCGCGGGGACGACGGGACGATTGTCACTCCTGGCTCTTCTGCAGAAAAGGCGCGCTGTGCCCTGTGTCGCGGACCCGAGCCGTTCGGCATCGGGGTCTGTCCCCGCTGCGCTCGACGCGCCGGCGCTGGGGGGGGCGCGGGGGGCGCGGGGGGCGCGGGGGGCGACGATGTGCTGGTGTTTCTCGAACGCACGACGCCGGGCCCGGCGCGCCGCGCCGTGCACGAGGCGCTCGACGAGCGGCTCGGGACGGTCGCGTCCGCGGCCGGTCGGGCCGCCGCCGCCGCCGGCGAGCGCCCACTGCTGCGCATCCCGGCGGAAGCAGGCGCTCGCGTGGTGGAGCTGCTCGAGGCGCAGGGCCTTCCCGCACGCACCGAGTCGCACACCTCGCCGTGGCAGGCCAGCGTGCCGCCGCCGATTCTGGCGTTGGCGGGCGTGGTGGCGGCGGCCGGTGCCGTTGCCGGTCTCGCCGCCGCCACACCGGTGTTGCTACTCACCAGTCCCGCGCTCGCTGCAGTGCTGGTGACCGCGGCCGCGGCCCTGCGGCGGACACCGATCTGGAACCCCGCGGTCGGTGCGCGACCCGCCCTACCGCCGGAGGCAGAGCGGGCGGCCGCCCGGACCCTCGCCGCATTGCCGGCGGGCGCTGCCCGGGGACTGTTGACCGACCTGCTGCGGCGGGCGACGACCGTCACCGTGGGAGCGGGGGGAGCGGAGCGGTTCGACGAGCTGGTGATCGCCGCGTGCGACGCGGCACGTGATCTCGCCGCGCTCGAGCAGCATCTCGGCGCGTTCGATGCGCGCCGCGATCGTCTGGCGGACGCGCCGCCCGGGTGGCTGGACGCGCTCAGCCGTTGCGAGCGCGGCCGCGACCTCCTGACGCAGCGGCTGCTCGAGGCGAGCGCGGCGTTGAGTGATTGGCAGGCAGGAGCGGTCCGCGCGGGGGGAACCGAGACGCTCAGCGAGCTCACGCGGGACCTGGGGGAAGAGGGTCGCCGCCAGGAAGCGGCGGCCCGTGAAGTAGCCGAGCTCCTCCTCTAGGGGAATCTCTACCCAAATAACGTGGTGCTGGGATGGGACGCTCGGGCGCTTTACACGCGAGGGCGCACCGATTCCCCTAGCGCGTCTTGCTCAGGTTACGCAGCCGGTTGATCTCGTGCTGCGTGATCGGCCGGCCCCCGTAGCGCTCTTCCTTCCAGGGATCGCCGCGCATGTGGTAGCCGTTCTGCTCCCAGAAACCGGGCACGTCGGCATCGAGGATCATCAGCCCCCGCACCCACTTCGCGCTCTTCCACAAGTACAGATGCGGCACCAGCAACCGGGCCGGCCAGCCGTGCTCCGGCGTCAGCGACTCGCCGCTCCACGTCAGGGCGATGAGATTGTCCGGTCGGTCGAGGTCCGCCAGCGGCAGGTTGGTAGTGAACCCCTGCTCGGCCGACACAAGGCAATGCGTGCCCTCCGGTTTCACTCCAGCCCGCTCGAGGAGCAGAGACACTGAGACGCCCGCGAAGGTGTTGTCGAGCCGGCTCCAGCGTGTGACGCAGTGCATGTCGCACTGCACCGTTTTTCGGGGGAGGGCGAGCAGTTCGTCGTACGACAGGCTGAACGGGCGGTCTACGAGCCCGGACACCTGAAACGTCCAGGCGCTGGTGTCGACACGTGGCACGTCGCCGTAATGGAGGACGGGCCACTTCTGCGTTACTACCTGACCGGGCGGGACGCTAGTCTGAGATGCGTCGCGGGGGTTCGTCACGGAAAGGCGTCTCGGAGAACCGTACGCCTCAGCGCGTCGCGAACGGCGAGGCTGGACGTATTCTCGCGACGTCTTCCCGTGACGTCGTTGTCGTGACGTCGAATGCGTCTCCGAAGCCTCGAATGACCGCGGCCACGGTCTGCTTCCACAGCTCCCCGAGCGCTCCGCCCCGTTCCCTCGCGACCGACGTCATCTCCACGCCGGGAATGCCGCAGGGCACGATCCGCTCGAATTGCGACAGATCGGTGGTGACGTTCAGCGCGAACCCGTGCCACGTGACCCATTGCTTCACGTGGACGCCGATGCTCGCGATCTTGCGGCCACGCGTCCAGACGCCGGTGTAGCCGGGACGACGCTCGGCCGGGATGCCGAGCTCGGCCAGGGCATCGATCTGCGCCCGCTCCAGCGTCCGCAGGTACCAGTGGAGGTCCTGCTTGTGACGCGTCAGATCGAGAATCGGGTAACCCACCAGCTGGCCCGGGCCGTGGTAGGTGATGTCCCCACCGCGCTCGATCTCGAAGACGTCCACCCCGTCGCGGCGCAGCAGGTGGCCAGCGTGGGCGTTTCGTCCCAGGGTCACGACGGGAGGATGCTCGACGAGGAGCAGCACGTCGTGCACCAGCCGCCCATCTATGCGGGCGTGCGCGAGCGCGCGCTGCCACTCGAGCGCCTCCGTGTACGGAACGCGCCCGGCCTCGATCACTTGTAGGGTATGCTCCACCAGCGGGCTATTCTCGTATCGCGTCATCGCGACTGCCCCTTAGGGCCCACGAGCTGCCCGCGCCGCCGATGATGAAGCTGGTCGCGGACCATGCCACGAGCCCGGGGATATGCAGCAAGCGGTCCACGGGCCATGCGATGAAGCCCCCCAGCAGCGCGCCGACCGCGGACATCACCGTGATGACCCCGCGTTGCCACAGATTTTCGAGGGCGCTGGTCCGTCGCCACCCGAACGCCGCGGCAACTGCCAGGCCGGCGAGTGTGGCCACCAGCACCGGATCACCCGCGACTTCCTCGTACGCAGCGGCACTGGCCTGACGCTCCAGGGACCTGACGATGACGAGCCCTGCGACGATCGTGCCGCCGCCGAACCCCGCTCCACACGTGAGCGCACCCAGGCCGATCGCGAGCGGGTCTTTCACATGTGCAACACGCGCCCGAGCGAATCGAGCGCCGCCTCCGCCACCGCTTCCGACATCGTGGGGTGCGCGTGGATCGCCAGTTCGACTTCCTCCACGGTGTATTCGTTCTCGCGCGCCACCGCCAGCTCGTGGATCAGCTCGGAGGCGGGCGTGCCCACGATGTGGGCGCCAAGGATCTCCCCGTACTTCTTGTCGCGCAGGATCTTCACGAACCCCTCGGTCTCGCCCGTCCCGCGCGCCCGGCCGTTGGCGGAGAACGGGAACCGGCCCGCGACGTAGTCGAGCTTACGCTCCTTGCACTGATCTTCGGTGAGCCCGATGCTCGCCACCTCGGGGTGACAATACGTCACGCTTGGCACGTTGTCGTACTTGATGGGGTGGGACTTCTGGCCCGCGATGCGCTCGGTGACGTAGACACCTTCGCGGAACCCCTTGTGCGCGAGCATGGGGGGGCCCGCTGCGTCGCCGATGGCGTAGTACCCCGGGGCCGTGGTTTGCAGGTTCTGATCCACCTTGATGAAGCCGCGGTCGGTCAGCTGCACCCCGCACTCCGCCAGGCCGATGTTCTCCGTATTCACGGCGCGGCCCGCGGCCATCAGCACGACGGCGACCTCGATCTTTTGCGTCGCGCCGTTCGCTTCCACTTCGAGCGTGACCTTGTCCTTCCCGGGGGTGCCTTTCTTGACCTTGGCGCCCGCGATCACCTCGATGCCCCGCTTGCGGTAGCTCTTGGCGAGCGTGTCGGATGCCTCGGCGTCCTCGAGCGGCAAGATCCGTGGAAGCGCCTCGATCAGCGTGATCTTGGTGCCGAAGGCGTGAAAGATGTTGGCGAACTCCATCCCCACGGCACCCGCGCCGATGATCGCCATCGAGGCCGGCGCCCGCTCGAGGAACAGCGCTTCGTCAGAGGAGATCACCGTGGTCTTGTTGATGTCGAGGCCGATTTGCGGCAGGCCCTTTACGCGTGATCCGGTCGCGATGAGCACGGCCTTCTTTGCCTCATATACGTCGCCGCCCACCTTCACCTTGCGCCCAGGCTGGAGCACGCCGCTGCCTTTGACGACCGTCACCTTGTTCTTCTTCATCAGGAACTCGACGCCCTTCGAGTTCTGGTCGCTCACGCGGCGCGAGCGCTGCATCGCCACGCCGTAGTCGGTCTTGACGGCGCCCGGCTCGACCCCGAACTCCTTCGCCTCCTTGAGCAGCGACGCGATGTACGCCGAGTGGAGTAGCGCTTTGGTGGGAATGCAGCCGATGTTGACGCACACGCCGCCGAGCTTGTCCTTCTCGATCACGGCGGTGCTCATGCCGAGCTGGGCGGAGCGAACGGCGGCGACGTAGCCGGCGGGGCCGCCGCCGAGGATGATGACGTCAAATTGGTTGGCCAGACCTCCCCCTTCCGCGTTTACAGTAGCATCGCCAGTGGATTCTCGAGCATCTGCTTCAGGGTCTTCAAGAATGCCGCCCCCGTCGCCCCGTCGATCACCCGGTGGTCACAGCTCATGGTGAGCCGGAGGCGGCGCCGGGCCGCGAGCTGGCCGTCCGTGACCACTGGCTTCTGCACGATCGAGCCCACGGCGATGATCCCGGATTCCGGTGGATTGATCACCGCCGTGAACTCGTCGATGTCGAACATCCCGAGGTTCGACACGGAGAAGGTCGCACCCGTGTACTCGTTGGGCTGCAGTCGACGGCTGCGCGCCCGGTCGGCGAGCTCCTTTGCCTCCCGCCCGATCTCCACCAACGACTTGCGATCCGCGTTGCGGATCACCGGCGTGATGAGTCCATCCTCCACCGCCACCGCCATGCCGATGTGGACCTCGTTCCAGTAGCGGATGTGGTCCTCCTGAAACCAGGCGTTGCACGCGCGATGCTTTACGAGGGCGAGTGCCGTCGCCTTGATGATCACATCGTTGAACGAAACCTTCCCCTGGTCGCCCAGCTGCTTGTTGAGCGCCTCCCGCGCCTCCGCCGCGCGCTCCATGTCGACTTCGGTGGTGAGGAAGAAATGCGGGATGGGACCGAGCGACGTGACCAACCGCTTCGCGATCGTCTTACGGATCTGCGTGAGGAGGACGTCATCGTAGGCGGCGCCCGTGGCTGCGGGATGCGCGATGCGAGATGGGGGAGGCGAGCCTACGGAGGCGGCCGGCGCGGGAACCGTGACCGCCGCGGGCGCTCGCTGCAGGTCTCTCTTGACCACGCGGCCGCCCGGGCCGGATCCGGTCACCAGCTTGAGATCGACCCCGGCCTCGCGTGCCATGCGCTTGGCGAGGGGGGACGCCTTCACCCGAGTTGCGTCGGCGGGAGCGACAGCCACCGCCACTGACGGCGCATCCCGCATCTCGCTTCCCGCATCGGGCATCCCCCTTCCCGTATCTCGCATCCCGCTTCCCGAGGCTTTCGGCGGCGCACCGGCAGGTGCAGCCTCGCCGACCGCTTCGCCCGGGGCCGCGATGACGGCCACCACCGTCCCAACCGGCACGGTCTGTCCCTCGGCCGCCGCCACCTGCCGCAGCACGCCGTCGGCCCGCGCCACCAGATCCATCACGGCCTTGTCCGTCTCGACCTCGGCGAGCGTGTCGCCGGTCTTCACCGCGTCGCCGTCCCGCTTGTGCCACTTCACCACGCGCCCCTCTTCCATGGTGGGCGAGAGCGCTTCCATATAGACGCTGGTCGGCACGGTCAGTCGAGGTACAGCACGCGCCGCACGGCGGCGACGACCCGTTCAGGACTGGGCTTCGCCAGCCGCTCGAGCTGCTTGTTGTACGGCATGGGGACGTCGGCCTGAGCGACGCGTAGCACGGGGGCGTCCAGTTGGTCGAACGCTTCCCGCTGGATCACGTCCACGACCTGCGCCCCGAGCCCGACATGCGGCCATCCCTCCTCGACTACCACCGCGCGATTGGTGCGCGCGACCGACGCGAGGATCGCCGCCTCGTCGAGCGGGCGCAACGAGCGCAGGTCGAGCACCTCCGCCGAGACGCCTTCACGCTCGGCCAGCTGCTCGGCGGCCTTGAGGGCCACGGCCACCGTCTTGGAGTAGCACACGAGCGTCACGTCCCGGCCCGGCCGTTTCAGGTCGGCCTGCCCGATCGGGACGAGATGCTCTCCCTCCGGCACCTCGCCCTTCAGGTTGTAGAGCATTTCGCCTTCGAGCACGATTACCGGGTTGTTGTCCCTGATCGCGGACTTGAGCAGTCCTTTCGCATCGGCGGGGGTGGCGGGCGCCACCACCTTGAGACCGGGAATGTGCGACAGCCAAGACTCCCACGCCTGGGAGTGCTGCGCCGCGAGCTGCAAGGCCGCGCCATTCGGGCCCCGAAATACGATCGGGATCGGCACCTGGCCGCCCGACTCGTACAGGATCTTAGCGGCCGAGTTCACGATCTGATCGAGCGCGAGCACGGCGAAGTTCCACGTCATGAACTCGATCACCGGCCGCAGGCCCGCCATGGCGGCTCCCACGCCGATGCCGGCGAACCCCAGCTCGGCGATGGGCGTATCCACGACGCGCATCGACCCGAACTCTTCGAGCAGGCCGCGGCTCACCTTGTAGGCCCCCTGGTAGACGCCAACCTCCTCGCCCATGAGGAACACATTCGGATCACGCTGCATCTCCTCACGCAGCGCCTGGTTCAGCGCGTCACGATAGGTCAGGGTCGCCATCAGTCCGCCAGCACGTGGCTGGTCAATTCGGACGGGTCCGGGTCCGGGCTCTGATCGGCGAACCGCACCGCTTGCTCTACCTCGGCGCGGACTTCGGCGTCGAGCGCATCGAGCCCTGCCTGGTCGAGCACGCCGTCGTCTTTGAGCTTGATCGAAAGATGCAAGATGGGGTCGCGCTTGCGCTGCTCCTCGACCTCTTCTTTCGTACGATACACGCCGTGCAGCGGATCGGACATCGAATGCCCCATGTAGCGATACGTCCGCACTTCCAACAGCGTGGGGTGTCCGCCCTTGCGCGCTCGCTCCGCGGCGCGCCGGGTCGCCTCGTAGACGGCGAGCGCGTCCATGCCGTCCACCAGCTCGGCCGCCATGTCGTAGCTGCACGCGTGCTCCACCACATCGGTGACGGCCGCCACCCGCTCGAACGCCGTCCCCATCCCGTAGCGGTTGTTCTCGCAGCAGAAAATGACGGGGAGCTTGTAGACCGAAGCCATGTTGAGCGCTTCGTGAAACGCGCCGATGTTGACCGCCGCCTCACCGAAATAGCAGAGGCACAGCTGATCGCCGCCCTTGTAGCGGATCGCGAATCCAATCCCCGCGGCGAGCGGGATGTGGCCGCCGACGATCCCGTGGCCGCCGAGGAATCGCCGCTCGACGTCGAACAAATGCATCGAGCCGCCCTTGCCCTTGGAGCAGCCAGTGGCCTTGCCGAAGAGCTCGGCCATTACGGCATTAGGAGACATTCCCCGCGCGAGCGCCTGACCGTGCTCGCGATACGACGAGATCACGTAGTCGTCGTCGCGCAAAGCGGCGATCGACCCTACCCCCACGGCTTCCTGGCCGATGTAGAGGTGACAGAACCCGCCGATTTTTCCGAGCGCGTACGCCTCGGCGGCCTTCTCTTCGAAGCGACGGATCAGCAGCATTTGGCGCAGCATCCGCCGCTCCAGCTCGGACTGGGCGGTGCGGTTGGCGGTCTGGGCGGTGGCGGTGGCCATAACGGGAGGAGGAGGGGAGCGGTTAGACGGCTGCGATTGCCCGCTCGACTTGTTCCCACGCGTGATAGCTGGACCGCACGAGCGGTCCTGATTCGACGTGGCGGTAGCCCATCTCCAGACCGCGACGCCGCAGCTCCGCGAATTCGTCGGGCGTGTAGTAGCGCGCGATCGGCAAGTGCCGGCTCGAGGGGCGCAGATACTGACCGAGCGTCAGGATGTCCACGCCCTGGGCCCTGAGGTCACGCATGGCGACCAGCAGCTCGTCCCACTCTTCTCCCAGCCCGCAGATGATCCCGGACTTGGTAAGCAAGGTGCCATCCATCACTTTGGCGCGCCGCAACAGCTCGAGTGCCCGCGGGTACCGGCCGCCCGGTCGGGCCAGGCGGTACAGGCGCTCGATGGTCTCGAGGTTGTGGTTGAGAATGTCCGGCTGGGCTTCTACGACGAGGCGCAGCGCCTGCTCGCTTCCCTTGAAGTCGGGAATCAGCAGCTCCACCGACGTCTCCGGCGTGCGCCGGCGGATTTCGACGACGGCGGCCGCGAACAGCTCGGCGCCGCCATTGGGCAGGTCATCGCGGTCCACGCTGGTGATCACGACGTGCCGGAGCCCCATCTGCTCGACCGCGGCGGCGAGGCGGGCCGGCTCCTGCAGATCGAGCGCCGCCGGCGTGCCGTGAGCGACCGCGCAGTAGGCGCAGTTCCGCGTGCACGTGTCTCCCAGGATCATGAACGTCGCGGCGCGGTGCTCCCAGCACTCCCCGATGTTCGGGCAGTGGGCCTCTTCGCACACCGTGTGCAGCTTGAGGTCCCGCATCAGCTGCTTCAGCTCCAGATAGTTCGGCCCCCCGGGGGCAGGCACCTTCAGCCAGGCGGGTTTGCGGGTGGCAAGCTGGATGAGCGACGTAGCCATTGAGGATTGAGAAGATAGCGGACACCAGGGGGTGGCAAAAGACCAAATTTCAACTAGATGGTTGATCGCCTCCGAGGTGCCCGCGTTGCTTCAGCCGGCGCAGCTCATCTTCCAATTCCGCCGTCGTGGAGAGCAGCCCATCCGCGATGTCGGCGATTTCCTCGGCGTCCCTCCACTGCCGCTCCAGCTCTTCTACCTCGAGCCGCTCGTCGACGGCCATTTCCAGGGCGAGCCGCCGCTCGGGTGCGAGGCTCCGCAGCGTGAGCTCGCGGCGCGCGACGTCGCGAATCAGCTGATCGGGCCCGCCGGAGCCTTCAACCAGGCGCGCCGCGTCTTCGACGCGCTGCCGGCCGGCGCGGGCGATGGCCATGTACGTGAGGCCCTGCCGCAAGGCGACCTGCGCGTCGCGGCCCACGAGCATGGCGCCTTCGCTTCGGCACGCGGGGCAGCTCAACAGGAGCGCCAAGTCGCCCTCCCCTTGAGCCTGACCCACCACGCGCGCGTACGGGACGTGCCTGGCTCGGAGCTCGAGCACGGCGCCGCAGCGCTCGCAGATCGGCGGCTCGCCGAGCGTCACGCGCCGCCGGCCCACCATTCTCGTGTACAGCCCCCGCGCCACGTTCGGTATGTTCCACACGAACACGCCCAGGGAGCCGCCGGCGGTCACGTTCACCGCCACGGCCAGCCCGACGGCGGCGACCGTGACCGGCACGACGAACTTGAGCTGCTCGCGGCGGCGGGCCTTCAGCCGCTCGCCGTAGCGCCAGGTGGCGAACTCGAGTCGTCGCGGCTTCCCGACGCGCACGAGGTCGTACGCCTGCCACCGGATCAGCGCGACCTGCTCCGTCGCGGCGGCGACCCGGCCCGCGGCCGCGGCCCGGGCCAGCGCCTCGACCTTCTCCAGCCGCTCTTCCAGCGGGGCGAGGTTCCAGCGCGAGCAGCGTGGGCAGATCACCCAGAGGCGGCCCTTCCACTCGTCGAACGCGAGGCGCCGTCCGACGCCGAGTCCCGAAGGACCGCCGTCGCCGTCGAGCGTGCCGTTGCAGAAGGCGCAGGTGCGGTACATGAGGGTTTGTGAGCGGTGAGCCGTGAGCGGTACCACATACCGCTCACCGGTCACCGCTCACCGTCTCATTGAATCTATCCACCCGGACCGGAGCGATGTCCACGTCCGTCTTGCCCGTGGTCAGCAGGTCAGCGACGATCTCCGCCGTCAACGCTGCGAGCAGGATGCCGTTGCGGCCGTGTCCGGTGGCGTACCACAGGCGCTCCACCTCGGGATCCGGCCCCACAATCGGGCGTCCGTCCGGGGTGGCGGGACGGAGACCGGCCCACATCCGCTTCACCGGTTGGGTGAGCAGGGACGGAAGCAGGCGGACCGCACCGCGGAATATTTGGGCGAGCCCCTCGTTGGTGACGCGCGCGTCGTATCCCGCGCGCTCCAGGGTGCTGCCGATCAACGCGTCTCCGGCGCGGGCGAGGACGTAGCCGTGCTCGTGATGGAGAATCGCCGGCGCGCTGCCGTCGGGCCACGCGGTGGCGGCCATTTGCCCTCGCAGGGGCTCGACCGGCAGCGGACGTGGGAGTCCGTGAAGCTGCGGGGACCACACTCCGGCTGCGACCACGGCATGCTCGACGGCCGTGGTGCCCCGTGCGGTCACGACCCCGCTGACACGGTGCTGGGTGAGCGCGAGCGCATCGACTTTTTCGGCGTGCAGCGTCGCCCCGAGGCGGCGCGCGTCGGCGAGACAGGCGCGGGTCAGCGCCTGCGGGTCCACGGCCCCGTCCTCCGGGGCGAACAGCGCGCCCTGGCAGTCGGGTGCCGCGCCGGGCCAGCGCTCGCGCACGTCGTCGCCCTCGAGCCAGTCGCAGCGGAGGCCGGCCTGGCGTTGGTGGGCCACCTCGTCTCTGAGGCGGTTCGCCGCCACCTCGTCGAACGCGAGCGCGGCGATCCCGGAGCGCCAGAAGCCGATGTCGATGCCGGTCGCCTCCCGTAGGGCTGGGGCCAGCGGCTCGTACAGGTCGCGCGCGCGCACCGACAGCGCGACGAGGGCTTCGTCGGCTGGCTCGATCTGCGCGGCGAGCATGCCGGCGGAGGCGGGGGATGCCGCGGCCGGGTCTGGCCCGGGTTCGAAGATCGCCACCTCCAGCCCGCGCCGGGCCGCTTCCCGAGCGCAGGCCGCGCCTACCGCTCCTCCTCCCACCACCGCGACCTCGACGGCGTTCACCGGCTGGCGGCCTCCCGAAACTCGCTGCTACATTCCGTCGTACGGTACCCCCGTCGGGGTTCCACGGAGGCATACCCCATGTTCCGCAGTATCTTTGGCTTCGCCGTCTTCGCCGTGCTGGCGTGGCTCGGCCTCAAGCTCGTGTTCGCCGTTCTCGGTGGCCTGATCGGCCTCGCGATGACGGTCCTGTGGCTCGCCGCGCTCGGCTTCATCTTCTATCTCGTGCTTCGGGTCGTCAGTCCGAGCACGGCGGACAAGGTCCGCGAGATGATCAAGGGGCGGCCGGCGGAATCTTAGCGGTCCCACGGCAGTAGTTGGCTGGAGTGGGCGTGCACGATCCTCCAGCCGTTGGGTCGCTGCTCGTACAGGAACGTCGCGCGACCAGCTTCGGCTTGGTTGGCTTGTGAATTGACCCACCGGTAGTCGACCACGACCCAAGCAAATCGTCCCTCCAACGTCACCGCCGCCGAGGCGACGGTGATTCGGCCGCCGTACCCTACCCCCGCGAAACGCGGGGCCGTGAGACGGACCCGGGCATTCGCGACGACCAGCGCATCCGGCGCGTACAACGTGTCCGCGGCGCGCACTCCGGCGGCGTCCAGGATGAGCGCTTGCCGGGTCATCTCCTGCACCACCTCCGGGGTCCCTTGCGCCGTGACCGCGCGGCCGGTCGGCGTCAGACGGCGGGTGCGCGTCATGCAACCCGCGACCAGCCCGACGACGAGCAGCGCCTGGCGCCCCTGGCGCCCCTTACGCCCCATCGAGCTCGCGGAGCACCGCCCAGGCTATGAGCGGAATCAAGATCTCGTGGTGCCCCGTCAGCTGCATCCCACGCCCGCCGCCCAGCGTCGGTCGCTCGACCACATTCACGCGGGGCCGGTAGTGGCGCTGCATGTCGCAGTCGCAGGCCGTGAACCCCGTCGGCTTTCCGTCATTGAGATTGCGTGCCACCGTGAGCGCCTTGAGGAACACTTCGGGCATGACCACGGCGCTGCCGAGATTCAGCACTACGCCCCCGTCATGCAGCGCCGGAAGTGATCCGGCGAGGCGCTTGAAGTCCCGGTAGCTCGTCGCCCCGAGCACGGCGCCGTCCGCCGCCGGGTGCTGGTGGATGATGTCGGCGCCGACGGTCGCGTGGACGGTGACGGGGACCGCCCGCTCGGCGGCGCCGAGCAGCACCGACGCCTGCGGCGCCACGAGACGGCGGCCCCGCGCCAGGTAATCGGTGAGCGCCTCGCCCATCCCCTTGCCGGCACGCGCGCCATCTGCGATCGCGGCGTTCATCTCGCGCCCGGTCTCCTCCGCCATGCCGAAGCTGCCGTCGGCGAGCCCGGCGACCACGTCCTCGCTCGTCCCACCGTAGGCCGCCAGCTCGAAGTCGTGAATCGCGGCGCTGCCGTTCAAGGCGAGGTGCGTGATGACGCCCCGCCGGAGCAGCTCTCGCACCAGCGGCCCCAGCCCGACCTTGATCACGTGCCCGCCGAGCATCAGGACCACACCCCGGTGTCCCGCCGCGTGCGCAATCTGATGGGCCAGCGCGCGCAGGTCCTTCGCGGCGAGCACGTCGGGGAGGGAGCTCCAAAAAGCATCGAAACTGTGATCGCCGCCGGGTGGATGGGCGAGGAGGGAGGGGTCGACTTTGTTGGGGCGCTGCGCGACGGGGACGGTCTTGATGCGGGAGACGTCCGCCTCGCGGTACTCGGTCATGGATGGCCTTGGCTCGAGTCGGATGGCTGCTTGGTCGTGCCGATCTCCTTGAGTTTGAGCGTCACCTGGCCGAACGAGAAGTTCGACTGCAGCGCGATCATGGTGCGCACGCTATCGTCCGACAGCCACATCCGCGCGTCCGCCTTCTCGGCGAAGATGCCGCCGCCGTTGGGGATGCGGGGCCGGACCACGATCGTGTTCCACTTGCGCCCGGCGGCGCCCACGCGCTCCCGCTTGAGGACCTCGACGATCACCGGGTTGCGCTCGGGGCGGAAGTAGCGGTTGTACTCGTAGCGCTTGCCCACCTCGAGCGGAACGGTGCGAATCCAGTACAGAAAGGCCGCGTCGTCGAGGGGATCGGCGACGGTCGCGAGCGTCGTATCGCGGCCGGCCTCGCGGTAGAATCCCGAATCAGGGTAGATGTCGAACTTGCGCTCCCACGACTTGCCCTTTTCCTCGGTCTGATTGAGAAACCGGCGGGAGTGAAAGTCGCGGCGTCCCACCCACGACTCGAGGTTCTGATGGATATGGTACCAGAGGGCGCCCCCGTCGATCAGGAACACGAAATGCACGGCCTCCACGCCGCGGACGGTGTCGATCCCGGCGACCTCCATCGTCGCCGTGCCGACGCCGAAGGGACCGTAGCGCGCGCCGTAGACCAATCGCTCGCCCACGGCGAACGGGACCGCCGCCGGTGGGGTGACCGTGCTCGCGGCGACGGCGGTGTGGTCGGCAGGCGTGGTATCGCGGCGGGTCGAATCGCCACGGCTGCTGTCCGACTGTGCCCGCAGCGTCACGGCGACGAACAGGAGTGCCGTGGCCGCGCGGGCGGCGCGGATGACGGGACGGGCGCGCCACGCCGCGAGCAGCTGCTGCAAGGGCTTCACCCGCGACGGTCGCTGCACCAGGTCGTAGCGGGCCGCCGTGCGTACCGCGTCCACCCGGCGCGCCTGCGGCGCCAGCCGGGCCACGAGCTCGGCGCTGGCGCACCAGCCGTCCGTCTGAAGCAATCGCGCGGTGTCACGCTGCAGGGCCTGCCGGAGCACGAGCAGGCGCAGCGCGACGTATCCGGACACACAATCCCGCAGTCCGGGAACACGCAGCAGTCGGGGTGTCCACCGCCGGGCGAGCCGCAATCCCCGGGAAACGCGATTCCCACCCCGGTCCTCCACGAGCTCGGCCACGACGAGGTCGGCTCCCGATTCCAAGTGTTTGACCATGTCCTCCATGCTCTCGGGCGAGTGAGCGAAGTCGGCGTGGAGGGTGATCGCGCAGTCTCGTTTCGGACGATCCGTCCGCTGCAGCGCGAGTCGCAGCAGCGCTTCCAGACTCTGCGCGTAGCCGCGGCGCTCCCGATGCGTCACGATCGTCATGGGCAGGACCTTGGCGTACGACGCGAGGACCTCGCCGGTGTCGTCCGTCGAGGCGTCGTCCAGGACCAACAGCTGGTACTCGCGCGGAAACGCCGTGAACACCTGGCGCACCTTCCAGAGCACCAGGCCCGCCGTACGGGCCTCGTTGTGCACCGGGACGCAGACGTAGATCATGGCCCTGCAATCTAGTGCCGTTCCAACTCTTTAGGTCAAGGCAGCGGTCGGTCGCCCCAGACGGGGAGTTGGAACGGCACTAGACGAGCGCCCGATACACGGCCAAGACGCCGGCGGCCATCGCGGCAGCGGTGAACTGGCGGGGAAGGGTAACCGGGGAAGGCTGCTCCACGGCGTAGACGACCGCTCGTGCCAGCGCCTCCGCGTCGCCGACCGGAACGACGTGATCCGCGGGTACCATCTCCGGCAACCCTCCTCCGGCGGTCGTCACCACCGGCTTGCGCAGCGCCAGCCCATGCAGCACGACGCTCCCCAATCCTTCCTCCTTTGACGACATCACCAGCACATCGCTCTCGGCGATCAGCGCATCCGCGCGGTCTACGTGTCCCAACAGGTGCACACGGTCGCCGACGGCGAGCCGTTGAATGTCCCGTTCGAGAGCAGGCCGACCGGGACCCGCGCCGGCGATGACCCAATGCAGGGCGGGATGGAGCGCGCGCGCTGCGTGCGCGGCTCGCACGAGCGTCGCGTGGTCCTTCGACGGCTCGAGACGCGCGACGTTGACCGCGAGGGGCGTTCCGGGCGCCAGGCCGAGCCGCGCGCGCACGCCGAGCGGTGAGTCGGCGGCGCGCCGCACCTCGTCGGGGTCGATGCCGTCGTACACGACGGCGATCTCCCCGGGGGAAAGGCCCGCCGCCAGCAGGGTCGAGCGGACGGCGTGCGAGACCGCCACCACCATGTCGACGTGCCGCAGTGCGCTGCGCGCTCTGACGGGGAACACCACGCGCCGCGTCGCGACGACGCGTGGCCCCGAGCCCGTGAGATGGAGGAAGCGACGCGCCCACAACGCGACGGTAACCGCGTGATTGTTGTGCGCGTGGATGAGGTGGGGAGCCCACGCCAAGGCCGCCACCACCAGGCGCCACCAGGCGCGCGGGTCGAGGCCGGGCCCCCACGGCACTTCTTGCACGGTGACGCCGTCGGCGGCGGCGCGGCGGGCCAGCTCGCTGCCGCGCCTGGTCATTAGACGCTGCTCCACCTCCGGGGCTTGCGCCAGCGCTCGCGCGAGCAGCCGCACCTGATCCTGGCCGCCGCGATATTCCCGGCCCGAATCCACGTGCAGCACGCGCACGGCCGTCAGGCCGGCTGCGTGGCGCTGTGGCCGAGCACGGCGCGCAGCTCGGCCAGGGTGAAAGGCTTGTGCAGATAGGGTCGGCCGAGGCGTTCCAGGAACTGCAGCGTGTCGCCCCGCACGGTGTCGCCGGTGGCGAAGATGATGCGCTCGGCGACGCGCGGATCCTGACGCGCCAGCTTGCTGTACATGTCGCGCCCGGAGAGATGCGGCATCCGCAGGTCGCAGATGATGACATCGAACGAGCCGGCGAGGGCGCGCTCGAGCGCGTACGTTCCATCGCTCGCCACCTCCACGCTGTGGCCCCAGCTCTCGAGCGTGGCGCGCATGTAGTGGAGGATGTGCGGCTCGTCGTCCACCACCAGAATGTGGAGCGGCCGCGATTCCGCGGGCAGGGTCGGGGCGGCGGCGGCGCGGGCGACCTCGGCGCGCAGCGGCAGCTCCACGCTGAACGTGGCGCCATTGCCGGGCCGCGTCTCGAGCGTGATGCGACCCCCGTGCTCGCGCACGATGCCCTGCGAGATGGAGAGGCCCAGCCCTGTCCCTTCGCCCTCCGGCTTGGTGGTGAAGAAGGGCTCGAACACCCGCGCGGCGACTTCCTCCGTCATCCCCGGGCCCGAGTCGGTCACGCTGACGACCAGGTGGTCGCGCACCTGCTTGGCGGTGATCCAGATCCGCCCCGACGGCGCATCGCTCGCGATCGCCTGGCAGGCGTTGTTGATGATGTTCACGAACACCTGCTTGATCTGGTTGACGCTCACTTCTACGTCGGGGAGTCCCGACTCGATGTCCATCGTGGCTTCCACCTTCTGGGCCATCAGCTGATTGCGCAGCAGACTCAGCGTGGACTCGAGGACGGCTCGGATCGGCTGGCGCGTGCGCTCCCCTTCGCGGCTCCGCGCGAACGACAGCAGGTTCTTCACGATGGTGGCCGCCCGCTCCGCCTCCTGGCGGATCACGTGCAGGGGCTCTCGCAGCGTCGCCGGGACGTCGCCCGCCTCGGCGAGGAAATCGCTGAAGCCCACGACCGAGGCGAGTGGGTTGTTCAGATCGTGGGCCACGCCCGCGATCAGTTGACCGATCGCCGACATTTTTTCAGACTGTATGAGCTGCTCCTGCAGGCGGCGCCGTTCGGTCTGGTCCTCGAACATGAGCACCGCCGAGCCGGGCTCAGCCATCGGGATGGCCGTGAGGAGCAGCACGCGCTCGCCCGCGCGGATCTCGACGGTGTGGGCGGCGGGCTCGGCGATGGCCCTGGCGACGGCATCGGACCACGCGGGCGGGAGCAAGGCGATCCAGGGGCGGCCGGGGATCGCCGTCACCGTCGTCTGGATGAGATCGGCGAACACACGGTTGGCGCGCCGCACGGTGCCGTGCGCGTCGACGATGCAGATGGCCTGGGAGATGGCGTCCACTGTCTTCTCCCATTCGCGCTTCGCGGAGGAGAGGAGCTCCACGAGGCGCGCGTTCTCGAGGGCGATCGCCGCTTGCGCGAGGACAGCGGAGACGAGGGTGAGCTCGTTCTTGCTGAGCTCACCCGGTCGCTGGCGGGAGATGGACACGGCGCCGATCGCCCGGCCCCCCGCCACGATCGGCGCGCCGAGCCAGGAGCCCGGCGCCTCCTCCGGCAGCTCGGCCCCGCGGCGGCGGGCCTCCTCCCGGACATCCCGGGGGAATGCCAGCGGCCCGCGCCGCAAGGCCAGCTGCAGGAGGGGGTCGTCGGTGCGGGCGGGGACGGGATGTGTGTCGTAGGTCACGGCCAGCCGGTTGGTCTCGGCGTCAAGTAGGATGACCGACAGCCGGTCGGGCTTGAGCAGATCGGCGAGGGCGCGGCCCACGAGCTCGATGATGGCCGCCGGCCGAAACGCTCCGGCCAGCTCTTGCGCGAGGCTGGTGAGACGCGCCAGCAACTCGACGCCCGCGCCCGGGGTAGCAGGGCTAGAGGGAGGCTTGGACATGATTCTGGCCAACGTCCGCGGTCGCTTGCGCGGGCCGGATTTCCGGCTCGTCCTGGTCGCCTTGTCGCGCGGCGACCCCGACCGTCGGACGCGCTACGAGCGGCTGTTCGGGGAGCACGGACCCGACCCACTGCTCGACGAGCCAGGGTTGCTCGACGCCCTGCTTGCGCTGCGCACGCTGGCGGTGCCGTCCGCGCCCCTCTTCGCTTACGTGGCCGTGCGCCATACGCTCCGCGCCGCCGGTGTGGACGACCGCGCGCTCGCCGACTACCTGGCCGCGCTGCTCCTGGAGTTCGGCGATCACGACCGGCACAGCCGGCTGGGCCGGACCGACGACGCGACCTATCACTATCTGGTCGACATGGTGGCGGACCTCGCCGAGCACGGGGATGCGGGCGAACGGGGGTTCCTGCTGCGAGTCCACGTCGGGAATTACAGCTTGTGGCTCGCCGGGCTGTTCCCCGATTACATCGCTGCCCGGCGCTCTCACAGGGGCGGCCCCGACCTCCCGTACTACGACGAAGTGGGTCGCGAGGGCTACCGGCTCGCCGCGGAGCACCACCTCGCCGAGCGTTTTGGTGTCGCTCCCATCTACCGCGCGGCGGCGGAACGGTTCCCCACGCTGCGGGTCGCGTTCAATCGCTTGAGTGACCGCGTGTTCTTTCCGAACGTCAGTACTCCCGAAAAGATTTTGCGAAACTTGTAGTTATCAGTTGTCAGTTGTCAGTCATCAGTAACTGACGACTGACGACTGATAACTGATGACTGACTACTCATCCAAGAACTGTGTCGGCACCGTCGTCGCTGCCTCGACCAGTTGTTCCGCCGATTTCACAAAGCGCACCACGATCGGCAGTGAGCCCTTGAGCGAGAGCTTGCGCTGCATGATGCCCGCGATGGGGCCGAGCTCCTTCCGGATGACTCGTTTCCAGTTCGCGTAGTCCCCCGAGATCACGAACGGCGCGCCTTCCGCCTCGCCCTGCGACACCACCTTGGCCGCTCGGCACACGCCGCGATCGAGATCGAGCCAAATGCCGACCGGGTCGGCGATGCCGATGTCCGGTTGACGGTTGACTACCAACGCGACGGGACCGTGCGTCCACTCGAGCGACGCGGCGCGATAGCCGGCGCTCGCGTTGATCGCGGTGCCGTAGGCGCTCACCCACTGGACGGACGGGAAGGGGAGGCTCATGCGATCGCCGCAGCCAGGGCCTCGAACAGCCCGCCTTCCACGTCATCCTCTGGATGCCATTGCACCGCGACCACCCAGGGCGCGTCGGTGCCCGTACCCTCCACGCCCTCGATCACGCCGTCCTCCGCCCACGCCGTGGCACGGAGCCCGGGCGCCAGGTCCCGAATCGCCTGATGGTGTCGGCTGTTCACCGTCGCGGTGAGCGCGCCGACGACGTGATGCAGCTGGGTACTCCGCTCGACCCGCAGCCCGTGGCGTCTTCCCTCATCCGCATGGTCGATCGGTCCCGGTCGCTCGCTTGGCAGGTCCTGGTACAGCGTGCCCCCATGCGCGACGTTGAGAATCTGGATGCCGCGACAGATCGCGAGCAGCGGGAGGCGGCGCCGCTCGGCGCCCGCGATCAGCGCCAGCTCCACCGTGTCACGCGCGGGGTCGACTTCGCCCAACTGGGGATGCGGCGTCGCCCCGTACCGCCCGGGGTCGACGTCCTCCCCGCCGCTGAGCACCAGTCCGTGCACGTGATCGAGCGCCGCACACGCTGCGTCGGGATCGAGCAGCGGAGGCACCACGACCGGTACCAGGCCGGCGCGGCTGAGGGCATGCACGTACGCGGTGTTCAAGGCGACGCGCTCGCGTCCCTCGTCGGTGCGGCGCGTCGCGCTCACCGCCACGATCTTCTTCATGGCCGCGGAGCGGGCGATCCTGGAGCGGGAGGGGTGGGGCCGGCGGAGGGCAGCGGACCGAACAGCGGGCAGCGCGGATTGCTCACCCCTTGCCACTCCACGCGAACGCCGTACAGCGGGATGCTGCGGCCGCCCGCCGTCAGCTCGCCCACGCTGGGGTAGCTGGGCGGCGGTCGCTGCGACTCGTAGATCAACACCCCTTGAGTTCGTTGGGTAGAATCGTCCACGACAAGGAGGGCGTAGACGGTCGTATCGCTGATGGAGTTCGTCGGGAAGCCCGCTCCTTGGTACTCCATGGTCAGGGCTCCCCGCGCGTAGCTCACCTGTACCGTGCTTTGGAGCGCCGTCCCCGCGACCAGCACCGGCAGCGACGCGGGCAAGCCACGCGGCGCCTCCGTGAGGGCGAAGGGCAGGCGCTTCAGTCGTTCCTGAATCAAGGACGGCCCAATCAGCCGGGCCATGCCGCAGGTGGGAGAGCGGGATCGGTCACCGGTGCAAGAAGCAACGAAATACGTCAAGAGAAACGGCGTCACGCTGAACGGCGTCGAGCGGAACCGTATCATGGGACGGTCACGACCTCGGCGACCGTGGCCGGATACGGGGCGTCGGCCGCGACACGCCGGAACTCCAAGCTGTCGGCGTCCGGCACAAGTGACGTGCCGAGGCGGACCGTCTCGCCCACGAGCCAGGCCGCCGTGCGCGCGCGAGTCGCGGCGGGCCGCTCGAGCTCCACACCCAGGATGTAACGTCCGCTGCCCCGTCCCAGCGGTCCGCCCTCGACTTTGCTCCGCTCGGCCGCGCCGTGGTAACGCCGGTACATCCGTCCCGAAATCCATCCCCCCGCGTGCGTCTCCAACATGATGCGGATGTATACGGTAGAGTCGATCGGTGTTGCCTGCGCGGCCGCTGTAGGACCGGAGCGGAAGATCCGCGTCAGCTCCCACGTGCCCTCGAGAGGACCCGTTTGCCCCGCCCCCGTTACCGGAAGCCGCAGCACCATCGCGAGCAGCACGCCGACGCCGTCCATGGTGGCACCAATCTAATACGACCAGCCCAGGACGACCGAGATCGTGCGCACCGGTTCGAGCGTGCGAGGCACGAGGTTGTAGAGGTAGTTGAGCGCGTTCGTCACCAACAGGCGCCCGGACCACGGTCCTCGCTGCCAGCCGGCGCGGAGGTCGAGCACGCGGGCCGCGACCCGCGGATCGCGGCCGAACACCGGCTCCAGCTCGATGCGCTCGATGCGACTGGAGTAGCGAAAGTCAGCGCCGACCGAGAGGCTGCGCCAGTGGTAGTCCGTGCTGATGGTGAGCAGATGTTTTGGTCGAAAGGCCAGGACCGAGCCGGTCGCCAGGTCGCGCGTGTCGAGCCACAGATAAGCGAGCGTGCCAGTCAGAGCCGGAAGCGGCGCGACGGTGAACGACGCGTCGAGCCCGCGGAGGCGGGCCCGGGACACGTTTTGAATCTGGATTTTCTGGACGGTGTCTTTTGTCGTGCTGTCCACCACCTGGACGAACGCCGGCTCCAGCAACTCGCGGGCTTCCGTCCAGAACAGGGCGGCATCGAGGCGCCCCCACGATGCGAGCGCCGTCGTGTTGCCGACCTCGAAGGACCACGCCGTCTCGGGATGGAGCCCCGGGTTCGGAATCACTTGAAAGCCGAACGCCCGCGTCCTGACGAAGCGCTCGGCGAGGGTCGGCGCCCGAAACCCTCGTCCCGCGGACGCCCGCCAGGTCCCGACGCGGCTCGGCAGCACTGCGCCGACGCGTGGACTGAGCACCCCGGTCGCGCCCGAGCCGTCCACGTCGAGATAGTCGAGCCGCGCCCCGGCGGTCACTCGGGCGCGTCCGAGCGGCTGCTCCGTCTCGCCGTACGCCCCCACCTGGTCTTGCCCGTGGTCGCCGAAGATGTCGCTGGCGGCGTCGCCGCGCGCGGCCTCCAGACCGACCGTCGCCACGCGGCCACTGGGCGTCCGATCCACGCCGCGCAGCTCCAGCCCAAACCGGTTCGACACGCCCCAGTCGTCGGGATTGAAGTCTGTGAAATGCGTGCGGAGCCACGACCCGCGCGCCTGCCAGGAGAAGCGCGGCGACACGCTACGGTCCAGTGTGACGGCGAAATAGCCCTTGTTTGAGCGCGTGTAGCTCCCGGCACTGGAGGAATCGAACATGAACGGCTGAAACGCCTGGCTCCTGGTGTTGCAGGGAACGGATGCGCCGGGTACGCACCAGGTCGGAAACACCTGGTACTGATGGCTGGTCCAGGAGCCGGAGGCTGTGACGCTCGTGCCGGGGCGGGGCCGCCACTCCGTCTTTCCCGCCGTCTCCCATTGGTCGCTGCTGTCTTGCTCCCGGTATCCGTCGGAGTGGCGACCGCCAAGGGTCAGGCTGCCGCGCAGCGTGCCGCGACCGTATGACGCGGTGGCGTCGAGGCCGCCGAGTCCGCCGGTGTGGTCGCGGAAGCGCCACACATCGAAGGGGGGGTTGGCATACGCGCCGGCAGTGGCTCGTGCGCGCGCATGCAGGCCGAGGGGGACTTCGCGGGTAATGAGATTCACCACCCCACCCAACGCGGCGGACCCGTACAGCGACGATCCGGCGCCCTTGACGATTTCGACCCGCTCCACGTCCCCGACCGGCACCAGGTCCCAGTCGATGCCACCGCGGTCACCCTCATTGGCGGGCACCCCGTCCACGAGTAACAGGACGCGCGATCCCAACCCCTCCACGAAGCCGCTCGACCCGCGGATGTTGACCTGGCCGTTCAGGAACAGGACGCCAGGGGCGCGGTTCACTGCCTCGTCCACCGTACTCACCGCGCGTCGGGCGAGATCGGTGTCGCTCACGAGCGCCACGCTCGTCACCGCCTGATCGAGCAGCTGCGAGCGCTTGGCTGCGGTGACGATGATCGGCTCGACCATGAGCGCGCTCGCGAACAGAACGACATCGGCGCGCACCGAGTCGCCGGCGGGCACGTTCAGGCTGTCGATCAAGGGGCGGTAGCCGACGCGCGAGAACCGCACGGCCGCGCGCCCCGCCGGCACGTGCTCCAGGCGATAGCGTCCCGCGGCATCGGTCGCCGTGGCCATATCGGTCACGTGTACTTGAACGCCAGCGATCGCGGCGCCGCCCGAGTCCGTGACGGTGCCGTACACGACGCCACTGCCTTGGGCCGGTGCCTGGGTCCACGGTAGTGCCGCGGTGAGCGCGACCGTGACCGCCAACCGCGTCAGGGGCACGGCGGGTTGTAGTAGTGGCAGGGCGGGTGCATGTGCCCGAAGTCGATCAGGAAGTCGACTGAGGCGGTGCCCGGCGTGGAAACGGTCACTACGCCCGGCTGGCTCGTGTCCGCGGGATCGCGGTAGTAGCCGGCTTCGCGCAGGGTGGAATCCGCGTTGGAAAGATTGAAGCCTTGCTTTACCCACACGGCCAACACCCACTCATAGCGCCCGACCTCCACGGGAATGTCGTAGGATGTCGGGACGCCCGTCAGCGGCAACGGCTGGAGCAAAGGGCCGAGCGGCGGCTGAAAGTTGAACAAGCTGTCGCGCGAGGAAGGAAACGTGTGGTAGGCGACGATGTAGACCGCCTGGGTGCTCTCGGGCACCGCGCCACGGAACGTCACGGTGCCGCAGATGCCGGCACACGCTGTGGGGCGCAGTCCTTCGTTGCAGGCCAGGGCAGCCACTGCGGCGAGCGCGGCGCACGCGACACGACTCCGCATGCCCGCAATCATTGGCGCGGGAGCGAGGAGCGTCAACTTGACCCCTGTTTGAGGGCGGAATAACGTAAAGTCCGCCATGCCGATCTACGAGTATCGCTGTACCAAGTGCCGGGCCCGCTTCAGCACTCAGGAAGGGATCGACGAGCACGCCCGCAAGCGGCCGGCCTGCCCCAAGTGCAAGTCGCACGCGGTGGAGCAGGTGCTCTCGCCTTTCTTCGCGAAGACGGTCCGGAAAAGCTAGCCCCCGCCCCCGTGTTCGAGCGCCTGCGGGACGCGTTGCGCTCTGCGTTGGACGCGGCGGCGCCACCGGGGGATTTACGTGACTTGACGCGCCAGATGCGCGAAGCGGTCGTGGAGGCGCGGGTCGCGGTCGAGGAGACGCGCGACGCGGTGGCGCGCACCGAACGGGAGCTGGCGCAGGAGCGCCAGCGGCTGGCGGACGCGGAGCGGCGCGGGCGGCTCGCCGCCGAGATCCAGGACCACGAAACCACCGCCGTGGCGCAGCGCTTTGCGGCGAAACACCGCGAGCGCGCCGGCGTGCTCGAGAACAAGGTGGCCGCGCTGCGAGCCGAGCTGGCGCTGTACGAGCGCGAGCTGGAGGACATGCAGGCGCAATTAGCGCGCGCCGAGCACGATCGCCCGCTCACGCAGGCGGAGCGCGCGGCGGAGCTCGCTTGGCGCGATCTGCAGGCCGCGGGCGGGGCGCGGCCGGGGGTGGACCCCCAGGACGAGCTGCTCAAATCGCAGCTGGATCGCGCGGCGCGCGAAGCCGCCGCCGACCGCCAGCTGCGCGAGCTCAAGAAGAAGATGAAGAAGGACTGACCATGAGCGTGCTCCGCGGCGTGCTGTCCTGGTTCCGTGTGGCGTTCGGGGCCGGACCGCGCTCCGCGGACGGGCGACGCTCCGGAGGCAGTATGGACATCAAGCGCGACCGCATGGTGTTTCTGGGCTACGGCAAGTACTGGCGCTCCGACGGGATCGTGGGGCTCATGCCGATCGAAGAGGACCGTGGTCCCAAGCGGCGGACCAACGTGTTCGTGCAGGGGCGCGCCGAGCCGATCGTCGCCTCGCGCACCGAGCAGAGCATCCTCGAGGACATGGGCGCGACCGAGAGCGGGTTCCAGACGCAGGCGCTGCGCGAGGCGGTCACCGATCTGCTCGCGGCATTCCACGACTTCTCACCCGCGTTACGACGCACCCTGCTGAGCGAGCACCACTTCGACGTGGACCTGTGGGAGCAGCGCATGGGCGACGTGCTGCGGGCCCCGCAGCCCGCGGAGCCCGTCGAGCAGAACGAACTCTTCGACTGAGACCGAAGTGACGACGGGCGCCACGATCGCCACGCGTGACTCTGCGTTTTTCGGTCATCCCCGCGGCCTCGCCACCCTCTTTTTCACCGAGATGTGGGAGCGGTTCAGCTACTACGGGATGCGGGGGTTCCTCATCCTTTACATGGTCAAGGCACTCCGCTTCACCGACCAGCACGCGGGCGCCGTGTACGGAAACTATGTCGGGAGCGTGTGGCTCGCGGCAATATTCGGCGGGATCATCGCCGATCGGTGGCTCGGGCACTTTCGAAGTGTCCTTATCGGCGGGGCAGTCATCGCCCTCGGCCATTTCACTCTCGCACTGCATGCCCTGCCGTTCTTCTATGCCGGCCTCTCGCTGATCGTGGTCGGGACCGGTCTCCTCAAACCGAACGTGAGTACGCTCGTGGGCTCGTTGTACGACCAAGGCGACGAGCGGCGCGATGCGGGCTTCTCGATCTTCTACATGGGCATCAACCTGGGCGCCCTTTTCGGCCCGGTCATCGCGGGGACGCTCGCCGAGGGGGTGGACTGGCATCTCGGGTTCGCGTGCGCTGGCGTCGGGATGACGTTGGGGCTGGTGCAATACGTGGTCGGGCGGCGGCAGCTACAGCCGGGTATGGATCGTCTTGCGGCGCGGCCTCGACCCGCGGCAACCTCGACTGCTCCGACCTCCGCTTTCACCGCCGACGATTGGAAGCGGATTGCGGCAGTGTTTGTCTTCTTCGCGTTTGCATCGCTGTTCTGGGGCGCGTACGAGCAGGCGGGCTCGACGTTGAATCTCTTCGCGGACCGTTACGTTCACCTCGAATTGCTCGGCATCCCACTGCACGCATCGCACTTCGTATCGATCCAAGCCATTTTCGTGATTCTCTTGTCTCCGGTCTTCGCTTGGCTGTGGGTAGCCCTTGGCCCACGCCAGCCCTCGACACCCACGAAGTACGCTCTCGCCCTTTTCTTCGTCGGGCTCGCGTTCGTGCTGCTCATCCCCGCCGGCGCGATCGCCCAAGCGGGCGTGAAGATCAGCCCACTCTGGCTTGTCGGGTGCTATTTCATTGAAGAGTTGGGCGAACTGTGCTTGAGTCCGGTGGGACTCTCGGTGGTGACCAAGCTCGCACCGACGCGCGTGGTCGGTCTGATGTTGGGAGTGTTCTTCCTGTCAAATGCGGTGGGCAACAAGCTCGCCGGGTGGTCCGCCGGGTTCATCAGCACCACACCGTTGCCGACGCTGTTCGGCGCGACGGCAGGCGTCTGCCTCGCGGCCGCGGTCATCATGGCCGTGCTCATTAAGCCCGTGCAGCGGCTGATGGGAGGTGTGCGATAGGGTGCGCCCCGGGCTTGCGCCCGGGGTTAGTGAACCCTGCCCCTGGGTCCCGTCAACCCGGCGATTGGCTCGGAGAGCTGCGACACTCTTGACCAGTCGCACGTAATCGCTCAGGCACGTGTCGGGACGAAAGCTCACCACCAGGTGGACATGGTCAGCGAGGCACGCAGCCCGCAACACTCGAACCCCGGTTCGCTGACAGGCGCTCGCGATGGCGCTGCACACATCATCAACCACGGTCTGGTTGATGCACCCCACGCGCTTCCACGTGTGCCAGGTGATGTGGGCATAAAGCTGATAAGCGCGATGACCGGACATGGACGGATCGTGGACTAACCCCGGGCGCAAGCCCGGGGTAAACCGTTGACGGTGACTCGGACCAGACCAATTCGTGAAGGGAAGCTGGGACAACAGTACCAGAACCGCGCACCGAGAATCCGAACGTTGCCCACGGTCTCCACCAACCTCGCAAACCTTCCGCGAAGCTGCTCAGTTGAACCGCGTCGTCCTCCACAACAGCAGCCCCGTCCCCGCGAGCAGGGCGACCATGGCGATGACGAGCCCCGCCACCCATTCCCACGCGAGCGTGAGCTGTGGCAGGCGAGCGATCAGGGCGAACGCGACGAACACGCCGGTCGCTCCGCCGACGAGTACCCAGTCGAGCCACGTGCGGCGTCCGGTCGCAGCGTCTACGCTCCCGCCGGACAGTCCGGCCCGAACGTACGCCGGATCGATGCCGTAACGCCTTGATTCGCGTGCGGCCGCCTCCGTCCAGCGGTCGTGCTCGGGTCGTGTCGCCGACGCCAGGGCGATGGCCCCCGCGCCCAACGCCATGAGGAGCGATCCGCCGATTACCTGACCGTACGTCGCTCCTCCCCGACCTAACAGCTCGCGGAATACCAGAAGGCCCCACACGAGCCCCCACAGCTGGTTCGTATTCGAAAGCGGAATGCCCCGGCTGATGCCCACGTACTTCGCGGCGTACTGCTGGAACAGATCGCCGATCACCCACACGAACCCGCCGAGGAGCAGCCAGAACAGGACCTCCCGCGCCCCGACCAGCTCGGCTGCGAGCGACGCCACGCCGCCCCGGTCGGCGAGCGCGAGCACGGTCATCATCCCGACTTCGCCCAAGCTGAAGAAAGTGACGAAGGCCAGCGGGTTCATACCGGTGAGGTACGCCTTGCGATAGGGGATGTACATCGTGCCCCAGAGCGCGCCCGCGGCGAGCGCCGCCGTGACGCCGCGGGCGGCGTGCCCGCCGGGCACGCCCGCCGCCGACGCGACCGCGAGCAACGTGGCGCCAGCACACATCAGCACCGCGCCCCCGAGCACGCCGGAGCGACGCGACCACGTCGCGCCCCGCAGCTCGTTGAAGAACACGGCGCCCCAGACGATGCCGAGGAGGCTGTTCGCGTTCCACAGCGGGAAGGCAATGCTCAGCCCAATGTCGCGAATCGCGAACACCGTCAGCGTGTTGGCGACGGACCAAAGGCAGCCGGCGAGCACGGCCCACACAACGAGGTGCGGCGCCTGGCGCACGTCGGCGCCGATCGCGGCGGTGCCACGGAGCAGGGCGGGGAGGCTCCACCGCGCCAGGAACACGCCCAGCACCATGGTCAGCGAGATCACGACGGGCGAGAGGCCGAGCGTCACCATCTTGGTCGGCGCTTCGGCCGCGCCGAGCCATGCGCCCGCGGTGAAGCCGCTGGCGATGCCGGCAAGCTGCAAGCGGCGCAGCCGTCCCGCGTCTAGCGGATCCACGCGAGCACCAGCAGACCCGCTACAAGCACCAAGACTGGAACCCAGAATTGCGGGTCAGTAAGCATCGCGGTCAGGCGCGACATGGTCACAGCGGCTCCTCGGCGAAATGGCAGGCGACGATCTGTCCGGGCGCCAATTCCCGCAAGGCGGGCGGCTCCGTCCGGCAGCGTTCGTTCTTCTTGGGATGCGGGCAACGCGGGTGAAACGGGCAGCCGGTCGGCGGGTGCGCCGGCGACGGAACGTCCCCGGCGAGCACGATTCGCTGCCGCTGGGCGCGCGGATCGGGCACGGGGACCGCGGAGAGGAGGGACGTCGTGTAGGGGTGGCGCGGCCCTCCGTACAGCGCAGAGGCAGGCGCGCGCTCCACGATCTTCCCGAGGTACATCACGGCGACTTCGTCGGCGATGTGCTTCACGACCGCGAGATCGTGCGCGATGAACAAGTATGTCAACCGTCGTCGCTCCTGGAGATCCACCAGGAGGTTCAACACCTGCGCCTGAACCGAGACGTCGAGCGCGCTCACCGGCTCGTCGAGCACGAGCACTTGCGGCTCGACCGAGAGCGCGCGGGCGATGCCCACGCGCTGCCGTTGCCCGCCCGATAGCTCGTGGGGATAGCTGTCCTGGAAGGCAGGATCGAGCCCCACCTCCTCCAGGAGGGCGGCGATGCGCCGTTCGGCGCTTGCGCCCCGTGCGATCCGGTGGATGGCGAGCGGCTCGGCGAGCGTCTGGCGCACGGTCATGCGGGGGTTGAGGGAGCCGTAGGGGTCCTGGAAGACGATCTGCATGTGGCGGCGCAGCGTCCGCAGCTCGCGCGCCTCGAGCGCCAGGACGTCCTGGCCGTCGATCGTCACGCGGCCCTGATCGGGCTCGATCAACCGCAACATCGCCCGGCCGGTGGTCGACTTCCCGCACCCCGATTCGCCTACCAGCCCGAGGGTGCGGCCGGGCGCAATCGTGAAGGACACGCCGTCCACGGCCCGAACCACGGTGCGCGGCGCGCCCAGGCCGAACCAGCGCCGTGGGCCCGGGAAATGCTTGACGAGGTCGTGCACCTCGACGAGCGCGGCGGCGGCGGTCACGCGTGCGGAGTGCGACGCCCCGGCTCGGTGAGGAGCCAGCAGCGCACGCCGTGAGTGCCACGCCCGCCCGCCTCACCGCTTCCGGCGTCGAGCAATGGCGGCTCCTCGGCGCGGCAGCGGTCCCAGACGTACGGGCACCGAGGATGGAACCGGCAGCCCGCCGGCCAGGCGGTGGCCGCGGGCACTTGGCCCGGGATGGCGTGCAGCCGTGCGCGGTCGGGTGATGCGGACCGGGCCTCCAGCCGCGGTACAGATGAAAGCAGTCCTTCCGTGTAGGGGTGCAGGGGGTGGGCGAACAGCTCCGCCGTTGGCGCCTGCTCGACCACCTGGCCGGCGTACATCACGACGACGCGGTCGGCGCTTCCCGCCACCACGCCGAAGTCGTGGGTGATGAGCATGACCGCCATCCCCAGCTCGGATTGCAGCCGATCGAGCAGTTCGAGGATCTGGGCCTGGATGGTGACGTCAAGGGCGGTCGTGGGCTCGTCGGCGATCAGCAGCTTGGGGTGACATACGAGCGCCATGGCGATCATCACGCGCTGGCGCATTCCCCCGCTCAGCTGATGGGGATAGTGGTCCACCCGCTCTTCGGGGTCGGGGATGCCGACGAGCTGGAGCATCTCGATCGCCCGGCGGCGCGCCGCCCCGCGCTTCAGGTGTTGATGCACGATCGCCGCCTCGGCGATCTGGTCGCCCACCGTGAAGACCGGGTTGAGCGAGGTCATCGGCTCCTGGAAGATCATCGCGATCTGGTTGCCGCGGATGGCGCGCAGCTCGCGTGGCTCGAGGGTCAGCAAGTTGCGACCCTCGAACTCGATGAAGCTCCCCGGTCGAATATGGCCCGGTGGCTCCGGAATGAGCCGGAGAATCGAGAGCGACGTGACGGTTTTGCCGCATCCCGATTCGCCCACGATCCCCAGCGTTTCGCCCGGCAGCACGTCGAACGAGACGCCGTCGACGGCGCGCGCCGTGCCGCGACCCCGCTCGGTCACGAAGTAGGTCTTAAGATCGCGCACGCGCAGCAGCGGCTCGCTCAGGGTCCCTCCCTGCGGGGGTCGAGCGCGTCCCGCAGCGCGTCGCCGACGGCGTTCAAGCCCATGACCACGAGCGAGATCGCGACGCCGGGAAAGGTCGCCGACCAGGGGGCCACCGCCATCTTGTGCCAGCCATCGGCGATCATGTTGCCCCAGCTGGGTGCCGGAGAAGGAACGCCGAACCCGAGGAACGACAGCCCGGCTTCGAGCAGCAACACATTGCCGATTCCGAGCGCGGCCGACACGATGATCGGAGCGGATGCATTGGGGAGGACGTGGCGAAAGATGATGCGGGCCGATCCCGCGCCCAACGCCCGCGCCGCCGCGACGTAATCGCGCTCCCGCAGGCTCAGCACCTCGGCGCGAACCAGGCGGCCAGTGGCGAACCACCCCGTGAGGCCGATGAGCAGGACCAGCACCCAGAGGGGGAGCCGCTCCCACAGCGCCACGGCCATCAGGAACACGAAGATGCGCGGCATCGCGAGGGTGACGTCGACGAAGCGCATCAACGCCGTGTCCACCCAGCCACGGAAGTATCCCGCCACGGCGCCGACCGCCACGCCGACCGTCACGGCGACGATCATCGCGAGCGCGCCGATGCTCAGCGAGACGCGCGCGCCATAGGCGAGGCGGCTCCAGACGTCGCGGCTCAAGGGGTCGGTACCGAGCGGGAATTGGGCCGACGGCGGCTGATCCGGGTGATCGACGTCGATCTGCACATTGGGGGGATATGGCGCGACCAGCGGCGCGGCCGCGGCGATCGTCACGAAAAATACGAGCACGAACACGCCCGGCGCGGCGGTCGGGTGCCGAAAGAAGCGGCGCCCGCGGATGCTCTTCAGCCCGCGTCGCCGCGTCTCCGCCACGACGACCAGCGCGACGACCGCGGCGCCGCCTACCGCGAGCCAGTTCCAGGCGCTCATGCGCCCCGCACGCGAATCCGCGGATCGGCGATGGCGTACAGCGCATCCGCGATCAGATTTCCCAGCACCACCATGGTGCTGGTCACGAGCGCGGCGCCGGTGACCACCGGGTAGTCACGCTGGAAGATCGCGGTCACGGCCAGCCGGCCCATCCCGGGCCACGCGAACACCGTCTCCACGAGCACGGCGCCGGTCAGCAGGAACGGAAACGACAGTCCGAACAGGGTGATGAAGGGGAGCAGCGCGTTCCGGAGCGCGTGGACCAGGAGCACGCGCTGCTCACGGAGCCCCTTGGCACGTGCCGTGCGCACGTAGTCCTGACGGATCACCTCGAGCATGGTCGCCCGCTGATACCGCGCGGTAGCGGCCGCGCCGACGAGGCCGAGCGTGAGAGCGGGGAGCGTGAGATGCCAGACGAAGTCGATCGCGCAGCGCGGCGAGTCGATCCGGGGACACATGACCGGATCACCCGGCCCGCCGACGGGGAACCAGTGGTGCCGCTCCGCGAAGAGCAACAGCAGCACGAGACCGAGCCAGAACGTGGGCATCGAGTTCACGAACAGCGCGATATTGCCGAGCGCGATGTCGGCGATACGGCGCTCCCGCGCGGCCTGGTAGATGCCCAGCGCCAGCCCGAGGCCGAAATCGATCACGAGCGCGGCGAGCGCCAGCGTGAAGGTATTCGGGATCGCATCGGCGAGCGCGTCCGCGACGGGGCGATGCAACCCGATCGACTCGCCCAGGTCACCTTGTACCAGACGGCCGAGGTATTTCGCGTACTGCACGGGGAGTGGGTCGTCGCAACCGAACCGCCTGCACACCCGGTCGCACACGTCGGGAGGCAGGGGCTGCACGTCACCCCCGCCGCAGGGCCTGCCGTGCGCGAGGTGAACGACGAAGAAGGTGATGGTAACGACCGCGAACACGATGGCGATCGACGCGACGAGCCGCCGCATCAGCCACGTCGCCACCTAGCGCTCCACGCGGTCTCGATCCGTCAGACGATCAGCGGGAATGCGCCAGGTGCGCAGGAGTGCGAGCCACGAGTCAGGCCGGATCGTCACGTCGGTAATCCGCTTGTGGATCGCGGCGATGTTTTCCGTGGCGTAGAGAAAGACGCCCGGCGCGTCCTGGTTCAAGGTCTCGATGGCCGTGCGCCAGACGCGCCGGGCCTGCTCGCGGCTCGCAGCGGACGCGACCGCCTGCTCCACCAGCCGGTCGACCGCGGGATTGGAGTAGCGGCCGTAGTTCAACTGCCCGAAGCCCGCCTGCGTCCACGTCTGCGGGAAGCCGGAGGAAGGCGTGGGATCGGTCGTCCAGACATTGAGGACGGCGTCGAACTTACCGCCGCGGCTGCGCGCGTTGAACAGACTGAACTCGACTTCGTCGAGCTGCACGTCCACTCCGATGGCGCGGTACTGCTCCTGTAGCAGTCGAGCATACTGGTGCCGGACGAAGCTCGAGGTGGGGACCAGCAGCCGGAACGCCAATGGGTGGCCGTCCTTGTCGCGGATGCCGTCGCCGTCCGAATCGGTCCAGCCGAGCCGCGTGAGCAGCCGCCCCGCTTGCGCGGTATCGTACGGAAGCTCTCGGATCTCTGGGGCCCAGATCCACCAGAGCTGCGACATTGGACCGGGCGGGACCTTGGCGAGATCTTCCCAGACGTTCCGCAGCAATCGCTGCCGGTCGGTCGCCATGGCGAGGGCGCGCCGTAGGTCGCGGTCGGCGAACAGGGGATGCGGCTTGGTCGTGTCACCGGGCGCCGCCAGGTTGAAGCCGAGGTAGCCGTACTGAGCCCCTTTGTAGGGATACAGGGTGAGCTGGCTGTCGGCCCGCGCGCGCTTGACGTTGTCGGGGGTGACGAGCACCTCTACGGCGTCGGCATCGCCGGCGATCAGCTGCGTCACGGCCACCGACTGATCGGGTGTGTAGCGCCAGATGACCCGGCGCAGGTGAGGGCGACCGAGAAAGAATGTCGAGTCCGCCGCGAGCTCGATGCTCTCGCCGGCTTTCCACGACACGAAGCGATACGGCCCGTCGCCCACGGGCGCACGCCCGAACGGCGCGCTCCGCCACTGGTCGCGCGGGACCTCCCGCAACAGGTGTGCGGGCATGATCCGCATCTGATAGACCGCGTCGTAGAACATTTCCGGGTAGCGCTGCCGGAACCGGAACACGACTGTGAGGGAATCGCGCGTGGTGACTGCCGCGATGTGCCGCAGCGTGGTGCGGGACGAGGAGTTGACGAGCGAGTCCGTGTACACGTCATAGGTGAAGGCCACGTCCGCCGCCGTCACCGGCGGGCCGTCCTGCCAATGAGCGCGTCGATCGAGGTGGAACACCAGCGTCGTCGGCGTGTCCCACTCCCAGCGTTCCGCCAGCTGCGGCTGAAAATCTTCGTCGCCGATCGTGTTGCCCGAGGGCCCCAGGTCGGCGAGCTTCAAGAACAGCTGGTCCGTCACGTCGCGCGTGGGCGCGACCTCGCTGACCGGTGGCAGCAGGATGTCCGGCTCACCGGCCGTGGCGATCACCAGGGTACCGCAGTACTCACCGGCGCAGGTTGGCTTACGCTCGCACCCGCCGACCAGCGCGAGGCCGACGAGCGCGAACACGGCCAGGCGGTCCGTCATTGGGGTCCTCGGCATGGCGCGTAAGATTCCACGGGCGGGTTAGCGGCGCCAGGTCCAGGTAAGATCGTGAAAGTCAGACCGCTGGACCGTCGGACCGTCGGACGGGTCCAACCGATCGTCCCAGGTGGCAACAATCGCGTTGGCCACTTCCGCAAACGCGACTGGCCGACCCAGGGCTGCTGACAGTGTCGTCTCGCCTCCGACAACTGACGACTGACGACTGACGACTCGCACAACCTCCTGCGATCCGTCCAACAGAATCGAGCCATGTTGCAGAAACGCGGCACCATGACGTACTTGCGCCGAGCCGACGAGCTTCCCATCGCCGACCACCACCTCGCCGCCCACGGCCGTGGTGAAGCAGGCCCATCCCCTCTCCCCCGTCCCGCGATGGGGAGCGAGCGTCGCCTCCACTCCCAACGCGCGCACCGCGGCGGCGAGCCGCGCGTGGATCGACCGATAGGCCGCCCGCGGGCTACCGAACGTCGCGATCGGTGCCGCGACGGCGTAGGTCACCTCGTGCTGGTGCCACACCGCTCCTCCCCCGGTGGGTCGCCGAACGACGTCGACTCCCAAGCGGGTGATCGCCGCGCGGTCGTAAGCAGCCGTGGATTGGTTACGACCGAGCGAGAGGCAGGGCGGGTCGAAGCGATACAGTCGCAGAAACGCGCGACCGGTGCGGGCCGCCTCTCCCAGTAGCACCTGGTCGATGGCCATATTGGTGGCGCCGGCGCGGCCGTGCGGCTCGAGGATGAGAGTCCAAGCAAGAGGCGTCGGACGGTCGGACGGTCGGACCGAGAGGCGCGGACTGTCCGACGGTCCGACCGGCCGACCGTCAGTCAGCAGCGAGCGCATACGCTTCGACCGGCGGGCAGACGCATACCAGGTTCCGGTCCCCGTAGGCGCCGTCGACCCGGCCGACGGAGGGCCACACCTTGTGCGAGCGGGTCCAGATGGCCGGAAAGGCGGCGCGCTCGCGGGAATAGGGACGATCCCAGACGTCGGCGACGACGTCCGGGAGCGTATGGGGAGCGTTGGTGAGGAGGTTGTTACCGCGCGGCTGACGTCCCTCCTCGACTTCGCGGATCTCCTGACGGATCGTGATCAGTGCGTCGCAAAACCGGTCCAGCTCCTCTTTCGACTCGCTCTCCGTCGGCTCGATCATCAACGTTCCCGCCACCGGGAACGACACCGTGGGCGGGTGAAACCCGTAGTCGATGATCCGCTTCGCGATGTCTTCCACCTCGATGCCCGCCGTCGCCTTGAAGGGGCGGCAATCGATGATGCACTCGTGCGCGACGAGTCCGTTCTGGCCGGTGTAGAGCGGCGGGTAGTCGGCCGCGAGCCGGTGCGCTACGTAGTTGGCGTTGAGGATGGCGATCTTCGTCGCCTCAACCAGCCCTTCACGTCCCATCAGGGCGATATAAGCCCACGAGATCGGCAGGATCCACGCGCTCCCCCACGGTGCGGCCGACACCGTGCCGCATGGTTGCGGCTGGCGCAGCGGCACCACGGGATGGTCCGGTAGGAACGGTCCGAGGTGCGCGGCCGCGCAGATCGGGCCCATTCCCGGGCCACCGCCGCCATGGGGGATGCAGAACGTCTTGTGCAGGTTCAAGTGGCACACGTCGGCGCCGACGTCGGCGGGACGGACCAGGCCCACCTGCGCGTTCATGTTGGCGCCGTCCATGTACACCTGCCCGCCATGGGCGTGCACGATGTCGCAGATCTGGCGGATGGATGTTTCGAACACGCCGTGCGTTGACGGATACGTGACCATGAGGGCCGCGAGCGTGTCCTTGTGCTCCGCGGCCTTGGCCCGCAGGTCCTCCAGGTCGATGTTGCCGCGGGCGTCCGACCGCACCGGCACCACGCGCAGCCCCGCCATCACCGCGCTCGCCGGGTTGGTGCCGTGGGCCGATGTCGGGATCAGGCACGTGATGCGGTGTGCTTCGCCGCGCGACCGGTGATACGCTTTGATCACGAGCAGTCCGGTGAACTCCCCTTGGGCGCCGGAGTTTGGCTGCAGGGAGACCTTGGGGAACCCGGTGATTTCCGCGAGCATGTCTTCGAGCTGGCGGAACAGCGTGCGATATCCCGTGGCCTGCTCGCGTGGGGCGAACGGGTGCAGGCGGTTGAACTCGCGCCACGACAGCGGCACCATCTCCGTGGTGGCGTTGAGCTTCATGGTGCACGAGCCGAGCGGGATCATCGCCGTCGTGAGGGAGAGGTCCCGCGCTTCGAGCCGCTTGATGTAGCGGAGCATCTCCGTCTCGGAGCGATAGCGATGGAACACCGGGTGCGTGAGGTAGGGCGACGTGCGGCGCAGCCCGTCGGGGATCGAGGGGTCGGCCTTGGCGCCGAGGTCCTCCACCATGAACGGCAGGACCTCGTTGAGCGAGAACGCGGTCACCAGATCTGCGAGGTCGCCGAGCGTGGTGCCCTCGTCGAGCGCGATGCCGACTCGCGTGGGGGAGGAAATGACGCGCAGGTTGATGCGGCGGGCGCGCGCCGCGTCCAGCAAGCGGGGCAGCGCCCATGACTCGACCTCCACGCACAGCGTGTCGAAGAACGACGCGTGCACCACGCGGTAGCCGAGCCGGGTCAGGGCCTGGGCGAGCAGGACGGCGAGCGTGTGCACCCGCTCGGCGATGCGGCGCAGGCCTTCGGGCCCGTGGTACACCGCGTACATGCTCGCCATTACGGCGAGCAGCACCTGCGCGGTGCAGATGTTGCTCGTGGCCTTCTCACGCCGGATGTGTTGCTCGCGGGTTTGCAGCGCCATGCGCAGCGCCGGGCGGCCCGCCGAGTCTTTGGAGACTCCGATGATACGGCCCGGCACGTGGCGCTTGTGTGCCTCGCGTGTGGCGAAGAACGCGGCGTGGGGCCCGCCGTAGCCCATCGGCACGCCGAAGCGCTGCGAGCTGCCGACCGCGATGTCCGCACCCCACTCGCCCGGTGGCGCGAGCAAGGTCAGGGCGAGGAGATCCGTCGCGACCGTCACCAGGGCGCCGACGGCGTGCGCCCGGTCGCACAGCGCCCGGTAGTCCTCGATCTTCCCTTCCGTCGTGGGATATTGCAGCAGCGCGCCGATCACGCCCGGCCGGAAATCGAAGGTGGCGGGATCCGCGACCACGGTCTGCACGCCGCGCGCCTCCGCGCGTGTGCGCACCACGGCGATCGTCTGCGGATGGCACCCCTCGGCGATCAGAAACATCGGCGTCGTGCCATCGGGTACGAGGGCGACCGCTTCGGTCACGTGCATCGCTTCGGCGGCGGCGGTGGCTTCATCGAGGAGAGAGGCGTTGGCGATCGGCAGGGCGGTGAGGTCGGCGACCATCGTTTGAAAGTTCAGCAGTGCTTCGAGCCGTCCCTGCGCGATCTCCGGCTGGTAGGGCGTGTAGGCCGTATACCAGCCGGGATTCTCAACGATGTTGCGCTGGATCACCTGTGGCGTGAAGGAGTGGTGGTACCCCATCCCGATGTACGAGCGGTACAATTGATTCTGCGCCGCGAGCCCGCGCAGCGCCTGGAGCACTTCGCGCTCGGTCCGCCCCGGCGGGAGCGCCAGCGGCCGCCGCAGTCGGATATCGGCGGGCACGACGGCGTCGATGAAGGCATCGAGCGAATCGTACCCGAGCGTCGCCAGCATGGCTCGCGTCTCGTCGGGGCTGGGCCCGATGTGGCGGGTCGCGAACCGGTCGGCAGGAGCCAGCGAAGCACGGACCGTCGGCATGGCGCGTTCGCTCGACCTCGTCAGGAGAGGGTGTGGGTCTGGCCCGGTGCGAGCACGACCACCCGCGACCGGTCGCCGACGCCCCGCGCGAACTGCGCCGGGTCGGCCTTGATCACGTCCCAGGTGTTGTAGTGCATCGGAATCACCATGCGGGGCTGCACCAATTCCACGGCGCGCACGGCGTCCTCGACGCCCATCGTATAGTTGTCGCCGATCGGGACCAGCATCGCGTCCACCCGGCCCGCCAGGAGCTGCATCTCGAGGGTGAGCGCCGTGTCCCCGCAATGATAGACGGAGTGGCCGTCCATCGTTACCATCACGCCGCAGGGGTTGGTCGTGAACTGCCCAGTGGCGTCGCCCTCCACGGCGCCGCCGTGGAAGGCGGGCACGAGCTTCACCCGGCCGAACGGAAACTCGTGGGCCCCGCCGATGTGCATGGCGTGAACGCTAGCGCCTCGTTCACCGCAGAACCGCGCGAGCTCCGCCGTCGCCACGATCATCGCGCCGTCGCGTTTTGCGAGCGGGATCGCGTCGCCGAGGTGATCGCCGTGACCGTGCGATAGGAGCACGGCATCGACTTTAGCCAGCCGGCCGAGCGGGATGTCGGCGGCCGGATTCCCGGTGAGGAACGGGTCGATGATGACCCGACGGCCGTGGGCCTCGAGCACGAAGCAGGCGTGGCCGTGAAAGGTCAGCGTGAGCACGGCGTTTCAGTCCTCAGTCGTCAGTCATCAGTAACTGAAAACTGATTTCTGACGACGCTATTTCCCAATGTGCTTCCCGTACGCCTCGGCGTTCAGTAGTTTCTCGAGCTCCGCGGGGGATTTGAGTCGTAACCTGATCATCCACCCCGCGCCATAGGGGTCGCGATTCACCAGCGCGGGGTCGCCCTGGAGCGCCGCGTTCACTTCGGTCACGGTCCCCGCAACTGGAGCGTACAGCTCGGACACGGCTTTCACCGCTTCGATCGTTCCGAACACGTCGCGCCGCCCAAACGCTGCCCCGACCTTCGGCAGGTCGACGTACACCACGTCCCCCAGCTCGCCCTGCGCATAGTCCGTGATACCGATCTGCACGACGCCGTCGGCGCCACCCTGCTTCACGTATTCGTGGTCCTCGCTGTAGCGGAGATCGGCCGGAATGTTCGCCATGGAGGTCGCGGCGAAGGTAATCGGAGCGCCAAACCCCTGTCAAGCCAATGGGTTGGCGGATGGAAACAGGTCGGGGCGCGGCACCAAGCCGGCCGCCCCGGGCTCGACGAGACGCAGCCGCTCGTATCCCCAGGGACGCAGATCGAGCCGCACGGCGACGGGGTCGGGATCGTCGGAGAGCGCCGTCAGCACGCCCGGTCGGCCCGCCTGCGCCCAGGCTTGCTCGACGGCGGCCGCGGCGGCGGCCGTCGCGACGATGGCGTCGGGAGGGTCCGCCCGATGGAGGGCCTTCGCGATGGCCGCCGCCTTCCCGGTCACGCGGTGGACGATGAGGCCGGCCTCCTCGTAGCGGGCCGCGATGGCGTTGAAGGCGGCGTGCTTGGCCGCGTCGGCGGCGACGAGCAGCACCTGCCGCGCCGGCCGGCCCAGCGCCGCCACGGCCGCGCGGCGCCGGAGCTTCTCGAACACCGGACGCGCGTGCCGCTCCAGCGCGCGCAGCGAGCCGTCGTTGTCGATCACGAAGTCGCTCCTGCCGCGCTTGCGCTCCGCGGGCATCTGGGCGGCGATCATGCTGTCGGCTTCCTCGTTGCCGAGACCTCGCATGCCACGCAGCCGCGTGCGCCGCAGCGCCACGGGAGCGTCCACCAGCACCACGGCGTCGAACTGCGTGGGATCGAGCACCTCGAACAGCAGCGGAATGTCGTTGATCGCGAGTACGTCGCCGTTCTCGGCGGCGGCCCGCACCAGCTCGTCACGGCGGCGGCGCACCGCGGGGTGGACGATCCGGTTGAGCGCGTCGAGCGCCGCCTGATCGCCCATCACTTTGCTGCGCAGCGCCGCGCGGTCAAGACTCCCGTCCGCAGCCAGAACGTCGGCCCCGAACCGGCCCACGATGTGCGCCAGCACTTCGCCGCCCGGCGCCTGCGCCTCTCGCGCCAGCGCGTCGGCATCGATGATCGTCGCGCCCCAGCGACGGAACAGCTCGACGACGGTGGACTTGCCGGCGGCGATGTTGCCGGTGAGGGCGACGTTCAGCATGCGTTGTCAGTCATCAGTGATCAGTCCTCAGTAACCGACGACTGATAACTGACGACTGATAACTACAGTAGCGCCGTTTGGTCTTCATCGGCTTTCGGCACTTTATGGCAGTGTCGGCACCTCGCCTCGTACGACTCCCGGCCGCCGACCATGATGGTGGGACTGTCCCATAGCGCGGGTTTGCCGTTCACGAGACGTTGGTTGCGGCTCGCCGGCCCCCCGCACACGACGCAGATCGCTTGAAGCTTGTCCACGATCTCGGCGACCGCGAGGAGCGTGGGCATCGGGCCGAACGGCAGACCGCGGAAGTCCATATCGATGCCGGCCAGCATGACCCGAACCCCCCGGTCGGCGAGCAGGTTGGCCGCCGCCACGATGCCGTCGTCCAGGAATTGGACCTCATCCACCGCCACCACCTCCGTGTCCCGGCGCACGACGCGGATCACTCCCTCCGCGGAGTCCACCGGTTCGGCCTCGACGGTGCCGCCATCGTGAGTGCTGACGGTGTACAGCCCGGCATAGCGGGCGTCGAGGTGCGACTTGAAGACCTGGACGCGCTTGCGCGCGATGACGGCGCGCCGCACGCGCCGCACCAGCTCTTCGCTCTTGCCGGAGAACATCACGCCGGCGATGACTTCGATCCAACCGGGGCGGGTGCCGTGGAACATGTGACGTGCCGTCGTGCCGTCAGGAAACGGGGCGGGGGAAGGGTAGTGGGGCCGGGGGGGTGGGTCAAGGAAACGCCCGTATCTTGCGGATTTTCTCGGGGGGACCCCATATTGTGGCGGTTTTATGCGGGTTTCCGGGTGTCACCCCGTGAAAGCGGCGGCATTTCAAGGGTTTTTCGACCCTCACAAGGAGACACGGTGAACAAAGCCGAACTGACCGCGGCATTGGCCATGCGGACCAAGATGTCCAAGGCCGACGCCGGGCGGGCGATCGAGGCCCTGTTCGACGACAAGGGCATCATCGCCGGCGAGCTGAAGAAGGGTGCGAAGGTGCAGATCACCGGGTTCGGGAACTTCGAGGCGCGCAAGCGGGCGGCGCGCATGGGCCGCAATCCCAAGACGGGTGGCGTGATTCAGATCAAGGCGTCGATCGCACCCGCGTTCCGCGCCGGCAAGCAGCTGAAGCAAGCGGTCAACAGGAAATAGCACGATCGGAGTCGTTGGTTCACGGGCCGCCCCGCTGGGCGGCCCGTCGGCGTTAGCGGTCCCGATCGAGCCGGGCCGCCACCCGCCGGCCGCGGATCGTCACGCCGGCGAGTCTCTGCAACGCCCGTTGAGCGGCGCCTCCCGCAACCTCCACCAGACTGAAGGACTCTCGTACCTCGATGCGTCCGATGTCGCCCTTCGCCAAGCCCGCCTCGCGAATCAACGCACCCACGAGATCCTTGGCGGCGACGCGGTCTTTCTTGCCGACGTTCACGAAGAGTTTGACGCGCTCGACGTCGCCTGTTTCCGCAACCGCATCTCGCATCCCACTTCTCGCATCTCGCTGCAGTGCCAGGAGCGCCGCCGCCACCTCCGCCGGATCGAACCGCTGGAACAGCGGATCGAGCAGCGCAAGCTCCGCGTCGACGGTGCGGCTGGTGAGCACCTGGACCACGCGCTCCCGCAGCGCTTCAGCACGGTCCCGCGCGCGATCGGCGCCAGACGGCAGTGGGAGTGGCGTGAGCGTCGCGATCGAGCGGAGATAGGGCAGCTGCGCGGCACCGATCAATAGCGCGGGGTCCCCTCCCCCCCAGCGAGCGAGGGCTTCGAGCTCGTCGCGCGTGGGCAGCGCGGTGCACACCACCACGTCCGGACGCGTCTCCGAGTGGGAGGGGGGCGGCGGAAGCGGACCGCCCTCCCAGACGAACGGCGCGGTGGCATTGAGCGTATCGAGAGTCGCGCGAACGGCGGCGGCGGCGGCGACCGGCGGCACGATGGCGTAGCGGATGCGGCAAACCGGCGGTAACGGGGTGCCGGCCTCGTCCACGGGGAGTTTCCCGACCACTAGCGGGCGGCGCGCGTGACGCTCCAGGAAATCACTCAGCAGGGCGGGGTTCCAGCTGAGCACGATGCGGCGGGCGTCCCGGGTCTCGGCGAGCAGCGCGTCGAGCGGAGCGGCGGAGTCGCCCGATATGAAGCCCTCGGGCCACGCGAGCACGACGCTCATGACCGTGTCGAGCTTGAGTGCCGCGCGCGCCACGAGTGCCGCGAGGTCTTTGGCGGCCCCGGCTAACAGACCCACGGAGCGGTCCTTGACCACCCGGGCGGTGTGGGCGAGACCGGTGACGGCATGAGCCCGCGCCTCTGAGGGCGCGACCGACGCCCATTCGGCGGCCACCGCGTCGTCGCCGCAGATGACGAGCGCCAGGGGCCCGGCGCCGGCGCCGCGCTCGGCGGAGAGCGGACCCAGTAGCTGCCACAGGTCCTGCGCCTGGCGCGCCGCCGGCGGCCGGATCAGTACCACGGGTCGGCCGCGCTCGAGTGCGGCCCTCGCATCCGCTAGCGTCACACGATCCTCGATTGTCAAAGGGCGATGCTCGCGAAGATGCTAGTCGGCGGGATACCGAAAGGCAATCGGGCCGCGGGGCCGCGGGGGCCCGTGGTTGCGCGCTTCCCGTGCCTTGGGCTATCGTCCCGGCCATGACGCCCGGACCGGGTCTCTCGCCCAACGTGCAGCACCTTGAGACGTCCGCCACGATCGCCATCTCGCAGGAGGCGAAGCGACGCAAGGCGGCCGGCGAGGACGTGATCGACCTCGGCGCGGGGGAGCCCGACTTCCCGACGCCCCCCATTCCGGCCGACGCGGGGGTGCGCGCGATCCGCGAGGGGAAGACGCACTATCCGGCGAACGAGGGGATCCTCGAGCTGCGCGCGGCCGCCGCGAAGCACTTGTCGCTCTTGTCGGGAGGCCGGCCCGTGAACGCCGACAACATCGTGGTGTCGAACGGCTCGAAGCAATCGCTCTTCAACGTCTGCTTCACGCTGTTCGGACCGGGCGACGTCGTCGCGATTCCGGCGCCCGCGTGGGTGTCGTACCCGCAGATCGTCCACCTGTCGCGCGCGCGCCCGGTGCTCGTTCCGGGTGAGCCCGAGTGGAGCCTCAAGGTGAGCGTGCGCGATCTCGACCGCGTGGTTCCGGGCGCGCGCGGGCTGATCCTGTGCTCGCCCTGCAACCCCACGGGCGCTGTGTACACGCACGCCGAGATCAAGGCCATCGCGCACTGGGCGCGCGATCGCAAGGTCTGGGTCATCGCGGACGAGATCTATCGGCGCATTCATTACGGGACGGGCCCCGCGCCTTCGTTCCTGGATCTGCCCGACGAGCTGTTGGAGCGGGTCGTGGTGATCTACGGCGTGAGCAAGGCGTACGCGATGACGGGGTGGCGGATCGGTGTGGCGCTCGCTCCCGGGGCGATCGCGAAGGCCACGGCGGCGCTGCAATCGCACACCACCACCGGGGCGAATCATCCGGCCCAGCTGGCGGCCGCGGCGGCCCTGGGGGATGACCGCGTCGAGCAAGACGTCGGTCGCATGGTGGCGGAGTTCCGTAAACGGCGGGACCTGGTCGTGGGGCGGTTTCGCCAGGAGCTGCCCGGGGTCGAATTCGTCGAGCCGCTCGGCGCCTTCTATTTCTTTTTCCGAGTGGATTCATTCGGCGGCATCGGCGGGACGGAGTTCTGCACGCGCCTCGTCACGACCAGCGGAGTGGCGTTGGTGCCCGGGGCGGCGTTCGGCGACGACCGCTACGTGCGGCTGTCGTACGCGGCGGCGACCGACAGCATCGGAAAGGCGCTTGACCGCATCATCCGGTTTGCGAAGAAGCTGAGCGACTGACGGTCGTGCAACCCCGGGCTTGCGCCCGGGGTTAGTCAGAGCTTGGTGACCCGCTTGCTCAGGACGTCGACGCCCTGGTCCGTCATCACGCAATCGTCTTCGATTCGGACCCCGAACTTCCCCGGCTGGTAAATCCCCGGCTCGATGGTGAACACCATCCCGGGCTCGAGCGGTGTGGCGTTGCCTTCCACCAGGTAGGCCGGCTCGTGGCCGTCGATGCCGAGCCCATGACCTAGCCGGTGCGTGAAGAAGGAGCCGTAGCCTGCCGCGGCGATGACTTTCCGCGCCGCGCGGTCCATGTCCTGGCACGGCGTGCCGGGGCGACCGAGCTCGATCGCCGCTGTCTGCGCGTCGTGTACCACTGAGAATACCTTGCCGAACTCGTCGCTCGGATGATCGCCGAACCAGATCGTGCGAGTGATGTCCGACGTGTAGCCGCCCACGCGGCAGCCGCAGTCGATCAGCACCACCATCTCGCGCTCGAGCCTGGGTCCGGCGGCGCCTCCGGGGCCGCCGTGGGGCAGGGCACTCGAGGCCCCGAACTGCACGAGTCCGCCGCCCGGCGCGCCGCGCAGCTGCATTTCGTGCGACAAGATCTGCGCGACGTCCGCTTCCGTCGCCCCCACCGCGAGGCGTGTGAACGTCGCGGCCATGGCGTCCTGCGTGATGGCGATCGCCCGCCGCATGAGCGCCACCTCCTCGGGTGACTTGATGACGCGCAACCGCTCGGTCACCGGCGCGGCGTCCACGAACTTCCAGTCCGGGAGTGCGGCCGCGAGCCGCAGGTAGGACTGGTACGCCGTCGACGATTCGAGCGCGATCGTGCGGTTCTTCCCCGGTCTTGCCGCGCGTACCGCATCGCGCACCAGGACGTAGGGGTCGTCCTGCTCCTCCCAACCACGCAACTCGGTGACCACGCTGTGTCGCTTGATGCGCTCGACCTCGAACGACGGGCACACCACCGCGGGCGCGCCCGCCACCGGCAGGACCAACGCGATCAGCCGCTCGCTCCGCCCCGGGTTGTAGCCGGTCAAGTATTCGTAGTTCGTGCCTGGCGTGGCGATGAGCACGTCGGCCTCGCGCGTCTGGAGCTCCGTCCGCGCGCGGTCGAGGCGGCGCTTGAAGACCTCGGGAGAAAGGGAGGGCTCCTGGGACGGAGTAACGCGGAACGCGGAACGCGAAACGCGAAACGGTCGGTCACGTGTCGTGTTCCGCGTTCCGACTTCCGCGTTCCGCATTGAGGACGTCACCGCAACTGCGCCGGTCACCGCGAGAAACTCCCGCCGCTCCATCGTCCTAGCCCCTCCCGCAAGTGCGGCCTATATTATCCGCCGCCCGCCACGGCTGGAAGGTGCGGTTTCCAATGCAATTCGAAGCGCGGATCGAGCCCCTCGACGGCAAGCTCCCCAAGGTGAGCTATCACTGGGATCCCGAGACCGACATCCTCTCGGTGGCCTGCAAGGGCACAGGGAAGGCGACGGGGTTGAACGGGACCGTGGACCTGGAGGGGGGCGACGGTTCGTTCGTCGTGATCGACGTCGCGGGCGGCTGCTTGCGCGGCGTGGACGTCGTGACGTGGCCGGATGACATCCGCACGCGGGACGATCTCGCGATCCCCGACTCGGCGAAGGAGGGGCGCGTCGTGTTCCCGAGTCGCAGGTCACAGGAAGGGGGGATCGCGGCCGTCGAGGTGGATACCGCGCTCACAGTGGAAAAGAATCAGGCGGAGTCCGTGCTCCACATTCGCGTGGGCCGTCAGCGGGTTGCCACCGTGATACGCGTCGCCGACCGGCTGCTCGTGGAGGTGGACAAGAATTCGCGCCTAGCCGGGCTCTGGTTCTTGGACGTCCCCCCCTTCCCGAATGTTGAGGCGACGGCCTGAAAAGCACGTTGTGGAGGTTCGGGGAGGTTAGGGGAGGTTGGGGGAGGTTGATCGCGGTTTAATGACCCTCCACGCGGCAAATTGATCGCAGCTTCCCGGTCGCTCCACCTACTTTGGAGCGCATGTCCCGGTACGACAAGCTTCACGCTTGGCGAGAATGCCACGAGCTCGCCTTGGCTATCTATCGGGTCACGAAGCAGTTTCCTGACGACGAGCGCTACGGGCTCACATCGCAAACGCGTCGCGCCGCGTTCTCTGCGGCAGCAAATATCGTCGAGGGTGCGCGCGACGTAGCCCCAAGGAATTCCGCAGGTTCCTGGACATCTCCCTGTCGTCACTCAGCGAGGCCGGATACGCGCTCCGGTTCGCGCGTGAAGCTGGTCTGCTGCCTGAGGAGGACTGGTCGACTCTGAAGGACCGTCAGAGCCGCGCGCGATTCCTCACGTGGCAACTGTACCGAGCCCTGGGCGGTAGCAACCTCCACTAACCTCCCCGACCTCCCCCAACCTCCCCAACGCCTTAGATTTCTGTCTCATGTCCGACCCGCTCCCCCGCCTCGGCGGCCTTCCGGAGCCCGACAAATACGAGCGCCTAGTGGAACGTGTCCCGAGCGTGTGGTGGAGCGACACGGGGCCATTCGCGGGACTGCACGAGCTCAATGCCGCCCGGGTGGAATACTTCCGCAGTGTGTTCGGCGGGTTCGGGGGGAAGCGGGCCCTCGATGTCGGCTGCGGCGGTGGCATCCTCGCGGAGACGCTCGCGGCCGAAGGCGCCATCGTGACGGGGATCGACCCCTCCGAGAAGTCGCTCGCCGTTGCGCGCGAGCATGCGCGCCGTTCGGGGCTCTCGATCGAATACCACAGCGGAACCGCGGAGGACCTGAGCGGGGCGGGCTTCGCGGGAGCGTTCGACCTCGTGTTCGCGGTGGACGTGCTCGAGCACGTCGAGGATCTCGAGCGCACCGTCGCCGGTATCGCCGCCGTCTTGGCGCCGGGGGGCGGGCTCGGGTTCCTGACGCACAATCGCACCATTGCCGCGTTCCTGCAGGTGGTGTGGAACGAGGAGTATGTGCAGCACACCATGCCCGAGGGGTTTCACGACTTCGCGCGCTTTATCACGCCGGCGGAGCTCAGCGAGCGCCTCGGCCGCCGCGACATGGTGGTACAGGAGATGAAAGGCGTGGCGCGCGCCGGCGATGGGACCGGCCGCCGGGTGCTCACCGACGACTTGAGCGTCACGTACCTGGGCTGGGCGCTCCGGACGCGCGGATGATTCCGCCGCGCTCCTGGGTCGCCTCCGTCCTCGCGGCGGGCGTGGTCCCGGCCTCCTACGTTCCCGAGGCGAGCCTTGGCCGTGGCGATGTCGAGGAGTTCATCGGGGCCGATCCGGTGGAGGATACGGAGCTCTGTCTCCACGCCCTCACGGCCACGAGCCCGTTCGCGGCCTCGTCCGTGGCGTTTCTCGACGGCATCGAGCAATGGCAGATCGTCGGGTACTCGGGTGTCACACCCATCGTGCGTGCGTACGTCGCGGCGGCGATCCGACGGCGGTCGATGGATCGCCGCCCTCGCACCGTGGCGGAGGAAGCGGAGGAGGTCGCGATTACCCGCCTCGACCACCTGACCACGGCCGCGCGCGCCGCCCTCCTGGCAACGCGGGTGAGAATGGCGGAATTCTCCGCCGCCGACGCTGGTCAGCCGGCGCGCGCCGTGCCGGCCGCGCGCGTCGAGGTGCAGAAGGCCCGGGCCACGCTGGAGCGCCGCCTCGCGGAGCGGCACCTCGAGACACTGGGAGCCGGCGATTGGCTGATCGTGGACGGCGTGCTCTCCGACTCGGCGGCGCTGTCGGCGCACCCGCGCGTCCTCGGTGTGGTGAAAAGCCACGGGGCGCAGTATTTCGCCGGTGCGGAGCTCGAGCGCGCGCTCACGTTGCCCGTAGCGCACCGCACCAGCGTGTTCCGGCCACGGAGCCGGGGCGCGCGCCGCGAGATCTACTCCTGGTATCTTCGGCTCTGGCCGTGGGAAGGCAGCGATCTGCTGTACGGCTTGTTGCGGGTGGAGGCACGCGCGCATCCCGACACGATCGCACTCGCGTCCGCCGTCTCCTGTTGGCTCATGCGCGAGCGCGCGCCGCTCGCGACCCCGGACCGGCGCTGGGATCGCTTGCTGTACCCGGTGCATGATGTGGAGACGTACCTGCGTACGCGCGCGCCACGCGACTTCCTGCCGCCGCTGAGGTCGCGGCTGCCGAGGACCGGGTCGTGATCGAGCGCCGCGACGCACCGCCCGTCGGTCGCGTGGTGGCGACCGAGCAGAAGCCCGCGACGCCGCACCAGTTCCACTTCTGGACCGCCAACGAGACCTCAATCGGAATCGGAGCGATCGTTAGGATCGAGGGGCTCGGGGCTGGGGATTCGGGGCGAGTCGTCTATGGTGTTGTCACGGATGGCTTCGCCTACTCCGATCTCGCAACGCCCCTGCATGACGTCGTCGCTGCCGAGGGGGATCCGGTGAAGGCGGCCGAGAGTCCTACGGCGCGCCAGGAGATTCGGCTGTGGACCGCCGCGGTTCTGCGCCAGGACCCCGAGGAGCCGTTGCAACCCGTGCCGCTCGGGCACGTGCACCTGGCCACCGACGCCGACGTCGCGCAGGCGCTGCGCATGGATTCCTACCTGAGCGGCGCCGAGCCGCGCGCCATCCCCATCGGGCTGTACACGTCGGGCGGGCTCGAGGCTCCGGTGTACCTGGACGCCGATTTCCTGCTCGGCCCCGAGGCCGCGCACCTGAACATCTCGGGCATCTCCGGGCTCGCGACCAAAACGAGCGCGGTCGAATTCCTGCTGCATTCCATCTTTCGGTATTTTCCGCCGCACAAGGGCCGGATCGCGGCGGTGTGCTTCAACGTGAAGGGCCCGGACCTCTGCTTCCTCGACCAGCCCGGCACGCTCGACGACGAGGATCGGCGGCGCTACGAGCGGCTCGCCCTCGACCCCCAGCCGTTCGAGCGCGTGCGGTACTACGCGCCGTTCAAGGCCGACGGCGTGAATCTGAACACCCTGCGGACGCACCCCGACTTGGTGGCCGACGTGGAGCCGTTGGTGTGGGGGTTGCGCGAAGCGCTCGACTACGCCGAGGTGTTACTCAACCGCGACGACATCGACGCCAAGGCCGACGCGTTCATCGACTTCCTCTCGGACCGGGTGGTGGGCAAGCCGTTCGAGGATGGGTTTGGCGGCACCCATCGCGTCGTGACGTTCGCGGACCTGGAGCGACTGTTTCGGTCGATCTTCGACGGTCTCGAGCTCACCGGCCGCAGCGACACGTGGCGCACCCATCATATCGCGACCATCCGCAAGGTGCGGAACCGGCTGTCGAACATCTCCACCCGCTGCAAGGGTCTCGTCACTGACGACGGGCCGTCCAACGACCTGCCGTGGGGCCGCTTCGAGGACCGTGCGGTATACGTGGTCGACGTCGCGAACGTCGATCCGCTCGGCCAGGACCTCGTGTTCGCGCGGGTCGTGTCGCAGCTGCGCGAGCACTTGGAGCACCGGGCTCTGGGCGTCGACGCCGTGGCGGTGTTCGTGGACGAGCTGAACAAGTACGCACCCGCCGACGGACCAGAGACGTACGTACGGAAGATGCTGCTCGATATCTCGGAGCGCGGGCGTTACCTTGGGTTGGTGCTGTTCGGCGCCGAGCAGTTTCGCTCGCAGGTGCACCGGCGCGTGGTGGGAAACGCGGGCACCGTCGTGTTCGGTCGCATGGACTCCGATGAGCTCGCGACGCCCGGCTACCAGGTGCTCTCGCCCGCCGTCAAGATCAAGCTCGCGACGCTGCCGATCGGCGAGCTCATGGTGCGCCATCCCCACTTCACGCAGCCCATCTTCGTGCGATTCCCGCGCCCGGCGGTGCTCCGGGGACGGGATGGCGTGGAGCGGTTTCCTCCGGCGACGGATCTGCCGTTTGAGGACGCGGTCGTGCGTCAGCTCACCAGGCTCGATCGGCGCGTTCGTCCCAACCTGGTGAAAGACTTTATCGCCGGTAGGCCGGAGGAGGACGTGCGCCGGGCGCTCGCGCACACGCGCCAGGCCCATCCGCGGGACGCCTTCGCGCACTTCAAGCAACAGCTGGGAGACCACGTCGTCGCGACGCCGGCGCGCGAAAGCGTCGCGCCGCTCGACTCCCTCATCGCGGACGAGCCGTACTGATCGATCGGAGGCGTCGATGACCGCATTCCGCTTCTCCACGCTGGCTGCCACGGTTGGGCTGGTGGTCACCGGCTGCCGCGGGTCGAGCGGCCCGAAGGTCACCTTGCGGTACCATCCCCCGGCGGGGGCGGCCTACCATTACACGCTCGAGCAGCAGAACGCGATGCGCGTCGAGGGGGGGCCGCTCGGCGGCGCCATGCCGGAGCAAGCGTTCACGATGCGCATCTACTACACCCAGCGGGTGAACGGTCCCGCACAGGGAGGGGTCGCCGTCACGACGACGTTCGATTCCACGACGCTCGAGGCTCCGGGCATGGGCGCGGGTGCCATGCAGCCCGCGCTCGATCGCATGCGCGGCTTGCGGAGCGACATGGTGTACGACGAGCGGATGCAGGTCCTGAGCGCCGCGTTCGGCGGGCTCGCGGGCGCTCCCTCACCCGTGACCGAGCAGATGGGGACGAGCATCAAGTCCATGGCGTTGCGCCTGCCCGAGGCCCCTGTGGGAGTGGGTGATTCCTGGGTGTCCGAGCAGGAGATGCCGCTCGGCGCACAGCTGAACGCCAGCAACCCGATCAAGGCACGCACCAAGCTCACCGTCCGCGAGATCCAGGTAGCGGGTCCGGATACGTCCGTGGTGCTGGCCGTCGAGACGAGCTTTCCCGGCGACCCGATCGAGCTCAGCCAGATGGGGCGCCACGCCACGATGCGGCTTTCGGGAGGCCTCACGGGGGAGCAGGTGTTCTCGCTGCTTCGCAGCGTTCCGGTGCGCGCCACCATGGCCGGCACGATGCGCATGAAGGTGACGTCCGCGGGTCAATCGGACATGAGCATCGCGATGCGGCAGCAGACGTCGCTGCAGCTGGCCGACGTCAAATGAGGCCGTGAAGCTCGCGCACCTCGCCGACCTCCACCTCGGCTTCCGCCAGTACGATCGGCAAACGCCGCGGGGTGGCAACCAGCGTGAGGCCGATGTGGCCGAGGCGTTCCGTCGCGCAGTGGACGACCTGCTGGCGGAGCGTCCTGACTTGATCGTCGTGGCGGGCGACGTGTTTCACTCCGTCCGCCCGACTAATCCTGCCATCCTGTTTCTGTTTCAACAGCTGCAGCGATTGCGCACCGGGCTGCCCGAATCGCCGATCGTCGTGATCGCCGGCGAGCACGACACGCCGCGGTCCGCGGAGACGGGCACGATCCTGAGGCTGTACGACGCGTTGGGCGTCGAGGTCGTGGTCGAGCAGGCGCGGTATTTGACGTTCTCCAAGCTCGATTGCTCGGTCCTGGCCGTTCCCCATCAGGCGATGGCGCAGCCCGAGCGGCCCGCGCTCCGGCCGCAGCGCGGGACGACCTTCAACGTGCTCCTCGTTCACGGGCAGCTCCCGGGGCTGGGCGACAAGCGCGGCACGAGCGAGTACGGCGGCGCTCTCTTCGACCCGCATGATCTCGCTCCCGCTCAGTGGGACTACGTCGCGCTCGGTCACTACCATGTGGCGCATCAGGTGGAGGCGAACGCCTGGTACGCCGGCAGCCTCGAATACGTCGCGCCCAATCCATGGGGTCAGCTGCAGGATGAAGAGGAATACGGATCACCGGGCAAGGGATACCTCATGGTGCGGCTCCCGACCGCGAAGGTGGAGTTCCGGCCCGTGGCCCAAACGCGGCGCCACCTCGCGCTCCCACCGATCGAGGGCAAAGGCCTGACACCCAAAGAGCTCGACGAGCGCATCGCCGCCCAGGTGGCCGCCGCCCAGCCGGCCATCGACGAGCAGATCGTACGGCAACTCGTGTTCGATGTCTCGCGCTCCACGGCGCGTGAGCTGGACCACGCGGCGATCCGCGGCTACAAGGCCCGCGCGCTCCACTTCCAGCTCGACCTGCGCCGGCCCGCCGAACGGCCCGCCGATGCACTCGGCGCGGCGAGCCGCCGGCGAACCCTCCGTGAAACGGTCCGGGACTTTCTCGAGCACCGGCCGCTCGATGCCGATCTCGATCGCACTGAGTTCGTGCGGCTGGGAACCGAGTACGTGGCGAGCGGGGGCGACTTCGGGGATGAGGAGGCCCCCTGATGCAGCTCCACCGGCTGCGCCTCGTGAATTTTCGGCAGCACGAGCACACCGAGCTCGAGTTCGGCGCCGGGATCACCGGCGTGTTCGGCCCCAACGGGGCGGGCAAGACGACCATCCTCGAAGCGATCGCCTGGGCCCTCTACGGCGCGCAAGCCGTGCGCGGTGACAAGGATTCGATCCGCCGGCTCGGGGCGAAAGGGCGGGCCACCGTCGAGGTGGACCTGGAGTTCCAGCTGGGCGCGCACGAGTACCGTGTGACGCGGGGGCTCTCCACCGCCACGCTGCATCAGGACGGCCAGCTCGTCGCCAACTCCCTCAAGGCCGTCACCGACAAGCTCGAGCGCGCGTTGGGGATGACGCACGACGAGTTCTTCAACACGTACTTCACCGGCCAGAAGGAGCTTGCGGTCATGGCGGCGCTCGGCAAGACCGAGCGGGCGGCGTTTCTGTCGCGCGTGCTCGGCTACGAGCGGTTGCGCGAGGCGCAGGAGCGGGTGCGCGAGGTCCGCAACGCCCTGGCCGCGGAGGTGCGCGGTCTCGAGACCGGGCTGCCGGACGGCGTGGCGCTCGCCGCGGAGCGCCAGGCCGCCGAGCAGCGCCTGGCGGGGGCCCGGGCGACCGCGCAGGACGCGGACGCTGCGCGCCAGCGCGCGACGGAAGCACTGGCTCGGGAGGAGCCGCGGTGGACCGAGTGGGTGGCCCGGCGCGAGCGCACGCTCTCGCTGGACGGTGAGCGTCGCATCGCGGAGCAGGCGGTGGTGTCGGCGCGCCAGGAGTTCCAGCGGCTCGACAAGGAGCTGGCGGACGCGCTGGGCGCGCGCGAGCAGCTGCGGCAGCTCGAGACCGAGCTCGAGCCGGTGGCCCGGCTGAAGCGCGAGATCGCGGAGCTCGAGCGGTTGCAGCGCGAAGCGGCGGCCCGACGGGCCGAGCAGGCGCAGCTCGCCGAGCTGGGGCGCGCCGCCGGCACGTTGGAGCGTCGCCTCGCCGAGCTGGGCGATGTGGCCGAAGCACTCACTCGCGCGGACGCAGAGGCGCGGGGACTCGAGGAGCGGCGTGACGCGGCGGAGCGCGCCGCCGAGGAGGAGCGTACCGCGTGGGTGCGGGACCGCCAGTACGCCGAGACGAAGCGGACGGAGCTGCTCAAGCTGTACGAGGAGCTGAAGGAGCAGCGCGACCAGATCGTGAAGCTGGGGCCGCAGGGGACGTGTCCCACGTGCAAACGGCCGCTCGGGGCCGAGTACGCGACCGTCCTTGCGTTGCTCGACTCTCAGCTCGAGGTCATCACCGGGGACGGGAAGTACTTTCGGCAGCGGCTCGAGCAACTCGCCCAGGCGCCCGCCAAGCTGCTCGATGCGGAGGCGGCGCGCGATCGCGTGCTGGAGGACAGTCGGCGCGCGAGCGCGCGTGCCGGTGAACTGCGGGCGCAGATGGAGGAGCGCGAGCGCGCCACCGCGGACCTGGCTGAGGCGCGACGGCGCGCCGCGGAGTTGGAGCGCCGCATGGCGGCCCGTCCCTCCGGATACGACGCGGCCCGTCACGATGCGGTACGGGCGGAGCTCGCCAAGCGCGAGCCGATCGCGCTCGAGGCGGCGATGCTCGAAGAGCGCGCCCGGCGTGCCGAGAGCCTGGTGAAGGAAGCCGAGCGGGCCGAGCAGCAGCTCTCGGCCGGCGAGCGCCGAGTGCGCGACCTGACGCAAGCCGTCCGCGCCGAGGGGTTCTCCGACCGCGAGTACCTGCAGGCCAAGGACCGCTATGAGCGCGCGGTGGGCGCCCTCCGCGAGGCGGAGCTGACATTGGTGGAGGCCCGCGGCGAGCTGAGCCGTGCCGAGGACGACGTGCGGGAGGCCCAACGGCGCGAGTCGGAGCGGGCGCAACGCGAGCAGCACATCGCCGCTCGCAAGGGCCGCCAGCGCCTCCACAACGAGCTCGATCGGGCGTTCTCCGACCTGCGGGGCGAGCTGAACGCGCGCATGCGCCCCGAGATCGCCGAGCTTGCATCGGCCTTTCTGGCCGACCTGACCGACGGCCGCTATGACGAGCTCGAGCTCACCGAGGACTACGCCGTCACCGTCCTCGAGGGCGGCGTGCCGAAGCCCGTGATCTCCGGGGGCGAGGACGACCTCGCCAGCCTCGTGTTACGTCTCGCGATCTCGCAGATGATCGCGGAGCGCGCGGGTCAGCCGCTCTCGCTCCTCGTGCTCGACGAGATCTTCGGGTCACTGGACGAAGCACGGCGGCTGCACGTGGTGAGCCTGCTGCGGCGGTTGGCGGATCGCTTTCCACAGGTCATTTTGATCACGCACATCGAGCAGGTTCGGGAGGGCCTCGATCGCGTGATTCGCGTGGACTTCGATCCGGCGCGGGGGACGAGCGTGGTGCGGGACGACACCGCCACACTGGGAGCGGCCGATGCGGGCGTGGCTGCCTGAGCGTCAGGTCTTCGGCCCCGAGCCCGCCGCGGAGCGCGACATCGAGGGCCTGAACCAGGTCTTCGCCGACGCGTTCACCGATCGCTATCGGCGCGACGGGCTGGTGGGCGTGCGCGTCCCGTACCTCAATCCGCAAGTGTGGCGCTACGCGCTGCTCGATGCCGGCGCCGGCTCCATGCTGTGGCGCGACGAAGCCGGTCACATCGCGGCGTTCAACATCGCGCATCGCTCCGGGGCGGAGGGGTGGATGGGGCCGCTCGCGGTGCGGCCGGACCGACAGGGTGCCGGGCTGGGGAAGACGATCGTGCGCACGGCCGCGGACTGGCTGCTCGAGCAGGGGGTCGCCACGCTCGGGCTCGAGACCATGCCGCGGACCGTGGAAAACATCGGTTTTTATGCGCGCCTCGGCTTCGTGCCTGGCCCCCTCACCGTGACCCTCACCAACGATATCGCAACACGCGGCCATTCGCCGCCGCTACTGCTGTCCCAGCGCAAAGGCTCGGCGGGCGGCGCCGCCCTCGCGGCGGCCCGTCGGCTGATCGACGCGCTCGCCCCCGGGTACGACTTCACGCGTGAGATCCTGCTCACCGCGGAGCTCGGGCTCGGCGACACCTCCCTAGTCGAAGGCGAGGACGGCCTGGACGCCGTGGTGTTGTGGCATTCGGCCCCGCTGGCGGAAGGGCGGCCGAAAGACGAGGTCCGTGTGCTCAAGCTCGCGGCCCGTGGCGAGCGCGCCTTCGACGCGGCCGTCTCGGCGACCGAGGCCGCGGCGGCGCGCGCCGGCATTCGTCGCGTCGCGGTCCGCTGCCAGACCCGTTTCGACGCCGCCTTCCGTCGCCTCGTGGCCCGCGGCTATCGCGTCCGCTGGACCGACTTGCGGATGATCTACGAAGGATACGCCGAGCTGCATCCGGCGCAGGGAGTCCTGTTCTCGAACTGGGAGATTTAGGGAACGCGGAACGGCAAAGTCGGAACGCGGAACAGAATAGGAGAGCTCGATTCCCGATGCCGGCGGTCCCTCTCGGAGATCGAGCGATCTGTTCCGTGTTCCGCGTTCCACGTTCCGCGTTCGTATGACCACCGGCCTCCTCATCTTCGCCGCGACCTACATTCTCATCGCCGTCCAACGATTGCCGTTCGTACATTTGAACCGGCCGGCGGCGAGCTTGCTCGGCGCCGTCGCGATGGTGGTGTTCGGGGTCTTACCGCTCGCTGACGCCTACGCGGCAATCGATTTCGACGTGATCGTCTTCCTCCTCGGGCTCATGCTCATCGTCGGCTATCTCGAGGTGGGGAAGTTTTTCGAGTGGGCGGCCGAATGGGTGCTGCGGCGCGCCCCGTCGCCCCAACGCCTCTTGCTCGGCGTCGTGGTGGGCGGTGGTCTGCTGTCCGCGTTGTTTGTGAACGACACCGTGTGCCTGGTCGTCACGCCGGTGCTCCTCGCCGCGCTGGGCCCGTTACGCGTCAAGCCCACGCCGTATCTGATCGGCCTCGCCATGGGGGCCAATGTGGGCTCGGTGCTCTCGGTCACCGGAAATCCGCAAAACATGCTGGTGGGCATCTGGAGCGGCACGACCTTCGGTGGGTTCCTCGCCGGCATGCTGCCAGTCGGCCTCGGCGGCCTCGCGATCACCTACGGCTACCTGCGATGGGCGTATCGCGCCGAGCTGCGCGAGCCGTTCCGCGAGCGGCTGGAGACCGTGCCCGTGACCCTCGACCGGCCGCTGGTCCTCAAAGGTCTCGCTCTGTTCGGGGTGGCCGTGGTCGCGTGGCTCGCGGGCGGATCGCTGCCGCTGGTCGCGATCACGGCCGGTGCCGCGATGGTCGCGGTCGCGCAACGCGATCCCGCCTACGCGATCGATCGCGTCGAGTGGTCGCTACTCCTCTTCTTCGCATCGCTGTTCGTCGTGATGCGCGGCTTCGAGCAGACCGGGGCGGTGGTGTGGATCGATCGTCACGCCCTGACGCTGGTTCGGGGCGGGTCCGCCTGGCGGGTCGCCGTGGCCGTGAGCGGCGTGATGGCGACGCTCTCGAACCTGATCTCGAACGTCCCCGCCGTCATCCTGTGGCGCGGTACCGTCCCCAACCTGCCCAACCCTCACCTCGTGTGGCGCGTGTTGGCGATGAGCTCCACGTTCGCGGGAAACCTGCTCCTCATCGGGTCGATGGCGAACCTAATCGTCGCCGAGCGGGCCGAAACGCGCGGCGTACGCATCGGGTTCAGGGAGTATGCGCGCGTGGGCGTGCCGGTCACGCTGTTGACGCTCGGGTGGGGCGTCGTGGTGCTTGTCGTGACTGGCTGACGAGGAGCCGAGGGCCTTAACGCCGGCAGCCGATGCGGACCGTCGCGACGACCATATCGTCGAACGAGACGCTCCCGAGCGTCGAGTCCGTGATGTAGTTCTGTGGCCAGAAGTAGTTCAGTTGCAGCGCCGTGGTGGTGCGGAACTGCAGGTCGAGAGGGCCCGGCGCGCTGGTCGAATAGGCGCATTGCGGCCCGTCGGCGCCGGCCGGGCAGAAGTGATCCTGCACCCAGTAACCCGCTCCGCCGGTCTCGGGGAAGTGCTGAATGAGGGAGTCATTCCTCCATACTTCGAGTTCGGCGCCGGCGTCGGACGCCGGATCGCCGTTGAGCTTGGCGTGGACCTCGAGACAGGCCCACGTGTTGTCGGGCGCGACGAACGCGCTCCGGCTGATGAGCGCGTTCCCCCAGTAGGAGCCGCCGCAGCTCGAGCAGGTGTGCATCTGCACCCAGTAGTTGTAGAAATCGAGCATGGGGTTGGGCGCACCGATTCCCCACACGGGCTCGAGGGCGACTGAGATCCGGTCGCTTCCCGTGGGCCGCGTCCCCGCCTGCGGGTTCGGCCAATCGGAGGGGGGATTGTAGCCGCCGAACCATACGCCGCTGTGGTGCCAGTGCGCGCCGGCCTCGTACTTGGCGTACCACCGCACGTAGAGCTCGTCCTGACCGGTAGGTAGGTGCTTGTACAGGTCCGTGGCCGGGTTGGCCCCGCCCGCGGTGAACCGCATCGCGGAGGTGCCGCAGCTGCCCGCCGGTCGGTCGGCGACCAATGCCATGCCGGACGGATTCTTGTAATCGTTGTAGCGAGACGTCACCGCCGACACCGAGCCTTCCTCGAAATTCTCCGCCCAGACCACCGCCGGATCGCTCGCGATACCCACATCACAGGGATAGCGCCCGGATAGAAACTGCGTCCCCCCTCCCCCTCCCCCTCCCCCTCCCGGTCCGTTGGCACTGCGGCACGCGGCGGGCAGCGACAGCGTTGCCCACAACAGCACCGGTTGGAGCACGTGCCTGCTGCGCCGGGCGGCTTGCATGGAGCATCACTACACCACGTCGCATGCGCCGCCGGTGACGATGCTCACTCCGGCCTGGGGCAGGGGAGGCGGCGCATGTGAGCGGCACGCCCAACTTCGTCGACGTGCCGGGGTCCCATTCACAGCGGACGGGACTCCTTGTGCTTGCGTCAAGCAGTGGAATTCAGCAATCATGGAGCGCGCCCCAACCCCGAACGTTTTCCGAAGGAGGGAGCTGCTCCATGAACCGGGTTCTGCAGTTCACAGTCTCCGCGGCGCTCGTGTCGGTGGTGGCGGTCGCGACCGCCGCGGCGCAGGGTGCACACCTTGGGCTTGGCGGCGGCCTCATCATGCCCGTCAGCGACTACAACAACGTCGACAAGTCGGGCTGGCACGTGCTGGGGAAGATGGACATTGGGATCCCCCTGTCGCCGGTGGGCGTCCGCATCGACGCGCTGTTCGGACAGACCCAACACAAGAATGGCGTGGCGGGGAAGACGCAGCTGATCGGCGGCCTCGCGAATCTCGTGTACAAAATCCCGGTGCCTGCGCCGATGATGAAGCCGTATGTGCTCGGCGGCGCGGGAGTCTACAACGTCAAGCTCACTTTCCCCAATGCGGTACCTCCCGTCGACAGCTCCCAGACGAAGTTTGCGTGGGATCTCGGCGCGGGCGCCAACATCGGCGCCGGTCCGGCCAAGTTCTTCGTCGAAGCCCGCTACGTGAGCATTCAGGAAACCGGAGCCAGCCTCAAGTTCATTCCGGTTACGGCGGGGATAGCGTTCGGCGCCGGGAAGTGAGTTGACGCAGCTTCTATTCGGCGGCGCCGCTCGCGCTACGGGCGGCGCCGCTCGTACTTCAGGACAGGAACTTGGGCGCGCCCACCAGGATGCGGCGTGCCACGAGAATCACGCCGACGGCGTACAGCAGCTGGACCGGTCCACTGCCGTTGTGCACCGCGAATACCAGTATGCCCCACAGCGCGAGCAGCACGACAGCAGAAGTGAGCGTGAGATTCATGTCAACCCCCTGACGCGTCCGCGTGACGTTTTCGCGTGACGTCTTTCCTTGACGTCTTTGGTTCACGGTGTATTGTAGTTTCAGGGACGGGGAGAAGCATTATTGAGCCAACATGCTCGATCGTGGACCCAGATACTGTGACTGATGTCAGGCCCCCGCGTGGGGAAGGCAGACGCCATGGTGAGGGACCAGTCATTACTTTCGGGCTTCAATAATCCTCTCCGTTCCTGTCGCACCGGTCGGCCGGGCCGCGTTAAGTGCGGTGCCGGCCGATCGCTTTTCCAACGCGGAACGCGGAAGTGGGAACGCGAAGCAGCGCGACTTCCGACCCGCTCACCGCCTTGGTCCGCGCTCCGCGTTCCGCGTTCGTCCGTTTCGCATCGTCTCCCAGAAGTATCGCGGCGCCAGCAGCTTTCGACGCCCCAGCAAAGACTCAAACACCAGCACCACCATCCACACACCGTACGCGACCGCCACGACGTCTCGCAGGCTCGGTTCCAGGAACTGCACGAGCCAGAGGACGAACAGCACACTCGCGTCGCGCCAGGTGAACGCCATGTCTGCGAGCACCATGAGCGCGAGTCCCGACTGCAGCAGCGTCAGCAGGATCTCGAGCCGCTGCGCGGCATCGAAGTGAAAATCCCGCCATCCGCCGTGGTGGTGGAGACTCGAGTAACCGTACACCAGTGGGATCATGGCGGCGAGCACGGTCCACTGATTGATGTTGCTCGACACCATGTTCATCAGCGCCATCGGCGCATGGGTGACGCGGCGCGCCCAGTAGAATGCCGACACCTTCTCCGGAAACTCGGACAGGAACGGAGCCACCCATTGGACCAGGACGAACTGGCTCACGCCGAGCAGGCCGGCCACCGCGAGCATGGATTCGAGAAACGGGTGCGCCGTGACATAGAGCAGCGCGCCGCCGCCGCCGAACAAGGCGGCGATGGCCAGCGGGCGGCGCCAGCCGCGCTGGCGGTACGCCCAGCGCGAGACGGCCGGGGCGTCGCCGAGATTCTCGACGCCGTGCGCCGGGTTCTTGAACAGCACCCAGAGGTACGCGAGGTACAGGGCGATGAGTACCACCGCGTCCACCCAACTGAGGCTCCCCTTCACGAGGACCCAAGCGAAGTAGAGGAGCGGCGGCACGAGGCCCACGATCTCGACGGCGTGCTCGCGATGGAGCCGAATCGAGGGCAGTCGCGTGGTCGCGGTACCGCGACTGGATGCGGCGTACACGAAATAGATCATCGGCCATCCCAGCCCGAGCAGCAGCCGGATCGCACCGGTGAGGTTGGCGATCGCGAGGTGCGCGCGCTGGGGCTCACGCCCGGCGTCCCACGCGATCACCGCTTCCACCGCGAACTCCGGGAGGGTTTGCAGCCAGGCGAGGATCGCGAGCGCGAGGCCCTGGGAGATGAGGAACTGCGCCGCCTCCGCACCCCAGGCGACGAGGAATGCCGAGACGAGGATGCTCGGAAACGTCCACAGCGCGGACAGCGCGGAGCCTCCCGCCGCGGACAAAAAAGCGAGTACCTTTAGCTTCACGAGCGCCGAAGATAGTCCTGCCCGGGAGGCCCAACAAGCATGGCCCGCGACAAAATGAAGTACGCGCGCACCGCGCCGATCCCCCCTCTCTCCACTGGACCCGCGGAGGCCTCGCACTTCGAGTCCCTCGTGCGGGAGATCCTGGAGCAGCTCGGCGAGGATCCGAGTCGCGAGGGCCTGCGCCAGACCCCCGCGCGGGTCGAAGCCTCCCTGAAATGGCTCACCCGCGGCTACCAGATGTCCGTGGCGGACGTGATCGGCGATGCCCTCTACACGGAACGCCACGAGAATCTCGTCTGCGTGCGGGACATCGAGATTTACTCCCTGTGCGAGCACCACCTGCTGCCGTTCTTCGGGCGGGCGCACGTAGCCTATCTGCCGAACGGTCGGCTGGTGGGCCTCTCGAAGATCCCGCGGGTCATCGAAGTGTTCGCGCGCCGCCTCCAGGTGCAGGAGCGGCTCACCGATCAGGTGGCCGACGCCCTGATGGAGGTGCTCGACCCACGTGGCGTCGGGGTCGTGATCGAGGCGTACCACCTCTGCATGATGATGCGCGGCGTGGAGAAGCAGAACTCCAAGACCGTGACCAGCGCGCTGCGCGGCGCCCTGCTCCAGGACGCCAAGACCCGCGACGAGTTCCTGCGGCTGGTATACAGCCGGGGCTCGGAGTGAGCGCTCCCTCCCCGGCACCCCCGCTCGCCGACAAGCTCGCCCTCGTCACTGGAGCGTCGCGCGGCATCGGCCTCGCGGTGGCCTGGGCGCTGCGCGACGCCGGCGCCCACGTGGTGCGGCTGGCCCGAAGCGTCGCGGATGGCGGCGACGGCGGCTTCACCGACGTGCGCTGCGACGTGGGAGACCCGGCCGCGGTGGAGCGGGCGATGGCGCGGATCGTGACGGAGCGGGGCGCGCCAGACATCGTGGTGAACAACGCCGGCATCTTCTTTATCAAGCCCGTCGCCGACACGACACTCGACGACTTCTCCCGCGCCATCGCGGTCAACCTGACGGCGGCGTTTCTCGTGGTGCGCGCGCTCGTGCCGCATCTCGTGCGCCGCGGTCGCGGCCACGTCGTGACCGTCGGCTCCGTGTCGGACCACGTGCCGTATACGGGCTCGACTGCCTACGCCGCGAGCAAGTACGGGCTGCGGGGGATGCACGAAGTACTGCGCGCCGAGCTGTCGCGCACCGGGGTGCGCACCACGATCGTCTCGCCGGGGCCGGTCGATACCTCGATCTGGGACCCGATCGACCCGGACGCGAAGCCGGGCTTCACCAAACGCAGCGCGATGATGGCGCCCGAGGACGTGGCGGACGCCGTGGTCTTCGCGGTGACGCGCCCAACGCGGGTCGACGTCACGGAAATCCGACTGATGCCGACGGTGTATACGGCGCGGGGTTGACAATGCGGAACGCGGAACGCGGAACGCGGAACATAGATGGAAGCGATGTGCCGCACGACATTTCACGTCTGTTCCGCGTTCCGACTTCCGCGTTCCGCGTTTCCTGTTGTGCGTTGATCATTCTCTGCGCGCCGAGCCTCGCCAGCCCTCAATCCATTCCCCCGTTACCGGACACGACCGGCTTCGGCGTCCATGTCCTCGCGATCGCGCGCGCCCCCGCTCCCGACAACTCGATCTGGGTGGGCACCTACGGCGAAGGCATCTTCGTGCTCCGCCGCGGCGCGGGGAGCTGGGAACAACTGAAGCACTCGGCGGACACCGCCGCGCATTCCATCTCATTCGATTTCGTGCACGCCTTCGGTTTCGGGCCGGCCGGCGAGATCTGGTACGGGACCGTGGGAAACGGGTGGGGGCTCTCGACCGACGGCGGCAAGAGTTGGACGAACTGGGAGCTCAAGCAGCTGGGACCGGAGTGGCAGTACGTCACCCCCAACGGGATCGTCACCAGCGGCGACACGGTGTATATCGCCACCGCCGACGGGATCAAGCTCTCGTGGGATCGCGGGGCGACGTGGGCGGAGATCACGGACTCCAGCGGGGCTGCCTCCACCTCCTCTGTCACGCGGCCGTGGGGACTGATTCGGAGCCAATACGTGTTGGCGTTGGCTCGTGGGGCTGACGGCACGCTGTGGGTCGGACACCTGCGCGGACTCGCCCGGTCCAGCGACGGCGGCCGTACCTGGAAGGAGTATCCCACGCCGACCGCGTGCCGGGGTCCCGAGTGCGTCAATCGCGTGCGGGCGCTCGCGCCGGACACGGGCGGCCTCGTCTGGGTGGGAACGGAACGCGGGTTGTACCGCCTCGACCCCGCACGCGCCGCCTGGCTGGACAAGAAGGGGAGACCGGCGTGCGCCGTGGGTCCCCTCGTGAAGGGGTGCCGCACGGAGATGCCGCCGGTGGCGGCACTCGCGGCCGCCGCATCGGGCCACGTGTATGCCGCCACACGCGACGGCGCCTACGCGGAGGACGGTGATGCCCTCAACGTGTGCGACGTCAATCGGGTCGTCACCGCGCTGGTGCTGCTCTCACCGGGGAGCTACGCCGCGGGACGGCCCACCGGTATCGGGACCTGCCGCATCGATCAAGGCTTGAGTCTGGTGGGCATCAGTTACCAGGAGCGACCCGACACGGACGCGCGTGGGCCCCGACATTTGTGGTTCGACCGGCCGATCGCCCTCACGGACCAGCCGTACATCGACCAGACCTACCGATACGGCTCTACCATGGGCGGCACGTTTCAGCAGCACCAGGGCGTCGAGTTCAATAACCCCGACGGCACGCCAGTCCATGCCATCGGCGACGGTGTGGTCGTGTACGCCGGTCCGGCGGAGCAAGGATCGAATACCGTGGCGATCCGCCACGACCGGCGGTTCAAGCAGCTGTTTCTCTATTCGACGTACTACCACACTGAGAAGATCCTCGTAACGCTGGGTCAGCGGGTCAGGGCCGGGGACGTGATCGCCCTCGTCGGCAACACCGGTCGCGCCACCAACGACCACCTCCACCTGGAGGTCCACGCGGTCCCGCTCGATTCGGTGCCGCTGGTAGTCGATCCCAACGAGCGGTTCCCGAAGTACACAGTCAACCCGGAGTTGTGGATCCGTCCCGTGCCCAGAACGGGGATCGTCGCGGGCCGGGTATGGGACGAAGGGGGGGGTCGGCCGGCGGCGCAGGTGCGGGTGTACGGGCTGTTCAAGGCGGAGCCTCAGGAAACGCCGTACTCCTACGCCGAGACGTACGGCGAGCACAATCACCCCGATCCCGACTACGGCGAGCACTTCGCGGTGGCCGATGTCGAGCCGGGCGATTACACCCTCGCCGTCGTGGTCGCCGGGAAACGGATGACGCGCCGCGTGCGCGTCATCGCGGATCGCGTGACGTGGGTGGAGTTCGGGTCCCGTGCACATTGAGCTGGCGGAGATGCTCCGCTGCCCCGAGCCACATCGGGAAGGGCATCTGGTGGTCTCCACAGGCGAGATGCTGGGACGCATGGTGCGCTCGGGGATACTCGGCTGTCCGATCTGCCGCAGGGAGTTCACGATTGTCAAAGGGGTCGTGAACTTCTCGGGAAGCGAGCAACGAGATGGGGGAGACGTGGCGTCGCCGCGGGCTTCGCATCCTGCCTCTCGCATCCCGCATCCCGTTGACCCCGAGACCCTCCAAGCGCTCTTAGATCTGAGCGGTCCGGGCGGCTACGTGGTCCTCGTCGGCGCGGCCGCGCGCCACGCCATCGGGCTCGCCGGCATGATGGGCGGCATCCACTTCGTGGCCATCAACGCGCCGGACGACGTGGAGGAGCTGCCGATGCTCAGTCTACTCGAGTGCGAGACGATGATTCCGCTGCGGCAGACCATGGCGCGCGCCGTGGTGGTCGGGCGGGATCGCCTGGACCAGGCGTGGCTCTCGGAGGCGCGGCGCGTCCTCCTGCCCGGTCGTCGGCTCGTGGTCGAGAGCGACCACGCGCCCCCCACGGTCGGGATCACTCAAGTGGCCCAGGGGCAGGGCCTGTTCGTGGGCGAGCGGCGCTGATCAGCCTTCGATCGCCGCGCTGGTCGGGTCCGCGTCCCGGTACGCCCGATCGATCAGTTCCCTGTAGTTCTTCTCGACCTGACGACGCTTGACCTTGAGTGACGGCGTGAGCTCGCCGGACTCGATCGTGAAGTCGTGCTCGATCAACACGACCTTCTTGGGCATCTCGAACTTGGCGAGATCGCGCAGGCCACCCATTACCTCGCGCTCCATCTTGGCTTTCACATCGGCCAGCGCGAGCAGCTCCGCCGGGGACGTGGCGGCGAGATTCCGCTCTTTGGCCCAGCGCTCGAGCTGCTCGAAGTCGGGCACGACGAGGATGATCGGGAACTTGCGCTGGTCGCCGAGCACCACCGCGTTCGCCACGAACTTGTTCATTCGCACCATGTTCTCGATCGGCTGGGGCGCGACGTACTTGCCCCCCGCCGTCTTGATCAGATCCTTCTTCCGATCGGTGATCTTCAGGTAGCCGTCCGCATCGAGCTCGCCCACGTCGCCGGTATGGAACCAGCCCTCGGCGTCGATCGCCTCCCGCGTTTCCGTGGGCTTGTTGTAGTAGCCTTGCATGATGTTGGCGCCCTTGGCGAGGATTTCGTGATCGGGAGCGAGCTTGATCTGGACGCCGGGAATCGCCTTCCCGACCGTGCCGAACTTCGGCCGTTCGAGCGGATTCAGCGTCAGCACCGGCGACGTTTCCGTCAGGCCGTACCCCTCGATGACCGACATCCGCGCACTGTAAAAGAACCGGGCGATCTCGGCCGAGAGCGGTGCGCTGCCCGACACGAACAGCTTGATCCGTCCGCCGGTGCGCGCCCGCAGCTTCGAGAACACCAGGCGGTCGGCGATGGCGTGGCTCAGCTTGAGCCTCAACGGCACGGCGATGCCGCCCAAGCGGTGCGCCGTCCACCGCTCGCCGACCCGCTTGGCCCACTGGAAGATGTGGCGCTTGAGGGCGCCCCCCGTGAGCGCGTTCTCGAGCACGCGCGCGTACACCTTTTCGTACACCCGCGGCACCGCGACCACGATCGTGGGACGCACCTCCCGCAGGTTCTGCGCGAACGCTTCGATCGATTCGGCGTAGGTGATCGTGACGCCCACGTGCAAGAAGTAGTACTCCACCATCCGCTCCAGGATGTGGGACAGGGGCAGGAGGGCGAGACAACTGTCGTGCTCGCTCAGTCGCAGCGTCTGCACGGAGTCCCGCACGTTGGAGCAGATATTGTCATGCGTCAGCATCACGCCCTTGGGCTCGCCGGTGGTCCCCGACGTGTAGATCAGGGTGGCGAGATCGCCGGGCCGCACGTTGAGGGCTTCGTCCTTGAAACGAGGGTACTTGGCGGTCGCCGCCCGGCCGCGCGCCTCGAGCTCAGCCAGCGTGACCACGCCGTCGCCGGCCCCCCCGCCTCCCCCGCCCTCCCCGCCCCCCCCGCCCCCCCCGGTCCCCTCGAACACGATCACATGTCGGAGCGATGGGAGATGGGCACGTACGGCGCGGACCTTCTCGACCTGCTGGGCCGTGGAGCAGAACACGGCCGCGGCGCCCGAGTCGCGCAGGATGTACTCGACCTGCCCGGCCGGGAGCGTGGGGTAGATTGGAACGTCGGTGGTGCCCGCACATAGACACGCGTAGTCGGCCAGGGTCCACTCGAGCCGCGTCTCGGCCAGGATCGAGACCTTCTCACCCCGCGTGAGCCCCAGCTCGCGCAATCCGAGCGAGAGCGCCTGCACCCGTGCCGCGGCTTCCTGGTGCGTGACGTCGCGCCATGCGCCATCCACCTTGTGGCGGAACGCCGCGGGATGGTTTCCGTACCGCTCCAACGCATCGAAGAACAACTCCGTCAACGTCCGGGCACTCATGGCCGGAATCTTACGACGAGCATGACTGGTGAGCCGGGCACGGTGGTGCCGATGGCGCGGCGCGCGCTGGCGGTCACGACCACGCTGTCCGGCTTCGGACCGGCGATGAGCCGAACCTTCACCGCTGCTACACCACCGCTGCCGGTAGCGACCGTGTCGGTAGTCACGAGGGTGCGGGCCGTGTCGCTCGTGACTAGCGTGACCGGCCCCGGCGTAGCGGGATAGGTGATCGTGAACACGATCGGACGACGCGCCAGGGGAACCGTCAACGAGTCTCCTCCGCTCGCGGACTTGATCGTGTCGGCGAGCTCCACTTTGAGCGAGTCGGAAAGAGAATCGGGCAGCATCACCGTATCCGCGGTCGTTCCGGCCGGGACCACCGTGTCAGCGGCAGCGAGTGCCTGGATCGCGATCGCGTTGCTCACGACCGTCGCCGTGCGGACCAGCAGTCGACCAGTGCTGCCCGGATGGTTCACGACCGTCTTGCCGGTGGTACTGTCGCGCACCGTGAGAATGGCGGTGTCGAGGGTTGCCCAGACGAACGCCGTTCCGGGCACGGGGTCGCCATGACCATCCAGCAGACGGGCGTGCGGCACCAGCGTGTCGTACTCTTCTAGACTGTCGGGCGCGGTGACCTCGAGCTGCAGCACGCGGCTCAAATCCGGAGGGCCGAAGATCCCGCAGCCTGCCGCGAGCACCAAAACTATGACGCCGGCCGCTCCCCTCCCCCTCCTCCTCTCCCTCAGGGCGCCTCCGCCGCGGCGGCCTGTGTCGGCCCCGAGGCGCCGAGGTCGCGCAGGGCCAAGTTGGCGTGTTCGATCCATTTCTGGGCGTCGGGCCCCTTCGGTGGGTGCGCCAGGAATGCTCGCAGATGCTGGGCGGCTCCGTCGGGGTCGCCACGCTTGAGTAGGAGAAAGGCGAGCCCGTAATGCGCGCCCGCAAGCTCGCGGTCGAGCTCCAACGCCCGCCGATAGTGCCGGATCGCCTCGTCCACCCGCCGCGTCTTGGTGAAGGCGATCGCCATGTTCTGGAGGATGCGTGCGTCGTTGGGATGATCGCGCAGCGCCAGGCGGTAGGAGGTGAGCGCCGCCTCGTAGTCGCCCTGACGTTCGAGCGCGAGCGCCTCGTTCAAGTAGTCGAGGCGCTGGGGTTTGAGATCGTCCGCGGCCGAGCCGCCGAACAGACGGCGCCAGAAACCCATGGGCCGAAAATAGCTTGCGGCGTCGCGACTTTGCAATGTAGCTTCTCCCCCCATGCCCGCCGCGCCCCGCACCCCGGTGCCCCGGAACGCGACGACGGCTCGCAAGCCGCCGCACGGCGTCCTCGAAGTCGATTGGCCGTTGTTCGGCGAGCTGTGCCGGGCGTTGGCGCTCAAAGTGTTCCGGGAGTACGACCCCGACGTCGTGATCGGGATCGCGCGCGCCGGCGTGATTCCGGGAGCCGTGGTCGCGAGCATCCTGCAGCGCGACTTCGCGTCCATGGCCATTACGCGCACCGAGACGGGCGGCCGGCCGGTCGTCATCGCCGGGCCGCCCCGCATCGTGACCGGCCGGGACGTCCTGATCGTGGACGAGACGTGCGACACGGGCGCCACGATGAAGCTGGCGCTCAACGCGGTCCGGGAGCTCAACCCTGCGGCCGTGAAGACGGCGGTCTCGTTTCGCACCGGACCGTTCCAGCCGGACTACTATGCGCTGCAGACCGAAAACTTCATCATCTTGCCCTGGGACCGTGAAGTGATCATCGACGGGCAGATCGTGGTGCGGCCCGACTACGCCGCGAAGCTCAAGGAACTCGGGGGTTGATCGACCGGCTCACCGCGGCGCTCAAACGCTCCCCCGCCGACTACACGGAAATCCGCGTCGAACGCAGCTGGAGTAGCGCCGTGACGTTTCGGGGACGGCGACTCGAATCCGCGACCATGAGTGAGGATCAGGGCGGCTGCGTGCGCGCGCTGCACCGGGGCGGCGGGTGGGGTGTGGCGTCGTTCACGTCGCTCGATCGGCTCGAGGCGATGGTCGCCCGGGCGAGCGAGCTGTCACGCGCGGTGCGCGTCGACCCGCCCATCCGTCTCGCCGACCTCCCCCCCCAGCATGCCGACGCGGTGCTCGACTTGGACGGCGACGCGCGCGGCGTCCCACTCGCCGACAAGACAAGGCTCCTCGAGGCGTACAACGGCGCGATGCTCGCCGTGAGCGATCGCGTCGTGGACACGCTCGCCGTGTACCGCGACGAGGTGAGCGAATACTGGTACGTGAACTCGCAGGGAACCGTCCTGCACGAGCTGCGGCCCGAGGTCACGCTGTCGGGCACGGCCGTGGCCCGGCGCGACGGCACGGTCGAAAAGGGCCTCGAGTCGATCGGGCTGCGCCGCGGCTGGCAATCGGTGCAGGATCACGAGCCCGGGTTCCGCGCCGCGGCGGAACGGGCGGTCGCGCTGCTCGATGCCCCCATGGTGACAGGCGGCACCTACCCCGTCATCCTCGACCCCGAGCTCGCGGGCGTGTTCATCCACGAGGCGTTCGGGCACCTCTCCGAAGCGGACTTCGTGTATGAGAATCCCCAGGCACGCGAGATGATGACCCTAGGCCGGCGCTTCGGGAAGCCGGTCCTCAACGTCGGCGACAACGGGGCCGCCCCGGGACTGCGCGGCACGCTGCCGTTCGACGACGAGGGGACGCCCACCCAGGATACGCCGCTCATCAAAGAAGGCATCCTGGTCGGACGACTGCATTCACGCGAGACCGCCGCGGCGATGGGCGAGCGGCCCACCGGCAACGCGCGGGCGATCTCGTTCCGCCATCCTCCCATCGTGCGCATGACCAACACCTACATCGCGAACGGTCGGGGGGGGAGCTTCGACGACCTGATCCGGGATGTGAAACTCGGCGTCTATGCCTGCGGGGCGTTCGGCGGCCAGACGATGCTCGAGAACTTCTCTTTCACGGCGGCCTACGGGCGCATGATCCGCGACGGCCACCTCGCCGAGCTCGTCAAGGACGTCGTGCTCGCGGGCAACCTCTTCCAGACGCTCGACCGGATCGACCACCTGGCCGGTGATTTCCGGTGGAACCAGATGGGCGGGGGCTGCGGCAAGGGCGGCCAATCACCCCTGCCCGTGACGGAGGGGGCGCCGCACGTGCGGATCGAGGAAGCCCTGATCGGCGGCGACGTCCCGGCGTGATCGAGCCGCTCCTCGACCTGGCCCGGCGCCGCGCGGACGGCGGAGCGGACGCGCTCTGGCGCCGGGTCGAGCGGACCTCGGTGACGTTCGAGTGGGGACGCCTCAAGGCCGCGGGGACCACGGAGGAGGCCGGGGCGAATCTGCGCGTGCGCCATCGCGGGCGGGTGGGCGTTGCGGGCATGACCGGCGTCGGGTCCGATGGAGGAGCGCAGCATGCTGCGCCCCTACTGGATCGGGCATTGGCATCGGCCGCGCTGGGCGAAGAGCTCGCGCTCGCGTTCCCCGGACCCGCGACCGTTCCGCCAGCCCCCACCTTCTTCCCACGAGCGGCGGATGCCGGCCTCGACGCCCTCATCGCCATCGGGCGCTCCCTGTTCGAGCGGTTGGAGCGCGAAGGGTGTCGCGTGAACGTCGCCGTCGAGCGAGAAGTGGCGGACACGCGCGTCGCTAACTCCGTGGGCGCAGGGGGCCAGTACCGCTCCACCGCGGTGGGTGTGAGCGCCGACGTGTGGCGCATCGCCGGGGACGATGTGCTCGTGGTCGGCGACGCGTTCGAGGGCGCCGACCTGCCGTCGGCCGAGGACGTGGCGGCCGTGGCGCGGTCGATCAATGGGCGGATCGATCGCGCGCTCGAGATCGTTGCGCCACCGGACGGCGCCCTGCCTGTGGTGTTCACGCCCGCGGGCCTCACCGCGCTGATGCTGCCGGTCACGCAGGCTCTGTCGGGCAAGGCGGTGCTACAAGGGATTTCGCCTTTGGGAGCGAGGGTCGGGGAGCAGGTGTTCGACGCCCGCTTCTCACTCACCGACGACGCCCTGGCGCCAGGGCGGCCGGCCACACGTCCGGTGGATGACGAATGCGTACCCTCGCTGACGACGTGCCTCGTGGAACGTGGCGTCGTGCAACGGTTCATCTACGACCTCGAAACGGCTGCGCGGGCGAGCACCACGAGCACCGGTCACGGCCAGCGGAGCACGTTCGGGAAGCCCGTGCCGGGATACACGAACGTGGTGCTGGGGGTTGGGGACCGGGGGTCAGGGAAAACCGCGCGGGATTTGGGCGGCGGGCTGCTGGGCGACATACGGGACGGCCTGCTGGTGGACGAGCTGATCGGCGTGGGGCAGGGAAACGTGATCGGCGGAGCGTTCAGCCATCCGGTCGCGCTCGCGTATCGCGTCGAGCGGGGCGAGATCACTGGGCGCGTGAAAGACGCCGCGGTTGCGGGCAACGCGTACGAGCTGTGGAAGCGGGTCGGTGGCTTCGGTAACGACGCGCGCTGGACGGGGTCGCGGTATGCGCCGTCGGTGCTGCTCGAGGGTGTGGGCATTGCCCGGCGCTAGCGAACCGCTGCACAAGGGGAACGTGGTGCTGGGATGGGACGCTCGGGCGCTTTGCACCCGAGGGCAACGCGAAGGGCGGAACTCCAAAGCCGAAGGCTGGCCAGACCTGCACAGTGCCGCGTTGCATGTTTCGGTGCGCCCTCGCGTGTAGGCGCCCTGCGTCCCACCCCAGCACCACGCGACGTGGGCAGAGATTCCCTAGCCGGGTATTCGTCGCTTCCGGGCTGCTACCCGGCGCCCAGGACCTCCTGGTAGCTCTGGCCCTGCGACATCTGCTCGTACACCGTGTTCAAGGTGTCCGGTGCGGCCGACAGGAAACGGCAGCGTGCGTCGTTCCTCGAACGGCACTCCACCTCCATCACCGCGACCGGCTCTCCCGAGAGACGACCGAGGAAATCGGCGAGCATGCCCGATGAGAAAAAACACATCGGCGTCTCGGCGGTCCCAGGATCGGCTTCCGCCCAATCGCTCGAGTCGACCACCAGCGCGGCGTCACCCAGCGGAGCCACGCTGACGGCACCCCAGCCAGTCGCGCGAAAGAACGCCGACAAGACGTCGTTCAGGCGGCTGGCGTCGAGCTCGTCGGGACGGGCAACGCCGGTCTCCCCGGGGAGCCACGCGCAGAACGCCTCGAAGATGCTCGGGCCGGCGGCGTAGCCGGTTTCCTGGAGGATGGTGACGGCGGCATCGGGGACATCGCGGAGCAGAGTGACGTGGAGCTGTCGCAGCGCGCCGCGACCGATCATGAGGCCGTCGGCCGCGACGGGGGCGGGAGCGCTCATATGGGACGCCAACTTAGGGTTTGGCGCCCGCGCGGCGCAAGAGTTCCGCCTCGTCGATCACGGGGATGCGGAGCGCCTTCGCCCGTTCGAGCTTCGACCCGGCGTCCGCGCCGACGACGAGCGCCGTGGTTTTCTTGGAGACGCTGTCGGCGACGTGGCCTCCGGCCGCCTCGATCAGCTCGATCGCCTTGACGCGTGAGAGGGACGGCAGCGTTCCGGTCACTACGTACACCTGTCCGACCAGTGGGCCTTTCTCCTCTGCGGCCGTCGGCTCCTTGAGATTGAGGCCGAGCTTTTCCAGCCGCTCGAGCAGCTTGCGGTTTCGGGGCTCCGCGAAGAATCCCACGACCGCCTCGGCGATCGCTTTTCCGATGCCGCGGACCGCGTTGATGTCCTCGACTGAAGCGGTGCGCAACGCCTTCATGCTCCCGAAGTGGCGGGCCAACAGTCGGGCCCCTTGCACGCCCACGTGGCGGACGCCCAAGGCGAAGAGGAGCGTAGAGAGCGGCTGCTTTTTGGACGCCTGGATCGCATCCACGAGCTGCTGTGCCGATTTTTCCGCGAACCCCTCGAGCGTGAGCAGCTGCATCGGCGTCAGCTCGTAGAGGTCGGCCACGTCCTTGATGAGCTTGGCGTCGAGCAGCGCGCGCACGCGCTCGTAGCCCAGGCCCCGGATATCCATCGCGTTGCGCGAGGCGAAGTGCACGATGCTTTCGAGGATCCGCCCGGGGCACGAGACGTTGGAGCAGTACCCCATCACTTCGTCCGCGGGATACTCGACCTTGGAGCCGCACACCGGGCAGCGCTCCGGTCGCTTGAATTTGTGGGGGCCGCGTGGGCGGTCGCGTACGGGACCGAGGATCTGCGGGATGACCTCGCCGGCGCGGGTGACCTCCACCCAATCACCCTCGCGGATGTCCTTTGCCTCGATCAGGGCGAAGTTGTGGAGTGTCGCGGTACTGACCGTGACGCCGCCGATCTCGACCGGCTCGAGCACCGCGTACGGATTGAGCGCGCCGGTGCGGCCGACGTTGATCCGGATCTCTTTCAGTTTGGTGATCTGAACCTCGGGCGCGAACTTGCGCGCCACGGCCCAGCGAGGCTCGCGGTCGCCCACGGTGCCGAGCTCGGCGTGCAGGCGCAGCGGGTTCACCTTGACCACGACGCCGTCGGCACCGTAATCGAGCGTGCTCAGGAGTTGCTCGAGCTTGGCGATCTCGCGGTGGGCATGCGCCAAATCGGGGACCACGGCGTGGTGCGGTTCCACCGGGAAGCCCCACGCCGCGAGCTGTTTCAGGAGCTCGTGTTGCGTGTCGACCGGGAGCTTCTGGCCCGGGGCCTCGACATGAAAGCAGAAGATCTGTAGGCCCCGGCTGCGCGTCACCTTCGGGTCGAGCTGGCGCAATGACCCGGCGGCCGCGTTGCGGGGGTTGGCGAAGGCCGGCTCGTCCGCCCGCTCGCGTTCGGCGTTCAGCTCGGCGAACCGGGTCTTCGAGAGGTACACCTCGCCGCGCACCTCCATGAGCTTCGGCCAGGCCTTCCCCGCGAGCCGCAAGGGGATGTCGCGCACCGTGCGCATGTTGGCGGTCACGTCCTCGCCCTCGACGCCGTTCCCTCGGGTCGCGCCCGTGACGAGCACGCCGTCCTGATACGTGAGGCTGACCGCCGCGCCGTCGATCTTCACTTCCAGCGCGTAGCCGGTCGTCTTGACCTCCGGGACGAGCCGGGCGTTCCGGTCTTCCCACTCCGCGAGCTCCGCCTCGCTGAACGCGTTGGCAAGGGAGAGCATGGGCACCAGGTGGCGGTGCTTGCGAAACTTCTCCGTGGGATCGGCGCCGATGCGGTGGGTGGGACTGTCGGCGGTCAAGAGCTCTGGGTGTTTGGCTTCGAGCTCCTGGAGCTCCCGAAATAGGCGGTCATACTCGGCGTCCGACATCGTCGGCTTGTCGAGTACGTAATACGCATGGTTGGCGCGCTCGAGCAGCCGCCGCAACGCGGCAGCCCGTGCGGCTGTCCGCTTCACCGACCCTTAGCTTCCTCTTGAATGACCGCCATGGCGACGCCCACCAGGCGGTCGAGCTCCTCGGCGCTGGCGCGCGGCAGCAAGCCCTCCGCCCACGCGCCCTCGCGTTCGCCGAAGGCCGCCAGCAGCCGCCGCAGGAACGACAGCAGGGCGACTCGCTCGAGCTCCATGCGCCGCATCGTCGCCCCGGTCTCGTGCTGGCGCTGCTCCAGGCGCTCGTAGCGGTGCGCGTTGCGCAGCGCCTGGGCGGTCAGCGATGCAACCACCTGGACGAAGCGCACATCCTCGTCGGAGAACGTCGGGCCGTCGCGAAACGTGCGCAGGAAGATGGCGCCGATCGCCACCCCGCGCCACGTGATCGGCACGACCGTGATGGACTTCACGCGGCGTGTGATCATCTCGCCCTTGACGTGCTTGAGGCTGGGGTCGGACACCGCGTCGGGAATGAACACCGTCTCGCCGCTCACCATCGCGCGCTTGAGCTCGGGGTAGCGCTCCAGATCTACCAGGTAGTTGCGGATCGTCGGATCTTCGTAGGAGGCGACCAGGCGCACGGAGCGGCCGCCGCGCTCCGCCAGAAAGATGGAGCATCGGTCCAGGCCGAACGCTTCGCCCAGCTTGCGGGCGATGGCCTGGAGAATGTCGATGAAGTGGAGCGAGGTGGAGACCTCCTTGAGGATTTCGATGATGGCGAGCAGATGTTTCCGCTCCCGCTCGAGCTCGTTGACGCGGGCTTCGAGCGTGGTGGAGACCGGGGGGGGGGAAGTCATGGCATAGTTTGCTCCGTCGGCGGACACGGCGTCAAGTTGCTGCACCTGCGCTCGCGCGGTAGTTTCGGGCCGCATGCGATCGGCTACTCTCGTCGTGTGCGCGGCCGCGTTCGCCACTGCCGCACCCGCGCAAGGCGGTGTCGGCCCCGCTGAGCCCGGCATGCCGCTCGGCGCTTGGACGCCCGTGCCGCAGTTGCCGGGCATGGGTCGACCGATCGATACTGCGAGGGTTGCGGCGCGGCGGCGCGCGCTGGCTGCGCGCATCGGTCGTGGCGTGGTGCTCGTCCCTGCGGCGCACGAGCGGGACGTGGAGCGCGATTACATCCAAGACAACGACTTCCGTCAGAACAACAGCTTCTTCTATCTCACGGAGCTCGAGGCGCAGGACGCGTGGCTCGTCCTCGTCGCAGGCGGCGCCGCCGTCGAGACCGCCTTGCTGTTGCCGCCGCGCAACCCCCCCCAGGAGCGCTGGACCGGCCTGCGGCTCGGGCCGGACAGCACCGCGGCTCGTCTCACCGGTATCGCGCGGGTGATATCAACGGACTCGCTCGACGGGGTGCTCCGGCTGCTGGGGCACGGCGGCGCAGGCCCGCTGTATGTGCCGCTCGATGCCACCACGCGCGACGAGCCGCGCGTGCGAGATCTGCTGTTCTCGGGCCGCGACGTGCGGAATCTGCGCCCGATCGTCGATTCCATGCGGCTCGTGAAGGACGCCGACGAGATCGCCCGGATGCGCAAGGCGATCGACATCTCGGCGCTCGGGCAAGTGGCCGCGATGCAGGGGGCGCGGCCGGGCATGTGGGAATACGAGATCGAGGCCGTCCTCGAGGCCGCGTTTCGGCGCAACGGGGCGGATCGGCTGGGATATCCCTCGATCGTCGGCAGCGGCGCCAACACCACGACGCTGCATTACGACGTCAACCGCCGCCAGACGAGGGATGGGGACCTCGTGTTGATCGACGCCGGGGCGGAGTGGGGGCAGTACACCGCCGATGTCACACGCACCTTCCCGGTGAACGGCAAGTTCACCGCGCGCCAGAAGGCGATTTACGACCTGGTGCTCGCGACGCAGCAGGCGGCGTTCGATTCCACGCGGCCGGGCACGACGATGGCGCGCCTCGATGAGGTGGCCCGTGAGTACATGCGGGCGCACTCGGGGAAGCTGTGCGGAGACGAGACGTGCGACGTGTACTTCATTCACCGGCTTGGGCACTGGCTCGGCATGGATGTGCACGACGTCGGCGACTATCGCACCCCGCTGGGGCCCGGGATGGTGCTGACCCTCGAGCCGGGCATCTACCTGCCGCGAGAAGGGCTCGGGGTGCGGATCGAGGATGACGTGCTGGTGACGGCGAGCGGCGCGGAGTGGCTCTCCGCCAGGGCGCCCAAGACCACGACCGAGATCGAGCGCCTCATGAAAGAGGGGCGCTAGGTCTCGTCTTTTTCGCCCTTGATGTCTTCCAGGAGCTGCTTGGCTTCCGCCTGGTACTGGTGGTCCAGCACGTCGGCGATCGGAAGTGTCTGGAGCGTGGTGAGCTGCTCGCGGGCCTTGGAGTATTTCCCGATGTCGATATACACGCCAGCCAGCTCGTAGCGATGGAAGATATTCTGCGGCTTGAGCGCGACCGCCCGCTCAAGGTACCGCTGGGCGTCGGCCCAGTTGCCCTTGTCCAGGAAGCCCGCTCCGAACAGCATCTTGGCGAACAGCTTCTGGATACCGGAGAGCAGCATGACTTCTTCATGCCACGCGCCGAGCACGTGATACGCGCCATCGTGGGTGGAGTCGAGCGTGATCGCCCTGTTGGCTTCGTCGAAGATGATCTGGGCGAAGCGCACGCGCTCCTTGCCGCCGCGGGTGCGGGACAGCCGGCCGAGCGCCTGGGCGATCGTGAAATGGCCGTCGGCGCCGTTCGGGTTGACCCGTACGGCGGCGTCGCCGTAGCCGCGAGCCGCCTCGTACAGGCTGTCACGTTGTTTGTTGGACGCGTCATCCTTCCCGTCGATTTGCTTCGCGATGTCGACCAGCTCGCGGCCCGCCTTCCACAGGGCCTCGTAGTTGGTCGAATCGCGCGCCAGGACCGCGCGATAGTGCTGCAGCGCCTGGGCCGGCGCCAGCGCGGCGTGCGCACTGTCACCCAAGGCGAGGTGCTCCTTGACCGTCGGCTGGACCTGCGCGCGCAGCGGCGCGGCGAGGGCGACGCTCAGAACCAGGGGCGCGACACGACGCATCGACGACTCCGGCGATCGAGGGGGGGGTAATGTTGGTCGTGCCGCTGATCGAGCGCAAGCGTGACGGCGGGGCCCTCACACCGGAGGAGTGGTCCGCGCTGGTCGCCGCGTACACCGCGGGCCGCGTCCCCGATTATCAGATGTCGGCGCTGCTGATGGCGGTGCTGCTGCGTGGGCTCGAGCGGCAGGAGCTCGCCGCGCTCACCGACGCGATGCTCGCGTCGGGGCAGCGGCTGTCGTTCGACTCGTGGGGCACGCCGCGCGTGGACAAGCACTCGACCGGCGGCGTCGGGGACAAGGTGTCGCTCGTGCTCGCGCCGCTCATCGCCGCGTGCGGGGTGGCGGTGCCGATGATGTCGGGGCGCGGGCTCGGGCACACGGGCGGCACGCTCGACAAGCTCGAGGCGATCCCGGGCTTCCGCACAGGGCTGAGCCTCGCCGAGGTGAAGGCGCAGGTGACGCGGATCGGCTGCGCTATGATCGGCCAGACGCCGGAAATCGCGCCCGCCGACCGCCGCTTGTACGCGCTGCGCGATGTCACGGGGACCGTCGAGGCGATCCCCCTGATCGCCGCGAGCATCATGTCGAAGAAGCTGGCCGAAGGATTGAGCGCCCTCGTGCTGGACGTGAAGCGCGGCAGCGGAGCGTTCCTTCCGGGCCTCGAGCAGAGTCTTGAGCTCGCGAAGACGATGATCGCGCTCGGCGAGGATCGAGGGTGCCCGACCGTGGCCCTCCTCACGGCGATGGACCGCCCGCTGGGCCGCGCCTGCGGCAATGCCCTCGAAACGGAGGAGGCAATCCTCGCGCTCCGCGGCGAGGGGCCGCCGGACTTGATGGACGTGACCTACGCGCTGGGCGTGGAGATGTTGCTCGCGGCCGGGGTGGACAAGACGTCTAAGAAAGCACGCCAGCGTTTGGAGAACGCCATCGGCTCGGGTCTCGCCGCCGAGAAGTTCGAGCAGGTGATCGAGGCGCAGGGCGGCAACCCTAAGGTGGTAGAAGATGCGTCGGTCCTGCCGCAGGCGCAGGCAGTGGAGGTGTACAGCGCCCCCGCCACCGGCCTGGTGGTGCGGGTGAATCCAAAGATCATCGGGCGCGCCATCGTGGCGATGGGTGGGGGCCGCCTCAAAGTCGAGGACCCGGTCGATCCGACAGTGGGCTTCGTCATCACCGTGAAGCCGGGCGACAAGGTGCTGGCGGGAGAGCCGATCGCCTCGGTGTTCGCGAAGGATCCGGCCGGGATACAGTTGGCGTTCGACGCGCTAGGGGAGGCGATCGTCATCGGCCCAAAGCTCGTCGAGAAGCCGCTACCGCTCATCTCACACCGAGTGACCAAGGACGGCGTGGAGGAGCTGAAGCGCTAGTCGGTCAGATGTCGAGGTTGCGGACGAACTTCGCGTTTTCCTCGATGAACTTGCGGCGGGGTTCCACCTCGTCTCCCATCAGCGTCTCGAACAGCTGGGAGGCTTCGAACGCGTCTTCCATCGTCACCTTGAGGAGCGTGCGGCGCGTCGGATCCATGGTGGTGTTGCGCAGCTGGTCGGGATTCATTTCCCCCAGGCCCTTGTACCGCTGGATCATGATGCTGCCGTGGCCCTCACCGTTGCTGAGCCGTTTCACGTAGGCGTCGCGCTCCTTGTCTTCGTAGGCGTAGAACTCCTCCTTGCCCTTGGCGACACGATACAGCGGGGGCTGTGCGATGTACACGTACCCCGCGTCGATCAAGTCCTTCATCTCTTTGTAGAAGAAGGTGAGTAGCAGCGTGCGGATGTGCGCGCCGTCGACGTCGGCGTCCGTCATGATGATGATCTTGTGATAGCGCGCGTCGTCGAGCTTGAAGTCTTCCCCCACGCCGGTGCCGATCGCCGTGATGATGGTGCGGATCTCCTCGTTGGAGAGGATTTTGTCGATCCGCGCCTTCTGGACGTTCAGGATCTTGCCGCGGAGCGGCAGTATCGCCTGGAAGCTGCGGTCGCGGCCCTGCTTGGCTGACCCGCCTGCCGAGTCGCCCTCCACCAGATACAGCTCGGTGAGCTTGGGATCGTCCACGGAGCAGTCCGCGAGCTTCCCGGGCAAGAGGCCGCCCTCGAGGCCGCTCTTTTTGCGCACCAGCTCGCGAGCCTTGCGGGCCGCTTCCCGGGCGCGCGCCGCGCTGACCGCCTTGGCGATGATGGTGCGCGCCACGCTCGGGTTCTTGTCGAAGAATTCGCCGAGGGCGTCGTTCACGACGCTCTTCACGATGCCCTCGACCTCGGAGTTGCCGAGCTTGGTTTTGGTCTGTCCCTCGAACTGCGGATCCTTCACCTTGACGTGCAGCACCGCGGTCAGCCCTTCGCGGATGTCGTCGCCCGTGAGGGTGAACTCTTCCTTCTTGAGCAGACCGTCTTTCTTCGCCCACTCGTTGATGGTACGGGTGAGCGCCGCGCGAAAGCCGGTGAGGTGCGTGCCGCCTTCGTGCGTGTTGATGTTGTTGACGAACGAGAACGTGTTGTCGTTGTAGCCGTCGTCGTACTGGACCGCGCCCTCCACCTCCACGCCCTCACGCGTCGCCTCGAACGTGATGGGCTTGGGATGGAGCGCCTTGCGGTTGCCGAGCAGGTATTTCACGAATTCGGTGAGCCCGCCCTTGTAGAAGAACGTCTCCTGCTTGGTCTGTCCCTTGCGCTCGTCTTTGAGCGTGATCGTGAGCGCCTTGTTCAGGAACGCCAGCTCGCGCAGGCGGTTCGCGATCGTGGCGTAGTCGAACCGTGTCTCGGTGAAAATCCCCGTATCGGGCTTGAACCAGACCGTAGTACCGGTGCCTTTGGCTTTCCCGATCACCTCGAGCTTCTTTTTGGTGTCGCCCTTCTCGAACGCCATGTGGTGCCGCTTGCCGTCGCGGTCCACCCAGACTTCGAGCTTCTCGGACAGCGCGTTCACGACCGACACGCCGACGCCGTGGAGCCCGCCGGACACCTTGTACGTGCTCTTGTCGAACTTTCCCCCCGCGTGCAGCACCGTGAGCGCCACTTCGACGCCCGGCTTCTTCTCGGTCTTGTGAATGTCGACGGGAATGCCGCGGCCGTTGTCGACGACCGTGATCGAGTTATCGCTGTGAATGGTGACGTCGATCTGCGTGCAGTAGCCGGCGAGCGCTTCGTCGACCGAGTTGTCCACCACCTCGTAGACCAGGTGGTGCAGGCCGCGGCCGGACACCGACCCGATGTACATCGCCGGGCGGCGCCGCACCGCTTCCAGTCCTTTCAGGACTTGAATCGAGTCGGCCTGGTACCCGCCGTTATCCTTGTCCTTCGCTGCCCGGGGCTTTGCCTTCGCCATAGCGCTCTACTGTGAGAGAAGCCAGCGTATCGTCTTGATGCGTCCGGCGCCGCGGCCGGCGTTGATCGCCGCCATGATCTGCGGCCCCATCAGCTGCAACTCGGTCATCCAGGCGCTCGTCGCCACGCGCACGAACAGCGTGCCGTCGGGCGTGACGCTCTCGGGGGCGGTGACTCGGGTGATCTGCGGGCCGACCAGCCGGGGCCAGTCTGGGATCACCTGAGCCTGCGCCAGACGCTGGGCCAGCCCCGAGGCCGCGAGATAGCTGTGCAGCGCCTCGCCGATCGCGGTTGGCCGACTCCGACCCCGGCCCCGCCCCCCCCGCCCCGCCTTCGGTGTGGGCTCTGCCATGTCCCCCCTATCCCTCAGACAGGAAGCGCCACGGGGTATCCCGTGGCGCAGCGCGGCACTAGCACGCGAGCCCTAGATAGCCCACTAAAAGTACTCAGAAGTTATTGTCGTGGCAAGACTTACTCTCATCGGCCCTGAAAGCGCGGCGGCCGCTTCTCGAGGAACGCCGTGAGGCCCTCCTTCATGTCCTGGGTGGCTGCCAGCAGGCCGAAGTGGTTAGCCTCGAGCAGCAGTCCGTCGTCCAGGCTCATATCGAGCCCCCGGTCCACGGCCTCAAGAGCCAGGCGCACCGCAAGCGGCCCCATCGCCAGGATACCCCGCAAGGTCTTCTCCACTGCCGCGAGCAGGTCGCCGGCGGGCACCACCTGGCTTACGAGTCCAATGCGGTGCGCTTCCCGGGCGTCGATCGTCTCGCCCGTGAGGATCAGGTGCAGCGCGTTGCCCTTGCCGACGAGCCGCGGCAGCCGCTGGGTGCCGCCGTACCCAGGGGCGATCCCCAACTTTACCTCGGGCTGGCCGAACTTAGCGGCTTCGCTGGCGATGCGGACGTGACAGGCCATCGCGAGCTCGCACCCGCCACCCAGCGCATACCCGTTTATCGCGGCGACGATCGGTTTGCCACAGGTCTCGAATCGACGCAGCATCGCCTGCCCGCGCAGTGCGCGCGACTTGCCGTCGAACGGGCCTTGCTTCGCCAGGTCCGCGATGTCGGCGCCGGCCACGAACGCCTTGGCCCCCGCGCCCGTGATGATGGCGCCCCGGATCGCGAGCTCGGTCGCGACGCGCTCGGCGGCCTGCGCCAGCTCGTCCACGACCTGGTCGTTGAGGGCGTTGAGCTTGTCGGGGCGATTGATGGTGATGAAGGCGATGGAGTCGCGAACGTCGAAGAGGAGGGTCTGGTAGGTCATGAGGACAAAGTTAACGCGGAACGCGTAAGTCGGAACGCGGAACATGCGAACCGACCTCCGCGCGCCTGTTCCGCGTTCCGCGTTCCCACTTCCCGGTTCCGCATTATGTTGCTCCCATGACCATCCAAGCCATCGCCTGGTCTCCCTCCGGTGCCGTCCGCATCATCGATCAGCGCGCGTTGCCCGAGGCGAAGATCGAGCGCGATCTCGAAACTGGTGAGGCCGTAGCCGACGCGATTCGCACGCTGCAAGTGCGCGGCGCGCCGCTCATCGGGATCGTGGCGGCGATGGGTTTGGTCGCTGGGACGCGAGAGCTGCGCGCCGCGCCGCGCGATGCGTTCCTTGTGCGCCTCGAACAGCTGGTCCGGGTGCTCGGCGCCACCCGGCCCACGGCGGTGAACCTGCGTTGGGCGCTCGATCGCATGGCGCGCGTGGCGCGCGAGACGCCCGGCCCGGGCGCGGCGCTGTGGGAGCGGCTCCATGCCGAGGCGACCGCGGTGTGGGAGGAAGACCGAGCGATGTGTCGTCGCATCGGAGAAACTGGTCTACCGCTCGTGCCGAGTGGCGCGAAGGTGCTCACCCACTGCAACGCGGGCGCGTTGGCGACCGGCGGAATCGGAACGGCACTCGCCCCCATCTACCTGGCGCACGATGAGGGGCGGCGCGTGCACGTGTTCGTGGATGAGACGCGGCCGGTGCTGCAGGGAGCGCGGCTCACGGCGTGGGAGCTGACCGATGCCGGCATCGACTGTACAGTGATCGCCGACGCTGCCGCGGGGTCACTGATGCGGCGTGCCGCGGTGGACCTGGTGATTGTCGGCGCCGACCGCATCGCCGCGAACGGCGACTTCGCGAACAAGATCGGCACCTATTCCCTGGCGGTGCTGGCCCAGCATCACGGCGTGCCGTTCTACTGCGCCGCGCCGTCGTCGAGTGTCGACGCCGCGATCGCAGACGGCGACGCCATACCGATCGAGCAACGCACTCCCGAAGAGGTGAAGAGCCTGGCCGGGCGGGCGCTGGCGCCTGCGGCGGCCGCCGCGCTCAACCCCGCGTTCGACGTGACCCCGGCGCGCTATGTCACCGGGTTCGTGACCGACCGGGGGCTTGAGCAGCCTCCGTTCGCGGAGCGGGGATGAGGGGACCGCTCGTCGCCGTCGTGGGCGGCAGTACCTGCACACCGGAGGAAGCCGAGCTGGCGGAAGCCGTGGGACGGCTTGTGGCCGAGCACGGTGGGGTGCTGCTGTGCGGCGGGCTCGGCGGGGTGATGGCGGCGGCCGCGCGCGGCGCCAAGCGCGCCGGTGGGGTGACGGTCGGCATTCTCCCCGGGAGCGACCCGCACGAGGCGAACCCGGATATCGACGTGCCGCTCGCGACAGGACTGGGCGAGATGCGGAACGCCCTGATCGTACGCGCGGCGGGCGCGGTGATCGCGATCGGCGGCGGCTGGGGCACCCTGTCCGAAATCGCGCTGGCGCGCCGCACCAACACGCCAGTCGTGGGCCTTCATGATTCCTTCACGGCGGCGGTGGAGATTCATCGCGAGACACGGCCGGAGGATGCGGTGCGGTGGGCGCTGGAGCAGGCTGGTGGGCGGGAGGTATAATGGAGGCATGAACGCTGGAGCGAAGTTCGCCATCGGCGCCGTCCTGATCGTCGGCTCGGTCGGCTACCTCATGGCATCGGGCGTGAAGCAGACAGGGCAATACTTCCTCACCCCCACCGAGCTCACGCAGAAGATCGCCGTCGATCCCTCATTCTACGACGTCGGCATGAAGGTCGGCGCCCACGTGGTGCGGGGGACCGTGTCCAAGGACGTGGGCACGCAGACGCTGCGTTTTGAGGTCACCGACGGCAGCGCGCGCTATCCGGTCGTATTCCACGGCCTGCCGCCCGACACCTTCAACGACAGCGTCGAGGTCGTGGTCGAGGGACGGCTGCACAAGGACGGCGTGATCTACGCGACCAACGTGCTCGCGAAATGCGGGTCCCGCTATGAAGCGGTGCCCAAGGCGTAGATGACCGTCCTCGGGACGCTGGCGCTGTGGCTCGCCTTCCTGCTGGGTGTGTGGGGGGCGCTCGCGGGGATCGTCGGCGGGCTCAAGGGGCGTGCCGACCTCGCCCGCAGTGCCCGCCACGCGGTCTTCGCGATGTGCGCCGCTCTCCTGGTGGCGGTCGCGTCGCTCGAGTGGGCGCTGTTCCAGCACGATTTCAACGTCGAGTACGTCGCCGCCTACACCAGCCGCAACCTTCCGATCTTTTACACGTGGTCCGCTCTGTACGCCGGCCAGAAGGGAAGCCTGCTCTTCTGGGCCACCGTGCTCTCGGTGTTCGGATCGCTCGCGTTGCTGCTCACACCACGTCATCACCGCGAGCTACTCCCCTACGTGGCCGGTGTCGTGTCGACCGTTGCCGCGTTCTTCATCTCGGTCATGCTGTTCGGCCACGCGAGTCCGTTTGAGCGGCTCGCCTACACGCCGCTCGACGGCAGCGGATTGAACCCGCAGTTGCAGAACCCCGGCATGGTGTTCCATCCGCCGATGCTGTACCTCGGCTACATCTCCATCACCATTCCGTTTGCGTTCGCGATGGCAGCGCTGCTCTCCAAGCGGCTCGACTCCGACTGGCTGGTGGCGATCCGCAAGTGGACGCTGTTGTCGTGGCTCTTTCTGTCGATCGGGATCTGCCTCGGGATGTGGTGGGCGTACGTGGAGCTGGGGTGGGGCGGCTACTGGGCGTGGGACCCGGTCGAGAACGCGTCGCTGCTGCCCTGGCTCACCATGACCGCCTTTCTCCACTCCGTGATGATTCAGGAAAAGCGCGGCATGCTCAAGAAGTGGAACCTGGCGCTGATCATCGGGTCGTGGTTGCTGTCCATCTTCGGGACGTTCATCACGCGCTCCGGCGTGATCTCGAGTGTGCACTCGTTCACCCAGTCGAGCGTTGGCTACTTCTTCCTCGCGTTTCTCCTCGTCGCCGGCGCGGTGAGCTTCGCGGTGTACGCCAACCGGTTGCCGCTGCTCGAGGCGGAGGCCCGGCTCGAATCGATCGTGAGTCGCGAAGCGAGCTTCCTGTTCAATAACCTCGTGCTCATCACGATCGCTTTCGCCGTCCTGTGGGGAACGCTGCTGCCGATTCTTTCGGAGGCCGTGGTGGGGGTCAAGTACACGGTCCTGGCCCCTTGGTTCAATACGGTGGCCATTCCCCTCGGGCTGGCGTTGCTCGCGCTGACGGGCATTGGGCCCCTCATCGCCTGGCGCCGCGCTTCGATCCCGAACCTGCGGAGGCAATTCGCCGTGCCCGTCACAGTAGGCGTGTTGACCGCCCTCACCCTCCTGGTGGCCGGAATGCGGGACGGCTACGCCGTGATCGCGATCGGACTGGGGGGCTTTGTGGCCGGCACGATCGCGCAAGAGTTCGCGCGGGGTGCGGGAGCGCGCCACCGTCAATACGAGGAACCGCAGCTCCTCGCGTTGGGCCGCCTCATCGCGCGCAACCGGCGGCGCTACGGCGGCTACATCGTGCACGCCGGTATCGTGATGCTGTTCGTCGCCTTCACCGGCATGGCGTTCAAGACCGAGACCGAGGCGACGCTGCGCCCCGGCGAGTCGGTGTCCCTGCGCAGCCCCTACGGCTACACCTACACCTTCACGAGCCTCGGCCTCTCACAGTACGACGCCCTGAACCGCCAGGTCACCGCCGCCAGCGTCGAGGTGCGCCGCAACGGGAAACGCATCGGGCTACTGAACCCCGAGAAGCGCCAGCACGTGGACTCGTTCGGCCGCCCCACGTTCCAGCCTTCCACTGAGCCCAGCATCATGAGCCTGCTGCGCGAGGATCTCTACAGCGTGCTGGGCGGCGTGGTGAATGGGACGGAGCAGGCGGTGTTTCGCTTCACGATCAACCCCCTTGTCTGGTGGGTGTGGTACGGTGGGCTGGTGGTCGCCATCGGCGGACTGATCGTGATGTGGCCGGGCGGCTCGCCGGCCGTCAAACGGGCGCAGGCGGGCTATGCGGTGCGCTTGGTGGGGGAGCAGAGATGATTGTCACACGACGCCACGACGCCACGACGCACGTTGATCGCCGAGAATTCCTGACGCTCGGCGCGATGAGCGTTCTTGGCCTCTCGTGGAACGTGGCGTCATGGCGTCGTGCAACGTTTCAAGCGCCCGATTCTCTCCCGGGCACCAGCCCCTCCGGCCGTCTCCCGGATCCGTCCCGCGCCGGGAGACCCCTTCCCCCTGTAGCCGCCGCCGACAACGACGCCGCTATCCAGGCGATCGAGAAGCAGATCCACTGTACGTGCGGCTGCAATCAGGACGTGTACACCTGTCGCACGACGGACTTCACGTGTACGACCAGTCCCGCGATGCACCGACAGGTGGTGGCGTTGGCCCAGGCGGGTAAGACGGGCCCGGAAATCATCGACGCATTCGTGCGCGAGCATGGCGTGGCCATCCTCATGGCGCCCCCCAAGCGCGGCTTCGGGCTCCTCGGCTACTTGGTGCCGCCCGTGGTGTTCCTCGTGGCGGGCGCTCTGCTCACGGTCGTGCTGCGGCGGTGGTCGCGGGCCGCGGCCAGTGCGCCCGTCACGCCCGTCGCGGACGTCGCGGCCACGCCCGAAGAGCTCGAACGATTGCGTCGCGAGCTCGAGCGGCTCTCCCACTGACATCGCTCTTCGAATTGGTCGCGGGCGTCCTGCTCGCCGCAGGGGCGGTGTACTACGTCTTGCGGCCGGTGCTCCGACCGGAGGCCGGCGTCCAGGACGCCGAATCGGCGAACCAGGCCGGCGAGGGCGAGGATCCGGATGACGATCTGTCGCCGCGGGCCGTCGCGCTTCGCGCCTTGAAGGAGATCGAGTTCGACCGCGAGACGGGAAAGCTGTCCGAGACTGACTACGCGCTCCTCAAACTCCAGTACACCGGCGAAGCGTTGACGGCGATGCGCGCGGAGGGATTCGAGACCACTCCGTCGCCGACGCATCTCGGATCTCGCTTTCCGCATCCCCTCTGCCCGACGCACGGACCTCGTCCCGAGTCGGACGCATCTTTCTGCTCCGAGTGCGGTCGCCGGCTGGGCGCAGCGCCGGGGTATTGCGCCCGTTGCGGGACGGCGCTCGAGCGGGAGGCGCGGTACTGCCACTCCTGTGGGGCGCGCGTCGCGGCGTGACCGGCCCTAATCCGGCTCCTTCGTCGCGGTGAGGATCGCGCTCGCCCGATCGAACTGCTGGGCCGCGGTCGTGACGGCGGGATCCGACGCCGCCACCACGCGGTAGAATCCCTCCTCGCCCCACTTGGCCAGGGCGAAGGAGCGTGTCAGCACCCGCTGCAGCCGGTCGTCCGCATCCGGTGGAATGACGTCGCCCTGCGCCTTCGCGAACGTCCGGAAGCTCTCCAACGCGGCCGCCGGAAGCGCAGGATGGGCCGCAAGCGAGTCGAGCGAAGGGAGTGACGCGCCCGCCGAGCTCACGTAGCCGCCGATCCACTTGAGCGGCAGGTCGTCCTCCCGCGCCCGCTCGAGCCACAGCGGCGCCGGCTCGGGCTCCGAGAGGACGACATCGGGATAGATCCCCCCGCCGCCGTACACGGTTCGCCCACCATCGGTCTTGCACGAGGGCCGCCCGGCCGTGTCGCGCTCCGCGCGTGCCAGCCGAAAATAGTCGCGGCGTGTGATCCCGCGGTACTGGCGCTGGATCACTCGGCCGCACGGTGTCACGACGTGGCCGACCACCAGCATGATCAGGGACCCGTCCGTCAGCGGCAAGCCGCGCATCAGCAGCGCCTTGCCGAAGCTCGGGCGTCCCACGATGATCGCGCGGTCGTGGTCCTGGAGCGCGCCGGCCACAAGCTCCGACGCGCTGGCGGTGCCGCTGTTGATCATGACGATCAGCGGGTAGCGCTTTTCGTGCTTCCAAAAAGAGCGGCTGACACGCACGGTATCCTTGTCGCCCTCGGCCTTCTTGCGAGTCTCCTGCGTATAAACGACTGCTCCCTTCGGCAAGAACTCGCCCGCCACGCGCGCGGCCTCATCGACGCTACCGCCGCCGTTGTCCCGGAGGTCGAGGATCAATCGCCTCATTCCCAACCTTTCCAGCCGGCCGAGCGCTGCGTGCAGGTCGTCCGCCGCCTTGTCGTTCGCGAACGTGGTGAGTCGGATATAGCCGATCTCCGGCCGCAGCATGAACGCCGTGGGCACGGCGGTCTCCTCGTCCACCCGCTCGCGCGACACCGTGCGCTCGAGCGTCACCAGCGAGCCGTCGAGACGACGCCGCTCGAAGCGCAGCGCAACCGTAGAGCCCTTCGGGCCAGCGAGGCCGATCTCCAGCTCTTCGGCGCTCTCCGCCTGAATCGGTTGGGAATCACTGGCCATGAGCTCATCGCCGGGCAGGATGTCCAGACGCGCTGCCGCCGAGCCGGGCGCCACGCTCACCACCACCGGGGAGCCTCCGTAGAACGCGAAGCTGATAGGTACGGGATACAGCCTCCCGGCGCGCACTGCTTCTTCTTTCTCAGGTACCAGTCGGGTCGCCGGGAGGACGTAGGAGTGCGGGTCGGCGGCGTGCACCATGCCCGTCACCGCCGCCATGAACAGGTCGTGCGTGTCGATCGAGTCGGGATGGTTCACGCGGATCTGATTCAACACCTGGCTGAACATTTGCAGATCCTCGTACGCCGTGCGCTTGCGGATCGGGCTCCCGGGTGCCGCCTGTGCGAGCGCCGCGCCCGCGATCAGGGCCAGCCCCAGGAGAAGGGGCGGCGCGCGCTTCACGGGTGGTCCCTCGCTCCTGAGACGGCCGCGAGACGCTGCTTCGCGTCGGCGACGCGAGCATCCTGACTGCTCGCGTGGGCGAGGTACCCGCGGTATCCCTCCGCGGCGTCGGCGGATTTCCCGGCCACCTCCTCGACGCGACCGAGGATGTAGTACGGGCCCGGGTAAAACGGCTCGAGCTCGATGGCCTTGCGTAGCTGCTCGACGGCGGCGGCCGAGCGATTGGTCTGGGCCAGCGTGATACCGTAGGTGGCGCGCACCCAGGGATCGTCGCCCTTGAGCTGGACAGCGAGATCCAGCTCCGACAACGCGCCCGCCGTGTCGCCCGCGGCGAGGGCGACCGAGCCAAGCCGGACGTGCGCCGGGTAGTAGCTCAGATCCTCCTGGAGCGCCCGCCCGTACGCCTCGCGGGCCGGCTCAAACTGGGCCTTGGTCTCGTACGTGAGGCCGATGCAGTGCTCGAGCAGCGCTTTGGACTGGTACACGTAGACGAAGGCCTTCTGATCCTTCTTGCGCAGCTCGTCCAGCGCTTGAGACAGCTCCGCGCGCGTGCTGTCTTGGTTGCCGATCGCATAAAACCCGCGTGCCCGCTCGATGTGGATCCCCGCTCGGTCGTCGGGCTCCTGCGGAAGGGCTTTGCGGTACAGATCGAGCGCTTCTGGTATTCGGTCTTCAGCCATCGCCATTCGCGCTCGCACGCGCTCCCGCGCGTCGTTGCGCAGGTATTTCTCCATGAAGTAATCGAAGCGCACGGCGTGAGCGGCGTCCATCTCCTCGCCGTTCTGCCGCAGCTCTTCCTGAAACAAGGCGCGCAGGTAGGCCACAATCAGCTGCTTGTCGAGGTTGCGGGTGAGGAAGGGATCGAGCGTGAGCGCGCGTAGTTCGAGGGAATCGATACTGCGCGCCTCCTTCGACTCGACGTAGCGCCGATTGCCGTTGAGGTACCCCATGAGCAGCCTCGGATCGGCGAGGAACAGCGCAACACGGCGCGCGTACAGCGGCTGCGCCCACGTGGGGTCGATCCGCGCCGCCCAATAAAAGGCCGCGGCGGCTCGCTGCGGATCCCGTTCCAGCATCGAGACCCCGTATGTGTAGTAGGCCGGCGCGTAGTTCGTGTCCGCTGCTGCGCCGAGGTCGGGCCGCTTCGGGACCTTGCCCTTCTGAGCCTGGAGCGTCGGCGGACAGAGGCCGATCAGGAACGCAACAACGAGAGACAGCGCGAGGGGACGCATAACGGCTCCCAGGGGAGAGGGTGCACGGGTCAACCCGTCGAGGCGCTAATGATCTGCCGCGCGCCGCAAGTCGCGGGCACAAGGACACATCCTGAAACACGCTGTGGCGGTGGCACTCGCCGTGGCGGCTGCGCGACAGCTGCCTGACAGGGTAGCGCCCAGGCGGACGCCTGGTGCTGCGTCGGCGCAGCACTCGTGGCGAGACAATTTAACGTCGCCCGGCCGGTGGCGTCTCTTGGCTCGGAGTTTCAACGACGCAACCGACTTCGAGAGGAGAATCCACCCCATGTCCAGGACCGTCCAGCCACGCCCGATTGCCGTCCTCGCGACCATCGCTGGGATTCTGGCAGCCGCGTGCACTGAGGGCACCGCGCCGGTGTCGGAGCAGCCGCGTGTGCTCGCCGCCGAAATGGAGCAGCTCGGCGCCATGCTCGACACCGACTTCGGTGTGGCCGGCGCGGCGGCGACGATCGCGGCATCGCCGCCTGCCTCGAGCGCGCCGGCCGCTTCCGCCGCCGGTGATACGGCACCCACGTTTTGGGGCCGGTTGCGCGTCGTGCCGGGCGGTCCGCGGCCAATCTACCACCGCGACGTGACGATTCAGGGTGACACCGCCCGTGTGGAGCACGACATCTCGTACAACGGGATCTTCCTGGTGGACACGAGCGCCGACGGCGTGTTCGATCCCACGTCCAAGCCGCTCGCAGACCGGATGACGCAGCACTCCGTGCTCGTGCGCGACGACTCGCGGCCCCATGGGTGGCGTGTGATCGAGCTGTCCCCACAGAACTGGACTGTCTTGGAAGCGAGCCACCAGACGGTGACGGTCACGGACGTGAAGGTGTATCGCAATGATACCCTGTTGGTCGAAGTCACCGATCCGGCCGCGCTGTTCGACGTCGAGCGCCACATCCCGCGGTTCCGCATAGGAGACACGGTGAAGGTCGTGGCTGCCGTTACCAACACGACCGGCTCGGGGTTCACGCCAGGAAGCTTCGTATTCCTGCACGTGCGCCACGCGGATCCGCTCAGCACGAGCTGGCGGCGAGTTCCTATGGTCGACAACGGTGACGGTACATATCAGCGCAGCTGGATCGCGCGCCGCACTGGCATCGATCGGTTCGTGGTGGACGGGCTCGACGCGGCGACCCTGCTGCTCGGTAGCGGCGACAACTATCGGAGCAACGAGGTCGGGATTCCTTACCGGATCGAGTAGGACTTGATTTTGGCGACGCGCTTCCGTATCAGTGTGCGACCTTCAAACGGAGCGCGGCGTGAGCGGACTGACGGGCCGGATGGCGATCATGGCCCTCGGGCTGGTCGTGGTAGCGTCACCGACGGCGGCGCAGCGACGCGTGCGTGGCGGTCGCGCGGTGCTCGTGCAGCCGCCTACGGTCGGGTTCCGGCTCGGCTACGACTTCCAGCCCGACCACGTGTTCCTCGGCGGCCAGTTCAACTTCCCAGTGGGGCGTCGCTGGGCGCTGGCGCCGTCGGCGGAGTTTTACCCCGGGCTGTCAGGCTCGCCGTTCCGGCTCAACGCCGATCTGAAGTACCATCCGCCGACGGTGTACGGCCTCTTCTACGTGGGTGGGGGCTTCGCCTATCTCCACGCCAACGGCGCGAGCGACACCGGCGGCAACCTGTTCGCGGGCTGGGAAGGCCGGAGAGCCCGTCCGTTCAAGCCGTTCCTCGAAGCGCGGTTCGTGTTCGCGAGCAACACGTCGTTCAATATTCTGGCGGGGCTGAATTTTCCGCTCTAGCTAGAACTCGAACCGCTCCATCCGGCGCAATCCGACCCACAGCGCCGCGCCCGTCGCGCCCGCGCACAGAGCGCCGGCCAGGACGAACCACAAGATCATCGCGGCGTCCACGACCACCGGTTGGCCGAGATACACGGCGCGGACATACTGGTACACGGCCTGCCACAGCACGACGATCACCGCGGCGAGCAGCGCGATCGTCGCCATCATGTACACCAGCCCACCGAACGACGTGGGGATCTGGGCGGCGTTTTCCGTCTCGAATTGCGGGTAGAGCGCGCCGAACCCGAGCGCCAGCGCCGCGATGGCGAAGGTGAGCCCGCTGATCGTCACAAGACCCACCGCCATCATGAACGGGCGCACTTCCAGCAGGACGTTGGTCATCCCGGTCAGGATCAACGCCAGCGCGAGCAGCGGGATGGTCCCCACCCAATACTTCGACCAGAGTAGCGCCCGCAAGTCGAGCGGGCTCGAGCGCAACAGCCACATATGGCGACCCTCGAGCGACACCGCGGGAAAGATGAAGCGCGCGGCGATGGCGGCGAGGACGAAGCCCGCGAGCCCGAGGTTGAGGAACGACACCAGTGTGACATAGAAGAACCCCACCGGCTCACCGCGGTGGAGCGGCAGCGTCTTGATATTGAACAGGTAAACCAGCACCAGCACGGCGAGGAGAATGAGCTGGCTCCATTGGGTCGTGTCGCGGAAGAACAGCTTCACATCCTTGATGACGAATTCGCGTTTGCCCACCGGCAGGAAGCCGAGCGCGGTCCCGATCGTCACCCGCCACATGCCGCCGCGCACGAACCGCTCCGCGGCCTCCTGGGCCTTGGTGAATCCCGCCGCGAACAGTTGGCGATGCAGCATCGCGCCCAGCGTCACGAAGGCCGCCGCCGTGCTCCACAGGAGCACGAGCGGCATGGGGTCGACCGTGCCCTGCAAGAATCCCATCACCGCCTGACTCGCCCATTCGCTCGGCAGATAGGGCGACGTGGGGGTACGCAACACGGCGATGAAGTCGAGCAGGTTGCGGAACCCTTCGGGCGACGCCAGCCGCTCGGGGCGGATGAGCCGGAACAGCATGATCACCCCGCCCGCCGCCGCGAGCGCGATGATCGAGAGCAGGTCGCGCGTGCGCCGCGCGGGGAACACGTTCACGAGCACGAGCGTGATCGCCGTGCCCGCCACGGCGGGGAGCGCCAGCAGCGGAAACACGGTGAGCACGGCATAGGGGGCGAACCCCACGCCCCCGCGGTAGATGACCCCGTAGGCCGCGAAGATCGGCACCGCCATCAAGGCCACCATCCACGACGAATGCAGCAGCGTCTCGCCCAGCTTGGCGAGGTAGATGCGGAGCCAATCCACCGGCGCCGACACCAGCAAGTCGAGATCCTTGGCGAGGAAGAAGCTCGAGAGCGCCGTGATCACGTTCGACAGCACGAGGATGCCGACGAACGACAGCAGGACGACCCCTAGGATCTTGCCCGCGAGCAGCGGCCCGACGTCCTCCACGCCGCGGATGTACTTGAGGATCCGATAGAGGATGCCGAACACGCCGATCCAGAACGCCGACCCCGCCACCACCATCGTGAGCAGCTTCCCCGAGCCTCCCCGCGAGCGCTCCTCGCGGATCCGCTGGATGGCGGTCCGCCACTTGGGCTCCAGCACGCGCCACATCGAGGGTTGCGTCACGAGGGCCCACGGGGCTCGGTCCGCTCGCCGTCGCCCAGCACCTCGACCAGCTCCCGCACGTGGGCGCCGCCGGTGAGCTTCAGGAACAGCTCCTCGAGGCTCGCGTCACCCGCGCGGTGCTGGCGGCGCAGATCGTCCACCGTCCCTTCGGCGACGATCTTGCCGTGCTGGATGATGGCGACGCGGTCGCACATCGCCTCCGCCACTTCCAACGTGTGCGTGCTCATGAGCACCGTGCCGCCGCGCGCGACGAACTGGCGGAAGATGTCCTTCAAGAGCCGCGCCGCCTTCGGGTCGAGCCCCACCATCGGCTCGTCCACCACGATGCACTGCGGGCGGTGGATCAACGCGCTCGAGATGATCAGCTTCTGGCGCATGCCGTGGCTGTACGCTTCCACCAGCTCATCCTTCCAGCTCGCCAGCTCGAACACCTCCAGCAGCTCGGCGACCCGGCGCTCGATCGCGTCACCCTCCTGCCCGTACAGGGCTGCCACGAAGCGCAGGAATTCCGCGCCTGTCAGCTTGTCGTAGACGAAGGGACGGTCGGGAATGAAGCCGAGGCGCATCTTGGCGGCAATCGGCTGTCGCTGTACGTCGTCACCACCCAGCAGCACCCGGCCGTCCGTCGGCCGCAGGATGCCGGCGATCATGCGGAGCGTGGTCGTCTTCCCGGCGCCGTTGGGGCCGAGGAACCCGTACAACACGCCGCTCGGCACCTCGAGCGAGATGTCGTCCACCGCCACGAAGCTGCCGTAGTGTTTGGTGAGATTCTCGAGTCGGATCATAGCACCGCGAGCTTGAGGCTCCCGACCAGGCGGAGCAGCTCCAGCTGCCGGGCCAGTCCTCCGACGGCGAGGCGCACATGCGCGGCGTCCGCGGGGAACTGGCCGAAGGTCGGATCCACGGCGACCCAGTCGCCGAGATACACCTCCGGCCAGGCGTGATAGTAGAACCGCCCACCCAGGTAGACGAGGCCGGCCGCGGTGCGGGCCGGGAGGCCGGCCGCGCGCGCCAGCGCGACGTACAGCACCGTGTGCTCATTACAATCGCCGCGCCGCAGCTCGAGTGCCTGCGTGGCGCTGGGAATGCCGCCGCTGGCCCGGCGTTCGACGGTGCGGTGCACCCAATCGTTGATCAGCCGGGCGACTCGCGCTGGATCGCGCTCGCCACCCACGATCAGTCGGGCTTGAGCCTGGATGCGCGGGTCGTCGCGCTGGATCAACGGCTCGGGAGCGAGCGCGGTCCGGAAGGCAGTGTCCCGCGCGGGCAGGGCGTAACGCGCGGCGAGCTGGGTGCTGGTCTCGCGCCGCACCTCGAGCGTATCTCCTACGAGCCGCTGGCGCCCGCCCGTAAGCTCGAACCCGGCGAGTGTTCCGCCCGACACACCCACCCGCAGCAGCGCGAGCGTGGCGTGGGGGGGCGGGGCGGGGAGCGGCGCGCGCGCCGCGAGGGCGGTCATCGGCACGATGCTGCCGCGTGCGGAGCCCGACGCGGCACTTGCACGCACTAGCTGCACCGTATCACGATGCCGGAAGTTCTCATAGGCGATCTCGAACGCCGACCGCTCGATCGTGAAACCGGCCGGGGTCTGGGCGCGCACGACGCGCCCCTCGCCGTCGATCCAGACGTCCGTCGTCACACCGCCCTCCGTCTGCGAAATCCGGAAGGCGCGTACCGTATCGAAATGTACCGGAATCCACGCCATCGCCGTCGAGTCGTAACCAGCACTGTCTGGCACCACGAACGTCGACTCGCGGGCGACCACGACGCGTATGGGCCGCTCCGCCAGCCGCACGGGGTCGAACACGCCGCTGGCATACGTTCGTCCGGGCTTGAGCTCGCCGCCGAACGCCAGGTACAGGGGCAACACCGCCGGTAGCACCACCGGCGGCGCGAGCGGCACGCGCGTCGTCTCTGAGTCCGTCCCCGAAACGAGCCGGAGGGTGAGCAGTGTGTCGCCGCTCACCGTTCCCTTGGCGGTGAAGCGGCCCACGTCGCCCGTGAACTTGCCATCCAGGCTCTGGAGCCGCAGGGCCCGAGAGAGGGTGGCGCGCGTCAGCACCGCGCTGCGCTGCAGCACACCCCGGGCCGGGAAGCGCAGCACCTGGAGATCGGTGACCCGGATGGACGTCAATGCGGTGTCGATCGTGGACGACGCGAATCCGACCTGTTGACCGCCCAGCGTGAGGCGATAGTACGTGGCACCCGGCGGCACGCTCAACGCGGCCTCGGCGAGCCGGGCGCCCGCGGGACGGAACGCAAGGCGCTTGACGAGCCAGCCCAGCGACAACGCCCAAACCACCAGAATGCTGGTCGCCAGGGTGCGGCGCGTCATGACTCGGCCGCGCCGCTGCGGCGCAACGCCGCTTCGAACGTGTCCCGGTCCTCGGGCGTTTCCACCACGATCGCCACGTCCGTCGGGAAGTCTTCACTGCCGAGGTGATACTTGAGGATCGGGACCATGATGCCCGCCGCATCCTCGATCGAGAGATTCCCCGCCCCGGTTCCGATCGGTGGCACGGTCAGACTGGTGAATTCCCACTCCCGTGCCTGCTGCAGTGCGGAGCGCCAGGCTCGTGCCACACCATCGCGCGTCACCGGCTCGGTGTCGCTTTGAATCACCGCGTGGATGACGAATTCGGCCGACAGGTCGCCCCCGCCGGCCGTCACCACCGCCGCCCCCACCGCCAGCTCCTTCTGGAGTCGCAACCGGCCCGTGAACTCCGTCCCCCCCACCGTTTCCAGCCGCCGGACCGCCGGTGTGGTGGGATCGAGACGGGTGGTGGCGGGACGCACCACCGCGGCCGCCGGGAGCAACGCCAGGTCCTCCACCACCACGCGGATCACTGCCCGGTGGCCTCCCGCGAGCGACGGTACATTCGGGTAGCCTCATTCGAGCGATTGAGCCGGTCGAGCACAATCCCGAGGCCGTACAACGCTTTGGCGTTGCGAGGCTCCAGCTCCACTGCGCGCTCGTAAGCGGCGAGCGCGCTCGTCAGATCATCCAGGCGATTCAACGCCTCGCCCAGGTAGTACCACGCCGCCGCCCGACCGGGATCGGCCTCCGACGCCGACCGCAGCTGCGGCACCGCCTCGCTCCACAGCCCCTTGCGCGACAGGACCACCCCCAGCCCGGTGAGGGCCTCACCGTGGGCGGGCGCGAGGCGCACCGCGTGCTCGTAGTCGCGTTGCGCCGCCGAGTGGTGCCCGGCCGCGGCGAGTAGCGCCGCGCGCTCGACCAGCAACGCGACGTTGTCGGGGTCGGCCGCCAACGCGTCGTCGATGGTCAGGGTCGGAGGCGGCGATGGCTGCGCCCCGGCCGCGGGCGGCGTCGCGGGGGTGGGAGGGAGGGGGAGCTCGGCCGTGATCGGAGGGGGCAGCCCGGCGCGCGCGACCTCGGCGGGTGATGCGATCGAGCTGGTCTCGGTCAGCGATTCCGCTTCCTCGATCAGCTCCGCCGCCACGCGGGCTCGCTCGGCCGCCGACTGCCACCGCGGTTCACGCTTACGAATCATGCCACTTCACTCGCGAGCCACGAGAGGTAGCGATCGAGCCCGCGCGCCACCGGGAGCGCCAACAGCTCAGGCACGTCGTACGGGTGACGCTGCCGCACCGCCGCGCTCAGCGCCTCCCATTTCGACGCGTCCGTCTTGAGCAACACCACCACTTCGGCCTCCTCGGTGACCTTTCCCTGCCACCGATAGATCGAGCGTGCGCCCGGGAGCAGTGTGCCGCAGGCGACCAGCCGCGCAGCGACCAGGTCGGCGACGAGCGCCCGCGCATCGGCATCGCTCGCGAGCGTCGTCAGCACTACCAGCGCGGTCTCGGCCATGGGGAGGGCTAACGTAGGAAAACAGCGCAGGTTAAGCAAGAGAATGGCGGGGAAAGACGGGGAGGGACGGGGGACGTTGAGCCTCGCTGCGGCCTTCCCCGTCCGTTCCCCGTCTTTCCCCGTCCCGACCCCTAGAGTTGACCGGGGAACCGTTGCCTATCTAGGCTACGGGTCTATGTCCAGCGACTCGCTGATCGTTCGCGGCGCCCGCGAGCACAACCTCAAAGACATCACCGTCGAGATTCCCCGCGACAGCCTCACGGTCATCACCGGCCTGTCGGGATCCGGAAAATCGTCCCTCGCTTTCGACACCATTTACGCCGAGGGACAGCGGCGCTACGTCGAGTCGCTCTCCGCCTACGCCCGCCAGTTTCTCGGGTTGATGGAGAAACCCGATGTGGACGCCATCGAAGGGCTCTCGCCGGCGATCTCGATCGAGCAAAAGTCCGCGGGGCACAACCCGCGGTCCACGGTCGGCACCATCACGGAGGTCTACGACTATCTGCGCTTGTTGTGGGCCCGGCTTGGCGTTCCCCACTGTCCCAACGACGGGTCGCCGATCGAACGGCAGAGCGCGACGCAGATCACCGACTTGGTGCTCGCCTGGCCCGAGGGGACGAAGCTCGAGGTGCTGGCGCCGCTGGTGCGCGGCCGCAAGGGCGAGTTCCGCGACGTGTTCGAAGCGGCCCGGAAGCAGGGGTTCGTGCGGGTGCGGGTGGACGGCGAGACCTACGACCTCGCTCAGGCCCCCAAGCTCAACCGGCGGCAAAACCACGATATCGCGGTCGTGGTGGACCGGCTCGTCGTGCGCCGCGCCGACCGGGCGCGCCTGGCCGACTCGATCGAGACGGCGCTCAAAGCCGCGGACGGCACGGTGGAGGTCGCCACCGGCGCGAAATCCACTGTCTTTTCCGAACGGTACGCGTGCCCCGCCTGCGGCCTATCGCTGCCCGAGCTCGAGCCGCGCCAGTTCTCGTTCAATTCACCGTTCGGCGCCTGCCCGGACTGCTCGGGACTCGGCACGCGCCGCGAGGTGAGCCCCGACCTTGTCCTCGGCGACGCGAGCCTCTCGATCCTCGAGGGCGTGATTCTTCCCTGGGGCGAACCGAGCGGTTACGTGCGGAAGGTGGTGTTGCCGAGCCTCGCCCGGGCGTTCAAGTTCGACCTCAACACCCCATGGCAGGACCTGCCCCCGGCGGTGAAGAAGGTCATGCTGTACGGCGCGCCCGGGCGGAAGCTGACCTTTCAGTACGACAGTGAGCGCTGGCATGGGGAGTACGAGTCGGGCTGGGACGGCGTTTTGAAGCACGTCGAGCGTCGCTACCGCGAGACCGCGTCGGACAGCGTGCGCGCGCAGCTCGAGGAGTACATGATCGAGCAGCTGTGTCCCACCTGTGGTGGCAAGCGGCTCAAGCCCGAGAGCCTGTCCGTGCTCCTTCACGGGAAGAGCCTTGGTGACGTGGTCGACCTCCCCGTGACGGATGCGCTGGCGTTCTTCGAGGGCCTGCCCCTGCGCGGCAACGGCCGGCCCGGCCTGGACGCCGACATTGCCCGGCCGATCCTCAAAGAGGTGAACGACCGGCTCCGGTTCCTCCGTAATGTCGGCCTCGAGTACCTGACGCTGGGCCGGTCGGCCGACTCGCTCTCGGGGGGCGAGGCGCAGCGGATCCGGCTGGCGACCCAGATCGGCAGCCGGCTGGTCGGCGTGCTCTACATCCTCGACGAGCCATCCATCGGTTTGCACCAGCGTGACAACGCCCGGCTGCTCGCGACCCTGAAGGAGCTGCGCGATCTCGGCAACACGGTGCTGGTCGTGGAGCACGACGAGGAGACGATCCGCGCGGCGGATCACGTGGTGGACCTGGGGCCGCGGGCCGGCCGACACGGCGGGGAAGTGGTGGCGGCCGGCCCGCTCAAGGCGGTGCTCGACCACCCCGACTCGCTTACGGGACGCTACCTGCGGGGCGAGCTGCGCATCCCCGTCCCGCTGGGACGCCGCACTCCCGACCCGCAGCGCAAGCTGGAGGTGGTGGGGGCCAGGCAGCACAACCTCCAGAACCTGACGGTGGAGTTTCCACTCGGGCTGTTCGTCGCGGTCACGGGGGTGTCGGGATCCGGCAAGTCCACGCTCGTGACTGACATCTTGTACCGCGCCCTCGCCCGGCACTTCTACCGGGCCAAGGTGATGCCGGGCGCCCACGATCGCATCGGGGGGCTCGACCAGATCGACAAGGTGATCGATATCGACCAGAGCCCCATCGGACGCACGCCGCGATCCAATCCCGCCACGTACACCGGCCTGTTCACGCCCATCCGGGAGCTGTACACCTATCTGCCCGAATCGAAGATCCGCGGGTACGGCCCCGGCCGCTTCTCCTTCAACGTCAAAGGGGGACGCTGCGAAGCGTGCCAGGGCGACGGGCTGGTAAAGGTGGAGATGCACTTTCTTCCCGACGTGTACGTCCCGTGCGAGGTCTGCAAGGGGCGACGCTACAATCGGGAGACGCTGGAGGTGCGTTATAAAGGAAAGTCGATCGCCGACGTGCTCGAGATGTCGGTGGCGGAAGCGCTGGATTTCTTCGAGAACCAGCCACGCATCCGCACGAAACTGGAGCTCTTGAACGACGTAGGATTGGGCTATATCCACCTCGGCCAGTCGGCCACGACGCTGTCCGGCGGCGAGGCGCAACGGGTCAAGCTCTCCACCGAGCTGGCCAAACGCGACACGGGCCGTACCCTCTACATCCTGGACGAGCCGACCACGGGCCTGCACTTCGAGGACGTGCGACTGTTGCTCGAGGTGCTGCACCGGCTCGTGGACAAGGGCAACACCGTGGTGGTGATCGAGCACAACCTGGATGTCGTGAAGACGGCGGACTGGGTGATCGATCTGGGCCCCGAAGGTGGTGCGGCCGGCGGTACGGTGGTCGCGGCGGGGACACCGGAGGATGTGTCGCGGGCCAAGGGTTCGTTCACCGGTCAGTTTCTGCGCAAGGTGCTGGCGGTGGGCGACTAGGTTTGTAAGTTCACAAAGGGGAAACGGTCGCATGCAAGACTGGGCACCAGCCGTCGCCATCATCGCCATCGTGCTCGTCACCGGCGCCACGATCGTGCTGCGTGGGCCGATGGGGAAGGCGCTCGCTGAGTGGATCCGCGGGTGGTCGAAGACCGACGAGCAGTGGCTCGCCCTCAAGGCGGCAAAACAGGGCGTCGCTCTCGGAGGCGACTCGGAGCGGCTGTTGGCCGAAATCGAGGAGCTGCGACGCCGCTTGACCGAAGCCGAGGAGCGGCTCGACTTCGCCGAGCGGCTCCTGGCGAAGGAGCGCGATGCCGACCGCCTCGCGCCGCCGCGCTGAGCATGGATATCGAAGGCATCCTCGCGATCGTATTGATCTTCGGCGGTGGCGCGCTCATCGCGATTTCGTTCTCTCCGGTCGGACGCGCGGTGGCCGATCGCATCCGCGGCCGCTCCGCGACACCCGGTGCCGAGGAGATCCGAGCCGAGCTCGCCCAGCATCGGGACACCCTGCAGGCCGATCTGGACACCGTGCGGCAAGAGTTGGGCGAGCTCAGCGAGCGGATGGACTTTGCCGAGCGGCTGCTGGCCAAGCAGCGCGAGGGCGACCGGCTCTCGCCCGGGACGCGCTGATGCCTCCCGAAGGCGTCGCCTTTATCACTTTTGTCGGCATCGTGGGCGGCGTCGTCCTGCTATATCCGGTCGTCAGGGCGCTGGCCGAGCGGTTTCGGCCCCGCCCGGAGTTGGGGACCAAGGAGGAATTGCAGGCCTTGCGTGAACAAGTGGTGGAGGAAGTGCAGCAGGTCCGGCGCGAGGTCGCCGAGTTGAGCGAGCGGGTGGATTTTACCGAGCGACTGCTCGCTAAACAGAGCGAGCGCGAGCGCCTGGCGCCGCCGCGCAGCTGATGAACCCCGAAGCGGTGGCGGTTCTGATCCCCATCGTCCTGTTCGGTGGCTTTTTCAGCTGGCTGATCGTGCGGACCTTGAGCAAAGCATACACCGCCAAGTTCCAGGCGGGGGGCGAGACGGCCCCCGTTCTCGAGGCGAAGCAGGAGGTGCTGGCGGCGGGGTTGGAAGACCTGCGCCGCGAGGTGGCGGAACTGGCTGAGCGTGTGGACTTTACAGAGCGACTCCTCGCCAAGACGCGACCCGACGAGGCGGGGAAACTGGCCCCAGGGGAAAGGCGTACGGCCTCGACATGACGCAGTACCCGCCGCTACCCCCGGGGCTGGACCCGAACTTCCTGGTCAAGCAGATCGTGCCCATCGTCGTCCTGGTGGTGGTGTTCATCGGTCTGCGCTGGGTCTTCCGGTCTCCCGTGGGCGAGGCGCTCGCCGAGCGCATCCGGCAGCGCATGTCGCGCCGGGGGGCTGCCGCGGGCGAAGATCCGCAGCGCGTAGCCGCGCTGGAGTCGCAGGTGGCCCAGCTCCAGGGGCAGGTCTCCGAGCTGGCGGAGCGTGTAGATTTCACCGAGCGCATGCTCGCCGATCGGCGGGAGCGCAAGTTGGGCGCGGGACAGTGACGGCCCACCAGACCGAGGGTGTTCATGGGAATCTTTGACCGTCTCTCGACGTTGATCCGGTCGAACATCAACGACCTGATCAACCGCGCCGAGAACCCGGAAAAGATGCTGAACCAGCTGATCGTGGACATGCGCAGTCAGCTGGCCAAGGCCAAGCAGCAGGTGGCGTCCGCCATCGCAGACGAGAAGCGTCTGGCGTCGCAGGTGGACCAGGAGAAGAAGAGCGCGGAGGACTGGGAACGCCGCGCCGTGCTCGCCGTGCAGGAGGGGCGGGACGACCTCGCGAAGCAGGCCCTGTTGCGGCACAACGAGCACGCCCAGGGCGCCGTCCAGCTGCACGAGACGTGGGTGAAGCACCGCGAGGAGACCGAGAAGCTCAAGCTCTCGCTGCGTCAGCTGAACGACCGGATTGAAGACGCGAAGCGCAAGAAGAACATCCTGATCGCGCGCCAGAAGCGCGCCGAGGCGCACAAGCGCATTCAGGAAACGATGTCGTCGATCGGCGACAAGAGCGTGTTCGAGACGTTCGAGCGCATGACCGAGCAGATCGAGCACGAGGAGCGCAAGCTGATCGCCGCCGCCGAAGTGAATGAGGACCTCACGGGGGACAGGCTCGTCAAGCAGTTCCAGAGCCTGGAGGTGAAGGCCGACGCCGACCAGCAGCTGCTCGCCTTGAAGCGCAAGCTGGGACTCCTCGGCGCCGGTTCAGGTGGGGAGTCGAAGCAACTCGGAAAAGGCGCCGCCGAAGCCGAGCTGGTCGACGACGACGACGCCGAGCACCACCGCTGAGCACTCAGTCGTCTCCTCCCTCCTCTCGGTTGTCGGGCGCCACGTTCGTGGCGCTCTTCATTGCGGCCCTGACCATCTGGTTCGTCATTCGCGTCGTCGAGGTATTGGTCCTCGTCTTCATCGCGGTGCTATGCGCTGTCTACCTTTCGGCCATCACCGACCAGCTCGAGCGGCGGTTTCGCCTAGCCCGCCCGCTGGGGCTCACCGCGGCGGTGCTGGCGACCCTGGCGGGCGTCGCGGGCATCGGAGCCATCATTCTTTCCCCGGTCGTCGAGCAGACCCAGGCGCTGATCTCCGGCTTGCCGCAGACGCTGACCAACATTCAGAACGTGATCGCCGCCTGGGCAGGCGAGTATCCGTTCCTCCGGAACACGGAGCTGGCCAATCCCCAATCCGGGCTGGTCGCGGGCCTGATCAACGACGCAACCGCATTCCTGCGCGGCTCGTTGCTGCGCTACGTGACCGGCGGGGGCAAAGTGTTCATCGAAAGTGCCAGCGTCGTCGTCATGGCGCTGTACCTGGCGCGCCAGCCGCGGCTGTATCGCGACGGCATCCTCTCCCTCGTGGCGCCCAAGCACCGCCCCGTCGCGGACCGCATTCTCGAAGACACGGGGGCGACGCTGCGGGCCTGGGTCGTCGGGCAAATCCTCGCGATGCTGGTCCTCGCCGTCCTCACCGCCATAGGGTTGTGGGCGCTCGGCGTTCCCTATTGGCTCGCGTTCGGGATCTTCACCGGACTCGTCGCCGTGGTGCCGTTCTTCGGAACTCTCGTCTCGACACTGTTGCCGGCGCTGTTCGTCGTGGGCACGGGGGAGTGGGTACGCGTGCTCGCCGTCATCGCGCTCGGTGTCGCGGTGCACGTCGTCGAAGCCAACGTGGTAGTGCCACGCATCATGGAGCGCCAGATCTCGCTGCCTCCGGTGCTCACCATCGCTAGCGTACTCATCATGGGTACGTTGCTGGGCGTGGTGGGACTCGTGGTGGCCGTTCCCGTGCTGGCGGTCGTGGTTGTCGTGATTCGGCACGTGCTCCACGGCGAGATCTACGGCGACGTCACGGGCTACGAGCCCGCGGTGCTGCGCACGACGGCGGAATTCCGCGCGCCGAGGGAGAAAGTCCCCGCCTGATGCCGCCCCCGCACTCCCACCCCAACGCGCCGCGGTTTCTCATCATCGCCGACGGGCAGTTCGGACCCATGTCGTCGAAGACGGCCAATTGCTGCATCCGCTACATGCCTGAGCGCATCGTGGGGGTGTTCGACCGTGAGCACGCCGGGAAGACCGTGCGGGACGTGCTGGGGTTCGGCGGAGCGCTCCCCGTCGTGGGCGACTTCGAGCAGGCCCTCGCTCTGGGCGCTACGGCCGTCCTGATCGGCATCGCGCCGATGGGGGGCCGCCTGCCGGTGGAATGGCGCGACTGGTTGAAAAGCGCCATCAGGCACGGGCTCGAGATCTGGAGCGGACTCCACACCTTCATCGGCGACGACCCGGAGCTGGGGCCGCTCGCCTGGCAGCGCGGCGTCCGCATCTTCGACGCGCGCAAGCCACCGGCGAACCTCCCCGTCGCCGACGGCCTCGCCGCCGAAGTGGACGCCTACGTGGTGCACACCGTCGGCTCCGACTGCAACGTGGGGAAAATGACCGCGCAGGTCGAGCTGCGGAACGCGCTGATCAAGGCGGGCCACCGCACGCGGTTCGTTGCGACGGGACAAACGGGGATCTTCATCGAAGGATGGGGGATTGCGGTCGACGCCGTGGTCGCCGATTTCATCGCCGGCGCGTCGGAATGGCTCGTGCTCGAAGCGGCCAAGGACGCCGACGTCATCCTCGTGGAAGGGCAAGGCAGTCTCATCCACCCCGGCTACTCCGGCGTCACCCTCGGCTTGTTGCACGGCTGCTGTCCGGACGCGCTGATCTTGTGCCACCAGGCGACCCGCGAGTACATCGGCGACTACCACGGGCGCGAGCCCTGGGTGAGGATCCCGCCGCTCCCGGAGCTGGTGGAGATGTACGAGCGCGCCGCGGCGCCGGTTCGGCCCACGAAGGTGATCGGCATCTGTCTCAACACGTTCGACATGACCGAGCGCGATGCGCGCGCCGCCGTCGAGCGAGCGGTTGTGGACACGGGACTCCCCACGACCGATCCTGTACGCTTCGGCGCGGGGCCGCTGGTGGAGGCGATCGTGCAGGGCGCGGGAGCGGCGGCGAAATAACGGTCGGCGTCGCGATGATCGGATGTCACTGCGCGGTGCCGTGGCGTGTAGTCTGGTGTGGTGAGCCCGCCGCCCCCGCCCCGCCTGTCGAGTGACTCTCCTGCGCCCCTGCTGGTCGTGGACGACGTGGCGGCGCGCCTCGTGCGCCGGGGGCTGCTCGCACCCGCTGAGGCCGCGACGCCGCGGTGGCGCCGGGCCCAGGTGCTGGTGTTCCGCCAGGGGCACTCCTACGTTTCAGCCGCCCCGATGACCCTCGCGCTCTACAACACACTCACCCGACAGGTAGAGCCGTTCGCGCCGCTCGCGCCCCCCCGCGTCACGCTGTACACCTGCGGCCCGACGGTGTGGAATCACGCGCACATCGGCAACTTCCGGACGTTTCTGTTCGAGGACTTGCTGCGCCGCTACCTCGAGTACTCGGGGTACGCCGTCTTCCACATCATGAACCTCACCGACGTGGATGACCGCACGATCAAAGCCGCGGCGGCGGCCGGCAAGCGTCTCGAGGAGCACACCGCGCCGTTCGTGCAAGCGTTCTTCGAGGACCGTGACTACCTGCGCATCAAACCGGCGCACGTCTACCCACGCGCCACACAATCGGTGCCGGCAATGATCCGGTTGGTCGAGCGCTTACTCGAGCGCGGGGTCGCCTACCAGGGCGACGACGGCTCGATCTATTTTGCGATCGACAAGTTTCCGAGGTACGGACGCCTGTCGCGCCTCGACGCGCGCGAGCTCAAGGTCGGCGCGCGCGTGGCGAGCGACGAATATGCGAAGGACGATCCGCGCGACTTCGCGTTGTGGAAGAAGGCCGAGCCGCTCGACGAGCAGGTGGGCGCCGCCTGGGATGCGCCGTTCGGCCGGGGCCGGCCGGGGTGGCACCTGGAGTGCTCCGCGATGTCGCTCGAGCAGATCGGGAAGTGCTGCCACACCGCCACGTTGGACATCCACGCGGGCGGCGTGGACTTGATCTTCCCGCACCATGAAGACGAAATCGCCCAATCCGAAGCGGCCACCGGGCAGACGTTCGCGCGCTTTTGGTTGCATGGCGAGTTCCTGAACGTGCGCGGCACGAAGATGTCGAAGCGGTTCGGCAATTTTCTGACGGCGCGTGATCTGCGCGATCAGGGAGTGGACGCCGCGGCGCTCCGGTTGTTGCTCTGGCAGACGCATTACCGCAAGGCGCTCGATTTCGCCGACGAGGCGCTCGTCGCGGCGGGCGCGGCGGTCCGGCGCTTGGGAGAGTTCTACGACCGGTTGGGGACTGCGGGACAGGGAAAGGGGGAAGAGGTGCTCGCAAGGGCCAGCGCGAAATTCGAAGCCGACTTTCGCGCGGCCCTGGATGACGACCTGAACGCACCGCGAGCGTGCGCCGCCCTGTTCGATTTCGTGCACGAGGGGAACGCGACGTTGGACGCCGGAGCGGGTGGAACGTCGGCGGCGGCTGCCGCCCGGGCCGTGCTCGAGCGGGTTATGGGTGTCCTGGACGTCCTTCCCACCGCTCGCACCCACGATCCGTCGCTGGTACGCTGGGTGGAGGACCGCATCGCGGCGCGGGACAAAGCCCGTAAGGCCAAGGACTTCAAGGAGGCCGACCGGATCCGCGCCGAGCTCCTCGCTCGCGGCGTGGAGATCGACGACACACCGTCCGGGACGAAGTGGCGATTAGCGTAAGTTCTTTGCGGCACGGCCCTTGCACTAGGCGCGTTGCCCCTTTACTCTTCAGGTCTGTAAAGTTCAGGCGCCGACCAGCTGACGTAGCTCAACTGGTAGAGCAGCTGATTTGTAATCAGCAGGTTAAGGGTTCGAGTCCCTTCGTCAGCTCACGTTGCCGAAGAGGAACCACACTGCCCCGACCCTTTCGAGCTTGGAGGGAGACACACCCCGCGCTTTGGGAACGCGGGGTGAGTTGTCACTGGGGGCAAGCGGCGAAGCAGCGAGAGCCGGGGGGCGGGGGGCGGGGGAGGGCGGAAAAGACGCGAGCGCTGACGGCGAGGTGGGGTGCCCGAGCGGCCAAAGGGAGCAGACTGTAAATCTGCCGGCGTCAGCCTACGAAGGTTCGAATCCTTCCCCCACCACTTGGCGCGCGGGCGTAGCTCAGTTGGTAGAGCATCAGCCTTCCAAGCTGAGGGTCACGGGTTCGAGCCCCGTCGCCCGCTTGCGCTCGCGTAGCTCAGTCGGTAGAGCGCGTCCTTGGTAAGGACGAGGTCACCGGTTCAATCCCGGTCGCGAGCTTCGACATCGGAGTTACGTCACGAAGAGACGTCACGGGGAGACGTCACGGAAAGGCGTCACGGACAGAGGTAACACGGTTTTCTGCAACGATTCTCCGTGACGATTCGCCGCGACGCTGTTCCGCGACGTCTTTGACCTAGAACCGAGGAGAGTATGGCTAAGGCGAAGTTTGAGCGGACCAAGCCGCACGTGAACGTGGGGACGATCGGGCACGTGGACCACGGGAAGACGACGTTGACGGCGGCGCTGACGAAGGTGGCGGCGGACAAGGGGCTGGCGACCTACGTGACGTATGACCAGGTGGCGAAGGCGTCGGAGAGT
>DATLKF010000043.1:0-49772 GCA_035538515.1 Gemmatimonadales bacterium
GGGGGGGGGGGGGGCGACGAGTTCGGTGCGTTTCTCGCCGACGTGACCGTCACGGTCGGGAAGGCGGTAGAAGCGTGGCGCGCCCGCGTCGGGGAGGCGGTGCTGCGATGGGAGGGGGAAGGGTATCGAACGCACCGGCTCGAGGCGCTGCTCGAGCAGGACGCGCCGGCAGCGGTGGACGAAGCGATCGCCGCGTTCGCGCGGGACGTGGAGCGTCTCAAGGAGCTCGCGGCCGAAGTAGGGGAGCTCGACCCCCAGGCCGCGGGGGCGAGCGTGTTCCGCGACCCGGAGCGCCTGGCGGAAGCCGAGAAAGAGGCCGCCAAGGTGCGCGACGGTGCGGCACCGCCGCCGGGGCCGTCCGCCGCCTTCCCCTTCTCCGCCTACGCCATCGGACCGTCGAACCAGGTGGCGGTGAGCGCCGCCCGTGAGGTGCTCGAGCATCCCGGCAAGAAGTACAACCCGCTCGTGCTGGTGGGAAAGAGCGGGCTCGGGAAGACGCACTTGCTGAACGCGATCGGTCTCGAGCTGGCGCGCGGCCGCCGCGCCGTGGTGGCCTGCCTGTCCACCCAGGCGTTCATCGACGAGCTGATCGCGGCGATCGACGGCAACCGGATGGACTGGTGGCGGGCGCGCTACCGTCGCGCCACGGCGCTCTTGCTCGACGACATTCATCTCGTCGCCGGGAAGGAGCGAACCCAGGAGGAGCTCTTCAATCTGTTCAACCTGTTGCAGGACAAGGACCGGCAGCTCGTGTTCACGGCCCCGGCGCACCCCAACACGCTCACCGGTCTGGAGGAGCGCATCGTGTCGCGACTCGAGGGCGGGCTCGTCGCGGAGCTCAAAGAGCCCGACCGCGAGGTCAAGCGCGCCGTGCTAGAGCGGCTGCTGACGCAGCAGGACGTCCGCCCCGAGCCCGCCCTGGTCGACTATCTCACCGACCGACCGACCGACTCGGTGCGCGCCCTGGTGGGCGCCGTGCAACGACTGGTGGGCGCGGCGACGGCGCAGGAAGTGCCGCTCACCGCCGGGCTCGCCCGCGAAGTGCTGGAGGGCCAGGCACCGCGTGAGGCCCGGCGCCCGGGCGGCCTCCGCCCCTCGGGGCTCGTGGTGTCGAGCCTCGGCGGCATCAAGAGCCGCGAAAAGATGGTGTGGGAGTGGGCTGATGTGGGAGACCGCCTCATCGAGGAGCTGCGCTGATGGCCATCAAGGGGTCGCTCAAGGAAGCCTCGCTGCCGGATGTCTTGCAGCTGCTGGCGCTGGGGCAGAAGACGGGCTGTCTCTCGATCGCCGACCGCTCGAACTTCGGCTACATCTATTTCGAGAAAGGACGGATTTGCTACGCGTCGATCGTGAATCGCCGCGACCGCCTAGGCGACATCCTGATCAAGCACGGCAAGATCACCCAGCAGCAGCTCGACGCGGCGGTCCAGCGGCAGAGCAAGGAGCACGGCAAGAAGTTCGGCGAAGTGCTCGTCGGGATGGGGATCATCACCCTGGCCGACCTCGAGCGCTACATGCGCGTGCAGATCGAGGAGTCGGTCTATTACCTGTTCACCTGGACCCAGGGCACCTTCAGCTTCGAGGCCGATGTCCGTCCCGAGCGCCAGGAATTCCTGGTCTCGATCAATCCCGAATCGTTGCTGCTCGAAGGCGCCCGCCGCGTGGACGAGTGGAGCTTGATCGAAAAGAAGATCCCCACGTTCGACCTGATCTTCGCCCTCGACAAGGACCGGCTTGCGATCAGCGAAGCGGACCTCACGGATACCCAGCAGCGGTTGCTGCCGCTGCTCGACGGCTCGCGCGACATAAATCAGGTGATCGAGGATGCGGGGCTGGGCGAGTTCGAGATCGGCAAGGCGCTGTACGGCCTGATCACGGCGGGGTTCGTCCACCGCGCCGGTCGCTCGGCGTCGCCGGCGGACGCCCAGATCACGGACGCCCGGGTGGAGGAGCACCGCAACCTCGGGATCGCCTTCTACAAGACGGGCATGCTGGACGAGGCGGCGCGGGAGTTCCGCCGTGTGTCGGAGCTGCGCCCCACGGAGGCCAACGCGCACTTCTACCTCGGGCTCGTGGCACTGCGGCAAGCGCGCTGGCGCGAGGCGATGGAGGCGCTGCGCGTCGCGGCTGAAAAGGGTGGCAGCCGGCCGGCCGTGTTCCACAACCTCGGGTTTGCGTACGAGCAGCTGGGGAGACTGGATGAGGCGGAAGCGGCGTACGGCGAGGCCGCGGCTCGCGCGCGCACCGACGCCAAGGTCTGCCTGGGGTGGGGGGTAGTGGCGTTGAAGCGCGGCGACTATGCCAGCGCAGCCGGCCGGCTCGACCGAGCGCGCGAGCTGTTCGGGAAGGTTCCGCCCCCCGCCTGGTTTTGGGCGCGCTCGCTCACCGCCGCGGCGGCGGGCGAGTTCGAGACGGCCGAAGAGCTGGGAGAGGAAGGCGTGGAAGCCTACCCATCGCACGCGGCGCTCCAGAACAACGTAGCTGTGCTCAAGGAACTGGCGGGCGACCTGGCGGGGGCGGAGGACCTGGTGCGTGTGGCGCGCAAGAACGAGCCGTCCCTCCCGCAACTCTCCAAGAACCTCGGCGACTTGGCGTACCGGGGTTCGCGCTACGACGAGGCCTGGGACGCTTACAACCGGGCGATTGAGCTCGCTCCCGACCTGGGGGACGACGTCTACTTCAAACTCGGGAACATCGCCTACAAACGGAACGACCGTGAGCTCGCGGCGCAGCTGTGGCGCAAGGCTCTCGAGCTCAACCCCAAGCACGAGCTCGTCAAGGCCAATCTGGATACGCTGAGCGCGCTGTCGTGACGGCCGAGCAGGACGAACGCGGGTTCCGGGCGCTCACGCAGAAGATCTCGCGGGCGCGGGGCGTTGCGTGCGGCTCGTACAAGGACCGCTGTCTGCGCCGCCGCATCGGGGTCCGCATGCGCGCCCGCGGGGTTCACTCCTTCGAAGACTATGGCCGCCTGCTCGACCAGGACGCCCACGAGTACGATCTGCTGCTCGATGCCATCACCATCAACGTCACCAAGTTCTTTCGCAACTTGGAGACGTGGCGCGCGCTCGAGCCCCGGCTGGCGCAGCTGTGGACCGCGCGCCGCGGTGAGGTGCGCGCCTGGTCCGCCGGGTGCGCGTCGGGAGAGGAGCCCTACACGGTGGTGGTGGCGCTCGCCGAGACGGCGCGTCGGCTCGATCAGGAGACGCTGCTGCCCCGCGCCCGAGTGGACGCGACCGACATCGATCGCACCAGTTTGCAGCGGACGCGCGCGGCGCAGTACGCCGAGGCGGCGTTCACCGAGATGCCGGCCGACCTGGTGCACCGCTACTTCACCGCCGAGCTGCCCCGGCGACCGCTCCCGGCGTTGCAGCGGATCGTCCGGGTGATCAAGCACGACCTCACCAGCGAGCCGGCACCGGCCCCGCCGTACGACCTGGTGGTGTGCCGCAACGTCGTCATTTATTTCGACCGGCCGATGCAAGAACGACTGTTCTCACTCTTCGCCGACGCCTTGGCGCCGGGCGGCGTGCTCCTGCTCGGCAAGGTCGAGACGTTGTTCGGCCCCGCACGCGAGCGCCTGGTGCTGGAGGAGCCGCGCGAGCGGATCTACCGGAAAGCAGGGCCATGACGGGGCCGCCGGGGGGGGCGGGGGGGACGGGGGGGGCACCGAGGGAGCGGATCGTGAAAGTGGCCGAGTGGGCGGCCGAGCGCGGCGACGCGGTGATCGTCACGCTGGGGCTCGGGTCGTGCGTCGCGATCATGCTGCATGATTCGCGCGCCTGCGCGGGTGCCATGGCCCACATTCTGCTGCCGTCGAAGAGCCTCGCCCGCGACACCTCGAACCCCGCCAAGTTTCCGGAGACCGCCGTACCGCTGTTGATCGAGCGGCTCGTGGCGCTGGGCGCCGACTCGCGGCGGCTGGTGGCCAAGCTGGCGGGAGGGGCGAGCATGTTCGCGGCGCTGATGACCCCGAGCTCGGTGCAAATGGGAGAACGCAATATTCTGGCCGCGCGCAGCGCGTTGCGCCGGGTGGGGATTCCGATAGCGGGCGAAGCGGTCGGAGGCGGCGCGGGTCGCTCCGTGCGGTTCCACGTGGCCGATGGGCGCGCCGAGATCCGGTCGGTCGGGACCGATGCCATCATCCTCTGACCGGCGGCCGAGCGTCCTCGTGGTGGACGATAGCGCGCTGATGCGGCGCGTGGTGAGTGATGTGTTGGGTGGGGCGGACGGCATCGCCGGCGCCGGCGAGTTCCGCATCGCCGGCACCGCCCGCGACGGGTTCGACGCCGTGCGGAAGGTGCACCAGCTCGACCCCGACGTCGTCACAATGGACCTCGAGATGCCGGAGCTCGATGGGCTGGGCGCCATCGGCTACATCATGTCGGAGGCGCCGCGTCCGATCGTGGTGGTGAGCGCGCACGCCGGCCCCGGCACGGGCGCCGCGATTCGTGCCCTCGAGCTCGGCGCGGTGGAGATCGTGGCGAAGCCCGACGCGGCGAACCGCGCGGCGCTCGAGCGGATGGGACCGGAGCTGCGCGCCGCGCTGCGCCGGGCGCTGGCGGCCGATGTGTCCCACGTGTCCGTGATGGCCCGGCCGCCGGCGCCGGCGCGGCGCGCGCCGGAGGAAGCCCTGCGGGCCCGCGCGCAGTTCGCGGTCGCGGTGGCGGCCTCTACGGGCGGCCCGCGGGCGCTGGCCGAGGTGATTCCCCGGCTCGCCGTCGGCAGCGGCGCCGCGGTGCTGGTAGTCCAACACATGCCGCCGAGGTTCACGCGCTCGCTCGCCGAGCGACTCGACTCGCTCTCGGCCCTGCGGGTGGTCGAGGCGGATGACGGCGCGCCGGTGGCCGCCGACACGGCGTACGTGGCCCCGGGCGATTATCATATGCGAGTGCTGCATGCTCCCGATGGTCCCGTGATCGCCCTCGACCAGGAGCCGCCCGTGTGGGGCGTGCGACCGGCCGCGGACCCATTGTTCCGCTCGGTGGCCAAGGTGTTCGGACCCCGCTCGGTGGGGGTCGTGCTCACCGGGATGGGACGCGACGGCGCCGAAGGTGTGCGGGCGATCCGCGCCGTAGGCGGTGGGGCCATCGCCCAGGACCGCGACACCGCGGTCATCGCCGGCATGCCCACGGCCGCGGTGCAACTCGGCGGGGTGGAGCGCATCCTGCCGATCGGCGAGATCGCCGAGGGGATCGCGGCCGCGCTCGCCGTGCGGGGCGCCGGAATGCACAGGCGGCGCGCAGATGAGCGCGAGTGAACTCGCGGCTCGGCGTCTGCCCGTTAACGGGCGTCGCACCCCGTCAGCGGTCGTGCCGAGCCGCGGCTTGAGCCGCGGACCATGAGTCGCGGATATCTGTTGGTGCGCGTGGACGGAAAGGCGTACGGGCTGCCGCTCGCGCGCGTCCTCGAGGTCGGCGACCTCGCCGACGTCCTCGCCGTGCCCCGCGCCCTGGCGGCGATGCGCGGCCTCACGCCGCTGCGCGGGCGACTCGTACCCGTCGTCCACCTCGGCGCGCTCATGGGCGACCGGTCGCCGCCCGCCGATCGCGGCCACGCCGCGGTGCTCGTGGAAATCGGGGCGGGCGAGGGCGCGCGCCGCGTGGCGTTCGAGGTGGACGACGCGGACGACGTGGTGCGCGAGCCGGCGTTGCCCGTGCCGCCGGGTGAATCGCTGCCGTGGGCGTCCGGCGTGGCGCGGCGCCGCGGGGCTCTGATCCCGATCCTCGACCTGGACGCGCTGGGCGACCGCATCACATGACGGCGGGCGACGACGTCCAACTCGTCACCTTCAAGGTGGCCGGCCAGGATTTCGCGTTCAACATCTTCCAGGTGGAACGCATCCTGCGCTACGAGGCGCCCGCGCCGTTGCCCAAGGCGCCCGAGTTCCTGGAAGGCGTGCTACGCTACCAGGGCGCCGCCGTGCCGCTCGTGGACCTGCGGAAGCGGCTCGGCGTGCCGGCGCCGCTGCGGGAGGAGACACGCACCGTGATCCTCGAGTGGGAGGGCGGCAAGCTGGGCGTGGTGGTGGACGCGGTCACCGAAGTGCTCCAGGTCGCGGCGCCCGAGATCACGTCGCCCTCCAAGTTCGTCAAAGGGCTCGCCCCCGAGTACATCACGGGGCTGGTGGTGAAGGACAGTCGCACGATCATCGTGCTCAACACGGCACGGCTGCTCACGTCGCAGGAAAAGCTCGCCCTCGAGACGGCCGTGAACGAGAAGGCCACCGCCTGATGGTCGACACCCCGCTCGCCGGTTTGCGCAGCCGGTACGAGGAGATCGCGCGTCGCGTCGAGACCGTGACGGCACACGCCGAGCGCGAGGCGGTGAAGCGCGAGATCATCACCTACTTCAAGCAGGTGGATGCACTGATCGGCGAGCTGTCGGCGCTCAAGGAGGATGTCCGCAAGCTCGTCGAGCGCTACAAGCAGGTGTCCGCGTCGACGGCGGAAGCGTCGGCGCCGGAGTTCACGGGGACGCGCCCGGCCGTCCACGCCGACCACATCGGCGCCTCCACGTTCATCGAAAAGGGATGGAGTCTCATCTCGCTCGGGGATTACGCGGGCGCGATCCAGGCCCTCCACAAGGCGCTGCAGCTCTCGCCCGGTGAGACGCAGGCCGAGTCGCTCCTGGGATGGGCGCAGATGCTGCACGAGGACTACGACGACGCCCTGGCCACCTTTCAGAAGGTCCTAATGAAGGAGCCGGCCAATTCACTCGCGCGCATCAACGTCGGATACATCTGTCTCAAGAAGCGCATCTTCGGCGAGGCGATCGAGCACCTCTCGAAGGCGATCCGCCTGGACAACGACAAGAAGGCGACCCTGTACGCCCACTTCTACCTCGGGCTCGTCTACCTGCAGCGCGAGATGTACGAAGACGCCCAGACCTTCTTCCAGAAGACCCTCAAGCTCGGCCCGAACCTGATCGAGGCGCAGTACGAGCTGGGGCGCGCTTATTGGTTCGCAGGCGACCACGACCAGGCGAAGCAGGCGTGGGAGCAGGGATTCAAGGCGAACAAGTTCAACCCCTGGGGCAAGAAGTGTCAGGACACCCTCGCGCTCGTGCTCCAGGGACAGGAGCCGCCGCGCTCGTAGCCCTCGTCTCGCTCCTCGCGCAGGCGCTGTCCCCCTCGCGTTCTCTTGCCGTCATCACAGTGGGGCGCGTGAGCGCGGTCGCCTGGCCGGGGCAGGACGGGCTGGCGGCGGCGCTGGCCGAAGCGGCCGACCGCGCGGCGCCGTTCCCGGGAATCGGGCCGCTGCCGGACCGGCCGATCCGCCTGGTCCTCGCGCCCACCCGGAGGGCGTTCGATTCTCTCACCCGCAGGGGGCTGCCGGGGTGGAGCGAAGGCGCCGCGTTCCCCGACAGAAGCACGATCGTCTTACTGTCCGACGGTCCGACCGTCCAACTGTCCGGCGCCCTCAGGCACGAGCTCGCCCACCTCGCGCTACGGTGGCGGGTGCGCCGCGCGCTGCCGCTCTGGTTCGAGGAGGGGTACGCCGCGGTGGCGGCGGGGGAGTGGGATCGCCTCGACGCGCTGCGGCTCAACTGGCAGGTGGCCCGCGGGATCCGCTACGACCTGGACGAAGTGGACCGGTCGCTGCGCGCCGATCGACCCGACGCGACCACGGCGTACGCCCTCGCCACCACGGCGGTGCTGCTGCTGCAGCGGTGGGGCGGGTCGGCGGGATTGGCGCCGCTCATCGAGCGGCTCGCGCGCGACCCGACGTTCGATGCGGCGCTGCGCGACACCTATCACGTTACGGAAGGTGATTTCGAGGACCGCTGGCAGCGCGACGTGGCGGCGCGCTATGGCTGGCTGGGGTGGGCGGGCGCCGTGGGGCTGTTCTGGGCCGCTCTGGCCTGCGTCCTCGTCTGGCTGGTGGCAGTGCGACGGCGGCGCGATCGGGCGCGGAAGGCGCTGCTCGACGAGGGCTGGGCGGTGCCGGACGACGACGAGCCGTCTGCTTGACGACGTCGGAGGGGCCGCGTAAACTCTTGCCCTTGTGTCCGACCAGATCGTGACGCGGTCGCGCCTGCATTTCGGTCCGAGCAACTGGGTGATGCTCGGGGCCGCGGTCGTAGCGCTCGCGATCGGGTACTGGCTGCTGCGCCAAGGCTCGACCACGGCCGCGCCGATTCTACTCGTACTCGGGTACTGCGTTTTCTTTCCGGTAGGTCTCGCCCTATAGAACCCGCCGTGCGACGGGCGAATAGCTCAGCGGTTCAGAGCGCCTGCCTTACACGCAGGAAGTCGGGGGTTCGAATCCCTCTTCGCCCATTGGGGTATCAGACGACACCGTGAGGTTTGCGCGCGTGAAATCGGTACGGAAATCGGTACGACTGATCGCTGCGTTGGGGTTGACGGCCGCCGCCGGCACCGCCCCCGCGCAGATCGCCTACACACCACCCGCCGAGAAGCTCCTCGTCCTGCCGTTGATGGTCAAGACGCCGGCCGACTCCGCCATGAGCATCGCGGTCATGGACGTGACGCGCGAGAAGCTCGGCTCGATGGCTCGGTCCCGGGTGCAGGTCATCCCCAAGACCAAGCTGTGCGAGGCCCTGAAGGCCTCGGACTATCCGTGCGACGTGTTGTTGGACGAGACGCAGGCGAATCAGCTGGCCCGATTCCTCTCGGTGAACGCCTACACCATCGGGACCCTCGATCGGAGCGGCGGCGCGCTGGTCGCCCGCGTCCGCGTACGGGATATCGGCAGCTCCGGCATGGCCTCCCTGTTCACGGTGACGAGCGCGAACCCCGCGACGGCGGCGTCGCTGGGCGAGGCGATCGCGCAGCGCGCCAATACGGTCGTGCGCGCCGCCGAGCACGCGCGCGAGTGCAACGACCAGCGACAGAAGAGCCAGTTCGGCAAGGCGCTCGACGCCGCCCGCAAGGCGCTCGTGACCGAACCCAACCTCACCGCCGCGCACCTGTGCGTCGAGACGGTGTACGAGGCCCAGCACCTCCCGCTCGACAGCCTGATCGCTGCCGCGCTGCGCGCCGCCAAGGGCGACTCCCTCAACGCCACCGCGTGGGAGACGGTCGGGCACGCCTATCAACAGAAGGGTGACACGCTCAAAGCGATCGACGCGTTCACTCACGAGCTCGCGGGCGAGTCACAGAACACGCAGCTGCGCCTCGGCATCGCGGAGCTGCTGCGGCAGCAGCGGCAGTTCGAGCGCGCGAAGTCGGTGCTCGACGACGGGCTCGCGCACAACCCCGGCGACGATCGGTTGCTGGCGTTTCGGCAACGGATCTGCATCGAGGGCGAGCTGAACCGCTGCACCCTCGACGGCTTCGTCGAACAGGTCAAGCTGGACACGTCCAAGCTCGCCGACACGACGTTGCTCAAGGGAGCGATGGGCGCGGCCCAGGCGCTCTCCGACACCACGCAGCTGTTGTTCTTCACCCGGGCGGCGGTGCGCCACGTTCCCAAGTCTCCCACGTTCTGGAAGGCGCTCGGCACCGCCTATGACCTGAAAGGCCAGAAGGACTCGTCGCAGTGGGCCTACAAGCAGTCCTTGAAGCTCGACCCGAGCGACATCAAGGGCTCGCTGCTGGTGGCGCGCGCCATCGTGGAAGGGACGATCTACGACACCGCCCAGGCGAACAAGCTCAAGCCCGACACGGCGGCACTGCGCGCGTTCCGGAACGCGTTCGCCGATCGGGTCGACAGCGCGAAAGCCTATCTGGCGCCTGCCCTCTCCTCGTCCGATTCGACCGACCGGGTGAGCGCGGCGGTGTTCATGCTGACTGGGGGCTCGAAGATCGCGCAGGCGGGAGCCTACGATCGCGCGTACCCGTGGCTCGAGCAGCTGCTGCAGGTGGTGGCGCCGCGCTCGCCCGCGGACACCGTCGGCCCACGCCAGCAGATCCGCGTCCAGGCCAGCTTTTGGTACGGCGTCTCGTCCGTTGGGCCGCTGTTCGCGCAGTACAGCGTGATGGTGAAATCGAAGAGCTGCGGCGAGGCGAAGGCGGTCAATGACTGGATCGCTCGAGCCAAAGAGGCGCTCGTGCTCGGCGCCCGTGTGCATCCACCGACCGCGAACGCGATGCTCCAGAATATCAGCAAGCTCGAAGGCATCATGCCCCAGGTGAAGAAGCAATTCAAGTGCAAGAATTTCTGAGGCATTGAATTGACCCCAGCGCCGGCCTATATTGCGACCCTCCGTCGCAGGGGGCTGTAGCTCAGCTGGTTAGAGTGCCGGTCTGTCACACCGGAGGTCGCGGGTTCGAGCCCCGTCAGCCCCGCCTGAACCCGCCTCGCGGGACGACGCATCCGGCCCCGTCTGCCACGGCAGGCGGGGCTTTCGTTTTTTCGGGAGAGGGGGAGAGCGTCACCGTCGCGTACCATGTCCCCGTCCTCGCGGGCGCCGTGCGGACCTGGGCCGAAGGTGGTCGCCGCGCCGTGGACGCCACGGTCGGCGGCGGCGGCCACGCCGCCCTGCTACGCGCTGCCGGCGCCGACGTGCTCGCCGTGGATCGCGACCCCGAGGCGATCGCGGTCGCCCGCGCCGCCTTGGGCGAGGACGGCATCCGCTACTCGACCGGCCCGTTCGGGTCCGCCAAGGTGCTCGGCACCATCGCCACCTTTCGTCCCGATCGCATCCTCCTCGACCTCGGCGTCTCCTCCCATCAGCTCGATAGCGATGGCCGCGGGTTTACCTTTCGTCCCGGGGCGCCGCTCGACATGCGGATGGCGGCGGGCCGCGGCGTGATGGCGGCGGATGTGCTGAACACCTGGCCCGAGCCGCGGCTGGCCGACGCGTTCGCCGAGCTGGCGGACGAGTCGCGGGCGCGCCGGCTGGCACGAGCGATCGTGAAGCGACGCGCCACGCGACCGTTCGCAACCAGCGACGATTTCGTGAACGCGATCCGCGAGGCACGCGGGTCACGGGCCGGAGCGAGCGATTTTGCGCGATTGTTTCAGGCGTTGCGCATCGTGGTGAATCAGGAACTCGAGCAGCTCGAGCTGGCGCTGCCGGCGCTACGGGCCGCGCTGGTGCCGGGCGGACGGCTCGCGGTGATCACGTATCACTCGGGTGAGGATCGCATCGTGAAGCACGCGTTCCGCGAGTGGAGCCGGGCCTGCGTCTGCCCGCCGGGGCAGCCGGTCTGCACCTGTCGCGGACGGCCGTTGGGTCGCTCGCTCACCAAGCGTCCCATCCGCCCCGACCCCGCCGAGCTGCGGGACAACCCCCGGGCGCGCTCGGCCAGGCTGCGCGCGTTCGAGACGGCGAGTGATGGTTAAGGGCCGCCACTGGGTCGCCGTCTGGCTCCTGGCGTTCCTCGCCACCACCTGGATCGTCTACGCGCGCCAAACCGCCGGCATTCGCGCCGCGCGTGAGCTGGCGGACCTCCGCGCCCGGCGCGCCGAGCTGGACGGCCACCGGGCCGATCTGGAGCGGCGCATCCGCGCGGCCGCGAGCCGCGCGGTGCTCGTGCCGCGAGCGCGGGCGCGGCTGGGCTTGCACCTCCCCAACGACAGCGAAATCGTCCTCATCCCCGCGCCCAGCGGGTCCCACTAAACGATGGCGAGATCCGCGATCCGGCTGCAGGTGGTGGAAGCCGGCGTCTTCGTGAGCCTCGCGTTGTTGGTCGGGAGGGCGGCCCAGGTGCAGCTCATCCACGGGCGGCGCTGGGCCGAGGAAGCCCAAGCGCAGCGCACGGAGCGCATCGTGCTGCCCGCCCGGCGCGGCACGTTGTTCGACCGCCACGGCACGCCGCTCGCCCTCACCCAGGAGACCTATCACGTGGGCGTGGCCCCCAACGAGCTGCGCGATCCCGCGGCCGACGGGGCGCTCATCAGTCGGCGGCTGGGCCTCAGCGGGCGGACCTGGCAAGAGGGGCTGCGCGGGCGCTACGCCTATTTCGCCGGTCCCTACAGCGCGCTCGAAGTGCAGCCGTTGCGGGCCGTCCGCGGCGTGCACCTTGAGTCGGTGTTGAACCGCTTCTATCCCGACCCCGATGTGGCGCGCGCCACCATCGGCCGCCTGGACGACGACGGGCGCGGCGGCTCGGGGCTCGAGAAGACCCTCGATAGCTTGCTCGCGGGGCGGGCGGGGGCGGCGGTGGTGCTCAAGGATCGCGCGGGACGGGAATACGAGTCGCCCGCGCGGGTGATCGCCCCACCGGTGCCGGGGCTCGACGTCGAGCTGACGCTCGACGCCGAGCTGCAGGAGATCGCGCAACGGGCACTCGACGACGCGCTGCGGCGCATGGACGCCGACGGCGGCGACGTGGTGATGCTCGATCCGGCGAGCGGCGAAGTGCTGGCGCTCGCGTCCCGGACGCGCGAGGGGAGCGCGCGACCGAGCGCGTTCACCGACACGTTCGAGCCCGGCTCCCTGGCCAAGATCTTCACCGCCGCAAGCCTGTTGACACTGGGGCGTGTCACACCCACGGATCGGGTTTCGGGGGAAGGGGGCAAATGGCGGGTGCGGGGGCGCACCATCACCGACGACCAGCCGCAGCCCTGGCTGACACTCGCCGACGCGATTCGCGTGTCCAGCAACATCGCGATCGCGAAGTTCGCCGCCCGCCTCGAGCCCGACGAGCAGTACGCCACGCTCCGCGCCTTCGGGTTCGGGGCGCCCACGGGGATCGAGTTTCCCGCTGAGGCGGCGGGCCGGCTGCGCCCTCCGGCGGAGTGGACGCGGCCGAGCGCCGCGAGCCTAGCGATGGGCTACGAGCTCTCGGTCACGCCGATCCAGGTGGCGGCGGCCTACGCGGCGCTCGCGAACGACGGCGTGCTGCTGCAACCCACGTTGATCCGCGAGGTGCGGAGTGGCGCGGGCCGGGTGCGGTACCGGCACCGGCCCGAGCCGGTGCGGCGCGCCGTCTCGCCCGCGGTGGCGGCGACGCTGCGCGACCTGCTGCGGGGCGTGGTCGAGCACGGCACGGGGGCGGAGGCGGCGCTCACCAACTTTCCCGTGGCCGCCAAGACCGGGACGGCGCGCCGCGTGGTCAACGGCCACTATGCGCGCGGCGAATACTTCGCCTCGTTCGCGGCCCTGTTCCCGGCCGACCGGCCGCAGCTGGTGCTGGTCGTCAAGATCGACAACCCGCACAAGGGGAGCTACTACGCCGCCCAGACGGCCGCGCCGGTGACTCGCTCCATGCTGGAGCAGACGCTGGCGGCCCGCACGGTGGCGCTCGACCGCGCGCGACTGTCGACGGTGGCGGCGCGGGTCGCGACGGTCCCGCCCGAGGACGACGGCGGCGTGGTGCCGTACGTCGTTCCTTGGCCCTACGTGCCGGATAGCGCCGGCGTCGCGCTGCCGGCGCGCGCCGTGCCGGACGTGGCGGGGCTGGGCATTCGGGAGGCGGTGCGTGGACTGCACCGCCGGGGATTTCGCGTGCGGCTGCGGGGGTGGGGTTTCGCCGAGCATACCTGGCCGGCGGCGGGCGACAGCGCGGCGGCTGGCTCCACGGTGACGCTGTTCGCCTCGCCCTACGCCGCCGCGTCGCGCAGCCCGCGCCCTTCACCGCCCGCCCAGCCCAAGCGCCGCCGGCCGCGGCGATGACCGGACTCGCCGACATCGTCGGCGCGCTCGAGCGCGCCAAACTCCTCGTCGCAACGCCGGACCTCCACACCTGGCCGGCCATCACGGGGCTCACCGCCGACAGCCGGCGGGTGACCGCCGGCATGCTGTACTGCGCCGTGCGCGGCTCGGTGCAGGACGGTCATGAGTTCGTGGCGGCGGCGCGCGACCGAGGAGCCGCGGCGGCGCTGGTCGAGCGCGAGCAGGCCGCGGACCTAGCGCAGGTGCTCGTGCGCGATGGGCGCCGCGCGGCGGCGGTCGCCGCGGAAACGTGGTACGGCCGACCAGCGACGAAGCTCGACCTGATCGGCGTCACCGGCACGAACGGCAAGACGACGTCGGTCACCCTGCTCCGCCACGTGTTGGGGGGGGCGCTCGAGCCGATGGGGTCGATCGGCACGCTTGGCGCGGTCGATCCGGCAGGGTCCGCGGTGCCGAGCGAGGCGGGAAACCTCACCACGCCGGGGCCGATCGACCTGCAGGCGACGCTCGCCAGCCTGGTCGAGCGGGGCGCGCGTGGCGTCGCGATGGAGGTCTCGTCGCACAGTCTGGATCAGGGGCGTGTGGACGGACTCGCGTTCCGCGCCGCGGTCTTCACCAACCTGACGCGCGACCACCTCGACTACCACAAGACGCTCGAAGACTATTTTCGCGCCAAGGCCAAGCTCGTGCAGTATCTCGCGGCCAACGGGCTCGAGGTGGTGAACGCCGACGATCCCGCGTGGCAACGGCTGCGCCGCGAGCATCGTCGCATCACCTTCGGCGAACGGGGGGGGGATGTGACGGCGCGACGAGTGACGCTCGATGCCGGCGGTGCCCGCTTCGAGCTGGTGACCCCGATGGGTAGTGCGGCGGTGCGTCTGCCGCTGCTGGGTCGCTTCAACGTTGCGAACGCCTTAGGCGTCGCCGCATGCGCCTGGGGACTGGGCGTGCCCGTCGAAACGATCGCCGAGTCGTTGACGCGAGCACCGCAAGTCCCTGGTCGCATGGAGCGCATCGCCGCGCGGCCGTGCCTCGTGCTGCGGGACTATGCCCACACGCCGGACGCGCTCGAGCGAGCGCTCGAGACGCTCCGCCCGTTGACCAAAGGACGGCTCATCGTCGTATTCGGCGCGGGTGGCGATCGCGACCGCGGCAAGCGCGCCCCGATGGGAGAGGTCTGCGCGCGGCTCGCCGACCTGGCGATCGTCACCTCCGACAATCCGCGGACCGAGGCCCCCGAGCGGATTGTCGACGACGTGGAGGCCGGAATGCGCGGCAAGCCGCACGAGCGCCAGGTAGACCGGCGCAAGGCGATTGCTCGGGCGCTCGAGCTGGCGCAGGCCGGCGACACGATTCTGCTCGCTGGGAAGGGCCACGAGACGTATCAGATCATCGGAACCGAGAAACAACCGTTTGATGAGCGGGTCATCGTCAAGGAATTGGGGGCTTCGTGACCGAATTAACGCGGAACGCGGAACGCGGAACGGCAGGAGAATGGTCGCTCGGCAAGTGACCCTCCATTTCTGTTCCGCATTCCGCGTTCCGCCTTCCGCGTTTCAGGCGGGCCAGTGACTGCCTGGGACTCGGACGCCGTCGCCAGCGCCTTAGGGACGTCGGGGCCTCGCGGGTTGCAGTTCACCGGGGTGAGCACCGACACCCGTCACCTGACAAGCGGGGCGCTGTTCGTCGCGCTGAAGGGCGATCGCTTCGACGCCCACGACTTCCTCGCGCAAGCGAAAGCCCAGGGCGCGGCGGCCGCCGTCGTGCGGCGCGGCACCACGCCGGTCGACGGGTTGTCGACGTTCGAGGTGGCGGACACGCTCGTGGCGTTGGGCCAGCTCGCCCGCGCCCGGCGCCGGCTGCTGCCGCGCGGCAGCCCGGTGGTGGCGGTCACCGGCTCGAGCGGCAAGACGAGCACCAAAGAAATGATCCGGGCGGTCCTGGCCACGAGCTACCGGGTGCACGCTACCGGTGGCAACCTCAACAACCTGGTGGGAGTGCCGCTCACGCTGCTCGCCATGCCGGACGACGCCGAAGCGCTCGTCGTGGAGGCGGGCGCCAGCGTGCCCGGTGAGATTCCTCGACTGCGTGACGTGATCGAGCCCACCATCGCCGTGATCACCAACGTCGGCTACGCGCACGTCGAGGGATTCGGCTCGCTCGCCGGCGTAATGCAGGAAAAACTCTCGCTCCTCGACGGGGCACGGGTGGCGGTGGTCGGGACCGACCCGCCCGAGCTGGCGCGCGAGGCGCGACGCCGCACCGCGACGATCGTGGCGGGGACGAGCCCGGCGGCCGATGTCCGGCCCGATGCGGCGGAGCTCGATGACGATGGGCATGCCCGGCTGACGTGGCGCGGGCAGACCGCCACCCTCCCGGTCGTAGGATTCCACCAGATCGAGAACGCGATGCTGGCGCTCGCCGTCGGTCGGGAGGCGGGCGCGGACCCGGCGCGCGCGGTGGCGGCGCTCGCGGGCGTGCGGCTACCGACGGGACGGGGCGCGGTGCTGACGATCGGCGGCCTGACGGTGATCGACGACACATACAACGCCAACCCGGGCTCGCTGCATTGGGCGGTGCGGCTCGCCCAGTGGCTCGCGGCCCGGCGGCGCCGGCCGCTGGCGGTGGTCGTCGGGTCCATGTTGGAGCTGGGGCCCGAGAGTGCCAGATTGCATGCGGCCGCGGCGGCGGAGATCGCCGCGCTCGAGCCGGCGCTCGTGGCCGCGGTGGGTGAGTTCGTGGCCGCGTTCGAGCCGCACCGCGCCGCCCTCGGCGAGCGCCTGTTGACCGCGGCGGACGCCGAGGCCCTGGGGCCGAAGCTGCGGGCCGCCTTGCGCGGCAACGAGGTCGTTCTCCTGAAGGCGTCGCGCGGCGTCGCGCTCGAGCGGGTGTTGCGCTACCTGAACTGACCGAGGAGCGGAATCGGGGGGGGACGTGCTCTATCATTTGCTCGCGCCGCTCGCGAAGCAGCACATCTTCTTCAACCTGTTCAACTACCTCACGTTTCGCGCCGCCGGCGCGGTCGTCACGGCGTTGGTGCTCGCCTTCCTTCTGGGACCCGCCATCATCCGGCGCCTGCGCGAGCGGAACGTGGGACAGGTGATCCGCGCCGAAGGGCCGACGAGTCATCAGACCAAGCGAGGGACCCCCACAATGGGCGGGCTGATCATCCTGCTCGCGACCGTCGTCCCGACGCTGTTATGGGCACGTCTCGATAATCGCTACGTGTTGGTGGCCGTCGTGGCGATGCTGTGGGCGGGCGCCATCGGGTTTCTCGACGACTATCTGAAGATCGTGCGCGGCAAGTCGCAGGGACTGGTGGCGCGTTGGAAGCTGGTCGGCCAGATCACATTCGGGGTGGCTCTCGGAATCGTGCTATTACGGTGGCCGCTCGCCTCGAATCTCGAGCCCGCCTCGACCCAGTTGCCACTCCTCAAGTACCGACTGATTTACTTCTGGCCATGGGCCTACGTGGTGTTTGTCACCCTTGTTGTCACGGGCACGTCGAACGCCGTGAACCTCACGGATGGGTTGGACGGCCTCGCGACCGGGCTCACGGCCATTCTCGCGGGCACGTTCGCGGCCTTCGCGTACGTGTTCGGCCGCATCGACTGGACTCGCTACCTCGGTGTGTACTTTCTGCCCGGCGCCGAAGAGGTGACCATCTTTTGCGGCGCGCTGGCCGGAGCCGCGCTCGGATTCCTCTGGTTCAACGCCCACCCCGCACAAGTCTTCATGGGCGACACCGGCTCGCTCGCGATCGGCGGCGCGCTCGGCGCGGTGGCGATCATGCTCAAGGCCGAGTTCTTGCTGCTGATCGCGGGCGGGGTTTTCGCGGCGGAAGCCGTGTCGGTCATGTTGCAGGTGTGGGTGTACCGCTGGTACAAGCGGCGCCGCGGCAAGGAGTACGCCGACGCGCACCGCGTGTTCCGGATGGCGCCGCTGCACCACCACTTCGAGAAGCTGGGGTGGGCGGAGCCGCAGGTCGTGACGCGGTTCTACATCCTGGGGGTGATGTGCGCGGCGATCGCGCTCGCGACGCTCAAGGTGCGATGATCGACGACCGGTGGCGTCGTGGCGTGGTCGCCGTCGTGGGCCTGGGAAAGAGCGGCGTGGCCGCCACGCGATTGCTCGCGCGCGAGGGCGTCGCCGTGTATGCGAGCGACGCGTCCGACCATCCGTACGGCGGCAACGATCTGGCGGCGCTTCGCTCGCTGCCCGGAGTGACGCTGGAAGTGGGCCGTCACGACCTGCAGCGCATCGCCGCGGCGACGGCCGTGATCGTCTCTCCCGGCGTGCCGCCCGACGCGCCGCCGCTCAGCGCGGCGCACCAGGCGCACGTCCCGGTCCTCTCAGAGATCGATCTCGGGTTCCGGGCCCTTGCCCGATCGGGCACGCGCTGCATCGCCGTCACCGGCACGAACGGCAAGACGACCACCACCGCGCTCGTAGCGCACCTGCTACGCACGGGGGGGATCGTCGCCGAGGCGGCGGGCAACATCGGTCGCCCGCTCGCCCAGGTGGCCCTGGAGGGCGTGGCCCACCAGTGGCTTGCGGTGGAGGTGTCGTCGTTCCAGCTGCACGACAGCCCGCACTTCGCCCCCGACGTCGGCATCGTCACCAACCTCGCCCCCGACCACCTGGACCGCTATCCCAGCGTGGAGGCCTACTATGCCGACAAGCAGCTGCTGTTTCGAAACGCGAGCGCTGCGAACGTGTGGGTGCTGAACGGCGACGATGCCGCGGTGCTGGAGCTGGCCCGCGACGCGGCGGGTCGACGCGTCCTGTTCTCGCTCGCGCGCCCGGCCGACGGCTGGTACGACGCACCCGCTCGACGGCTGCGCCTGGGCGACCAGACGCTGCTGGCGCGCGCCGACCTGGGGCTATTGGGCGACCACAATGTCGCCAACGCGCTGGCCGCCGCGCTGGCGGTGCGCGAGGCCGGTGTCACGCCGGCGCGCATCGCCGAGGGATTGCGCTCGTTCCGGGCGCTGCCACATCGGCTCGAGCCGGTGCGCGAGGTGAACGGCGTCCGCTGGATCAACGACTCCAAGGCCACGAACATCGCGTCCACGGTGGTCGCGATCGAGGCGATGGATCGGCCGTTCGTGCTGCTGCTCGGTGGGCGGCACAAGGGGGAGCCATACACCCGGTTGGCGCCCCTCCTCAAGGACCGGTGCCGGTTGGTGATCGCCTACGGGGAGTCGGGTGACTTGATCGAGCGGGACCTGGCGGGCAAGCTGCCGCTCGAGCGCGGCACGACGTTCGAGGACGTGATGGCGCGGGCCCGCCGGGCGGCGCGGCCGGGGGACGCCGTGTTGTTGTCACCCGCGTGCTCCAGCTACGACATGTTCAAGAATTACGAGGAGCGGGGTGCGGCGTTCCGGAGAATTGTGGAGCGGATGTGACAGGTTCGATGGTGTGCGTGGCGCGTTGTCCCCAGGCTGAAGCCTGGGCTCGGCCCAGGTTTGTCCTGAAGGACAACCCTGTGCTTCAGCACCGTCTCGTGCCGAGCCCACCCTTCAGAGTGGGAACAAAGTGAAGGCGAGTAGACTCGCGACCGGCGTCTGCCCGTGACCGGGCGAGAGGCCGCTTCAGCGGCAGTGCCGAGCCGCGGCTTCAGCCGCGACCGCCCGTGAGAGACGCCCGCTGGGAGATCCGCCTGTTGGCGCTCGTCACCGCGATCCTCGTGGTGTTCGGGTTGGCAGCGGTGTACGGCGCGTCGAGCCTCCTCACGATCGCGGGCGGGCAGGTCGGCTCTGGGTTCGCGCTGAAGCAGGCGCTCGGCGCGGCCGTCGGCGGGATCGTGGCCGCGTGGCTCGCCCGCACCGACTACCACCGCTGGCGGCGTGCCGCCTGGCCGGTCCTCGCCGTCGTCACGCTGCTGTTGCTGCTCCCGCTGCTGCCGTTGGCACACGCAATGACCCCCAGCATCAACGGTGCCCGGCGCTGGGTGAATCTCGGATTCGTCATGGTGCAGCCGTCCGAGCTCGCCAAGTTCGCGGTGGTGCTATGGACTGCGATGCTCGCAGCCAAGAAGGGCGAGCGGATCCGCACGTTCAAGTACGGCTTGCTCCCGTTCATCGTCGTGCTCGCGCCGGTGATCGGCTTGATTTTCTTCGAGCCCAATCTCTCGATGGCGCTGCTCGTGGCGCTGCTCGCGGCGGTGGCGTTGTTCACCGCGGGTGCGCGCATCGGCCACTTCCTCGCGCTCGGTGTCGTGGCTACGCCACTCTTGTTCGGTGCAGTGGCAAGCGCGCAGTACCGGCTCGCCCGCGTGGTGACGTTCCTCAATCCGGGGAGCGCGCCGTCCGAGGCGACGTGGCAGGTGCACCAGTCGCTCGTGGGCATCGGGGCCGGGCGGCTGTTCGGCGTCGGCCTGGGCCAGGGCCAACAGAAGCTGGGCTACCTCACGTATGCGTATTCGGATTTCATTTTCTCCACGATCGGCGAAGAGTGGGGCTTCCTCGGCGTGCTGGCCATGCTGGTGTTATTCGGCACCTTCGTCTGGCTGGGCTTCCGGATCGCGCGGCGCGCCAGCGACTCGTTCGGGCAGCTCCTGGCGGTGGGTCTGACAGGGTTGATCGGCATCACCGCGGCGCTCCACATCGGCGTCAGCCTCGCACTCCTGCCCGCCACCGGCATCACTCTCCCGTTCATCTCATACGGAAGGTCGAGCTTGTTCGTGGCCCTCGTGGCGACGGGAGTGTTGATCAGCATTGGGAGAGGGCGGCGGGCGGCGTGAGCATGAGAACGCGGAACGCGGAAGGCGGAACGCGGAACACATCGGACGATCGTCGAGCCTCGCGGCCGCCCCCCAGCATCGAACCTTCCCCGACTGTTCCGCGTTCCGCGTTCCGCGTTCCACGTTTCCAGCAGCGATGAAGATTATACTGGCCGGAGGTGGTACGGGCGGCCATCTGATGCCCGCCCTCGCCCTCGCGCAGGCGCTCCGTGAGGCGCGCTCCGAGGTCGAGCCCGTGCTCGTCGGCGCCGAGCGCGGCATCGAGGCACAGGTGCTCCCCCGCTATCCGTTCCGCTACCAGCTGCTGCCGGTCGAGCCGATTTATCGGCGCACCTGGTGGAAGAACCTGCGGTGGCTCTTGATCGGCGGACGGGTGTGGCGCGGGGTGGGCCGGCTGCTCGACGTCGAGCGCCCCGCGGTGGTCATCGGCACCGGGGGCTACGCCGCGGGTCCGGTGGTGTGGCGGGCTCAGCGTGCGGGAGTCCCGACGGTGGTGGTGGAGGAGAATGCGAGGCCCGGCCTCACCACGCGCTGGCTGGCGCGGCGCGCGCGGCAGGTGCACCTGGGGTTTCCGGAGGCGCGCGCGCGATTGACCCCGGGCAAGCACGCGGAAGTCTTCGCGCTCGGCAATCCGGTCCGCCCACCTGAGCCTGGAGGCAGGGAAGCGGCGCTCGCGGAGTTTGGACTCGCCGCCTCACGACTTACGCTGCTGGTGTTCGGCGGCAGTCAGGGGGCACAGGCGATCAACTACGCCGTGGCGGGCGCGCTCGAGCGCCGGCTGCTCGACGCGACGAATGTACTGTGGGCGACAGGCGCTACGCACGAGAGCGCGTTTGGGCGGTACGCCGTGGCCGGTCGCGTGGCCGTGCGCGGCTTTCTGGACCCGATGACCCCTGCGTACCGGGCCGCCGACTTCGTAATGGCACGCGCAGGGGCAATGACCGTGGCCGAGCTGTGCGCCTGGGGCAAGCCGAGCATTCTCGTTCCGCTTCCTACCTCGGCGGCCGACCATCAGACAGGGAATGCCCGAGCGCTCGCCGCCGCCGGCGCCGCCATCCACCTGGCTGAGAAACAGCTCACGCCCTACACCTTGGCTGAGCAGGTCGTCGCACTCACCACCGACCCCTCCCGCCGGGAGGCATTCGCCGCGCGCGCGCGAGCCCGCGGACACCCAAACGCCGCCCGAGAGATCATGTCGAAGATTTTGACACTGATCTCATAAAAGGTCGTGGTGTCTTTCACAAGTTTCGTAGATTCGCTATATTAGCCCCCCACTAATGAACTTGTTTGATACGGTGGATCCCCGTCCGATCCACTTCATGGGGATCGCCGGAGCGGGTATGAGCGGCCTGGCGCTCCTCACCAGGCAGCAAGGCGTAGCAGTAACGGGCTGTGACAACGACCCCTCGGGCGCCGCCGATTTGGCAGCTTTGGGGGTGGAAATATGGCGGGGACACGATCCAGGGCATGTTGGAGGCGCCCGAGCGCTTGTGGTCACCGCTGCGGTACCGGGAGACCACCCGGAGCTGGAGCGAGCACGCGCCCTAGGGGTCCCGGTGGTACGGCGGGCTGACGCCCTCAGCCAGGCCGTCGCCGGCGGAACGGTGGTCGCCGTAGCGGGGACGCACGGCAAGACGACCACCACGGTGATGGTCACGGAGGCGTTGGCGGCCGCCGGGCGGGATCCCACGGGACTCGCCGGCGGCCGTGTCGCTCGGTGGGGTGGCAACGCGCGAGTCGGGGGACGCGAGTTGTACGTGGTGGAGGCGGACGAATACGACCGCGCGTTTCTGTCGCTCGCGCCCGCGGTGGCGGTGGTGAACAACGTCGAGGCCGACCACCTGGAGTGTTACGGCGGCAGCGTAGTGGCGCTGGAAGACGCATTCGTGCAGTTCGCGCACAGCGCGCGCCGCGCGATCGTCGGCGCCGACGACGCGGGCGCCGCCCGCGTGGCGGCGCGGCTGGCGGTCCCGGTATGGCGCGTCGGAACCGGAGCGGACGCAGACGTGCGGATCAGCGAGGTCGAACTGACGGAGCGCGGCTCGACCGCGCGGATCACGTTGCCGGGCGACGGGAGCCATGCGCTGACGTTGCGGCTGCGTGTCCCGGGGTTGCACAACGTGCGCAACGCCGCGGCGGCATTGGCGGTGACGCGTGAGCTGGGCGCCGATGTCGGGCCCGCGCTCGCAGCGCTCGCCGAGTTCAGCGGCGTGGGACGACGCTTCGAGCGGATCGGGGAGGCGCGTGGCGTGACGGTGGTGGACGACTATGCGCACCATCCCACGGAGGTGCAGGCGACGCTCGCCGCGGCGCGGCAGGTGTTTCCGCGACGGCGCGTGGTGGCGGTGTTCCAGCCGCACCTGTTCTCGCGGACCGCGCTACATGGCGATGCCCTGGGGCGCGCGCTCGCGGTGGCGGACGTCGTGGTGGTAGCACCGATCTATGCGGCGCGCGAGCAGCCAGTGCCGGGCGTGAGCGCGGACCTGGTGGCGCGCGGCGCCGCCCGTGCCGGCGCGACCACGGTCGCGGTGCGTGAGCGGGCCGGCTTGACCGAACGCGTGGCGGAAACGGTGAAGGCGGGTGACGTGGTGTTCACGCTGGGGGCGGGTGACATCACGCGGGTCGGTCCCGAGCTCCTGGCGCAGCTGGAGACATCGGTGACCGCGGGGACCGGCGCGTGAAGCGGCGCTGGCCGAAGTGGCGGCGTCGCGCCGTCGCGGCCCTGGGGGGATCGGGAGTCGTCGCGGTGTCGTGGTTTGGTGCGCCGATCGCCCTGCGCCAGGTGGCGCTGTTCCGCGTGCGTCAGATCGAGCTGGTGGGCGTACGCAATCTGACGCCCGATGCGGTGGTCGCGGCGCTGCGGCTCGAGCCGCGCGCCAGCGTGTTCACCGACACGCGGCTGCTCGCCGACCGCGTGCGCGGGCTGGCGGGCGTGGCCGATGCGCGGGTGGTGCGGCGCCTGCCGGCCGCGTTGATGGTGGAGGTGCGGGAGGTCGAGCCCGCGGCGCTCGCCCCGCCGCCCGGTCTGCAGCGCGGCGGGCTCGTGGTGGTCGACGCCGCGGGCCGCCCGCTGCCGTTCGACCCGTCGCGCACGGGGCTCGACCTGCCGATTGCGGCGAGCCGGGATTCGGGGGTGGTGGGGGTGCTGGCGCTAATCCAGTCGGTTGATCCGGCGCTGTTCCAGAGCATCACTGGTGCGCGAGTGGCTCAACGGGGGGGCGGGGGCGTGGTCCTTGAGCTCGGCGCGCATCGCGTGCTGGTCGCGCGCGACGCGGGACCGGAGGTGATTCGCGCAGTGGTTCTGGTGGCGCGGGATCTCGACGCCAAGGGGCGTCCGTACGCGGAGCTGGATGCCCGCTTCGCGGGCCAGGTGGTCGTGCGGCGGAGGGCGACTGCGAGCTTGGGGGGGGCCGCTGGCGCGTGAGCCGGGACCGCCAGCTCGTGGCCGGGCTCGATCTCGGCAGCACCAAGACGTGCGCGGTGATCGCGGAGGTGGTGGGCGACTTGCCGCGGCAGCCGCTCGCCAAGGTGCTGGGCGTCGGGCTCGCCAAGAACACGGGCGTACGGCGCGGCGTGGTGCGCGATATCGACGAGACGAGCCGGTCGATCGTCACGGCGATGCGCGACGCGGAGCGGATGGCGGGCGTCAAGGTCGGCGCGGTTACCTGTGGTATCGCCGGGGAGCACGTCTCGGCCCGTACCTCGCCGGGAGTGGTGGCGGTGTCGAGGGAGGAGATCGGCCCGGACGACGTGGCGCGAGTCAACGAAGTGGCGCGGGCTGTGTCCTTGGGCCGCGACCAGGAGCTGCTGCACGACATTCCGCAGGAGTACGTGGTCGACCAGCAGCACGGGATCTCGGACCCCGTGGGGATGACCGGCACGCGGCTCGAGGTGGAGATGTACCTCGTGACCGTCCAGTCCACCGCCGCCCAGAACCTGCGCAAGAGCGTGGAGCGGGCGCGCTACCGGGTCGCGGAGCTGGTGCTCGAGCCGCTCGCCGCGTCCTACGCGGTGCTGACGGACGACGAGAAGGAGCTGGGCGTCGCGCTGGTGGAGGTGGGCGGGGGCTCGACGGGGGTGGCGATCTTTCACGAAGGGAAGATCCGCCATCTCGCGTCGCTCAAGTTCGCCGGCACGCACGTCACCAGCGACCTAGTACAAGGGTTGGGCGTGACGCAGGCGGACGCGGAGCGGCTGAAGGAGCGACACGGCGTGGCGTACGAGCCGCTGGTGGACGCGTCCGAAATGGTCACTTTGCCGTCCACGCCGAGCCAGGGCGCGCGACAGGCATCGCGCGAGCTGTTGTCGCACATCATCCACGAGCGGGTGGACGAGATCTTCCAGCTGGTGCAGCGGGAATTCGAGCGGGCGGGTTATGGGGGCGGGCGGCTGCCGGCGGGCGTGGTGCTGACGGGCGGAACGGCGCACCTCCCGGGCATGGTGGAGCTGGCCCGCGACGTGTTCGCCCTCCCGGTGCGGGCCGGGATGCCGGAGCAGGGGATTTCGGGGCTCGTGGACAGCGTGCAGGCGCCGCGCTATGCGGTGCCGGTGGGGTTGGTGCTGTATGCCGCGCGGAGGTTCGCCACCGGCGGAAGCGTGTCGGCGGGACAGCTCGTGAGAAGTGGAGGCGTCGAGAAGTTGTTCGGACCGCTCAAGCGATGGCTGCAAGACTTCTTCTGATCGGTCACCCGGGGGAGCCAAGGGAGCCATGATCTTCGAGCTCGAAGAGACCGTATCGCAGAACGCGCGCATGAAAGTCGTCGGCGTAGGCGGCGGGGGCGGCAACGCTCTGAACCGCATGGTCGACGAGGGACTCCAGGGCGTCGAATTCATCTCCGTCAACACCGACGCGCAGGCCCTGCTCAACAACAAGGCCGACGTGAAGGTGCAGATCGGGAAGAAGCTCACTCGCGGGTTGGGCGCCGGGGCGCGCCCCGAGATCGGTCGCCAGGCGATCGAGGAGAACCGCGACGAGGTGCTCCACTCGCTCCAGGGCGCGGACATGGTGTTCGTCACCTGCGGCATGGGCGGCGGCACCGGCACGGGGGCGTCGCCGATCATCGCGCAGATGGCGCGCGATCTGGGCGCCCTCACCATCGGCATCGTGACCAAGCCGTTCCTGTTCGAGGGTCGCAAGCGGATGCGTCAGGCGGACATGGGGATCGCCGAGATGCGCAAGCACGTCGATACGATGGTCGTGGTGCCGAACGAGCGACTGCTCGCCGTGGTCGGCAAAGGGATTCCGTTCCAGGACGCCCTCAAGAAGGCCGATGAAGTGCTGCTGCACGCCACCCAGGGCATCTCCTCGCTGATCACCGTCACCGGCATCGTGAACGTGGACTTCGCCGACGTGCGGACGGTGATGCAGAACGGCGGGGCCGCGATCATGGGGACGGGCATGGGGCGGGGCGAGAATCGGGCGATGGAGGCGGTGCAGCAGGCCATCTCGTCGCCGCTGCTCGACAACATCTCCATCACGGGCGCGACCGGGGTGCTCATCAACATCACCGGCGGCGAGGATCTGACGCTGGGCGAGGTCACCCAGATCTCGGACGTCGTCAAGGATGCGGCGGGCGAGGACGCCGAGATCATCTTCGGCACCGTGAACGATCCGGCGATGCACGGCGAGATTCGCGTGACCGTGATCGCCACGGGCTTCGACCGATCGGCCGCGGAGGCGCCGTCCCGAGCCGCGCCGGGGGTCCTCCCTTTCCGCGAGCGGGCGACCCGGCCGACGCCGGCGCCGCCCGCGGGGTACGTCAAGCCGGCCGAGCAGGCGGTGCGCCGGTCCGCACCACCGCCGCCCACGGAGCTCAACGAGCTCGAGATCCCCACGTTCATCCGGCGGCAAATGGACTGATGGCCTGGCGGGTCAGTCACTACGTCGTCGCGGGCACGCTCGTCGCCGGCGGCCTCGCCTGGGCGACGCGAGACGCGTGGCCGTGGCGGCGGCCGCTCACGGCGCGGCCGATCGTGGTGGACGCCGCCTACGTCCACGTCACGGAGAAGCTGGGCCGCAAGCAAACACTGTCCGACGTGCTGGCGCGCGGCGGCATCACCGGACGCGACTACGCGGCGTTCCTCGCCACCGCCAAGCATCTACCGGTACGGCGCCTGCGGCCGGGCCTCGCGTTCGATCTCCGGCGACTCAAGACCGAGGCCGTCGCCGACCGCGTCACGGTGCGTCTCTCGCCCGATCGGCGGCTCACGGTGGCGCGCGGTGACGCCGGCTGGGTGGAGACGGTCGACACCATACCCTGGACCTTCACACGTCTGCGGGTCACGGGCGTGATCGAATCGTCGCTGTACGACGCGCTCGACCAGGCGATGGCCGACAGCTTCCTCCCGGCGGGGCAGCGGCGCCAGCTCGCTTGGGCGATCGCCGACGTGTACGACTGGGAAGTCGACTTCACCCGCGATATCCGGCCCGGGGATCGTTTCACCGTGCTGCTCGAGCGACTCGAGTCCGCGGAGGGAGAGCGGCGGTTCGGCCGCATCCTCGCCGCGCGGGTTGAGGTGGGGCGCTCACCCCAATACGCGTTCCGGTTCGACGATTCGAGTGGTGTGACGGGCTTCTATGACGAACGCGGGCGGTCGCTGCGGCGCGCGTTCCTGCGGGCCCCGCTGCAGTTCCGCCGGGTCTCGAGCCGGTTCGGCGCCCGCTACCATCCGATCCTGCACCTCTGGCGGGCGCACGAGGGCGTGGATTTCTCGGCGCCGTACGGGACCCCCGTGCGCGTCACCGCCGACGGCATCGTGACCCGCGTGGGGCGCGAGGACGACGGCTACGGCAACCTCGTCGAAGTGCGGCACGCGAACGGCATCCGCACACGGTATGGGCACCTCTCGGCGTTCGCGCGGGGGCTGCGTCAAGGCGAGCGCGTGGACCAGGGAGAGACGATCGCGTACGTCGGCTCGACGGGGCTGTCGACCGGTCCGCACCTGCACTACGAGTTCATCGTGAACGGGCATCCCACCAATCCGCAGCGCAAAGACATGGGCGCAGGGACGCCGGTGCCGCGACCGCTCGTCGCGACCTACAACGCGGTGCGCGACCGCTTGCTCACCCAGCTCGAGCCCAAGGCGCCGGCCGCAACCCCTTCCCCCGCTCCCTCGACCCCGGTCGCCGCACGGGATTAGTACCGTTTAGTTTCCTCTACATCCGTGGAGCTCTATCCCGCCGTTGACATCCAGGGCGGGCGCGTGGCGCGTTCCGTAGCGGGCGAGTCCCCCGTTCTCCTGGCACAGCGATTCGCGCGCGACGGCGCACGCTGGATCCACGTCGTCGATCTCGACCGCGCCTTCGGCACGGGCGATAACGACGAGCTCGTGCGGCGCGTTCTCGCTGCGACGGAGGTGCCCATTCAGGTGAGCGGGGGGCTCGCGCGTGAAGCGGAGATCGCGGAACGGATCGGCTGGGGTGCGCGCCGTGTGGTAATCGGCAGCGGGGCGGCGGTCGATGCGGGGCTGGTCGGACGGCTGGTCGCGCGGCACGGAGCGGAACGATTTGCCATCGGAATCGACACTCGGGACGGCCGCTTGGCGCCCCGCGGGGGAAGATCGAGCGTCCTGCTCGACTTGTCGCCCCTCGAGCTCGCGGGCCGAGTACAGGCGGCCGGCGTGCGCACGGTCATCTATACCGATGCGGCGCGCGATGGGACACTGGCCGGTCCCGATGTTGCGGGCGCGCGGGCACTCGCCGGCTCGGGGATGGGCCTGGACGTGGTCGTATCGGGCGGAGTGGGGTCGCTCGAGGACGTGCGGCGTATTCGCGATGCGGGGCTGGCGGGCGCGATCGTCGGCCGGGCGTTGCACGAAAGACGCTTCACGCTCACGGAGGCGCTGGCGTGTCTCGCGTGACGCTCGGTTTCGCGGCGCTGCGCACCGTCGGGGTCGCGGCGCTCGTGCTGCTCCTGTGGAACCCGAGCGCGGCCCGTGAGGCCGCGGGGAACGCTCGGCTGGTGCTGCTCGACGCCTCGCTCAGCATGGCGGGGCATGGCGGCCGCTGGCGGCAAGCACTCGACACGGCGCGGGCGTTGGCAAGGGGGTCGGGGATCGGGGGTCGGGGATCGGGGGGGGTCATTTGGCGGTTCGGTGATCGCGTGACCGCATTTGATACGCTGCCACCGACGGAGGGCGCGAGCCGGTTGGGTCCGGCGCTCGCCGCCGCGGCGGGGCGGGGCGGTGACGTCGTGGTGGTGACCGATGGTGCGGTCGCTGACCGGAGCGATCTCCCGCCCGACCTGCTGCGGCGGGCACGCGTCGTCGTGCTGCCGCGCCCCGCGTTCTTCGATGCCTTTGTCGCCTCCGTGGAGGGACCGCGGCGCGTCGCCGCTGGAGACACCATCCGGCTGACGGTGAGTTACGGAGTGGCGGGAAAGCGAGATGCGAGTTACGGGATGCGAGATGCAACGCTCTCGGTGAGTGCCGAGGGCCGCCGGCTGGCGTCACGCGCGGTACCGCTTCCAGACAGTGGTGTCGTGTCCACGGAGCTAACGCTTCCTGCATCTCGCATCTCACATCCCGGCTCGACAGCACTCACAATTGCACTCGATGGTGTCTCTGACTCCGAGCCTCGCGACGACGCCCGCGTGTTCGTGCTGGAGGTGAGCCCGCAGGCGTCGGTGGTTCTGCTCGCGGCGCCGCCAGACTGGGAGACGCGCTTCCTGGCGCGCACGCTGCAGGACGTCGCTCGGGTCCCAGTACACACGTTTGTCGAAGTGGGGACCGGGAGCGGGAGCGCGAATCGCTGGCGGGATGCGGCGACGCTCAAAGAGCGGACGCCCGCGGTGGTGGCGAGCGCCGTGGCGGGGGCGCGGCTCGTGATCGAAGCGGGCGACCCGGCGGCGTTCGCGCCGTTCCAACCCAAAGGGGCGGTCCTGCGCTGGCCTGACACGCGCCGGCTGGACGGAGACTGGTATGTGGAGCCGACGCCCCCGGCCTCGCCGCTTGCGGCGTCGCTGGCGGGAATCGCGTGGGACTCGCTTCCGCCCCTCACGTCCGTCGCCGACCTGCCTCCCCCCCCGCCGTCCACGCCCGACAGCACGAGCAGTGTGGGGCTCACCGCGCGGCTGGCGCGCCGCAGCGCCTCGCGCCCGGTGATCGTCCTGTCTGTGCGCGACGGCCGGCGCCGCGCCGCGATCGCCGCAGGCGGCCTGTACCGTTGGGCGTTTCGCGGCGGCGCCAGCGGCGAGGCCTACCGGGCGCTGGTGGCGGGATTGGTCGACTGGCTGCTCGGCGCGGGCACGGGGAGCGACCAACGCTTCGTTCCGGTGACGTACGGGACTCCGAACGGCATGCCGTTGGTCTGGCGCTGGGTTGGAACGGGAACGACGCAGAACGTCATCGTCTCGCTCTCGGCGGAAGGGGGAAGGCCGCTGATCGACACGCTGCGGTTCGACGAGTCGGGCCGGGCGCAACTGCGACTTGCTCCCGGCGTGTATCGCTACACGGCGACGGGCGGCAACGAACGGGGTGTCGTGGCCGTGGACACCTACTCGGACGAGTGGCGACCGGCAGCCGCAGCGCTCACGGACCAACCCGGTGCGCCCGAGGGACGCGGGGTCAGCGTGCCGCTGCGCGACCGTTGGTGGCTGTTCGCTTTGGCGATCGCCGCGTTCACTGCTGAATGGGCGTGGCGCCGGCGTCAGGGGTTGCCGTAATGGCCTTGTGGGAGCGGTTGGCGCGCGTGTTCGGGGGCGGCGCGGCGCAAGAGCGGGGAGCAGCGGAGCGCATCCTGCTCGAGGCGGACTTCGGGGTCGAGGCGACGGAGGAGATTCTCGACCGCGTGTCGCAAGCGAGCGGCGGAGATGGCGCTTTCCGCGCCGCGCTGGAGCGCGCGGTCGTCGCGGCCTTGGCGAGGGGCGCGACCCCCGGGGGGGGCGGGGGGGGCGACCCGGGAGCGCTCGCGCGTAGCACGACGCCGCCCACCGTGATCCTGGTGTTCGGCGTGAACGGGGTCGGCAAAACCACCACGGTGGCGAAGCTGAGTCAGCGCCTCGCCCGCTCAGGCCGCTCAGTGCTGCTCGCCGCCGCTGACACGTTCCGCGCGGGCGCCGCCCTGCAGCTCAAGATCTGGGCCGACCGGCTGGGCGTGCCGTGTGTGACCGGAACGGGCGACCCCGCTGCGGTCGCGTTCGACGCGATTGCGGCTGCGCGCAGCCGGGGCGTGGACAGCGTGCTCGTTGATACGGCCGGGCGGCTGCACACGGAGGACCAACTGCTAGAGGAATTGAAGAAGGTGGTGCGCGTGGTAGCCAAGCAACAGTCGGGCGCGCCGCACGAGTCGCTGCTCGTGCTGGACGCCACGGTAGGCCAGAACGCCGTACACCAGGCCCGCGCCTTTGCGGCCGCGGTGACGCTCACCGGGTTGATCGTGACCAAGCTCGACGGCACGGCGAAGGGGGGAAGCGTGGTAGCGCTCGAGCGGGCGGTGAAAGTACCGATTCGGTTCTTGGGCACCGGCGAAGGACTCGACGATCTCGAAGTGTTTGATGCAGAGCGGTTCGCCCGGAGACTGGTCGGCCAGTGACGTGTAACGTGCGACGTGTGACGGAGCATCGGTGTCAACCTTACGTCTGAGCACTTCCGCAAAGTACTTGAAGGGCGTCGGTCCCAGACGTGCCGAAGCGCTCGCGCGGCTCGGCATCCACAGTGTGGGTGATCTCCTGTACCACGCGCCACATCGCTACCTCGACGCCACCACGGTCACGCCGCTCGGCAAGGTGCACGTCGGCGACGAGGTGACGTGCGTGGGGCGCGTGGTGAGCACCGGCGTGCTGCCGACCCGGCGGGGTTTGCGGGTGTTCCATGCGGTGCTGCGCGACGAGAACGGGGGGGGCGGACCGCTCGAGTGCGCCTGGCCCGGCCAGCCGTTTCTCGAGCGGCAGATCCGGAAAGGACAGTTGCTGCTCGTCACCGGGCCGGTGCGCTACTACCACGGCGGCCAGCTGGTGCCGCGGGAGTTCGTGATCCTGGCAGACGAGGGCGAAACGGGTCCAGAGCGAGGGCTCGTGCTGCCGGTGTATCCCGCGACCGAAGGACTGACGCATCGCCAGATTCGCGGCCTGCTGCACCAGCATCTCGACGCGCTGCTCGCCCTGGTGGACGACCCGCACCCCCGCGCGCTGCGCGCCGCGAACGCGCTGCCGGAGCTGCGCGCGGCACTCGCCGCGGTGCACCGCCCGGCCGACGTGGCCGAGGCGGAGGCCGGCCGGCGTCGCCTCGCCTTCGACGAGCTATTCGATCAGCAGCTGGTGCAGGCGCGCGCTCGCGCGCTCGCCAAGCGGGCACGCGGCGGCATTGCGTTCGTCCTCAAGAAGGAGCTCACCACCCGGCTCAAGGAGCACCTCCCGTTCGAGCTGACGGCGGACCAGCGGCGGGCGATCCGTGAGATCGCGGACGACATGACCGCGCCGCTGCGCATGCATCGGCTGCTGATGGGGGACGTGGGGACGGGCAAGACGGTGGTGGCGCTGTTCGCGATGTTGCTCGCCGTGGAGAACGATTACCAGGCGGCGATCATGGCCCCGACCGAGCTGCTGGCCGAGCAGCACGTGGCGACGCTGACCCGGTTACTCGAGCCGCTTGCCTTGAAGCCCGACCTGCTGATCGGGCGGCTCACGCCGGCCGACAAAGCGGCGGCGCGGGAGCGCATCGCACGGGGCGCGTCCCGGCTGATCGTGGGGACGCACGCGCTGATTCAGGAGTCGGTGCGGTTCCAGCGGCTGGGCCTCGCGGTGATCGACGAGCAGCATCGCTTCGGGGTGGAGCAACGGGCGGCGCTCGTCGAAAAGGGCGACGCGCCCGACGTGCTATTGCTCACCGCGACCCCGATACCCCGCTCCCTGGCGCTCACCCTCTACGGCGATCTGGACGTCACCGAGCTGCGCGAGCGCCCACCCGGACGTGGCACGGTGAAGACGGCGCTCCGCACCGAAGCCGCGCGGCAGAAGATCTACGAGTTCATCCGCGCGGAGTGCGCTGCGGGGGGGGGCGGGGGGGGCGGGGGGGGGCGGGGGGGCCGCCAGGCGTACGTGATCTATCCGGTGATCGACGAGTCGGAGCGCGCCGACTTGAAGGCCGCGACCACGATGGCCGGCCGGCTCGCCAAGGTGTATCCCGAGCTCACGGTCGGGCTGGTGCACGGCCGGCTCAAGCCGGAGGAGCGCGAAGCGACGATGCGCGCGTTCCGGGACGGCGCGGTGCACATCCTGGTCGCGACCAGCGTCGTGGAGGTCGGGATCGACGTCGCGAACGCGACGGTGATGGTGATCGAGCACGCCGAGCGGTTCGGGCTGGCGCAGCTGCACCAGCTGCGTGGACGGGTGGGGCGGGGAGGGGCGACGAGCCATTGCATCCTGCTCTCCGACGTTCCCGAAGCGGCGACGCGGCTGCGGGCATTCACCGAGACGACCGACGGCTTCCGGATCGCCGAGCTCGATCTTCAGGAGCGGGGCATGGGGGTCCTCGCCGGCGCGCGTCAATCGGGCGGTACGCCGCTCCGGTACGCGAACTTCGCGACCGACCTGCCGCTGCTCGAGGCGGCGCGCCGGGCGGCGGGCGACATCATCGCGCGGGACCCGACGCTCGCGCTGCCGCCGCACGCGGCGTATCGGGAGCGAATCGTGTCGAGATATGAGCGGGGGTTTGAGTTGTTCAGGGTTGGATGAGTTAACGCGGAAGGCGGAACGCGGAACGCGGAACGGTCATGTCAGTTCCGCGTTCCCACTTCCGCGTTCCGCGTTTCACCGCTAGTCTACCCGCCCCATGCCTCCCTTCCATCGCATCGAAGAGCTTCCCCGGCTCGCGGGGCAGGCTGTCGTCACGCGCGGCTGGGTGACGACGACGCGGTCGTCGGGCAAGATCGCGTTCGTCGCGCTGCGCGACGGGACGGGGTACCTGCAGGTCGTTCTATCGAGGAAGGACGTGCCCGACGCGGCGTGGGAGGCGTTCGGCCAGCTCACGCAGGAGACGTCCGTCGAGGTGACGGGCACGGTGCGCGCCGACGCGCGGGCGCCCGGCGGGGTCGAGCTCACCGCCGCGGACCTGAAGATCCTCGGCCCGAGTCGGGATTTCCCGATCACGCCGAAGGAGCACGGCACGGCGTTCCTGTTCGAGCACCGCCACCTCTGGCTCCGCAGCCGGCATCAGGTGGCGATCGCGCGGGTGCGCCACGAAGTGGTCCAGGCGATCCGCGACTTTTTCGACGAGCGCCACTTCGTCCTGGTGGACACCCCGATCCTCACCGGTGCGATCGGCGAGGCGGCCGGCCACCTCTTCGCCACGCAGTACTTCGACCTCGGGACGGCGTATCTGGCGCAGACCGGGCAGCTGTACGTGGAGGCCGCCGCGGCAGCGCTCGGCAAGGTGTACTGCTTCGGGCCCACGTTCCGCGCCGAAAAGTCCAAAACCCGCCGCCATCTGACGGAGTTCTGGATGGTCGAGCCCGAAGTGGCGTGGAACGACTCAGAGGCCAACATGAAGCTGCAGGAGGAGTTCGTCGCCTACATCGTGGCGCGCGCGCTCCAGCGCCGGAAGGCAGAGCTGGCCGAGTTGCAGCGCGACGTCAAGCCGCTCGAGCTGGTGCGACCTCCGTTCCCGCGCATCTCGTATACCGAGGCGGTCGCCAAGCTCAAGGCGCTCGGCAGCGACATCGAGTGGGGGCAGGACCTGGGAGGCGAGGCGGAGACACTGCTCGCCAAGCAGTACGACCGGCCGGTCTTCGTGTTCAACTATCCGAAGGCGGTGAAGGCCTTCTATATGAAGGAGAATCCAGCCGACCCACGCACGGTGCTCAACAACGATCTGCTCGCGCCCGAGGGGTACGGCGAGATCATCGGCGGCAGCCAGCGCGAGGACGACTACGACAAGCTGTCGCGGCGCATCCGTGAGGAGAAGCTGCCCGAAGACGCGTACAGCTGGTACCTGGATCTCCGCAAGTACGGCACCTTCGTGCACGCCGGCTTCGGGTTGGGCGTCGAGCGCACGGTCGCGTGGATCTGCGGCATTCCGCACATCCGCGAGGCGATCGCGTTTCCGCGGACGCTGTACAAGTTGTGGCCTTGATAGAGGTCGGCAAGGTCGGTAAAGGTCGACTCCTTTAGAGAATCTCTGCCCAAGTCGCGTGGTGCCGGGGTGGGACGCTCGGACGCTTTACACGCGAGGGCACACCAAAGGCGGAACTCCAAAGCCGAAGGCTGGCCAGACCTGCACAGTGCCTCGTTGCACGTTTCGGTGCGCCCTCGCGTGTAGGCGCCCAGCGTCCCACCCCAGCACCACGTTCCCCTTGTAGCGATTCCCTAACGACTTCTCCCGAGCTCTTCCGACTTTGCTTCCTCCCACAGCTTGTCCAGCGCCGGGAGGCTCGCTCGTCCTAGGTCTATGCCCCGGGCGGCAGCCAGCCGCTTCACCCGTTCGAAGCGCCGCGCGAACTTGGCGTTGGCCTGCGCAAGCGCTGTGCGTGGGTCGATTGCCAGCTTGCGCGCGAGATTCACGACTGCGAAGAGCAGGTCACCCACCTCGTCGATGAAGGCACCCCGCGTCTCGCCCCCCGCTTCCAGCATCTCGTCTTCGAGCTCGCGCAGCTCTTCCCTCACCTTCTCGATCGGCCCCCGCGCGTCGGGCCAGTCAAAGCCCACGCGGGCGGCTGCCGCCTGGAGTCGGAGGGCATTTGCGAGCGCGGCAACGGAGCGAGGACGTGGGCTCCGCGCGCGTTTCTTAGGGGATAGTTTGCGCATACGTAACGTTACGTCGCGCCCTGGGAGGGCGCGCTCGGCAAGGGGTGCGTCCTTGAAGGACAGGCTCTCAGCTCGGGGATGCCCGCGGTCAACCCCTGTTTGCTCTTGCCTTTCCGGGTTATCATACCCCCGCCTGTGAACGGGTCAAACAGCGGGCGCCATTCCCGTGCGTGGGTCGAGGTGAGCCTCGCAGCCATCGTCGAGAACGCCCGCACCGTGGCACGGGTGTCCGGCACGCGGCTTCTCCCGGTGGTGAAGGCAGATGCGTACGGGTTGGGAGCCGTTGCCGTATCCAGGGCGCTCGAGACGGTCGATCCGTTGGGTTACTGCGTCGCCACGGTCGCCGAGGGCGCCGAGCTGCGCGCCGCGGGCATCACGCGTCTCGTACTCGTGTTCACGCCCGCGCGCCCCGAGCTGTTCGACCTGTACCACCAGCACCGGCTGACGCCGGCGTTGGGCGACGCCCGGAGCATCGCCGCGTGGATCGCCCGCGGCGCGCGAGGTGGCGGCTTTCATCTCGAGATCGACACCGGTATGGGGCGCAGCGGCGTGCGCTGGGACGAGATCGAGCCGCTCGCCGACCTGCTCGACACGCCCTACCTCGAGGGCTGCTACACCCACTTTCACTCGGCGGAGCGCCGTGACGGCTCCGCCGAAGCGCAACTGGACCGGTTCCGTCAGGCGGTGGGACGGCTGGCGCGGCGGCCGGCGGTGCTGCACGTGGCGAACAGCGCAGCAGCGCTGCGAGACCGGATGTTCGCGTTCGACGCCGTGCGGCCGGGCGTCTATCTGTACGGTGGCTCGCCCGGCGCCGGGTATCCAGAGGCCAAGCCCGTGCTCGGCTTGCGCGCGCGGGTCGTGGCGGTGCGCCGGGTACACGCGGGCGAGAGCGTGAGCTACAACGCGTCCTGGATCGCGCCGCGCGATACGACCGTGGCCACACTCGGCATCGGCTACGCCGATGGGGTACGCCGTCTGGTGGGGCGCTCGGGCGAAGCACGCGTGCTGCTCGGGGCGGGGGGCCGGCAGGTGCCGATCGTCGGTCGCGTCACCATGGATCTCACGCTCCTGGACGTGGGCGACGCGCCAGTTGCGGTGGGAGACGTGGCGACGCTGGTGGGGTCCACCGACGGGGGCAGCATCACGCTGGACCAGGTCGCGGCGTGGAGCGACGCGCTGCCGCACGAGTACCTGACGGGGCTCGGTCCCCGGCTGCCGCGCATATACGATTGAAGCGGGCGGCGATCATCGTGCTCGACGGGCTCGGCATCGGGCCCGCGCCCGACACCGCGGCCTACGGCGACGCAGGCTCCGATACGCTGGGGAACGTCGCACGCGCCGTGGGCGGCCTGCGGCTGCCCAATCTGGACAGGCTGGGGCTTGGGAAATGTCGACCCATCCCCGGGCTTGCGCCCGGGGTTAGGCCCGCCGCGGCTCACGGCGTGGCCCTCCCGGCGTCGGCGGGGAAGGACTCGACGACGGGCCACTGGGAGATCTGCGGGGTGCTCTTGTCCAAGCCGTTTCGGACTTACCCGCAGGGCTTCCCGCGGGAGCTGCTCGACGAGTTCGCGCGGCGCACGGGCCGTGGCTGGTTGGGGAACACAGCGGCGTCCGGTACGACGATCATCGCGGAGCTGGGCGCCGAGCATCAGCGCACCGGGAAGTGGATCGTCTACACGTCCGCGGATTCGGTGTTTCAGGTGGCGGCGCACGAAGCCACGGTGCCGCTCGAAGAGCTGTACCGCGCGTGTGCGGTGGCGCGCGAGCTGCTCGTGGGGGAGCATGCGGTGAGCCGGGTGATAGCACGCCCCTTTACGGGCGCGCCGGGGGCGTACGGGCGCACGGCGGCGCGCAAGGACTTCTCGATCCCGCCGGTGGGCGAGACGCTGCTCGATCGACTGGCGGCCGCGGGCGTGCCGCGGGTGGGCATCGGAAAGGTGGACGACCTGTTCGCCGGCCGGAACATCGCGAGTGAGCACACGCCGACCAATCGGGACGCATACCGTCTGATCGAGCGTGCGCTGGAGGAGACAGATGCGGGTTTCATTTTCGTGAATGTGATCGAGTTCGACCAGAGCTGGGGGCACCGCAACGACGTCGCGGGGTTCTATGAAGGATTGCGGGAGCTGGATGCGTGGCTGCCGCGGCTGGAGTCTCGCGTGCGGGGAGACGATCTGATCATCCTCACGGCCGATCACGGCAACGATCCTACGACGCCCTCGACGGACCATTCGCGGGAGGCGGTGCCGATTCTCGTGCTCGGTCCACGGGTGCGCGCGGCCGGGCTCGGGGAGCGGCGCACCTTCGCGGATATGGGTGCCACGGTGGCCGAGTACTTCGGCGTCGGGTCGCTTGCGGCTGGGACGTCGTTCCTGTCGAGCGTCCGGACGTGAGCGCCGAGCTGGTGCGCCGGGCGCGTCAAGTGCAGCGGCACGCATACTGTCCCTACAGCAAGTTCCGCGTGGGGGCGGCGCTCGAGGCGGCGGACGGGCGCGTGTTCGTGGGGACCAACGTCGAGAGCGCCTCGTACGGGCTCACGATCTGCGCCGAGCGCATGGCGATCGGCGCCGCGGTGGCGGATGGCGCGCGCGGGTTCAGCCGTATCGTGGTCGCGACAGACGTGGATCCTCCGGCGTCCCCCTGCGGCGCGTGCCGCCAGCTGCTCGCCGAATTCGGGCTGGATCTCGAGGTGATCGCCGTAGGGCCGAAGACGGAGCGACGCTGGGTGCTGCGCGATCTCCTGCCCGACGCGTTCGCGAAGGCAGCTCTGGGCAAATGAGGCGAGGCCGGCTGTTCGCGATCGGCGCCACGCTCGTCGCCGTGGCCTGCGTCGAGGAGAGCGTGGCCCCGGGCCGCTGTCCGGGGTTCTGCCCGTCGGGTCAGATCGTCGTGGTGGACACGGTGCTGCGCGCCAACATCTCGCGCGACTCGGCGTTTCGCGGGTACGTGACCGCGTTCCACGCGACCTACATGCTCGCGGCCGATCTCCCGGGGTTCGTGGACAGCCGGCCGATCTTCCGTGTCCCCGGCCTGGGCCCGCGCCTCTCTATCAGCACGGGCGACACGTCGACGGGCCCGATTCTCGGGGCCGATTCGGCCCGCCTCCAGGTAGTGGTGGTGCGGCGCGACACCGCGGCCCACAATCTCACGCTGCGGCTGTACCGGCTGCCGATCACGATCGACTCCACCACGACGTTCGGCGACCTGGCTGGTTCCTTCACCGATTCCCTGGTGCGGACCATCAACGTGGATACGCTGCTCGCCCGAGCGGGGCACAAGGACACCGTGACGGGCGACAGTGTGTTTGTGGACACGACCACCCACATCCTCACGTTCTCGCTGAAGCTCGCCCCCGCCGCCGCCCGCTACATCGCGGCCGACTCGGGGAAGGTGGCGTACGGCGTACGCGTGAGCGCGGACTCGCTCGCGAGCATAGCGCTCTCTCGCGGCGTGGCGTTGCAATGGTTCCTCCAGCTGGACTCGCTGGGCGTGACCGTTCGGCGCAAGGCGAGCGCGGTAGGAGCGAACTTCACGAACTTCGTGTTCGACCCCCCCGCTCCTCCCCTCGATTCCACGCTCGTCGTGGGGGGCGTCCCGTCGGCCCGCAGTATCCTGCGTGTGACGTGGCCGCGCGTGATTCGCGACTCGTCCCAAGTGATCCGCGGCACACTCGTTCTCGTGTCGGCGGCGCCGGTCGGGGGCGCGCCTCCCGACTCGTTCGTGCTCGAGGCACGCACGGTGCTCTCGGACTTCGGTGCCAAGTCGCCCCTCGATGCACGCTTCGCCGACACGGCGGTGATCCATCGCGGCAGGCGGGACACGGTCGCCATCGAGGTGACCAACATTCTGCAGGCCTGGGCCCTCGATACCACCGCCCCGACCACGTTCCTGCTGCGGTCCCAGACGGAGGCGCAATCCTTCGCCGAGGCTCGCTTCTATCCGTCGCTCACTGCGGCGTTCCGGCCCACGCTGCAGGTGACGTTCGTGCGGCGTTTTCAGTTCGGGAGACGACAATGAAGACAGCTAGACTGTGGGCGTCGCTCCTAGCCGTCTATCCGTCTAGCCGTCTAGCCGCTCAAGACTCCCAGTTCGGCATCCACGGGCTCGGGACGCCAGGCCGTTGGGAGTCGGTGCGCGCGCGCTCCACTGGTGGCGCATTCGCTCCGTTCGACCCGCTGTCGCCGCTCACGGAGGCGTCGATCGCGGACATCGGACGGCTCACGGCCACCGCGGCCGCGGGCGCATCGTACCGCGACGCGGATGTCAGCGGCACTACGACGGCGCTCCGCGCCACACGCTTTCCACTGATGCAGGTCGCGGGACCGGTGGCGTCACGATTCGTGGTCACCGCTGGCTTCACGACCTATCTCGACCGCACCTGGGCGGTGACGCTGCGAGATTCCGCGGTTCTGCGGGGTAAGGTAGCGCCCTACACCGACGTGATCTCGAGCGACGGGAGCATTTCCGATCTGCGGCTCGCCGTCGCGAGTCGCGTGTCGCGCCATATCGCGATCGGTGCCGGGATGCATTTGCTGGCCGGCTCCACCCACGAGATGGCCACGCGACACTACGACGACTCGACGTTCGCCCTGGTGCAGCAGTCCGGGGAAGTGCGCTACGACGGGTTCGGGGTGTCGGGGAGCGTGATCATCAACGTCGCTCCCGGACTGGCACTCGCGGGATGGGCCCGAAGCGACAACCGGCTGCGCGCCCGGGTGGCCGACACCACGACCAACGTGACCGACCTGCCCCGAATGGCGGGCGGGGGAATCGTGCTCGCGCCGAGCTCGCGCATCCAGCTCGCGGGTTCGGCGGCGTGGCGCTCCTGGGCCCACGCCGGACCCGGCTCCTTCGACACCTGGACGTGGTCGGGGGGAGGAGAGATCGGCTTCTCGACGATGCAGTTCCGGCTGGGGGCCCGCGGCGGGCAGATGCCGTTCGGACCGGGCAGCACGGCGCCGACCGAGGTCGCCGTCGCGACCGGCGTGGGCCGCGGGTTCGCGCAGGGCAGGGCGCTCATGGATCTCGGTCTCGAGCGCCTCGAGCGCCGGGGCGGCGGCCTCACCGAGCGGGTGTGGACGGTGTTGGTCGGGATCACGGTGCGGCCATGAACGTCTACTTCCACACCTTCGGCTGTAAGGCGAACCAGTACGACACGGAGCTGGTGCGTCAGGCGTTCGCCGATCAGGGCGCGGTCGTCGTGACCGACCCGGCCGCTGCCGACCTCGCCGTCGTGAATTCGTGCACGGTGACGCACGAGAGCGAAGCGAAGCTCGGACGCCTGGTGCGGCGCCTCGCGCGGGGAGCGGCGGCGGGCGCCGGCCGCCTCGAGACGATAGTTATCGGCTGTGCCGCAGCGCGCGACGATGGTGCCATTGCGGCGCTGCCGGGCGTGCGCGCCGTTGTTGGCGGAGCCGATCCGTCGCAGGTCTTGCGGGCGGCGGGGGTCTCGCCGTCCAACGTTGCGGTCGGTGCGCCCCTACGCGGCCAGGGGGTGCGGTCCCGCGGCCTCCTCAAGATCCAGGACGGCTGTGACGAGCACTGCACTTTTTGCGCGACCACGCTCGCTCGGGGCGCGAATCGCTCGCGGCCGATTACGGAGCTGGTCCGCGAGGCGCGCGCGCTCGCGGAGCACCATGCGGAGATCGTGCTCACGGGGGTGCATATCGGGACGTATGGACGGGATCTGGGCTCGGGGCTCGGGGTTCCGGGTTTCCCCCGAGCCCCGGTCCCCGACCCCCGAGCCCCGTCTCTCGGCCCCCTCCTCGAAGCCCTCATCACCGCCGTTCCCCAGGTCCGCTTCCGCCTCTCCTCCATCGAGGCAACGGAGGTGGATGACACCATCGCGCGCCTCCTGATCGAAGCGCCACGCCACCTCGCCGCCCACCTGCACGCGCCGCTCCAGTCGGGGTCGAATCCTGTGCTCAAGCGCATGGGCCGGCATTGGTATACCGCCGAGTCCTACCGTGCGCGCATCGAATGGCTTGCCGAGCGGTTGCCGGTATTCGGATTGGGCGCCGACATCATCGCGGGATTTCCGGGTGAGAGCGATGCGGACCACCGCGCCACACTAGCGCTGGTGGATGCGTTGCCGTTCACGTACCTACACGTGTTTCCCTACAGCGAGCGCCCCGGCGCGGCGGCCGCCCGGCTGGACAGCACAGTGCCCCCGGCGGCATTGCGGCAACGCGCCGCGGAGCTACGGCAGCGAGGAGAGGCCAAGGCGCACGCCTACCGTGCTCTCCGACTGGGCCAGCGCGGGGACGGCGTAGTGACCGGGCGGAGCACGGGGCGAGTCGAGGTCCTAACGCAGGACTATCTCTCCGTCTATCTTCCTGTCGCAGACTGGGACGGACGATCGCGCTTTGACGTGACGGTTCAGTAGCCATGCCGCGCATCTACATCGAGACCTACGGCTGCCAGATGAACGTCTCGGACTCCGAGCTGATGCTCGGCGTCCTGGGGCGGGAGGGATACGTCCGCACCGACGATCCCGCCCAGGCCGACGTGCTGCTCGTGAACACGTGCGCGGTGCGCGACCACGCGGAGCAGCGGGTGCTGTCGCGCATGGGCGAGCTCAAGGGCTACAAGCGTCCGGGTGGCGTGCTGGGGGTGGTGGGGTGCATGGCGCAGCGGCTGGGCCCGCAGCTGCTCGAGCGCATGCCCGAGGTAGATCTCGTCGTCGGTCCCGACGGCTACCGTGGGCTCCCCGAGCTGATCGCGCGCGCGCGAAGCGGCGAGCGAGCGGCGGAGGTCCAGTTCCGGCATTGGGAGCATTACGAAGACGTGCCGCCGGTGCGGGAGAGGCCGGTGTCGGCATACGTGACCGTGCAACGTGGCTGCGATTATCGGTGCACCTTCTGCATCGTTCCGATGACGCGCGGACCGGAGCGGAGCCGCAGATTGGCCGACGTGGTACGCGAGGTCACCGACCTCGCGGCAGGCGGAACCACGGAGGTCACGCTTCTTGGCCAAACGGTCAACAGCTATCACGACGGGACGCACGACTTCGCGGACCTGCTGCGCGCGGTGGGCGCCGTACCGGGGTTGCGCCGCCTGCGGTTCACGTCGCCCTACCCCACCGACTTCACCGTACGGGTGGTGGCCGCCATGGCGGAGACACCCGCGGTGTGCGAGCACGTGCACCTGCCGGTGCAGAGCGGCAGCTCGCGGGTGCTCAAGCGGATGCTGCGGCGCTACGATCGCGAGCGCTACCTCGGCGTGGTCGCGGCGCTGCGGGCCGGCGTGCCGGGGATCGCCCTCACGACCGACGTCATCGTGGGGTTCCCGGGAGAGACCGAGAGCGACTTCCAGGAAACTCTGTCGCTCGTCGAGCAGGTGGGCTTCGACGACGCCTACACCTTCAAGTTCTCGCCGCGCGAGGGCACGCCGGCCACCCGCCTCAAGGATGCCGTGCCCGACGAGGTCGCGGGGGAGCGCCTCGAGCGACTCATCGCGCTGGTGCGCGCTATCGCCCGCCGCAAGAACGTCGGGCTCGTGGGCACCACCCACGAAGTGCTCATCGAGGGCCGCGCCAAGCGAGGAGATTTGCTCCAGGGCCGCACGCGTACCAACAAGGTGGCGCTCGTCGCGGGGCCGGACTCCTGGATCGACGAATACCGCTCGGTTCGGTTCACGGGGACCACGGGCTCGACCTTCACGGCTCAGCCGCTGGTACAGGGGCGAGGACAGGAGTTGGCCGTCGTGGGGTAACGAATGTGACGTACGAGGTGCTGCAGCGGGAGTACGAGAAGCTGCGTCCCCAGCTGCCCCGCTTCTGCGGCTGCGACACGTGCCGCGGGGACGTGCTCGTGTTCGCGCTCAACCGGCTGTCGCCCAATTACGTGTCGACCCCGCAGGGCGAGGTGTTGGTAGAGCTGCGGTTGGACAGCGATCAGGAAAAGGCCAAGCTCGACGTGGCGCTGCTCGACGGGTTCCGTCGGGTGGGGCTGTCGCCGCGCTGCGGCGCGAAGTCAGTGCAGCTCTTGTAGGCCGTTGAGGGCGGCCCGCGCCCCCCCCGTGCGGCCGCCGATCCTCTTCCTCACAATCGCTTTCACTGTTGGCCTCTGGATGGGCCTCGGACCACCTCCAGTGCGTGGTGCGTGGTGCGTGGTTGTGCCCGTGCTCGTGGGAGCGACGTTGCTCCACCGCCGGGCGCCGCTCGGCGCGGCCCTCGGGATCATGGGGGTCGGGGGTCTCTTGTGGGGGATGGCGGCGACGCGGGAACGAAGGGCCACCTGCGCCGGCCGGTGGAGTGCCGGGGAAGGGGGAAGCGGAAGAGCGCGCGCCGCAATCGTACGGTTGGCCGATCCCGTAGCGGATACCGGCGGAGTCGTCGAGGCGGACGTCGTGCCCGGGGGGTGCGGCGGCGCGCTGCGGCTGCGCTGGCCCGAGCAAAACGCCGCTCACGGCGGCACTACGTGGGTAGTCGCGGGCCGCTGGGTGGGGTCGATCGGTCGTGGCGTGTTGGTGGTGCGGCGTGTCCTGGCGCTCGATCGCGAGCCACGGGGACGCGGAGCGGTGCGCGACCGGTTGGCGGAGCGCACCACCGCGCTGTTCGGGAGCAGGGCACCGCTCGTGGACGCGCTGGTGTTCGCCCCAAACGAGCAGCTCGACGCCACCGTACGCGAGCGCTACGCCCGCTCCGGGCTCGCCCACATCCTCTCGATCTCCGGGCTCCACGTCGGATTTCTCGCGGCCTGGCTCGCCCTGATCCTAGGAAAGCTCGGCCTGTCGCCGCGCGCCCGCATGGCCGCCGCCGCGGTGTCGCTCTGTCTCTATCTCTGGCTCATCGGCCTGCCGCCGCCGGCCGTGCGGTCGGTGGTGATGCTGATGCTCGCCGACGTAGCCCGGCTGCGGCAGCGGGTGGTGGCACCGGCAGGCACGCTGGCGCTGGCGGCGCTGCTCGTGGTCGGGGCGGATCCCTGGGCGGTGCAGGCGGTGGGCGCGTGGCTATCGGTGGCAGCGATGGGCGCGGTGATTTGGGCGGAGCGCACCTTCCGCGGCCGTCACCTCGCGCTGCGCCTCGTGGCGCCGTCGCTCGCCGCCACGCTCGCCACCGCGCCGATCAGCGCCTGGACGTTCGGCACGGTCGCACCGATCGGCGTGCTCGCCAACCTCGTCGCCATCCCACTCGGCGCCGTCGCCGTTCCGGGGCTGGTGCTGGCGCTGCTGCTCTCGTGGATCGCTACCGGGCTCGCCAGGCTCGTCGCGGCCGGGTCGGGGCTCGCCCTCGCTCTGCTCGATCTCGTCGCCCAGGGGGCGGCGAGCGTTCCCGGCGGGCACATAACGATGGTGGCGGGTTGGGGGGCGGCTGTGCTGTGGGCTGGGGTCGCGGCGATGGCGTGGTGGCTGTGGCATTCGCCGCGGCGCCCCTGGCTGATCACGGCGCGCGTGGTCTTTTGTACTACGGTTTTCGTCGCGACGTCTTTTCGCGACGTCGTCACCCTCGACGCCTGCCGTTGCCTGACAGTATTTTTTCTCGATGTAGGACAAGGCGACGCGGCGCTGCTGCGCACGCCTAACGGCCGTTGGCTGGAGATCGACGGTGGGCCGCGCCTTCCCGGCGACGATGCCGGGCGGCGCGTCGTGATCCCGTTCTTGCGGCGCCACGGAGCCGGCCGGCTCGCGCTGCTGGTGGCGACCCACGGCGACGCCGATCACCTGGGCGGGCTCCCGGCGGTGGTGGAGGCGTTTCACCCCGATTTGGTGCTCGAGCCGGGTGAGCCGTTGGGGCGGCCGCTGTATCTCGAGTTCCTCGCGGCGGTCGAGGCGTCGGGGGCGCGCTGGCGTGCGGCGCGGGCGGGGGACCGGGTGGAGGTAGACGGTGTAGTGCTCGAGGTACTGAGCCCCGACTCGCTGTGGATGCGGCTGCCGCTAGACGTGAACGACCACGGCGTCGTACTGCGGGTGACGTACGGAGACGAGCGGCTGCTGTTCCAGGCGGACGCCGGGCTCCCGGTCGAGGCCCGGCTGGTTGGGCGGGTGGGGCCGGTGGAGCTGCTCAAGGTAGGCCATCACGGGTCGCGGACGGCGACCTCGGACGAGTGGCTCGACGAGCTGGCGCCTCACGAGGCGGTGATCAGCGTGGGGCGTCACAATCGCTACGGCCATCCGGCGCCGGAGGTGGTGGCACGGCTGGTGCAACACGGCATCACGCTGTATCGGACGGATCAGGGCGGCACCATCACTTTCTTCACGGATGGCCACAGTGCGCGGGTCCGAAGTCATCACGATTGAGCGCTTCATCATGGAGCAGGAGCGGCTCCATCCGGAAGCGACGGGCGAGCTCTCCAACCTGCTGTACGACATGTGTCTTGCCGCGAAGATCATCTCGCGGCACGTGCGCCGCGCCGGCCTGTCCGACATCCTCGGCTCCGCTGGCGGAACGGTGAACGTCTCGGGCGATCTGCAGCAGAAGCTCGACCTGTTCGCGAACGACGCGGTGCGAAACAGCGTGCAGCATACCGGCCGCGTATGCGTCACCGCGTCGGAGGAGGACCAGGTGCCGGTGCCCGTCCCCTCGGGCAAGCCCGCCGGCAAGTACGTGGTGCTATACGACCCGCTCGACGGCTCGACCAACATCGACGTGAACGTGTCGATCGGCACCATCTTCTCGATCCACAAGCGTGTTACCAAGCGGGGCAGCCCCGGCAGCCCCGGGGGCCTGGCGGACTGCCTGCAGGTGGGGAGGAAACAAATCGCCGCGGGCTACATCCTGTACGGCTCGAGCACGATGCTCGTGTACACGACGGGGCAGGGGGTGCACGGCTTTACCCTCGACCCCACCATCGGCGAATTTCTCCTGTCGCATTCCGACATCACGACGCCCCCCGTGGGCCGCTACTACAGCGTGAACGAGAGCAACTGGGATCGCTGGAGCGCGCCGGTCCAACGCGTAGTGGCGGCGTTCAAGAAGGGAGAAGGGACCATCCAGCCGAAGAACGCCCGCTACATCGGCTCGCTCGTCGCCGACTTCCATCGCAACCTCATCTCGGGCGGCGTCTTCCTGTATCCCGCCGCCACCAACTATCCCCAGGGCAAGCTGCGGCTGCTGTACGAAGCGGCGCCGCTCGCGTTCGTCGTGGAGCAGGCGGGTGGCAAGGCGACTGACGGCTGCCGCCCGATCCTCGACATCGTGCCCCAGGACCTGCATCAGCACACCCCGCTCGTGATCGGCAGCAAGGACGACGTGGCGTTCGCGGCGCGGATCCTGGGGGCGGCGGCGGAGGCGGCGGTCCCGGTCGAGTGAGCGAGCGTCAGGCGGTGTACGGTCCGGCCGATTGGACGGGCGATCCGAAAGAAGATCTCCGCGCGCCCGGCGAGTTCCCGTTCACGCGCGGCATCCACCCCACGATGTACCGTGGCAAGCTCTGGACCATGCGCCAGTATGCCGGCTTCGGCACGGCGGAGGAGACGAACGCGCGGTTTCGTCATCTCCTGGCGGCGGGCCAGACCGGCCTGTCGGTCGCGTTCGATCTCCCGACACAGATGGGCTACGACTCCGACCATCCCATGGCGGAAGGGGAGGTGGGGCGGGCGGGCGTGGCGATCGACACCGTGGACGATCTCGCGCGGCTGTTCCAGGCGATCCCGCTCGATCGCGTGTCTACGTCGATGACTATCAACGCCACGGCGCCAATCCTGCTCGCGATGTACATCGTGGTGGGGGAAGAGCAGGGCGTGGCCCGCGTCAAGCTTCAGGGGACGGTACAGAATGACATCCTCAAGGAGTTCATCGCGCGCGGCACCTACATCTATCCGATCGAGCCGTCGCTGCGGCTGGCGCTCGACGTGTGCCGCTTCGTGTCCGCGGAGCGGATGAGCTTCAATCCGATTTCGGTGTCCGGGTACCACATGCGGGAAGCGGGGGCGACGGCGGCGCAGGAGGTGGCGTTCACTTTCGCGAATGGCCTCGAGTACGTCCGCCGCGCGGTGGCGATTGGGTTGGACGTAAACCAGTTCGCGCCGCGGCTCACTTTCTTCTTTGCCGCCTTCACCGATCTGTTCGAAGAGGTCGCCAAGTTTCGGGCCGCCCGGCGGTTGTGGGCGCGCCTCATGAAGGAGCGGTTCCAGGCGAGCGACGCAGCGTGTCGCTTGCGGTTTCACACTCAGACCGGGGGCTCGACCCTCACGGCGCAGCAGCCCAAGAACAACGTGGTGCGGGTGGCGATTCAGGCGCTCGCCGCCGTGTTGGGCGGCACTCAGTCGTTGCACACCAACGCGTATGACGAGGCGTTGGCGTTGCCCACGGCGCAGAGCGCGACGTTGGCCCTCCGCACTCAGCAGATCCTGGCGCACGAGACCGGGGTGCCGGAAACAGTCGATCCCGCGGCTGGCAGCTGGTACGTCGAGGCGTTGACCGATCGAGTAGAGCGCGAGGCGCGGGAGCTGCTAGGCGAGATCGAGCGCGCCGGGGGGGGGGCAGCCAAGGCGATCGAGCAGGGCGTGTTCCAGGACGCGATCGCGCGCAGCGCGTATGCCGAGCAGCGGGCGATCGAGCGGGCGGAGAAGGTGGTGGTGGGGGTGAACCAGTACGAGGACGATCAGCCGATGGCGTCGATTCCGGCGCCCGACTACACGGCGTTGGCGGCGGCGCAGCGGCGGAGAGTCGCCGAACGACGCGGGATGCGAGATGCGGAAGGAGTGACGCGTGCGCTAGGCGCACTGAAAGCCGCGGCGACCGATCCCGCCGCACCGCTCATGGAGCCCATCCTGGAGGCTGTGCGGGCCCGCGCGACGGTGGGCGAGATCAGCGACGTGTTGCGTGCCGTGTGGGGCGTCTATCGGCCCTCATGATGTCGTTGCGTCGTACACGCGGCGGAATTCGATATCGCGTCCCCGCGGTCCCTGGACGTTGACGATGACGAACAGCTGCTTCTTGTCTTGGGACAGGAGGTAGTCCTCGGTCACCTTCCCGGCACCCGACACCTTGCGCTCGACGACGAAGTCGTTGCCTTGCCACCGGCCCTTGATCTCGATGTCCCCGCCGCCGTCCACCTTCTGTTTGATCTTGCGGCCGTCGCTGGAGAGCACGAGCGCGGAGTCTGACTCGGGCGTGAGCGTCACGGTCGAGTCGCTCTGGGCGCCTCCGAAACCACCCCGCCGTCCCTCCCCCCGCTGCTCACCGCCGGCGGTGTCTCCTTGCATCATGTCGCGCGGCTTGTCGCTTTGGCTGGCGTTGAATGTCCAGCGGCCCGAGATATCGGGTCGCTGTGCGGTGGCCGTTCCGCGTCCGACGCCGCCGGCCAGTATCAACGTGGTGACGGCGATTCGCGTCGTGAGTTTCACGTGTTTCCTCCAGTGACGGCCAGAGAAATGGGTCTGCGGGCTAGCGGCTCCTGTGCATACGGGCGTTGCGCAGCTGGCGTTGAACAGCAGTCCGCAACCGAACCCAGGACGCTCATGGCTCTCTTCCTCCGCCGCGCCCGCGTCCCCCGAATCCCGGCGACTTGAGCGCGTCCGGAAGCCGTTTCCTTGGTCCTGCCTCGCGGGCGATGGTCACTCGCACCGGCCGGTGCGTGTTGAGGCAGGGACTGTGCGCATTTTTTCGCCCTTTGTCATTCCCCGCGGGTTCCGCTACCGTGGGGGTATGTCCACGCTGGCGACTGAGGCCCCGCGTCCGCGAACTCTCTTGGGGCGGTTGCGCGCGGCGGTGCGTGCGCGGCATTACAGCCCGCGCACGGAGCAGTCGTATGTCGGGTGGGTGAAGCGGTTCGTTGTGTTCCACGGCCGCCGCCATCCCGACGGACTGGGCGAGGCTCACGTCCGGGCGTTTCTCGATCATCTCGCCGAGCACGGTGGGGTCAGCGCGTCGACGCAGAACCAGGCCGTCGCCGCGTTGCTGTTTCTGTACGAGGCAGTGTTGGGCCGCCGCTTAGTGCTCTCGCCGGACGGGATCGTGCATGCCAAGGAGACCCAACGGTTGCCGGTGGTGCTGACGCGCGCCGAGGTCGGCGCCGTAGTGCGGCAGCTGCGTGGGGTGCCGAAGCTCGTGGCGCTGCTCCTGTATGGCTCAGGATTACGGCTGCTCGAGTGTTTGCGGTTGCGGGTGAAGGACGTCGATTTCGGGCGGGGCGAGATCCGTGTGCGACAGGGGAAGGGCGGGGGCGACCGTGTCACCACGCTAGCGGTCGCGGTGCGAGCCGATTTGGAAGAGCATTTGGCACGCTGGCGGGCGCGGCATTCGCGGGACGTGGGGTTGGGAGGCGGTCGTGTCGCGTTACCGGGTGCATTCGAGCGCAAGGCGTCTGGCGCGGCCGCCGAGTGGGCGTGGCAGTGGGTGTTCCCGGCGGCGCGCACGCATCCTGACCCCGCGACCGGAGAGCGGCGGCGGCATCATGTGCATCCTTCGGCGATTCAGCGAGCGGTGCGCGAGGCGGTGCAGCGGGCCGGGATCGCCAAGCGCGCGACCTGTCACACCTTACGGCACTCATTTGCGACCCATCTCCTCGAGTCCGGCTACGACATTCGGACCGTTCAGGAGCTCCTGGGGCATCATGACGTCCGCACGACGATGATTTACACCCATGTCCTGAACCGGGGCGGCCTGGGTGTCCGTAGCCCGGCCGACATGCTTCCCTGACCACACGTGCCTGAGACGCTTCATGCTGCGTCTTAGGCTGCGGGCGTCTTAGGCTGCGGCCCTCGCGGCGTTAGCACACGGGGGAAGGGCGGATCTTGCCGTCCCGACGTATCGATTGGAGCACGAATTAGGTCGGCGCATTCATCAGTGCCGCGACGACCTTAGATTGAGTACCGTG